>NZ_KQ236744.1:489823-570088 GCF_001185345.1 Dorea sp. D27 | reverse complement strand
CCTTATCCATCTCGAAGGGCACCTTCCCTTCCTCGTATACGTCCTCCACCGCGTTCCGGCCTACCCGGATGTACGCCGGCTTCTCATCCTCCAGCAGCGCCTTCGTAAGAAGCTCCGTCTGCAGCCGGTCGCTCGGCAGGTACACCCGCATGTTCGGCACCGCCGACATCGCCGCGATGTCCTGCGCCGAGTGGTGGCTCATCCCCAGCGCTCCGTAGCTCACCCCTCCGCTGATCCCGATCAGCTTCACGTTCGTGTCCGAATACGCCACGTCTATCTTGCACTGCTCATAGCTCCTCGTCGACAGGAAGCACGCCGGCGATGCCGCGTACGGCTTCTTCCCGCACTTCGCAAGCCCCGCCGAGATGCTCACCAGGTTCTGCTCCGCGATCCCCGTCTCCACGAACTGCTCCGGCAGCCCGTCTGCGAACGGCGTGAACGACGCGCTCCCCCGGGAGTCGCTGCACAGCGCCACCACGTCCCTGTCCGTCCTTGCCGCCTCCATCAATACTTCACATATCACCTGCTTGTTCGCTATCTTAGCCATGAAGCGTCCCCTCCTTTTCAAGCTCTGCCTTCTTTTCCCCCAGATCCTTCCTTATCTGCATAAGCTCCTCCTCGTTCGGTACCTTATGGTGCCAGTTCGCCTTGTCCTCCATCACGGAAGACCCCTTTCCCTTCACCGTGTTGGCGATCAGCACGGTGGGCTGCCCCTTCACCGTCTTCGCCTCCCCGAACGCCGCATGCAGCTCATCCATGTCGTTGCCGTCCGCCACGTCGATCACGTGCCAGCCGAAGGAGCCGAACCTCTCATGCAGGTCGTCGTGCCCCATCACGTCCTCCGTGCTGCCGGAGATCTGCAGGCGGTTCCGGTCCACCACCGCGCACAGGTTGTCGAGCCTGTACTGGCTGGCCGCCATGGCCCCTTCCCATACGGAGCCCTCCGCCAGCTCGCCGTCGCCCATCACCGTGTACACCCGGTAGCCGCGCCCGTCCATCTTCCCCGCCAGCGCCATGCCGACGCAGACCGGAAGGCCATGGCCGAGGGAGCCGGAGTTCATCTCCACGCCCGGAAGCTTGTTGTTCGGGTGGCCGATGAACCTGGAGCCGAACTTGCTGAAGGTGGAGACGAGCTCCGCCTTGTCGAAGAACCCCTTCTCCGCCAGCACCGCGTAGTACGCCTCCACGGAGTGCCCCTTGCTCATGACGAACCTGTCGCGGTCCGGGTCGTCCTGGTTCTCCGGGCTTACGTTCATCTGGCAGAAGTACAGCTCCGTCAGGATCTCCATCACGCTCATGTCGCCGCCGATGTGCCCCGCCTTCCCCTCGACGATCATGTCGATTACGGTTTCTCTCAGCCCGTAGGCTAATGCTTTCAGATTTTCCATATTATCGTCCTTTCTGTTTGACTCGCTCTGTCTATGTATCACACCAATTATTTTCTCTTGAACATGCGCACCATCTTCTCGCGCATTACAGGGTTTTCCTTCATAGCGTCAATGACTACCGCGATAAGAACGACGCCGCCGGTAACGACCGTCTCCCAGTAAGATGACACACGCATCAGCGTGATGGATGTGGATATCGTACCACTTAAGAGACCACCGATTACCGTGCCGACAACCCCTCCGATACCACCGGTCATAGACGTTCCGCCAAGTACCGAAGCCGTTACGGAAGGCATGACCCAGTTGGCCCCGATGCTTGCCTGGAAGGACGCCAGCTTGCAGGTCATCAGCACACCGGCCGTAGCTGCCAGAAGTCCGCTTAAGCAGTACACCATCATCTCCACCCTCTCCGTCTTGATGCCAACGATCTTTGCACAGTTCCGGTTGCCGCCGAGCGCAAAGATGTGGCGCCCGAATTTAGTCCGCCTGAGCATGATGGTCAGTATGACACAGATGATGATCATGATGATTACAATCGTCGGAAGAATATCTCCGATGACCCCGTTAGCGATAAACTGGGCATCCTCCGGGACGCCTACGATAGGCATGCCCTTCGTGATAATGTATACGATTCCCTTGTATATCTCCCCTGTCGCCAGCGTAACGATGAACGGAGTAATCTTTAAATAAGCGATGAAGAATCCATTGACCGCGCCGAATACGATACCAAGCAGGCAAGATACGATAATTGCAAGATAAGAGTTCATTCCCATCTCAACCATAAAAGGTTGCCGCGAACATGCTGCTGACAGAGCCGATGGCCGCCACGGAAAGGTCGATGCCTCCCGTAAGGAGCACGATCGTCTGCCCGAAACTGATGATGATGATAAAGGAAGCGGCACGCGTCAGCGTACTGATGTTATATGCCGTGAAAAAGTTGCCCGTGGCAGCGTGAACCGCGATACCTACAAGAATCGTCACAATAAGCACCATCCCTGCAGTAGATTTAAAGAAATCAATCATTTTTTACCCATTTTCTATTCCCTCCTACTGAAATGCCACTTTCAGAACGTCTTCTTCTGTGGTCATGTCTACATCTTCGATATATCCTTTGATTCTTCCCTGGTGTACGACCATCACGCGGTCAGCGAGCGCCAGCACTTCTTCCATCTCAGAAGAGATGACTACCACCGCAACCCCGTTATCCGCCAGTTCTCTGACCAGCTGATGTATCTCTCCTTTGGCGTTGACATCAATACCTCTTGTCGGCTCATCCATAATAAGCATCTTGATACCTTTGGCCATCCAGCGCGCAACGATAACTTTCTGCTGGTTTCCGCCGCTTAAGTTCTTGATAAGCTGCTCCTGTCCTGCAGTCTTGATCTTAAACTTGCTGATGTAATCATCTGCAATCCGTGACGCTTCTTTGAAATTGATAAGGCCGTTCTTCTTCAGCTGGTCATAAGAAGGGAGCATCATATTTTCCAGCACAGACATTCCCGGCGTGATGCCGTCATGCCGTCTCTCCTCAGATACATATCCCATGCCGAGCCTGATTGCCACTCGTGGATCCTTGATATCTACCTCTTTTCCTTCCACGAACGTCTTTCCGCCCGGCTCCTTCTGGGTTATCCCGAATACCGTCTTGAATATCTCTGTTCTGCCGGCGCCTACCAGCCCTGCGACACAGAGGATCTCTCCTTTTTTCACCTGGAAGTTCACATCCTGGAACTCCCCTTCCCGGTTCAGCTCCTTCGCCTCAAAGAACACTTCTCCGGATACTTCTCTCGCAATGTGCTGGGACTGTTCTACCTTCTTGCCCGCCATGGCCGTAATGATATCTTCCTTTGTCATATCTTTGACTTCCGCCACTTTGACAAGCTGGCCGTCGCGCATGATAGTCATACGGTCCGCCTGTTCAAGTACTTCATCCAGATGGTGGGTGATGAATACCATCGCCGTCCCCTCTTTTTTTAATCTCTGCATGGATTCAAACAAGGATACGGCCTCTTTATTCGTCAACACCGCCGTCGGCTCATCCAGGATAAGCACTCTGGGCGAATAGGCGAGTGCCCTCGCGATAGACACAAGCTGCTGGTATGCGGCAGACAGTGTCTTGACTTTGCGGGTCACATCTATCTCAACATTTAAAATCTTCAATAATTCGATTGCTTCTTTCTGTGTTTCTTTCCAGTTAATCAAGGTTCCTTTCGCTCTCTCATTCCCGAGAAAGATATTTTCCTCTATCGTAGCTTCAGGAATCAGATTCAGTTCCTGCGGAACCAATACGATATTCTTGCCGAAGGCATCCTTTGGGGATGAGATCTTGACCGGGCTGCCGTCCATGAAGATCTCGCCTTCATCCATGATGTACTGTCCGGTAAGGACATTCATCAGTGTGCTCTTACCTGCACCGTTTTCTCCCAGCAGTGCATGGATCTCGCCCGGCTTGATGCTCAAGTCGACTTTATCCAGCGCTTTTGTTCCCGGGAAGGTCTTGGTGATTCCTTTCATTTCAATTACGAATTCGCTCAACTTATTCACTTCCTCTACCTTTTTTTCAATCCTCTTTGCTGCCGTTTCGTGCTACATTTCTTCTCTTTCCTCATCTGTGACCCGCACTCTGCAATCAGGTGCGCTCAGCGCATCAAGGTATAAAAATTCCACGCAACCATGCTCACATAATCGCGTGGAATTATATAACCTTACAAAAGATGTTCCCTGCTTCCAAGCGAAGCTTACGTAAGGTTAGCCGCGGACAGCCGTATCGTCTGCGGGCACCCGCTTTGACTCAGCCAGCCAGTCTGCACGTCGTGCCAAACTCAATGTTTACTTTCCGCTTATTTTGCATCTCCAAACAGCATGTCGATGTACTCGTCCGCCTGATCCTGGTATACGGATGTTGATCCAACGTCTGTAATCTCTTCTACATCTTCGCCGTCAATACATTTCACAGCATTGTAGATTAATTTGTATCCCATATCGTAGCAGTTCTGAACCTGTGCAACATATAACGTACCGTCTTTCAGGTAGTTGAATGTACGGAGGTCATGGTCCATGCCGCCGATGATAACTTCACCGCTCTTGCCAGCATCTTTTACAGCCTGACAGGCTCCTACAGGATTGGACATGTTGTTGCAGAGGATACCATTGAGATCCGGATAGGCCTGCATCCATGCTTCCGTAATTTCAATCGCCTTTTCTACGAAGTCATTGTCTCTCTGGTCATCCACCACTTCGATGTCCGGATATTTCTCAACCGTATCGTAGAAAGCTTCCAGACGTTGTTCGTGCGAGGATGCCCCGATGGTACCAGACAGGAAAGCGATCTTGCCCTTTTTGCCCATCTTCTCACACACTGCTTCAGCAATTGCAGCGCCATCGCCGTAGTTGTCATTGTTGCCTACGAAGAAGGATCTCTTGGAATCCGGGATATCAGAAGATGCAAACAGCGCCACTTTGACGCCTGCATCTACAGCATCGTCAACTGCCGGCTGCGTCGTCTCGATCTGGTTGACGTCTACGGCAACAAGGTCATATCCCTGTCCTACAGCAGTCTCTATTGAGTTGACCTGGTCAACTGCATCAGGCTCGACCGGTGCATACCACTCGTAATCGATTGTTACACCCCTGTCCTCAAAATCGGCAACCGCCGCTTTGACGCCGACTTCTATCGCGTCATACCACGCATGTACCAATTTGTATGTACAGTAGATTTTGTATTCGTCTTTCTTAGGCTCATAGCTCGTGTCAAATTCCTGGTCTGCAAGTGCTTTCGCGTTAGCAGCTTCCTGTGTGTCCTCTGTCTTTTTTTCATCTGATTTTGCATCTGACTTTCCGTCATCTTTGCTTCCGCATCCTGCCATGGCCAATACCATAGCTGCGACTAATAATAAACTAACAATTTTCTTTTTCATAATTTTCTCCTTTCAAACTTAACCTTTGCCTTTTGCATGTTGCAAAGCCTCCTTGAGATGTTCCTCCTTTCTCCTAAATTTTTCAGTCACGGGGAGCCGCTATTTAGTAAATTTTTTATAAATTATCGACTAAATTATTTTTTCTAAATTTATCGAACAATTCATAAATATTTTGAGAAATGTAGCACTTTGACTAACTTTTAACGGATTTCCCTCTGTTTTTTGACTTTATAACCAAGTTATATCACCTTTATCTTGTCGTGTCAACTAAATTCCAAATAAAAAAATAGTGTTTTTACTAAATTAATTTTAGCAAAAACACTACTAAATTTTTAGTTTCCCTGATTTACACTAATTTCTTCACACTTTCGTTTACAATTAATTTTGTCCCAAGCTTATATTTTACCGTATGCTTCCTTTTGTTGCTCATTTTTTCCATGAGCATTTCAACGGCCATCTCACCCATCTCATCACCGGACAGTTGGACCGTCGTAACTTTCGGGTCGGTAAACGAACAGATCGGCCGGTTGTCGAAGCCGACGATAGACACCTCGTCAGGTACTTTTATCTCCCGCTTCTTCATGGCTTGTACCGCGCGGCAGGCGAGGAGATCATTATCCGCAAGAAAAGCGGTCGGCAGCGTCGGATGCCCGTCCAGATAGCGCCCCACGTCCCGCTCCGTCTCCGATTCCATATACCCCACTTCCATAATCCGTTCCGTGTCAAACGTAAGCCCTCTGCGGCGCAGGCAGTCCTCAAATGCCTGCATCCGTTCCTCAAAGCACAGAATCGGCACCTTGCTCTTGATGTATCCGAACTCCCTGTGCCCCATCTGGTACAGATATTCAAACCCCTGGTATATACCAAGGTAATTGTCCACCGTAACCGTGTCCACCGCAAGCGTCGGAAACGGATTGTCAATAAATACGCATGGGACATTGAGCTTGGAGAAGATCTCCATATCCTCCGGATACATCTCTACCGCATAAACGATATAACCGGCATACCGGAAGTTCTCCAGTGCGACATACCTCTCATTCAGCGGCATGCTCTTATCCAGGTACATCATAGTCATCGTATAGCTGTTCCTTTCGATGGCCTTGTTCAGGCTCTCGGACAGATAGTTGAAAAATGGATATTCATCCACAATCGCCCCGCCACACTTATATATGACAAATCCGATATCACCTCGCTTAACTCCCCCGTCCTTCAAAAGATACTCACAGTCCAGCTCTATGATCTTCTTCATGATCTCTTCTCTTTTTTCTTCGCCGACTCCCGGCTTATTGTTAAGAACCAGAGATACGGTAGCCGGGGATACCCCCAGTTCCCGGGCAATATCCTTCGCTTTATACTTCATGTTGATTGTTCCTCCCAGATTTTCCTCGACCTTACACATTTTTATCCGGCAATTTATTCACCTTTAAATTCTCTGAAACCTCCTGTAGTCTTGCAAACGAATTGGATTCCATCTTCTGCAGCACACCCATGTATATCGCATCCAGCATAGCCTGTTCAGCTACCCTGCGGGCAATAATCTCTTTGTCAACCGTCGTATCCGTCGTCACGTTGTATAAGACAATATCCGAATACTTTGTAAGCTCCGACTTTCCTGCTTTCGTGATACATATCGTGGCGGCGCCCCGGATTTTCGCAATATGCATAGCCTCCAGCACCTGTATCGTCCTGCCGCTGTGGGAGATGGCAATCGCCACGTCGCCTTCCTTCATGTTGCACGCGTTCACAATCTGCGCGTCTGCATCGCTGTCTGCATAACAGTCGTAGCCAATCCTTCTGAACCGCAGGCTCGCATAGCTGCACGGAAACATAGCGTCACCAATGGCAAAGAAGCATATCTTATTAGCAGTCGAGAGCACTTCACATGCATTTTCATACTCTTCTACCGCGGCCACCTCAAGCGTCCTGCGCAGATTCAGTATATTCAGCTCAAATACTCTCGACACGATTTCTCCCATCCCCTGCCCGGTGCTCAGGCGTACGGATTCCTCCTTGACCGCAGGCATCTGAAGCTGCATTTCCAGCAGGCTTTTAAGCTCCGCATACCCCGATACCCCGATAGTCTTGCACAGCCTGACAATGGTCGCCTCCCCGCACTCGCATCTTACCGCCAGCTTTTTAAGAGACATCCTGGTAACTTCCTTCGGTGATGCCAGGACAAACTCTGCCACTCTTTTTTCTGCCGCTGTCAGGCTCGGCAGAAGAAATCTTGTCGTCGCCATAATATTACGTCCATTTTCAATCATACCCATTTGCTTTTTCTCCCATTCTGTCATCTTAGCTTTATTATCCCATAGTTTTGCTCCGCTTTCAACACGTTATTTTTGGAGTTATCATTTTATATTATCGCTATATTTTAGTGTATTTATACATTTTTACTCTGATATTTCCCACAATATATTGTGCATTATTTAGTATTTACAATCCATTTATTATAATCTATAATTGGAGCATAAACTAAATTTTACAAAATAATTTTTAGAAAGGACCATCATTTATGAAAAAATCATTTCGCTCAACGCTTATCGACACCGTCATGAAAAGTGCCGGGGATTATGACAACCTGGTCGTCCTGAATGCCGATTCTGCCCGGGCACTGAAACTGACAGGCTTTACAGAAGCCTGGCCTGACCGTATGTTCGGCGTCGGCATCAGCGAGGCCGACATGATTGGAACGGCAGCCGGCATGGCAGCCGCCGGCCTTCTTCCTCTGATTGTAGGTTTTTCCATGTTCGTGTCTGAGAAGCCATTTGAGCAGATACGTCAGGCGGTGGCATATCCCAATCTGAACGTCAAGATTATCGCTACCCACAGCGGACTCTGCGTGGGGCAGGACGGAGCGACCCATCAGGCGCTGGAAGACATAGCCGTCATGCGCACCCTGCCCAATTTCAAGGTATTTGCCGCCGCTGACGTGACCGAGACAAAGGCTGCCGTAGAAGCCATGCTCAAGCACGAAGGCCCTGCATATCTCAGGCTCGGGCGCGATCTGGCGGAAGACATTTTTGATGAAAACAAGTCCTTTTACCCGGGTGGGGCAGATGTCCTGCGGGAAGGCGCCGATGTCACCATCGCAGCCTGCGGGCTTATGGTAGAGCAGGCCCTTCTCGCCGCCTCCGCCCTCCGCTCCGCCGGCATACATGCAACCGTCCTGAATACCTATTCCATCAAGCCGCTGCCGGAAGACCTGCTGCTGGACAGAGCCAAGAAGACAAAGGCCTTTGTAACGGCCGAAGACCACTCGGTCACCGGAGGGCTCGGGAGCGCGGTAAGCGAGTATCTGTCTCAGACCTGTCCGGTACCTGTCATCCGTGTCGGAGTGGAGGACTGCTTTGGAGAATCAGGTACCCAGGACGAACTCTATCAAAAGTACGGCCTCACCGCGGACCATATCGTCGACGCGGCCAGACGGGCCATCAGCATGAAAGCATAGGAGGTTATGATGTCCAGAGATATAAACGAACTTAAAACAAAAGCAAATATCATACGCAGAGACATTTTAGAGATGGTTTTCAATATCCGTTCCGGTCATCTCGGCGGCTCTTTCTCTATGGTAGAAATGCTGACCGCCCTCTACTTTGACGAAATGCGTTACGATCCGGCAGTGCCGGACGACCCTGAGCGGGACCGCTTTGTCCTCTCTAAAGGCCACACTGCCCCGGCGCTCTATGCCACTCTTGCAAACGCCGGCTTCTTCCCAAAGGAAAAGCTTCTCACTTCCTTCCGGCGAATCGACTGTATGCTGCAGGGGCACCCGGACATGAAGAAGACTCCGGGTGTGGAGATGACAAGCGGCTCTCTCGGAATCGGACTTTCCGCCGCCAACGGCATGGCACTGGCCAACCGTTACGAGGGGCGCCGTGGCCGCGTATATTGTATGATTGGGGACGGTGAGCTGAACGAAGGCCAGATATGGGAAGCTGCGGCCACGGCGGCTCATTACTATCTCGATAACCTGACAGCGCTCATCGACGTCAACGGTCTGCAGAATGACGCGTCTACAAAGAACGTGAAAAACATGCTTGACATAAAAGCAAAATGGGAGGCATTCGGCTGGCACACGCTCGAGATTGACGGACATGATTTCAACGCCATCTTCGGAGCGCTCGATGCCGCTCGCAGCCGCAAGGGACAGCCGACTGCCATCATTGCCCATACGGTCAAAGGCAAAGGCATCTCATTCATGGAGCATGTGGTCGCATTCCACGGGAAGACCCCTTCGGAAGAAGAATACCGGATCGGGATGCAAGAATTGAAAGAAGCGGCGCTGTGACAGGAGGAGAAGATATGGAAAGACACCTATTTATCGGATGTGATATAGGCACATCAAGTACCAAAGCAGTGGCCGCCGATGTACACGGCACCATCCATGCACAGGCATCTGTTTCCTATGGCCTGGGCAAGCCCCGCAGCAACTGGGCCGAGCAGCATCCTGACGTGTGGCTCGATGCCGCCGTGTCGGCAATCCGTAACATTTCGGAGAATCTCTCCCCTTCGGACAGCATTGAAGCCGTCTGCGTCAGTGCCCTGTACGGAGGGACCGGTGCCATGTGCGATGAGAATATGGTCCCTGTACGCCCATCCATCATCTGGATGGACCGCCGGGCAGAGACGGAAAGCAGGGAGCTCAGGGAAACAATCGGAGAAAATGATATTTTCCGCGTGTCAGGCAATGGCATAGATTCCTATTTCGGATATGCAAAGCTGCTCTGGGTTCGGAAAAACGAGCCTTCCGCCTGGTCCAGAATCCGGCACATCCTTCCTATCCACAGTTATATCATCTGCAAGATGACCGGGGAAATGACGGTTGATTACTGTTCCGCCGGGAACGTGGGCGGCATCTATGACTATGCAGGACATACCTGGTCTATAGATATGTGCTGTAAACTGGGAATCCCTTATGAGGCCCTTCCTCCCAGATTTTATAAGCCGGCGGAAATAATTGGAACACTCAATAAAGAGTATCAGGAAAAGCTTGGAATCGGACACCCCGTCCCCTTCTGCGCAGGTACGGTTGACTGTATTGCTTCTATGCTCAGCGCCGGAATCGTCAGTCCCGGAGATAATGCCGCGGTATTGGGAACCTCCTTGAACTGGGGCTTTGTACACCGTGGAACGCCAGATAATCCGGAACTCATTTCCATGCCCTACTGTGCAGAGCCTGACTCTATGACCTATACGTACGGCGGTGCTTCCACTGCGGGTGCGCTTCCCAGATGGTTTGCCCAGAATTTTCTCGGCCAGGACTCTTCCTCCGCTTATGACCTACTGGAAAAGGAAGTCCGGGACATGGGGACAGGACCCGGTTCCGAAGGGCTTATCGCTCTCCCGTACTTCATGGGAGAGCGGACACCTATCTGGGATGAAAATGCCACAGGGGTACTGTTCGGCCTCAGCCTCTCGCATACGAGGGCTCACATTTACCGGGCCGTTTTAGAATCAGTGGCGTATGCACTCAGGCACATTATGGAGTGCATGACAGATTCCACGTCCGGAATCAGCAGGATAGTGCTCGTGGGCGGCGGGTCACGTTCCTCCCTGTGGAAAGAGATATTTGCTGACGTCACCGGCCTTCCCGTGTGCACACCTGTACAAGATGCCGAGGCTCCTCTCGGCGACGCCTTCCTGGCGGCCATGGGATCTGGCCATATTAGTGATTACAGTACAATCGAAAGCTGGATTGCCATGGGCGAACCTATCCTTCCCAATCTGTTACATCACGAACAGTATGGACGGTACTTTGCCCTTTACAAAGAGCTGTACAATGAATTGAAGGGGACCATGAAGAAACGTGCAGACATGCTCCGGAAGTAATCTGCTATCGCGAAATGATATGTATATGAACCAGACAGTGAAAAAGGAGAAAATATTATGAAAGTAGATTTCAGCAAAGTAGTGGAACTGAGCCACCGAATGATACCAAGGGAAGAACCTTTTAACCTACAGACATGGGTATATGATGTGGACATCCTTGGAGAGCGGGGCGAACCTCACAGCCCCGGCACCTGGTACGTGTCCGGTGACGTGAACTTCTCTACCCACTGCGGCACCCATGTAGAATTCCCGCTCCACCATGTAGAAGGCGGCTTGGATGCAGCTGCCTTTCCTCTGACAAGCCTGATAGGAGAAGCTGTCGTCCTGGACTTCACCGATAAGAAAGCCGGCGACTGCATGTCTCTTGAGGAATTCCAGGCATATGGGGACAAGATTCAGGAAGGAGATATCGTATTCCTCCACACGGATCTCGATAAGAACTGGCGCACCGAAGACTGGGAACCGTATCCTTACGTAGCGTGTGATGCCATGGAATGGCTCATAACGGAAAAGAAAATCAAAGCCATCGGAACTGACGCGACCTCGCTGGAGAATTTCAACGTCCCGGACCAGCCGAACCACAACCTTGCGTTTCGCCATAATCTTGCCATGGTCGAGTCTCTTACGAATCTCGACAAGATAGAGGGCGGCCGCGCTCTCATATTTATGCTGCCGCTGAAGATAGTCGGTATCGAGGCCTGCCCCTGCAGGATAATCGCTGTCAATGACGGGGGAATCGTATAAAGGCATAATGCGCCCATCATCGGGCAGAGGGTATCGCTTCATCAATTTATATGATGGTTCTGCGATGCCCTCTTTTGTCTGAAATAGATTAAAGCTGTCCCTAGAGCAGTTCTTTTATCCCATCCGCCATCGCTTCCAGGATGATGCAGCATGACGCGGCACCGGCATCGAGCACCCCACGTGACCGTTCTCCCAGGCGGCTGGATCGTCCGAACTTAGCCACCATGTCTTTCGTGGAGTCCCGCCCTGCTTTTGCTGCGGATTTCATCTTATCGAGCGTTTCGGCAAACCCGTCTCCTGACGCGGCTCCGTCTCTGACCGTATCTGCCGCCGGCGCAAGCGTGTCCACGAGCGTCTTGTCTCCTGCCTTTGCCTCCACGATGCCATACAAGCCTGAAAGCCCTGCTTCCAGCATATCTGCGAATTCAGCCGGACCTATCTCGTCAAAATCTTCCCCCGCTTCAGCCATATCCATAAAAATGGTCCCATAAATCGGGCCCATAGATCCGCCTATCTCATTCAGCAGTATCATGCCGAGTTCATCAAGCCCTTCGGTGAAGCTGATGTCTTTTTCTTTGAATCTAGTCTCGAACACGGTGAAGCCTTTGTTCATATTCATCCCGTGGTCCCCGTCTCCAATCAGGCCATCCACTTCTCCGAGATATGCTTTGTTGTCCTGGATACCTTTCACCATTTTGAGCAGCACCGGTTTTCCGGCTGCATTTTTAAATCCGTCCATACGTTCCCTCCCAGCAGCATTCTATCATATCAGAACTGTTTTAACCCCATGCTTTCCGCCGGCATGTCAATCAGTTCCTTCAGTTCATCATCCAGTTTCATGACCGTGAGCGTTGCGCCCATCATCTCGAGCGATGTAAAATAGTTCCCGACATAAGCCTTATATGTCAGGATGCCCTTTTCACTTAAGATTCTGTCAATCTCATCATACAGTACGTATAATTCCATCACCGGTGTCGCACCAAGGCCAGAGACGAGCACTGCCACTTCGTCCCCTTCTTCAAATGGATAATCGGGCAGTACGACATCCGTCATGCGCTTTGCCATCTGGGCGGCTGATTCGAGGGGACACACCTCTATGCCCGGTTCTCCGTGATGCCCGATACCTACTTCCATCGTACCGTCCTTAATCTCGAAGTTCGGATGCCCCACTGCCGGCAGCGTGCAAGGTGTCAGCCCGATACCGACGCTTCTCGTATTGTCGATGGCCTTCTGGGCTGCCGCTATGACTTCATCCAGGCTGCCGCCCATTGCCGCTTTAGCACCCCCCGCCTTCCACATGAGTACTTCGCCTGCCACGCCCCTTCTCTTTTCCCGCTGATCCTTTGGCGCAGACGCCACGTCGTCATTTGCAACGACCGTCTTGACGGTTATCCCGGCCTTTTTTGCCATCTTCACCGCCATCTTGACATTCATATTGTCGCCGGAATAATTGCCGTACAGACAAGCAACGCCCTGGCCCTGGTCTGCTTCCTTGCAGGCATCCAGAAATGCCGCCGCTGTCGGAGAGGAGCATATCTCCCCTACTGCTGCCGCGTCGCAGAGGTTTCTGCCCACATAGCCGATGAAAGCAGGCTTGTGGCCTGAGCCCCCGCCCGTAACAACGCCCACTTTTCCTTCTGGAATACCTTTTGCCTTTATGACTCTCGGATTATCAGCCGCCTCCACGATATCAGAATGTACTTTCAGAAATCCTTTCAGCATCTCATCTACGATATCATCCGGATTATTTAATATTCTCTGCATATGCCGCCTCCTTCAAATTATTATGTTCTGTCTATTTAATCGTATATCCGCCGTCAATCAACAGGTTGTGTCCCGTAATCATCGCTGCTGCCCCGCTGCACAAAAATCCGATTGCACCTGCAATCTCATCTGGTTCGGCAAAACGTTCGGAAGGCATTTCTTTTTTGAAAGCATCACCCGCCGGGCCATCCCATGCCTTATGTCCCAGTTCTGTCAGTACAACTGTCGGGGATACCGCGTTGACGCGTATTCCGTATCTGCCCCATTCATAGGCCATCACTTTCGTCATTGCTATAATCGCTCCCTTGGAAGCACAGTAGGCCACATGCTTGTCGAGTGCGATTACGCCTGCCTGAGATGCCATATTCACGATGCACCCGTTCACATCATTATCAATAAAATATTTTCCCATCATCTGGGCCATCATAAAAGATGCCTTCAAGTTTACGTTCATCGTGCGGTCCCAGTCTGCCTCACTTATAAGTTCCGCTTTTTCAAGCGCAACGATTCCTGCACAGTTGACAAGTATATCGACCTGCCCGAACGCTTTTACCGCTTCTTCAAGCACTTTCGCCCTGTAGGATTCATCTGTGGCGTCTCCGGCCACGCCGATGGCTTCTGGCTCTAGCTCCTTTGCAATGCTGTCCACATCAGGATTCAAATCTGCCAAACATATCTTCACGCCCTTCCTGGCAAAGAACTGTGCCGTGGCGTATCCGATTCCTGCAGCGCCTCCTGTGATGACCGCCGTTTTCCCCTCTAATGAAAAGTCCGCATCTGCTCCGTAATACTTTAACATGATTTGTCCTCCTTACCCTTTCGTGCCGGGAAACCCTGCTCAGGATGTCCCGGCTTTTACATAATTATTGAGCTCTTTCTCTGAAATCTGCCACGTTGTCTTTATTGACCTCCTCAAAGTCAATCCAGTAGTTCTCATCCACCTCTTTGCCATTTACAGCATCGAGCAGCACCTGGACTGCCTTTCTTGCCTGCCCGTCCGCATTCTGGAAGATGGATACGACCATATTGCCGCTTTCTACCGCGTCAAGCGCATCCGTAATACCATCTACACCTACCGCCGGAATATCTTTGTTCGCGGCCTTCACGGCCTCTCTTGCTCCGAGTGCCATCTCATCGTTTTCCCCGATGATACCGTCTATCTCGTCAAATGCCTGCAGCCACGTCTCCATAACCGTCATGGCTTCTGAACGGGACCAGTTGGCCGTCTTTTCTGCCAGCACCTCTACGCCCGGGTTCTTGTCAAGAATGTTCTGGATACCTTCCCGCCGCTCAATCTGTGCAGACTGGCCCATCGGCCCTTCGATTATGACTATCTTGGCGTCCGTTCCGACCTTATCAAGAAGTGCCTGTGTCTCCATCTCTCCGGCTTTCACGTCTTCCGAACCTACATAGCTCGTCAGCTTGTCGTTCTTTACCCGCGTATTGACTCCGACAATCGGTATCCCTGCCTCCACCGCCTTGTCTACGCACGGGGAACAAGCTTCTGCATCCTGAGGGTTCAATATGATACCGTCACATCCGTCTGCTATCATCGTCTCGACCTGGCTTATCTGCGTACTCGCATCATAGTTGCCGTCGTACACCGTCAGTTCGATGCCGAGCTTTTCCGCCTCGTCCTCCGCGGCATTGGCCAGACGCACCGTGTACTCATTTTTCAGGCTGTAGAGCGTCATACCGATTTTTACCTTTTTGCCGGAATCTTCAGAATCGGACTTCTCCTTTTTGGCCTCCTTGTCAGCGGCTCCACACCCTACAGCCAGTCCGGCCGCCAGGCTCAGGCACAGCAGTACGCTTAATAACTTTTTCTTCATCTCTTTTCCTCCTTGTTTTCTGTTTATATAAAAATGCTTCTGCACTTTTATTACCCTGCACGCTCCCTTCACCAGTTCCGGTCCGTCTATCTTGACTCGGTGAGGGAATCAAGCATGACTGCGCCGATGATGATGATTCCTTTTATAACGAGCTGCCAGTAGGAAGACACTGCCATCATATCAAGCCCGTTGTTCATCACGCCCATGATCAGGAAGCCTACGACTGTTCCCCAGAGCCGGCCGCGTCCTCCCGACAGGCTGTTGCCGCCTATGACTGCCGCCGCGATGGCATCCACTTCGTACCCGTCGCCATTCTGCGAGATTCCGGATGTGACACGGGAAGTCAGGATTACACCGGCCAGTCCGGCCAGAAGGCCGGATATCATATACACGGAACATATGACCATCTTGATATTGATACCGGATACCCTCGCCGATGTTGCATTACCCCCGGTCGCAAACACGTACCGTCCGTATCTCGTCTTATACAGTATGATATAACATACAATCAATACACCTATCAATATCAAAACCGGAATCGGTATGATTCCTGCGCTTCCGCCCCCGACTACGAGGAACTCTTTGCTCAGTCCCGGAATCGGCTTCGCATCGCTGGCCATAAATGTTATCCCCCTGGCAATACTCAGCATTCCCAAGGTGGCTATAAAGGCCGGTACTCTCAGATATGCGATGACGACGCCGTTTATCGTACCGATGAGAAGTCCGATGGCGAGACCGGTGAGAAGCGCCACATACCATGGCATTCCGGTCTCTGTCCTCGCCACAAGCGCACAGTACATCCCGGCAGCCCCTACCGCAGAGCCGACTGACAGGTCAATCCCCCCGGTCAGCACGACAAAAGTCATCCCAATTGCCAGCAGACCGTTGATCGATGCCTGGCGCAGCATGTTGAGCATGTTTGTTACCGTCAGGAATCTGGCCTTCATTACTGTAAAGAAGATCATGATGACGACCAGGCCGAGTATAACACCATACTTTGCCAGAAATTCTTTTATGTTGAATTGTTTGCTCTTACTCTTTCCCATAGTTCTCTCTTCCTCCCTTATATGTGTGATACTGCCATCTTCATAATGCTTTCCTGTGCAAACTCGCTTCGCTTCAGCTCCCCGCCGACCTTTCCGTTGCTCAGCACAAGCATTCTGTCTGCCATGCCCATGACTTCCGGCATCTCGGAAGAGATCATGATAATCGCATTCCCTTTCGCCGCATATTCACACATCAGCTTATATATCTCAGACTTCGCCCCTACGTCTATGCCCCTCGTAGGCTCATCCAGTATAAGGAGCTTCGGATTCTTGATCATCCATTTAGAGAGGACCACCTTCTGCTGGTTGCCTCCTGACAGTGACTTTACAAGCTGCCTCGGGCTGTGCAGCCTGATGCGCAGCCGCTCTATCTCATCTTTTACAAGGCTGCTCTCTTCTTTCTCATTGATGAAAAGTCCCCGGCTCAGTTCCTTCATTGACGCAAGCGATATATTCTGTCCAACGCTCATCTCGAGGACGAGCCCTTCCTGTTTCCTGTCCTCCGTCACATATGCTATCCCCTCGCGGATTGCGTCCTTCGGCTTCCTGATATCCAGCGGCTTTCCGTCAAATATGACCTCTCCACCGTCCCGTCTGTCCAGTCCGAACAGCGCATGCATAAGCTCTGTCCTTCCTGCCCCGACGAGCCCCGCGATACCGTAGATCTCCCCCCGATTCACCTGGAAGCTGATATCCTGGAACTTATCGCCAAGGGTAAAGTTCTTGACTTCCAGTATCGTGTCAGATATGGGAACTTCCGATTTGGGAAATATCTCTGTAAGCTCACGTCCGACCATATTCTTTATCAATATGCTGTTGTCGATGTCATCTGCCTTCCACGTATTTACATACTGGCCGTCACGCAGTACGGTAATATCGTCTGATATCTGAAATATCTCATCCATCTTGTGCGAGATATAAATAATTCCTTTTCCCTGCTCCTTTAAATCACGGATAATGGAAAACAGGTTGTCGACCTCCTTATCCGTGATAGCTGATGTCGGTTCATCCATGATGATAATTTCCGCGTTCAGGGATATCGCTTTTGCAATCTCAACCAGCTGCTGGTCTGCTACCTTAAGCTCACCTACTTTCGCTTTCGGGCTTATATGTACCTTCATGCTTTCAAGCAGTTCTTCCGTCTGCCGGTACATCCGGGCATAATCGACGAACAGTCTCCCGCCCGGCTCCCTGCCCAGATAGATATTTTCCGCCACGGTCATCTCCGGAACCGGAGACAGTTCCTGGTGGATCATGGCGATACCGAGTGCCTGAGAATGTTTCGGCGACTGGATGTCAACCTGCTTCTCCTTTACCGTGACCGTTCCCGCGTCGCATTTATGGATTCCCGCCAGGACCTTCATCAAGGTAGACTTGCCTGCGCCATTTTCCCCCATCAGCGCGTGGACCGTTCCTTTTCTCAAGATAAAATCTACTCCGTGCAGCACCTTGACAGTGTTAAAGCTCTTTTCGATTCCCTTCATTTCCAATAAATTCAAAGTCCTCGCTCCTTTCTTACTAATTTCCTCTGTCTGGTCTAATTCTATTACAGAGCACACTCCCGGCGAGGTTCAATATTTTATAAAAAAGTTTTATTTTTCTATATTTTGTTTTTGTTTAACAATAAAGAAGTTATATGATGCTCGTTTTTCTTTATAAAACAAACATGAGAAGGCAAATCTGGCGCGGTTATGGTATACTATAAGATATATAAAGATAAAGGAGGGACGTACGCTTATGCTTAATCCTATCCATCGCGCTGCTTAGCAAAGGCTGACGCAGCTGCCTGATACGCAAACAATGTGAGATAGCCTTTGCTTTTCCAGTTAATACGAGACGAAGGAGAGCAAGATGCGCTATAGAAAAGCTGACCAGATACTGCCGCCAGAATTACTTGAAAAGGTACAAGAATATGTCGATGGCACAATCCTGTACATCCCTAAGACGGAAGAGCATAGAAAGAACTGGGGAGAGGGGACGGACACACGGGACGAGCTCAGGAGCCGGAATGCCCGAATCTATTCGGATTACCTGACCGGTGAAAGCATGAAGGATCTGTCATCAAAATATTACTTGTCACTGAAGAGTATCCAGCGGATTATCGGACAAGAGAAAAAAATGTAAGTTTAAGTAAAGTGGCGGCGCGCGGGGAGCCGGGGGGCAGATGCTCCGATGCGTACTCGCCATTGCCGCAAGAAGAGCCGAAATCAGACAGGGCATGTTATCTCGAATAACATCCACATATCTGATTCCGGCTCTTCTCATATTAGGATTTCTTTTCGGAAAAGTGTTTAGCTTGCTTAGCCTTTTATCACTATGCTGACACAGCCAAAGCGCTTCCATCAGCCAGTTACGTCACACAGCCACCCCCGCCCGTGCCAGTAAAGTAGATAGCCGCTGGTGAGGCAGGGGGCAGATGCGCAGGTATAAGCGGGAGGGACGGAGAATCCTCACCAGATTCCTTGGCCCGTGGGGTGTGAGCCGCTATCGGCGAACATTCCACGGGCTTAAGAATCTGTGTGATAGTCGCAGTTCCCGGACGCATCGGAGCATATGCCCCCTGCCTCCCCAGCGGCGTCCCACTTTACTTAAACTCCTATTAAAAGATACTGTTATGAAAACTGCTGGTAATGATTGTACGCTTTCCGATTAGGCATCCTCCATTGCCTAATCTTTCCGTGTCTCAAGTTCCTTTATAAAACGTGTATTCGGTTGGACATACCAGACCGTGATGCTACAATTTTACAGAACGAAAGGACTGTGTAAATTGAAGAGAATCGTGTGGTATATCCAATGTGAACTGCCTGCCGTACTCAGACACTGCAAAAGCTGCGGCACAAAAAGAGAATATAGGTGCTCCGGTCAGTTCCGTGTGAATGCGCAGCGGAAGCATCTTGACATATGGCTCATCTACAGATGCCCGCACTGTGACGCGACGTGGAACCTGCCCATCTGCTCCCGCATTAGTTCCGCCGGCATAGATTCTGACCTCCTGGAACGTTATCACAACAATGACTGGAAGCTGGCCGCACAGCATGCTTTGAACATGGGGCTCCTCCGGCAGAATGGTGCCATCCCCTGTACGCCTGCGTTCACGGCAGCCGGGGAGAATCCTCCCCCCGGCGAATCCGTAGAACTGCATCTGATGAGCGAGCACCCGCTTCCCGTCAAAGTGTCTGCCGTGCTGCGCCAGAAGCTGAATCTGTCCCGCGGTATGCTGAATCAGCTTATCGATAACGGGACGATAAAAGGGGCGCCCGGGATAAATGTACTGAAACAGAAATTGGACGGCCATATAACCGTGACCGTCCAGTACGATGCTACCGGCTTATGAGCTTTTCCCGGTATCCTCTCGGCGTCTCTCCCGTCACCTTCTTGAACACGACGGAGAAGTATTTGGGATTGCTATAGCCGCACAGCTCTCCAATCTCCTGTATCGGTATGCTGGAATCCTCCAGCAGCTTTCTCGCTATCTTTATCCGTTCGCCGGTGAGATACGCGCTGAAGCCCCCGCTCGTATATTTCTTAAAGAGCGTGCTTACATAACCGGACGTCCGGTTAAACTTTTCTGCCACTGTATTCAAATCCAGCTCCTCTGTGATGTGTTCATCCACGAAATCCAGCATCTGCCGCATCAATGCCTCATTCACGCTCCCGCTGTCATCACAGAGCTCTTTGAGAAGCTCGACCCGTTCTTTCAGCTCTTGGCCTGCCTCCCCGACGGACCAGATGCAGGAAAAGCTTTTGTATTTCTCATCCCATACGGTCTTTCCGGTCTGCTTCCGTGCCATCACGAGATTGATATGGTTCTGTACCTCTTCGTATTCCTGCTCCAGCACCTTCAGCACCCGGCGGGTTTTCCCGGAATATGCCAGCTTTCGGAACCGGTCCAGCATATCAAATATATTGATGTCATCAATCGGCTTCATTCGTTTTACCAGCTCCGGCGCTTCAGGCTCTTCTCCTTTTTCCAGATCCTGGTAGACGCACACACTGGCTCCTTCTTCAAATATCTTGTAGTCAGCCGCCAGCATGGCATGCCGCAGAGAGACATGAAGCTGGATGGAGTCGAAGGCTATATCGCCGATTCCCGCATATATATCCGTCTTGCAGTACTGTTTCAAAAGAGACAGCGCTTCACGTACAAGCTTCCTCTTCTGTTCCAGCAGGGCGGTCTGGCTGTCACCTTCAAAGATGGACACGACCATGCCCGAGCCGTACACTACATTGACCGCCTTCTCCTCATCCAGGCGAAGCCCCCAGAACTCATCGAGTATATTTTTCACGACAAAGTCTATGTATTCCTGGTTGGCCGGCGTGACCCTGTACTGCACCGCCACGCACATATACAGATGGGAGTCGAAACGCATGCCTAGTTCTTCGAGCTGGATAAGATAGTTCCTTGCCTCGTCACTGCTCGTGCATTTCAAAAGCCCAAGCAGAAAATCCCTCTTAAGCTTTTCCATGATTCTCGTGTTTTCGCTTCTTTTCAGATATTCTTCCCGGTTCCTCTGTCTGGCCTGCCGGATATCTGTTATGTAGGAATGTATGAGCTCCACGAACTCAGTTTTTTTAATCGGTTTCATGACGTATTCTTTTACGCCAAGCTTTATTGCTTTCTTGGCGTATTCAAAGTTCTCATATCCCGACAGGATGATTACAGGGACATTGACGTTGATTTCTTTCAGCCTCTGTATGAACTCCAGACCGTCACATCCGGGCATGCTTATATCTGTTATGATAAGTCCCGGCGTCTCTGTCCTTGACTTTTCCAGTGCCTCCAGGCCGTTTCTTGCCTCTACGAACTCTACTTCCTCCTTGAGGTTGCCGGACAGTATGGCTACGATACCCTTCCGTATGAACTTCTCGTCATCTGCAACTAATATTTTAAACATCTTCATCACCCATTTTCATCACCTACAATACGATTATAATGCGAATTACCGTTCCTTCGTGCAGCTCGCTTTCTATCATCACTTTGCTGCCCTCCCTGCATATCATCTCTATCCTCTGCTTTACGTTCAATATTCCGATGGATTTACGCTGCTTCTCCGTACACCGGATCTCTTTGTTCTCATCCAGGCATCTCTGAATCCACGCCACCTTCTCCTCCTCGATGCCGCACCCGTTGTCATGTATGGCAATCACAAGCCTGTCCTCCTCTCTTCTTGCGGTTACGCGGACTTTCCACGGCGGCATCTTCGTCTTAAACGCATGGCTGAAGCAGTTTTCCACAAGCGGCTGCAGTATCATTTTGGGGACAATCACATCCTCAAGCCCGTAGTCACATTCCAGCTCATCTTCCAGGTCATCTTCATATCTCATGCGCATGATATAGAGATAATTCTTCAGATTCTGCCATTCCAGCTCAAATGCCACTTCGTTGTTTCCCCACTTGATGCTGTAGCGGAAAAGTTCTCCGAGCACAGCCAGGCTGTTCCCCATCATATAGTAGCCGTCAATCTCGCACTGCATGCGCATATTTTCCAGCGTATTGTATAGAAAATGAGGATTGATCTGTGCCTGCAGCGCTTTGATTTCGGCATCTTTCTGTGCCTGCTCGTTCCGTACCTTCTCTTCGAGGACTTCATTCAGGTGTGCCACCATCAGATTGAAGGAACTTCCGATGCGGGATATCTCATCTGATTTGCCGTCCTCCGGTATGAGGACGTCAAAATGACCTTCTCTTACCTTGCCCATCATGACGTCTACGACTACGAGGCGGCTCAGCATGTTGCTGATGACGAGGTAAGTGATGATTCCCATCACCCCAAGACACATCACGGTGATGAGCAGTACGCCGATGACCATATGGAAGATATTGCTGTAAATGTCATCCCGTGAAAGAAGGGCAATATTGATAAGCCCCGTATTTGGGCATACGGTGTAGGACATCCGGTAGCTCGCCCCGTCAATGTACAGTTCTTCCGTACCCTTATCTTCCTGTATCCGGGTCATGATACGCTTTTCAAGCTCACTGTCCCTGTTCCCTGTATTGATTAGTATATTCTTCTTCCGGTCCGCCACTATCTTGGTTATTTCGGAATCGTCATTGCGCAGGCTCGTCACGTCCATAAGCCGGTTGATATCCACATCTGTCTCCACCACTCCTATTACATCTTTCGTCCCTATCGCATATACCTTCTTATAGATAGGAAGGACATAGACATTGGCATTGCCGACTTTTATGTGCTTGGTATCGAGGGTGGAAAACACAAGCTCTGACTCTCTGACGGCTCCGTAGACCGCCCCTTGCGTGTCTACCGTCACCTCCGCGTAATATGGCTTCTCTTCCAGATTCTGAAGAGGGAACTGCCAGTCCGCCTTCACCTGGCTATTGGAGGAATAGAGTCCGATGTTTCCAAAAATATTGGAATACAGGTAGCGGTTATTGATCAGTTCTTTCTGAACGCTGGATGTATAATAGTTGATTTCCCGCTGGCTCAATTCGTTCTTGTCATTCATAAAATAGGAAAATTCCTGCCGGTAAAACAGCTCGTCCAGCATGACCTCTGCGTCTGACAGCGTCTCATCAATCCTGCCCTGCATGCTGCCCAGTACAGACGTCAGTTTTCCGTCCGCAGTCTCCATTGAGGTCTTCTGATACATCTGTATGTATATGATACAGATAATGAATATCGGTATGAGAAGCAGCAGCATCGTGGCAATCGTCATCTTCCATACCATGTTCAGTCCATAACGTCTCTTCATCCTTTCACCTCTCTCCATCTTTTTCCAGTATAACACACAGTCCCGCCGGATAACAGTTCTGTGCGGATATGCGTTCTGCATCCAATCATTCACGCGCCACATTCTTTTCGATACTATAGTATTGAATGGAGGTATTGCTATGTCAACTACTAAGACATCTTGTCCCTACCAAGGTCCCGGAATGCAAAATCCGGTAGACGTTGGAGGTTATGATATGATTCGTCCTACAGAAGATCCCTCAGACCCGGATTACTGGATTACTTCCGGTAATACGACCGTCTATGATGCAGGATATGACGATGGCCGGGGCGGCCTCATCCATTTTCAGGACCGGATCCGGATATCCAAAGGGGCATCGGACGGATGCTCCTCGACGGTCACGCTGGATGTCGAAGCCAACCCGCTCGTATACTCTTATTACCCGCCCCACTCGCTGGATGTCATATTTGTGCTGGATGTAACCGCCAGCATGATGTCCGGCGGAAGCCGTAAGATGGCGCTGGCAAAAAGGGCATTGAGCCAGACGATCCAGCTGCTCTGGCAGCAGAATAAGGAAACACGTGTCACCATCGTGCCATTTGCCAGAGACGCATATGTGCCGCTGCCAGGCGGCGGGCTTTCCTATGATTACCTTGGGACGCTGTTCACATGGCGGCGTTCTACGACAAGCGGCAACCGTATCGGACAGATTCTCGGCTACCGCAATGGATCATATGTCTCTACTACAGATATTCCGACTTATATGGCACAGTCTGCTCCCATTGCAGCGAGTACCGAACTGAGTCTCTACAACTACTACAATTATTATAAAATACAATACTCTGATATCTATGAGGATGACGGCACCCCACGTACGGATTCGGTACTGTCCCGTTACCTGTCTGACGTATACGCTCAGAATCCTGGCGCATACGCCGGCAACTTTATCCAGAATGTTGCCGCAGGAACGCCTCTGGACAGCACGCAGCTTCCTTACAGCATGAATGACACTGGATATGAAAGTAATACGGTTCTGGATAATCTTATCTGGGCCATTCCCTATGGGGAAGATACGAACACAGAAGCAGGTCTAAACGAAGCGTACACCCTCTTTACCACGCCCGGGTTCGCCCAGTCAGATGACCTTCGCCGCCGTGCGGTTATCTTAATTACCGACGGCCAGGCAAACCGGTCTGTCAATCCCGGATATCCTGGTAGATATGCAACACCAGGCAGTACTGACAGCGACTATTTTCCAAGTATGCCCGGGGAACCGTGGCGTTACTTTATGTACTTGCAGCAGACTGTTAGCAGCCTCATCTCTGAAATTGCAAACCGGTCTGCCACATCAGAAGAGCTTGTCCTTGCTTTAAAGCGCGCCTGGGAAACTGCCGGAAGGATCAAGGATCCTGCTGGCGGCAACGCCTCTGTCTTTGTTCTCGGCATAGAGATAGACGCCCAGTCACCCGGACCTTACACGCGGGAGGATGTGCTGGACATCATGCGCACAATCGCCTCTACCGGCTCCTATCTCCACGAGGCAGCCGAGGGTGGTTCTGACAATCCTATCATAGAAGAGCTGGAACGGCTTGCCAGGTATCTGTTCATCCTGACCGGAGGGCCCCAGGTTACGATTACAGATACGGTCAATACGGCTCTCTTCGATTACGTACCCGGTTCAATCCGTATCACCGGAGAACAGGATGGCATAAAATTAAAGTCAATAAGCGCTCCTGACATTACGGATCCTTTGGATCCAGATTATACCGTGTACACCAAGCCGGCTCTTCTGCCTGATATCAGTGATGCAAATGTACAGGACGGGGTGGTTACCGTCGGTCTGGGAGAAGTTCCTTATCCTCCTGTCTCACCGGACAGCCGGACACGGATCCGGGTCACCTACCGTATTGAAAACAAAGGGCCTGCCCACGGTTCCCATCTGCACACAAACAACGATGAAGGGACACTTGTCTCATTCCAGGAGGCGAATCATCTTGATGCCGCCTCAACGGAACTCACATACGATAATCCGACGCGGATACTTCATTTCCAGACGCCGGTCATATCGTGTCACTCCGGCTTTACTGTAGAAAAATTCGTGGGCACAGAAGCAGATGATGTAATATACAAGTCACTATCCGTATCCGCCTGCCAGGAAATCTACTACCGTGTAATCGTCCACAATTATACCGATGTTCCAATGCACTTCCCCCTGCTTTATGAGGTGCAGAATGTACGTACCGTACAGGAAGCACGGGCAAGCACAAGACGCCGGATTCTGGCAGAGGACTTCACCGTCCCGGCAGGGAGCTATCAGGAATTTACATTTCAATATATAACGAACTGCAGCGACACCGTCATTCCGGATTTTGCTATTCTGGAGACCGGAAACGGCATATTATATGACAATGCCGTCATAGCAGTAAAAGAAGGCTCCGCCCACTATACCGTGCAATATCTGAACCGCTGCACCGGAATACGCATCTGCCCGGATAAGCTCGTGACTGGCGCTGATCCCTGCAAGCCTATAGATGCCTGTAGCCATATACTACGCCTGCCCTGCTGGAAATTTGTCTGCGCCTGCCCTTACCGTCTGGACCTGTGCGAAGGAGATAATATAATAAAGCTCTATTACGTTCCAAGATAACGAATTGGGGACGGAGGAAAATTCAATTTCCTCCGTCCCCAATTCATTTTAGGGTGTCCCCATTTTTCCATTTACAGACAGTACCTTATTCCTACCGTCCTGCGTCTTCCAGCGCCCTGTCCAGTATACGCGCGTTCCGAAGCGTCTCTTCTTCCGACACGAGCGGGCGCTCCCCGTCCAATATGCATCTGCCGAACTGTTCGATTTCCAGCATATAGTTGTCGGGACACATGACTGTGTATTCCGTCTTCTCTTCATCCAGCACTTCCACATTATCCACACAGGCACCTGTGGAAACTGTGAACTTGCATATATTTCTACAGTTGAAGTTGCATGGTACTTCTATCCTGCCCTTCTCCCCTACGACAGCATAATAGCCTCTCGCATAAGAATTCAGAGAGGAATATCCTGCAGCCTGGATGCCGTCACTATATTTGAGCAGGAACGTATTACTAACGTCCACCCCATATTCCTTATCCACCTCGGCAAATGCCTTGACATCTACCGGCTCTTTTCCAATCAGATAGCTTATGACATTGACATTATAGCACGCCATATCATAGAACGCTCCGCCGCCCAGATTCTGATTCATCCTGATGTTGGACATGTCGTGAAGCACATCCGTCAGATGGGATTCTATATACTTCACTTTGCCTATGGCACCCTCATCTATAAGCGCCTTCACCTTCTGCACGAGCGGACTGTGCCGGTAGGCAAATGCCTCCATGAGAAGCACTCCGTTCTTCCGGCACACCTCATACATCTTCTTTGCCTCTTCTTCATTCATAGCTAACGGCTTCTCGCATAAAATATGCTTTCCGGCTTTTGCCGCCTTTTCTGCCCATTCATAGTGCATAGAGTTGGGAAGCGGTATGTAGACAGCTTCCACCTCATCGTCTTCCAGCAGCTGTTCATAGCCGCCATAGGCCTTTTCAGCGGAGAATAATTCTTTGAATTCCTCCGCTTTGCTGCCGCCCCGGCTTGCGACGGCATACAGCCTCGCATTGTCCGCCTGAAGCAGCCCCGGTATCGTCCTTATCCTGGCAATCCCGGCACAGCCTAAGATGCCCCAGTTTACTTTTCTATTCATCAACTTTAACCACCTTTCATCGTTGAGGTCCGTTGGGGACGGGGGAAAACTCATTTTCCCCCGTCCCCAACTCGTTTTAGGGTGTCCCTATCTGCCTTCCACAAATTCTCGCATCCCCTGGAAAATCAGCCATACGGAGGTCGCGCCTGCATCCTGGTGACCGATTGCCCGCTCCATTAGTGATTTGGCTCGTCCGAATCTGGCAACATACTTTTTCGTATCTTCCATGCCCTGTCTCGCTGCTTCTTCCGCAGCCCTCAGCATGTCGAGAAGGCTGCCGGACGCCTCTTGCTCCATCGCCTCTACCGCGGGAGCAAGCGCGTCCACCATCGTCTTATCTCCCACCTCGGCCCTGCCGCGTTCCTGGATGGCGATGAGGCTCATCCGCTCCATCTTCGCCAGGTCTGACGCTGTAAGCACTTCTTTCGGCTTCATGCCCTTAGCTCCCGCCAGATAGAGGCTGCCAAATATGACGCCGGATGCGCCGCCCATTGACATGAGCATTGCATTTCCCGCCGCTTCAAATACTGCATATGCATTTGTCTCGTCCTTCATCTGCACCAGCTTTTTCTTTGCTTTCTGCATCCCTCCGGCCATACCGATTCCATGGTCGCCGTCTCCGATTACGCTGTCGATCTCTGTAAGATACGGCTTGGCTGCGATAATCTTATCCGCGATATAAAGCAGCATATTTCTCGCATCAGCGGCACTTAGCTCTGCAAGTTCACCGTCTTGGCTCCTTACGATTACCGCCTCTTTTACATCCGTTTCATCAAACTCAGGCTCTTCTTCCTCATCACGGTCTCCGTATTCGCAGACGGCACCCGTCAGCTCGCCCTTTGCATAATATGGGGAATAACACGGAGCGTCATAATACCGTCTCAGCTCCTCATCCAGCTTCAGTATAGTGATGGAAAATCCGCCCATCTCCATACAGGTGCAGTACGTCTTTACCTCTGCATCGTGCACCTTCAGCCCGTCTGCCGTCATAAGTCTGTGCAGGTCGTAATACACGATGTTCAGCTCCAGGAGCGGTGTGGATCCAAGTCCGTTCACAAGGACCGCGATCTCATCTCCTTCTTTCAGGTCCATCTCTCTTTTCAGCTCTGCATACATTCTTCCGACCAGCTCATCTGCCGGCTTCATCTTCGTCCTTTCGATGCCTGGCTCACCATGGAGCCCCATACCGAATTCCACTTCATCGTCCGGCAGCTCGAATGTCGGCTTATCATTGCCCGGCAGCGTTCCAGGAGACGTTGCAAGACCAATCGTATTGATATTGTCCCTCGCCTTTTCGGCGATACGCACCACCTCATCAAACGCAAGACCTGCATCACAGGCCGCTCCCGCCGTCTTGATGACAAAGACGTCTCCGGCAATCCCGCGGCGGTCTGTGACCCTCTCCTTCGGCGCCGAAGCGCAGTCGTCCCAAACCCGCACATGGGCGGTCTTTATGCCGTCTGCACGGCAAAGCTCTTCTGCCATATCAAAGTTCAGATTGTCTCCTGCATAGCAACCATAGATGAACAGGACTCCTTTCCCCTGGTCCACAGCTTTCGCCGTCTCATAAATCAGTTCGGGATTCGGGGAGGCGCATATATTGCCGCAGGCGACGCCGTCGGCCAGCCCGGCTCCGCAGTATCCGGAAAACAGCGGTTCATGTCCGCTTCCTCCGCCGATGACCAGCGCAACCTTATCCTTTCTGTGCCCCCTGTATTTAAACGCATTGTACTCGCCGATTTTTTTGTAGTAACGCCTGTATGCAGACAGATATCCGGCAAGCATCTCTTCCACGACATGATCCACGTCCGCATTCAATATCTTTTTCATCGCACCTCTTCCTCCTTATAGTTCCTCTCTCCACGTTCTTTATTCCACGTTCCTGTGGCGTCCTGACATCTTCTCAAATGTCAGCCCCGGCGTCTCATCCACGATGGTCATCACTATCATGTCAAACACGATGAGCAGGCACTGTTCAAACAAGTTGCCCATCGGCTGGAATGACGGAACGACATCATCCGTTCCGCGGTACACCGCCGCCGGTACAAAGAATACCTTGTCTGCCACGCGCCTGGCCGTACTTCCACTCGGGGAACCGGTCACGACGTATATGAGCGCACCCGCTTCTTTGGCCCTCTCGCATATATAGTTGATATGCCCGATGCTGCCGTCTCCCAAGGTGGCTATCAGCATGTCGCCTTCTCCTATGGAAGGCGTCGTGTCATCCCAGATCCAGTGGATTTCTTTGCCCATATGCATAAGCCTCATGGCAAATGCTCTCGTTGCCATCCCCTCGCGTCCGACCCCGATGAGGAAAATGCGGTCGTGACGTTTCACCTCATCGATAAATTCCCGCATTGCCGTCTGATCCAGCTTTTCAAACACCTGCCTGTATTCCGAGAGCATCCGCTCGTACATCTCTTTATATTCCATGCTGCCGCCTCCTCTAGTCCAATTCTCTGTGAAGATAGTCCATCGTCTTTTTCATGCCCCCGTACACTGCATCATCGTCGTCTTCAAATATTGTGACAACTTCCAGATACTGCATGATATCGTCAAGTCCGGCCTTTGCAGTGGCATGCCTGATGAGTTCCGGAGTAACGATACCTTCCCTTGTAAAGTCCCAGTGACGGTCCCACTGTCCATCGGTCTGCTGGAGATGGATAGAACCGATATACGGAGCACATGTGCAAAGCCATAGTTCAATATCCGCCTCTTCTTTCAGCAGCGGCTTATAAAGCGCATGCCCCCAGTCTACGAGCAGCCTGACCGGAATGTCTGTCCCTTCCAGATCTTTCATCATCTTCACGGACACCTCCGGGCTGTGGGGAAATTCCGTGATGAGCGGTGTCGCCTCGATATGTATCTCTTCAAGTCCTCGTTCCTTCCCGTAGGAGGCCAGCCGCCTGACATAGGCAAGCATCTCTTCGTATAGTTCTTCCCGCCTTTCAGGGCAGCGGGCGTCATCGTATGACATGCCCCCTACCGGTGTTCCCATGACCTTTGCCCCCATCACTGCCGTAAGGTCGACAGCCCGTTTGAAAAAGAGGAAGGCTGCCTCTCTCTGCTCCTTTGAAGGGGCGAGAAGATGGGCATATGAATAGGACGCCAGCCCCCCGAATGTAGCATCTATGTGCACGCCCTCTTTTGCAAATGCTTCCTTGTAGCGGATTGCCAGCACATCCCTTAATTCTTCCGGCCACCACGGGTCGATGAGGTCCCACGTAAACTGCACGTGGTCCGTGCCAAAGTCCTGCTTACACATACGAGCCAGCTTATCCGGCTCTAAAAAACGCTTCACAGCAAATGACAGATTTAATCCAAGCTTCATAATCAATCTCCTTTCCGAATATGGACCGCACATCGTGCAGCCCATATATGAATCTTAGCCAAGCTTTATCTTTCTCTGTTTTCTCTCCCGCATTATCTCCGAAATAGAGCTGAAGGATATGGCGATAACGACTACGATGCCGCTGACGGCTGACTGCCAGTATACATTGACGCCGAACAGCACGATCATATTCTGGATGATACTGATAATGGCCGCACCGATGAGCGCGCCCGCAGGATTGCCGATGCCGCCGGTCAGGGATACACCGCCGATAACGGATGCTGCGATAGAGTTCATCGGCCAGTTTTCACCGATTGCAGACTGTGAGGAACCGAGCCTCGCCACGTACAATATCCCTGCCAGGGAAGATATGAGACCGACGATAGCGTATATCATCACTCTGATCTTGTCTACCTTGATGCCAAGGATCTTAGCAGCCTCACGGCTGTTACCGATGGCGTAGATGTAACGGCCGGTCTTTGTCTTCTTCACCATGAATATGATAAGGATGAGTACCGCCACACAGAATACGAACGGGAATGGCACCGGGCCGAGGTTCCCTTTGCCAAGTATGTAGATATCTTCCGGGATTCCTGTAATCGCTTTCCCTTTTGTCAGCACAAGGTTGATGCCCCCGTAAACCCCTTGCATACCAATCGTGGCAACCATGGAATTCAGCCTCAGCTTTGTAATTATGAGCCCGTTGATACAGCCGAACACAAGACCGAGCAGAAGCGCAAGCGCGAGCGCCAGCCACGGGTTGATTCCATAATTCACCATCATCATACCTGCAAGGATGCCGCACAGGGACGCTATCTTCCCCACCGACAGATCCAGCTCGCCGATGAGCAGAAGCAGAGACTGGGCGATACCTATCATGCCGATGAAAGCCAGGTCTCTGATGAGCGACTGCAGGTTATACATATCCAGGAAATACGGAGAAGCTACACTTGCAATAATAATCATCAATAACAATACGACGCCGATAGCTGTCATATTACTTTTCTTCAACGCATTTACGAAGACGTTGTTTGTTTTTGTTTTCTCTTTATTCATAATAAACGACTCCTCTTTCTCTAAGAATTTACTCCAATAATAGCACTCAGGATTGCTTCCTTGTCCGCCTCTGCATCATACTCTCCGGCTTTCTTCCCTTCGTACAACGCAATGATTCTGTTGGAACACTTTTTTATCTCCTCCATCTCTGATGATATGAGGATGATACCGATACCTTTTTCCTCTGCCAGCTCCTTCATCAGACGGTATATCTCCGCCTTCGTGCCGACATCGATTCCCTTCGTCGGTTCATCGAACACGAGCACCTTCGGGCTGCAGCACATGGAACGGCCGATAATGACCTTCTGCTGGTTCCCTCCGCTCAGGAACTGAATCTCTTTTTCCGCATCCGGCGTCTTGACATCATATGTATCGATAATCCTGCCCGCAAGCTCGTCTTCCTTCCTCTTGGAGATGCCAAAGCCGCTCTTTAAGTCCTCCAGGGACGAGACGGATATGTTCTCGCGGATAGACAGGACCGGGAGGATTCCCTGCTTCTTCCTCTCTTCCGGGAGATAGATGAACCCGTGGTTAACGGAATAATTCGTATCGCCCAGTTTCCAGTCCTCGCCGTCCAGCTTCACGCTGCCTGAGTATACAGGCAGATAACCGAAGATAGCCTGCATCAGCTCGCTTCTGCCGGCTCCCACCAATCCGGAAAATCCCAGTATCTCTCCTTTTTTCAAAGTAAAGCTCACATCCGTGAACCGCTCCCCGGTCAGGCGGTCGACTTCCAGCAGAACTTCGTCTGAAACCTTGTCAGAATAAAATACCTGCTCCTGGTCAAGCTCTCGTCCTGTCATCTGCCGGATTACCCACGGTATATCTATCTCTTCCAATTTGGAATAAGCAACCTTCTTTCCATTTCTGAATACTGTCAGCACATCGCCAAGGGCAAATATCTCTTCCAGCTTATGAGAAATGAATATGATTGCTTTATTTTCTGCTTTAATTTCTTTTACAATGTCAAATAATATCTGTGTATCGCTCGTCGTCAGGCTGGTCGTCGGTTCGTCCAGCATAAGCACTTCATAGTCTTCATGGACAGTGGCTCTCGCAATCTGCAGCAGCTGCTGCGCAGATACAGATATGTCCTTCACAAGTTCATCCGGCTTTACCGGTATGCAGAACTTCTCAAGCAGCGGAACCGCCTTTTTCTCTAATTCTTTCTGGTTTACTATTCCTTTGAGGCCGGATTTCTCATAGGGGAGAAACAGATTTTCGGCAACTGACATATAGCCGAACAGATCAATCTCCTGGGGCACGTATGCCACTTTGTCAAAAAGCACTTTATTCTTCAGCGCGTCTTCCCCGCCTATCAGGACCTGCCCTTCTTCCGGCTCATATACTCCTGTCAGACACTTGATCAGCGTACTTTTCCCCGCACCGTTCTCACCGATGACGCAATGGATTTCTCCAGGCTCAAAGGATACATCTACCGAATCAAGCGCGACTACGCCCGGAAATAATTTCGTAATATTTTGTGCCTCTAATACTTTCATAGACATGCTCCTTTTAAAAAAACGAAGGGCGAGTAACTTGAATTAATCCAGTCACAAGCCCCCCGTTTTTAGTCATTCTGATTGTTATTCACTTACTGTTTTGATCCATTCATCGATATTGGTCTCATCAATGTATGCAATGCCTGTGTCAACTTTCTGCGGAATGTCGATTCCGATGGACTGCTGCCACATCATCAGAACTGCCATCGAGCCCTGCATCTGAGGTATCGTGGAAGATGTCGCAGAGATCGTTCCGCTCTTGACATAATCAAGGATTTCAATCAGGTTATCCATTGCAACAAATGTCACTTCGCCGGCTTTCCCTGCTTCCTCGATTGCTGCCGCCACACCGGAGCCGCAGGCGTCGCAGTTCAGATAGCCTTTCAGGTCCGGGTTGGCTGCAAGAACGGCTGCTGCCTGGGACTGTGCTTCTTCTACGTTGTCATTGTCAATGCCGCCGTCAATCACTTCTATATTCGGATATTTCTTCAGCGCATCCAGGTGTGCCTGATATCTTTCTGCATGGTTCGGGGCAGATGGGAAGCCTTGCATTACTGCAACCTTTCCTTCTTCTCCGATAAGTTCCGCAAGTTTATCTGCCGCAATCGTTGCCTGTTCTTTAAAGTCATTGCCTACGCTCGTGAGTCCGCTGCCTTCCGGTGACGGTGCATCAAAGAGAACGACCGGAATGCCCTGGGACTGGATTTCTTCTATAACAGCCTTGCTTCCTTCGTAGTCTACCGGGTCGATAGCAATACCGTCCGGTTTTGTTGCCGCTGCCTGTTCCATAACAGAGTTCTGCTCTGCCACGTCTGACTTGGACGGCGCACGATAGTCGATCTTAACTTCCACTCCCAGCTGATCGGACAGTGCATCTGCCTGAAGCTGTGCACCTTTGTTGACTTCGTCGAACCAGGCATGGACGCATTTAGGTACGACGACAAATGTCAGGTCCTCGCCCTTCTTTGCCTCTCCCCCCGATTCTTTCTTGGTTTCTCCGGAATTGCATCCTACCAGCAGTGCAGTAACCATGACTGCTGCCAGCAGAACGGATAAAACTTTCTTTTTCATGTACATTTCCTCCTTTATGTTAGTTCTTTCCTTGTTGGAATGGTTTTATTATACATGTGGGAAAATCAGATTCCAATGTGACAGGATTTAGATTAAGTGTGAACATTTTAAGGCCTTGATCAGAATATCTAATCAAGGCTTATAATCTTATCCGAGATGTCCTCGACATACTCTTCTCTGGACTTCAGTATGATTACCGCTGTTCCCCTGTTTGCAAACTTCTTGATGTATGACTTTACTATGGATACCCCGTATACGTCGCACTGTGCAAATGGCTCGAAGAGTACAAGTACCTTGGGATTATAGATGTACCAGCGCTCAAGCGTAATGCTGATCAGATCGTTGATTTCCAGGTCTCCGGCTTCCATGTCCGGCATCACCGCATCACTGTCCATATTCTGCTTCAGCATCTTCGATATCCTTCCGGACGATATGATATACTCTACGGATGATATCTTTCCGAGTGATGGGAGCAGCAGGTTCTGCCCTGCAGACATGCGGGTGAACACTTCCTCTTTGCTCCCCATATGCATGACCGATACGATTTTCCCCTGTACGAATCCACTGAAATCACCAGACGCATATTCCTTCGAATCGATGATGCAGTAATTGTCCCTTCCGGGCTTCCTGCCTGAGAGCACGAGGAACAGCCTCTCCTTTTCTTTGCCATCCAGCACGAGAAACGTGACTACCTCTCCCTTAAAAAAGTTGAAGTCTCCTTTTCTTCCGTCTTTCAGTTCCAGCCCCCTCACCCGGTATACTGTCTTTTTTTCTTCGCTTTGTTCCAGCGTATAGCTGTCCATGTCCTGCTTTTTGGATTTGATCGTGCCGCCGAGCAGAAACTTTTCCAGATGGCTGCTGTCCTGTATATAATCCTTGCTGCACTTCTTCACGATCCGCCCCTTTTTCATGATGATATATTTATCGGACAGTATCGATAAGACCATGTCCGAATGGCTGTTTACAATGACTGCCATATTACCCTTCGCCAGCCTTTTCATCACATGGGCGAATTCCCCGATCGATTCCGGACGCATACCCTCGAACTCGTCTTCCACTATGACAATCCTGGCTCCGTGGCTTCTCGCTTTCACCATATCTGCAATCCTTTTTTCCAGTTCCGTTAGCTCTTTCATTTTCCTGGAGACATCAAACGGAATGCCGAGCTCTTTAAAGTACGCGTCTGTCTCTTCCTCCAGATGCCGCCTGTTCCAGAGCATCTGAAACCAGCTGGAGTCTACAAGCCCTATATATTCTGCTACCGTCCAGTCATCAATCAAATAATTAGATGCCGCGATACGGTATACTTTCTGCACCAGTTCCTCCTGATCCGACATCTTTGTACCATCCACATATATGTTGAGTCCGCATATATCCGCCTCTGCCTCGCCGCACAGCAGGCGGACGAGCAGGTCCTTGCCCGAATAGGTCAGCCCGAGGAAGCCGACGCTCTCCCCTTCCAGGATGCACATGGAGAGATTCTCCAGCTTTCTGTTCCCGGCATATACGTAGTTCAGGCTGTTAATCCGAAGTATTTCTCTCTTCATCTTCTAATCCACCGCCCCTTTCATATCCGGCCGGGACAGTGATTTCTACATCCGTGCCCTGACCTACGGTACTGTATACGTTTACCCCATACTCTTCTCCAAAAAGCAGCTGGATCCTTTTGTGGATATTCGGCAGAGCTATCCCTGTATTCCGCTGCCGGCTGCCGCCGTCATCCAGCTGCATATCCTGTGACTGGATTCTGGCGTTGAGTTCTTTCAAATCTCTGCTTTCTATCCCTTTTCCGTTGTCTGAGATGGTAACGATGAGGTTGCTTTCCGTGACGATGACTTCGATAATCACCTTGCCCCCTTCCAGCTTTTCCTCCAGCCCGTGGAAAATGGCATTTTCTACCACAGGCTGGATAATCAGCCTCGGGATAAGGAAGTCATATGCCGCCTCATCTTCCTCATCTATGATGATCTCCATGGAGAAGCGGTTATTGAAACGGTACCGCTGTATGAGCATATAGTTGTTGATATTGGCTAGTTCATCGCGCAGCGTGACAAGATTCCCTTTCCCGCTTATGCTGTATCTGAAAAACGCAGCGAGCGCTTCCACCATCTTTGCGATTTCAAGATTGTCGTCCATCAGCGCCTGCCCCCGGATGGATTCCAGCGTGTTATACAAAAAATGGGGATTGATCTGGCTCTGGAGGGCGGTGAGCTCGGTCTGCTTGTCGAAGATCTTCGCGGAGCTCTTTCTCGTACGCCGTTTGGCAAACCTGTCGATAAGCCGTTCGATCTGTTCCATATAGGGGACGCGTCCCGCCACCTGCTTCAGTTCCATTTCGATGTCTTCCTCTTCCCGGCTGTCTCTTTGCGCAAAGTAGGCAAGCGTCTCGGCAAAGGTTTTAAACGGGATATAGACAGCCGCAGCGAGATAAATCATGATGCCGGTCTGGAACAGCATGACAGACGGAATCACGGCACGGGAATATCCGTATCGTTCCATGAACAGAAAAAGCAGGAGCAGGAATACCATTTCGCTTATGATTATAGTTCTTACTCTTTTGACCAGTTTCATATTCTCCTCCTAAGAGTGCAGCTTACGGTAGAGGGCGGGCTTCACTCCGACTGCTTTGGCAAATGTCTGGCTGAAATACCTGGAGTCCTTATACCCGACGCTCTCACCGATGGCCGCTATCGTCTCATTCGTACTGCAGAGCATTTCCTTCGCTTTATCCATGCGCACGTTCATGAGGTAGGTGCTGAAGTTCATGCCTGCCTCTTTTTTGAACAGGACGCTGAAATAAACCGGGTTCAGGCCAATGACTTCCGCGATGTCTTCCAGAACTATCTTCTCATTATAGTGTTCGTCTATATACTGCTTTGCCTGACGTACCGGCTTGACGGATTCGTCCCAGACGGCCTCCCGGTTCATGTCAAGATAGCTGCCCAGCTCTGCTTTCAGCAGGTTCTTAAGCTGCGTGACAGAATAGCAGTGCTGGCAGCTGCCGCTCAGCCTTTTTCTCGTCTGGCGCGACTCTTCCTGATTCAGGTCCATATATCCGAAGAAAAGCTCCACAAGCTCTTCCGCAACTGTGTAACATTTTGAAAAGTCGATATCCTCTCGCAGCATAAAGCTGCTGTATATCTGGTTCAGGCACTGCTCCATCTTATCTCTCGAATACACTTCCAGGCTGGCCAGGAAGGCTTCCTTGTGCTGTTCCACCGGGTTGTCCTCCTCACCGGTTCCGCTGCCTGAAAGTGCATCCGCATAAATGAGCCTTCCGGTCCCCATCTTGATACGGTTCCCGACTGCCCGGTTGGATTCTTTGATAGAAAAACGTATCCCCCCGAAGTCTGTCTTCTCTGTCCCGACTCCAATCGTCACCTCATACTGTTCAAATCCCATCAGATATTCTTTTATCTCCGACAGGATATCGTTGATGCTGTTCTTGATGAGCTTGGCCCTGCTGTAATCATAATTGAAAAGGCAGTAGATATGCAGGTTCTCCTTTTCACAGATGAGCACTTCCTCCGACACTTCCTTAAGGATACCCTCCACTATGGTCACGACCCGCTCCACGGTCAGCCTGTCCTGTTTCCTGTCACTCTTGCTGTAATCGACATAGTCGAGCTTGATATCAATTCCCCGGTAGACTTCACCTTCCAGCGCTACCCTGGCATCCTCCATCTCCACCGCATCGTCCTGCTCGATGATATTTTTCAAAAAATCGCGCTTGATAATCTGCCTGCTCTCCGTAACCTTCTCCTGAAGCTCCTGTCTCTCCTGAAGCTGGCGCTCCTTCTGGAGGAATTCCTTATGTATCTTCTTAAGCACTTTGTCCAGTTCGTCCTCACTGATCGGCTTCAGCAGATAATCATCCACCCCATACTGAAGCGCACGGTGTGCATACTCGAACTCTTTATACCCACTTATCACGACGAACTTGATGTCCCTGCTTATTTCACGCGTCATACAGATCAGATCCAGGCCGTTTATCTTGGGCATCCGTATATCCGTAATCACGATGTCCGGCCGTTTCTCCTTGATAATCTGGAACGCGGCCTCCCCATTATCCACGGCATCTACAAACTCCATATCATACTCGTCCCACTTGATCAGCTTCTTGATTAACATCCCAATCCTAAATTCATCGTCCACAATCAGTACACGCCATTTTCTATTCTGCATTACAAACACCTTTCATCTAATACCCACCGGCATCAACATTAATTTATTATGTTATATTATAATGGTTTAAAAATCAATAAGCAACACGGGAATCTCTGGGGACACCCCAAATCGAAATAGGGACACCCTGAATCGAATTGGGGACGGAGGAAAATTAATTTTCCTCCGTCCCCAATTGCGTTCCTAATTTATCCCCCATTCTTCCATCTCTTCCTCGGGCGGCCGCTCATACAATCCCTGCCTGCTGAAGCGCCAGCCTGTCCGTTCCTGGACTTCCAGCAGGTATTCTGTATGTTTCAGGCTTGCAACCATAGAATCTATGACTGGTACCTGGAACTCTTTCTGTAATTCTTCATAGAAGCCGAACTGCATGCTGCAGCCAAGGATTATGACTTCCGCCCGGTCTGTTTCAATTGCCGAGCGTATCTCCCGTTTCATCCGCCTGACAGTCTCTTCTTCATTCTCGTGGAAATCCAGCACCCCCATGCCAAGGCTCCGGAAGGATGCAAGTTTACTTTCCAGCCCGTATCTGTGCACGTTCTCCTTCATCTGGGGAATCCATTTGTCTCTTCCCACTATGACAGAAAACTGGTTCCCAAGCACAGCGGCCAGGTGCATGCTGGCTTCGCCGGGCGCCGTAACAACTATCTTCTGGCTGATCTCCCGGGACGGGTATAAAAACGGATCGTCAAAGCAGCTGATGATTACCGCATCGAACCCATCCTTCTCTGCCCTTTTCACTTCTTTTAAAATGCCGTCCCCTGCGATGGCCTGATAATACTGGTATTCCAAATGCTTCGGGCCTGTTTTGAGGCTCCGCACTTCGAGTTCCGTGTTCTCGTTCCGATATCTGTCCAGATAAGATTGAATCATCGGGTTTAAATCACTGTAAGCAACTGCTTTTAAAAATAAAATCCGCCTTTTCCCCATATGTACTCCTCACCTGTATGCTAGTATCCTGCGATTCCCAGTTCCGCGCAGAGCTTCTTAGCAGCAGCATCTACAAACACGCCGTCTTCCTCAAGTTTTTCACCATCCAGGATAATAGTAGGGCGCAAAACCGTTCCATCCGAATGTGAAGCAGCACTCCAGTGTGCGCCGCCAATCTTGATACCCTGGCTTCCGATTCCAAATTCCATACAGCCGAATACCCTTTCATCCTCTACGATACGCCCCGTCACCTTCCTTACTCCTGGATTAAATCCCTGCGAGTAATGTGCAAGGCGGAGCATATTCGGATCATCAAAAGAGTACAGCCAGTTCTTATATATTTCTGCCTCCGCTCCTCCTGTCACGTCCACGACACGTCCTTCTTTGAAGTCGATGCAGATCTTCTCTCTCAGGACACCCAGCGTATCCGGCGGAAATACGGCCCCGTCAAATACGAGCCTTCCCTCGATAGATTCCTCCACCGGACACCAGCTTGTCTGGCCGGTGAGCATGACCGGATACCCTTTCTCTGTCGCTTTGATTCCAGAGTGGCGCACCTTGCGCCCACCCATGCTGCCTCGAAGATCCATGCCTTCTTTCGAGAGCAGATGGATCTCCTGCGCTCTCTCCAGCCGGTATTTGAAATACTCGCCCAGTTCAATCACCTTGTCGACATTCACTTTGCCGATGCAATTTACCAGCATCTCCGTATCGAGCCCGGTTGCACAGATGTACCGCGCGCCATTGTCGTCCACCGCCCTGCGGTAAGCCGGCCCGTGCATGATAGATGCATAGGTCAGCTCGATCCATACATCCGCTGCTGCGATGGCATCGGCAACAGGCTGCGGAGGATCTGCATAAAATCCTTCTGCCGTCGGATAATAGACGACCGTAGGGACTGTTTCTATCGTATAAGCCGCCTCTGTCAACGCGTGGACCACTCTCTCATCCACACAGGTATCATATGTAATCACAAGATTTTCACCCGGTTTGCAGAGCATGATATCCCGTACCAGTTTCATCGCCGCCCTGGCAAGCTCCATCCTTCGATATTCCTTACGCATTTCAACTCCAAGATTCCACTCCATATTATATCCTCCTGCTTTTTCAAAGCGGATACCCGCAGACGATAAAACGTCGGCGGCTGACTTCACACTGCCCTTACAGCGGCTTCGCTGTAAGAAGGCTATAATGTTCCAGATTCTTATCCGCATATCTATAAGTTTCATATTTTTGATATATGTGGGGCAGCTTCATACCGTCCCATTCCAGCCTGTCTCTGACGTTCTGGATTTCCTGCTTGGACAGCTGCAATTCCACATATCCTTCTCTGTCATCCTCAATCGCACATAACACGTTTCCCGCCGGTCCCATTACAGCCGTGCCGCCGCAATACCTTACGTCCCCGGAGGCACGGTTCAGCGCGACGGCATAGATCTGATTCTCCGCCGCCCGCATCCGCGCGCAAAGATGTAGTAAATCTTTCCAGCCGTCAATCCAGGCGCTCGGATAGACGATCACGTCTGCCCCCATATTGGCCAGTGGCGTGGATATCTCAAAAAAGCGCATATCCGCACATATGAGCACGCCAATCTTCCATCCTCTGTAAGGAATCAGAATCAGTTCCTCCCCACGGGTGAAAAACCCACATTCCTTATCCCAAAGATGTATCTTTTTATACGTGCCCAGAAGCCTTCCCGTCTCATCCCACATACATGCCGCGTCATAATACGTATTATCCTCTTTTATGCAGATACCGGCCAGAATCGCAGTATTACATTCCTTTGCCAGCGCAGAAAAAAACAGCTTCTCATCTTGGGAATGTTCTGCCCTGTAAAAATCATACCCGCTTATACAGAGTTCCGGGAAACACAACACATCAACCTCCCTCTTTGCATAGGCCGAAGCAAGTTCCCTGATATGTGCGCAGTTCTGCTCTATTTTGCCTTCTGTGACCGACAGCTGCACCAACCCTATCTTCAACAACGCCATCCGCTCCTTTTTCATATTCTTCCTGTCAGGAAATGTTTAAAAGTGTATATAATGCCTGTGCATAGATCTTCGCTGACAATATGAGGTCGTCCACGCAGATGTACTCGTCCGGCTCATGCGCCAGCTCCCTCTGTCCTGGAAATACAGGACCATAAGCCGCGAAGTTCTCCGCTGCCCTGCAGTAGGTGCCTCCGCCGATCACGACGGGCCCATCCGCCTGTTTGGCAGTCTCCTGGTATACATGCAGCAGCGTCTGTATCAAAGGCGCCTGCACGGGCATATAAATGTGCTTTTTGTCCTGATAGATATCCAGTTCCACCTTCTGCTGCGCACAGGCCACCCGTAACGTCTTTAGAATCACTTCCTCTGAAGCATGGATCGGATAACGGATTTCCACCGTCGCCTTTCCAGAGTCTTCTCCTACTTCCAGCACACCCAGGGAAAGCGTGAGAATGCCGGACAGCTTATCCTCACATGCAACGCCGAGGCGCTCGCCCCGGTAGCCGTCGCCAAACAGCTCTTCTATCTTGCTGGCAAACCGGCTCTTTCCCTCCTCATACAGCGGAAGCATGTGCAGAAATTCCAGCAGTATCTGGATTGCGTTCTCACCATTCCACGGCTGTGATGAATGCCCGCCCTGCCCCTTCGCTTCTATTTTCCAGCCCCTTCCCTGCCCTGAGGAAGATATATGCTCAGAAATAGATATTTTATCCTTTTTTGTATAGCTTTCTCTCGACTCCCGCAGTATCCCGCCTGCATCTTCCGCCCCGCCAACGATTGCATATGCATAGCCCGGAACTACATTGACCTTCGTTCCGCCCCGGACTTCTTGCAGCATCATGCCGGAAGCCTCCTCCGGCTTTTCCCACGTCTCGGATACGTAAAACCGGAGGATTCCCTTTTCCGCATGGATAACGGGGAATTCTCCGTCCGGTGAGAACCCGCCCCAGGGAGCTTCTTCTTTTTTAAGATAATATTTCAGGCCACGCATAAAGCCGCTCTCTTCGTCCGTACCGATTATATGGCACACATGGTTTTTTACCGGAAGCCCGCTTTCTTTTACCACCTTCATGGCAAAAAGAGCTGCCACCATAGGTCCCTTATCGTCCAGCGACCCCCTTCCATACAGCCTGCCGTTGTCAATGGTCCCCTCGAAGGGCGGGTAGGACCATCCGTCTCCGGGCGGCACAACATCAATATGGGTCAGTATGCCGATCTGCTTCCCTCCCTGTCCCCATCTGGCCGTGCCAGCATATCCTTCATGGTTCACCGTATCGAAGCCAAGCTCCTCCGCCACCTTCAGCACTTCTTCCAGCGCGGCTTCGATGGGCGCTCCAAACGGCGCACCTTCCCTTCCTTCCTCATAAAGGCTCGGATGTGCAATAAGCCTCTGGGTTGTCTTCACAATCTCCTTCTGATACTCGTCTATCAGGTTATTTAATATGTGCTCCACGGTATCCCCTCTTTCTTTATCTGCCCAGTCTGGCCGCATATGCTTTCAACTCATCGTCGACGATTTTCCCGTCCCTGGTGATTGCAGAGCCATCCAGATAGATGGATACGCTCAGGCAGGTTGCATCGATATGGGACGGTGCGGGAATCCCGTCCGGCGGCATGAGGAAGCTGCCGATTGCCCCGAAGCCCCACTGGGAACCTCCGAAGATGCGTTCATCCTCACCAAGCTGCCCGGTCAGTTTCGCATTTGGGTGGAAGCCGACACAGACATGCGCGGGCCTCAGCATCTGTGGATGATGGAAGTCCCTCATATATTTCTCCCACTGTCTGGCAGTGGCGCCGCCTTCCACATGATCGATCACCCCGGACTTCATATAGATCTTCACCGGTTCGCTCAGTACCCCGAACTGTGGCACCAGGGAACCGTCTATGGCAATGACGCCGTTCACCGTATCCAGATCCGGCGTCCATGAAATCATGCCTGCCAGCATATGGGTACCCGGCACATCCGCATAGCCGTCCCGTGCATTGATAGGGTAATCAGGATGGTTGTCAAATGATATATCTTCGCCTGCCGTACTGGTAAGCCGAACGTGTTTCGCCGCGCGTATCTTATCCCGCACCGCGTGCAGAAGATCCCGAAGGGCCGCATGGTCTGTATGGGCAAACAAACGGATAAACACGTCCACATACATCCCCGGAAGGCATAAGAACCGCAGTTTTTTATTCGTGTGCGCCACTTCTTCATACGTGGTGGAATATAAGAAGTACATCGCGTTGTACTCTATCCAGCAGTCCGCTTCCAGCAGCGCAGCTTTAATGGCCGCGGACGGCAGAAAACCATCCACCTGTTTTCCTGGTCCCGGCGGAGTCGCCGTCCAGATAACCATCGGCTTTGCCCCGGCTGCATACACGGCGCGCGCGGTAGCGTTCACGACACGTTCATCACTCTTCGTGTCCGCTGTAATCACAAAGTTTTCACCGGGCTTTACTTTAAACAGCTCTTTTACGATAACGTCTGCGGCCTTTCCCATTTCAAATTCATATAAAAAATCTCCCATGATATCATACCTCCTGTCCTGCACATGTCAGTCTGCCTGACAGCTCCTTCAGATCCTCATCTACGAGCGTCCCATGCATCCACAGCGCCTTATCGTCCAGATAGATATCCGTATGTAAGGAAACCGCGTCTGAGTGGGACGGCGCATACACGCCCTCCGGCGGCAGCATGCCGGCACCAATGCTCCCGAATCCCCATGTTGTAGAACCCCATACCCGCTGATCCAGAAGAATATCGCCAATCACGCCCGCACCCGGGTGGAAGCCGATTCCGGCGTGTGACACCCGAAGCATCTGCGGATGTCCAAAGCTTTTCAGCCACGCTTCATACTTTTTCGCCTCTTCCCCGCCGGCAATCGAACGGATACAGCCCTGCTCCACTCTGATCTTTACCGGTGTCGCAATCACACCGATGTCAGGAGCCACGGAGCCGTCCAGGCAAATGACTCCGTTCACACTTTCAATCTCCGGCGTCCATCCAATCTGTCCCATATACAGATGAGTCCCCGGAACGCTGGCATCTCCAAGTTTGCAAGATATGGGCCTTCCCGGTACATTTTCAAAAGTAAGAATATCCCCCTCCTGAGACACCATACGTACCCTCTCTGCATGCGCGATCTTATCCCGCAGAATTACAGTAAATTTGCGCATAGCAGGATAATTGACATTGCCGACACAGCGGATCAGGGTGTCCGCGGTCGTCCCGGTCAGGCACATATGGCGGAGCTTCGGATTCGCTTTTTTTGCTTCGTAGAAAGGGGTGGAATATAAGAGCCATTTCACATTCAGCTCAATCCAGATGTCTGCATGGGCAAGCAGCCGGCTCAAGCCCTCAACCTGGATATCCTTATCCGCGGCAAGACTTACACCGGACGGTACAGGCATCAGAACGGCCAACGGCTTCGCCCCCGCCATGGCCGCGGCCCGTCCGACCGCCTCGATGACAGATGTGTCTGCCGCCGTATCTGCAGTAATTGCGACTATCTCATCCTTTTGCGTCTGGAGCAGATCCCTGACCAGCACTTCTGCTGCAAACTGCAAATCACGTCCTATCACTTTTCCCCCTCCTCCTCATGTTCCGCCACATCCTGTTTTGCAAACTTATGGCAGCATACATAATGCTCCGGTCCGATTTCAGCCATTGTCGGTGCCTCTTTCTTGCAGATATCCATACAGTCACGACATCTAGTGTGAAATGTACACCCCTTTGGAGCATTGACCGGAGACGGAATCTCCCCCTGTGAAGTAATCTGCTCCGGCTTCATGGCCTCCTCTTCTTCCGTCGCAACCGGAATCGAGGACAAAAGCATCTGCGTATAGGGGTGCAGCGGCGCGTCAAAAAACTCTTTTGTCGGAGCAAGTTCACAGAGCCTGCCCAGATACAAGATTGCTACGCGGGTTGCCACATTCCGCATCAGGCTCAGGTCATGGGTGATAAAAAGATACGATAGCTCCAGCTCCTTCTGCAGCTCAATAAGAGTATTGATAACCTTTGCCTGTACCGATACGTCCAGAGCAGATGTCGGTTCATCCAGGATAATCAGTTCCGGGTTGGTGGCCAGCGCCCTTGCCACGGACACGAGCTGTCTCTCCCCGCCGCCGATATTGCGGGGCATCTTGTTTTTATATTCTCTCGGAAGCCCTACCTCCTCCAGGAGGCTTTCAATCCGCTCCTGTTTCTTTTCCTTGGACATCTTGTCATGGATGTCCAGCGGAACCTGCATACTTTTTTCAATGGTCCGGCGGGAATTCAGCGAAGAGCCCGGATCCTGAAATACGATCTGAATCTCTCCTTTCTGCCGCAGCGTCCGCTTATATCCCTTTCTTGCAAGGTCCGTCCCTTTATAACGCACTTCTCCTTCTGTCGCGCCGTACATTCCGACCACCGTATAGGCAATGGTGCTTTTCCCACACCCCGACTCGCCCACCAGGCCCAGAGTCTCGCCTTTATACAGGTCCATGCTGACACCGTCAACGGCCTTTACCGTCTGTCCGTTCCCCAGAGGAAAATATTTTTTCAAATCTCTTATCTCTAATATTTTTTCCGACATTATCGCCCCTCCTCCGCTTGAAAGCATGCTACCCAGTGTTCTGCGCCGATCTCATGTCTTGCTGGTTTTTCGCTTATGCACTTTTCAGCAGCATATGGGCAGCGGGGTGCAAAGCGGCAGCCTTTCGGCGGATTGCTGTAATCTGGTATCCGCCCGGGGATTCCTTTCGCAATACCACTGCCGGTAAGCTTAGGCAGACAGTCTATCAACGCCTGCGTATACGGATGCCGCGGGCTCTCAAATACCTGCTTTGTCTCACCGCCCTCAACAATCGTACCTGCATACATGATATTGACTGTCGTTGTAACCTGCCTGATTACGCCAAGGGAGTGGGTTACCATTACGACCGACAGTTCTCCCGACTCGACGAGGCTCTTGATCAGTCTTAGTATCTGGTCCTGTATCGTCACGTCCAGCGCGGTACCCGGTTCGTCTGCCAGAAGGAGCTGCCGTTCCGCTGCCATTGTCATGGCAATACAGACTCTCTGGCGCATGCCCCCGGACAGTTGAAACGGATAGCTGTTCAGGATCCGGTTCGGATCTGCCAGCGATACCGTCTCCAGCGATTTTGCCGCCTTTTCAAGAAGCTCCGCTTTCGTGAGCCTCTTGCCCTTCTGCTCATTGTGCGCATACTTCAATGCTTCCAGAAACTGATTCTTAATGGAAATAACCGGGTTCAGGGCACTTGACGGATCCTGGAATATCATTCCGGCCCCCTTCTGCCTGTATTCCTGCAGTTCATCTTTGGGCATTTGGAGTATGTTCTTCCCATCATAGAGTATCTCTCCGCTTTCTATCGTTCCATTAGAGGGAAGCACATTCAATATGGCCCGTAGCGTCGTTGTCTTTCCGCATCCGGATTCACCGACAATTCCTACACTTTTTCCCTTTTCCACACTGAATGTTACCCCTTCCAATACGTGGGTTTTTACATTTGCAACAGTATATGATACGGACAAATCTCTGACTTCCAGTACGTTCGTCTTTTCTTCCATCTATTTGCCCTCCACGTTAAAGATATTTCCGACACCATCCCCCAGAAGGTTAAATCCTAACACGATGACAATAATAGCCACCGCCGGGAATACTGCAAGCCACCACATATCCGGCAGGAATTTGACGCCATCATTGATCATATTGCCAAGAGCCGGCGTGGGCGGCTGTTCCCCAAGGCCCACGAAGCTTAATGTCGCGCCCATGCATATGACATATCCCATATCCAGCGTCATTTTTGTCAGAATCTGATCAAAGGTGTTAGGCAGGAACTCTTTCAATACGATATGGCTTAACCTTGCACCCGTCAGTTCCGCATACACGATGTAGTTTTCCGTCCTCAGAGACGAAGCCACTCCAAAGGACAGCCTCGCATACCAGGGCCACCACATAATCGTAATTGCTATCATAGAATTCTTCAGATTCGGTTCCAGGATTGCTGCAATTGCAAGTGCCAGTACCAATGCAGGCACCGACAGGAAGATATCTACGATCCGCATCAGTATCGTCTCTATCCACGTATCTTTAAAGTATCCCGCCAGCACACCTACGACAAAGCCTACCGGTACTGCAATCGCCAGCACGAGGACTCCCATGAGCAGGCTGCTCCTCAGGCTGATGAGCAGTCTGGAAAAGACATCCCGCCCCATGGTATCCGTCCCCATAAGATGCTCGGCGCTAGGCGGCTTAGAGCTCTCTTCAAACTTTACTACCGGCCCCGCATCTTCGGGATATGGAGCAATCACTGGTGCAAAGATTGCAAGTAATACTATGAGCAGCACGATTGCCAGCCCCAATACAGATACTTTACCGGCTGCGAACTTATACCAGTTTTGGATCCATGTTTCTTTACGTTCTGCTTTCATTTACACCACCTCCTATCTTGTCCGCTTCTGCCGCATTCTCGGATCCAGTATCATGGCCACGATATCTACGGCGATACTCGTCAGCGCAAAAGCAAGGCCGATGATTAAGACGACGGCACAAACCGCATTTGTATCTTTGTTTAATATCGCTGTCATTCCGTAGCTGGACAGCCCGGGCCAGTTAAAAATCCGCTCTACGAGAAACGCATTGCCGAACATAGCCGCGATGTCCATACCTATTACGGTAATCGTGGGGATTACGGACGGCTTCAGCAGGAATCTTCTGTTGACCACCGACTGTGGGACACCTTGCGAGGTGACCATAGTGATGTAGTCTTTATCCGCATTCTGCAGCATGCTGGATCTCGTGATCCTGGCCTCCTGCATCGTCTTTCCAAGAGCCAGCGCAAGTGCGGGGAACAGCAGATGTAAAAATGCATCCCACGCTGCCGCCGGCTTTCCGCCCAGCAGTGCATCCAGTACGTACAGGCCCGTAATATCCGGTATCGTGAAGGAGGGGCTGAGCCGCCCCCCTATCGTTGGCATCACTGGTATCCAGTACCCGAAGATGAGCACGAACATGACCGCAAATACAAAGGTCGGTGTCGCTACAAATATGTATCCGGAAAATCTGCACAGATAGTCCTGCCATTTATTCTTGTGCTGGGCGCTTGTAACGCCCAGATACAGCGCCACCAGGATTGACGGGAACCCGGCCCACAAGACGAGCTCGATCGTGGCAGGGGCAAAGTCCTTGATATCCTGTATGACCGCACGCTTCGTGACTGCTGACGTGCCAAAGTCTCCGCGCAGCGCTCCCGTCAGCCAGTATCCATACTGGGCGGGCAGAGACTCGTTCAGGTGGTTGACCTCTCTGTAATTCTCCAGCACTTCCTCCGATACATTTGCTCCTAATGCGAGCCGGGCCGGATCGCCCGGTACAATCCGCATCAGCACAAATATAATAATTGTCAGCCCGAGTAAAACAACGAGCGAACTAAGCAGTCGTTTCAATATACTCTTCAGGAGTGACATGATCGTATCCTCCTCTCTTTCCCGTTATGCTCTTACTTCTTGTCCGGATATATCTTGATATTTGGCATATAGTTGATATATCCCATAACCGGAACAAGGTTTGCAGGGTCTGCAGCATCATAGTCTACGTAATCGGAACGGTAGGCAAAGCGTAACGTAACTTCTGCAATCGGTATCATGACACATTTATCAGCTAGATAATCCTGGATACCCTCGTATTTTGCTACACGTTCATCTTGGCTGACAGTTGTCATCGCGTCATCGATCATGCCATCCAGCGTCGCATCCTCAATCCAGCAGCAGTTCTTCCACGTTCCCGAGGTCTTGGAGTGAAGTGCGGACTCGAAGACAGACCCTGCCTCCGGGTAGTCGGCAGAAAACCATGTGGTTGTTACGTTTGGCGTCGTCTCCGGTGAGGAAGAACTCTCTACGACGCTTGCCCAAGGTGTTTTGACAACCTTGACATTCACGCCAATCTGCTGTGCCGCTGACTGTATTAAGAGAGCCAGCTTTTCACGGTCCGGCGTCTCTGCTACCCAGCAGACCTCAATCGGATAATCCTGAATGTTATCTGCATATTTGGACTTTTGAATCTCTTCCTTAGCCTTTTCAATATTGAAGCTGTAATCACTCATTTTTTTATATCCAAGTACATTTTTTGAAATAATGCTTTCTGCTTTGACGGAATTTGGATATACATCCTTGCAGACTGCATCATAATCCAGCATATAAGCCAGTGCTTTTCTTACGTGTTCATCGTCTGTCGGTGCTTTCTGGTTATTCAGAAGCAGATAGATGATATCTCCCTGGGTGTTTTCCATGATGCTGATGCCATCCACTTTGCCAAGAGCATCGATTGTCTCTGAAGTCTGGTACTCGTCGGAAAGCTCCAGCTCTTTTCTCTCCAGCATCGTCTTTACCGTAACGGCTTCATTCGAACCGATCGCCTTAAATTCTTCCGGCGTATTCTCATCCAGACCTGCCCAGTAGTCTGTATTTTTCTCACAAAGCACATGGGAATTTGCGGCATATTCTTTTACCTTGTACGGTCCGCTTCCCGCATCATTTTCCAGAAGGAAGGCTTTGCCATAATCGCCCTTGTCCCCGTAATCGCCGTCTGCATAGTTTTCCTCTACGAGCTTGCTGTCCAGTATGTACAGCCTTACCAATGTTGCCAGAAGCGTTCCGGTTGGTTTGCTGCAGACAAACTGTACCGTAGTATCATCAATTGCCTTTGCCTCTTCCACGACAGAGCTGAACAGATATCCAAATCCCTCGCCCATATCCAGGTTCCTCTGCATGGAATATACGACATCCGCCGCGGTCAGCGGATTGCCGCTGTGGAACTTCACGTCATCACGAAGCTTGAATGTCCATGTCTTCCCGTCCTCGGATACTTCCCATTCCGTCGCGATCCACGGCTCCGTACTTCCATCCTTCTGGGGCTGCACGAGCGGATCGTAAAGATTAATCAATACCGTTGCAGCTCCAAGGTCTGAACCGACGCCCGGATCGATCTGCGGTGTGGAGGTCAGCGTATATCTGACGATATCATCGCCATCATTGGCTGTATCCCCGACAGATGGCGTATCTCCGGACTCTTTTGGGTCAGACGACGCTTTACCGCATCCGGCGAACAGGGCGGCTGCCATAACAACACACAGTAAACTAGAAATCATTTTCTTCATACATTACCCTCCTTTATGGATTTTGATTAAACTCTCAGAAATAATGACCGTTTTTTCTTTATATTTGAATTAAAATGGCATTTTTTCTGATTCTATTGATTTACTATTGATTATATCAGCCTTTTTATTTATAATAAAATTCTAATTTATAATTTATCTATTACTACAAATAATAGTTGGGGGGCTCTTTGATGTTAGATACAAGACTGGTCACCTTTTTGACGCTCTGCCAGACGAAAAGTTTTACAAAAACTGCTGAAAGACTCCATATTACGCAGCCTGCGGTCTCTCATCACATCAAGTATCTGGAAGGCTATTATCACACGAAGCTTTACACGTACACGAACCGCAGATTTGTCCTGACGCCCACCGGGCGCACTCTGTACCAGTACGCGAATTCCGTCCATTCAGATTCTGAACGTATCAGAGAGCATCTGTCCCTTTTATCTTCTTCTACGAAGGAGCTGCGGCTCGGCGCAGAACAGTCCGCAGGCGAGTCCTTTTTACCTTATCTGATTATTGCATTTATGGAAAAATACCCAGATTATAAGATTCGGGTTGTAACTGATAATTATGATGCCCTCTCAAGAATGTTGAACGAAGGAGAGCTTGACTTTTTTTTGATGGATGGAATCGTCTCCAAATCAGAACACGACTATTATGAACTGTGCAGCAGCAGTACGATCTGCGCCTGCTCGCCAGAACATCCGCTTGCAGAACAGAGCGTATCTATACAGGAGCTTTATAACAGCACACTCATACTCGGCGTCGATAAGACTCCGTCGCGGAACAGGCTGGAGCAGATATTCCGGGATAACAATATATCCTCCATGCACTTTGCACATCTCATCGAAATCAGCAATAGCCTCACTACCGTGAAGCAGCTGCTGATCCAGAATACCGGAATTTCATTCTTGTATAAAAGTGCTGTAGCCAGGGAGTTGAAAGAAGGTTCTATACGGCAGATTTATATCAGAGATTATTATGAATATCATTCGTATAACCTGATCTCTATACATAACAGTTATTTTTATCCGGAACAGACAGATTTTATCAAGTTCTGCCAGGATTTCCTGAAACAATGGGATTCTGACATATAGCTTTCCGTGCAATCTTCTCTCCAAGTGCAGCGGCTCTTAGGCAGTCCTTTGGAAATTGTTCCTTCTTTATGTAGCTTTTCTCCTTTTCCGAAAACCGGTCTGCCTTGTATAATTGATAGTTGTCAAACTGGCACGTGTCGAAGCAGTAGAAGATTTCCGGCTCTGAAAAGACTATACCTGCATATTCTTCCATTGCAGACAGCTTTACGGGATAATTCATCTGCTTCATCTTCTCTTCCGTCGCGTTCATCGTGTAGAAAAAGGCGACCGGGAAGCGTTTCGGAGCAATCGAGGTGTACTCTTGTCCGTAGACGAGATACGGGTACAGCAGACGCTCCAGAAATGCCCGCAGCTGGCCCGGAATGTCATGGAAAAAGACCGGACTTCCAATCAGCAGCCCGTCCCCCCGGGAAATATCCGCCAGAATCCCGCTGATGGAATCCCTTTTTGCACATCTCCCATAATACTTTCCCCCAATACGTTTACAGCCATAGCAGCTGACACATCCGCTGTAGGAATAATCATAGACATGAATCCATTTGAACTCTGCATCGGGAAGGATGCTTCTGATCCCTTCCATGGCAGAGTTCAAAATCTTTGCCGTATTATGGTTCTTTCTGGGGCTCCCGTTCAATACATAAAACACCATACTTGCCTTCTCCTTCCCATGCTCCACGCAAAACTACAGTCACCTTTGGTTTGTGATACATTCTAACATTAGTATTCACATAATTCAATAAGGGGGACAGGGTAAAACGAATTGGGGACACCCAAAAACGAATTGGGGACGGAGGTTTTTTAGATTTCCTCCGTCCCCAATTCATTTATCCTTCTACGTATTCTCTCATTCCCTGGAAGATGAGCCACACCGAGGTTGCCCCTGCGTCCTGGTAACCGACGGCCCGCTCCATGAGTGATTTGGCACGGCCGAACTTTGCCACATAGTTCTTCGTGTCCTCTACACCTTGGGCCGCAGCCTCCTCCGCGGCTTTCAGCATCTCCAGCAAGCCTTTCCGGCTGCTTGCTTCCATCGCTTCTACCGCCGGAGACAGGGCGTCTACCATCGTCTTATCGCCTACTTCGGCCTTCCCTCTCTCCTGGATGGCATGCAGGCTCTTTTGCTCCATCCTGGCCAGATCTTCCGCCGTTATGACCGGTTTGGGATCCATACCTTTCGCTCCCGCCAGGTACAGGCTTCCGAATATGACGCCTGAGGCTCCGCCCATGGACATGAGCATCGCCTTTCCGGCCGCCTCGAAGACTGCATACACGTTCTCTTCGCCTGCCATCTTTTCCAGCTTTTCTTTTGCCTTCTTCATGCCCCCGGCCATGCCGATGCCGTGGTCCCCATCGCCGATGGCACTGTCTATTTCTGTCAGATAGGACTTCTTCTCGATAATCTTATCTGCTATGTAGAGGAGCATCCTTCTGGCGTCCTGGGCACTCAGCTCTGTCAGCACCCCCTTCCGTCTTATAGCTGCCTCTTCGGCGGCGACAGCCTCCCCTGCGGGAGCACTGCCATCCTCTTCGTCCTTAACCTCTATATCCCGGCTGACCGCATCTGAGACAGTTTCCGGCTCCTTCTCCCGCCCGCAGGCGTATCCTGACCGTTCTCCTTTGGCATAATACGGACAGCAGCAAGGGCTGTCGTAATAGCCTTTCAGCTCTTCGTCAATCTGGAAAAAGGTGACCGAAAAGCCCCCCATCTCCTGGCTCGTGCAGTAGTTGTTCAGATCTGCGTCATACACCGTGATGCCATCTTCATCGAGCAGTTCTTTTATCTTGCGGTAGACAATTGCAAGTTCTGTGATTGTCGTGGAGCCAAGTCCGTTCACGAGTACGCATATCTCGTCGCCTGCCTGCAGGTCCGTATCTTCCTTTATCTGTGCGTACATCTTTTCTGCAAGCACATCGGCAGGCTGCCAGTGGGTGCGGAGCACTCCCCGCTCCCCATGCAGCCCCATGCCATACTCTATCTCGTCCTCACCCAGCTCGAAGATAGGCTTATCCACCCCCGGGAGCTGAGCCGGGGCCGTGGCGACCCCTACCGTCCTCGTATGGTCTCTCGCCTTTTCGGTAACCCGCGTCACTTCCTCCAGGCTCAGGCCCGCGTCGCAGGCCGCGCCTGCGATTTTGACCACAAATACGTCACCCGCGATTCCCCTGCGGTCCTCCATGCGCTCCTTCGGCGCGCTTGCCACGTCGTCTTGTACACGGACGTGGGCTGTCCGGATACCGTCGGCGCTGAGAAATTCTTCTCCCATGTCAAAGTTCAGGTTATCCCCAGCATAGCAGCCATACACGAAGAGCACTCCTTTGCCGTTATCCACCGCTTTTGCGGCCTCATATATCGTGTTCGGGTCCGGAGAGGCAAAGATATTGCCACAGGCAGCGGCATCCGCAAGCCCTTTCCCGACAAACCCTCCGAACATCGGCTCATGTCCGCTTCCGCCGCCGATGACGAGGGCCACCTTGTCCTGTCGTTTCTGTCTGGACAAAATAGCATTCACCTCAGGATGTTTCTGGAAGTATCTGCTGTAAGCTCCGACGAAGCCTTCCATCATCTCCGAAACGACATTGTCCGCATCATTGATTATTTTCCTCATACTTTTCCCCCGTTCTAGTATTTCACAACTGCCTTTATGACATCTGCCTTGTTGTCTACGTTATAGGCGACCCCCTCGATCACATCCTTGAAATCAAAGACGTGGGAAACGATGGATTTCAGCGGAATCGTACCTTCGCTCACCGCTTTTATCGCTGTCGGATACAGGTTCCGGTAACGGAATATCGTTTTCAGGTCACCTTCTTTCGCACTCAGGCTTCCGATGTCCACGACAATCTCAGGTTCCGCGCACATGCCGACAAGCACAACCCGCCCTCCATTCTTAATCAGCTTCGCAGACTGTCTTGTCGTAAACTCCGCGCCTGCCGTCTCAAAGACGATGTCAACTCCCCCTCCCGGAAGTGACTTGACAAATTCTTCGATATTGACATCCTTTGCGTGAAATGCCTCTTTCGCCCCGACTTCCCTGGCCTTTTCCAGACGCTTGTCAATCATGTCAACCGCATAGATCTCTTCTATTCCTCTTGCCCTTAGCACCATGATCGTCACAAGCCCGATACAGCCGCAGCCAAGTACGACGGCACTCTGCCCAATCTCCGCCTCTGCAACCTTAGCGGCATGGAACCCGACAGCCAGCGGCTCAATCAGCGCCCCTTCCATCGTATCTACATTATCCGGCAGCTTGAAACACATATTTGCCGGATGGACGCAGTAGTCGGAGAATACCCCGTCCCTCTCGTTCGGTATCGCCATAAAAGACATATCCGGACAGAGGTTATACAGACCCTTCCTGCACATATCACAGGAGCCGCATGGAACCCCCGGCTCTATCGCTATCCGGTCACCCTTTTTGAATCCCGTCACCTCCGGCCCGACTTCTTCTACAATCCCCCCCGGCTCATGACCAAGTACAAGAGGGCCTTCCGGCACCCAGTTTCCAAGTCTTCCGGCCTCATAAAAATGCAGATCCGAACCGCACACGCCCACATACTCCAGCTTGACGAGCAGTTCTCCCTTACCCGGCTTCGGAATGTCCTTTTCCGTCCACTCCATCTGCCTCGCCCCTGTCATCACTGCAACCTTCATTTTTCCTTCCATATATGTATACCTCTTTTCCATCATTCTTTATTTATCTACCATTTAAAAACGATAAATATGATATTTTTTTAACAATTCGCTATTTTTTATGTGGTTGGGCATAACCCAACCACTTATAATTTTTCTCAGGGCTCATTACGTTTTATCATCGGATCATGTATCCGCTTCTACTTTGCATAGATCGTATCCAGCAGCTCGTCTACGTTATCCTTTGTAATCCATTTCATATCAATATAAGATAATTCTTTTTCTGTCACTTTTCCTTCCAGCACGTCATATGCCTTCTGTACTGCTTCGCTTCCTTCCAGTCCTGCATCCTGATATACGGTTCCAAGAAGTGTACCGTCTTTGACTGCGTTGCAGCCGTCCAGAATCGCATCTACCCCCGTTACGACTATCTCGTCTGTCAGGCCAGCTGCCTCCAGCGCCTGGATTGCGCCAAGCGCCATCTCGTCGTTGTGGGCTACGATAGCATCAATCTTGCCGCTGAACGTCTCCAGCCAGTTCTCTACAAGCGTAAGCGCCTCCTCACGGCTCCAGTTTGCCGTCTGGTCGGCCAGCACGTTAATCTTGCCTTCGTATTTGTCAAGAATGTTCTGGTTCCCTTCCAGACGCTGTATCTGTGCAGACTGTCCGATTGGCCCTTCCAGGATGACGACGTTGCCTTCTCCGCCGATTTCATCTATGGCATTCTGCATCTCAAGCTCTCCGGCCAGCACATCATCAGGTCCCACATAATGATAAGGCTCTTCTGTATTGAACAGCATGTTTACGCCGACAAGCGGGATTCCTGCGTCGTCACACATCTCGATGGCCGGAAGAATCGCGTCTGAGTCTACTGCCGCCACGATGATGACATCCACCTTCTGTGCAATCAGGTTTTCAATCTGCGTAATCTGATTCTGGGCATCCTGCTGCGCGTCGAGCATGACAAGGTCACAGCCAAGCTCCTCTGCTTTTTTCTCCATACCTTCTGTCATAAGCGTTACGAATTCGGTCATGTAATAGACCGTACATCCAATCGTATATCCACCATCCTTCTTGGATGCCTTCTTATCATCCCCCTTGCCGTCACTTTCTTCCGTACCCGAGCTGCATCCAAGCAGCAGACTGGCCGCCATGGCCGCTACGAGTAACATAGATAACATTCTTTTTTTCATAACTTTCCCTCCTGAAATTATTGGTTACGTTTTGAATCGATTAAAATCGCCCCGAGAATAATCAACCCTTTTACAATCTGCTGGTAGAACGATGACACGTTCATCAAGTCCAGCCCGTTGTTCACAATCCCTAGCAAGATAGCTCCGACTATCGTGCCCCAGAGCCTCCCACGCCCTCCGGAAAGGCTTGTGCCTCCGATAACGGTCGCGGCGATGGCATCCAGCTCATAGCTTTCGCCTGCTGTCGGAAGCCCCGCGGACACGCGGGCCGTCAATATGATAGCTGCGATTCCACAGGCGATGCCGCTCAGCACATATACCATCATCTTTATACGCTTTACATTGATACCGGATACCATGGCCGCATTCTCGTTTCCGCCGACCGCATATACATAGCGCCCGAACTTGAGCTTAGTGAGCATGACGCTTGCCAGTATGAACACGATGATAAGTATGATGGTAGGCACCGGAACCCCTGCAATGCTCCCTTTGCCGATGGCCAGAAATTCTGTAGGCAGGTTCGATATCGGACGGCCGGTGCTGTATACATAAGTCATGCCCCTCGCTATCGTCATCATAGATAAGGTTACGACGAACGGCGCCGCGTTCCAGTATGCCACGAAATAACCATTATAAAGCCCGAGCAGCCCGCCGATTGCAACCGCAATGAGCACGATAAGCGCAATCGGGTATTCCTTGTCCCGCAGAAGGCCCGCTGCTATGATTCCGGAAAATGCCACGATAGAACCGACCGACAAGTCTATCCCTCCGGTCAGGCATACGATAGTCATCCCGATAGCCAGTATCCCATTGATTGATATCTGCCGCAGAACGTTGAGCAGGTTCGTGCCTGTCAAAAAGTTACCCGAGATAAATGATAAAATAATCCCAAGACCAATCACAATAAATATAAGCATGTATGTCTGAACCCAATTCCGGTCAAACCTCTTTGTCATCTCTTTCATCACTCCATTCCTCCTTCATCGACATCCGAAGCGTACATCATGATCTTCTCCTGCGTAGCCTCTTCCCTTGCCAGCTCTCCCTTTTTTCTTCCTTCATAAAATACGACGACACGGTCAGACATTCCCAATATCTCGGGCATCTCCGAAGAAATGAATATAATTGCCTTCCCTTCTTGTGCAAGCCGCGCCACCAGCTTATATATCTCTGTCTTTGCCCCGACGTCGATTCCCCTCGTAGGTTCATCAAATATCAAAATATCCGGATTCTGCAGCAGCCATTTTGCCAGCACGATCTTCTGCTGGTTTCCACCGCTTAACTGCTTGACCATCTGCTGCATATTCGGCGTCTTGATGTTCAGCCTGTCTTTGTATTCCTCTGCTACTTTGGCGGCCTGTCGCCGGTTGATGGCGCCCATCCTGTTGGATAGTTTGCCAAGAGACGGAAGTACCATATTATCATAGACGCTCATGTCCAGAACAAGCCCGTTTCCTTTCCGGTCCTCTGTCACATAGCCGATTCCTTTCGATATCGCCTTGCCCGGCCTGGGCTTTTCAAGCTTCTCTCCATGGACCCAGATAGTGCCTCCGGTCGGCTGGGTGATTCCAAACAAGGCATTCATCACCTCCGTCCTCCCGGAACCCATCAGTCCGGAAAAGCCAAGGATCTCTCCCCTTCGCAATTCAAAGGAAATATCCTCGAATACGCCTTCCTGGCTGAGGTTCTCTACCTTCAGCACGACTTCCTCCGGCTTGTTTGAACGTACCGGATATATTTCAGTCAGCTCTCTGTCCACCATCTTGACGACAAGCTCATTTTCATCAATCTCCCCGGCGTCATATGTACCGATATATTGTCCGTCTCTGAATACCGTTATCTCGTCCGCAATCTTAAATACCTCATCCATCTTATGTGTTATATAGACAATACATCTTCCGTCCTCCTTCAGGCTTCGGATAATCCCAAACAGGCTGGCGACTTCCCTGTCTGTTATCGTTGCCGAAGGTTCATCCATTATGATAACTTCCGCATCATAGGACAGCGCTTTGGCAATCTCTACCATCTGCATCTGTGACACCGTAAGCTCTTTCATCAGCCTTCCCGGAGGCAGGTCGACCCCTACTTTCTTGAGCAGTTGGGCTGCTTCCCGGTTCATCGTCTTGTAGTCGATAAGCTTTCCCCTGCAAAATTCTTTTCCAAGAAAGAGGTTCTCGGCAATCGTCATATCCAGTATAGGGCTCAGTTCCTGATGTATCATGGAAATGCCGTGGCTAAGCGCGTGCTTCGGCGTGTGGAAGGACACCTTCTCTCCGTGTAGAAAGATGTCTCCTTCATCCGCCTGGTAGATACCTGCAATGATTTTCATCAAAGTTGATTTTCCGGCTCCGTTCTCTCCCATAAGCGCGTGCACTCTGCCTTTCACCAGCCTGAAGTTTACATGAGATAACGCCAGGACCCCCGGGAAACGTTTTGTGATATTACGCGCTTCAAGCACAAGACCATCCTGCGCCTTTTCCTCATTTTTCATAACTTTTCCTCCCATATATTTCATCACCGTTCACAGGTTCCTCTCGATGAATGCATCGTATCACACTGCTCTCCTGTCTCCTACTTACCATCTTCACAATAGGGGGGACAATCTTCAGAAGTTGGATGTTTTACATAATATCTTTTCTTGTTTCGTTACATTTTTGTCTATATTGTCCAAGTGCCCTGCTATTTAAGTCAAATACCCCGCGGCAGTCGCCATGTCCGCTTGGCTCGTTGCCCGCGGGAATAGTAGACATGCGAAAAAAATGATATCCCCACCATGCGGGGATATCACAAGATACAGTCCAGGCATCTTACCTCTACTACATTTTCATTCTTCATCACAGTTCTGAATACAGGAACTCATAAGCCTCTTCTTTACTGATCATCCTGCCGTGCCGCATATACAGCTCCCTCCCCCGGCAGTAGTTGAGCTCTGCTGTGTTGGAGGTGATGATCAGGACGGGGATATTTCTCTTCTCCAGCATATATATCATCTCCCGCGCCGTCTCCCGCGCCTGTATGTCCCCTTCGGCAAAGGGCTGGATACAGACAAGCAGCTGCGGGGAATAGATGAGCCAGCGGCAGTATACGATCCGCTGGACATCTGCGGGGGACAGTTCCTTCACCTTCCTGGCATATACCTCGTCCGATATGATGCCTCTGAGCAGCTTCCTGATGCTCTTCCTGTACTTGGGAATCATCCACATCCCGCTCACCTTCTGTGACAGCAGCATCTGCAGATTATCCATGGCGGAAAGCTCCTCGAATAGAGAAGCCGTCCCGGGGTTGCCCTGCACGACGCCAATCCGGTCCTTCACTCCGGCCAGCATCTTCCCGACAGGTTTCTCAAAGCTGCCGATGCGCAGCCTGCCTGACACTGCCTCCGACTCACCCTTCAGAAAACCGGTGACCTCGTCATAGCTGCGCTCGTCTATGCAGAATAGCTTTACAACTTCACCTTTATCGACGGAGAAAGAGACATTTCTGAGATAGGACGTACATATGTCCTTGATACTTACCCCCTCTCCGGTCCATTCTTTCGTGCCGCGTTTCCAATCTTCCGCATTCTTCTCCATCTCATCGCGGTATAGAATGGTGTGAAGCGTCGTATAGTCACAGTCGTCTACATCCTTTACCGCACACGTCCTGCCATGCTTCATAACCACTACCGTGTCCGTATAGACAAAATTGATATCCTCAAGAGGTTCCACGACAAGGCAGGACAATCCCCTGACACGGAGCTTTTCAAGAAGACGCCACAGCTTCTTCATCTCCGCATCGCTCAGGCATATGCTGAGGGCAGTCAGTATAATAATCTTCTGCCCGAGCAGATAAGCTTTCATGATTTCTATCTGCACCTTCTCAAATACAGTACGCCGTCCCATCGGTTTTTCCATGTCTATATCCAGACCAAATTCCATGAACAGCTCTGCCGCTTCTTTCCTGTAGCACCTTCTTTTAACCCAGTGCCCCTTCACCCGAGGACGCACAAGAAACATATTCTCCTCCATGGACACAGAGTCGATAAGTCTGCTTTCCCTTGAGATGAGCGCTACCCGCTTCTTCAGCACACGTGCCATATCTTTTTCCGGTATGCTGTTTTCTTCATAGTACACCCTTCCGTAATCAGCCTTCTGAGTCCCTGTCAGAATATCCAGGAATAACGTTTTCTCCTGAATATTGTCAAACACGCAATGGATGATCTCACCCTCGAATACCTGGAGCTCAATCCGTTTGAGAAGATTGCCTTTTCTGATATTTTCAATCCTCAGCCGTTCTCTCTTCATATTCACCACGCCTCAATCTGGGCAGCATTACTTTTACATCCGTCCCGATGCCTGCAACGCTGTATACATGTACTCCATGGTCTTCTCCGAACAGCAGCTTGATTCTGCTGTTGACATTCTTCATGGCGATGCCGCCCTTTTTCTTCCTGTCATCTCCTACATAGCTGACCGCCACCTTCTCAAAGTAGCCGTTTATCTTTTCCACCTGTTCTTCCGGCATTCCGACGCCGTTGTCAGAAATAGTAATCATCAGCTTATGCTCCGTCGTATCAATCTTCACCCTTACCACCCCGCCGTTTACTTTCTTTTCCAGCCCATGGTAAATGGCATTTTCTACAAAGGGCTGGATGGTCAGCTTCGGCAGACGCAGCTGCAGGACTTCCTCCTCCTTCGGATAGGTAATCTGAAGCTTCAATTTCTCGCCAAATCTGTAATGCTGGATGGTAAAATAATTCTCTACATTGTCAATCTCTTCTTCCAGCGTGACGAGCCTGTCCACTCCTGTGATGGAATACCTGAAAAAGATAGAGAGGGCCTCTGTCGTCTCCGCCACGCTGTCCAGTCCGGCACAGATGGCATCTCCCCTGATGGCTTCCAGCGTGTTATACAGGAAATGAGGGTTGATCTGGTTCTGTAGTGCCAGATACTCTGCCTGCTTTTTGGACATCCTTATGGCATCCTGCTTGTTCAGCAGATGGCGTATCTTTTTCAACACTTCCTTCCACTGCGGCATCAGTTCATTCTCGGCGTCAAACAGTTCTTCGTACACCTGTCCGTCAATAAACCTCTGGTACATCCGTTTCAGCTCCTGGTAAGGCTTCAGCACATACTCTGCCGCCAGATAGGCTGAGACGAGCAGCAGAACGACCTCTGCCAGTATAACGGTACACATGAACATTCCAGAGACTGTCCTCTCAGAGAATATAATACTTAATATCACTATATTGACGATGCCTGACAGCAGCAGCAAGCCGATGACTGCTGCCACCCTTGCGGAAAGCGCTTTTCTTTTCATCCTGTACCTCCTTCTAATTGTACAGCCTGCGGAACTCTGTAGGCGTGACTCCCGTCAGCTTCTTGAACAGCCTGGAGAAATACTTGATATCTGAGTAACCGACCGCGAAGGATATATCCTCCACCTGCTGCTCCGTATTCAAGAGCATATTCTTTGCATTCTCTATTCTTATCTCCTTCAGGTAATCCGAAAAGTTCTTTCCCGTCTCCTTTTTAAACATACCCGAAAAATATGTAGGATTGAATCCGATCTCCCTGCTCACTGTCTCAAGCGTCAGCGGAAGGTAATAGTTTTCTCCGATAAATTGTCTTGCCTGCCTGATTGGCCTCGATTCTACATACTTCTTCTCTTCCATCCAATGCATGAGAGAACGCAGCATATACTGCTTCAGATAGCCGACCGCCTCATGGATGGTTCCAAGCACCTCCAGATGCTTCAGCAGTTCCGGATACTGGTCCGGTATGGCAATATTATAATTATGTGTACCAAAATAGAACAGTGTCAGAACTTCCTTGTATATTCCGGAGACGAGGCGGCCGTCTTTCTCTGGGCTTTCCAGAAGCAGCCTTTCCACATTGTCCAATTCCCCCTCGATGCTTTCGAGATCTATGATCTCGATATAGTTCAAGAAGCGCTTCTTGCATGCGTTGTCGATAATCTCTCCCACCATATCTTTGTAGGTTTCCCCCTGCGGGGCCTTCAGCAGAAAATCCTCTCCATAATAAAACCTCTGCTGTACCGCCTGCTCTGCCGACTCAAAGCTCTCCCGTATGTTCTGCATGCTCCCGGTCTCTCTGCCAAGCCCGACATACACCTGCACCTCCTCGAACACATCCTGCAGCCTTACGATGTCCAGCTTCACCTTTTTGAGCTTGCGGGCAGTCTTCTTCATATCGTCTTCTGTTCCGTTAATGATACCGCATATATCGCCGTCAACCACTCCGGTTACTGCTTCGCCGCACATGCCTTCCAACGCTTCTTTTACGATTTCCGTCCCTTTCTGGAGCAGAATCCTTCTCGTATCCGAGTCCTCTTTCCTCTTACCTGGTATGGCCTTGATGATAAACGTCTGGTAGCAGACATCCTGAAAATGATAGTGGTACTCCTTGTTGATCCGGTCCAGCGGATAAAAGCCGCCAAACTTTTCCGGCCGTTTCAGCAGATCCTCCAGGAAGCTGCCCTTCACCCGCTCTTCATTCTCTTCCAGCCGCTTCTGCATATCTTCCCACTTCTGGGCGTCCAGAATCTCTTCCCGGCATTTCTCGATAATCTTCTTAAGCGTTGCCGTCAAATCCTTCTTGCGTATCGGCTTCAGCAGATAATCTTCCACCCCAAAGCGGATAGCGTTCTGTGCGTAATCAAACTGGCTGTATCCGCTGATGATGACGATATACATGTCCGGATACAGCACCTTCGCCTTCTGAATCAGCTCCATCCCGTCGCAGCCGGGCATGCGGATATCTGTAATCATGACATTGACCGTATTATCCTGCAAAAACTTATACGCCGAGATTCCGTCGTTCACCACCCCGACAATCTCAAACCCAAAAGCCTTCCAATTCACCAGATTGACAATCAGCTGGCATACTTTCTTCTCATCATCCGCAATCAGTACCTTCAGCATACCGTGCAACCTCTCTTTCGTATCGTCTAAAATCCTCTCTATTATATCATAATGTTCAGACAATTTAAACTTTCATAAAGGAGAATCCACGTCAATAAAAAAAGCGTTATTAATGCTTGAATTTTCAAGATTTATAACGCTTTTAGGACTATCCGGTAATTGACTTGCCGTCGGCCTACTTTACTTTCATAAACTCTTCTTTTGAAACTACTATCTCAGGTGCTGCTCCATAACCTTCTCCCCATGCCCATAAGTTATCGTCATGGTCTAAGGCCGCGATAAACCGACCTGTAGTTACAAATTCTTTAAAGGAAATTTCTGAAATTTTATAGTATGTATCCTCTAAATCTTCCGTAGTCCCATCTCCTAATTGCCCTTCACTGTTATCTCCTTTTGTAGACAGTATGCCATCCTCAGACAAAGCAAATGTAGAAACACCACTACTATATTTTTTCCATCCCTTTCCCCCAAGATTTTCTACCGACTTCTCACTCTCGTTATACTTATATACCGCTCCATTCTCTTCATCAACAAAATAGTTACCGTCTGCATTTTTGACTTTAATATTGTCAATGCTGAAAAGACGATCGGGATGTTCTTCATATAAGTCTTGCAGAGATTTTGATGAAACCGCCAGAGTTGGCTGGTTGCCCGCATATTGTGAAGTTAAGGTAAAATATTTCAAATTTCCATCACTTAGGAAAAACTTTTCTGTAATTGTATCAATTTCGCCCTCCGATGCATAAGGAATAAAGTAATCATCTTGCCCCTCATAAAATGCATCAACCATAAAATATTTTTCACCGTTTTCACATTCGATAGTCATCCTGGAGGCTCCACCCTTTGCCCTGTTTACCGATTTGATGTTAGAAAACAGATTAACTGTCTCGGGTGTAAATATATTGCCTCCCCATCTATATAACGTACCGTCCTCGTCTACTGCATAACAATGTTCCTGCCCCTCGCCACCATAGCCATCTCCATATGTTACAGATGCATAAATGCCCACTATGTTTTCCAAATCTGATACTTGTACCCAGTCAGAAGCATCAACTCTTTTTCCATTTCCTAAATTTCCGTTGACATTAACACCTTTGCCCCACACATGTCCGTCATCAGTCAATATTAGTATCAGACCCTTACTAATTACTATATCGCCATTAAAACTAATCTCCCTTGCATCATCATGGCTTTGTTCTATGATATCCTTCTCTTCTGTCTGCTTATTCGTCTCTTCCTCGGATACTTCGGATTCAGCTGCTTTCGGAGAACAACCAGCCGGGTACAAAGCCACTAAGCACATAAGTATTACGAATAATCTTTTTCTCATACCAATCTCTTCTCCTTATACTTATTATTTTCAAGCAATTCATTAAGGCATTGTATCTGCCCAATACCGGCAGCAGAATTATTTTCTGCTTTTATCTCAATAATATTAATGAAACAAGTAAAGTATATCACTGTAAATCGCAATTGTCAATTTTAAACATCATTATGATAATGCGATATCTCATAGATTGTTTTACTATACTTTTAAAGGAGACTTCTGATATGATTGCTGAAAGAATTAAACAACTACGTACCTCTTGTCACATGACGCAAACAAGCCTGGCAAAAAAACTGAATATTACCCGCAGCAGCGTTAACGCATGGGAGATGGGATTGTCTATTCCTTCTACTACTTATATCGTAGAACTTTCTCAATTATTTCAAGTATCTACAGATTATTTACTCGGACTTAAAACCAATATATTTTTAGATGCTTCCTCTCTGTCTGAACAGGAAATTCACATTGTTTATGAATTGATTCAATATTTTAAAGAAATGAATTCTAAAAAGCAGTCATAAAAGGAGAGTCATGGCATTAAAAAAATGGAAAACGCAGAAGATTTTGTATTCCTGCATTTTCCATGTTTTAAGTTTTTAATCTAAGATAGTCTTACAATATTAGTCACGCGTGTTATCATATTCCACAAAAGCGTCTACCTTCGGCTGTGAAGAGCATCCCGGTACAAATTCGTTAGACAGGAATGCTTCCACAAGCAGCTCCCTTACCTTTCCACCAGTTGTAAACGCGCCCATACATGCGATGTTCGCATCGTTGCTCAGGCGGGCCCTCTGTGCTGAGTATACGTCAGAAACCAATGCCGCATATGCGCCTTTAACTTTATTGGCCGCGATAGACACGCCGATGCCTGTCCCACATATGAGAATGCCACGGTCATACTCTTTGGAAGCCACTGCCTCTGCTACTTTGACAGCAGTATTAGCATAAATCGGATCATCACTTCCGAAGTCCGTAATCTCTCCATAGCCTTTTGCTTCCATAAACTTAATTAAATCTTCCTTTGCCTCCTGTGCATTTGGGTCACAGCCGATTGCAATCTTCATCTTAATTCCCTCCTGAATGCGATATGATTATTTTACCTTATTGAACATTAGCAGTTCAATTAGTATGGATTCTAAAGATATTCTAGCATTGTGTTCCTGTTTTGTCTACTTTCGGTTACTTTCGCTATAGAAATTGTGAATGAAATGGCAGAAATAGATGGCCGTGGCGGAGCATTCCGCCACGGCCATAAAAAGCTCCTTATTCGTAATTCGGGTGCAGGATGACCTTCAGCGTTCCAGGTCCTCCTTTCGCGGCCAGCGCGATTCCTTTGTCATAGTCGTCAAGCGGCATCTCGTGCGTGACGAGGTCTTTCACCTGTACCTTGCCTGACTCCAGATATTCCAACGCACGCCCGAAGCAGTGTGTCTGCGCCCACGTCGGAATAAGCTGTATCTCGTGGAGATACCAGTATTCCGGATCGATGGCCCACTTCGCACCGGCGTGGGGCATCGCAAACATCATGAACTTGGCGCCCATCTTTCCGAACTTGATCATGCTTTCCATGACATCTACATTTGCCGTCGTATCTACAAGTACGTCAAATCCCTTTGGTGCAATCTCCTTAAGCCTCGCCTCATGCACGGCCGGGTCATTCCTGTCCATGAGAATCGTCTCCTTGCAGCCATATTTTTTCAATATGTCGAGCTTATCCTGGCTTGGCCCGCACACGACGACCCTGTTGGCATTCGAGTGCATGAGGAGCTGGATAAGGATGATTCCCGTAGGTCCGCATCCGTACACGAGCACGTCATCTCCAAACTGCACCTGGACCCGGTCCATAGAGTGTACCGCACACGCCGTAGGCTCTGCAAATATAGCGTCATTGAAGGACAGGCTGTCGCTGATCGGGAATACCTTGTCGGCATTCACCACGACATATTCCGCAAATCCTCCCGGGCCGTTACAGCCGAGGGAGTAGAAGTTCTCGCAATAGAGCGGCTCATCCTTCCTGCAGTAATAGCAGTCGTCACAGAGCACCGTATTGTCTGCCGTCACCCGGTCACCTTCCTTGAATGTCTTGACATCTCTTCCCACCTTATATATGTATCCTGCAAATTCATGTCCGTTCAGCAGAGGGAATTCCGCCAGGAACCCACCCCCTGCCAGGGCTACATCTGCACCTTTGCATATGCCGCAGGACATTACTTTGATGAGCACCTGATGAGGCGCTATTTCCGGTACCGGCACTTGTGTTATCTGGCAGTGGCCCGGCTTATCGTACACATTTGCTTTCATCATTTCCATTATGGACACCTACTTTCTATTTTTCAGGGCAATGGCTTCTTTTGCCTTTGCAGCTATCTTTTCGGACGTCAGGCCGTATTTTACCATAAGCGCCTCAGCTGTTCCAGAATGACCGAACTCATCTTCCACACCATGCTTTACGACCGGCACCGGACATGTCTCGCCTGCCACTTCAGACACAGCAGCGCCGAGGCCGCCGATGATATTGTGCTCTTCCGTCGTCACGATTGCACCTGTTTCCTTCGCCGCTTTTATAATGATATCCTTGTCTATCGGCTTAATCGTGTGTAGGTCTACGACTCTCGCCCTGATGCCTTCCTTCCCAAGGAGGGCGGATGCCTTCAGCGCCTCCTGTACCATAAGTCCTGTGGCAATAATCGTCACATCATCGCCATCTTCTAACTGCACGCCTTTTTCAAGTTCAAATCTATAGCCGTCTATATGGTCTGTCACACACTCCACTCCGGAACGGCCGAGCCTCAGGTAGCAGGGGCCATCGTAGTCTATCATGGCTTTTAATGCCTCCTTTGTCTCATATGCGTCGCACGGGCAGATGACCGTCATTCCTGGAATGGTGCGCATCAGGCTCAGGTCCTCGATACATTGATGGGTAGCCCCGTCCTCACCTACCGACAGCCCCGCATGGGTGCCTACCACCTTAACATTCAGTCCCGGATAGGCGATAGAGTTCCTCACCTGGTCATATATCCTGCCTGCCGCGAACATCGCAAAGGTATGGATGAACGCCGTCTTTCCCGACGCTGCAGCTCCGGCTGCCATTCCCGCCATGTTGCACTCGGCGATACCTGCATTAAAGAAACGCTCCGGATACTTCTCGGCAAAATAGCATGACATGGTGCAGATCGTAAGATCTGCGTCGAATACCATTATCTTTTCGTCGGCTCCGAATTCGCACAGAGCTCTTCCATATGCTTCTCTCGTTGATACTACATTTCCCATGATTACACCTCCAGTGATGCGATAACTGCATCTATCTCACTAAATGCCTGACTGAACTGTTCTTCTGTCGGAGTGCTGCCGTGGAACTTCACATTGTTCTCCATATATGACACACCCTTGCCCTTTACCGTCTTTGCCACAATCACTGTCGGCATGCCCTTTACGTCTGCCGCCTCATCGACTGCATCGGCAATCTGCTCATAATCATGTCCGTCAATCGGAATGACATTCCATTTGAACGCTTTGAACTTATCCTCGATAGGATAAGGAGACATCACTTCCTCGACCGTGCCGTCAATCTGCAGGTTATTGTTATCTACGAACACGGTAAGATTGTCAAGGCCATAGTTGCCCGCCGCCATGGCTGCTTCCCATATCTGGCCTTCCTGAATCTCACCGTCGCCGAGCGCCGCGTATACCCGGTAGTCTTTCTTATCCACCTTGCCGGTCAGAGCCATGCCGACGGCCGCTGACAATCCCTGTCCGAGCGAACCGGCCGACATATCCACACCCGGAACTTTCGTCATCTCTACATGTCCGGAAAGATAGCTGTCCACATTCCGGAACGTCATCAGGTCGCTCACCGGAAAATATCCCCTGAGGGCCAGCGTCGCGTACATTGTCGGTGTACAGTGCCCTTTGGATAACACGAACCTGTCACGGTCCGGATTCTTTGGGTCAGATGGGTCTATCTGCATCTTCTCAAAGTATAATACTGCCAGTATGTCTGCCACTGAAAAAGAACCGCCTACATGTCCGGAGTGGGCCGCCTCGATTGCCTCGAGCGCCTTTCTCCTTATCTTCGCTGCCGTTAGTGCCAGTTCTTTCACTCTTTTTTCTTCCATCTTAAGAACCTCCGTCTGATATTAGTCAATTACGACTAGCAGATTGTAAATCCACCGTCAATTACCAGGTTCGCCCCATTGATAAGGCTTGCCGCATCACTTGCAAGGAATACCGCACACGCCGCAACTTCTTCCGGATATCCGAACCGGTGGGCCGGTATCTTCTTCTTAAACTCCTCGCCCCGCTCATTGTTCCAGTTCTCTTCGCCCATAGGAGTGAGGATGATTGTCGGTGAGACGGCATTGACATTGATATTGTACTGGGCCAGCTCCATTGCAAATTGTTTGGTCGCATAGATGACTGCCGCTTTGGCGCAGCCGTATGTAAGATGTCCCTCAAGTGCGACTACACCGGCCTGAGAGCCCATGTTGATAATCTTTCCGCCGCCGTTTTCCTTCATCCGCTTTGCGGCGGCCTTCATGAATCGCACAGTGCCTGTCAGGTTGATGCCAAGCGTCCTGTCCCAAAGCGCCTCATCGTGCTCCAGCACGCCTTCCACTACGCCGATTCCCGCACAGTTGACAAGGATGTCCAGCGAACCGAACGTCTCCACCGTCTGATCGACACACTCCTGAATCGCCTCTGTCTTTGTAATGTTACCTGCATAAGCCAGATAGCCCACACCCTGTTTCTCCATATATTCAGGCAGTTCTGCAGGTTCGCTTAAGTCGAAGCTCACGACGTTGGCGCCTTTTCTCGCATACATCTTTGCAATCTCAAATCCTATTCCGCTTGCAGCCCCTGTGACGATAGCAGTCTTTCCTGCCAGGCTGAAGTCTTCATTAAAAGTTCTGTAATCCATCTCTTATCATCCTCCATGGGTCGTTCCTGTCACTTATTTAATTTTGATTACTGCTTTCACAACTTCATCTTTATTGTTGATGGCACAATCAAAAGCGTTCTGGATGTCATCAAAGTCAAACTCATGCGTCACGATGCCAGATACGTCGATGATGCCGTCTGCTATGGCCGCAATCGCCTGTGGATATATATTTCTGTAGCGGAATACAGATTCAATCTTTGCCTCTTTGGCCATTATCTTGGCAAAATTATATTCTATCTTCTCCTGTGCAGATATGCCGACGAGAACGATAGTCCCGCCATTCTTCACCATGTACGGTGTCTGCTGGATTGTAATCGGAGCGCCTGCCGTCTCAAATACTTTATCCACGCCCGCACCTTCTGTAAGCTTTTCTACTTCAGCGACCGCGTCCGCCTCTCTGCCGTTGATGACGCGGGTCGCGCCAAGCTTCATGGCATAGTCAAGACGCTTTGGAATCACGTCCACTACCGTGATATCTGTGGCGCCGTGTGCCTTGCAGGCAAGCAGCGTCACAAGGCCGATGCAGCCCGCGCCGAGGATTACTACGGAGTCACCGAGCTTTACATCGCCCTGATTGGCTGCGTGCATACCTACGGATAAGGGTTCTACAAGAGCACCTTCCTTCGTACTGATATTCTCCGGGAGCTTGAAGCACATGTTCTCCGGAAATGCGATGTAGTTCTCATAGCAGCCCTGTACCGGAGGCGTCGCCAGAAACTGTACGTCCGGACACAAGTTGTAACGCCCTGTCTTGCAGAACTCACACTGGCCGCACGTAATGCCCGGCTCAAGTGCAACTTTGTCACCGACCTTAAGGTGCTCCACGCCTTCGCCAAGAGCGATAACTGTACCGGCACATTCGTGGCCGAGCATGAAGTCTCCCTCAACTTTGTAGTCGCCGCATCTTCCATCGTGGAAGTAATGCACATCGGAACCGCAGATTCCTACATATTCAAGCTCGACAAGCACTTCTTTTGCCCCGGCTTCCGGCATCTCGATGTCACGAATCTCCATTTTGTCTAAATCTGTCATATAAGCCGCTCTGTTTTTCATACCAAATCACCTGTCCCTTCCTGGATTGTTAATTTTTTCTCGATTTTTTTGGTCAAATCAAATACCCCGCAGCAAGCTGACGGGGCAGCATACTTGCAGCGCATGCGTGACAGCGCTTTTTTGTATAAAAACTGGCAAGCCATAAGACCTGCCAGTTTTTTACTTTTACAATATACTTTTATTTACTGACATTCTATTATTCTTTAATCTGTCCGTTGTCTTTGTACATCTGGATATACTCGTCAACATTGTCGCTTGTGATCAATGGAGCCGGAACGTTGTCATTAATATCAGTAATCTTCTTTTCGCCTGTCAGTACAGAGTGGATAGCCTCTGCGTTCATCTTGGCCAGGTCGATTGCTGACTGTAAGCCTGTAGATGTCATCTTGCCTTCTTTGATTAACAGGCAAGCCTCTGCTGTTCCGTCAACGCCGTATGCCAGCATATCTTTAAATTTGTCATTATCTTTCACTACTTCGATTGCGCCTGCTGCCATGTTGTCGTTCATAGATACGACTGCATCGATGTCGCCGTAAGCCTGTACCCAGTCTTCCATGAGTGCCATAGCTTCGTCTTTGTTCCAGTTAGCGATGTCTTCTGCAAGGATTTCTACGTCTGGTCTCTTCTCAAAGAATTCTTTTTCCCATGCATTTCTTCTCTCTGTGCTGTGGAAGTTACCTGCAGGCCCTAACAGAACGACAACTTTTGCGTTCTCAGGAATCTGGTCGATAGCAAGCTCACAGTTGACTTTCGCCTGCTCGTATGGATCGGCATCGATAGAGCCTGTTCCTTCACACTCGACACGTGGGTTTGTCGTGATACATGGGATTCCAGCGTCCACTACCTGCTGGATATAAGGAAGCTGAGCCTCACCGTTGTTCGCCTGGATGATGATACCGTCGAATCCGCTGGAGATGGCGTTCTCAATCATCGTGTTCTCTTTTTCGTCATTAGCTTCACCGTCAAATACTTCCAGTGTCATATCGTCATAGTTTTCAAATTCAGCTTTCAGCTCATTTGCAAGCCATGCCGCGAATGAATCGGACTGGGCTCTTGCGATATAAGCCACTTTATAGCTGTCTTTCTTGTCTCCTGAATCTTTCTTGGCATCATCCGCCACAAGGATAACTTTCCTCGTCTTCTTGTTCTTAGAACGGATATCCAGCACAACCGCAAACGCGATGATGGCGCCTTTGACTATCTGCTGCACGTAGGAATCCACTCCGGTCAGGTTCATGATGTTGTTCAGGAAACCGATGATAAATGCACCGGCAAGGGTGCCCATCGTCGTTCCCACGCCTCCCGAGAAGCTCGTGCCGCCGACAATCGTAGCTGTCAGGCCTTCCATCTCGTACCCTACCGCACCGTTCGGCAGACCCGCGTTAACACGGCTCATAAACAATACGCCTGCGATACCGGCGAACACGCCGTTGATGATGTATGTAATATACTTGTTCTTCTTAACGTTGATACCAGACGCGATGGCTGCTCCTTCGTTGCCGCCGATGGCGTACAGGGAACGTCCGTATCTCGTGTGGTTCATGATATACCAGGTGATGATCGTGATGACAACCATGAATATGATGGGCATCGGTATCGGTCCCACGCTGCCTTGGCCGAAGATCGTAAAATCTTTCAGCTGAAGCAGATTCTGCCCTTTTGTATAGAGAAGGGCGGCGCCTCTTGCCATCGTCTGCATCGCCAGCGTGGCAATGAAAGCCGGAACATCAAAATGTGTTACAAGCACTGCATTTACCAGGTTACAGAGAACTCCGATTACAATCGCCAGCAAAAGGGCCAGCGCAAGGGAACCGGTAGACTGGTAGCAGGCGATTGAAAGAACGCCGGAAAGCGCCAGTACGGAGCCTACGGACAAGTCAATCAGTCCTGCGATGACAAGGAGCATCTCTCCGTATGCAATGATGGTTCCTACAGACAGCTGCCGGGCAACGTTAGTCAGGTTGTTCACGGACAAGAAATTCTCATTCATTACCGCACATAAAATGAACATCGCCAGCAACACAATAAAAATAGAATATTTTTCTACAAACTTACTGTTTTTGAATTTACCTTTACTCATCTTCCTATACCTCCGCTTTTTCTGTGCCTGTCGCAAATCTCATAATAGTCTCCTGTGAGAACTCATCCCTGTTCAGGCATCCTGTAATCATTCCTTTGTTCATGACATAGATTCTGTCGCACATTCCGATTAATTCAGGCAGTTCTGACGAAACCATGATGACCGTCTTTCCCTCTTTCACAAGTTCGGTCATCAGTCTGTATATCTCAAACTTTGCGCCAACGTCGATACCTCTTGTAGGTTCATCCAGAATCAGCACATCCGGGTCTCTGAGCATCCACTTTGCAAGAAGTACCTTCTGCTGGTTGCCGCCGCTAAGTGCCTGTATCGCAGTCTCTAACGAAGGTGTCTTGACGTTCATCTTATCAAAATATTCTCCGACGAGCTTCTTTTCTTCTCTCGGATGGCTCCTGCCGCCGTAGATGAACTTGTCAAGGCTTGATATGCTGGCGTTTTCCATAACGCTTCTGATCGGTACGATTCCATAGCGCCTTCTGTCTTCTGACAGCATGACGACTTTGTTGTTGATACTGTCTCTTACTTTCTTAATGTGAACCGGCTTTCCATGGACTTTGATTTCTCCCCCGTCATAAGGGTCCAGGCCGAAGATCGCCCGCATCGTCTCTGTACGTCCTGCTCCCATCAGCCCCGCAAATCCTACGATTTCGCCCTTTTTGGCATAGAAATTGATATCCTTGAACACTCCCCTGCTCTCCAGGTCCTTGATTTCAAGAATCGGATCGCCGACGGGCACTTCTTCTTTCGGGTATACATTTTCCATCTTCCGCCCTACCATCAGTGCGATGACCGTGTCCAGATCTATGTCGGAAGCCGGATGCGTCTCGACGACCGTCCCGTCACGCAATACGGTGATGTCGTCTGCAATGCGGAATACTTCTTCCATCTTGTGGGATATGTAGATAATACTTACGCCGCGGCTCTTGAGTTCTGCAATCTTCTCAAACAGCACCTCTACCTCTCTGTTCGTGATTGCCGATGTCGGCTCATCCATGATTACGATATCTGCATTATTAGAAATAGCCTTGATAATCTCCAGCATCTGGATATCAGATACGGTAAGCGTCTTGAGCTTCTGCTCCGGATCATACGGAAGCTTCTCCTGCTCGAGAAACTTGAGCGTCTCCCTGCGGACTTTCCTCCAGTCGATTTTACCGATCTTGTTAACCGGCAGCCTTCCGAGAAACAGGTTCTCTTCTATCGACATCTCAGGTACATAGTTCAGCTCCTGGGCAATCATGGCGATTCCATAGCTTTGTGCCTGAATAGGATTTTTAATCTCCACCGGCTTCTCGTCGATGAATATCTGTCCTGAGTCCGGTTTGTAAAGTCCGTTGATGATTTTCATCAGAGTAGACTTTCCTGCACCGTTCTCCCCACAAAGGGCATGTACCGTCCCTTTTCTTACCGCAAAATCGATGTTGTCCAAAGCTTTGACTCCCGGGAAAGACTTATTAATTCCGCTGACACGCATTTTAATATTCTCCACTCTTCTTTCCTCCCTTTTCATATACTGCACAGCTTTTACCATTTTCGCAATTTTACATATTTGTTTTATTACCGTTTTTGACCGTTTATGCTTGTGGCAATATCACTCCTAGCACTTTTAACGATTCTATGACAAATATTTAGTATTTATTATGCATTTTGCTTATTATAGGACAAATTATAATATTATGACCTTTGTTTGTCAAGTCACTTTTTTGTCCTTTGGCAGTCACTTTTTTATGATTTTTGTTAAAATGTACACTTTTAGTTATATCTTTGTTCATATTTAGTTCATATTATCAACCGTCATTCAATTATTACTTTTGACTTTTTCTTTGTTTTTTATTGTTTTATTTTTGTTTTTGTGTTATCTTATGCTTAATTTCTTATATCAGATGTACATAGAAAGGAGCATGTTATGATTCACACCCTTACGCTGAACCCCGCCATTGACAGGATCCTGTACTTGAAAGAGCTGGAAAAGAACGTCACAAACAGGGTCAGAAAAACCACAGACACTATCGGCGGCAAAGGCACACACGTATCTATCAATCTGAAGCTTCTCGGTCAGGACAACAATGCCTTCGGCATATGCCACGGTGAAAACGGAAGGCAGGTCATCCAGATGCTGTCCGATTACGGTATCAACGTCCGTTTCAACCATTATATGGAAGATAACAGGGAGACGAGGACAAATTATCTGCTCATCGAGGACAGTACCGACTGTACGATTGTCGCAGAATCCGGAGTCACGCTCACGGAAAAAGAGCTGGATGGCCTTCTCGCTACGATGAAAGAAGTCATCTGCCCCGGAGATTACCTCATATTTTCCGGTGACGCGTCCAATTCTCCCGACCCTTCTATATATAACCGGATTCTGCACATCTTCCGGGAGAAGGATGTGAAGTTCTTTCTGGATACGAGCGGCCCCTCGCTGAAGGAATGCATCCAGGAGTCGCCCTATATGATCAAGCCGAACCTTGACGAACTGTCCACCCTGGCCGGATTCAGTATTCCGGAAGATGACGCGTCTATCATCAAAGCCATTGATTCTCTTGACACGTACGGAGTGGAGATTATCGCCGTATCACTAGGCGGCGACGGCTCCATCGTCAAGACTCCGGAAGGGATATACCGCGTACATCCGCCCAAAGTAGACGTTGTAAATACGATAGGCTGCGGCGACTGCTATCTCGCCGGATTCGTATACGGCCTATCCCAGGGATATGATATGGAAGAGACGATACGGACCGCGACAGGGGTCTCGGCGGCCACCGCTGAATCGCAGCTCTCGGCAGGCTATGTTTATAACCGAGCCATGGAACTGAAAAGCCAAGTAACAATTGAAAAAATCTGCCAATTATATTAAAGTAAAGGAGTAAAAGTATGAGCAATTTATCTTATTACGAAATGAGACAGGAAATGGTAACAGTAGCACGGCTGATGTGGGAGCGCAGGCTTACGAACGCTGCCGGAGGGAACTTCGCGGTACGCGTGGACGATAACCGCATTCTCATGTCCCCGTCGCTTATGTCAGAAAACAAGCATTGCAATATGAAACCGGAAGATTTCCTTCTGATCGATTATGACCAGAACATATTGGAAGGGGATGGCAAGCTCTCCCGCGAAGGTCTGATGCATGTGCTGATCCTCAGCAACTTCAAAGAAATAGCATGTACGATACATGCCCATCCATTCTACTGTATGCCGTTCGTGGCACAGTGCAAGCCGATTCCGAATGTGACGGAAGCCACGATGGGCCGCGGCGAGGTCGGATGCATCGAATGGACGAAAGCCTATTCCGAAGAGCTGAGCAGAAACGTATACCAGTACTTTGAAGACCACAGGGAGCTGGCGGAAAAGAAGCCGATCGGCATGATTATGCCAAAGCATGGCGTCGTCGTGTCCGGTCCGAGCATCTATCTTGCCTACAGTATGTTAGAGCGCATCGAGTGCGACGCTTTCTGTACCATTACGAAGAACCTCATCTAAACTCTGAATAAGGATGGTATGAATTATGTATAGCCATGAAAGGAAAGCCAAAATTATCGACCTGCTGAAGGCACAGTCTTCCGTGAGCGTCAACATACTGGCCGATATGCTCCACACGTCCAAGGAGACGATACGGCGGGATCTTAAAGAGCTGGAAAGCGAAGGCCTGCTGACGAGGACCCACGGCGGGGCCATAACGAACGGCAATTCCCGTTCCGTCGGAGCGTCTGCCAAGTACGGCGACACGATACTCAACAACGAGTATCCTTTCGCGCTCCGGCATGTGAGAAATATACCGGAAAAGAAAAAGATAGCCCAGAAAGCCGCCGCTTTTATCGAGAACCGGGACACCATCTTCATCGATAACAGCTCCACGACTTTATTCCTCCTGGACTACATTCCGAGAGAGGTTCACCTGACTATCATCACAAACTCCATAAAGGTACTGCTGGAGGCCGCCAAGCTCGGGAATCCCAACCTTTCGCTCATATCGCTGGCAGGATTCTATAACTGCAACAATTACTCGGTCTACGGAACAAGGACGATTAAAAGTGCGGAGGACTTTTTCCCGAACAAGTCCTTCATCTCCTGCACCGGCGTGACGCTTGAGAACCGGCTTACTGATATCAGCCTCAACGAGGTCGATACGAAGAAAGCGCTTATGTCAAAGTCAAAAGAGACCTATCTGCTGGCAGACCACACGAAATTCGAGATCAACGGACCTTTCTATCTGTCAGACTTCGATGCGATTGACTATATCGTGACTGACAAATATGACTATACACCTCAGACCGGCAGCAACATACGTACGATTACATCCAAAAATAATATTAAAATTATTACAAGCTAGAGGGAGGAGGTCCCACATTGAATATACTGGCTTTTGACCTGGGCGCAAGCGGAGGCAAGCTCTTTCTTGCGGCCGTGGGTAACGGCAAAGCATCTATTCAGAATATCCACAGGTTCGACAATGTATCATACCAGATCAACGGCAGCCTGTACTGGGATATCATCAACATCTATAAAGAGATGAACATCGGAATCAAAAAGGCCATAGAGCTGACGGACGACCATATCGATTCTTTTGCTATCGACTCCTTTTCCAATGATTTTGCATTTATCGATGAAAAAGGAGCACTGCTCACCCCCGTGCGCTGTTACAGGGACAAGCGTACCGAACGCCACGCGGCGAAGATATACGGACGGCTTTCCAAGGAACAGCTTTACAGCCTGAGCGGCAACCAGAACGCACTGTTCAACACTTACATGCAGCTCGCCGCCATGTGCGAGGACGGGCACGGCTACATATTGAAGAACGCGTACAAGCTGCTCTTTATCCCTGATCTGCTCATCAATTTTCTGACCGGAAAGACCATATCCGAATACACGCTGTCCTCTGTCAGCCAGATGTATGATTTCAAAAAAGATGACTGGTGCCAGGAGATACTGGACTGCTACTCCATACCGCGCAGCCTGTTCGGCACACTGACCAAACCGGGCACCCTGCTCGGACGCACGCAGGAAAGCTACAACAGATATATGGAGACAAAAGGGTTTCCTGTATCCGTCGTGTGCGAACACGATACGGCTTCCGCTTATCTCTCTTCTCCGGTCACGTCAGACTGTGCCCTCATAAGCTGCGGTACGTGGGCGCTCATAGGCACGGAGCTGGAGTCCTGTGTCATCACCGGGGAAGGCTACCGGGCAAACCTTGCCAACGAGGGCGGTTTCAAAGGGCATCACCGCCTGCTCCGCAACGTGATGAGCTCCTGGTTCATCCAGGAGACGAAACGATATTATAAAGAGCACGGGCAGGACTATTCCTTTGAAGAGCTGGGACAGCTTGCTGCGGCCGCCAAACCGTTTGGCTATCTCTTTGATCCGGATGAGGACGTATTCTATGAGCCCGGCAATATGCCTGTAAAAATACAGCAGTATTGTATGGACCGCTACGGCTCGCGTCCCGAGACCACGGGTGAAATTATCCGCTGCATCTATGAAAGCCTGGCGATGAAGTTCCGCTGGACGATCGAACAGCTGGAGCACATATCCGGCAAACCGCTTCCTGTCATCAATATGATGGGCGGAGGGGCCAAAGCATCGATGCTCTGCCAGTTCACCGCCAACGCAGCGGGGCGCACGGTTATCGCAGGCCCGGATGAGGCAACCGCCATCGGCAACATCACCGTCCAGCTCATCTCTACAGGAGCGGCTGCCACGCTCAACGAGGCAAAAGATATCATGAGGCCATCATATAGGACGAAAGAATATACCCCTCAGAACACGGAAGAGTGGAATATGCATTATGAAGCATTTCTGAAACTGTCGAACGATTCAGACCCGGCGTCTCTTCGAGGCGCCAAGGAGGAACAACGATGAAACATATATTAGAATCACCAATCATAACAGATATCTGTGATATGACTGCCAACATGTATCGGCTTGGATGGGATGAGCGAAATGGCGGCAATATAAGCTGGCTCCTGGATGAGAGGGAACTGTCAGATTATCTCGACCTTTCTAAAGTCATTCGCAGTATTCCGATTGCATTTGACGCCGAAGAGCTTGCCGGACGCCTGTTTCTTGTCACGGGAACCGGAAAGTATTTTAAAAATGTAACCAAAGACCCGGAGGGAAATCTTGGAATCGTACGTGTGGCGTCAAGCGGCAGAGAACTGGAGCTGCTCTGGGGGTTTGAAGGCGGAACGCTCCCGACGAGTGAATTTCCTACGCATCTCATGAATCATATGGCAAGGCTGAAAGCAGATCCAGAACACAGGGTCGTCATGCACTGCCATCCGGCAAATACGATTGCCATGACCTTTGTACATTCCATCGATGACCGCGAATTCACCTGCACGCTCTGGCAGATGATCACAGAGTGTATCGTCGTATTTCCCGACGGTGTGGGCATCGTACCGTGGATGGTGTCAGGGACAAATGACATCGGGGCCGCTACCGCCGAGAAGATTAAGGACTGCCGTCTCGTCGTATGGGCACACCATGGTATCTTCGGCACAGGCCGGACTCTGGACGAGGCTTTCGGCCTCATAGAGACCGTGGAGAAGGCCGCAGAAATCTATATGAAGATCGCCCATCTGGAACGAAAGAACGAGATACCGAAAGATCAGCTGAAAGCCCTTGCCGGCACCTTCCACGCGGTGCCAAGAGAAGGCTGGCTTGACTAGAACCCAAAAGGAGGATTATGTGATGTATTTACAGGATATATTTGGATTATACGGCAAAGCTGCCATCGTGACCGGAGGTGGCCGCGGCATCGGTCAAGTTATCGCCTGCGGCCTTGCCAAAGCAGGAGCCGAAGTCGTAATCATCTCCCGGTCCGGGGCCAAAGAGACGGTGGACATGATTGAGAAAGACGGCGGAAAGGCTTACGAGCTCAAAGCCGATGTTACGGACGAGCCACAGGTGGAACAGGCGCTCGCCTCCATATTGGAGCGTTCCGGTACGATAGATATCCTCTTCAACAATGCCGGTATCTGCATGCATCAGTCAACCATGGACGCTACTGTGGAGGAATTCCGCCAGGTCGTAGATACGAACCTGACGGGAGAATTTATTATGGCGCGCGCTGTAGGGCGGATTATGATTGAACGTGGCATAAAAGGCAGCATCATCAACATGGCTTCTATGTCGGGGACGATCGTCAACATACCACAGTGGCAGTGTTCCTATAACGCTTCGAAAGCAGGGGTTATCCACCTGACAAAATCACTGGCCGTAGAATGGGCGCAATATGGCATCCGGGTCAATTCACTCAGCCCGGGCTACATCGCCACGCCGATGTCTGTCGATCTGTCACCCCAGGAACTGATAGACGCATGGATGCCGCTCATGCCGCTCGGCCGGATGGGAAAGCCGGAAGAGCTGATACCGCCGGTGCTCTATCTTGCATCGGATGCGTCAGGCTACACGACAGGCAGCGATCTCATCGTAGACGGAGCCTACTCCTGCCAGTAAATGGGGGTTTAGTAAATTAGGACGCCGCTGGGGAGGCAGGGGGCATCTGCTCCGATGCGTCCGGGAACTGCGACTATCACACAGATTCCTAAGCCCGTGGAATGTTCGCCGATGGGGCTCTCATCCCACGGGCCAAGGAATCTGGTGAGGATTCTCCGTCCCTCCCGCTTATACCTTCGCATATGTCCCCTGCCTCCCCAGCGGCTATCTACTTTACTGGCACGGGCGGGGACGGCTGTGTGACGTTACTGGCGGTCGGAAGGAATTTATCTGTGCCGGTATATTAATAAAAAAGCTGAGCGAGTGAAAACCTTTGGCAAAATGGAATTATAATTATAATGAGGAAGAGCCGGAATCAGGTACAGGGCTGTTATGTGAGA
>NZ_KQ236744.1:484036-489611 GCF_001185345.1 Dorea sp. D27 | reverse complement strand
TGCCGGTATATTAATAAAAAAGCTGAGCGAGTGAAAACCTTTGGCAAAATGGAATTATAATTATAATGAGGAAGAGCCGGAATCAGGTACAGGGCTGTTATGTGAGATAACATCCCCTACCTGACTCCGGCTCTTCCTGCAGCAACGGCGTGTACGCCACGCTGCAAACGTTTAACTACGATAATATACAACGTTTTAAACTGTATGTGCTGTATACACTAAGCTTGCTACCATTTTCCATCTAGCTGACGCAGCCAGCGTTCATCCGCTGGCCAGTAACGTCACACGGCCGCTCACGCCCTTGTTAGTAAAGTAGATAGCGGACGGGGAGCCGGGTGGGAGATGCGCAGGTGTAAGCGGGAGAGGCGGAGAATCCTTTCCGTAGCCCTTATCCTGCGGAATGCAAGCCGCTATCGGCGCGCATTCCGGAGGGTTAGGGATACGTGAAATAGTCGGAGCCTCGTACGCATCGAAGCATCTGCCACCCGGCTCCCCACCCGCCGCCTAATTTACTTAAACTCACATTGAACAAAACGGGGATGTGTGATATTATATGAACACAATTCAAACATTCTGATTTTCTAATCTCATCTACGGCAGATCGCCGTACCTATCCGATGTTTGTAACAAATCTTTCATGCAAGGAGGGATGCCTATGGAGGCCGTTCTTTTGTTTTCCGTCTGTTAACCGTGGATAAAGTATGATAAAATGAAGGAGAACCATATGAACAGAAGACAAAAGCTGATACCATTAAACAAACTGAACCTTACGGACCGTTTTCTATTCGAGGAAGTGATGGAGGATCCGCTGGCCCACCAGGAGGCGCTCGGAATCATCTTAGGCAGGGATGTTCCGCTCCTTACGCAGAACGAGGCGGAGAAGGAGCTGCGAATCTCGCCGGAGGCACGCTCCGTCCGCCTGGACATCTTCTCCATGGACGAGGACAGGGCCGTCTATAATACGGAGATGCAGAAGCAGCGCCGGGCGGACCTGTCCAGACGGAGCCGCTATTACCAGTCGCTCGTGGACATCTCCCTGCTTGAGCCCGGGATTCCGGACTACAGCCAGCTGAACGAGTCGTACCTCATCATGATCACGCCCTTCGACCTGTTCGGCCGCGGGAAGTACCGGTACACCTTCCGGGCCGTGTGTGAGGAAGCGCCGGGATGCATCCTCGAAGACGGTGCAACCCGGATTTTCCTGAACACCCGTGGGACGAATGACGATGAGGTCTCACAGGAGCTGGCGGAGTTCCTGCACTACGTGGAGCATACGACGGACGAGGCGGCGGAGCATGCCGGGAGCGAACGCATCCGCCGCATCCACGACCGGGTTCGGAAGGTACGCAGCAGTGAAGAAGTCGGGGTGAAGTATATGCAGGCATGGGAAGAGAAATATTACGAGAAAGAAGAGGCAAGAAAAGAAGGAATACAGGAAGGTTTTCAAGAAGGTTTACAGAAAGGTCTGCAGAAAGGTTTAAAAGACCTAGTCAAAAAGAAGCTCGAAAGAGGGAAGTCTGTTGAAGAAATCGCCGATGCCCTGGAAGAAAATGAGGATATGATCCAGGAACTTATCAAGGAACTGGACGTTTAAGCAACGGGGCGGCGGGCGAGGGCCGCTGTGTTGCGTTACTGGCCAGCGGAAAAGCTGCTGGCTGGCGTATATGGCCGTTGTTAATCATTTGCCGCGAGGGGTGCACGCCGTTGCTGCAGGAAGAGCCGGAGTCAGGCAGGGGATGTTATCTCACATAACAGCCCCATACCTGATTCCGGCTCTTCTTCATTATAATTTCATTCCGCCTTTTTAATAATATACTGACACAGACCAATCCTTGTGACCGCCAGCAGCGTCACACAGCCACCCCCGCCCGTGCCAGTAAAGCAGATAGCCGCTCCATCTGCTCTGGGGTACAGCCACACGCACCGAGGGGATTAGGTCTTTTGGCATATTGTCCATGGAAATCGCTTCCGCCGGTTTCTAGCAGCCGGTATTGCCTGGCCATCTCCCGGAGCCGCACCCTGGCTGATGCGGAATTTCTAGGATGCCATACCTCTACCCCTTGTATGAGCCCTCTGCGAGCAAAATCTTCTGCCAGATCAAATGAATCGAACTGTTCCGGATGTGCAATCACTGCCATTCCGCCCACATCTTTGATGACCCCCGCCACCTTATCCACAGATGGATAGCTGCCTCGTACGTAGCAGCTGCCGCGGGAGGAGATTAGCTCCTCCATCAGCGGCCCGATAGCCGTATTCGTATAGCCAAGGTTGCAAAGCACCTGCATGATATGGCATTCATAGACAGAATCACTTCCCGACGCCATCCCCTCCACTGCTTCTACAGAAAATCCAGGATACAGCCCGCTGATTCTTCCGGCCATCTCGAGCTTCTGCTGCCGACGTCTCACAAGCGTCTCCTCCAGAAAGCTCTGCAGGCCGGCTCTATCTTGCGGGCAATAGCAGAGCATGTGGACATTCCGGCCGGTTCTGCCGTCCCGCGCAGATATCTCTGCCCCACGTATGACCTTGACTCCTCCCGGCCTGTCCAGCTTAAGCGCCTTGTCTGAACCTGCAAGCGTATCGTGGTCAGTAACCGAAATGTATGCAAGGCCGATGCGCTCGGCATAATCCAGTACATATGCCACAGATGCGGAGCCATCGGAGCATACCGTATGCACATGCAAATCACCGGCAATTCTTTCTGCACCGGCACTTGTCATCATGTTATGCATTTTCAATTTCCATTATCATATCGATACGGTCCTGGTGCCTGCCACCCATGAATTCCGCGTTCAGCCACTCTTCAATAATCATCTTCGCAAGCTCGATGCCGATAACACGTGCCCCGAATGCGAGCACATTCGTATTGTTATGCTGTCTGGACAGCTTCGCTGAATATGGTTCCGAGCATACGACCGCCCTTATTCCTTTTACTTTGTTCGCTGCCAGAGAAATGCCGACGCCTGTCCCACAGATAAGGATTCCAAGATCCACCTCTTTTGCGGCGACCGCCTCCGCGACTTTACGTCCATATTCCGGGTAATGGCAGCTTTCTTTTGTATCTGTCCCAAAATTAACTACTTCATACCCCTTTTCTTCCAGAAACTCTACGACTTCTCTCTTCATATCGACCGCAGCATGGTCATTGCCAATTCCAATTTTCATTATTGTTACGTGCTCCTCTCTTCCATTCATTTTCTTTTTATATTATAATGGGTTAGAATTTAATTCGCAATACCCAGAAAAGGAGACAGACTATGATACAATTGATTGCCAGCGACCTGGACGGAACAATCCTGCAGAATGATGCCCAGGCCGTCAGCCCGAGAATGATTGAACTGATCATGGAACTGAAGCGGAAAGGAATCCATTTCGCTGCGGCCAGCGGAAGGCAGTACAGCAACCTGCGCCGTCTTTTTGAACCAATTAAAGATGAAATATCCTATATCGCCGAAAACGGTTCCCTATGCATACACAAAGGCCAGGTTCTCTCACGTGGAATCATCGAGAGAGAGCTTGGCCTTGAAATACTGGATTCTGTAAAGGAATATGGAAAGTGTGACTGTTTCCTGTCCTGTGAATCCGGCGGGTATATGGACTCAGGCAATCGTGAATTTATCCGGCACATGACAGAAGTAGTAAATTTTGATATCCGCCAGGTAGAGAATCTGAAAGACATCCAAGAACCGTTTCTTAAAATAGCCGTGTGCAGTTTTTCCGGGACCCGGGACATGGCCCCCTTTTTTTAAAGACCGGTTCCGCGGCAGAATCAATGTAGTGACATCGGGCAACCTCTGGGTCGACTTTATCGCCCCGGGTGCCAATAAAGGAACCGCCTTGTCCAATCTGCTGGCCCACCTGGATATACCGGCCGAAAACTGTATCGCGTTCGGCGACCAATATAACGATGTTGAGATGCTGCAGCTTGCAGGAGCAAGCTACGCCATGTCAAACGCCGCGCCAGGAATCGCCTACTATTCTACCTATGTCACGGATTCCGTGGAAGAGGTGCTGGAGGACCTGGCAGCGTCTGTTGGCAAGGATACGTGCGGTTAAGAGCTGCCGCCTTTCATTCAGCCGCGTCACCGTAAACCGCATAACGGCATTTCCCTTCTGCCTTCGCCTGGTAGAGCGCTTCATCGGCCCGCTTCATAACTACATCATAATTTTTCTCTCCCGGTTCTACCATGGCGATACCTATGCTCAGGCTCGTTCCGGCTTCATCATAGGCTGCTTTCAGAATCCGGGCCGCCGCATCTCTGGCCGCCTTTACATTATCTACCTGATACATCCAGATAACGAATTCATCCCCGCCAAACCGGACGACGATATCACAGTCCCGCATATTTTGCATAAGTATTTGCCCTACTTTGATGAGAATGCGGTCTCCTTCATCATGTCCGTAAGTATCGTTGACTCCTTTGAAATTATCCACGTCTATAAAAAGGCAGGCACCGTACGACTTATTCTGTTCCGAGTGCATCCCTCGCTCCACGATGCGCTTGCCTGTCACCCGGTTAAAGCAGCCCGTCAGGTAATCTCTCTGCATCTTCTTTACATTCTTCTGCACGTGGCGTATGCCGCTGATACTCGCCAGCAAAATAAGAACCACGCCGATAATTACGGCGGCCAGCATCCAGAGCGAAGTAGTCCTAAGCTCCTTCAGCACCTTTTCCTCGGCGTCCGTCACGACGAGCGAGCATATCGTCCAGCCATTATACTCTGACGGCTGATAATAAAACAGCCGTACCTTGTTATTATTGTAATATGTCATATAGCCGGGTTTTCCGGCAGCGGCACCCTTCTTGAGCTTCTCGACCCCATTTCCGTCCTTGTACCGCATCGTCTCCAGCATATCATATATCGTCGTAAAGTTTTCCATCCCTTTGTAGGACGCGACGATTTTACCTTTCTTGTCGAATACAAGTGTCGCTCCGGCCTTCTCTGCAATCGATGCATTCAGTGCCTGTCCGAGATTCAAGGTCGTATATTCCGCACAGACTGCCCCGCTCACTTTCCCGTCTGTCCAGATAGGTACGGCCATGACGACGGTTTCCTGCCCGTCCCAGCTTCCGGCCAGCACATCGGAGATGACTTCCTTTCCCTGCATGACTTTATTGTAGCAGCTCCGGCCGCTGATGTCTGCCGTCTCGTTATCCCCGAAATATATCGTTCCATGCGTATCCGCGATTCCAAAGCGCATATCATCCGAACTGTACTCCTTGAGAATCACGCGCCAGTTTTCCTCACCTGACCCGACCGGCTCATCGCAGAACGCGGCCACTGTCCGGTACCAGTTCATCCTGCTGCTTATGAACTGACGGAAATACTGTTCCTTATACTCGTTCTCCGCCTTCAGGTTCCTGCGTGCTTCTGACAAAAGCTTCTCATTCATATCCATATAGTAACAGACGACCGCCGCAATCATTGCTGCCAGCAATACAACGATAGCCACTACATACTTCAGATAAGACAGATTTCCCTCTTTCTCTCTTTCAGACCTTCCCATCGTACATACCCAACCTTTTATTCGTTGACTCTATTGTACTATGAACCGGAAGATTATGGAACTACG
>NZ_KQ236744.1:444153-483929 GCF_001185345.1 Dorea sp. D27 | reverse complement strand
CGTTCCATGCGTATCCGCGATTCCAAAGCGCATATCATCCGAACTGTACTCCTTGAGAATCACGCGCCAGTTTTCCTCACCTGACCCGACCGGCTCATCGCAGAACGCGGCCACTGTCCGGTACCAGTTCATCCTGCTGCTTATGAACTGACGGAAATACTGTTCCTTATACTCGTTCTCCGCCTTCAGGTTCCTGCGTGCTTCTGACAAAAGCTTCTCATTCATATCCATATAGTAACAGACGACCGCCGCAATCATTGCTGCCAGCAATACAACGATAGCCACTACATACTTCAGATAAGACAGATTTCCCTCTTTCTCTCTTTCAGACCTTCCCATCGTACATACCCAACCTTTTTATTCGTTGACTCTATTGTACTATGAACCGGAAGATTATGGAACTACGTTTTCCTTTTCTTACAGCCGCCATCCGAAAGGAGCCCTTTAATGCCGTCAGCCATGGCGCACAAGATCAGGCAGCAGGATACCGCCCCCGCGTCCGGCACGCCTCTGGAGCGTTCCCCGAGCCTGCTGGAACGGCCGTGCTTCGCAACCATATCCTTTGTGGAATCCTGCCCTGCCTTTGCCGCGGCCTTCATCCTGTCCAGCGCTTCCGCAAAGCGTCCTCCTGTACCGGCTTCTGCTTTCAGCGTATATACGGCCGGAGACAGGGTGTCTATGAGGGTCTTGTCTCCTACTTTGGCCTCTATGATATCCTGCAGTCCCGTAAGCCCTCCTTCCAGCATAAGGCTCAGCTCATCCAGTCCAATCTCATCGAAGCAGGAGCCTGCCCGGGCCATTTCTGTAAAGACGGTGCCGTAAATAGGGCCCATGGAACCACCGATTTCTCCCAGGAGAACCATTCCAAGCTGTTCCAGCCCGTCGGTAAAGCTGATGTCCTCGCTGCCATATCTGTCTGCAAAGAGCGTAAACCCCTTATTCATGTTCATCCCGTGGTCACCGTCGCCGATCAACCCGTCTATCTCACCGAGGAAAGCCTTATTGTCCTGCACTGCCTTAACCATGGCAAGCAGCACAGGTTTCCCCTCCACATCTCTAAAACTATCCATCCTTCTGCCTCCTATAGCTGTGTCATGCCCACGCACTGTACCGGCACGTCAAGCAGCTCCTTCAACTCGCCGTCCAGCTTCATGACCGTCAGCGTGGCACCCATCATGTCAAGCGATGTAAAGTAATCTCCCACATATGCCTTGTATATACGGATGCCCCTGTCGCAAAACAGCCGTTCAATCTCATTGTATAACACATATAGTTCCATCAACGGCGTGGCGCCCAGGCCGGATATGAGTACCGCCGCCTCATCTTTCTTCCCTAACGGGTTGTCCCCAAGCACGATGTCCGACATCCGTCTTGCCATGCCGGCAGCCTTTTCCAGCTTGCATACCTCTATACCCGGTTCACCGTGATGGCCGATGCCCACTTCCATCGTTCCTTCCTTGATTTCAAAATTAGGATGTCCGACTGCGGGCAGCGTACACGGCGTCAGCCCGATGCCTACGCTGCGCGTATTGTCTATGGCTTTCCCGGCCGCGGCGATAACTTCGTCAAGTCCTGCCCCCTGGGCCGCTTTTGCTCCTCCCGCCTTCCACATGAACACCTCGCCTGCCACGCCCCGGCGCTTTTCCCTCTTATCCTTCGGCGCTGAGGCCACATCATCATTGGCTGCCACCGTCTTTACTTGGATTCCTTCCTTCTCAGCCATCTTTACGGCCATACGGACATTCATATTATCACCGGAATAATTGCCATACAGGCAGGCCACTCCCCTGCCCCGGTCTGCCGCCCGGAATGCATCCAGGAAGGCCGCGGCCGTCGGTGAGGAACAGATCTCTCCGACCGCAGCCGCATCACACATGTTCTTTCCTACATACCCGATGAAAGCCGGCTTGTGCCCGGATCCTCCTCCCGTGACGACACCTGTCTTTTCCGGAGGTATGCCCTTTGCCCGCACTACCCGGGAATTCCCGGTTCTTTCAACGAGATTCCCATGCACTTTCAAAAAGCCATCCAGCATTTCGTCCACGATATCATCTGGACGATTGAGTATTCTCTGCATATCCCAGCTCCTCCTGTCTTACACATTCTGATTGATTTCCAGTCCCTCTCTTATTCAGTCCCCGAGAACCTCTACGTCTATGTCCAGCATCCTGCAGATCATCTTCAGCTCCTCCGTCTTATCGCCATATACGGCATGGCAGTGATTGGCGTCAAACTCATCCAGAAATATCTGATGGTCAAAGGGCAGCCGGGCATATACATGAGGCCATTCCTCTGTCGTCTCCTTCATCTTCTCCTGCGGAAGCGTGACAAATTCAGCAGGTATGACAGTGAGCCGGTATTTCCCTTCCTTACGGTTGAGCCGTGCAATGGTTGCCTGTCCGGGTGCAGTCATCAGATTTACATGGCATCCTCCGCCTGCATAGATATCGAGTGCCGGATATAGTTTTGTCCTGCGAAGGTTTTCTTCGTAATCGTCGTGTCCCGTTGCATAATAGGTAGACTGGGAGCCACAGTTGCAGAACACCATCAAGCCGTACTCATTGTCATAATGACGCACATCCATAAAGATGACGGGTTCCTCTGTGAGCAGCTTCAGAATCTGCATGGTAAGCGCGGCATCAGAATCCGCCTCACAGGCGCAGACTACTGGCTCCTTTGCACCGTCCCAGTCATAAGGGTCATTACAGAAAGCTGCACAGATGCACTCGGTGCAGTAGTGGCGGCTCATCTCGTAATGGCACTTGACACCTACGAAATCATATTCATTCTCTTTGATTATTCTTTTCAACGCCTCGTAATGCCGTATCTGCGTTCTTAATTTGTCTCTTGTAAAACTGCTGCCATTGTACCGTATCTCTCCCACATATTCTTCCAGCCAGGATAATGCCTTGTCTACTTTTTCCTCCGGTACTTCCCCGGCAAGCCTCACAAGCTCACTCTGGTCCACATGATCCACATCCACGCCAAACTTCTTCTGCCAGTCCTGCATGTTCACCGTGGCACTGTACATTCCAAGGCTTCGTCCTCCTATAAGGCCATACTTCTGGCCGTTCAGACGTGTGGCCGCCCGGGCGCATCTGGCAAACCGCACATATTTCTCAAGGACTTCAGGCTGTGCGATATCCCCGCTCGCCCTGAAATGCCGGATTCCAAGATGGTTCAGCGCGCCTCCCGCCGCAAGCATCGCCACCATGCCCGGCCAGTCCGGGTTCAAGTTTGCTGCCAAAAGGAACGGTCCCTTTCCATTCTGGGCGGCGATTGCAGAAAAGTTAGGGAAAGCAAATACACCATAAGCCAATATCGTACCGTCCACATCCATCTTTCTCAAATATTCCGCCTGTTCTTTTGCGGTCTTGACGCTGCACACAAGTTCTTCCGCTTCTATGACCTCTATCTGTCCGGACTCTCTAAGCGCCCTGGCAATGGCATCTACCTGCTCCTGCACGATGCCTTTGAGCTGTGCGTGAACTTCAGGTTCTCCGTCCGACAGGCCTAAGATTCCTATTACCGGTCTCCTTTTCATCTTCCTGCCTCCTGTCTAATCATTCAATTTTATATAACCCGGATGTGTTGCACCAGGGTTGTTCTTCTGAAATGCGGCGAGCAGCTTATCTATCTCATCCCTCGGCAGCTCATTTTGCCTGCCGAGAAGCCTTGTCATATAGGTTATCTTCGCATTGTACTCCAGCGTCTCTGTCTTATAGTAGGCCTTGATGACATCTGTCCCAACCGTGACCGTCCCATGGTTTTCCAGAATGAACGCGTCATAATCCTGAAGGTATGGCACCAATTCGTCTGCCAGCTCCTGCGTAGATGGCTGTGCATATGGTATGACGGGCACGGCTCCGAGCGCATACACAGCCTCTGGCAGAAGGTAGGAATCAAGAGGAATATGGGCCACCGCAAACGTGGTGGCATAAGGGGGATGCGCGTGCACGACAGCCCCGACGTCTCCTCTCTGTTCATATATCTTCAGATGCACTTTCACTTCTGAAGAAGGTTCATATCCTCCTTCCAGCGTCTCTCCTTTCCCATCTACCTTGACAATCATCTCCGGCCGCAGATAACCTTTGCTGATGCCGGAAGGGGTAGTCAGATACTCCTTTTCGCTCAGCCTGACAGTGATATTGCCATCATTGGCAGCCACGAACCCATTCGTGTACATTCGCTTTCCGATATCACATATGAGCTCTTTCAGCTCTCTTTCTTTCATCCGTACCCTCCTCCTATCTTTCCAGATCCAAAATTACTTTGACCGCCTCTTTTTCCGCCACAAGCCTCACTGCCTCATGGATATCCTCCACTCCCATCACATGGCTGTAAAAATCTTTCGGATCGATAACGCCTTTTTCAATCAGCTTGATATTTTCCGCCGTTATGTCATACTGCCCATATGGAAAGTTCAGCATCTGCAGAAGCGTGTTATTCTTTAACTTTGTCACATCCAGCATGGCGTCCGTATTCCGAAGCACACCCATGGAACCGATGATTCCATATGGTTTCAGAAGATGTGAACCTTCCAGAAGAATCGAAGTCAGGCCGACGATATCAATGACACGGTCGAATACTCTTCCTTTCAGTACCTCTTGCTTGTCCACTTTCGTATAATTGATCGTCTCATCTGCGCCGGACAGAGACCTGGCCAGGGCAAGCCTTTCCTCCACTCCGTCTATGGCTACGATTGTCCTGGCTCCGAGATATCTCATATACTTCATCGTAGCAAGTCCCATAGGGCCTGCCCCGTACACGAGAACATCCTTGTCTGCCACGTCAAAGTTCCTGGCGGCGCTGAAGCACTCATTCAGCGTGATGAGGCATCCGCCGTCGATGGCGTCAAAGTCTGACGGAATCTGTACGCATTCCAGCTGCCTTGGATTCAGCAGCGACAGATCTTCGCCGTCATCCATCATCGCTTTCTGATCCTGGACGATGCCATAGTCGCACATGGCCCCCCACGTACAGCCGTACCGTGTACCCGGCATCATCTTTATAATCGGATTCATAAAGCGGTCTCCGATCTTATAGTTTCTTACCTTGCTGCCAAGCTCTACGACATCCCCGACACCTTCATGTCCAAGCAAGGTTGGAAAACGGTCGACATCCACCGCCATCTCCCCCCGTATGATGTGGAAGTCGGTTCCGTTACAGAACCCGCACGATTTCATTCTTACGAGCGCTTCATACGGCCCTATCTCCGGAACCGGAACATCACGCACCAGCTCTACCTCTCCGCCGCCGACAGCCGCCACCCCCCCGCATATATTTTTCCTTCATAACCCATTCCTCCTTTTTTCAACTCTTACACCGGTCTCCTCGCCCGCCGTACCTGACACGGATTTCTGCATCCGCTTTAAATCTCCCATATTCTTCGCGGCGCTTTTTCCACCGGCCGGTATCCTTGGGCCGGTATTCCTCAGCCCGGCACATATATTCAGACACAGACCTCATTTCTCCCAGAGAACCGACCATTCCCATCCCATATGCCTGAAGAAGCGCATTTCCCACGGCTGATGCTTCTGCCGGTCCGGTCTTAACCGTAAGTCCCGTGACATCTGCCAGAAGCTGGTTCAGCAGTTCAATCCTGTTTGCACCTCCAATGACATACAGCACTTCTGTCTTCCTGCCCGCCGCGTCCTCCAGCATTTCCAAAGCTGCGGCCGACTGAAGGGCGATGCTTTCGTATATGATTCTCACGATCTGCCCTGCATCTTCTTCCTCTGGCGGTTCCTGACCCGTCTCTTTCAGATACGAGCAGATTTCATGTACCATATCTTCCGGGCATCGGAATCCCTCGTATTCCGTGTCAATCATTCCCCTGAACGGTTCTGCCCTGCACGCCATCTCCTTGAGCTCCCCGTACTCATAGTTAAGACCCATCTCTTTCCATCGCTTTCTGCACTCCTGCACAAGCCACATGGCAGTAATATTCTTCTTCAGCAGCACTTTGCCGAACGCCATTTTGGTATTCGAAAGCTGATATCTGTAAGACTTCCCTGCATCTGCCGGTGCGTCCAGTTCCATACTCATGAGGAACCACGAACCGGTAGCGAGGAACGCCCATGTCCTTCCCTCCTCTGCCGGAACCGCTGCCCCTGCAGAGGCGGTGTCATGTACTGCGGGCATCACCGCGGATATCCTGCCTATGCCGAGATAACGGGCCAGATCTTCTCTTACGGTGCCCACCCTCGTCCCCGGCTGCACGACAGGAGGCATAATTTCTTCCGGTATGCCATAGCGGGCCAGCATATGACGGTCCCATTCCCCTCTCTGCATGTTGAACAGCTGCGAGTATGATGCCACGGACAGCTCGGAACAGGCCACGCCGGTGAACAGATACATGAGCATATCTCCCAGAAAGAGCAGCTTTTTGCTGCCCCAAAGACCCTGCGGATACTCTTCCATATAGGCCAGAAGCTGGCACAGCGTAGAATCCCGCAGCTTTCTCTGACCCGTGCGGCGGCAGATCTCCTCGTAGCCCATCACGGCCTCCACTTTTTCCACCGCTCCCATCGTACGGCTGTCCCGGTAAAAGACGGGCATAGATATGGAACCACTGTCCAGATCCAGTATTCCAAAGTCTGAACACCAGGAATCTATCCCGATAGAATCAATCGAAATGCCCTGTTTTGCAAGCGAACTGATTACCCGGCATATTCTGTCATAGATGGCGAATATATCTGTGGACAGATGACCGAGAAAAAACGAACGTTCCGTCGGAAAACGGTCAGCTTCTTTCATTTCCAGCGCTTTACCCGCATGCATCTTTGCAAGGTATATCTTCACATTGCTGGAACCAATGTCAACAACAAGACTGCGCATATGCTTTTCCTCTCTATGGGTGGTAGTGTCCTGCCATATCCGTACAGCCGAGCAGATCCATCTTCTGCCCCATTATCTTCTTCATCGCTGTCATGGCATCCTTATATATCTCGTTTGGCTCCCGGAGCGTCTCATCCAGGAGCGTCTTTCTGACCTGCCTGTAAAATGGGTCTTTGATGTCCGAAGAAATATTGACCTTGTTGATTCCAAGCTTTACGGCCGCCGCTACTTCTTCATCCGGATTGCCGGACCCCCCGTGGAGGACGAGCGGAATATCCACCGCGGCTTTGATCTCTTTTAAAATATCCAGCCGGAGCTTTGGCACATACCCTTTCGGATAAAGTCCGTGGGCTGTACCGATACCGACTGCCAGTGCATCCACTCCTGTAAGCCTTACGAACTTTTCTGCCTCTGACGGAACCGTGTATGTAATCTCCTTCGTCCCTTCCTCCGCACTGTTTCCCATGATTCCGATCGTACCAAGCTCCGCCTCGACGGAAACGCCGAGGGGATGCGCGAACTCAACGACACGTCCCGTTATCAATACATTCTCCTCAAAGGACCGGCGGGAGGCATCTATCATGACGGACGTGTAGCCGTCACGAACTGCCCGTTCTATCTGAGCGTAGCTGGAACCGTGATCCAGATGAACGACGACCGGCATCCTCGTATCATTGGCGGCCTTGACGCAGTATGTGATAAAGGCATCGCCCAGAAACTCAAGTTCATCCGGATGTACTTCGATGATAACGGGAGAATGCTTCTCTTCCGCCGTCTCGATAGCCGCTTTCACTATCTGCCCGCAGCCCGCGTTGAAGGCCGGCACTGCAAATTGGTGCCGGTCCGCCACCTCTAAAAGCTCTTTCATATTCATCAACATCTCTTTTTTCCTCCTGTCTTTTTTATCTGGCCAACTCCAGATATCTTCCATATCTCTCTTCCCATTTTTCTTTCCGGCCCGGTATGTATCTTACTTCCGGCACATCCTTCGCCGCTATGCGGGGGAACTCGTCCATAGACGAGACTGCTCCCAGGGCATGCAGCTGGACAAGTATATTCCCGGCGGCCGCTGCCTCCGGGTGCCCGCAGATGACCGGACACTGGGCGGCATCCGCCGCACATTGACTCAGAAGCCGGTTATGCCTTCCCCCGCCGACGATATACATACATGTCACCGGACTGCCCGTCACGTCCTCCAGCTGTTCATTGTGCCGCCTGTACTCCAGCGCAAGTCCGTTGACGACGGTACGCATGACCGCCTCCGGCGTTCCAGGCACTTTCTGCCGTGTCCTGGCACAGTACGTCCTAATCTTCTCCGGCATATTCCCGGGCTTTTTAAAGTCCGGGGCGTCGGTGTAGATCATAGATGGAACATCTTCCTCTGATTCTGCACTTACAGCGAGCTTTGGAATAATCAGATCCATTCCTTCCGCCCTCCAGGCCCTCGCGCACTCTTCTAAAATCCAAAGCCCCGTTATGTTGCGAATGAGGCGGAACTTGCCTCCTGGCTGTCCCTCATTGCTCATCTTGTACTCACAGGCCGTGTCTGATGTATATGGGCTGCCGCATACGATACCTTTTACAGACCACGAGCCGCTGCTGATGAATGAACAGCCCCGGGCGTACGGGACGGCAGATACTGCCGAAGCCGTGTCATGACAGGCAGATGCGGTCACCACCGTACCCCGCAGGTTAGGGATTCCCTCAGATATTTCTTTTTTCAGTGTTCCGACAGCGGTACCGGAAGCAGACAATGGATGGAATATATGTGCCGGCAGTCCAAGGCTTTCGATCAATCCCATGTCCCACTGTCCGCTCTCAATGTCCAGCAGCCGGGATGTGGTAGCTATCGTATACTCATTTACGGTAGCCCCGGTAAAGAAATATGCAAGCAGGTCCGGCAGGAAGAGAAGGCGGGCGGCATGTTTCACGGCCGGGAACCTCTGAAGGACCATCCCCTTCAGTATATGGGCCGTGCCTGTGGTGGCATATGCTGCACCGGTTCTTGCATAGATTGCCTTCTCATCTTTAAAGTACGCTTCATATATGCCGTCGCTGACCTTATCCCGGTAGGCGAGCGGTCTGTCAAGAAGCGCGCCGCCGCTGTCCAGCAGGCCGAAGTCTGATCCAAACGCGTCAAAACCTATAGAACGGATCCGCTCTCCCCGCTTTGCCGCATCTCTCACCACCCGGACAAGATTGTCCCTCATCTCCTCAATATCCCAGTAATAATGCCCGTTCTTACGGACAGGCGCATGCCTGAAACGGGCCAGCTCTTTCATATCAAGGCCCCGGTCTGTATATATGCCTTCCATCACCCTATAGCTGCCCGCGCCTATGTCCGCCGCCAATACCCTGCACATCGCCTTACCTCCTGTCACCGCGTTATCTTTCTCTGTCTCGTTACGTTCATAAATCTCTCTATCTGCCGGCTGCTTCTGACCGCCATGTGAGCTCCTATGTCCAGTGAATTGACTGCGCCCGCGGCACAGGCGAATCTTGCACTCTCGTACAGGCTCCTTCCTTCAAGTACAGAATGTATGAAACCCGCCGTAAAGTTATCGCCGCAGCCTGTCGTATCCTTTGCCGCCACCTCAAACGGGTCTACATAGAATTCTTCTTCCCGGCTCCTTACGTAGCATCCTTTTTCTCCGAGCTTGATGACAGCCGTGTCCGTTCCTCTTGACAGCAGCTCCGCCGCCGCATCTCTTTCGTTCTCCTTCCCGGTTATATATCTGGCCTCATCTATGCTGGGCAAGAGATAATCTATATGCGGGTATACGCTGTCCATAGCGCGGGGGCCTAGCTGTTCCACATCATGATCCATATCTGCGAATGTCACCGCCCCGGCCTTTCTGGCCTCCCGCATCAGTACCGCCGCACCACCCCGGTCGAGTCTGTAAGAAGTATAGAGGCTTCCGATACAGACTGCCCTCGTCTTCTGAAGCATATCCAGATCTATTTCCTTCAGGGATATGCCTTCCTCATACCCTTTGTGAAGGAAGAACTTGTGTCCCCCGTCTTTATCCAAAACGACAAAAGCCGTCGTGGAGCGGCTTGTTCCATCCCTGCACACATATGATAAATCTATCTTTTCCTCCGATAGGTTCCTGTATAATGCTTCACCTACAGGGCCATCGTCAATTCTTGCCACAAGTCCTGCCCGGTCTCCAAGCCTTCCGAGCACTATCGCTTCATTTGCCGCGTCTCCGCCTGTCGTAAACAGGACGCTTCTCAGCACCGTGACCGGTTCCGTGAAAGATTCCGGTCCCATGCCCTCGATCAGAATGTCCTGCACGCAGGAGCCTACGCAGAGAATGTCATAATCTTTATATCCTACCGTACTCATCTGATGTCACCTGCTTTACATTTTAATAATCCCCTTCACCACATCCTGTGCATCCCGCACCACCGTCTCAAACGCACTGCCTGCCTCCTTAAGTTCAAACTCGTGCGTTACAATCTGTCTGACATTGATGCTGCCGCTTGCAATCGCCGCGATGGCTTTCGGATACAGGTTGCGGTACCTGAATACGCATTTTACGATTGCTTCCTTCTCCATAAGCTGAAAAAAGTTGTAGTTCACTTCGCTCTGGGATGCCATCCCTACGAGAACCACCGTTCCGCCGCGCTTCACCATATACGCGGTCTGGGCTATTGTCACCGGAGACCCGGCTGTCTCAAACACAACATCCGGCCCTCCGCCCAATATCTCTTCTACCCTGGCCGCCACATCTATGCCGTCCGCCCTGACCGTGTGGGAAGCCCCCATCTTCCGTGCATATGCAAGCCGTTTCTCATGCAGGTCGACGACAATGATATCGGCTGCTCCCCGTGCTCTGGCGGCAAGCATCGTCACAAGCCCGATGCATCCCGCGCCGAGTATGACCACAGACTGGCCAAGCGTAACCTCTCCCAGGGAAGCAGCGTGAAGCCCGACCGCCAGCGGCTCTACGAGAGCTCCCTCCATCGTGGATACGTGGTCCGGAAGCCGGAAGCACATATCCGCCGGATGTACCACGTATTCCTGCAGCGCGCCTCTCACAGGCGGTGCGGCAAAAAACTTAACGTCCGGGCAGAGATTATAGCGTCCCGTCTTGCAATACTCACACCTTCCGCACCCATAGCCCGGTTCCAGCGCTACCCGGTCTCCCGGCTTCAATCCGGTTACATCATCTGCAACCTCCATTACCGTTCCTGCCACCTCATGTCCGAGAACAAAGGGTTCCTGCAAGACACAGTCCCCTACTCTTCCGTCTTTATAAAAGTGTACGTCCGAGCCGCAGATTCCGTTATATTCAATTTTAACAAGGGCACATCCCTTTCTGAGCTCCGGAATATCCTCTTCTTTTATCTCCATGTTCCCCGGCTCTGTCAAATATACTACTTTCATCACTTTAGCTTCCTTTCCTTCTGTCACAGGATTGACTGACCTGTTTCCTTGTCAAACAGGTACGACTTCTCCATATCGAACGCCAGCCGGACCGTATCACCTTCCCGCGTCCTTGTCCTTGCATGTACGCTGGCGGTCACTTTATGCCCTGCATACTCAAAATATAGCAGGGCCTCCGCCCCAAGCAGTTCATATACTTGTATCCTTGCCGTGATACATGAGTTCTCCAGCATGTTTACGATCATTTCCGAATCTCTGATATCTTCCGGACGTATACCGAGCGTTATCTCCCTGCCTGCATAGCCTTTCTCCTTCAATAGACGCTGCCGGGACTCCGGCAGATTCAGCAGGCTGCCTCCGGCCTTGAGGGAGAGGCGCCTGTTTTCTTCCACTACGTAAGCATCTAGGAAGTTCATCTGCGGCGTGCCTATGAATCCCGCCACGAACTGGTTCGCAGGCCGGCTGTACAGATTCTGCGGCGTATCCACCTGCTGGATTACACCGTCCTTCATGACGACGATTCTCGTCCCAAGCGTCATGGCCTCCGTCTGGTCATGGGTCACATATATCATCGTTGCCTGAAGCCGTTCATACAGCTGCGCGATCTCCAGACGCATCTGCACTCTGAGCTTCGCGTCCAGATTGGACAACGGCTCATCCATAAGAAATACCTTGGGGTTGCGTACGATTGCCGCCCCCATGGCAACCCTCTGCTTCTGTCCCCCGGACAGCTCTCTCGGCTTTTTCTTCAGCTGGCTCTCCAAATCCAGGATTTTCGCCGCTTCCCGCACTTTTTGGTCTGTCTCTTCCCTGGTCAGCTTCCTTCTTCTGAGGCCAAAGGCAATGTTATCATATACGCTCATATGCGGATACAGCGCATAGCTCTGGAACACCATTGCAATGTCCCTGTTTTTCGCAGGTACCTCGTTGACTGTCTCGCCGTCTATCTTTAATGTCCCGGAAGTGATATCCTCAAGACCTGCAATCATTCGGAGCGTCGTCGATTTTCCACATCCGGAAGGACCGACAAAGATGACAAATTCTTTGTCCCGTACCTCCAGGTTGAAATCCTCCACGGCACTTACCCCGTTCGGATACGTCTTGCAGATATGCTCCATGCTGATATTTGCCATTTTGACATCCTCCTTCTATTATTTATAAATCGGCCCGTATGTCTCACAGGCTCGGTAATCCTGCCCCTCCTTGTCCATTCCGAACGCATTCCAGCAGGCCGGACGGAATATCTGCTCCTCCTCCACGTTATGCATGCAGACAGGAATCCTCAATATCGAGGCAAGTGTTATCAGATCCGCACCTATATGTCCATAGCTCACGGCTCCGTGGTTGGCACCCCAGCTGTTCATCACGCTGTAAGCCGACTGGAAGCTGCCCTTCCCTGTCACCCGCGGCACAAACCACGTACACGGCCACGTATAATCTGTCCGCTTCCAGAGTATATCCGTCACCTCTGCCGGGAGATCAAGCGTATAACCTTCTGCAATCTGTATGACAGGGCCAAGCCCTTTGATAAGATTAACCCTCGTCATCGTCACCGGCATCTCTGCCCTCGTCACAAACCTGGAGGAGTATCCTCCTCCCCGGAAATACCCCTGGTCGGCCGGGCACCATGTGACAGCCTCAAGACAGTCTTTTATATCTGCTTCTGTCATATCGTAAAATGGTTTTACGAGCGCTCTTCCCCCGGCATCTTTCACTTCACCGCACATATCCAGGCAGGAAGAGCCTGAATTGATCAGATGGAGGAATCCTCCCGCCTCCCTGGCCATACCGGTAAGCTCATAACCTGCGGCCCGCCTGACCGCCTCTTCGGACCAGTATGTGCGGACATCTGAAAACATCTGTGCACAGCCCGTCAGCAGCTTTCCGAACAGCATGGAGACTGCGTTAAGCGTATCGTTCTCCGTGGCAAATATGTAAGGTTCTCTCGCACCGTTCCAGTCAAAGGATGAGGTGAGCACGGCTTCTGTAAAATCGGTATTCGGATAGTGGTCGGTCCACTGGCGCTGCCCCTGGAATCCGCCTGCTATCGCATTATGTCCGATTGCCTCTTCCGGATATCTGCCCTTCAGCCTTTCATTTCCGTTCAGCAGATCCTTGATGATACACGCCGACTTTACTGCAAATTCCCAGTCACTTTCCTTTTGCCGCGGGGACTTGCGGGCCCATTCCGGGTTCTTGTCCAATCCTTCCCGGCAGTTTTCCTTTCTCCAGGCGAGGGCCCGGTCATATTCCTCCCGGTCATATATACCTTCCTCCATCCTGCGGAGCACTTCCACCTCATCTACGGATTCCACCCGCATTCCAAGGTATTCTTCAAAAAAGTCCGTATCAACGGATGAACCCGCAATTCCCATACAGACGGAACCTATCTGAAGGTATGATTTCCTTTTCATGAAAGCCGCCGCGACAGCCGCCTTGACGAACCGGAGTATCTTGCACCTCACGTCCCGCGGCATGCTCATATCGTCCTTGTCCTGTACATCGCGGCCATAGATTCCAAATGCCGGAATTCCTTTCTGGGCATGTGCTGCAAGCACTGATGCCAGATAGACGGCACCCGGGCGCTCTGTCGCATTGAACCCCCATACGGCCTTGATTGTCCCCCGCTCCATATCCATCGTCTCAGATCCATAGCACCAGCACGGGGTAACGGTCAGCGTCACCGCCACCCCGGCCTTACTGAACTGCTCCGCGCATGCTGCGGCTTCCGCGGTCCTCCCTATGCTCTGCCTGGCGATTACCACCCGCACCGGGCTTCCGTCGGGATACGCAAGTTCCTCTTCGATCATTTCAGCCGCTGCACAGGCCATCCCCATCGTCTGTTCTTCGAGGGAGCCCCTCACATCCAGCATGCCTTTCCTCGCGTCAATCACGGGGCGTATGCCGACCACGGGATAGTCTCCGATATAACGGTTTTCTGCCATCTTACCATTCCTTTCGCTTTGGACGTTCTGCATAGAACTGCCGCGCTGTCACACGCACGTATAGGCGCCGTCCACAACAAAATCAGCACCCGTCGTAAATGTGCCGGCATCACTTGCAAGGTAAAGCGCCACTCCCTGCAATTCCTCCGGGCAGCCCATTCTTTCCAGAGGAGAGAGGCCGGTCCATACCGGAATGAGTTCATGCCCCTTTATCAAGTCGGTCATAATATATCCCGGGCTTATGCTGTTGACCCGCACATTTTTCCCTGCCCACTCTACAGCGAGCGATTTTGTAAGCATGATGACCCCGGCCTTTGAAGCATTATAGGCTGCCTGTGGCTGCGGAATGTTCACAATATGGCCTGACATGGAGGCGGTATTGATGATGGAGCCCCCGCCCTGGCGTATCATGTATCTTCCTGCCGCCGTCGCGGTGAGGAACACTCCGGTCAGATTGATGTCTATTACGTTCCTCCACTGCTCCAGGGTCATCTCTTCTGCCGGAATATTGATGGATATCCCGGCATTGCAGAATGCCACATCGATGCTGCCCATCTTTTCCGCCATGAAAGAACACATCTCCTCCACCTGCCCTTGGCTTGTAACATCCACTTCGATTCCGGCCGCTTCGATTTCGTACGCGAGGCTCAGTTTTCCGGCCTCCTCTTTGGCTTTGGTTCCGTTCCTGTCCGCAAGAACCACGTCAGCTCCGGCTCCGGCCGCCGCTACCGCATAATTCAGCCCGATTCCCTGCGCTCCTCCTGTCACGAGCACCTTCTTGCCTTTCAAAGAGAACTTCTCAAGTATATTCATTCCTTCCACCCCTCTAACTGCTGTATTTACTGTCATATATACGATAGAAATGTTCACATTCTTCCACACTCAGGTCTAGCGGCCTGCCAAGTACTTCGGCATAATACAGCGCCTTTGTTATGGCTTCTGCCGCCTCGACTTTATTCATGGCGTCTACCACCGTCTTTCCGACTGCCAGAACACCATGGTTTCCGAGGATCACCACGTCGCTGTGAGCTAAGACCGGAATCGCGCCTTTTAGTATGTCTTCTGTACCAGGCCGCCCGTATGGCGCTACCTCGAACACCTTAAAGTTAGCCATCATCTCAGGATACCCCTTTGTAACCACCGGTCTGTTGCATATGGCGTGCGCGGTCAGGAATGTGGGATGGCAGTGTACGACTCCCCCGATATCTTCTCTTATCCCATATGCCTGGAGGTGCATGGGGAGCTCTGATGTGGGCTTGCAGCTTCCGCCTGTCTGTACCCCCTTTTCATCAACCGCGGCAATCATGTCTTCCGTCAGAAACGCCTTGTTCTTACCGGTGGGCGTTATGTAGACGGTGCCGCCGCTCTTTGCCGATATGTTTCCTTCGTACGCGTTGACCAGGTTCTTTTCATCCAGACGCTTTGCGACCGTAAGCACCTGCCGTATTAACTCTCTGTCCATATTCAAGTAATCTCCTCATCATTTTGTATTTTTACTATCCTTTGACCGCTCCTGCCGTCAGCCCCTTGATCAGCGACTTCTGTGATATCCAGCCAAATATCATCGGCGGGATGCAAGAGATAGAGGCGGATGCCGACAGCTGGGCGATAAACTGTCCCTGCTGCTGCCCGAACCTTGCCATATAGACCGGAAGCGTTGCCGTTGCATTTGTCGTCAGATTGTAGCCAAGGAAGAATTCATTCCAGATGAATACCGCCACAAGAAGTCCCGCGGTCATAATTCCCGTCTTCGTAAGCGGAATGATAATCCGCATAATCAGCTGCCTGTTCGTACAGCCGTCAATCCTGGCCGCTTCTACCACTTCCTCCGGCACGTCCTTGAAAAACGAATACAGCAGCCATATGCAGAGAGGAAGGTGAAAACCCACGTACAGGAACAGCAGCCCGCCCCTCGTATGATTCAGATTCAGCTCCTTGAACGTGATATAAAGAGGTATGAGGACCGCCACCGGGGGAAGGAGAATCGTTGTGACAAACCAATTGTACAGACTCTCTCCGCGCCCTTCCTTCTTAAACTTCGCGAACACGAGCGCATATGTGGCAGGAATACCGATTACAAGACAGATCCCCGTTCCGAGCAGTACATGGAATATCGTATTTTTCAGGTAGTTGATCATGGAGACGTCCGCGAGCACTTTCTGCCACGTCACGAGTGTCGGATGGAACAGAATTGCAGGTACGGCCGCATCGGCCTCTGTCTTAAAACCGCTTAGGATCATATACAGGATCGGGAAGAAATAAAATAATGCAAAGGCCAGTATGATAATACCTGCTATCCACCGCCTGACTTCTTTTTTCGCCGCGGCTCTTTTACTTCGAGTATCCCGTTTTAACACTGCTTTTTTCATTTCGTCCCCTCCCTTACTCGTATGCCGCACGGCGCTTCTTGATTGCCCGGAATATGAGATTGATGACCGTCAGCGTCACAACGACCGTTATGACGGACAGGGCGGCGGCACGCCCCACGTTAGAACCGCTGAACAGCGTCTTATATATGTAGTAGGTAAGCGTATATGACTTCTGCCCAGGTCCCCCTCCCGTAGTCGTCAGTATAAGGCCGAACTCTTTCACCAGAAAGATCAGCCCGAGCATGAGCGCAACCTGCATATGGTTGAATATCATCGGCAGCTTAATCTTAAATACCATCTCAAACCAGCTGCATCCATCCAGGCTTGCCCTCTCCAGCACTTCCCCCGGGATACCCTGAAGACCTCCCAGAAGGACGAGCACAAAAAACGGCATCCACTGCCACACAAACAAAAATACGACCAGTGGCCTTGCGTAGTAGCTCACAAAATCGACTGCCTTGATGCCCATCCAGTCCGCTATCGTACCGACCCATCCAAAATTAGTATTCAGAATGACTGTCTTCCAGAGCACGCCGGTCGTCGTCGTCATGATAAAAAACGGACTTAAGATCAGTGTCCTGGAAATCGTCTTGCCCGGTATGTCACAGTCCAGCATGAGTGCGATGAGGTAGCCGAAGATGAGGCATAAAAGCAGCGCCGCGCCAATCATTACTATCGTCTGAAGGCAGATAGTATAGAATTCCGGGTTCCCCAGATAGTAGCTGAAGTTGTCAAGTCCGGAAAAAGTAATTCCCTGGTCGGGCCGTACGATGTTCCACTGCAGCGCCGAGAAAATGATCGTCAGGATAAATGGCACCTGCGTGGCCACAGCTACAATTACACATGCAGGAACTACAAAGCTTCGTTCCGCCGGATATTTTTTCTTCATGTTTCTTGCTATTTTACTCATAGGCTCCATTCCATTCTTAATTTGACTGCTGTAGATCCATACGGATACAGTACGCGCCGCCCGCGGGCGGCGGAAATCCGTCAAGGAGCATAAAGGGCGGCTGCTCTGCCGCCTCCGGCATATGGCAGCTGCCCTTTATGATACTGCCTCTACTTCTTGTATCCGCCTTCTTCCGCCGCCTGCTCAAAGGCCTTCTGCGTTGTGGCCAGCGCTTCATCCAGAGTGATTTCGTCCGTCACATAGGCAGCCAGAGCTTCCGTCATCTTATCACCGGCTTCCTGGAATTCTGGAATTGCAATGTACTGCAGACCTACATAAGGAACCTCGTCTTTACATGGATTGTTAAAATCGAGGTCGGAAAGTGCATCCAGCGTCGGCTGTGCATATGGCAGATCCTTGTACGCGTCCAGCTCATAGGTAGATGCTCTCACGCCTGACGGTGTGGACGCGCCGCTCGGGTCTTTTTCGAGAGACAGGTTCACATAATCTTTGGAACATGCCCATACCATGAAGTCGAATGCGGCCTGCTTCTTTTCATCGGCAGAATTCGGGTTGATATTCATCCCCCAGTTCCAGAGCCATCCTGATGGTGCCGGCGCATATCCCACTTTCCCTTTGATAAGGGAATCCTCTGCCTCAAGGTTAGGTCCGTTGGATGTGGCATCATACCAGATGCCGCACTTGCCGGAATTCATCAGGCTGATGCATTCATTGTAAGTGTAAGTGATGATGTCGTCCTGTCCTGCATCGCGGAGGATATTCTTATACATCTCCCATGCCGCCCTCTGTTCGTCTGTCTCTACCGTGGCATTCCAGTCCATATCGTAGAACTTTCCGCCCATGGCATTGATCATAGTGACGAAGGGGGCTCCGCTCATGCCCCATCCCGGAGCGCCGCGCATCGTCATGCCTGTGATTCCCGCCGCCTCGTCGTCGACTGCCGCCGCGATATCGTAGATGTCATCCCATGTAGGATTCTCCGGCATGGTCACGCCCGCATTATCGAGCAGCTCTTTATTGTACATGAAGAAGCTTGCCTCGCCGAAGAACGGAAGAGCGTAGACATCTCCCGTCTCCGGGTCCGACAGGGAATCCAGCATACTCGGGAAGATATCATCCAGATCCAGAGATTCCTTCTGTTCCTCCGTCATCTTGTCGAGATATGGCTGAAGATTTTCTGCCCACCCATACGTAATCCAGAAGTTCGCTTCATAAGGACCTGTAAAATAGATGTCGTAAGTCGTTCCGCCTGTAGATGCCTCCAGCGTCGCTTTCTCACGCAGGTCATTTTCAGGGAGCACCGCAAAATCCAGCTTGACCCCCTTCTCGTCATAGTATTCCTGTGCCAGTTTGACAAGGTTTGATACGATCGGGTTGTTCAGCGTAGCGATGGACACTACGATTTCATCTCCGGACGATTTTTCACTCTTTTTTTCGTCCTGCTTCCCTGCACAGGCGGCAAGCCCCGTACACATGCACAATACCATCAGAAGTGCCACTATTCTTTTTTTCATAAACTTTTTACCTCCTTGATAATTTATAATAATCCGCCAGCTCCACCCGGCTGTGCAGGAGGGCCCTCAGCCCGCACCCGGAATGTATGCCTGCAGAATTATTCAAATGTAAACACAACTTTGACAGAACCGCTCCCGTTTCCGCTCTGTTCAAAAGCGGCCTCATACTCTTCCAGGGCAAACTTGTGTGACACGACACCGTCTGACTTAAGTTCCCCCGTGTACAGGCCATTTATCGTCTCCGGGAAACATCTGTGGCTCAGGCTCACCCCATACATGTCAAGCTCTTTGCCATCCCCGATGACACTCCAGTCGCATGTGACCGGGTCAAGGAACAGGCTGAACTCAATGAACCTTCCGCCTTTGCATATAATATCCAGCCCCTGCTTCACGCTGGACGGGTGCCCGGTTGCCTCTATGTATACATCGCAGCCATATCCATCCGTCATGTCCATCATCTTCTCCTTCAGATTCTCCCGGAGAGGATTGACTGTCGTATCACATCCAAATTCCCTGGCCTTTTCCAGCCGCTCCTCATTCAGATCCAGCGCGATGAGACGCTTCGGATTCCTCCTCCTCGCTGCGGTAATCATACCGAGTCCCAGACAGCCGGCTCCCGAGATGACGACGATGTCATCCTTTCCCGGTGCCGCCCGGTCGACAGCGTGCATAGAACATGCGTAGGGCTCAATCAGCAGTGCCTTCTCCAGAGGCATGTCCTCCGGAATCTTATAGACAAGGGACTCTTTTGTGAGCTTTGCATATTCTGCAAAACCGCCGTTCAGATAATACTTAAATCCATATACGTTGTGTGGAACACACAGGTGGTATCTGCCTTCTCTGCAGTATCTGCATGTCCCGCATGGCGCAATCTGCTCTACCGCTACCCGGTCTCCGACTTTGAAGCTGCTGTCCGCCGTTCCATACGTCTCCTTTTTCTCCGTACCGGGACCTATCTCCACAATGCGCCCTGTAAACTCGTGGCCTCCGATGGCCGGAACTTCCAGATAAGGAGCGCTGCCTTCGTCCCCCCAGAATACGCCGCCGCCATGAAATGCCTTCAAATCCCCCGCGCAGATACCGCATCCCTCGACCTTGATAATCATCTCCCCTTCTCCGGCTGCCGGCCTGTCCACTTCTTCATAACGATAGTCATGGGCACCGTATGTGACGAGCGCTTTCATCTTAGACTGCATTTGTATCGCCTCCTTTTCTTCACACGAAACAGATATACGGTAAATGATTTTCTTCATTCTATGGAGCAAAACGCTCGCTGTCTACAGACAAAATGTTCATTCTGACCTGATATCCTATATTTACAAGTTGCTTTTGTGCAATTTGTACATAGTTCCAAATTGCAACACATTGTTGACTTTCCCGGTAAATCTCATACCGTTTTTTATTTAAATCGTTTAAAGATTTATTTTTAACTTCCAGTTATTGGTAAAATAGTAGAAAAGGATGTGAATACTATGGATAATCTAAAAAAACTCAGAATACAAAGAGGATTGAGCCAGCAGCAGCTGGCAGACCTGCTGCATACAAGCCAGCAGTCTATATATAAGTATGAAAAAGGAATTGCGGAACCGAATCTGGAGACATTAAAAAATATGGCTGATTATTTTGAAACTTCTATCGACTATCTTGCCGGCTATACTTCTATCACCCATAAAATCGAGCCCGTGTCAGAGCATGCCCTGAATTCTGATGAACAGGCCGTAATTGAAAAATACAGGAAACTAGGCCCAAGAACCCGGGCGATCATACACATAATTATAGACGAATACCTGCATAGCTCCGAACGCTAACGTGCAGAAATGCTTTCTTGACATCCCTAATCGCGCTATCTATAATCATTATAAGATTTGCAAAAAGGGGGGATTCTCAATGAAGTCGGCATCCAGGCAGTCGCTCATATATGATTATATTAAGAAACACAGCGAGGTATCTATCAACCATATTGCCCATTATTTCAACATATCACCGGTTACGGTGCGCAGATATGTGGACAAGCTGGAACAGAACGGACTTGTCTCTCGGAAATACGGGAAAGCTCTCATAGCTGACAACAGTAAGGCAGAGCTTTCTTTTTATTATCGTTCCATGAACGGTACGGAGTATAAACAGATGATTGCCCGGCTTGCGCTGCCCCACCTTCTGGAATCGTCCTCCGTGTTCCTGGACGCGAGCACGACCGTGCTCGAGCTGCTCAAGCTGCTCCCCCGGACGCATTCCCTGACCGTCTACACAGCCAGTACGGCTATCCTGGGCTATCTGAAGGACTATCAGAATGTCACCTTGTTCATCATGGGCGGCTATCTCTCGCATACCGACGGCGTCACGCTCGACTCTGTGGCAACAGTCAATACGGCCCGGCAGATATTTGTAGACGCGGCCTTCATCTCCTGCGGCGGGTTCTCCGCCGGCGGCTTTTTTGACAATGCTACAACCGGAATCGATGTGAAAAGAACCATACTGCACAATTCGGCCCACAATTTTCTGCTTGCTGACCACACGAAATTTAACTCAAACGGAATCTTTCTTGTAGAAACATGGGCCCCGATACAGACCCTTATCTGTGATGCCTCCTTTGATAAAAAAACGGAACGGCTTCTCGAAATGAAAGAGGTGCATATAGAATATCCCAATGCGGGATCCACAATACGTAAATCAGATACCCCGAAAAATTGGGGTATCTGAATTGTAGCACAGCCTCGTCCGAAGTGCAACAGGGAGATTAAAAAGCGGCAGCGTTCCACTTGAGTTCGTTCTTAAACTGCCGGATCGTAGTGTCTTTGTCAATATACACCGCCTCGATTCCCATGGCTTCCGCCCAGTCACCCATCTGTTCTGCACTCACGTCATATGAGAATGCCGTGTGGTGCGCGCCTCCCGCCAGGATCCATGCTTCGGCGCCGGTCCGAAGATTCGGCTCTGGCGTCCAGAATGCAGTGGCAACCGGAAGCTTCGGCATCGGCTTTTCTGTCTGCTTACAGTTTACATCGTTGATGATAAGCCGGAACCGGTCACCCAGGTCAATGAGCGATGTCGCCACCGCGGCGCCTTCTTTTGCCGTAAATACAAGACGTGCCGGGTCTTCCCTGTCACCCATGCTGAGCGGACGGCATTTAATGCCGACCGGCCCTTCTGCAATCGACGGGCACACTTCCAGCATATGGGCCTGGAGGATTCCCTCTTTACCCGGAACGAGATTGTATGTATAATCTTCCATGAAGGACGTTCCTTTCGCTCCCTTCATCCCCTGTGTCATAATCTTCATGATGCGGACCATAGCCGCCGTCTTCCAGTCTCCCTCTCCGCCAAATCCATATCCCTTTTCCATGAGCCTCTGGATAGCAAGTCCGGGAAGCTGTTTTAACGAACCCAGGTCCCCGAAATGCGTGACGACCGCCTGATAGTTCTTCTCCTCCAGAAACCGCTCAAACCCGATTTCTATTCCGGCCTGGACAGCTGTATGCTCACGGAACTCCTTCTCATCACGGCCTTCCAGCAGTATTTCATATCTGTCGTAATATTCTTCAACGAGCGTATCGATATCTCCTCTTGGTACTGCCGCAACCGCTTCGGCTATCTCATTGACCGGATATGCGTCCACTTCCCATCCGAATTTGATCTGTGCCTCTACCTTATCGCCTTCGGTTACTGCCACATTACGCATATTATCGGCAATGCGCATGACACGCACATGACTGCTTTCGATGACCCCCACTGCCGTGCGCATCCAGGAACCTATTTTCTTCTGGACATCTGAATCTGCCCAGAATCCGACCACTACCTTCCGCTCCATTTTAAGACGGCTGAAAATATGGCCGTATTCCCGGTCGCCGTGGGCCGCCTGGTTCTCGTTCATGAAATCCATGTCAATCGTATCGTATGGTATCTCCTCATTAAACTGCGTGTGCAGATGCAGCAGCGGTTTTCTGTACTCCTGCAGGCCGAGAATCCATGACTTGGCCGGGGAAAACGTATGCATCCATGTGATGACGCCCGCACATGCCTCATCGTTGTTGGCCTCGTTGAATGTCTTTCTGATCAGCTCGTTCGTGATCAGCGTCGGTTTCCAGACAACCTCGTACGGGAGATTGCCGGAGGCATTCAGCGCATCTACTATTTTGCCGGAATGTTCTGCAACGTGCGTCAGGCATTCCTTCCCATATAAATCCTGAGATCCGGTACAAAACCAGAACTTATACTCTTTCCTTTTTATCATGATATCTGTCTCCTTCAAGTTGTGTTTCTTTACTTCTGCTGCCTTAACGTCTCTATCGCCGCTCTTTCTATCGGAAAACCGGCCGAGTAACGATGGATAAATGTCTCGTAGCCTTCTACATCTTTTGGATCAGGCTCTGCCTTTCTCCCGGCATCGCTGCCAAATGCATTAGCGGCCAGCCAGCCTGCCAGATGTTCCTCCGTCTGCTCCCGCCTGTAGGCGGCCAGAAGAGCGATTCCCCAGGCTCCACCTTCTCCCGCTGTCTCCATGACGGATACCGGCGTGTCGATGGCAGCCGCCAGAATCTTCTGCCCCACATCTTTCGTCTTAAACAGACCGCCGTGTCCCAGCATCGTATCCAGCTTCACTCCCTCGCCTTTGAGCAGGATATCCATCCCTGTCTTAAGCGCTCCGAGAGATGTAAAGAGATGGACACGCATGAAATTAGCCAGATTGAACTTGCTCTGCGGTGTCCGCACGAACAATGGCCTGCCTTCTTCAAATCCGGTGATATGTTCCCCCGAGAAATAATTATATGCCAGAAGTCCGCCGCAGTCTGCATCGCCTTCCAGGGCCTTTTGATACAGCATGCCGTACAGCCCGCCCATATCCACTTCTATCCCGAGGCCTTCTGCAAATTCTCTGAATAAGCCTACCCAGGCATTCAAATCAGACGTACAGTTGTTGCAGTGCACCATGGCAACGAGGCTGCCATCGGGGGTCGTCACCATATCAATCTCTTCATACACCCTGGACAGCTCTTTCTCTAATACAGCCATGGCGAATACGCTCGTGCCTGCCGATACGTTGCCGGTACGGACGGCCACGCTGTTCGTTGCCACCATGCCCGTTCCCGCGTCCCCTTCCGGCGCGCACAACGGAATCCCTGCCTTAAGCCGGCCGGAAGGATCCAGCAGCCTCGCTCCCTCTTCCGTCAGGACACCTGCGTCTTCTCCTGCAAGGAGCACCCGGGGAAGCAGCTCTTCTAATCTCCATGGATAATTTTTATCTGCCACCAGCCTGTTAAACTGGCCGATCATCCGGCTGTTGTAGTCTTTGCTCTCCACATCGATGGGGAACATGCCGGAGGCATCCCCTATCCCTAACACTTTCCTTCCGGTCACCTTCCAGTGCACATAGCCTGCCAGCGTCGTGAAGAACCGCACACGAGCCACATGCTCTTCCCCGTTCAGTATGGCCTGGTACAGATGCGCAATGCTCCACCTCTGTGGGATATTATAATGGAATGTATCCATAAGCATCTTTGACGCCTGTTCTGTAATGGTGTTGCGCCACGTACGGAAGGGCACAAGCAGTTCGTCACTATCATCAAATGCCATATATCCGTGCATCATGGCGCTGAAGCCAATGGCTCCCACATGTTCAAGAACAATCCCGTACCGGTCCCTTACATCTTCCGCCAGCTTACTGTAACAATCCTGGATTCCAGCCCACACCTCATCTAAATCATACGTCCAGATACCTTCCACATACCGATTCTCCCAGTCATGGCTTCCGGACGCTACGGGCACATTGTCTTCTCCTGCCAGCACCGCTTTGATGCGGGTAGAGCCAAGTTCAATCCCAAGTGCCGTCTTCCCGGCGGCTATAGCTTTTCTAACATCACTCATATTCCAACACCTCTCCTACTGTGAAGTACCTTTTTTACGGGCCATGACAATACTCTGGATGATAAGGAACAGGCAGAGCATCGCCGCAATCGTAATTCCCGTCCACCATGCCTGATCCAGCCCCGCAGATGATACGATATTCTGTATCAGGCTGAGCGACAGCACACCGAAGAGGGTTCCTGCAATATTACCGACTCCTCCGGTCAGCAGCGTTCCTCCGATGATTGCGGAGGCGATGGCATTCATCTCCATACCGCTGGCGTGCGAGGCAGCCCCGCTTCCTACATGAAGGAAGTATACATATCCGCCGATGCCTGCCAGCACCCCGCAGAGCAGATGAGCCAGGAACCTTGTTCTCTTTACATTGATTCCGAGCATCAGGGCACTCTGCCTGTTGCCTCCCACCGCGTAGAATCCACGGCCGAGCCTCGACCATCTGAGCAGCACGAACAGCAGAACGACGAGCAGCAGCGCAACGACCACGCCAATCTCGACGTAAGCGTCTACGTATTTCCCGATTCTGTTTACCGACCCCATGCCCGGTACGGTGATGCGCGTCTCTTTCAGATCAACAAATGCTTCATTTTGTACGTTGAATGGGTTCGTATGTACAATCGTAGTCATACCGCGGGCAAAGAACATTCCCGCCAGCGACACGATAAACGGCTGGATATCCAGATATGCCACCAGGAATCCCTGAACAAGGCCGAATCCCAGGCCTATGCCAAGGGCAATCAGCGCAGAGACGAAGATATTGCCATCCTTGTAATCCAGATATACCGCGCAGCACATGCTGACGAGAGCCGCTACTCCGCCGACGGAGATATCGATGCTCCCGGTGATCATGACAATGGTCAGTCCGCAGGACGCGATAATCAGCGCCGCATTTGCATTCAGTATATTGAAGAATGTCTGTGGCTTCAGGAACCCCGAGCCCTGGAACAAGATTGCGCCGACGTACATCAGCAGGAATACACCGATCGTAATCAGGAGCAGCAGGTTCGTATCGGACATTGATTTGATATGCAGCCGTCTGACGCCTGCAGGCTTCTTTTCCGTCATTGTCATATTAACCAACCTCCTTTTTCTTTATTGTCATCTTCTTGAATACGGATGACATTTTATCTCTTACAGCCGGTGCACTTATGACTACAAGTACGATGACCACGATTGCTTTATATGCTGATAACGCGTCTGACTTTACATTGAACTTATAAAGCGTCGTCGTCAGAAATTGTATTACATAGGCGCCAAGGACAGATGCGGTCATGTTGAACTTGCCGCCGCTTAAGGCATTCCCTCCGAGCGCGACCGCAAGGATTGCATCCATCTCGATATCTTTTGCGATGACCGAATAGTTGATGGATGAGATACGGCTTACCTTGATCAGTGCAGCTACCGCGACGCATAACCCAAGGATTACAAAGCTTAAGAACTTGATAAACGCCGGATTCAGGCCATTTAACCTGGAAGAGCTCGCATTGATGCCGACCGCCTGCGTATATAAGCCCAGATTTGTGAACTTCAGCACTAGCGCTGTTATGATGATACAGCCCAGTGCGATAAAGAACGGGGTCGGAATCGGAATACCGGGAATAAACCCGCCAAAATATGTAAAGCTCTCATCACTTACGACCGGAAGCTCATTATTGTTGATCCATGCCGCAACAGAGCGCCCTGCCGTGAACAGAATCAGAGTCGCTACCATAGGCTGGATGTTAAATCCCGCAACGAGCACCCCGTTGAAGGCCCCAAAGAGCATCGCAACCACACAGGCTACGAGGAAGGCCACGATAATCGGCGCCTGCAGCTCATCCGGCCTTGAGTTCGTGCCACAGAGCACACGCAGGATTACCGAGCCTGCGATGGCAATTGCGGCGCCTACGCTGATATCCTGCCCCCCTGACGCCGCCGTAACGAGGGTCATGCCAATGGCAAGTATTGCAAGCTCTGAACCGTAATCCAGGATTGTAATCAGGTATCCTGACAGGACGTGGTTGCCTGCACTGTTGACGTCCATTGAGATCTTAAAAAAAGACGGGTCTACAATCAGGTTAAATACAGCCAGCAGCAGGAGTGCCGCTATCGGGATAAATATCTGCTTGCTTGCAATCTTGCCCACTATCTGGTTCATACTTGATTTGTTTGTATTATTCTTCTGCATTCTCTTTGTCACCTCCGGCAATCATACCCATGATGCTGCTCTGGGTCAGGTCTTTGCCCGAAATCTCGCCCACCATCTTGCGGTCCCTCATGACAATCAGCCGGGAACAGGTACGGAGCATTTCGTCTGTCTCAGAAGAGATGAATGTGACACTCATACCTTCTGAAGCAAGTTTCAGTACTAATTTCTGTATCTCGATCTTGGTACCTACATCGATACCACGTGTCGGTTCATCCAGTATCAGATAATCCGGATGCGTGAACAGCCATCGGGCAAGTATCACTTTCTGCTGGTTCCCTCCGGAAAGCGATTTGATTGGCGTATCTGCGGATGCCGTCTTGATATCGAGCAGCTTGATATACTCATCTGCTATCTCGTTTGCTTTCGCCCTTGAAAACGGTTTGAAGAATCCTTCCAGCACCTGGGCCGCGAGTATAATATTGTCACGCACCGAGAGGTCTCCTACTATGCCGTCTCCTTTGCGGTCCTCCGGAAGGTAGGCGATGCCGTTCTTCATCGCATCAATCGGTTTGGTTATCTTTATCTTCTTACCATCCTTCTTCACGGTTCCGCCTATGACTTTGTCCGCACCGAAAATCGCACGGATACACTCGCTCCGTCCCGAGCCGAGCAGTCCGGTAAATCCGTTGACTTCCCCTTTTCTTATATTGAAATCAAATGGTTTGATACCTGCATCACTCTGAAGCCCTTCGGCTTCCAATACAGGAGGGACGGAATCATCCTGCTTATACATCAAGCTCTCATCCCTTATTTCCTCAGCGTCATCCAGCTCCTTCCCGAGCATCTTCGCAACGAGCTGTACACGTGGAAGATCTTTGATTGCATATTCGCCCACGAGCTTCCCGTCACGCAGGACCGTAATCTTATCGCATACCTCATACACCTGCTCCAGAAAGTGGGTGACAAAGATGATGCCTACCCCTCTCGCCTTCAGGTCTCGCATGAGCCCGAACAGCTTTTCTACTTCCTGCTCATCCAGAGAGGAGGTCGGCTCATCCAGAATCAGCACCTTGCAATCCATATCCACGGCACGTGCTATGGCGACCATCTGCTGAATCGCGATAGAGCAGTCCGAGAGCTGCTGTGTCGCCCTGGCCGGGATGTCAAGCGCCTTCAGCATCTTATCTGCCGCCTCGTTCATCTTCTTCCAGCTATGGCCCAGCGCTTTGCCGCGGCCGATGTGCATGTTTTCCGCTACCGACAGGTTCGGACAGAGTGTAATCTCCTGATATACCGTGCTGATTCCAAGATTCTGTGCATCCTGCGGAGAACGGATTACCGCCGCTTTATCCAGCCCTTTCAGGTATATCTCTCCTTCATCTTTCATATAGACGCCGGTCAGAACCTTGATCAGTGTAGATTTTCCTGCTCCGTTCTCGCCCATCAGTGCATGTATCTCACCTTCACGCAGCGTAAAATCGACCGCCTGCAGGGCACGTACTCCGGGAAAGCTTTTATGGATATTCTTCATTTCTAATATAGCATTCTCTTTCACCAGTGCATTCACCTCTAATCTCTTTTCATAAAAGGGCCCGGGAGCGTATTTACTGTCCTGTACGCTGCGCCGCGCCCTTGATAAGCGGGTAATCCGCTTTGCTGCCTGTTTATGTATCAGATGCCGTACTTCTCAACATCTTCCTCTGTAATTGTCGTGGCATCAAATCCTTTTTCATCCATGATGATCGTCTTCTCTTCCACTTCGCCGCCGTCTTCAATCGTCTTGATAACTTCATCGATGTAGGAAGCCTGGAACGGATTGCACTGTCCGTCGTAGTTCCAGTTCTGTGCAAGCAGTTCTTCCAGCGCCCACTTGTTGCAGTCAAATCCCATGATTATCACATCTTTGCCTACGCCATGAGAGATGTTAGCCTTATCAAGCGCTGCCACGGCACCTTTGGCCATATCATCGTTTTCCGCATAGATTACGTTGAACGCTTCACCGGAATCAATTGCTGACTGGACTATCTGCTGTGCTTTCTCTGCATTCCACTCTGCCGTCTGCTGTGTAACGATATTCCAGCCTTTATCCTTGGCTGCCGCATCAAGCGCTCCGGAACGTCCTTTCTGTGCCGCGGAACCCATGACGCCCTGGATATGGATGATGTTGTACGCGTCAAGTCCCTGTTCTTCCAGCCAGTTGACAGCTGTCTCGCCTTCCTTCTCCATGTCTGATACGATGGAGGCTTCATACAGGCTTTCGTCCGCGTCAATCGTACGGTCAAATAAGATGACTCTCGTACCTGCATCCTGGGCATCCTTCAGGACAGAATCCCATCCGGCCGTGTCAGCCGCTGAAAGGAGAAGGTAATCGACACCGTCCTGGATGAACTTCTGAGCTGCCGTAATCTGCTCATCGTTCTTGAGGCTGTACGCGAAGGAAGCGTCATATCCGTTTTCCTTTGTAAACATCTCTTTCATATCTTTGTCATTCGCCGTACGATATCCAGACTCGTTCGGGTCGTTATTGATAATGCCCACTTTGATCGTACCGTCCCCGGAATCTTTCTTTTCGGCATCTTTGTCGGATGACCCGCCTGATGATCCACATCCCGCCAAACCTAATACCATAACTGCTGTAAGCAATACTGCAACAATTCGTCTTTTCATAATTTTTCCCTCCTGGTTTTCATAGTTCACTGTAGCGTGGCCCCGCTTCTTTGTAATTCAACCTTATCACCTGCGCTTCCGCATATCAATCTGTAATACGGCGCATTTTAGCGGTTTATTAGTTTTTTACAATACAACTTTTCTGTGATATAATATAATTCAAATACAACTTTTCAGCTATTGTATGTTATTTTAAGAAACAAGAAGGAAAATTTACGATTTTAATACATTTCGGCGTGCCAGACGCACGTCATTCCCCGCCGCCTGTACTGTAAACTTCATTCGGAACAATCCAAAAGGTATGATTTTTATTCATCTTTTATGTTTTTTTCATATCACTCCAGTATAGGGGAACACACTTTTTTCAATTTTTTATGGAGGTGCCACATGGCAATAAAATACAAATGGCTGGCAGGCCGGCTCAGAGAACTGATTCCCAGTTACATAGGAAATGGACGCAACAAACTGCCGTCGGAGCAGGAGCTTTGTGCAAAGTACAAGGTCAGCCGCCAGACGGTCCGCTTTGCACTTGCGCTTCTGGAAGAAGAGGGGCTGATAGAAAAGAAACGGGGAAGCGGCTCCTACCTCACAGGTCTCTCAGCCGGCCCCTCGGCAGATGAAATCGGGATTCTGATGTCTGACGATTCCGAATACATCTATCCAGGCGTCATAAATGATATACGCAGTACCCTGGCACAGAGCGGTTTCTCCGGCAAAGTGTACGTGACCCGCAACCGGTTCCAGAGCGAGCGCCAGATATTGTCTGATCTTCTCGACGCACCTCCCCGCGGAATTATAGTAGAGGGCAGTAAAAGTGCCCTGCCAAACCCGAATCTGGATCTCTACCGCAAGCTGATAAGGAAGGGGTGCATCGTGCTGTTTCTTCACAACTATTATCCGGATCTGAACGACTGCCCGTATGTGAAGGATGACAACACCGGAGGAAGCGCCCTGCTTGTGAAGCATCTCGTTGAACAGGGGCATACTGCCATCGGCGGTATATTCAAATCAGATGACCAGCAGGGACCGGAACGGTTCTGTGGATTTATCGAAGCCATGAGAGATGCTCATCTTGCTGTTCCAGATGAGCGGATCGGCTGGTTTGATTCCCGTGACCTGGATAAGCTGCAGCGTTTTCAGGATACACAGTTCCTGAAAAGGTTCGTGCTGGAATCGCTGGAATCCTGTACCGCTGTCATCTGCTACAATGATATGATCGCATATTTCCTGATCAAGGAGCTTCGTCTTGCCGGCTACCGCCTCCCTGACGACATGGCATTGACCGCCTTTGACAACACATACTTGAGCAGTTCCGGCATTCTCTACTTCACCACGCTTACCCACAGGTCACATGAGATGGGGACTGCTGCCGCTCAGATGATGATCGGCAGATTAAAAGGATCTCCTGCCATATCGCAGGAGATCCCATGGAGAATCAATCTGAAAGAAAGTACGACCGAGCATATCGGGCTCATCTAATCCTTTTTGCTGTTCCGGTATTCTCGCGGGCTTAAGCCCTGTGTCTTCTTAAATACGAAGCTGAAATAGTGGGAATCCTTATACCCTACCTCCAGCGCAATCTCTCCGGATGACTTATCTGTAGACACAAGCAGCCTCCTCGCCTTTTCCATCCGCTTCTCCGTAACGTACTCGATAAAAGTTTTCTGCATGTTCTGGCTGAATACAGCGCTAAGATAATTCGCGCTCACATCCGCTTCCTCTGCCACACTGCTTAAGGACAGAGATTCCCGGTCATAATTGCTGTCTATATAATCCAGTGCGTGCCGAAGGAGTCTGCCGCTCTGATAGCTGCTCTTTCTGTCGCGGATGCTTATTGCCGCCCGCAGCGAATCTACGAAGTAGTCAAAGACTTCCGCGGGCTTCATATGCATATCCCGTATACCGTTATCCGTCTCTTTTTCAAAGTCTTCCTGTGCCGCCCCGATGGATTCTATGAATGCTATTACCGTAAACCGAATGTTAAGCACTACATAATCCCGGAACATTCTTGACTCCAGCGCTTCTCTGATACCTTGTACATATGATTCCACAAAATCATGGATTTCGCTTCTGTTCCCTCTGGATAGAAAGTCACGGATAATCTCCGGCGCTATCTTAGACGGGTTCACATTCCCTATATTATTGTCTTCCCGCGGCATGAGATACTCTGCAAGGGTAGCCTCTGTAAGCAGGTGAAGGTCCGGCATGATAAAACGATACGCGAAATAATGATTGACGTTCCGGTAGCAGTCCGAAAGCAGGCTTAACCGCTCTACCGGATGGCCGGCTGCTACATACCAGTCCATCTGCTCCTCTTCCGGCCCACATACCTGCCTGATATGTTCCAGCGCCTTCTCTGTCAGCTCCTCCATCTGTCCATTCTCTGCCTTCACGAGCACTCCAAAGCAGTTGGCATTCCACCGGAACGGTATGTACTGTGGATGGCGCAGGAAATAATGCAGCACCTCCTCCTGCTTTGTGATAAACCGGTCTCCCCGTCCGCCGGCCAGTGCACCGGCTTTTTCCTGCAGGCAGAGGAACAGAAGGTTATAGCATGACGCTGATAGATCCATGGATAGTTTCCCCGCTTCATCGTACATGTCCTTAACGGATATCTCTCCTCCTCCGAGTACTTTTTCAAAAAACTGCCTCCGGGAAAACTGCTCATATTCCCGCATCTCGTTTTGATACCGCACCCGGTATTCATCCTGCTGTGCATCCTGCACGATCTTCTCTTTCAGCTCCAGCAATACCTTCCTGAGATCTGCTCTTGTCACCGGTTTCAGCAGGTACTGGTCCACACCTGCCTGAATGGCCTCTCTTGCATATGCAAAATCATCATAACCGCTGATGATGATGATCTTTATCTTAGGAAATTCAGCCCTGACCATCTTGCTAAGAGATAGTCCATCCATAAATGGCATCTTTATATCCGTAATGAGCACATCCGGCCTGACCCTGCGTATGAGCGGAAGCGCCATCTCACCGTCCGCCGCCTCCCCCACGAACCGGTACCCATACTGTTCCCAAGGAATCTTGTCACGCAGACCCTCTCTTATCACGCTCTCGTCTTCAACCAAAAACACTTTCAACATCTTTTTCCCTCTGTTTCCTTTAATAAGATCTGTCATCGATAACGCTGTCTACATTTTTCTTTGTAAATACCTTTTCCTCTACAAAATACTCCTTATCTGCACGCTCTCCATTTTCCATCGTCCTGATTACTTTTTCTATGTACGCGCCCTGCTCCGGATTACACTCGATATCGACATTGATAATTCCTTCTTCCACCTTCTCCAGTGCAGACTTTGTAGCGTCAAAGGAAATGACGATAATCTCCCCTTCCGTTCCGGTCGTCATCCCTGCTTCCTGAATCGCTTCCAGTGCCCCAAACGTCATATCATCATTCTGGGATACTACCACATCAATGTCCTCATACTTCTGCAGCATTTTGTTCATCTCTTCCTTGCCCTTGGCAGTAGTGAAATCAGCATCTGCCTGTTCCAGTATATTCCAGCGATCATGCTGTGCCGCGACGGAATCAAATCCTTTCGTCCGCCCGATGACAGATGTGCTGCCATTTGTCCCCTGCAGCACAACGATATTTACTTCTTCATCCCCGCGCCCCTCTTCTGCAAGGTGTCCGGAGAGCCAGCGGCCTGCCCTTCGGCCTTCTTCCGTAAAGTCGGAACCGACCCATGCGGTATATAGAGACTCGTCCTTTACATTTACGTTCCGGTCCATCAGGATGACCGGTATGCCCGCGTCTTTCGCCTCCTGAAGCACCGTGTCCCATCCATCTTCCACGATGGGTGAGAATACGATATAGTCTACCTGTTGGGAGATAAAGCTGCGAAGTGCCTTGATCTGGTTCTCCTGTTTCTGCCTCGCATTGTCAAAAATAAGAAAATATCCGTTCTCTTTGCTGAATGTGCTCTGTATCGATGCAGTGTTCGCCGTTCTCCATACCGATTCACTGCCTATCTGCGACACTCCTACCACAATCAGGCTGTCATCCTTCGGAGTAACCGTATCCTGGCTGTTATCTTCCTTAAAGTCCGGCCCGCATCCTGACAGCAATAGCAGTACAGCCAGCACAGATGAGATCAGCCGGAACTTCCTCTTTGCCCTCTGTTTCATATGTCATCTCATCCTTTCCTTCTGTGCTTCTTCCACCTCGATTGCCGGAATGATAATCTCCACCGTTGTTCCTTTTCCTTTCACCGAGTTGATGGTCATACCATATTCCGGCCCGAAATACATATGAATACGTTCATTGACATTGGCAAGCCCGAATCCTTTCTTTGTCTCGCCACACGGACGCTCTATCTCCTCCCGCAGCTGCCGGAGTTCTTCCTCCTCCATGCCCACTCCGTCATCGCTGACCGTCAGACTGATCATATCGCCCTTTTTCTCTCCGCTGATACTGATATTTCCTTTTGCCCTCTTGTATTTTATGCCATGATAGAGCGCATTTTCTACCAGCGGCTGGATTGTGAGCTTCAATATCTGATAGTCATACAGTTGGGGGTCTATCCGAAACTCATATTCTAATATGTCATGATAACGCATCTCCTGGATTTCCAGATAGCTTCGGATATGCTGCTCTTCCTGTCCTATGGATATGAACTCTTTCCCTTTGCTGAGCACCAGCCGGAAGAAATCCGACAGCGTGACCACCATATCTACCGCCTGCTCTGTTTCATTGCCCTCGATCAGCCAGACGATCGTATCCAGCGTATTGTACAAAAAGTGAGGGTTGATCTGCTCCTGCAGGAGCCGCAGGTCTGCCCTCCGCATCTTCTGCTCGTCTTCCTTCACCTTGCTGATCAGCCCCTGCATATTTCCCGCCATATTATTGAATCCGTGCGCCAGTACCTCAATTTCATCCCGGGAATCTGCACTGGCACGCACTTCAAAATCGCCTTCCGCTATCTTCTCCGTGGCAACATAAAGCTCCCGTATCGGCCGGAGGATTCCTGACGCTATCAGGACTGTAACGACTGTCACCGCCGCCACGAGCAGGAGGACCAATATGATACATATGACGACAAAATCATTCATCTGCCGGTTGAGATTATTGGTCACCTCTTCCATGCTCTGCGTCTGATAGTATATGTAATACTGGATATCATCCTGAATCAGTTCCGTCAGAATATAAATATTGTTGTCCAGCTCTTCTATATTCTCATCATACCGCTCTCCGGCAGATACGCTCTCCACGATATCGTCCACCCTCTTCTCCAATGTGTCGATATTGCGCAGCAGGCTTTCCAGCCAAAGCCTGCTCTCCGTCTCCGTCGTTATATCCATGAGCTTCGTAAACTCGCTGCGCAGCTCGTCAATCATGACATACGGATCCTTCAGCGTGTCTTTTTCCGATATGTTGTCGAACGTGACATATCCGACTACGAGCTTGTACAGGCTCTCATCCATCTCCTCTTTGAAATCCAGATTATAATTATTGGCAATGGTAAGGTTCCTCACGATATCATCGTAAGCACGGCTGTATTTCGTCATGGAGACAAGCAGGTAGACGACCATGGCCAAAAAAGGGAGGGCTGCCATTGCTGACAGCATCATTATCTTATTTTTAATCGGAAACCGTATCTTATTATCTGCGGACTTCTTTCTGAAAAAATTTTCTCTCTTCATCCTGACCTCCATTGCATACATTTTATCACACCGGCCTGTAAATGAAAAGGAGACTGCCGTATGATGCATATGTGTATACTGCAGAAACCGGCGCAGCCAATGCCACGCCGGTTCATCCGTAATTTTATATCACTTCTCTATAACCCTGCCACTGATATTAAGCAGCCTTTTTGTCCTGTTTCATCAGAGTCCTGATGCCGTCCACTGCAAGCACTACTGCAAGTATCACGAGCAGAACCGCGATAATCGTACGTACGTAGCACCATGACACGCCTTCGCCTCCCAGGGCGATGCCTGCTACGTTGGACTTGATTGTAAAGCAGAGTGAGGTGATTGTGACTACGAGCATAAATGCCATAGGGATATAGAACATCTTGTTGTTCTTTCCTGCCTTGCCAAGCCATGTCGCAACACCGAGCAGACCAAGTGCCGCGAGCAGCTGGTTGGCGGCGCCGAACAGAGGCCACACGTTTGCATAGCCGGTCAGTCCGAGGCCGACTCCGAGTATTACAGTAATAATGGTCGCTACGAACGGATTCGTAAGTACCTTTTTATATCCTGTCGTCTCCGCAATCGTTTCTCCCGGATTGAGCCAGAACTCCTGGAACATATAGCGGGCCAGACGTGTCGCGGTATCGAGCGATGTCAGACAGAATGCGGACACTGCCAGTACAAGCATGGAGTAAGCGACTTCTTCTGTTCCTGCCAGTCCGGGGATGGAGCCTACCATCTTGGAGATACCGGTGGCAAATACGACGGTCGGTGTAACCGTCTCTCCTGATGCATAGTTCGCCCAGATATAGCCTACCGCGCAGAGTGAAATGATAGCAAGGGCACACTCGATAAGCATACCACCGTATGCGATCGGCCTGGCATCTCTTTCATTGTTCAGCTGCTTTGCTGTCGTACCGGAACCAACGAGTGAATGGAAACCGGATATAGCGCCACAGGCAATCGTCACGAACAGAGCCGGGAACAGATAGCCGAGAGAGGCTCCGGTCGGCGCCAGCGTGTCTTTAAAGCCTGTGAATGCAGGTATATCCATGGTGGCGCCGCCTGTAAACGCGCTGCCTACGATTCCCACGACTGCCACAGCCATCATGAAGTAGAGCAGGAAGGAGCTCAGATAATCCCTTGGCTGCAGCAGAATCCATACGGGTGTCACGGATGCTACCGTGATGTAGATGCCTACAATTATCATCCATGTCGTGTTGCTTAAGTATAAAGGATGCCAGTTAAATCCGACTGCCATGCATACAACGATAGCTGCTACGCCGATGACGGTGGACACGCCGAGTGACGCGTTCCGCCTGTATACGAGGAATCCGAATACGATGGCGATGGCAATAAATAATATGGATATCATGGCAGTTCTCGCGTTTGCCGCGCTGGCCGCCACGTCCACCGCCCCGCTCTCCGTATATGTAGCCATAAATGTATTGGCAACGATAGAGGCAAAGGCAGCGACTACGAGTATCAGTGTAAGATAAGAGAACGTGATAAACAGCTTCTTTGCTTTTGTTCCCATAGAGTCCGCAATGACTTCACCCATGGACTGCCCTTTGTGCCGGATGGACGCAAATAATGCGCCAAAATCATGGACAGCACCGAAGAAGATGCCCCCGATCAGCACCCATAATAATACGGGCACCCATCCGAATACCGCCGCCTGGATAGGACCGTTAATCGGCCCGGCTCCTGCAATGGATGAAAAATGATGTCCAAGCAGCACAGGTGCCTTAGCAGGGACATAATCCACTCCGTCCTCTTCCGTATGTGCCGGTGTTTCCTTGGACGGGTCTACGCCCCACTGTTTGGCAAGCCACTTGCCGTACGTGACATAGGCGATGATGAGAATCGCAATGCCCGCTAACAATACTACAATACCATTCATTTTGTTTTCCTCCTCATTCCTTCTTTTGTTCTATATACCGGCCGGACTCCTTCAGCTTTCCGGCAGGCTGCTAAGAAGGCCCTATTACTTTGGCCTTAGTATAGCCTTTTACCAGGTCTTTGGCAGCGCGGTTGCCAAAGACTTTTCCGTTCTTCATATCAAATACAAGCAGCCTCACTTCGCTGTATCCGCGGACTGTCCATTTATAATTTTTCACGAAGCTGAAACGCTTCACTTCCTGCCTGACATCCTCAGGGATACCGTTATCACATATGAAGACGCCTGTGATATATGTATACATATGGTTTTTTTCCGGCCATCTCTTACCGCCCCTGACGAGCTGAGGTTCTATGTATGAGGCAACCTGTATCCGGAAACGCTCCAGATCGTCCCCCCTGAGACCGTCCGTCACACGAAAAAACACGTGCTCAAAGCAGTCCGCCCGCCACAATTCTGCCTTCTTGACGAGGACATACTTGGCGCTGGTCACACTGAAAGCCGCGTGTGCATCATATATATCCCCATTGATACAGCAGGTTCGTTCTATGTCATAGCTTGCCTCGTAAGAAGCGAGCAGTTTTTCTAATAGCTCTCTGCCTGTCATATATGAAATTCTCCTTTGCACTACTGCAATTCAGTAAAGCATTTCTTAAAATACTCTTAAATTTTATCATCTATACTCCAGAAATGCAAGCCTTTCAGAGCACACTCTATAATTATTTTTAATCTCAAAGAATGAATTGGGGACGGGGTTTTTCTAGAAAAACCCCGTCCCCAATTCATTTTGCCCTGTCCCTCATCATTCATCTCTGTCATTTGTCAGTTTCAGCTTATCCAGAATATAGAAAATAAGGCTCAGCATCATTCCGACGATACATGCCAGCACCATCCCCGTCAGCTGTATATTTCCGAACTTTACCGCGATACCGGAGAGGCCGGTTACAAAGACGACAGATGTCAGTGTCAGGTTCCTGGATTTCCCGTAATCCACCTGGGAATCGACCAGGATGCGGATACCGGATGCCCCGATCATACCATAGAGCAGAAAAGAGATTCCTCCTATGACCGGACCCGGAATCGTCTGTATGAGCATGGACAGCTTTCCGACAAAAGAGCAGATGATGGAGAGTACTGCAGCTCCCGCTATGACGCGGACGCTATATACTTTCGTGACTGCCATGACTCCGATATTTTCCCCGTATGTCGTCGTGGGGACGGAACCAATCATTCCAGATAACATTGTCGAGAGATTGTCCCCGAGCAGGGAACGGTGAAGTCCGGGATCCTTCAGCAGGTCTCTTCCAACAATCTTGCTCGTCACCACCTGATGCCCGATATGTTCGGATGCTATGACCAGCAGCACCGGCAGTATAATCAGTATCGCCTCCATGCTGAAGCGGGGTGTCTGGAAATTGGGCATCTCCAGCAGTGAGGCGGCAGCCACCTGCCCGAAGTCCACCATGCCGCAGCAGACAGCAGCCACATACCCTGCGATGACCGCTATTAGTATCGGTATGACGGAGAGGAATCTGCGGAACACGATATTGCCGAATACGGCCACGCCGAGCGTCACCATGAATACGATTACGTTGCCGCTGTCAATCTTCTCATCCAGAAGCCCTGCATTTCCTGCCGCCGAACCAGCCAGCTCCAGACCGATAAGCGCCACTACCGGCCCCATGGCAGCGGGCGGCAGCACGATGTCTATCCATTCGGATCCGAACTTATAGATAATCAATGCGAGCACACATCCAAAGAAGCCGACTACAACAAATCCTCCGAGTGCATACTGATAGCCCATCTCACTTATCACGATACCCGCCGGTGCCAGGAACGCGAAGCTGGAACCAAGATAAGCCGGTGCCTTTCCTTTTGTGATGACGATAAACAGCAGTGTACCGACTCCGTTCATAAACAGCACGATTGCCGGGTTAATTCCGAAAATAAACGGAACGAGCACCGATGCCCCGAACATGGCAAACATGTGCTGGATACTGAGCGGCACGAGCAGCCGGAAAGGAACCTTGTCCTCTACCTGGATAATCTTACGACCTTCCATTTCATTTCCTCCTCATATGTTCTTTACTTTTTTACTCTCGCTCCCCATTATACCACAAGCGCAGAAAAGGAAGCGCCATGCAATGGCATTTACTTTTCAAGCAGTGGATTGCCGGGTATAATCCGCCGGGACGGCGGCAAGGCGGCAGCCTTGGATTGCACGCATGTGCAATCATTATGCCACAAGCGCAGAAAAGGAAGCGCCATGCAATGGCATTTACTTTTCAAGCAGTGGATCGCCGGGTATAATCCGCCGGGACGGCGGCAAGGCGGCAGCCTTGGATTGCACGCATGTGCAATCATTATGCCACAAGCGCAGAAAAGGAAGCGCCATGCAATGGCATTACTTTCAAGCAGTGGATTGCCGGGTATAATCCGCCGGAACGGCGGCAAGGCGGCAGCCTTGGATTGCACGCATGTGCAATCATTATACCACAAGCGCAGAAAAGAAAGCACCACGAAATAGCATTTACTTTTCAAGCCTTGCTCCATTCCGTTGCTCCAACCGATGCAACTGCCAATGCACCGCACTTGTTGGCATATT
>NZ_KQ236744.1:419905-444084 GCF_001185345.1 Dorea sp. D27 | reverse complement strand
GCACGCATGTGCAATCATTATGCCACAAGCGCAGAAAAGGAAGCGCCATGCAATGGCATTTACTTTTCAAGCAGTGGATCGCCGGGTATAATCCGCCCGGGACGGCGGCAAGGCGGCAGCCTTGGATTGCACGCATGTGCAATCATTATGCCACAAGCGCAGAAAAGGAAGCGCCATGCAATGGCATTTACTTTTCAAGCAGTGGATTGCCGGGTATAATCCGCCGGAACGGCGGCAAGGCGGCAGCCTTGGATTGCACGCATGTGCAATCATTATACCACAAGCGCAGAAAAGAAAGCACCACGAAATAGCATTTACTTTTCAAGCCTTGCTCCATTCCGTTGCTCCAACCGATGCAACTGCCAATGCACCGCACTTGTTGGCATATTCTGCACACTCCTTTAACGTCCTTCCTTCTGAAAGCGCACTGAGAAAACCTGCAACAAAGCTGTCCCCTGCTCCCGTCGTGTCGACGCAGCGTACCCCGGGCTCGGCCGGTATGACAATGCTGGCTTCTGTGCTGCGCACGAGACATCCGTCACCCCCACATTTGACTACCACATTTGCTGCCCCTGTCCTCACAAGACGGGCGGCGGACTCTTCCGGATGCTCCGCGCCGGTTATAAGAGAAGCCTCGTCCGCATTGGCAAACAGATAATCGACATAAGCAAACGCCGGGGCGAGGTCTTCTGCCGTCTCCTTGTTTTTACGCTTCGTCATATCGGCACAGACTGTGATTCCCTGTTCCTTCGCTGTTTTAAACAAGCGCCGCAGACCGTCCGTATCTATTTCCGGAGAGACGAAGATACTGGCAAAGCACAGAATCTTCGTGTCGGAAGAAAACGGCATCTTAATATGAGAAAGCGATAGCCTTCTCAGGCTGCCCCTTGGATTGGTGAGAAAGCTTCTCTCCCCGTTGTTCTCCACGAGTACAATGTTGACGCCTGTATCCATATCATCACAAACGCAGCTGTCCTCAAGTATAATTCCTTCTGCCGCGCAGTGCTCCTTAAGCATCCTGCCGGCTATATCGTTCCCGATGACCGTGGCAAGCTTCACACGTTTCCCCAGACGGGCCAGCACTGTCGCCTCATTCAGCGCATCTCCCCCTGTAGACATGCGGATTTCCTCCGCGGGCAGGGAGCCGGTTCTGAACACGCTCTCATCCACGGGGCGGGCAAGCACGTCTATGATTGCCGCTCCAATAATCAATATCTCACCGTCCATCTGTCGTCCCCTCCATATTCAAGTATCCTAATTCTCCAGCGTCTCATTAACCACACCTCCCGGAAAACTTTACTACATTATATCATAAAAAGCCCGGGAAACCGAAGTTTCCCGGGCAATTATACGCTTACGCCTTTATATCAAGATTACTCGATAATCTTAGCAACACGGCCTGATCCTACTGTACGTCCGCCTTCACGGATAGCGAAACGGAGACCCTGCTCCATAGCTACCGGATGAATCAGTTCGATTGTCATCTCTACGTTGTCACCAGGCATACACATCTCTACACCTTCTGGCAGGTTGCAGACACCTGTTACGTCTGTTGTTCTGAAATAGAACTGTGGACGGTAGTTGTTGAAGAATGGAGTATGACGTCCACCTTCATCTTTTGTAAGAACGTATACCTGAGCCGTAAATTTCTTGTGGCATGTTACAGAACCTGGTTTAACAAGAACCTGTCCTCTTTCGATTTCATCTCTCTGAACACCACGGAGAAGCGCACCGATGTTGTCACCAGCCTGAGCTTCGTCAAGCAGCTTACGGAACATCTCGATACCAGTTACGACTGTCTTTCTTGTCTCTTCATGGATACCAACGATTTCAACTTCCTCGGATACATGAAGAACACCACGCTCAACTCTACCTGTAGCAACTGTTCCACGTCCTGTGATAGAGAATACGTCCTCTACAGGCATAAGGAACGGCTGGTCTGTTGCACGCTGTGGGTCTGGAATATAAGAGTCAACGGCATCCATCAGCTCCATAATCTTGTCGCCCCATTCTCCTGAAGGATCTTCAAGAGCCTTAAGAGCAGAACCCTGGATGATTGGTGTATCATCGCCTGGGAATTCATATTCGTCAAGCAGTTCACGGATTTCCATCTCTACTAATTCAAGGAGTTCTTCGTCGTCAACCATGTCACATTTGTTCATGAATACTACGATGTAAGGAACGCCTACCTGACGTGAAAGCAGGATATGCTCTCTCGTCTGAGCCATAACACCGTCAGTAGCAGCTACAACAAGGATAGCACCATCCATCTGAGCAGCTCCTGTAATCATGTTCTTAACGTAATCGGCATGTCCCGGGCAGTCAACGTGAGCGTAGTGACGTTTGTCTGTCTCGTACTCAACGTGAGCGGTAGAGATTGTGATACCACGTTCTCTTTCTTCCGGAGCCTTGTCAATGTTCTCGAAATCTACTGCAGCGTTACCTTCTACTCTCTGAGAAAGAGTCTTTGTGATAGCAGCTGTCAAAGTTGTTTTACCATGGTCAACGTGACCGATAGTACCGATATTACAATGTGGTTTGTTTCTTTCAAATTTAGCTTTTGCCATTTTGAATATCCTCCTTATTATATCGCCTTCCAGGCATTTATTATTACTTTACGTTTACTCGGCTATCTCTGATTATATTTCAAATCGTACAGTTTTTCAAGCCTTTTTCATACTTTTTTACGGCCTGTACAGCTTATTAGTCATTTTTAGTTGATAACACTTTTTCCTGTACAGATTTCGGTACCTGCTCGTAGCTCTCGAAGAACATGGAGTAGTTGCCGCGCCCCTGTGTTCTGGAACGTAAATCGGTTGAATATCCGAACATCTCGGACAATGGAACGAACGCGCGTACAATCTTGCCGCCGCCAAGGTCGTCCATACCTTCCACGCGTCCACGGCGTGAATTGATATCGCCAATCACATCGCCCATGTATTCTTCCGGCATCGTGACTTCAACCTTCATGATAGGCTCAAGCAGAACAGGGGAAGCCTTTTTCATAGCATCCTTAAATGCCAGGGAACCTGCGATGTGGAATGCCATTTCATTTGAATCGACTTCATGGTAAGAACCATCGTATACGTTTGCCTTCAGTCCGACTACCGGGAAACCTCCAAGGATACCTGACTTCATGGCCTCCTCGATACCTTCTCCAATCTTCGGAATATATTCCTTCGGAATAGCACCGCCGACTACGCTTGATTCAAACAGGAATGTCTCCTCACCGTTGACATCCATCGGCTCAAACTTAACTTTACAGTGTCCATATTGTCCACGGCCGCCTGACTGTTTCGCATACTTGCTGTCAACATCAACCGGTTTTGTAAACGCTTCCTTGTAGGCAACCTGTGGTGCGCCTACATTTGCCTCTACTTTGAACTCACGCAGAAGTCTGTCTACGATGATTTCAAGGTGAAGCTCACCCATACCTGCGATGATGGTCTGACCTGTCTCATGGTCTGTATGGGCACGGAATGTCGGGTCTTCTTCTGCAAGTTTTGCAAGAGATTCTCCAAGCTTGCCCTGGGATGCCTTTGTCTTCGGCTCGATAGCGAGCTCGATAACCGGTTCCGGGAACTCCATGGACTCCAGGATTACAGGGTGCTTCTCATCACAGATCGTATCGCCTGTCGTTGTGAACTTGAATCCGATAGCAGCCGCGATATCGCCTGCATATACTTTATCAAGCTCTTCTCTTTTGTTGGCGTGCATCTGAAGGATACGGCCAACACGTTCTTTTTTGCCCTTTGTCGCATTCAGCACGTAAGAACCTGAGTTCATAGAACCTGAATAGACTCTGAAGTAAGCAAGCTTACCTACAAACGGGTCTGTCATAATCTTAAATGCGAGCGCGGAAAACGGCTCATCATCTGATGAATGTCTTACAACGTCTTTTCCGTCCGCATCCACACCTTCGATAGCCGGGATGTCTGTCGGGGCAGGCATATACTCAAGTATCGCATCGAGCAGTTTCTGTACGCCCTTATTTCTATATGCCGTACCGCAGCATACAGGTATCGCCTGGCATTCGCATGTGGCTTTTCTAAGCGCTGCCTTTAAGGAATCTATAGAAGGTTCTTCGCCTTCCAGGTATTCCATCATAAGATCGTCATCTAACTCGCAGATTTTTTCTACGAGCTCTGTACGATATAATTCCGCGTCATCTGCCATGTCCTCCGGAATGTCTGTGATTGAGATGTCCTCACCCTTTTCATCATTATAGATGTAGGCTTTCATCTCCATCAAATCGATAATCCCCTGGAAGTCATCTTCTTTGCCGATTGGCAGCTGAAGGCAGATTGCGTTCTTTCCAAGTCTTGTCTTGATCTGTTCTACCGCATTGTAGAAATCGGCACCTAAAATGTCCATCTTATTGATGAATGCCATTCTCGGTACGTTGTACGTGTCCGCCTGGCGCCATACGTTCTCTGACTGAGGCTCAACTCCGCCCTTTGCACAGAATACACCTACAGCTCCATCAAGTACACGGAGTGAACGCTCAACTTCTACGGTAAAGTCAACGTGTCCCGGGGTATCAATGATATTGATACGGTGTTCCAGGGCACCTGGTTTGCTCTGGCAGTTCTCCTGCAGAGTCCAGTGACATGTCGTAGCAGCTGAAGTGATTGTGATTCCTCTTTCCTGCTCCTGCTCCATCCAGTCCATAGTAGCAGTACCTTCATGAGTATCACCAATCTTATAATTTACACCGGTATAATATAAGATACGCTCTGTCAGCGTAGTCTTACCGGCATCAATATGAGCCATGATACCGATGTTTCTGGTTCTGTCTAATGGATATTCTCTTCCAGCCATTATTGCCTCCTAGAATCTATAGTGGGCAAATGCTTTGTTAGCCTCTGCCATCTTGTGCATGTCTTCTTTCTTCTTTACAGATGCACCAGTGTTGTTTGCCGCATCCATAATCTCATTTGCCAGTCTTTCCTGCATCGTCTTCTCTCCTCTGTTACGAGAATATGATGTCAGCCAGCGAAGAGCAAGTGCCTGTCTTCTCTCAGCTCTTACCTCTATCGGTACCTGGTATGTCGCACCACCGATACGTCTTGCCTTTACTTCAAGTACTGGCATGATATTGTTCATTGCCTCTTCAAATACTTCGATAGCCGGTTTATCAGTCTTTTCCGCTACTCTATCGAATGCACCATATACAATCTTCTGCGCTACGCCTTTCTTGCCGTCTAACATGATATTGTTGACAAGCTTTGTAACCACTTTGTTGTTGTATAATGGATCCGCTAATACGTCTCTTTTTTGAGTATGTCCTTTACGTGCCACGGTCCTTCCCTCCTTAAACATAATTGTGTAATAGATACACTGATTAATTCATCGGTACTCACATGTGTCTTTCTGATGATACTGTGTAGTGCAGCGGGACACCTTCTATATAACTATATAACCCGCAACTTACTTGATCATAGTTCTGTTTGTGATAACGATTTTAGCTCCTACTTAGAATCTTTTGGTCTCTTGGCACCGTATTTAGAACGTGCCTGTCTTCTCTTGGCAACACCTGCAGTGTCAAGTGTACCTCTGACGATGTGGTATCTAGTACCTGGAAGGTCCTTTACTCTTCCTCCACGGATAAGAACAACGCTATGCTCCTGAAGGTTGTGTCCTTCACCTGGGATATAGCTTGTTACTTCGATACCGTTAGAAAGACGAACTCTGGCGATTTTTCTGAGCGCTGAGTTAGGCTTCTTTGGAGTAGCAGTCTTAACAGCTGTACATACGCCTCTCTTCTGAGGAGCAGATACGTCTGTGGCTCTCTTCCTCAAGGAGTTGTATCCTTTCTGAAGTGCCGGTGCTGTAGACTTCTTAACAGATGTCTGACGACCTTTCTTTACTAACTGGTTAAATGTTGGCATTCCTTTCACCTCCTACGATTTTAAATAAGTTGCGATTTGCATTATATGCGTAATGGCGCACAAAAATACAATGCATCTTTGTGCACGCTAGAATATTTTATTATGATTGTCTGGAAAAGTCAAGGATTTTAGCGAAAAAACGTGTTTTCTTTTCATGTTCTGCGTATTTGAGAAGTAAGAATACAGGAACAGCCTCCTGTCAGAGTCTCAGATGGGTCTGCCGCCCCGTTCATATGCCGGTCCGTATCCCACGCTTTCCCTTACGATAAGGGCAGGCTGGAACACGATACATTTCTTAGCCCCTGCATCGCTCTCCACCTCTTCAATCAGCTGTCTGACGCTCTCCACTCCCATCTCATAGATTGGCTGTTTTACCGTTGTCAGCGGGACATCCAGAATTTCCGAAAAGAAAATATCATCATACCCGATCAATGACATGCCTTCCGGCACAGAGATGCCTCTTTTCTTCAGTCTGTTATATACGCCGTAAGCGGACATATCGTTGAAGGCAAATACCGCGCTTATCTCCTTGTCCTCGAAATAATCCACCGCGCCCGCCCCGCTTTCCCGGTCATAATTTCCTTCATAGATGAATTCTGCCCGATATGGAATCTCATATTCTTCCAACGCTTTTTTATATCCTTTCAGACGTTCCATCGAGTCCTCCAGGCCGCTTGGTCCCGTCACGCAGCCAATATTTCTATGGCCGTGTCTCAAGAGGTACTTTGCGGCGGCATATCCCCCCTGCCTATGGTCTACGATGACCGAACTGCAGTCTGCCTCTTCCAGATACCGGTCAATCATGACAAATGGAATCTTCAGCTTCTTCAGCAGCTGGATGCTCTCCTCTGTCTTTTTCTTGTCACTGTCTCTGGCCATACAGAATAAGATTCCGTCTACCCCTTTGTTCGCAAGCACTTGTATGTACGACATGTCTCGATCATGCTTATCATTAGTATTGCATAGAATCAAATTCCAGCCCTGGCTGCGGCAGGAATCCTCCACGCCTTTTGCCAGCGTAGAAAAAAACACATTGCTGACGTCTGATATAATCAGGCCGATCGTCTGTGTCCGTTTCTTAACAAGACCTACCGCCAGCTGATTCGGATGGTAGTTTAATTCTTCTACCGCATCCATAATCTTATTTTTCGTACTCCTTGGAATCTTGTCCGCTTTATTATTCAGGACCAGGGATATCGTCGTAACCGAAAAACCCGTGTAATTTGCTATGTCCTTGATTGTCGTTCTCAACTCTTCACACCCTCATCAAACTATATTTTCAGTGTATATGCCTGTGGAAAGCGTTCCCGCTCCCGGGCAGAGCCTCGCAAAAGCTCCGCTTTTCCTCGGTCGCTTCGCTCGCCAAGGCGTCGCCCATTTGGCCTCTTGAGCCAGCTCATCGGCCAATTGGGCGACACCTTGGCTCTGCCCTATACGCACATTATACCCTAATTTGGTATTATTTGGTTATATTAATCGACTTAAAATTTTTATATATTGTATATATTTTTCTATTTCGACATATTCATTGGGCTTGTGTGCCATTTCGGGCTGGCCGGGGCCGAAGAGGAGGACCGGGGTGGTTGGGATCCCTTTTGCCAGGATGGACGCGTCTGTGAAGTAGTTGATTCCAATCCGTTCTTTCGGCAGTTTTGCCAGCTTCAGTTCCCACTGGAGTTTTTTTAGCCACCGGTGATCGGATGGGATTTCTATCGCCTGTCTGTCGTTGTTTATGTGGACTTCTACTTCCAGCTCTCCGTCTGTCTCCTGTCTGTAATGGCCGATAATCTTCTGCAGCCGTTCGCTTACCATCGGTGTGGTGAGACCCGGAATTACGCGGATATCAAGCATAATCTCCGCCGTGTCCGGAGTCATGTTGGGAACGATGCCCCCCTCTGCCATCGTAATCTGGCAGGTCGCTGTTCCGAGCAGCTCATGGGTTTCCTCTTCCAGATTCTGTTTCAGATCCTGAAATATTCGGACGCCATACTCTACCGCATTGATGCCCTGTTCGGGATATGCTCCGTGGCTTGTCTTCCCGTGCAGCTTCATCTGAAGCCATATGCAGCCTTTCTGAGCTGTTCCCGGACGAAGGCCTGTCGGTTCGCCGATAAGAAGCAGTGCGGGCTCACCAAGCGTCTGAGTCTCCAGAAGATGTCTGGCCCCGATTCCGCTCTTTTCCTCGTCGCATGTACCACAGAAGTAAATCGTGCGGGAGGGTACGTACCCTTTTTCCTTCATGCTGCCCAATGCATAGGCCATAGCCGCAAGACCGCTCTTCATATCGCTCGCTCCCCTCGCATATATGCAGCCGTTTTTCTTGGCCGGAACAGATGGATCCGTCTTCCACTCCCCCATTTTGCCATAAGGTACAGTATCCAGATGGCCGTTCCAGATTACCGTCTCTTTCGACTTGCCTTCCAGCACCCCGACCACATTCGCATGTCTGCTGTCAATTTCCTGGACAACCGCACTGACCCCGCAGTCTTTTAGAAAATCACGCAGAAATACAGCAAGCGCTTTTTCATTATCCTTACCGTTTACAGTAGGTATTTTCAATACTTCTGTTAAAAATGTCTCTGCATCGTACTTCATCTGTCTCTCCTGTTCATGCGGAAAACGCCTGCTGCCATCAGCAGCAGACGCATTATTAGTCGGTCAGCCATCCTACCATTCCCTGCCATATGTGATTGTAGTCCTCCCACTCGCAGAATTCCGGCGGCGCCCAGTGAGGCGCGCAGTCCCCGGTAAATACAGCACTCTTCCCTCTGCCGTATGTTCCAAATGCGATAAATGGATTCCCCTCGACAGTGGCTGCCACAAAAGCTTCCGGTCTGGCAATCGTCTTATTATATCCCAGTACCTCAGGCCATTCTGTCCTGATACCTTTCAGAGCTTCATGATCCTTTACGGTGACCGGACGCACGCCCTCGCAGTGCTCCATCCTGTCATCCACCGTCAGCACCTCCACCGGAAGCACCTCCTGGACCGGGGTGTCATGCCATTTTCCTTTGGCATCCACGCCGGAAAAGGTAAGATACCCTCCTATCATGAGAAGAGCGCCGCCTTCCATGACATAGTCTCTGATAGCCGCTGCCCGGTTCGGCATCTTTTTGCTCTTCGTGAACGTAACGGCCGGAAGCAGAAGCGTGTTCGCCCCGATATCGGAAAGAATCACACAGTCATACGCATTCAGCTCTTCCACAGTAAATGGAAACTGCTCCGCCGCTATATGATTCGGAAGGAAGTCCACTTCATAACCGCCCTCTTTCAGTGCCGCGACCAGCCACTTCTCCCCCGATTCATATACGGATGTGTAAAAACTGTCAAACCCTTTCACATGGGTAGTGTAGCTCATCCATGATTCTCCGGCTAATAGTACTTTCTTCATTATAATTGTACCCCTTTCTATTCTATATCGTACATGGGCAATTCTCCGATTCCCATGCTCTTCTTTGTCTGAAATTTGCTTACCCAGTATCCGGCTCTTCCTCCAGAGCGCAGATACCTTTTTTCAAATGATACGAGCCTTCCATTGGTCAGCACATATGCTGCGTACTTTCGTTTCGGATCAACGACAGTAATATTGGCGTAAGCACCGATACCCAGATGCCCATATCTGCTTCTCCACTCTTCATTTTTAGTCCTCTGCGCCAGCAGTTCTGCGGGATTACAAGTCATCAATGCGACCGCGTCCCTTTTGCTGAGCACTTTATGCTCCGCAAGTTCCAGCAGGCAGGGGATATTATCTCTCGTATCTCCAAAGCCCTTCATCGTCGACTGGTTCTGGCCATCTGACACCGCAATCGTTACAATATGCTCTGCCAGAGCTTCCAGTGCCATCTGCCTTGCAGGCTCGGCCATCTTAAGTCCTTCTCTGCATCCTCCGCCATCGCGCAGCATTGTCGTCACAAATTCTCCACTCACCTCTTTTTTCCTGCATAGGTCAATCACCTGCTTCATCGCCCAGACGGCTTCTCCGTGGGTGCCACAGCCTGCCGCATTGGCATGTCCCAGATGCAGATGCCTCCCTTGGGCCATATCGAACAGGTGCAGCGTGTGATCGATGTCTTGTGTGTGGGAGGTAAGCAGCAGATGGGCTTTATCCGTAAGAGTGTATAACTGCCGGATCTTCTCGTCTGTCAGCAAGAAGTGCCCCATGTGTTCTTTGATACCTACCGCGTATTGGGCCGTATGATTGACGATGCCGTTATGGCTCAGCTTCCTTTCTTTCTCTTTCTGTCCCAACGTTCCTCGGAATAATTCAATCAGTTCCTCTTCATCTAATCTCGTGCCGAGCACATTTGCCGCCCCAAGAAGCACCCCTACATTGAGGGGCAGACCTCTGTCCATCTCTGCTCCCAGAAGCGCCGGCGCCATAAACGTATTGCCCGCTCCGGGGGAGACAGCCGTCGTAACCCCATCCTCGGCAGCTCCATATGCGGTATTCGTATGTATTTCAAAGAGGTCGCTTACATGGAGGTGCATATCTATCAAACCCGGCCATATCTCCAGGCCCGCACAGTCTATGACATAGTCCCCTTTTTCCGCGGCTGCCCTATCACATACTTCAAGTATGACGTCATCTTCTACCACAATGTCCTTAACCTCTTCTATTCCATTTGAAGGGTCAATCAGAAGACCATTTTTCAGCAATATATGTCTTGTACAAGTTCCATGCCTGTCCAATTATCCCACATCCTTTATTCCGCACATTCTGCCCATTCCAGAATCAGATTCGCATATATTTTAATTGCGTCCAGATACTGCTCAACCGTAACAAATTCATTCACCGCATGACATTGCTCCAGCGATCCAGGCCCATACTGCAGCGTCGGACATCCAACTATATTGTGCCATGTTCTGGAATCGCACCCTGCCGGCGAACCTGTCAGCTTCACTTCACTGCCGGTCGCTCTTTTATATGCGTTCTTAAATGCTCCGACAAAGGGATGGCCCAACTCCATCTCAAACGGATTTCCCGTCTGGTATACGCTGATCTTAGGTTTATGTTCCTTCAGCCACTCATCCCCTTCACAGCATCGGAGTATGGCACCGGTATATTCTTCAACAACCTGCTCATGGCTCATCAGATTCGGAAGGTAGTGGACACATGTTTTAAAGCAGCAGTAGTCTGGTATCGTGGAGCCGGCCTCTCCTCCATAGATAACCCCCACATTGCTTGACGGCGGCGGCAAAAGGGGATGCTTGTATTTCAGCAGCCAGCGATGCTCCAATTCGTCGATAGCATTCATCAATTTCCCTGCTTTTTCAATCGCATTTACCCCCGCGAGCTTTAAACCAGAATGGACTGCGATCCCTTCTATCTCGACCTGAAAGAATACCCAACCCATATGCGCCACGATCAGCTCATAATTCGTAGGCTCGCATACTACGACCGCATCGGCTTTCACACCGCTTACCGCCGCACACAAAGACCCGTTCCCTCCGCCTTCTTCGTCACATACAGACGCATATTTCACAGTGATGGGGAGCTCTATACCTGCATCTTTCAGAAGCGCTGCCGCCATTACAGACGCCATCAGCCCTGCTTTCATATCAGCCACGCCAAGACCGGTAATTCTATTGTCTATAACCGCCGGGCTTAAGGGAGGTATGCACCAGTTTTCTTCATTCTCCGCAGGCATATGGTCAATGTGCCCGTTGAACAGGATCGACCGCTCGGATTTTCCCGGGAAGCTGGCATAGACATTGTAACGGTTCTCATAATTATGTCCGGTATTCCCTTCTCGGTATTGTTCCTTGCACTTCACGATACTGTCTTCTTTCAACGGATCCTTTACCACCTCACCTGCACCGAGCTCGCGGAACAAGTCTGCCATAAAGTCCTGGCCTTCCGCCTCCAGGCCGCCCTCAATGCCGTGGCCGATATCATGCGTATCAATCGAGACAAGTTTCAGCAGATAATCTATATACTTCTGCTTATTCTCTTCCAATGCTTTTTCAATGCTTCTATTCATCACGTTCCTCCTTACTTACAATCCTCTGGTATAATCCTTCTGCCAGCCTCCGGTGCCCTTCTTTATCGAGATGGATTCTGTCATAATCCCCCGCGCTTGTAATCGTATCCACATTCAGGAATTCCCATCCGCGCCGCGATGCCAGACTTTGATAACATTCGGCAAGCCTTCTGCTCTTTTCTTCAGCTCCGCTTCCGAATTCGCTGTAGAAAGGGCTCTTTTCCAGACCGCGCAGCACCGGCGGTGCTGCAAGTATGATGTGCGCCCCGGCATGTTCAAATACTTCCGCCACCTTTTCCATCCCTTGTCCGATATCGTCCGCTTCAGCTCCATACTCGTCTTTGCAGTCATTCGTCCCGAGCATGATGACCGCTATATCAATGGGCGCATGTACCAAAGCGCAGACGTTCGCCTCTTCCAGCCCATTTACAAAAGGGTCCCACGTGCTGTCGAAACAGGTTGTCCTGCCGCACAGTCCATTCTCTGTCACGCGGTACCCGTCCCCCAGCCTCTTGCTCAGGATTCCCGGGTAACGCTCTTCCCATATGAGCCTGTCATCTGTCTCGGGCCGGTATCCCCACGTATTTGAATCCCCATAACAGAGCACCTGCATCATGACGCCATCACTTCTTTATAGCGTGTTACAAACTCCCGGGCGTTCAATATATCTTTTCCCAGCCCTATGCTGTCAGCAATCTGTCCAATTCCGGGGCGTTTTATCTTGCTCTGGCGTAATATATCGTCGTCGCTGAATATGTCACGGACGTTTCCGTCTTTGATTATCTGTTTATTTGCCATGGCGACAACGCGTTCAAAGTGATTGGCTGCAAATTCCATGTCATGTGTGATTGTCACTACGCCAATCTCCTTTTTCTCCAGCTCCTCCAGCACCCGCGTAAGGACTTTGATTCCCGTAAGGTCCTGTCCGGCGGTAGGTTCGTCCAGAATAATGTACTGCGGCTTTGTTGCCAGGATTGCGGCAATCGTTACAAACTTTCTCGTCACATATGGAATTTCAAAAGGGTTCATCTTTAAGTAAGCTTCTATCTCCAGCAATTCTGCAACTTCTCTTACCCTCTTTTCTACTTCCTTCTCATCCATCTTATAATATTTAGGCATGTACGCTATCTCTGCATGTACGGTCTGGTTAAATATCTGGTCATCGGGGTTCTGGAATACGTACCCGACCTGACGCGCTATCTGGGCGGTCGTATAATCTTTCGTATTTCTTCCTTCTACCAGTACATCCCCCTTGCATGGCTTATGCAATCCATTCATCATTTTTACGGCAGTCGTCTTGCCCGCGCCATTCTGTCCTACTATCGCAACTCTTTCTCCCCTTCTTACAATGAGGTTTAAATCGTCATTCGCTAAAAATCCATTCGGATACTGGAAGCTCGCATTTCTCAACTCAATTTGATTCATATCCGACATCCCCCTTCCGCAAAAGGTCTATGCATTCTTCTGTAGTAACCGGCACCTTTGGAAGTACAATGCCGTTACGTCTTAATTCCCGCTCCAAAATAACCGCCTGTGGCAGCATAGTTCCATGTTCCAGAAGTTCCAGATTGCTCAATACGGTCCTGGCATCTCCCTTTTCCAGCAGCTCGCCTTTCTGAAATACCAATACCTCATCCGCATATTCGGCAATGAGATCCACCTTATGTTCAACTAGAATAATTGTCTTTCCTTGTTCTTTCAGCATGTGTATTATCTCAAAAATACGTTCCGTACCCTCCGGATCAAGCTGGGATGTCGGTTCGTCTATTACAAATATATCCGAATCCATAGCTATGATCGATGCAAAAGCCACCCTCTGCCTCTGTCCGCCGGACAGCCGGTTCGGGTCGTTTTGCAGGAGCTCTTCTATCTTCAGGAGCTTGGCCACTTCGATTACCTTCTCGATCATCTGCGCTTTTGGAACCCCCAGGTTCTCAAGCCCTAATGCGATCTCTTCAAATACCGTCTTTCTGACGCCGCTGATCTGGGTAAATGGATTCTGGAATATGTACCCCATCTTGGTAGACAGGACGTCTACGTCGATCTTCCTGATATCCTCCCCGTCTATCGTCATTTCTCCAACGAGCTTACCGTTATAGAAATGGGGGATGAGGCCCCGAAGCAGATTGCAGAATGTCGTCTTTCCACCTGCATTCTCACCGATTACTCCATAAAATTTTCCGAGTTCCAGCGAACACGATATATTCTTAAGCGCCGGTTCTTTCATAAGCGGATATGTATAAGTGACCCCGTTCAATTCTATATAAGCCATAAGACAATCCTCCCTGCTGCCAATCCCACAAATGCAAGGTCAAATAAGATAACTATGACCTTCTCCCTTACAGTTACCTCCGGAAGTTCCGACAAAAATGTGTGTGCGACGGGTGCTGAAAAAGCTCTCGCATCCATAGCTATCGATTTCTCTTCCGTACTGGATATGGCATTGAGCACAAGCGGCCCCATAACCGGTATATAAGCTTTCGCCCGCTTCAGAAGATTGCCCTCCGTCTCAATGCCTCTTGCTTTTTGTGATTCCATGATGATCTGTGCGTTCTGCTTTAAATCCGTAATCGTCTGAAACGATGACAGGATAACAAACGATACCATATGGGAGACACCTTTTTTTTCCAGGGCGTATGTAAATTCATCCATAGGCGTCGTCTTTACAAACAGTATGAACGCGCCGCTGAATGCCAGAACGAGCGATACGATGTTCAGTCCTGACTGTATGCTTTCCGTCGTCACACATATTCCCCAGAGCCTGAACAGGACGTGTTCGCCCGGCGCAAATGCAGCCTTTACCACAAACAAGAAAACGCCGAACAGAAGCAGCACTTTCCAGTATAGAGAAAAGAACGAACGAAAGCATCCTGCCACCGCAGAAAATATAACAAACAAAATTACCATCCCAAAACCGTAAAAATAATTCTGGACTATAAAGGGAGACAGCCCAAGCACCAGCATTAAATTCACTTTGCTCATAGGGTTCAAATCTCTTATTACATTTCCAGTCCTTTTTGGATTCATATACTGTTTCGCGAAATCATAATCCATATCATCTTCCTCCTTTGGAAATGACAGCAGCCATGGTCTGTATGGCTGCTATCGACTATTACTGTTCTTCTTTGATGAAATGTTTTCCATTTGGAAGCTTAACGACAAAACGTGCCGGCATGGCCTTAAGTACAAAGAAAATAATAATCAGGCAGATGATTTTATCAATCAGCTCTGATGACAGCTCACTCACGAAGGTAGCCGGGAGTACATCCCATCCTGCCGCCATAAGAGTGGTAACAATCACACTGGCTCCTGTTCCGACGAATCCGCCATACAATACCGCTGTAATCGGGACTGCAATGCACGTACTGATGATCGCAACGACGACACCATTGACCGGGGCTTTCCAGAACTTGGAGAACATCTGCTTCTTTGCCAAAAAGGAACCGAGAAAACCAAACAGCACGCCGATAATCGTATACGGCAGAAGCGTCGGCAGGGAAATCGCGTTGATCAGCCCGCATCCCAGTCCTACCAGCGCACCCGGAATGCCGCCGCACAGGGCACCGACGACGAACGTTCCGATACTGTCTAAAAATACAGGCAGCTTTAACAGTACCGCAAGCTGTCCGCCTACTACGTTAACTGCAATACCGATTGGAATCAAAAAAATAGTTAACTTGCTAAATTTCTTCATGTTTTTTCCTCCTCTTACATTGACTTTTCTCTCATTGTTGCGTAAATACGTTCGGTAAAGCGTTTTACCAAATGTTTTAACAACATCATACTTTACAATTGCAGAAGTGTCAATCGTCATATTTCGACGATTTATACCCTGTATTTTTGTTAATTGTCACAATTTAAAGTTTTATTTTCTCTATTTTAAACAAAATTGAACTGGATTTTTGTGCATAACGCATTCTATTAAATCGCTTTACCAATTAAAAAAGAAACTGCCGCTCCCGTAGATGTTTATCTACTTCTGCTACAGCTCCTTCGCCATTCCCTCACTATATCTGCCTCATTAAAAGCCGTCCTACTTATGCCAGCCCGAGAACATCCGCTATCGCCCCCATCTCCTCCAGCGCGACATCTATGAGGTCATCCAGGCTGAGTCCGGTGAATTCAATCATCTCCATATAATCTCTGTTCGCTCCTGCCGCAAAGCGCATCTCATTAAACCGTTTCATCACGGACTTATGCTTTACACTGGCAATCCGCTTATCCGGATATATCTGTGCCACTGCTTTTACAAAACCGCTCATCGGATCTGCCGCCAGCACCGCGTACTGGAGCTTTGTCCTGGCCTTCATGCCGCACTTCGGATTGTGCGCCTTAATCGCGTCAAAAAGCACAGGGTCATCAATCCCCTCGCTCTTCAGTATCTCCACGGATGTCGGGCCGTGTACGCTTATATCATTCTTCCAGTCGCACTGCTCCTCGTCAAGATCATGGAGCAGCCCGACGATTCCCCAGTATTCCACCTCATCCGGGGCCAGACGTTTGGCAAGGCCTTTCATGATTGCCTCTACGGCATAAGAATGCGTAATATAATTTTCACCTTTCATATATTTCATCAAGATATCGTGAGCCTGTTCTCTGTTCATTATGGCCATCCTCCTTTTATACCTCATATGCCATATATTCTACCACATTGAAAAATAATTGTGAATATATACTTTACAGCAGGGCAGCGCCCTGTTTTGATTATTTTCCGCCCGCCAACCTTATTTTCATTGATTCTGCCGCCTGTTTCCTGTATAATCTACAGAGTATTTGGACCCCGTCCCCGGTGGGGCCGGGGGATGCGTACACATGATTGTACGTTCAGAAACCGGAATAACATGAAAGGAATAGTAGCTGTCATGGAACTGACTATACAGGCTTTTATAATCGTATGCCCTCTTTTATTTCTCGCGGGCATGGTAGATGCTATCGGCGGGGGCGGCGGGCTGATTTCGCTTCCTGCCTATCTCCTGGCGGGCCTGCCTCCCCACGCGGCGGTGGCTACGAATAAAATGTCATCCCCTTTCGGAACTGCACTGGCCACTTACCGCTTTGCCAAGAATCATCTTATCAATGTAAAGCTTGCCGTTCCCTCCATATTTGCAGCAATCGCGGGCTCCTTCATCGGCTCCCATATCTCTCTGCTCGTGCCGGAGAGTGTCATGACGTACGTCCTTGTAATCATTCTGCCCTTCTCCGCCTTCCTCGTGCTGAACAAAAGGCTGTTCAACGACAACGGCTCAGAGGAAGTCACGCTTAATAAGCGCACTTATGTCACTGCCGTAGCAGCCGCTTTCATCATCGGCGGGTACGACGGCTTCTACGGACCGGGAACAGGTACGTTCCTGATTATTGCGTTTACCATATTTGCAAAGCTCAGCATCAAGATCGCCAATGCACAGGCCAAAGTTATCAACCTGACGACCAACATAACTTCGCTCATCGTCTTTCTTCTCAACGGCCAGGTCATCATTCCGCTCGGGCTTGCCGCTGCCGCCTGCAATATGCTTGGCGGTTATATCGGAGCAGGCCTCGTCATGAAGAATGGGACGAAGGTTGTAAAGCCCAGCATACTACTTGTGCTTGCACTGCTGGCAGTTAAAGCAATGGGAAGCGGAAGCTGACTATGCCGTCAGCTTCCGCCGCTTTCTTCAATCCCGGTCAGATGCTGTAAACATTTTCCTGCGGAATCTCGATCTCTTCCTGTGGTTCTCCACTGAGAAACAGGGTAACCTCTACTACATTCTTCGGTACCGTATCATATTTCATCTCTGCGTTCCCGGAAAGCTTCAAGTAGTAATATAGGACGGTCTGAATCTTTGTAGTATCTCTTTCCTGCTTTACTGGTTTCTTCGTCTCGTCATCAAACCAGACATAGCTGACCCTGTTTTTCTCTTCTTTAACCGCATCGTAAGCCTTTTTAAAATCAGTATCATTAAGCAGTTCTTCTATCTTCTCATCCTCTTCTTTTAATACGCCGGAAAAGGTATCGTCCTTGGGAGTTGTAATCTTCACCTTGGTAACGGCCCTTCCATCCAGTTTCTCCTGGCCGGCAATCTCATACACTGTCTCGTCGTTGACATCGATATCTATGGATTGTACATCACTTTCAAAAGCATCATCCCTTGCCTCACTTTTATACCAAGGACCATTTTCTTCACTTCCATAGTAATACCAGATGCCATCTTCTTCATTTAAAATATATGTACTTGAAGGTTCCTCGGTATATACTCTTTTCGTACGCTTCTGTCCCTTGTCAATGGTAAAGGTATACTTGTAAAGCTCTTTGCCTCCATCAAGTATCTCATACCCCTCTATCTGTTTTTTCTCCTGTCCATTGTACTTATCCACGCTGTCCTTGCACCAGCTGATATCCTCCGCTGGCTCCTCCGCCTTTCCACATGCGGCGAATATAGCTGCTCCGATACAAATCATTAAAGTAATTTTCGTTTTCAAAACTTTTCCCTCCTCTACTATACACCTTGACCCCCAAAGCCGTTCTTCTATGTGGAATGTAGTGAAATCATTAGCTAAATCTGGTATTACTATTTTCTTGACAACTAAATATCTAGAAGAAGCAGAACAATTAGCTGACAAAATTGCCGTTCTGGTAGTTCTGGATTTGTTCCGACAGATACCTTGCCTGAAGTATTACGTGTCTTTGCAGAAAATCAACCAATGACTATAGAAGAAAAAATGTCATCAAAAAGCCAGACGTTCCGTATTGCAGAACGTCTGGCCTTATCAAAATCATTTTTCACTTATTCTTCCGGCACTATGATAAGGTCCTTCGTGAAGTTGTTCAGCACTTCGCATCCGTCCTCCGTGATGATAACGAGATCTTCGATACGTACGCCGATACCCTCTTCCTGGATGTAGATTCCCGGTTCGACTGAGAAGCACTGTCCGACCTTGATGATATCTTCATTGACAGAAGACACATCGCCGAATTCATGGTCTTCCAGACCGATGGAATGTCCGGTCCTATGTGTAAAATACTGTCCAAAGCCTTTTTCTTCGATATAGTTTCTCGCTGCCAGATCCACATCACACATTCTGTTTCCTGGTTTTGCAGCTTCGATACCACGTCGGTTGGCTTCTACGACGATGTCATAGATTTCCTTCGCACGGTCGGATACTTCACCGATAAATACGGTTCTCGTCATGTCAGACGCATAGTTGTCCTTGAATGCACCGATATCAAGCACTACGCAGTCGCCGCGTTTTCCTTTTGAATCATCGGTTACATGGTGCGGATCTGCCGCTCCCTTTGCATATGCTGTAATCGGATCGAAGGATACGTCCTCACAGCCGAGCTCTTTGTAGATCTCACGGATCTTGGCATTCAGCTCTCTCTCCGTAAGTCCTTTGGATACCCATGGAATCAGTTTTTCCATGGCGATATCGTTCAGTCTTGAGGATTCCCTCATCAGTTCCTGCTCGCCCTCATCCTTAATCATACGGATGTAGTCGACGATAGGAGAACCGTTTACAAATTTGCTTCCGCCGCCCAGTTCCTGAAGGCGGATCAGGAATTTTGCAGGCCATGTCTTGTCAATTCCCATAACCTTGTCTTTTTCAACAAATCTGCTCATGATTTCAACACCGTCCTCGATGTCATCATACCACACGATATCTACCCCAAGATCTTTTTCCTGTGGGAACAGCTTGTTGATCATCATCTTATGATTACCGTTTACATTGAGATACAATGCAAGTAATCTTTCCCCTGGATGAATCCATGCTCCTGTCAGATAGAAGATAGCTACCGGGTCAGATATGATCATCTGAGGGACTCCATTTTCTTCCATTGACTTTAAAACTCTTGATACTTTGTTCTGGTCCATATTTTCCCCAACCTTTCATTGTGTATTAGGCATTAAAACCGGCAGCTGTACACTACCGGTTTCAACTAGCTTCATTATATTATCTTGTATAGAAAAAGTCAATCTACTTCCTATCATCCATCGACTTCATGCCGCAGCTATGGGCACAGCCGCTGCAGCCGCATCCGCAGGATCCTCCTGCCTTTTTCTTCTTCCACATGCTCCGTACGATGAGGATGATGATTCCAAGTACGACAAGCCCAACTGCTCCTGTTGACACTACACTGCTGATTGCCGCCAATGCCATATTATCTCCTTCTTTCTGCTTATGCTTTTGCCCTGCGGGCATTTACGCTTGATACGTTCACCTTCCGTGATGCGCTCTCCTTATACGGTCTGAATAACAGGTACAAAAAGCCGATGAGCACGATTACCGCCGCCCCCGTACCAATTCCAAATCCACCGCCCGTAAAGAGGCTGCCGAACTGGAACACGCAGAGTGAGACTGCATATGCAAGCAGGGTCTGGTAGCCAATGGCAAACCAGAACCATCTGGCGTTGTTCATCTCCCGCTTGATAGCGCCCATAGCAGCGAAGCAAGGTGCACACAGAAGGTTGAATACGAGGAACGAATATGCCGCAACCGCGGTCATGCTCGCTGCAAGCGTGCCCCATACTTCTGCGCCGTCCTCCGCCACTTCTGCAAAACCGTAAAGAATACCAAAAGTTCCCACAACGTTTTCTTTCGCCACGAGTCCTGTTATAGCTGCAACCGCCGACTTCCAGTCTCCCCAACCAAGTGGTACGAACAGCCATGCAAGACCTCTGCCTATGCTTGCAAGCAGACCGTCGCTCAAATCATCTACCATTCCGAAATGTCCGTCCACGAACCCAAAGCTGGATGTAAACCATATGAAGATAGTGGACAGCAGGATGATAGTCCCTGCTTTCTTGATAAAGGACCATCCGCGTTCCCACATGCTTCTGAGCACATTGCCGACCGTAGGCATGTGATAGGCCGGAAGCTCCATAACGAACGGCGCCGGGTCTCCGGCAAACATCTTCGTCTTCTTCAGTATGATACCCGAACAGATAATAGCCGCAATCCCTACGAAATAAGCGCTTGGCGCAACCCAGGAAGCACCGCCGAACAGAGCTCCTGCTATGAGGGCAATGATAGGAAGCTTCGCTCCGCACGGGATAAATGTAGTTGTCATAATCGTCATCTTACGGTCGCGGTCATTCTCAATCGTCCTGGAAGCCATGATGCCAGGCACTCCACACCCGGTGCCGATGAGCATCGGTATGAACGATTTTCCTGAAAGGCCGAACTTGCGGAAGATTCTGTCCATGATAAATGCTACCCTTGCCATATAGCCGCAAGCCTCAAGAAACGCTAGAAATATAAACAGTACGAGCATCTGCGGTACAAATCCGAGCACCGCTCCCACACCTGCTATGATACCATCCAGGATAAGGCTCTGCAACCACGGAGCACAATTAATCGCATTCAGCCCGTTTTCTACGATAACAGGGATGCCTGGTACATCTACCATCCCAAACAGCTTCCATCCTTCGCCGAATACGCCGTCATTTGCCCAGTCGGTCGCCCATGTCCCCACCGTAGACACAGATACATAATATACAAGCCACATTACAATTGCAAAGATAGGCAGTGCAAGCCATCTGTTTGTCACGACGCGGTCTATCTTATCCGACGTGGACAGCTTCGCCTTGTTCGCTTTCGTAAGGCTTTCGCCTATGATAGAAGTTATGTAATCATACCGCTCGTTTGTGATGATGCTTTCGGAATCATCATCCATATCTTTCTCTGCTTTTTCAATGATTGAAGATATATCCGGCACATGCTTCATCTGCTCTGCAATCTTGTCATCGCGCTCAAACAGCTTCACTGCATAGAATCGTTTCTGCTCTTCCGGAATGTCACCGCTCAGCATCGTCTCGATTTCATCCAGGCAGGCTTCTACCTCCCGAGAAAATTCATGAACCGGCATTACGGCCTGCCTGCTCTGGGCCGCCTGCACCGCTTTCCCGGCTGCTTCTTCGATTCCTTCGCCCTTCAGTGCAGAGATGGCCACGACCGCACAGCCGAGCTTTTCTCCTAGTTTTCTCGTGTCGATGGCATCGCCTGATTTTTTAACCACATCCATCATGTTGACTGCCATTACAACGGGTATCCCAAGCTCCATGAGCTGTGTAGTCAGATACAGGTTACGCTCCAGGTTCGTCCCATCCACGATATTCAGAATCGCATCCGGGCGCTCTGTAATCAGGTAGTTCCTCGCAACCACTTCCTCGAGCGTATATGGTGACAGGGAGTAGATTCCAGGCAAGTCCATTATGACTACTTCTTTATTGCTCTTAAGCCTGCCTTCCTTCTTCTCGACCGTAACCCCCGGCCAGTTGCCTACGAACTGGTTGGAACCGGTCAGTCCATTAAACAATGTCGTCTTGCCGCTGTTTGGATTGCCGGCAAGTGCTATCTTGATTCCCATCTCTATTCCTCCTGTAATGTCTTTATTCGCTGCTTTTTCTTCTCCGTCCTGATCAAATTACCTCTATCATCTCTGCGTCGGCTTTACGCAGCGACAGTTCATACCCCCGGACGGTAACTTCAACCGGATCGCCAAGAGGCGCAACTTTTCTGACAAACACTTCCGTCCCCTTCGTAATTCCCATGTCCATGATCCGTCTCTTCGTCGCTCCTTCACCGTGAAGCTTTACTACCGAGACTTTCTGATTGCATCCGACGCTTTTCAATGTGCGCATTCCTTTCACTCCTCCTAAACCATAATCTTGTTCGCTATTCCCTTGCTGACTGCGACTCTGGATTCCTTGACCTGTACGATTATATTGCCTCCGTTCACCGATACGATCTTCACTTCTTCACCGGTCACGAATCCCAGACTTTCCAGGAACTTCCTCACCTCGTTCTGGCCTCCCACACGTTTGATCGAACCAGTCTCACCTGATCCAAGCATTGTCAGTGGCATCATAATCACTTCCTTCCATCCACATTATATTTATCACTCCGGCTTTTCTTGATATTGATTATCATTTACATTGGTATTATATTCCTTCTGAGAATCTTTGTCAACAACATATTTGATAACTTTTATCAATAGCTTGCAGAGAACTGTACCTGAACAATACACAATGCCTATCTTTCAGACGCCAAAGAGCTAGGGGAGGGGACAACGAGCAATCCAGACCTTAAAGTAACAGCAAGTGCAGATTTGCAGATGGCCATGACGCCTGAAATGATGTTTGACCAGATGGGAATTCTTCTGGATACGGATAAAGCGCAGGATTATTCGGGGGGACTGCTCTACCAGAAAGACGCACAGGAAAAGGATGAGGAAAAGCAGAAAAGAAGCATTCAAATAGAAGGAAAAGAAGATATGGCTGAATATGGATTCTTTTTCAATATCATTGAGCCTTAGCCTGGAGTATCCAGGGATTATACCGGCCGATTCATCTCCACCTTAGCCGGAACTCCTACAGCCACCACACAAGCAGGAATATCTTGAATGAAGACTGCGCCGGCGCCTGTCGTTGGGTGGGTAATTGCTGCTACGGAAATTCCCATTGCCATAAGCAATGGGATTCTGTCCGCTCTAATCTGGTTATCACCTGTAGCTGCAATCACCTCATCCTAAGAGTTCAGGAAATCATCAGGAACGATCTCCTTCTCCCGGTCTCAAATATCTATCGGTATATGTTACATCTTCTTTCTCAAAGATTAGATCAATCTTTAGAATTCTATTGCAGAAGGTGCGGCATGGTCGGACAGGCAGTTGATTGCTGTGTCGATGTCCCTGCCCTTCCTGAGCATACCGATGCAATGCACCAGCGTCGGCTCTGCCGGCAGCGCGGCGGCGAGATCCATGGTGTTCTGCAGCTTCCCGGTGATGTCGGTGGCAATCTCCGGACGCATTGTCTTCCCCTCCAATATCAACAGCCAGCAGCGGCCGGGATACCCGGCCGCGCAGCCATTTTCTCGGTTCGGTCCGTGTTTCCATACCGCCGGATCAATGCCCGGCCCGTTTGCGGCGGGGGGCGCAGCGAACCAGCAGGAAGATCAGGATGCCCGACACGATCAGCCAGGCCAGCCACAACAGGGCGCGATCCGCCACGCCGGTGTTGGGAATGCTGCCGGCATTGCCGGAATCGGGCGTTGGGCCGGAACTGGTGCCGCCCCCCGGCCTGGTGTCCTCCACCGTGAGGGTGAACGTCGGATCGGCGCCGCCGCTCATATCGAAGATAAAGGCGTGGGTGCCTTTCCCCAGCGTGGCAAGATAGGTCCTGGTGAATGTGTACCGGCTGCCGCTCACGGTGTAGTCCCGCCCGGCCTGCAAGGTCACGTTGCCGCAGCGGATGCCACTCAATGTATGGCTGCCCGGCGAAAGCGTGACCGGTATGTCCCGATGGTTCTTGCCGGAGGGATAGCGGTCGAA
>NZ_KQ236744.1:416595-419744 GCF_001185345.1 Dorea sp. D27 | reverse complement strand
GCCGCCCCCCGGCCTGGTGTCCTCCACCGTGAGGGTGAACGTCGGATCGGCGCCGCCGCTCATATCGAAGATAAAGGCGTGGGTGCCTTTCCCCAGCGTGGCAAGATAGGTCCTGGTGAATGTGTACCGGCTGCCGCTCACGGTGTAGTCCCGCCCGGCCTGCAAGGTCACGTTGCCGCAGCGGATGCCACTCAATGTATGGCTGCCCGGCGAAAGCGTGACCGGTATGTCCCGATGGTTCTTGCCGGAGGGATAGCGGTCGAAGGTCGCCTTGTTGGGATTAATGCCGGCATTGGCCGGGCCGGGGGCGGGCGTGGTGGTTCTGTAGGTGGCCCGCACGGTCGTGTCGGCAGCGGGCATGGTGAAGGTGGTGCTGGCGCTGGCAGCGTTTAAAAAGCGGCCGCCGCCTAACGTTTCCCACCTGTCGAATGCCTTCCCACCCGGCGCTGCGTCGGCCTCGATGACGGCCTGTCCGCCTTCCGGGTAGAATGAGGCCTTCGTTGTATCCGTGCCATTCTCCACCGTCAGCCGGTAGATAAGAACGTGCGTCCAGCCGCCGGGCAAAAGGGAGCCATCCAGCCAATTTGGCGCGTACCCGGCTCGGTAGTAGATCGTGCCGGTGGTGGCAACGCCACCGAAAATGCTGGTGCCAATCGTCGGGGCCGTGGCGCTTTGGAAGGTCAGCTTGTCTAGGCTGGTGCAGCCATAAAACGCAGCCAACCCGATGCTGGTCAGTTTTTCGGGGAATGTCATCTCCGTGATGCCGGTGCAGCCATAAAACGCACCGTCCCCGATGCTCTCCACATCGTCCGGCAGGGCGGTCAGCCTGATGCCGGTGCAGCCATGAAACACATATTGTCCGATGCTCTCCACACCGTCCGGCAGGGCGGTCAGCCTGATGCCGGTGCAGCCAAAAAACGCATATTGTCCGATACTCTCCACACCGTCCGGAAGGGCGGTCAGCCTGATGCCGGTGCAGCCAAAAAACGCACTGTCCCCGATGCTCTCCACACCGTCCGGCAGGGCGGTCAGCGCGAGGTTGGTGCCCCTGGCAAACGCATCGTCCCCGATGGTCGTCAGGCTGTCGGGCAGTTTCACTTGCTTCAGTTTCGGGATGCCAGGCGAGTAAGAGGGCATATCGCCGATGGTCGTAAGCGCCGTCATACCCGACAGGTGGAGGGCGCTCAGGTTTGTCCAGCCGCTATCGTTCTTATAAAGGTCGTACAGGGCCTTCCAGTTGTCGCCGGTGACCGCCGTGGCATTGCCGGTAATCTTGATTCCGGTCACCTGCTCCTTGCCAACACCCGCCGCAAGCAGCGCACCTTGAATGGCATCCGCCATGGTGGCGCCGTCGTTGTAGGTCACTTCGAGGGTAATCAGGGAAGCGTGCGACCAGCCCATCAGTCCGGTGATGCCGTTCTTCCAATCATCCGTGTACCCGCTCGCCCCGGCTGGGTAGTAGATTGTGCCGGTGGTGGCAACGCCATTGAAAGCGATGCCCTCTATCGTCGAGGCCGTTGCGCTTTGGAAGGTCAGCTTGGCGAGGCTGGTGCAGCCAGAAAACGCACCCTCCCCGATGCTGGTCAGTTTTTCGGGGAATGTCATCTCCGTGATGTCGGTGCAGCCATAAAACGCAAATTTCCCGATGCTCTCCACCCCGTCCGGCAGGGCGGTCAGCTTGATGCCGGTGCAGCCAGCAAACGCATTGTCCCCGATGCTCTCCACTCCGTCCGGCAGGGCGGTCAGCTTGATGCCGGTGCAGCCAGCAAACGCAGAGTCCCCGATGCTCTCCACTCCGTCCGGCAGGGCGGATAACGTGATACCGATGCAGCCAGAAAACGCACTGCTCCCGATGCTCTCCACCCCGTCCGGCAGGGCGGACAGCTTGATGCCGGTGCAGCCATAAAACGCGCCGTCCCCGATGCTCTCCACTCCGTCCGGCAGGGCGGTCAGCCTGATGCCGGTGCAGCCATAAAACGCATATTGTCCGATACTCTCCACCCCGTCCGGCAGGGCGGATAGCTTGATGCCGGTGCAGTCCCTAAACGCAGCGATTCCGATGCTCGTCACTTTGTCGGGCAGCTTGGTTAACGCTAGCTTGGTGCAGAACCCAAACGCATATTGTCCGATACTCTCCACCCCGTCCGGCAGGGCGGTCAGCCTGATGCCGGTGCAGCGATTAAACGCACCCTCCCCGATGGTCGTCAGGCTGTCGGGCAACTTTACTTCTACGAGCTTTGGAACATTGGTGTTATAAGAACTTATATCACCGATGGTCGTAAGCTCCGTCATACCCGACAGGTCGAGGGAGCTCAGGTTTGTCCAGCCGCTATCATTCTTATAAAGGTCGTACAGGGCCTTCCAGTTGTCGCCGGTGACCGCCGTGGCATTGCCGGTAATCTTGATTCCGGTCACCTGCTCCTTGCCAACACCCGCCGCAGGCAGCCCATCTTGAATGGCATCCGCCATGGTGGCGCCATTGTTGTAGGTCACTTCAAGGGTAAGCAGGGAAGCGAGCGACCAGCCGCTCAGACCGCTGATGCCGTTCTTCCATTCCGTCGTGTACTCGCTGCTCGCCCCGGCTGGGTAGTAGATTGTGCCGGTGGTGGCAACGCCATTGAAAGCGGTGCCCCCTATCGTCGGGGCCGTGGCGCTTTGGAAGGTCAGCTTGGCTAGGCTGGTGCAGCCAGCAAACGCATCTTTCCCGATGCTCGTCACGCTATCATCAAACACGACCGACCGAACCGCCTCGTAGCGGCCGGTTTCTTCCACAGCGATGCCGGTATCATCCCGCCACGCCGTCGTGCCAGCGTCGGTCTTGACGGCCAGCTCGCCGGTATTCGGATTGAAGGCGTAATCGTTGTTGTCGATGGTACCGTTGCGCGCGCCGTTCACCGCCAAGGCAAGCCGGCAGTCCCCCTCGTGGTTCTCGGCAAGGGTGCAGCCCTCGGTCGCCGCGCAAAGCACTTCGCTATCGGCGGGCGTTTGCGTGTCCTCTTGCGGCAGCCCGCCGCACTCGTTGTTGTGCTGGTGGGTGCAGGGCTGCTCCGCCACGGCGGCCACATGCCCGCAGCCGTCCTCGTGAGCGTCGCCCGCACAATCCATATCGCAGGGCTGGCCCCCTCACGGCTGCCGCATGGCCGCAGCTA
>NZ_KQ236744.1:400059-416459 GCF_001185345.1 Dorea sp. D27 | reverse complement strand
ACGCCGTCGTGCCAGCGTCGGTCTTGACGGCCAGCTCGCCGGTATTCGGATTGAAGGCGTAATCGTTGTTGTCGATGGTACCGTTGCGCGCGCCGTTCACCGCCAAGGCAAGCCGGCAGTCCCCCTCGTGGTTCTCGGCAAGGGTGCAGCCCTCGGTCGCCGCGCAAAGCACTTCGCTATCGGCGGGCGTTTGCGTGTCCTCTTGCGGCAGCCCGCCGCACTCGTTGTTGTGCTGGTGGGTGCAGGGCTGCTCCGCCACGGCGGCCACATGCCCGCAGCCGTCCTCGTGAGCGTCGCCCGCACAATCCATATCGCAGGGCTGCCCCTCCACGGCTGCCGCATGGCCGCAGCTATCGTCATGGACGTGATTGCAGCCCTTCCCTGCGGCGTAGGCCATGCGGTCGAGGGGAAGCACGGACAGCAGCAGGAAGAGGCAAAGCCCCAGCGCCAACAGCCGGTTTGTCTTTCTTAGTTTCATCTGGTATTCCTCCTTTTCCTGATTGTTAACTGCTCCCTAAACGCGCAGACAGGCGCTTGCCCTCCTGATAGCAGAAGGGCAAGCGCCTGTCTGGGTGGGGAATGGTTCCCCTTTTGGTATGATAAAAGGACAGACTTATTCTGTCTGTCTGTCTGTCTGTCTGTCTGTCTGTCTGTCTGTCTGTCTGTCTGTCTGTCTGTCTAAGGATGGCACAACTATTCATCTTTGTCAACCCCTTTGTAATTTTTTTGCGCCTGCCGGTTCCAACGGGCGGCGGCATTCCCTTTAACGCTCTGCCGCCACGGTTTTCACCTTCCGGCACAGCTCGTCCAGACGGCAGGGCTTTCCGATGGATTCCCGCACGCCGCCTTGCAAGGCTCTGGCCACCGCGAGGCCGCGCCCGACGCGCACCGCGCAGCCCTCCCGTTCCAGGAGCTGCCGATTGGCGGCGTTCATATTTTCGTCGTCCTCGATGAAAGAAATGACTGGCTTCCGGTTCAGCATAATCCCCGCCTTCCTGTCCTAAGGTGCCCTAAAAGACCAAAACAGAAAGCCGCCATCGTGACTTCCTGTTTTTACGGGACCTTTTAGTCCACACACATACATTATAGCGCAGTCAAACGAAAAAAACGAAAAGGTTGCTAAATTGTAACCTTTTTTTAAACTTATTTCTACCGCTCAAAGCAATAGCCCACGCCCCACCCGGAGGTGATGGCATAGCCGCTGCCCTCCAGCTTTTTACGAAGCCGGGAAATGGCGGTTTTCGCCGCGCTGACAGGGACACGCTGCCTCCCTCGGTATGCTTGACGGCGTTGGACACCAGATTGAGCAGCACCTGCAAAAGCCGTTCCTGATCGCCGTTTAAGGGCGGCAGATCGGGGGGCACGTCCACCGTCTGGGCGTTGCCGTAGAATCTCTGGGCCCCACAACAGACCACTTGGAATTTGACAGCTTTGCTGCAGGCATACCCTTTCACCTTGCTTCTATCAATACAAAAAGCGGGAACGCGGCCCCACATTACGATGTAATGCTCTTTGCGGCCTGCGTTCCCGCATCTTCTTACTCTGGCTTTATTCTTCTGCTTCGACGAATTCTTCCACTTCTTCCTCTGGCTCTTCGTCGAACATAAGCTCATCATTCATCATCAGTTCCGTATCCAGCCTGACATCACGGTACTTCCTCATACCTGTACCGGCCGGGATGTGCTTACCGATAATGACATTTTCCTTCAGGCCGATAAGCGGATCGACCTTGCCCTTGATAGCTGCTTCCGTGAGAACCTTTGTCGTCTCCTGGAAAGACGCTGCAGACAGGAATGAATTGGTAGCAAGAGACGCTTTTGTTATACCGAGCATAATCTGCTCTCCTGTAGCCGGCTCTTTGCCTTCTTCCGCAAGCCTTTCATTCACATCTTCAAAATCAAGGATATCCACCGTCGTCCCCGGAAGGAATTCGGCATCCCCCGCCTCTTCGATGCGGACTTTCTTGAGCATCTGGCGCACGATGACTTCGATATGCTTGTCGTTGATTTCAACGCCCTGCAGACGGTATACCCGCTGTACTTCCTGTATCATATAGTCCTGCACAGCGCGCAGGCCTTTTATCTTAAGGATATCGTGAGGATTGACGCTACCTTCCGTCAGTTCGTCTCCCGCCTCAAGCTCTGCTCCGTCCTGTATCTTGATTCTGGAGCCGTAAGGGATGAGATATGCCTTTGATTCGCCCGTCTCGTTGTTCGTAACGATAATCTCACGCTTCTTCTTCGTATCATTGATAGAGGCCGTACCGGCAAATTCAGTAATGATTGCAAGCCCCTTCGGCTTTCTTGCCTCGAAAAGCTCCTCCACACGCGGAAGACCCTGGGTGATATCGTCACCGGCAACGCCTCCTGTATGGAAGGTACGCATCGTAAGCTGCGTACCCGGCTCTCCGATAGACTGGGCCGCAATGATACCTACCGCCTCGCCAACCTGGACCGGTTCTCCTGTCGCCATGTTCGCCCCGTAGCACTTGGCACATACGCCGCTGTGTGATTTACAAGTGAGAATCGTACGTATCTTAATCTTCTTGAGTTCTCCGCCCTTCTCATCAACCCCTTTTTTGATGATGAGCTCCGCTCTCTTTGGCGTCACCATATGGTTCGCCTTCACAAGTATATTGCCGTCCTTGTCGACGATATTCTCGCAGAGATAGCGTCCTGTGATACGCTCCTGGAGGCTTTCAATCTCTTCATTCCCATCCATGAACGCTTTTACATACATGCCTGGAATCTCGGCGCCCTTCTTGGCACAGTCGACCTCATGGATAATAAGCTCCTGTGACACGTCAACGAGACGTCTCGTCAGGTAACCGGAGTCAGCCGTACGCAGAGCCGTATCGGAAAGACCTTTACGTGCACCGTGCGCAGACATGAAATATTCCAGTACGTCAAGTCCTTCACGGAAGTTCGACTTGATAGGCAGCTCTATCGTACGTCCTGTCGTGTCTGCCATAAGGCCACGCATACCGGCAAGCTGCTTGATCTGCTTGTCGGAACCACGGGCTCCGGAATCCGCCATCATAAAGATGTTGTTATATTCGTCAAGTCCTGACAGCAGCGCTTCTGTGAGTGCATCGTCAGTAGCTTTCCATGTCTCAACAACTTCCTTGTATCGCTCCTCTTCCGTTATCAGGCCCCGCTTGTAGTTCTTCGTAATCTTATCCACAGTATCCTGGGCCTGCTGAATCATCTCCGGTTTCTGCGGCGGTACGGTCATGTCGGAGATAGACACTGTCATCGCCGCTCTTGTAGAATACTTGTAACCGGTAGACTTGATAGCATCGAGCACTTCCGCAGTAGCCGTTGCACCATGCGTGTTGATGACCTTTTCCAGTATCTGTTTCAGCTGTTTCTTACCTACGTGGAAATCCACTTCCAGCTTCAGCTCGTTTCCTTCGGTCTCGCGATCCACAAAGCCAAGGTCCTGGGGTATGATCTCATTAAAGATAAACCTTCCAAGGGTAGACTCTATCGTCTCCGTCTTGACTTTTCCGCCTGCCACTGCCTTTGCCATGCGGACCTTGATACGTGAATGAAGCGTAATTGCATTATTTTCATAGGCGAGTATCGCCTCGTTTACACTCTTGAATACTTTGCCCTCACCTTTTGCACCGGGCCTTTCCTGTGTCAGGTAGTAGATGCCGAGCACCATATCCTGTGATGGGACTGCGACCGGACCTCCGTCTGAAGGCTTCAGCAGGTTGTTCGGCGACAGGAGCAGGAACCGGCATTCCGCCTGCGCCTCCACAGAGAGCGGAAGATGGACCGCCATCTGGTCACCGTCAAAGTCGGCGTTATAAGCAGTACATACCAGAGGATGGAGCTTGATTGCCTTGCCTTCCACAAGAATCGGCTCGAATGCCTGTATGCCGAGTCTGTGGAGCGTAGGGGCACGGTTCAGCATGACCGGATGCTCCTTGATGACATCTTCCAGCACATCCCATACTTCCGGCTGCAGCCGTTCTACCATTTTCTTCGCGTTCTTGATATTGTGCGCCGTACCATTCTGCACGAGTTCTTTCATTACAAAAGGCTTGAACAGCTCTATCGCCATCTCTTTCGGAAGACCGCACTGGTATATCTTAAGTTCTGGTCCTACTACGATAACAGAACGCCCCGAATAATCGACACGTTTGCCGAGCAGGTTCTGGCGGAAACGTCCCGACTTTCCCTTCAGCATGTCGGAAAGAGACTTCAGCGCCCTGTTGCCCGGTCCTGTGACCGGACGTCCGCGGCGGCCGTTGTCTATAAGCGCGTCTACCGCTTCCTGAAGCATTCTCTTTTCATTCCTGACGATAATGTCAGGAGCGCCAAGTTCCAGGAGACGTTTCAGACGGTTATTCCTGTTGATGATTCTTCTGTACAGGTCATTTAAGTCAGATGTGGCAAAACGTCCGCCATCCAGCTGTACCATAGGACGGAGATCCGGCGGGATTACAGGGATTGCGGTCATAATCATCCATTCCGGCTTGTTTCCGGATTCCCGGAACGCCTCTACGACTTCCAGACGCTTCACGATCCTGGCGCGCTTCTGCCCCGTAGCCCCTTCAAGCCCGGCTTGAAGCTCTTCATATTCTTTGTCGAGATCAATGGACTCCAGAAGCTCTTTGATTGCCTCCGCGCCCATGCCTACCCGGAATGAGCTGCCCCAGGACTCCCTTGATTCCTGATATTCCTGCTCTGAGAGTACCTGCTTATACTGAAGGTCCGTCTCTCCTTTGTCGAGCACGATATAAGACGCAAAATACAGCACCTTCTCCAGAGTTCTCGGAGACAGGTCGAGTATAAGGCCCATACGGCTCGGAATACCTTTGAAATACCAGATGTGTGATACCGGGGCGGCAAGCGCGATGTGGCCCATACGTTCACGGCGTACGCTTGCCTTCGTAACCTCGACACCGCACCGGTCACATACGACCCCTTTATAACGAATCTTCTTATACTTGCCGCAGTGGCATTCCCAATCCTTGCTAGGTCCGAAAATCTTCTCACAGAATAATCCGTCTTTCTCAGGCTTCAGTGTTCTATAATTAATGGTCTCAGGCTTTGTCACTTCTCCTCTGGACCAGTCTAATATCTTATCAGGTGATGCCAGACCGATTTTGATCGCATCAAAAGTCATTGGCTGATATGATTGTTCGTTACTGTTTATAGGCATACAGGCACCCCTTCCTATTCTTCATCTATATCCATTGCAAATTCATCAGTTTCTTCAAATTCCACATCGAAGTCTTCTTCCTCTGCTTCTGCTTCTTCCACATCCACAAGCTCTTCTCCCTGGAATTCCTGTTCTGTATAACCCTTTGCACCGAGGTTATCTTCCTCGCGGTAGTTTCTGTCGCCTTCAATCAGAGAATGGAAATCCGTTTCACCCATATCTACCGTCTCCATGATTTCAACTTCTGTGTTGTCATCACGCAGCACGCGTACATCCAGGCCCAGGGACTGGAGCTCTTTGAGCAGCACCTTGAAGGATTCCGGTATGCCTGGCTCCGGGATGTTCTCACCCTTGATAATCGCCTCATACGTCTTGACACGGCCGATGACATCATCCGACTTGACGGTCAGGATTTCCTGCAGCGTGTAAGATGCACCGTATGCCTCAAGCGCCCACACCTCCATCTCACCAAACCGCTGGCCGCCGAACTGGGCTTTGCCGCCGAGAGGCTGCTGTGTGACGAGTGAGTAAGGGCCAGTAGAACGGGCGTGGATCTTGTCATCGACAAGATGGTGCAGCTTCAGGTAATGCATGTGTCCGATCGTAACCGGGCTGTCGAAGAACTCCCCGCTTCTTCCGTCGCGGAGACGGACCTTCCCGTCTCTTGATATCGGGACACCCTTCCACAGTTTCCTGTGCTCACGGTTGTCTGACAGATATTGGAGCACTTCCGGGAGAAGGTCTTCTTTATGCTTCTTCTCAAATTCTTCCCAGCTCAGATTCACATAATCATTGGCCAGGTCAAGAGTGTCCATAATGTCGATCTCGTTCGCACCGTCGAATACCGGTGTCGCTATATTAAAGCCAAGAGCCTTCGCCGCCAGCGACAGGTGGATTTCGAGCACCTGCCCGATGTTCATACGTGAAGGCACGCCAAGAGGATTCAGAACGATGTCCAGCGGACGTCCGTTCGGAAGGAACGGCATATCCTCCACAGGAAGCACACGGGAAACGACACCTTTGTTACCGTGGCGTCCGGCCATCTTGTCACCGACAGATATCTTTCTCTTCTGAGCAATATATATGCGCACCGCCTGGTTGACGCCCGGAGACAGTTCATCGCCGTTCTCCCTCGTAAACACCTTCGCATCTACGACGATACCATATTCCCCATGAGGTACTTTAAGGGACGTATCCCTTACTTCACGCGCCTTCTCACCGAAGATGGCACGCAGCAGCCTCTCTTCCGCCGTCAGCTCGGTCTCTCCCTTCGGCGTCACTTTGCCGACGAGGATATCGCCTGCGCGTACTTCCGCACCGATGCGGATGATGCCTCTCTCGTCCAGATTCTTGAGCGCATCGTCACCGACACCAGGGATATCACGGGTAATCTCTTCCGGTCCAAGCTTCGTATCGCGCGCCTCTGCCTCATATTCTTCGATGTGGACAGAGGTATACACGTCGTCCTGCACGAGACGTTCACTCAGAAGGACCGCATCCTCGTAGTTGTACCCTTCCCATGTCATAAAGCCAATCAGCGGGTTCTTGCCAAGTGCCATCTCTCCGTTTGACGTTGACGGTCCGTCTGCAATCACGTCGCCTTCCTCCACACGGTCTCCTTTGAAAACGATTGGCCTCTGGTTGTAGCAGTTGCTCTGGTTGCTGCGCAGGAACTTCGTGAGCTTATATCTCTTCAGCGTATTGTCATCCTGACGGATCGTTATCTCATTGGAAGTAGACCGTTCCACCACGCCGGCTGCTTCTGCCACCATGCATACACCGGAGTCTACGGCAGCTTTTTCTTCCATACCCGTTCCGACTACCGGAGCCTCGGTCATAAGGAGCGGAACCGCCTGGCGCTGCATGTTGGAGCCCATGAGCGCACGGTTGGCATCGTCATTTTCCAGGAAAGGAATGAGCGCCGTAGCGACAGAAAATACCATCTTCGGCGATACGTCCATATAGTCAAATCTGGTCCGTTCATATTCTTGTGTCTCTTCGCGGTAACGGCCGGATACATTTTTGTGGATAAAATGCCCTTCTTCATCAAGAGGTTCGTTCGCCTGCGCCACGTGGTAATTGTCCTCTTCATCCGCGGTCATATACACTACATCGTCCGTCACGACCGGATTGTCAGGATCTTCATGGCTAATCTTACGGTATGGGGCTTCCACAAAGCCATACTGGTTAATCCTTGCATAGGTCGCGAGGGAGTTGATCAGTCCGATGTTAGGACCTTCCGGCGTCTCAATCGGGCACATTCTTCCGTAATGTGAATAGTGGACGTCACGTACCTCGAAGCCGGCACGGTCTCTTGAGAGACCGCCTGGTCCAAGTGCGGACAGACGTCTTTTGTGGGTCAGCTCACCGAGCGGGTTGTTCTGATCCATGAACTGTGACAGCTGTGAAGATCCGAAGAATTCCTTCACCGCGGCCGTTACAGGTTTTATATTGATCAGAGACTGCGGGGATATCCCCTCCAGATCCTGAGTCGTCATTCGTTCACGCACAACTCTTTCCAGTCTGGACAGTCCAATTCTGTACTGGTTCTGTAATAATTCACCAACCGCGCGAATACGTCTGTTGCCGAGATGGTCGATATCATCATCATTGCCAAGCCCGTATTCAAGATGGATATTATAATTGATGGATGCCAGGATGTCTTCTTTGGTTATATGCTTCGGAATCAAGTCGTGGATATCCCTCTTGATCGCATCTTTCAGCTCATCGATATCACCTGCCGTCTCTTCCAGAAGCGTTTCCAGCACCGGGTAATACACGAGCTCGGTAACCCCTACCTCTTTCGGATCGATGTCAACGATGGATGCAAGGTCCACCATCATATTGGAAAGCACTTTGATATTGCGCTCTTCCTCCGGTCTTTCGATCCACACGAACGGAACCGCTGCGTTCTGGATGGCATCAGCGATTTCTCTCGTCACTTTCGTCCCTTTCTCCGCCACCACCGCGCCGGTCAATGCATGTTTGACATCCTCGGCGAGCACGTTTCCTGTGATGCGGTTCTTAAGGGCAAGCTTTTTATTGAATTTATAGCGGCCGACTTTGGCCAGGTCGTAACGTCTCGGATCGAAGAACATGCTTGTGATAAGGCTTTCCGCACTGTCCACCGCAAGAGGCTCGCCCGGACGGATCTTCTTGTACAGCTCCAGCAGGCCTTCCTGGTAGTTTGTCGCGGCATCCTTTTCAAAGCTTGCAAGAATCTTAGGCTCCTCGCCGAACAGCTCCACAATCTCAGGATTCGTACCGATTCCCAAGGCACGGACCAATACGGTTATCGGCACCTTTCTTGTCCGGTCTACACGCACATAGAAAACGTCATTGGAATCCGTCTCGTACTCAAGCCATGCACCCCGGTTTGGAATGACCGTAGATGAATACAGCTTCTTCCCTACTTTGTCATGCGCAATCGCATAGTAGATTCCGGGTGAACGTACTAACTGGCTGACAATTACACGTTCCGCACCGTTGATTACGAACGTTCCGGTACTTGTCATCAGCGGCAGGTCACCCATAAAGATTTCATGCTCATTGATTTCATCGGTTTCCTTGTTGTGAAGCCGTACTCTTACTTTCAAAGGCGCCGCGTAAGTGGCGTCGCGCTCTTTGCATTCTTCGATCGTGTACTTCACATCATCCTCGCACAATGTAAAATCAACAAATTCCAGGCTGAGATGGCCGCTGTAGTCGGCAATCGGGGAAATATCATCAAATACTTCTTTTAACCCTTCATCCAGAAACCACTGGTAAGAATCTTTCTGGACTTCAATCAGGTTAGGCATCTGAAGAACTTCTTTTTGCCTGGAATAGCTCATGCGTGAACTTTTTCCGCTTTTGATAGGACGAATTCTGTTTTTCTCCATATTGACGTTTCACTCCTCATATATTTTTTGGGTGGGCTACGAGTTGCCCATAACATACTACTGATTCAGTGAAACCGCTTGTTCAAGCCATTTCACGCGGTATCATGGCATAACTTTCCACAATAGCGCATTTTTTACTATACCACATAGAATTTGAGCTTGTCAACCAAAAACTGTAAAAAAGGCGGCATTGCCTCGTTTTTAACCCGCATTGCCGCCTTTAGCGCCAGCCTGCCCGTTATCCGGACCGGCCGAAGCACTTTCTTCCTTATATAAATGGCACGCTGCAAAGTGCCCCTTTTCCACTTCCCGCAGCATCGGCTCTTCCTGTGCACATATGTCTGTCGCTTCATCGCATCTTCCACAGAACCGGCACCCACTTCCCGGATTGGCCGGACTTGTCCGTTCTCCTCTCAGGCTAAATCTTTTTCTCTCTGCCTGCGCTTTCGGATCAGGTATCGGCACCGCCGACAGAAGTGCCCGCGTATACGGATGCTTCGGATTGTTATACAGCAGGCCTGACGGAGCTATCTCTACGATTTTGCCGAGATACATGACGGCTACACGATCCGATATATATCTGACCATGGAAAGGTCATGGGCGATAAACATATAAGTCAGCCCTCGCTCTTCCTGAAGTGTCATGAGCAGATTGACAATCTGCGCCTGGACCGACACATCGAGTGCGGATATCGGTTCGTCACATACGATAAGTTCCGGCTCTACGGCAAGCGATCTGGCTATCCCTATCCTCTGCCGCTGCCCGCCTGAAAATTCATGTACATAGCGGTCCCTGTGCCCGCCCGACAGGCCGACGGCCGCAAGCAGCTCCTCTACTTTTTCCATGCATTCTCTTCCATTGCCTGCCATATTGTGGGCAAGCATACCCTCCGCTATGATATCTCCCACCTTCATCCTTGGATCAAGCGAAGCATAGGGGTCCTGGAATATCATCTGCACTTCTTTTGTGAATCTCCGCTTCTCCTTCCCCCGCAAACTGCCTACGCGCATGCCTTTGTAAAGCACCTCTCCCTCTGTGGCTTCGTATATCCCCATGCACGTTCTGCCGCATGTCGTCTTTCCGCAGCCGGACTCGCCCACTATGCCAAGCGTCTCGCCTTTCCTGACGTAAAATGATACATCATCCACCGCTTTCTGCACTTGGTTTTTCCCTGTCCTAAAATACTTTTTCAGATGTCTGACTTCCAGCAGATGCTCATCCATAATCGTTGTGAACCGCCTTTCTTCTATTCTCCGCCGCGTTCTGCCAGCGGATGGTACAGCCAGCACCGCGCGCGGTGTCCCTCTCCAAATTCGTATGCGGGAGGACGCCTGTATCCACAGAGACGCATGGCGTGGCTGCACCTTTCATAAAACGGACATCCCTCCGGCGGATGGACGATATCAGGCGGAGTCCCCTCGATAGGTGCCAGTTCCTGCACTCCCATGTCAAGCCTGGGCACCGCTTTGAGCAATGCCTCGGTATATGGATGCTTGGCGTGATAAAACAAGTCTGTGTCTGTCCCCTCTTCCATCACTTCACCCGCATACATCACTACAATCTTATCGGCCATATCAGCCACGATGCCCAGATCATGCGTAATCAGTATGACCGTCATATGCCGTTCACTTTGCAGTTTCTTCAGCAATTCAATAATATCTGCCTGGATGGTTACGTCCAGTGCAGTGGTCGGTTCGTCCGCTATCACGATGCGCGGGCCGCACGCGAGGGCAATTGCAATCATAACCCGCTGCCTCATGCCTCCTGAAAACTCATGGGGATATTGATGCATCCTCTTTTCAGGGTCTGATATCCCGACCTTTCCAAGCATTCCTTCTGCTTCTCTCCACGCCTGCATCTTGTCAGTCTCATGATGCAGGAGTACCGTTTCCGCAATCTGCTTCCCTATCTTCATCGTCGGATTCAGCGAGGCCAGGGCATCTTGAAATATGATGGAGCATTCCGCTCCCCGGAACGCCTGCCACTCTTTCTTGGAGAAAGTCAAAATATCTTTTCCCTCATACCAGATATGGCTGTCTTCTTTAATCTCACCCGGCGGAACCGGAATCAGTCCCATAATGGCCCTCGCCGTCACAGATTTTCCGCAGCCGGATTCTCCTACGACAGCCAGCGTACCGCCTTCATCTGCAGTAAAGGAAACGCCTCTGACCGCTTGTGCCTCTCCGGCATAAGTGTGATACGAAACGCGGAGGTTCTCCACTCTTAACAGTTCGCTCATCTTATCACCTCTACTTCGTTAGTTTTGGGTCCAGCGCATGCTGAAGCATGTCGCCGAGTATATTGAAGCACAGTACCGTCACGAGAATCAATATGCCCGGCACTATAGCCAGCAGCGGTTCATGCAGGATATATTTCTGGGCGTTCTGAAGCATGCTGCCCCACGACGACATGGGAAGCTGCACGCCGTAACCGAGAAAGCTCAGCGCGGACTCGTCCAATATAGCCCTTGCTATGCTGATGCTTGCCGATACGATAATCTGTGAAGACATATTCGGTATAATATGTCTCATGATAATCTTGGCATCGCTGACACCGAGGCATTTGGCCGCAATCACAAAATCTCTCTGCTTCAGACTCAGTGTCTCCGCCCTTACAACCCGGGCCACGCTTGTCCAAGAGAAGAATGCCAGCATGAGGACAAGCACGACCAGACCCGGCTGCACAAATGCATAGATTACAATGATAAACAGCAGATTAGGTATAGAAAGAAATATGTCCACAATCCGCATCAGAATATTGTCCGTCTTCCCTCCCACATAACCGCTCACAGTGCCAAGCAGCGTACCGGCGACGACCGATACGGCCATCGCCGCACATCCGACCGCCAGCGACACTCTGCCTCCGTACAGCGCTCTTGTAAAAGTATCTCTCCCTAAATCATCCGTGCCAAGCAGATGTCCCGGCCCGGGCCGCTGAAGCGCATTCTGGATGTCCAGCGCATCCGGATCGTAAGGGGACAGCGGCGCCAGTATGGCAGCAAGCGTTATCAGCAGTATCGTCACAGCGCATGCAGCAGCCAGCCTGTTTTCCTTCAACAGATATTTTATGCCATGAAAGGTACTTCTGCCATGGAAATCATCTTGTCTCTTCCTTTGTAACGGCGCGGGAGCAAACGCTTCCTTCGCAAGTGCCGCCTGTCCGTCTTGAACCGTACTTTTATCCATGCCGCACCTCTTTTCCCTGCTTGATTCTGGGGTCTGCGAATCCGTACAGCATATCTGCCAGAAAATTTCCAATGAGCAGTATCGTACATGAGAGCATGATAATTCCCATAATCATCGGGTAATCCCTGTTGTTGATTGCAGTCATGCAAAGTGTCCCGAGACCAGGCCATCCGAATACAGATTCCACGATAAAAGAGCCCGTAATCAGCGTGCCAAAATTCATGCCCACAATCGTGATGATGGGCAGGAGACAGTTCTTTAAAACATGGCTCTTTAATATCTGTCGTTTTGAGGCCCCTTTCGATGCTGCGGTCAACACATATTCTTCTTCCAGCTGGTTGATTGTGTTAGACCTCATATACCGTACAAATACAGCCGTGTTGTTCACTGCAAGCACCGTGGCCGGGAGCACCCCGTGCCATATGACGTCTGCGGCAGAGTCTGCTCCCATGGTCCTCATGCCTGAACTTGGAAACAGCCCAAGGCGCAGGGAAAACACGATAATCAGCAGCAGCGCAAACCAGAAGGAGGGGATAGAGATGCCCACATAGCTGACCCCGCTTATGATGTTATCTATCCATTTATTCTTGTGTGTTCCTGCCGCCAGGCCAAGGGGTACTGCCAGGATGACCGAAAGCACGAGCGAAGCGGCCATCAGCCCAATCGTCCCGGGCAGACGTTCCAGAATCTGAGGACGGACCGGCAGAAAATTATTTAAGGAGATACCCCAGTCGCCTGTGAGCGTCTTTCCTGCCCAGCTCACATACTGGTGTACGACATTACCGGTAAGTCCCAGGTCCTCCCGCAGCGTATCGAGCTGTTCTTCGGACATCTTGAAACTTGATTTGCCTGGTGATGTGTACATGTATAGAGGGTCGCCGGGCGCAAAATAGATTATGGCAAACGCAAACATGGATACGAGTACGAATACGGCGGCCATCTGCAATATACGTTTTAACAAATAACTCTTCATCCGTCTTTACTTAAAGCTCAGCTTCGTGTAGTCTTCAAACACCGGGTTCGTCTGTAGTTCGTCCGCTCCCTGCAGGCTGCTCGTCGTGGCGAATACATAGTTTGGATAAGCAATCGGGTAGACAGACATATCTTCTACCGCTTTCTCCTGCAGTTTTTTATATATTTCCGTCCTCTCTGCATCATCTGTGGCAGCCCTGCCCTGCTTCCACAGATCCAGCTGTCCGTCGCTAACTTCCAGGTTGATTCCCCACGTTCCGTCAAACATGCCTGCTATGACTTCATCAGGATCCCCGAAGGCGCCATATCCGTTAAAGTACAGGTCATAATCCGACGCATCCCCGAATACCCGGTCAAAGAAACCGTTGGATTCCATCCCCTCTACCTCGAGGCGGATTCCCACATCCTTCAGCTGCTGCTGGACAATCAGTGCCGTCTCTTTCATGAAGGCCCTGTCCTGGTTATAGACAAGCTTCAGCGTCTTATCGTCCAGCCCGGTTTCTTTCACGAGCTTCTTTGCCTTATCGACATCTTGTACATAGCCCTTGATATCCTCATCGTAATACTGTGTCGCATTGCTGAATATGGTATTTGCAGCTGTTCCCATGGCTGTTCCATATGCACCTTCAACAATCTCTTCATTGTCCAGTGCGGCATAGATGGCTTCTTTTACTTTCGGATCTGAGAACGTATCGCTGAATTTGTTACATGCAAGATAGTTCACCCGGCCCTCCGGGAACGTATGCACCGTAATCTCCTCGTCTCCTTCATACATATCAGCCGCTGTCTGGCTGGATATCTCCATAAAATTAATCTCGCCTTTCTGAAGGGCGACTTCCTGAGCACTCGTATCAGGAATCACCTTATATACGACCTTATCTATAGAGGGCCTGTCCCCATAGTAGCCGTCGAATCTTTCCAGCTCCAGGTATTCTCCGTTCTTAAATGCCTTCACCTTATACGGTCCCGAACCGATGCCCTTCAGGTTTGCCTCGGAGTCTGCCTTGATGTCCGTGTCATTATCATATACATGTGCCGGAAGAAGCGGCAGCCTTCCAAGAATCGTAACATAGGATGCCGAAGGCTCCGGCAGGGTAATCTGTACGGTCAGATCATCCATCTTCTCATACGTCACCGGTTTATCGCCGATATATACCGCGTTGGCATAGCCAGCGCCGTTATCCGGGTCTGCATTGACGTCAAGGGAGAAGATGATGTCATCAGCTGTTATCGCTTCCCCGTCATGCCATTTCAGATTATCCTTTAACGTTAATGTGACGGTCATCCCATCGTCAGACACTTCCACACGATCCGCCAGATAATACCTCGTCTCTGATTCCGTCTTCATATAGAGCTCATCATATACTGCGCCGAGCATGAGCCAGCCCTCTTTCATCGACTCCAGGTGCTTGTTCAGGTTTGTAACCGAAGAGGATACTCCCATCACCAGCTCATTTGCATCTGATGTCTTTGTATCTGAAGTATCCGCGTCCGGCGCGGAATCTTCGGACTTTTCTTTACTGCCGCAGCCTGCAAGTATCATTGCAGCCATGGCCAGGCACAGCAGCGCACTCAATAATCTCTTCTTCATATTCTCCTCCTTGTGCATAGTTCTTCTAGTTTTTCATCTACTGTTATTGTTCCCTCAGTTGACAAGGGCATATACAATATGAGCATTATATGATCCGAGTTTTTTGCTGTCAATTTACGTCATTATTATTTTAACGCAGTAAATTACATGTATTTTTTTCATATTTCGCAGTTTTTACTGTTATTTTTTCTGTTTATTACATATAGTTTTTGCTATTATTTTTTATTTATCTTATTTTCTGTAAACCGTTATAATTGATATCTATATCTGTTTTCACATATTAATATTATCAATAGAAATTACCTATAATTTTATTGTATATTTTTCCCATTTTATTGTTTATATCTATGGTTCTGATATTTGTATTATAAAAACAGCCCCGCCGTATTCCGAAGCTCTCTCTGCATCAGAATACGGCAGGGCTGATTCGTCCTGTCCACGATATTATTTTGTCAGCACAGAGGACACCGCGGATTTCCAGCCGCTGTATTTCTTTGTCCTTACATCCTCTTTCATCTTCGGCTCATATTTTACCCGTTTCAATCTGTCAAAGATGCTTTCATCCCACACGCCGAGGGCAAGCCCTGCTGCGTACGCCGGGCCGATGCCCGACAGCTCTTCCGAATCCGGCACCTGCACCGCGGCCTGGGCGATATCGCTCTGGAACTGCATCAGGTACCGGTTCCTCGTCGGGCCTCCGTCCACCCGCAGCTCTTCCACCTTCACCCCCGCATCCTGGCTCATGGCTTTCACGATGTCCGTTATCTGGTAGGCGATGCATTCCACCCCTGCCCTCACCACCTCCGCACGGCCTGTCGTGCGCGTCATCCCTACGATGGCCGCCGCCGCGCGGCTGTCCCAGTACGGCGCCCCGAGGCCCGAAAACGCGGGGACGAGGTACAGGCTGTCGTCCTGCACCGCCTCCCGGGCCAGCCCTTCCGTCTCCCCCGGCGAGCTGATGAGCTTCAGGTCGTCCTTCAGCCACGTGATTACCGCCCCCGTGTAGTTCAGGTTCCCCTCCAGCACGTAGCTCACCTTCCCGCCCATGCTCCATGCGAGGGACGTCACCACCCCATGGGTGCTTAAGACCGGCCTCTCCCCGATGTTCATCATGATTGAGGAGCCCGTGCCGTAGGTGGACTTTATCATCCCGGGCCTTAAGCAGCCCTGGCCGAACAGGGAGCCGTGGGAGTCCCCGAGCACCCCGTGGATCGGCACCGGGCGGGGGAGCAGCCCTTCGAAGTCCGTCTCGCCGAAGTCGGAATCCGAGTCACACACCTCGGCCAGGTTCGCCGGGTCTATCCCGAAGAGCCGGCAGATGTCCGCATCCCACGTGAGCTCGAAGATGTTGAAGAGCTGCGTCCGGGAGGCGTTGGAGTAGTCGGTCTTGTAGGACTTCCCGCCGGTCAGCTTATAGATGAGCCAGCTGTCTATCGTGCCGTGGCAGATTTCACCTGCGGCCGCCTTCTCTCCTGCCCCTTCCACATGCTCCAGTATCCAGGCGATCTTGGACGCCGGGAAGTAGGGGGAGAGGTTCATGCCGGTAGCCCTGCGGATGTGCTCCGCCTCGCCCAGCCCCTCCACCCGCTCGCAGA
>NZ_KQ236744.1:392665-399865 GCF_001185345.1 Dorea sp. D27 | reverse complement strand
GGCACCGGGCGGGGGAGCAGCCCTTCGAAGTCCGTCTCGCCGAAGTCGGAATCCGAGTCACACACCTCGGCCAGGTTCGCCGGGTCTATCCCGAAGAGCCGGCAGATGTCCGCATCCCACGTGAGCTCGAAGATGTTGAAGAGCTGCGTCCGGGAGGCGTTGGAGTAGTCGGTCTTGTAGGACTTCCCGCCGGTCAGCTTATAGATGAGCCAGCTGTCTATCGTGCCGTGGCAGATTTCACCTGCGGCCGCCTTCTCTCCTGCCCCTTCCACATGCTCCAGTATCCAGGCGATCTTGGACGCCGGGAAGTAGGGGGAGAGGTTCATGCCGGTAGCCCTGCGGATGTGCTCCGCCTCGCCCAGCCCCTCCACCCGCTCGCAGATGTCCGCCGCCCGGGCACACTGCCATACGATGGCGTGCCCGAGGGGAGCGCCAGTGGCGCGGTCCCACGCAAGGGACGTCTCCCGCTGGTTGCTGATGCCGACGCCGGCGATACGGCTCTTGTCGATGCCGGACTCGTTTACGAGGCGGACGGCCGCCTCGATCGTATTGCGGTAGATCTCCTCCGGATCGTGGGAGACCCATCCCTTCTCATTCACGATCTGGACATGGGGCTTGTCGGCCCTGCGGATCAGGCGGCCGCTCCCGTCAAAGAGGAGGGCCTTCGTCCCCTGGGTGCTCTGGTCTATGCTGATGATATATTTGTCTGTCATGTTTCCTGCTCCTTTACAGCTCTGTTTGCAGCACTTCTTTTTTTCAGAGGGATAGACGCCGTGGCCCCCTCCCTCGACACAGCGATGGCGGATGCTCTGGCAGCCAGTTCCAGGCCGTCCGTCACAGGCATCCCCTCTATGATAGAGGAGATGAAGTAGCCGGTGAACGTATCGCCTGCCGCAGTCGTATCCACTGCCTTCACTTTAAAGATTCCCTGCCGGTACTGTTCCTCTTTGTATTGATATACAGATCCGTCCCCGCCAAGCGTAAGCACTACTTTTGCATTTGGATATATTTCTTTTAATTTTGCAAGGATAGCGTCCGTCTCTTCTTCCCCTGTCACCTGTGCCCCTTCAATTTCATTTAGCAGAAACATGGATATCTTGTTGAAGTCACATGCATCCAGGGCGCTGTTATAAGGAGACGGGTTCAGTATAACCATCATCCCTTTCTCATAGGCAGAATCGATAATATAGTCGAGCATATTGACCTCATTCTGCAGGAGCAGAATGTCGCCCTTGGCAAAGTGGCCAAGAACTTCGTCCACATATTCTTTTGTGATGCTCTGATTTGCGCCGCCGTAGAGCAGGATGCAGTTCTGTCCGTTCTTATCCACCTGTATAATCGTATGTCCGGACTTGCCGTCAATCTTCCTGACATAATCCGCTTTCACGCCGCCTTCACGGCATGTCTTCAGAAGGATGTCCCCCTCCTCGCCAACCATGCCCGCATGATATACTTCCACCCCGGCCTTCGCCAATGCGATGGACTGGTTCAGCCCCTTCCCGCCGCAGAAGACATTCATGCCATAAGACGCCAGGGTTTCCCCCGGCGTCACCATATGGTCGACGGAATATACATAGTCCAGATTTAAAGATCCAAAATTCAATACCTTCATAATTATAGTCCCTCTCTTTTTTTGTCATTATATGTACTGTTATGCCGGAAAAGCTACCCCGGCGCGGAGTATGATGTTCGGATAAGGTGTGAACTCCCCTGTCCGGACAGCAAATTTGATGCCTCCTGACATTTTCTTCAGCTCCACATGGCTGACCATCTCGGAGTCCACATCAGAAAGCTTCCCTTTCATATAGGCGAGCAATTCCGGGTTCTTTTCCACAATCTCCTCGGCCAGCGTATAATATTCCACTTCCGTCTCATCAAGGATTGCATCCATCACCTGCCGGAAAGTCGGAACTCCGCCACACAAGGCCAGATCTACTATCTCCACCCCCTGCGGAATCGGCATGCCGCCGTCCGCAATCATAAACGTGTCCTTGTGCCCAAGTCCCGCAATCAGCCCGGCAAGCTGCACATTGATAATGCCCCTTTTTTTCATACAATTCACCTCAATTTCGATAGGGGTCAGACCCCTGTATCCACAGGGGTCTGACCCCTATGAAAATTCTTTAAATTGTCTATTTATTTTCGTTACGCGCCTGAAGTGCCATCTTCGCCTGGAGGTTTCTCTGTACCTGGTCGATGATTACGGCGATGATGATTACGAGGCCTCTGATTATCTTCTGCCAGAACTCTGTCACTCCGCACATTGTCATACCGTCGTTGATGACGCCGATTACGAATGCACCTACGATGGTTCCGCCTATCGTTCCGACACCTCCGGCCATAGATGTCCCGCCAAGTACGGATGCCGCAATTGCGTTCATCTCCCAAGATTCACCAGTCTTTGGTGTGGCGGATACGAGCTGTGATGTGGCGATGATACCTACGACCGCGGAGCAGAAGCCTGAAAATGCGTACACCCAGATCTTTACTCTGTCTACTTTGATACCGGAAAGCTTGGAAGCCTTTTCGTTGCCGCCGATAGACAGTACATGCCAGCCGAATGGTGTCTTCTTCAATATGAGCCCGGCAATTACGGCGATGATGGCAAGGATGAGGACACCGCACGGAATGGATGTCCCGCCAAGGTTACGTCCAAATACTTCAAATCCGGTATTGCCAAGCCCTTCGCTTCCTGATATCTCTGAAAATGTAGCTCCGTTTGAACGGATATTGGCAAATCCACGCCAGATATACATTGTACCGAGCGTAGCGATGAAAGGCGCCACATTGCACTTCGTGATGACGAGTCCGTTGATCATTCCCATCAGAGCTCCCAGAAGTACTGTGATGAGTACAATCATCGGAACGCTGAAATATAAAGTCACGCCGAACATCTTAAGCGTAAGCCCTTCCTGAATCAGACCGCCCGCTATCATGCCCGCGAGACCTGCAACGGAACCAACGGAAAGGTCGATGCCTCCGGTGATGATGACGTATGTCATGCCGATTGCGAGAATTCCGTAAAGTGCCACGTGCTTTGCCACTGTCAAAAGCGCGCCTGCACTTAAGAAGTTATCTGCTGTGATACTGAAGAATATAAGCAGAATAATTAACACGATGAATGTACGGCCCTTTAAAAGGGTCATCATTAATTTATTATTTCCTGAATTTTGTTTCGCTGCCATAATTTAACTCTCCTTTTCCTCTATATGATGGCCCTTGTAAGAAGCCAGTACCAATGTATCCTGCTGAATCTCATCCCCGAAGAATTCGCCTGTCTTGATACCATTAGACAGTACGATTACACGGTCTGCGATAGATACGATTTCCTGCAGCTCTGAAGAAATGACTATGATAGATAAGCCTTCTTCCGCATACTTGTTGATGATATCGAACACTTCCGTCTTTGCTCCGATATCGATACCGCGGCTTGGTTCGTCCATGAGCAGAATCTTCGGTTCTGTCAGTATGCCTTTGCCGATAACTACTTTCTGCTGGTTGCCACCTGATAAGGAAAGAATCGGCAGTTTCTTGTCTGCCACTTTTATCTGGATGTCTTTAATCTCTTGTTCTACTTTTTCCGCTTCCTTTTTGCTGTCCAGAAACGGTCCTTTTTTATATCTTTTCAGCGCGGACAGAGCACAGTTCTTCTCAATATCCAGCGTCTGCACGAGTCCTTGCGCCTGCCTGTCTTCAGGAATCAGGGCAAAGCCGTTGTCTATCTGCTGGGAAATGGATTTGATATGCAGTTCCTTTCCATTCATAGATACCTTGCCTGTATGTTCCGGGTGCAGTCCCATAAGACACTCGAACACTTCACTTCGTCCGGCTCCCATCAGCCCATAGATTCCGAGCACCTCTCCCTTTTTCAGTTCAAAATCCAGGTGATCCACAAGATACCCGCCACCGGCTTTCGGAAGACATAGGTCTTTTACTTCCAGGACATTTTCTACTTTGCTCCAGTCTACTTCACGGTCTCTTTTTGGATAAGATTTGGCTCCGCCCGTCATCTGATGGACGATCCACGGGACATCAATCTCTTCGACATCCGCATCGGCCACATATCTGCCGTCTCTCAGAATCGTGACGTGGTCGCCGATTTCCATTATCTCTTCCAGCCTGTGTGATATGTATACGATAGATATTCCGGCCGCCGTCAGCTCTCTCATGATTTTGAACAGGACCTTAACCTCCTGTTGAGACAGAGAAGAGGTAGGTTCATCCATGATCAGCACTTTCAAATCGTCTTCCACGAGATTTCTGGCAATCTCTATCATCTGCTGCTGCCCTACGCGCAGTTCGCCTACCTTCGCGTGCAGGTCAAGGGGGTGCTCCAGTCTCTCCAGCACCTTTTTTGCCCCTTCCATATGCTGCTTATTGTCCAGCGCGACCTTTCCTTTCGTCTTTTCCTTGTTCATGTAGATGTTCTGGTATACGTTCAGATTGGGGAACAGGCTCAGTTCCTGGTGTATGATACCGATTCCATGCTTTCTCGCCTCTGTCGTATTTTTAAAAAATACTTCTTTATCTCCAATGTACATTTTGCCTTCATTCGGCTGCTCAATCCCGGCAATCATCTTCATAAGAGTCGATTTGCCGGCACCGTTCTCGCCGATAAGCACATTTACCTTTCCCTTCAAAAGGTCAAATGACACCTCATCGAGTGCTTTTGTACCGGGGTAAATCTTGCTTATCTTTTCCGCATGGAGAAATACATCCTCCCTGCACTTATATGTCTCACCCATAGTTCATATCTCCTTCTTAATCTAAAGTAGGTTATTTTGCTTCCAGTACTACCGGAGTGATCAGTACATCCGAACTGCCGGTAGATACCGTAAATGCTCCTACAAATGAGATTGTCTTGCCCTGCAGAGAATCTGGTTTGGCCGGTTCCACAACATCTTTTGCAACGACTTCATTGATACTCTGTGACACTGCCGCCCACTGTTCCTGGTTTTTGTAATCCCCAAACTTGATAAAGCTTAATGAATCACGGATTGCAGAGCCTTTGTATACAGGCCCGATTTGAATCTTGACCGGTTCCGTGCCATTATAGCCATCCAGCTTCACTGTCATGTAGCCCGCCTGCGACTGTGTGTTCACTTCTCCTACGGTTCCCGTTCCTTTTACTACATAGCTCAGTTCTCCGGAATCTCCCATGGAATATTTCCCGTACTCGTCAGCCATTGTTGTCAGGTCTCCATTTGATCCTTCAAGGAGTTCTTTGAGGTCGACAGCGTTTTCATTCATCTCCGGAAGTGCCGATTCTTCCCAGATGGCTTCTACGTCATCTCCTGCATTAAATTCTACATCTCCTGTATATTTTCCTTCTTCTCCAATCTTAACGACTTTCACAATTCCACAACCCGTAAGCAACGTGGATGCTGCAAGTGTGAGCGTAAGTGCGAGAGCTATCATGCGCTTTTTCATAGCGGCCTCCTTCAATCGTTTATTCACAAATATTCCTGCCGAATATCTATTCATATCGAACTATTGTAATCCAATTAGGATATGTTCCGTAATCATTTAATACTTCTTCCACATAAAAGAGTCGGTTTCATATACGGGGAAGCACATAAAGTGCCTCCCCGTATATGTGTGATGCTTTATTCTGCCAATCACTATTCTGTGAAGACAAATCCTGATAATTTGTCTACATTGTCAGATGTGATGGCGATACAGTCTACTAACTGTTTCTCGTCTAATCCTGTAGAACCTTCTTTGAGGTACTTGTCAGCCTGCTCTACTGCCATCTCAGCGATAACCGCGAACTGCTGAAGGGCTGTTCCCGTAGCGTCTCCTGATTTGATCAGGGCTGCCGCTTCATCAGATCCATCTACGCCGATTACAGGAAGTGTCTTGCCGGCCGCCTGAAGCGCTGCACATACACCCTCTAACATCGTATCGTTGCCACATACGACTCCTTCGATGTCCGGGTTAGCCTGAAGCATAGCTTCCATCTTGTCATAAGCCTCTGTCTTTTCCCAGTTAGCTGTCTGCTGAGCCACCATCTCCATGTCCGGATACTGGTCGATTACTTCATGGAAAGCGGAAGAACGTACGCCCGCGTTCGTGTCAGATTCTTTACCTAACAGCTCTACATATTTTCCTTTTTCACCCATAGCTTCAACGAACTTCTCTGCGATGGCTTTTGCACCTTGATAGTTGTTGGCAACTATCTGAGAGATGGCAACGCCTTCTTCATTGATTTCACGGTCGATTAAGAATGTCGGGATTCCAGCTTCTCTTGCTTTCTTTACAGCTTCTACTGTTGCGTCCGCGCCTGCATTGTCACAGATGATAGCATCCGCTTTGTCAGCGATAGCACTGTCAAATAACTCTGTCTGTTTTGTCGGGTCGTCGTCGTGAGATACGGCTTTTACTTCGTATCCAAGTTCCTTTGCCTTAGCGGTCGCTGTGTCCGCCTCTGCCTTGAATGCCGGGTTGGATACGGATGGTGTGATAATATAAATGATGTTAGAGCCTCCGCCTGGTAAAGCTTCCTCTTCCTTCGTGTCCTCAGTCTTCTTGTCTTCCTTTTTTTCTTCCTTCTTAGAAGAATCGTCAGATTTAGAGCTACATCCCATAACCATAGCTCCGACCATAGCTACTGTAAGCAGCATAGCCAATACCTTTTTGAAACCTTTCATTTTCGCTCCTCCTTATGCTTTATAAGTATTAAATTATCTATATCAACAGGAAATTCCTGCTAATATCTGAAAACTTTAGAAATTTTGAAAGGGGTCAGACCCCTGTAGCCACAGGGGTCTGACCCCTATGCAAATTCCTACAAAACTCCCTTTATTGTCTTTACAATTCCTTCTGCGTCCAGCCCGTAATGCCGGAACACTTCCTTCGAGGTCCCCGTGATCACCGGCGCATCCGGCAGCGACAGGTTCACCACCCGTTTCGGGCATTCGCTCCCGACCACCTGGCTCACCATCGATCCCAGGCCTCCGTACGGGGCGTGCTCCTCTACCGTCACCACCGCTTTCGCTCCCGTCGCCGCCCTGATGATGGCTGCACGGTCCAGCGGCTTCACGCAGTACATGTCTACCACCGTCACTCCGATCCCCTCTTCACGCAGCTGCTCCGCCGCGTCCGCCGCAGGCTTCACCATCTCCCCGCAGGCGATCACCGCCACGTCGCTCCCTTCCGTCACGAAGGTCGCCTTATTCATCTCGAAGGGCACCTTCCCTT
>NZ_KQ236744.1:346123-392385 GCF_001185345.1 Dorea sp. D27 | reverse complement strand
TTATTCATCTCGAAGGGCACCTTCCCTTCCTCGTATACGTCCTCCACCGCGTTCCGGCCTACCCGGATGTACGCCGGCTTCTCATCCTCCAGCAGCGCCTTCGTAAGAAGCTCCGTCTGCAGCCGGTCGCTCGGCAGGTACACCCGCATGTTCGGCACCGCCGACATCGCCGCGATGTCCTGCGCCGAGTGGTGGCTCATCCCCAGCGCTCCGTAGCTCACCCCTCCGCTGATCCCGATCAGCTTCACGTTCGTGTCCGAATACGCCACGTCTATCTTGCACTGCTCATAGCTCCTCGTCGACAGGAAGCACGCCGGCGATGCCGCGTACGGCTTCTTCCCGCACTTCGCCAGCCCCGCCGAGATGCTCACCAGGTTCTGCTCCGCGATCCCCGTCTCCACGAACTGCTCCGGCAGCCCGTCTGCGAACGGCGTGAACGACGCGCTCCCCCGGGAGTCGCTGCACAGCGCCACCACGTCCCTGTCCGTCCTTGCCGCCTCCATCAATACTTCACATATCACCTGCTTGTTCGCTATCTTAGCCATGAAGCGCTCCCTCCTTTTCCAGCTCTGCCTTCTTTTCCCCCAGGTCCTTCCTTATCTGCGCAAGCTCCTCTCCGTTCGGTACCTTATGGTGCCAGTTCGCCTTGTCCTCCATCACGGAAGACCCCTTCCCCTTCACCGTGTTGGCAATCAGCACGGTGGGCTGCCCCTTCACCGTCTTCGCCTCCCCGAACGCCGCATGCAGCTCATCCATGTCGTTGCCGTCCGCCACGTCGATCACGTGCCAGCCGAAGGAGCCGAACCTCTCATGCAGGTCGTCGTGCCCCATCACGTCCTCCGTGCTGCCGGAGATCTGCAGGCGGTTCCGGTCCACCACCGCGCACAGGTTGTCGAGCCTGTACTGGCTGGCCGCCATGGCCCCTTCCCATACGGAGCCCTCCGCCAGCTCGCCGTCGCCCATCACCGTGTACACCCGATAGTCCCGGCCGTCCATCTTCCCCGCCAGCGCCATGCCGACGCAGACCGGAAGGCCGTGCCCGAGGGACCCGGAGTTCATCTCCACGCCCGGCAGCTTGTTGTTCGGGTGGCCGATGAACCTGGAGCCGAACTTGCTGAAGGTGGAGACGAGCTCCGCCTTGTCGAAGAACCCCTTCTCCGCCAGCACCGCGTAGTAGGCTTCCACGGAGTGCCCCTTGCTCATGACGAACCTGTCGCGGTCCGGGTCGTCCTGGTTCTCCGGGCTTACGTTCATCTGGCAGAAGTACAGCTCCGTCAGGATCTCCATCACGCTCATGTCGCCGCCGATGTGCCCCGCCTTCCCCTCGACGATCATGTCGATTACGGTTTCTCTCAGCCCGTAGGCTAATGCTTTCAGATTGCTCATAATCATTCTCCTCTTAAATATGCTTTGACGTCTTCTTCAATCGGGTCATACAGATCAGGTTTTACGCCAATATATTTACATGCTTCATATAATACCGGGACTACGTCCTTGTGGATACCTACGCAGTGATGGATGTAAGGCCCTTCCACAATCTTTGCTTCCAGACGCTTGATGTTGTCTACTTCCACCCAGAGGTACGTCCCCATTCCTTTCGGTCCGTCCACGCCCTTTGCATTCCCAAGAAGCAGCGAGTATTCTCCGTTATCCCCGTCAAACCGGCATAGTGTCACGTCGCCATGTTTCGCTTCTGCCGTAAGGCTTCCCGGATGGTCAAATGCAAGCGGATATGTAAGCTGCGGCTTTTCCTTTGCCACCGAGATGGGCCATGGACCGCAGTGCTGCAGAAGTTCCCCGTTTTCAATATCAGGGTGGCGGATGGTCCAGTCTGCAAAAAACCCTCTCGTCTCTCCCATGCCTGCCGCCTCAACTATAAGAGCCGTGATGGCACCGTGGATGTCCGTTTCACACACGACCGGTATCCCTTTGTCATTCAAAATCGCGTTGGCTGCACACGGCATAACCCCTAATTCCGTCTGAAGCGCATTCCAGCACTGGATGGCAGCGGCGCCGCAGCCGTACTTATCTACAAGCTGTTCCATAGCAACCGCAAGAGCAGCCACGTTCTCCACTTCGTTCTCTTTTATCTTGACCTCCATGTTCTCCCTGATATACGAAATCATGTCCGCCAGTTTTCCGCCTTCTGCTTTCACCGCTTTCACTTCCTCCGTAAGTTCCGTCATCGGAACAGGAGCGAGCTGCACATTAAATTTTTCCAGAAGCTCTCCTTCATTGCACATCGTCGTCCAGAAGTCGAACGGCCTCGTGGATATCTGGAGAATCCTTATGTTGCGGAAAGTCTTTACTACATTGCACACCGCGATAAAGTCTCTCAATCCCCTCTCAAATACAGGGTCCTTCAGTCTGCAGTTCGTCACGTATGTAAATGGAATCTGGAATCTCCTCAGCACTTTGCCCGTAGCAAACAGTCCGCACTGTGTATCTCTCAGCCTCACACCGTTCTCATCCGGGCGCTCGTCAAGCGGACCCCAGAGCATCACCGGTACATCCATCTCTTTCGCAAGCCTCGCACAGACATATTCCGTACCGAAGTTGCAGTGAGGGAACATGATTCCGTCAACGCCTTCCTTCTTAAACTTTGCCGCTATCTTCTTCACGTCATTGTCGTCATACAGGAGACCTTCCTCATTGATGTCATCGATATCTACAAAATCGATTCCCAGCTCTCTCAGCCTGTCTGCCGTCAGTCCTCTGTACTTGATTGCATCCGGCGCACTGAAGATGCTTCTTCTCGTCGGCGCAAATCCCAATTTGATAGTTGCCATTTTTCTTCCTCCATTCCCAGCATCGCTTGACGAGGGTACACATACTTCAATCCGATGCTATACTTTATTGTATTGTCTATCTATCAATTCGTCTGACACTGTCTCTTTCTATAAACTGTGTGCAGACCTGAATCTTCATCTTTACATTTTTTCCAGAATATTTGATATGGTCCAGCGCCCTTCTCACTGCCACCTCTCCCATCTCCTGCTTAAACACCCGGATTGTCGTAAGCCCCGGGGTGGAAACGGTCCCGAAACCGATATCATCAAATCCGACGATGGATATGTCTTCCGGAATCCGGATTCCCTTCTCTTTCATAGCTCTCATAGCTCCGATGGCTATTACGTCGTTATCAGCAATAAATGCGGTCGGAAGCCTGCCGGTGCTTTCCAGATGTCTCTTCATATCCTGATATGCCGACTCCAGCTTCGTCCCTAAGGTTATCTGGAATTCAGGCTCCTCCTTGAGCCCGTATTTGCCTACCACCCTGTGGTAGCCATATTCTCGGTACCGGAATGCCTTAATACGGTAATCCCCTCTCAGATAGCCGATTTCCACATGTCCTTTGTCAACCAGATATTCCATCGCATTACAGACTGCATCCGTATTGTTAATCAGTACACCGTCAAATAGCATTTCATCGCTCCAGCCGTCCAGCACTATCAGATAGCCTTTATAGTCATAAAAAGGTACATAGTCTTCTTCCATCATCTCTGTTCCCAGCAGTATTGCCAGGCAGTTTGTATCTTCAAGAAACTCCCTCAGCCTGAGTTCAAAAGACTCATCTTCATAATTCAGATGGCTGAATGTCGTCTCATAACCGAGATCCTTGGCCTGACGCTCAACACCTTCTATCATGGCCGGAAATATCTGGCTGTCATCTATGATAAGTCCGTTTTTTCTGTAGGTAACGAACTTTATCTTCGTAATTGTCTTTTCCTGTTGATACCCAAGCGTCTCTGCAGCTTTGAATATCTTTTCAGAAGTAGCAGCATTGACTCCTTTCTTGCGATTCAAAGCGTTTGAGACAGTTGCAGGAGAAAAACCTGTAATCTGGCTTATCTTTCTTATACTGACTTTCACTTTTTCACCGCCCCTTAACTGTTTATACCTGTATTATAAACGTTTATATAAATTATTCAATACTTTTTATCAAAAAATCCTCGTTTCATTTACGTTTTGTTTAATTATAATAGATATTATACCTCAATTTTGTCTATTATTTACAGTTCATTTAATCCACATTTACATTTTGTTCACATTTATGATGTTGTTTTGATAAATGTTTATGTAAATATTTATATTAACGTTTATATAAACTCTGTCGCTATTTGTAGAATATTGTAAACAGCATCCATCCTGCGGTACGGCCTCATCCTCCGTCACAGAAAAACAGCCGGCCTGCCGTCCTCATTTACATCATTAGTAAAAACAAGGGCCGGCAGACCGGCTGTATCCCATGCCGCAGTCAGGCGATACGTTTCTGCCGCCTGACGCCTGCTATATTTTTCTCACGCTCGCACGCTCCACAAAGTCGGTGCACACTTGTATCTTCGTCTTAATCTTCTTTCCATCCTCGACCGCACGCATAAGCTCCCTCACCGCCATCTCACCCATCTCGTGCTTATACACGTTGATCGTCGTAAGGGGCGGATCAGAGATGGCGCCGAATGAGATGTTGTCAAATCCTATGATAGACACATCTCCTGGTATGTCATAGCCGCGTTCTTTCAGAGCCTGCATCGCTCCAATCGCGATAGTATCGTTATCCGCAAAAAATGCCGTAGGCAGGATAGGCGTCTCCTCCAGATATGTCCGCATGCCTTCATATGCAGTTTCAATCCTCGTGCCTACAGTCGCGACAAATTCAGGCTGGACCGGAAGATGATGCCTGTCCATAATTCTTCTGTAGCCAATTTCACGGTAGCAGAATGCCTGTATACGGAAATCCCCACGCAGATAACCGATATCACGATGCCCTTTGCCAATCAGATATTCGACCGCTCTGGCTGCCGAATCCGTATTGCTTATCAGTACACTGTCAAAAAAGTACCGGTCGCTCCAGCCGTCCAGAAGTATAATCTTATTCTTTGCATGCGTATACGGTTCAAAATCCTCTTCCAGCATCTCCGTGCCGAGCAGCACTATCGCACTTTCCGTATCAGAAAGTATCTCCTGAAGCTGTGTTCCATACTCCATGTCATTGATATCCACATGGTTGAAGACAGTCTCATACCCCATAGACTTCGCCTGTCTTTCCACCCCCTCTATTACAGCAGGATGGAACGGACTGTCATCTATGATCAATCCATTCCTCCGAAAAATCACAAACCTTATCTTACTGATCTTTTCGTCCAGTCTGTACCCCAGTTCCTCTGCCGTCTTAAGAATTCTATCAGCCGTCTCTTTATTCACGCCTTTTTTATGATTCAATGCATTGGAAACTGTCGCAGGAGAAAAACCGGTAATTTCGCTTATTTTTCTGACACTTACTTTCATCCCTTACGACCTTCCATTCTTTTCCCCCTGTTCCAAAGGGATCTAGAAATACTATAACACATCCATTTTAAAAAAAGAAGGGAAATTCCAACGAGTTGGATTCCCCTTCTTCAGTAAGCTTCCGCAGATAGAACCTTGATTATTTAAGGTTGACTTCTGCTCCTTCGCCTTCCAGTTTTGCTTTGATTTCTTCAGCCTCAGCCTTAGAAGCGCCTTCTTTTACTACTTTCGGAGCTCCGTCAACTAATTCTTTTGCTTCTTTTAATCCAAGTCCTGTAATCTCACGTACTACCTTGATTACCTTAACTTTAGAAGAACCTGCAGAAACTAATTCTACGTCAAATTCGTCTTTTTCTTCTGCTGCCGCTGCTTCTCCGCCTGCTGCTGCAACTACAACACCTGCTGCCGCGGATACACCGAATTCTTCTTCACATGCTTTAACCAGATCGTTTAATTCTAATACTGATAATTCTTTGATTGCTTCAATCATCTCAGCTGCTGTTATTTTAGCCATTTTATTTTCCTCCAATTTTATGATTTTTATTTCAATTATTCCTCTGTCGCTTCCGCAGTCTCTGCAGCCGGAGCTTCTGCCGCCGGGGCTTCTTCTGCTACCGGAGCCTCTTCTGCTGTCTCTCCGCCCTGTTCCGCAATCTGCTTAATAACACGGGCAAAGTTTGTAATTGGTGACTGTAAGCTTCCAAGCAGTTTGGAAAGCAGTTCTTCTCTTGAAGGAATCTTGGACAACTCCGTAAGACCTTCCGTGTCATAAACCGCGCCTTCAATCACGCCAGCTTTTAATTCAAGCGCTTTTGCGTCCTTTGCAAACTTGCACAGGATTCTCGCCGGGGCAGTTGCATCCTCTTTAGAGATTGCAATAGCGCTAGGCCCTGCAAGATGTTCTTCTAAAGCCGCATACTCGGTTCCCTCAAAAGCTCTTTTCATCATAGTGTTCTTGTATACCTTATAGATGATACCGGCATCCCTAAGCTGCTTACGCAATTCCGTATCCTGCGCAACTGTAAGTCCGCGGTAATCGACAAGTACAACTGATGCTGCATCCTTGACTTCACCTGCAATGGTATCTACGATTGGTTGTTTTAACTCAACTTTTGCCATGAAAATGGTGCACCTCCTTATAGTTTAGTCTGCTGCCAAAAGAACAACGTTTTCTATACATAATAAAAACCCCTGGACCATAAGACGCAGAGGTTGTACAAATTCATAGAAATCGAATCTCATATCATCCTCGGCAGGCGTGTATCACCACTTACGCTGTTTCAAAGCACCTGCTGTCTTCGGCAGTCATCGCTTTGCTATTATATCATCACGGCCAAATGTTGTCAACACCTTATTTTTACAGCCTGCTTTTACCGCCACCATTTTACCATAATAGTGCTATTTTTACCGTTTATTACGAGACCTCAATTCTCATAGTATGTTATTATATAACCAGAATTTTTTACTTTGGGAGGAAGGCAGAATGAATGTTGCTATTGTGGACGATTCTCTTGTCGACAGAACATATTTGCAACAGAATATCGAACGATACTGTTTTGAACAGAAAGTCCATATGCAGATAAATACATACGATAACGGAACCGGCTTTATAAACAACTTTTCTGCCGGGACATATGACCTTGTTTTCTTAGATATATTCATGGACGAGACGAGTGGCATCCATATCGCCGAGAAGATCCGGCAGATAGACGACAGATGTCTGCTCATTTTTACGACATCAAGCCAGGAACATGCAGTCAAAGCTTTTCGCCTCCACGCGCTTGATTATCTGCTCAAGCCTTTTACCTATGAGCAGCTGGAAGAGTCGCTCTCCAGATGTCAGAATGCGTTAAAACGATTTTCCCACTATATCGAGCTGAAAGAAGGACGCCATTATACACGTATCCTAATCGCCGATATCATCTATGCAGACTACTACAACCATTACATCCAGGTCCACACGGTCCGAAATGTCATCCGGTCCTACATGTCATTCCCAGATTTTGCCCCGATGCTGGACAAGTATCCTCAGTTCCTCTGGTGCTACCGCAACTGCATGGTCAATATGGATTATATCAAGTCAATGGACAGCAAGGATTTTATATTGACGACCGAAGAGCGCATCCCCATCTCAAGGGCGCGCAAGAACGAAATACGACAGGTATACGCCAACTATCTGTTCGAGTACGTAACCGAAGGAGAAAGTCGATGACACCGGATAATATTAGCAATGCATTGCTGTTCATCACCCCCTGCATCCTGGTGCTATACTTGACCTTTTCCGATCATCTCAGGGCACCAAACCATGCAACAGCCGCCGTTTCCATAACGGCTTTCATGTTTATAGACCTGGGCTCCACTTACATATATTATACAAAACCGCTCACCACATGGACGATGATTTCTCTTTCCTTCGCAGCCATGCTGTCAGGAGTGGTTCTATTTTGCGCAGCATCGGGATACAGTTTTGCGCAGAGCCTCTTTACCGTCGCCATAGCCATGTGCTATACAGACAGCATATATGTATGCTCCTCCCAGATACATTATTTTGTGACGGGCAGGCTCCCGGAAAGCGCATCTATGCTTAAAACCTTGTCCACGCTGGCCGTAGTGCTGCTGACATTCCCGTTCATACTGATGTTCTTCAAGCGGCTGCTGCGTACGGCTCTGGACACGACGGAGCATCTGGCATTCTGGCGCATATCGTGGGGAATACCTATGTGCAACAGGCTGTTTTATTATCTGGCTATATTCCCGATCATCTCCCAAAAGCTGCCGGTCACGGGAGTCAATGATATATACTTTATACCGATACTGTGGATACTCTTGACCTTTTTTACGTATACGATTGCATTGAAGATGGTTGTGGAGGCTACCAGGAACGCGAAGCTCCAGGAAGAGCTCCACATATCCGAGGCCCAGGCTGCCGCGCGGCAGAAGCAGTCGGAGATGATTCAGCAGCGTGTCGAGGAAACCATGCGCATACGTCACGACTTCCGCCACACCTTCATCGCGCTGAAGGCCTGCCTGGACGAAAACGATTATGACGGCATGGAAGCGTTCCTAAATAGATATATATACAGCCTGGATTCTCTCCGCCCAATATCTTATTGCGATAATGTCGTCATCAATACTATCGTGTCCTACTATGCAGCGCTGTCCAGAGACAACGGCATATCTTTTTCACACTCCGTACAGTTGAATGAAAATCTTCCATTCTCTGATACTGACACATGTATTATCCTTGGCAATCTGCTGGAAAATGCAGTTGAAGCATGCCAGCGGCAGACGCAGGAATACAGGCATATCCGCCTCAGGCTTCATGCAGTCCACGGGTGTGCGCTCGTAATCATTGTGGAAAACAGCTACAACGGCATGGTCTGCAGAAAAGATAATGCCTTTTTATCTACAAAAGCCCGAAACAGAAAGGGAATCGGCATCTCTTCCATTCTCGATATCGTATCAAAATATAACGGGGTACCTCAATTCGAATATGACGAACATGTTTTCAAAGTCTCTATTCTGTTGAACTGCAGCGGCTCAAGCAAAAAAGCCCCCTCGCCTTGATGGCGGGGAGGCTCATATTATACGATACAATTAAACGAGCTTGGCGGTGTTAATCTTTACACCAGGTCCCATCGTAGAAGTAAGCGTCACGCTCTTTAAGAACTGACCTTTTACTGCTGCCGGCTTAGCTTTGTTGATTGCATCAATAAGCGTCTGGAAGTTGTCCGCAAGTTGTTCTTCGGTAAAGGATGCTTTACCTACTGGCACATGGATAATGTTTGTCTTATCGAGTCTGTATTCAATCTTACCGGCTTTGATTTCCTGAACGGCTTTGGCAACATCCATCGTTACAGTTCCAGCCTTCGGGTTCGGCATCAGGCCTTTTGGTCCGAGTACACGTCCAAGACGCCCAACAACACCCATCATGTCTGGCGTAGCGACTACTACGTCGAATTCAAACCAGTTCTCATTCTGAATCTTTGGAATGAGCTCTTCCGCTCCTACGTAATCCGCCCCTGCCGCCTTCGCCTCTTCTGCTTTGGCATCTTTGGCAAATACGAGGATTCTCGTCTTCTTGCCTGTTCCGTGAGGCAGTACGACTGCTCCACGAATCTGCTGGTCAGCGTGACGTCCGTCACATCCGGTTCTGATATGAGCCTCGATAGTCTCATCGAATTTAGCTACTGCAGTTTTCTTTACTAGTGAAACCGCCTCTTCTTTATCGTAGAGAGTTCCTCTGTCGATAACTTTGGCAGCTTCAATATATTTCTTTCCTCTTTTCATTCTAAAAAACCTCCTCGTGGTAATGTCGGGATAACCCTCCCACATATTTAACATTTACAATTGACAATACGGCTAATCTTATTCTTCTACTTTAACACCCATGCTGCGGCACGTACCTGCTATCATGCTCATAGCAGCTTCTACGGTTGCAGCATTCAGATCCGGCATCTTCAGTTCAGCGATTTCCTGAAGCTGAGCCTTTGTAATCGTAGCAACTTTCGTCTTATTCGGCACGCCAGAACCTGACTTTATATTGCAGGCTTTCTTGATAAGAACTGCTGCCGGAGGTGTCTTTGTGATGAAGCTGAAACTTCTGTCATTGTAAACTGTAATTACGACAGGGATAATCATATCTCCCTGATCCGCAGTCTTAGCGTTGAACTGCTTAGTAAATTCAACGATGTTTACACCGTGCTGGCCAAGAGCTGGTCCAACCGGTGGTGCCGGTGTAGCTTTGCCGGCAGGTATTTGTAACTTAATATAACCTTCTACTTTTTTTGCCATTTCAATTACCTCCTTGTGGTGTTGGCGGGAACGTCACACGCCCCTCCCACTTCCTACTACATTTTCTTTACTTCTGCGAAACTGATTTCTACCGGCGTTTCGCGGCCGAATAGCTCAACATTGATTGTCAGGCTCTGCTTCGGTATGTTCAGCGCCTGGATTACTCCAACCGTATCTGCCCATGCTCCGGCTATTACCCGTACGGTATCGCCCACTTCAAAGTCAACGACAATGTTCTCCTGCTTGATTCCAAGCGGCGCCATCTCTGCGTCTGTCAGCGGAACCGGCTTGGAGCCCGGCCCAACAAATCCTGTCACGCCTCTTGTGTTGCGGACAACGTACCATGTGTCGTCATTCATAATCATATGGATGAGCACATAACCCGGAAACATCTTTTTCTGTGTCGCCTTCTGAACGCCGTTTTTCAGTTCCACTACGTCCTGCATGGGGACACGGACTTCTAATATCTGTTCTTCCAGGTGCCGGTTTTCAATTGTCTTATCAATGTTGGCCTTTACTTTGTTCTCATACCCTGAATAAGTATGAACAACGTACCATTTTGCCTCTGACATAAAATCACCTTTCTTGCCTGCAGTTTATCAGTGCTATCTTACTAATAAATCCACTCCGTTCTGTACGAGAAAATCAATAACTGCAATAATGATTCCCAGTACAACAGACACAGAAACGACTGCCGCTGTCTGTTTTGCAAGTGTCATCTTATCTGGCCAAATGATCTTCCTGAATTCTGCCTTAAGTCCTTTGAACCAGCTCTTCTTCTGAGTTTTTTGTTCAGCCATGACATCCACTCCTTTGCGGCGGCTATTTTGTTTCCTTGTGCAATGTGTGTGACTTGCAGAATTTACAGTACTTCTTAGTCTCCATGCGTTCCGGATGCGTTTTCTTATCCTTCGTCATGTTGTAATTACGCTGCTTGCATTCTGTACATTCCAATGTGATTCTTGTACGCACAACTTCCACCTCGCTTTATGTTTCATAATTAACGTGTTACCTGGCAGCTTGCGAGGCTGCCCGTTTTTAGGCATAAAAAAAAGACCTACTTCCATTCGCTCGGATATTGTATCATACATACCGGGAAAAAGCAAGTCCTTTTCTTGCCTAAGGCAATCGTTTTGTGCCAAATCATCAACTAATTTGACCGGCCCAACGAAAAAAAGACCCCGTGGACCATCGTCCACAGGGCATCTTTTCGCATCCATCTATGCAGCGTATACGTTAACTGCCTGATTTCCACGGCTTCCGGCAGTAATATCAAACGTTACCGACTGGCCATCCTCTAAAGATTTAAACCCATCAGATGCAATACCTGAAAAATGTACAAATACATCTTCTCCGTCTGCCTCGTTTGTGATAAATCCAAATCCTTTTTGTGCGTTAAACCACTTTACTGTACCTTTATTCATGAAAGATACCTCCTGATATTTTATTATATTTCTCGTAAAAATTAAAAATCACATATTTTTGTAAATCATCAAATTAAGATAGAATGACTTACAAAAATATGTGAATCCAAATCTCATTTAAAATACTTTCTTATATTATCATGGAATATTTCATCTGTCAAGTAGTTTTCAGAAAATAATAGCTTTTAGCAAATGTATCACCGGCAGATCAGCAATATATCCCGGCCGTGTACGCGACACACGGCCGGGGACGAAAGCTCCTACGCTTCTACTTACATGCAAACCCTTTCATTTCCTCCAGGAATCCCCGGATAAACGCAACGGATATATCGAGCGCCTCCTGCCCGAGCTCAGCTGTCGAGTCCTTCGGGTCAAACGGACCGAACCACCCGCTCGGCGCAATCTCCTTCGTATCTCTGACGAGACGGACCGTGCCGCCCTTATAGCGGACTGCCTGTATATAGGCTGCCTCTACATTTTCGGAAGGATGCTGCGGATTCATCGGCTGCCCAAGCTCCAGGTGCACCGCCTCCGGGTCCACCGCCATCATAGCAGACGTCTCCAGTATGTCGCCGTGGCCGCCCCGGAACTTCTCATCCAGCTCTGCTACCAGGCTCCACCAGTCTATGCTGGCGCAGATGCCGCCCTTATGATAGACTTCAAGTGCCGCGCGGTCGATGGAAGGCGTATTGCCGCCGTGGCCGTTCAGTACGGCAAACCTTCTCACCCCATGCTGCATGAGCGAATCCATGATTCCGTGCAGAACCATATACAGTCCCTCATAACCGATATTGATACTGCCTTCAAAGCTCAGGTGATAAGGACAGACGCCGTACGGAACCGTGGGAGCGATAATGACATCTTCCATGTCAGCCACATGGTCCGCCAGATAAGTCGGCACCATATAATCTGTTCCAAGTGCGCACTGTGCGCCGTGCTGTTCCGTGCTTCCCACCGGTATCACCAGCACCGGATCTTTCTGAAACGCCTCTTTTGCCTGGGCTGTCGTCATCTTTCCAAGATACATCTAATTACCTCCTCTTTTATGTGGCACTAACCTTTCTGGAACAGTTTGAAGTGCCGGTCAATCGTCTCCTGCGGCGGAGCCTGCGTCAGCCTGCTGACAATTACCATCGTAACCGCACCGAGTATCGTAGCCGGGAACAGTGCATGGAATCCATGTGCCAGTTCCTTCACTTCCGGAATGAGCGTAAAGCTGAGAAGGGCAATTACGCCTACCGCCACGGCTGCTATAGCACCCGGAGCCGTCGATTTCTTCCAGTACATGCCAAACAGAATCGGTACGACGAAGACCGCCATTCCGGAAAAAGCGAATAGGTTGATTTCAAAGATGCTGCCCGGCTGGAATACGCCGAAAAGTATTACGACCAGGCCGATTAATATGGTAACGACTTTCGAAAGCTTCATAACGCTCTCATCGGTCGCCTTCTTGTTCACTATCTTCTGATAGATATCTCGTGTCACGGCCCCGGTCGTAGTGACGAGAATCCCGTCGATGGTTGACATTCCTGCTGCCACGATTCCTGCGATGAACAGGGAAGCCAGGAATGGATTCAGCCCCCGCTGCAGAATCATAGGAACAATCTGGTCTGCCTTCTCGATATTCTGTATAGACGCGATTCCATTCACACCCGCCCATTCGATCAGCGTGGCGGAGACGAACATCCCGCCTGTCCCGAGCAGTATGGCCTTGAACATCGTCTTATGGTCCTTCATCGTAAAGAACTTCGTAAACAAGTGGGGCTGCCCCATCGTGAAGAAGGACCAGAGCACGATGTTGGACACATAGTATGCCCACGGCATATACCCGTTCGCCCCGGGGAAGGTCAGGTAAGACTCATTCATATTCTGAAGCGTGCTGTTGATATTTTCAAAGCCGCCTCCCATTACGACCGAGACGATAAATGTAACAACCGCGGTACCTATCATAAGAGATCCCTGGATGACGTCGGTCATCATCGCCCCCTTCATTCCGCCGCTCATACAATATAGTATAACAATAACTCCCATTCCTACAACGCCTACCCACTCAGGCAGGCCGGTAAATACGTGAACGATGACTCCGGCACCGATGATCTGGGCCCCCATCATCGGGATGAGGAAAAACAGCATCATGACACCGAGCACGCCGCTCATAGACCTGGAGTGATAGCGGTCGGTCAGATAGTCTGCCATCGTAAGAAAACCGTATTCATGCCCAAGCGTCACAAGTTTTCTTCCTATCAGAAGGGCCGGCAGAATCATGCAGAATACAGCACCAGGAACCGAGATTGCCATTCCTGCATAACCGACGCCAAATATCGTACCCGGAGTGCCAAGGAACGTACCCATGGAAAATTGTGTAGAAAAGTAAGCGATACCGCTTACGATTACGCCGGCTTTTCCGCTGAGAACGAAGAAATCACCAAGATTCTTCGTCTTTCTGCTGGCATACCAGCCGATAAACGCCATAATACCAAGATATATGGCAAGGACCGTATAAAACGGTGCCGGTGATGGTTGGATTGCTTCAGACATTATTCCTCTCCTCCTTCCGTAACTTCCTCGTTCTTCTCATCATACACGTGGTATTCTTTTCGCTTCATGCACATTCTGTAATAGACGATAATCAGGGCAAACGTGATTGCCGTATGTACGAACCATCCGAAGATATATGAGGGAATCCCCCCTATAGCCGGAATATACGTTTCGCTGTAAAAGAACGGAAACGGAATCATGATGATGACGAACATGATCAGAAAGATTACAAGCCATGTGCGCTCAAAGTGTTTTTCAAATAGTTTTTTCATTGCTGCTTCTCTCCTCCCTTTTTTGTACTTCCTTCTGCAAAGCTGACCTACTTTATTTATCATGAGATGTACAGAATTCCCAAAAAATAAAGTATTTACTTTACTTTTTAATTATTATTATACATATAACAGCAAAATTGTAAAGTATTTACTTGCAAAATGTTTATATATTCTTTATATTTATTTTATAAGCAGTTTATGACGCATCACCGCTGCCTGTTTTTTATAAGGGTACTATATTGTGGAAAGGAAACAACATGGACATATTACAGAGAATCCGGGACATGTATCCCGCATTGACAAAGAAGCAGAAGGGAATCGCAGACTATCTGATGGATAATCCAGAGGACGTCTGCTATATCACTCTGGCCCAGCTGAGCCAGCAGACAGCCTCTTCCGAGCTTACCCTGCTGCGCTTCTGCGAAAAAATAGGCTGTTCCAGCTTCCTGGAGCTGAAGAATGAATTCAGGGAATACACACAGCATATGATACGCCTGCTCTCCGCGCCTGCTTATTTTCCGCCTGAAAATGCGTCTTGCTCTGCAAAGGAGGCGCTGCTAACAGACATCTGCCGCCAGGAAGCAGCCGCGGTAGCCGATTTCTCAGCTTCATTCAACCCGGAATCCATCGTGGCCGCCGCCGGGAAGATAAAAGAAAGCAGACGGATATTCATTTTTGCGCATGACATCTCCAAAATACTCGGTGATTTTCTGGAAGCGAGGCTCCGGCTGCTGTATTTCAACGCCACACTGATCGACCTGGCCGACCTGGCCGAGACGCAGAACCGCCTGCAGCACCTGTGCGAGGGAGACCTTGTCGTCTTCTTTTCCTTCCCCAAGTATTATTATCCAATGGCGAGCATTGCCAGAAAGGCGGCGGACACAGGTGTCCCTATCCTTACCATCACCGACAGCATCTCTTCACCGGCGGCCGAGCACAGCACCCACCTGCTTCTCTGCCAGACTTCGACGAAGATGTTCTATAATTCATTGACGCTGCCTATGACAGCCTTGAATCTTCTCGCGTCCTGTCTCGTCATCGATATGGTTCCTGAGTCTGAAAGAAAGGATTTTAAAAAGACCCTGTCGTCCTGAGCCGGCGCTGCAAAAGCCAACCGAAGAAACAGAATATATAATTATAATTACAGGAGGTATCACATATGGAAATAGGAGGATTCTTCCCCTACGAAAAGAACAGTTCTGAAACAAACGGTTACATAGACCTCGTCTGCCCGGACGCAGGCGACGTAAGACACCTTATGTCCGGACGCTGCGCCATCTATTTCTGCCTGCAGGATTCCATGCTCACAGATACGAAACGGACGGCCTATCTCCCCGCATATACGTGCGAGACGGTTAGTGGCTGTTTCGTAAAAGCGGGCTACAAGATCTACTACTACGACGTGGACCACAGCCTGGTACCCCAGTTTGACGACAGTCTCATAGACAAAATCAGCTTTCTGCTTATCTGCGGCTATTATGGCTTTTCTACTTTTGACACTGATTTTGTCAGGGCATGCAGAAACAGCGGCGTGACAGTCATGCAGGATACGACCCACACCGCCTTCTCACCATCTGGGCCCTGCCCTGACACCGACTATATCGCAGTGAGTCTCCGAAAATGGATGGGAGTCGCCTCCGGAGGACTGGCGTTCAAACGTGCGGGACGCTTTGGCGTATCACCCGTCCCGGCGGATGAAGAACATCTCAAGATAAGAGACAGCGCGCTCCGGATTAGAGAAGAATATGAAAGAACCGAAGACGAAGCATTGAACAAAAAGAGTGCCGATGCGTTCTGGAAAGCAGAATGGATGCTGCGTGAAATCTTCGACATGCAGGAAGGCGACGGCGAGTCTCTCCAGACGATCCTCCATTATCCGCTCGCGGATGCCGTTAAGAAGCGCCGTGACAATTATGAGTATCTGCTGGAGCATCTTCCTGTCAGTTCATCGGTATGCCCTGTTTTCCCGGACCTTCCGCAGGATACCTGTCCTATGTTCTTCCCCTTCCTCTGTGAAGACAGGGAATCCCTCATGAAACACCTGGCTGCCGCCGGCATACCGCCGAAAATATACTGGCCGGTGCCACCGTTCATAGACATTGAAAAGTATCCCGGCGCACACTACATCTATGACCACATCATGTCCATCAGCTGCGACCAGCGTTTTACCAGAGACGATATGCAGAGGGTGGCAGATGTGTTTCAAGGATACATGGAAAGCCGGTAAAGCAAAAGCTGCTCCGCAGCAAGATTATAAGATTATAAAGGGAGTGCCCGCTGCACTCCCTTTATTATGAGGACTATTTCAGATATTCATCCACATTGTCTTTTGTTACAAGCACGAAAGATATCATAACTTCCTTCTCCGTCTCTTCACCGTTTAATGCTTTCTTTATTAGATCTATGGCTCCTTCTACCTGCGCAGGGCCGTCCTGGAGGACCGTGGCGCCCATCTCGCCGTCTTTTACCATCTGCAGCGGGTTCTCATTGCCGTCCACACCTACGCACACGATGTCTTTTCTTCCGGCATCGTTGCAGGCTTTCTGAGCCGCCGAGGACATATCGTCGTTGTCGCAGATGATGGCCTTCAGGTCATCTCCGTACTGGTTCATCATATCCGTGGCTACGTTGGCCGCCTTATCTGCCTGCCATTCACACGGGAAGTCTCCGACGGATTCAAACTTGCCGTTATCCTTCATGATATTCTCTATGCCCTCTCCCCGCTGGATCTGGGCAGAATTGCCGATAACGCCCTGACAGTGCGCGTATTTTCCTCCGTCCGGCACATTATCGATAACCCACTGAGCAAGCATCTCGCCCGCTTCCACATCGTTCGGGCCTACATAGGACATTGCCACATCATCCGTACTGTCTGTCTTGGAATTTACGACGATGACCTTGATGCCTGCATCTGTCATCTTAGTTACGGCAGCGTCGGAAGCGCTCGCTTCTGCCGGAAGGATGATGACATAATCGCAGTTCTTCGCGATGCACTCGTCCGCACGGTCTATCTGCTTGTTGGCGTCCGTCTCGCCATCCAGGATGCCCGTCCAGTCGTCAATCGTCCCGTCCTTCTTAAGCCCATCGAACGTCTCTTTTGCATAATCATTAATTGGAGCGTGGAACGGGTCGACGATATTCTTCGAGATATAGCCACAGATAATCTTACCGTCTCCGTTCACATCGCCCTCCTTGGCATCCTCCGTCTTGGCGCCGTCGTCCTTTTTGCCGTCATCCTTGCTGTCTGAGCCGCACCCGGCTGCCAGTACGGCTGTCATCATGACACAGAGCAGTACGCTTAACACTTTTCTTTTCATTTTTCTTCCTCCTTCTGAGATGAATAAACTTTTTATAATCAAGAGGCTCCTCCCGCCTCCTAACTATCACCCGGTAAGCTAATTGTTCTTTTTATTCATGACCATATCAAGAAGCACGGCCCCTATGATAACCGCACCTTTTGTCATGGACTGGTAATAGGAATCAATTCCAATCAGGTTCATGCCGTTGTAGATGAAACCGATGATGAATATCCCCATAAGCACTCCAGGCACTGTGGCGACACCGCCGGCGAAGGATGTGCCTCCGAGCACGCAGGCCGCCACCGCGTCGGTCTCGTACCCGATCCCTATATTGGACTGGGCAGAGGCGGTCTTGGCCGTAAAGATAATGCCGGCTATCCCTGCCAGAAGACCCGATATGGCATAGACCGCCGTCTTCGTCTTGATAATACTCACGCCAGAGGCGATTGCCGCCTGCATATTGTCACCCACTGCAAATACGTACCGTCCGAACTTGGTCCAGTGGAGTATCATGTACATGAGAAGCGTTGCCAGAATCAAGACGAGTATGGGAAAAGGTACCGGTCCGATTTTTGCTGAGTAGATACTCTTAAATGCCGTGTCCGTTATCGGGATGGCCTGGCCTCCGCTGATGACCTGCGCAAGACCCCGGATAATCAGCTGGGTGGACAGCGTCACTACAAACGGGAACATATTAAACTTTGATATTAAAAATCCGTTGATGAATCCCCATACCGTGGACACGAGAAGCGCCACGATAATCGCCGCCGCGATATTCCACCCTTTACCCGATATGAGCTGTCCAAGGACACAGCTCACGAGTGCAAGCTGCGCTCCCACGGACAAGTCGATTCCTTCCGTCGTAATCGCAAGGCACATGCCATATGCGATCATCGCGTTGATAGATACTTGTGTCGCAACATTGATCATATTGCTCGTACTTCTGAATGACGGTTCCATGACAGATATAAAAATCATCATAATCAGAAGGATTACACCGATTCCATATTTGCCCATGAACATGCGGAACTTTTCTCTGTCCATTCCGATGATTCTGCCTTTTTCTCTTGCCATTGGCTCTACCTCCTATTTTCCGCCGAACGCCTTACCCAGAATCGTCTCCTGGTCCGCGCTTCCGCTCAATATTTCCTCCCGGGAGACTTCTCCGTTGATCTTCCCTTCATGATAGACGAGAATGCGGTCGCTCATGCCCATCACTTCTGGCAGCTCTGATGAAATCATGATGACTGCCATCCCTCTTGCCGCAAATTCGCACATCAACGTATGGATCTCCGACTTCGCACCCACGTCAACCCCCCTGGTAGGTTCATCCAGGATCAATACTTTCGGGTCGGCAAGCAGCCACTTCGCCAGTACGACCTTCTGCTGGTTGCCGCCGCTTAAAGAAAATGCATCGTGCTCAATACTGGCCGATTTCAGCGTCAGCATCTTGCCCATCTCCATGCATTCTTTCTCTTCCTGCCTCTTGTTGAGTATCGGGGCCTTCTGTTTCATCGGCAGCGTGGGCAGCGTCATATTCTCCCGTATCGACCGGTGGAGCGCCAGGCCATAGTTTTTTCTGTCTTCATTTACCATGCAGATTCCATGCCGGATGGCCTGGCTTGGTTTTCTTATCCTGATTTCTCTGCCTTCCAGAAATATTCTGCCGCCCGTAACAGGGTCCATGCCGAATATGGCCCGCATCGTCTCACTCCGCCCCGATCCTACCAGACCTGAAATGCCAAGAATCTCACCTTTCCTCACCTCAAAGCTGATATCCTCAAATCCCTTCCCGCAAAGCCTATCCGCCTTGAATACGACGTCCCCGATATCACAGGCCGTCTTTGGAAATACATTTTCAACTTTACGTCCGACCATCATGGAGATCAATTCATCACGGGTGACTCCTTCCATGGGACGCTCCCCGATATATGTACCGTCCCTGAATACGGAAACATGGTCGCTGATTCTGAAAATCTCTTCCATCCTGTGGGATATATAGATGATTGCCACACCCTTTTCCTTCAGTTCACGAATCGTATTGAACAGATGCTCTGTCTCCTCGCTGTCCAGGGATGAGGTGGGCTCATCCATGATAATCAGCCTGGCATTGCACGATACTGCCTTGATGATCTCAACCATCTGCATCTGTGCCAGCGTCAGCTCTTTCATCAACGTCTTGGCGCTGTGCGGAAAGTTGAACTTTTTTAAGATATCTTCCGCCCGTTCGTTCTGCGCTCTCTTATTCAGAAAGATACCTTTCGTGTCCTCCCTTTTGAGGAAAACACTTTCCGCTATCGTCAGATGGGGTTCCGGATTCAGTTCCTGATGTATCATAGATATCCCGGCGTTCAGCGCTTCCACCGGTCCCCTGGCCGTATACGGCCTGCCTTCAAACCGAATCGTCCCCTCATCCTGCTGGTGAAGTCCGATAATGCATTTCATCAATGTAGACTTGCCGGCTCCGTTTTCTCCGAGAAGCGCATGCACCTCTCCGGGCCTCACAAATAAATCAACATCCTTAAGTGCCTGGGTGCCCCCGAACGCTTTGGAGATGCCGCGGCATTCCAATACAAATGTTTCGTCTGCTCTCGTCTTCTCTTCCAAATATCTCACCTCATTCTTGCCTTACGCACTTCCTTCTCTTCCGTACGGGAAGCTCTTCGTCTCTGGAAAAATCATATCAATCCAATACTTAAATGTCAATGTAAATATGAAATATAATTTCATATAATTGCAATTTTTGTTAAATATCCCACATTCCAAACTTAATTTTTAGCTATTAATTACAATTTATGTACCTTGTAATGAAATTATTTTTCACTCAATAGGTAAAAAAAGAACTATTGCATAAAACATAGCTGCATTCCGGCTACGAAGGTATCTCCCAGCCCGATTGTATATCTCGGCTTCTCCATGTATCGCGACGGCACGAGCACAGCCTCGTGTTTCAGATCCATCTCACCCAGAGTCTGTGCAAACCCGGTTCCCGTAGGGCTTAACGGAAGCTTCAGGCTTTCTCTGCAGTCGTCCATCGTGCCATAACGTCCGATGCGCGCCCGTGTCCCGGACATAAGGCTGCCGAGTGTAAGGCCCATCTCAACGTCCACCCCTTCCATCATATCTCCGTAGTACAGCGCATAGTCCTTGCTGTGCATCACGATTCCTTTCACCGGATATAGCTCCAGCATATGATCAAGCCCTTTTATTACAGATCTTATATCATCCTTGTCTACCGGATGGGATTTTTTCCCTGCCAGATTCACCAGCTCTTCCTCATTCATACCCATGATATCCATATGTCCGGCAAGCGTGTCATACAACAGGTCCCTGCATCCGGCACTGATAAAGTGGGCGCTTTCAAAATATATCTTAAGCCGGGGATTCCTTGTCCTTAATGTCCTGTAGTGCAGTGCCAGCCGGCCGATACGCTCCTTCAGGACTTCCGGTTCCACTATGGCATTGAATCCCGAAATATCATAGGAGCACATCATCCCTGCATGTTCCTCCAGATATTCCAGAAAATCCTGTCTTACCGGCATGACCTTATGCACCTTATCATACCCCATGATCAGGCGGTTGGAAACCGGCACCTCATATTCCTTGTCCCCGCACCTGATTACATCCCCTTTGTCATACTGTATGATCAGGTGGATTACAGGCTTCTCCTCCGTCACGCACTCCCGTATCGGAACGCTTCTGTGCCCTTTCACAGATTCTATCTCCTTGTCATCCAGCCACGCCGCCACCTCCGGCGATTGGTCCGTAATATGAATCAATACCGGCACTCCTAACGTGCCAAGCGCGGCAGCGCCCTGTGCGCATGTTCCTCCAAGTCCGTAATATATGTCAAAATAATCTTTCAGCCTCTCTATAACCCCGCCGGATGTTATCTCTACCTCTCCCCCAAGTCCGTTGACCGCATAGTAGCTCACTATCTTAGCAAAATCCCGCATATTTCCAACGGTCTCTCCTTCTTCACAGGAAGGTTCTTCCTCCAGATACTGTGCCAGCAGCCTGTTGAAGCTCTCCACATCCCATTCCACAATGGCGTCCAGATTGCTCGTGTAGGCCAGCACCGGCCTTTTTCCGGACGCACGGCACCGTTCGATGACATCCGGCACCGACTCAAGGTAGTTCCTGTATTTATCTATGTAAGCCATCTGTATCCTCCGCTTTTTTACAGCTTATATTCACTCAGCAGCAGCTCTACATCGTCGCCGTAGCCTGCTTCCTTATTATCGTCCTTAGCGTTTTGGGTTAAGGCATCAAAATGACGGTTGATATAGAGAAGCGCGTCACTCACCGCCAGCTCCAGAAGATGGGAATCGGGCTCCGTGTCAAGGGCCTGCTTCTTCTTATCGACGATCTGTATCACACAATCCGCGTGCTCCGCCAGCTGCGTATCCTTCTCACCTGTAATCACGATGCTGTGCATCTGCTTTTTCATGGCCAGCTCCATAGCCTGCACGACCTGCTTGGAAGCGCCGGATCTGGAGATAGCGACAATCGTATCATCACTCGTCCCGAGACTGACATGATTCAGGAAATGTTCCGGAATCATAGAATATGAACAGGGAATGCCACACCGTTCCAGGCGGAAACCCAGGTCTGTCGCAATGGGGCTCGTGTTTCCCGCGGCGACGACAAATACCATCCGGCTCAGACGCAGCAGCCGTACTGCCTTAACCAACAGCTCAAGATCAATAGCCTCCTCCAGTGCTGCTACCCTCGCGGCACTGGACTCAAAGATTCTTCTTGCAGAACTTAACATCTCGTTCTCATCGTACGTGGGTCTTGCCTTCCCGAAATCATGGGACATGAGCAGCCGCATCTGGTAGTACCCCTGATAGCCCACATGCTTGCACATGCGTACTACCGTAGCTTCGCTGCTTCCGCTTTTCCTGGCCAGTTCAGATATATTCATCATAATAGCCTGTTCTGGATTTGCCAGTATGTATGCGGCAGCTTTCTTTTCTGCTGAAAATAATTTCTCATAATTGACTTTGATATTTTCAAGTACAGAATTCCCACGTTTATCCATAATAAAACACCGTCCTACTTCCGAATCAATGATTCTTTTCTTTCATAATAAAGCATTACAGCATTTCATTCAATGAGTAATATTTGACTTTATCGTCATCGTTAAACAGCCTGACTTTGTGCTCGACCACTTTGTTCATGGCCGTGACGCTTGCCGGATAAAGTTCAAACGGCTCACGGATCTTCTGGTCTTTCAGCGTCTTTCTGAGTTCCTGGTAGAACGCATCCTTAATGTCGGAAGAGATATTGATTTTATTAATCCCCCGCCTGACCGCCTCTGCAATCTCAGAGTCCTCGTTTCCCGAGCCTCCATGAAGCACAAGCGGTACCTCCACCTTGCTTTTGATTTCGCTCAGCAGTTCCTGCCTGAGCTCCGGCTTCATTCCTGCAGGATAGATTCCGTGTGCCGTTCCAATGGCAACCGCGAGCGTGTCACATCCTGTCTCTTCCACGAAGCGCACCGCATCCTCCGGCTTCGTATAGATGATATCTTCCGTTCCGCCCTCGGTATCCCCGTCTGTAGTCCCGATTGTTCCAAGTTCCCCTTCTACAGATACTCCAAGGGGATGCGCGAGGTCGCACACCTTCTTCGTAATGGCGACATTTTCTTCAAATGGCAGAGAAGAGGCATCTATCATTACAGATGTAAAACCAGCCCTGATCGCCCTGACGATTGGCCCCCATCCGCTGTGGTCCAGATGTATGCAGACCGGAACCGGCGAGCCGGCCGCCCTGTCGATACACATCTTCAGAAAGCTGTCCCCCTGGAATTCCAGCTCATGCGGGTGAATGGCCAGGATAACAGGCGCTTTCAGCTCTTCGCACTGATCCATAACACCGTTCAATATCTGTCCAGTGCCGATATTAAAAGCCGGCACGGCAAAGTTTTCTCTGTTAGCTACCGCCAGCAGATCTTTCATGTTAAGCAACATATCATTTCCTCCTTGTGCGTACACCTTCTGTTCTACGAAGGTTTTATTCTTCGTACGATTATCTTATCTTACAGAAAAAACATTGTCAATGATCACATGAAATATTTTTTTATATATCAGTCACTTTGTCTATAATTTTGTATTTTATTTTTATATTTTTTGTGCTATTATAAATTAAAAGTTATAAATTCCACTTTTACGTGAAATTTATTTTCTTTTCCGTCCGTACAAAATAAATATGATGCAGGAGGAGATCATTATGAGCAATGTAAGAAAGGTATTGGAACAGGGGGATGGTATTCTTCACCTGATGCCTTCCTGGGTTCCACGCAGTTTCAATGAACCGGGCAGAAGGCTTCGGCTGCACCCCGATGACTACTATGCCCTTGGAATGGACCGCGGCGGCATCTGTGAAAGATGGCTCGGCTCTCTGGCCAGGGCGCTGAACGGCCCAAAAACCGGTGAAACGGAAGGGATGAGCTTTGTACTTGAGGATTCCGCCACAAAATCAGTCCGCCTTTTCAAAGACTATGTCGAAGAACTAGGGAGGGATCTGATTGGAGACGCCCTTATGGAACAATATGGTACGTGGCCGACATTTGCCAAGCTGTACGACTATGACAAGCCGCTGTTCCACCATCTGCACCTGACTGAGGAAAAAGCAGCCAGGATAAATATGCACGGCAAGCCGGAGGCTTATTATTTCCCTCCCCAGTATAACTGCAGCTATCTCGGCCGTTTTCCTCTTACGTATTTTGGCTTTGACCCCTCCACCACAAAGAGGGAGGTCATGGAATGCCTGGAGAATTATGACAGAAAGGACAACAGGATAACCGAGCTTTCCCGCGCTTACCGCATCCAGCTCGGGACCGGGTGGTACACGCCTGCAGGCGTAATCCATGCTCCCGCATCTGTCGTTACTTTTGAGCCGCAATGGAACAGTGACGTGAATACAATCATGGAAAATGTCACGATGGGAGAAGTCAATCCTCATAACCTTTTGACCGACTGTGCACCGGAAGAGGAAAAGGATGATCTTGACGCTATTTTTAATCAGATCGACTGGGAAGAAAGTACAAGGCCCGACTATAAAGAGACGTATTTCCGGGCACCGAAGTTAAAATCAGAAACGCCGGAGGCGTCGGAGAAATGGATTGCCTACGCCAACGAATGGGTCGCCGCCAAAGAAGTGACCGTCCTGCCGGGACAGAGTTATACCCTGACCGACCAGGCGTGCTACTGCGCTGTCATCGTCCAGGGCCATGGGGCGTTCGGCGCGTTCGAGTGCGAGGCGCCGGAGCTTATCCGCTACGGAGATATCACGGGGGATGAATACTTTATATCTGAGTCCGCGGCAAAGAAGGGCGTCAAGATTGTAAATGCAAGCGCTTACCAGCCGCTCGTGATTCTGCAGAACTTTGCCAATAACAATCCTGAAGTACCGGCTGCCGTTTAGTGATGCAGCCTCCGGGAAGGCGGGGAGGGCCGGGATATCGGCCCATAGTTCTAGCTTTCATATGTACCCTTTTTTTTCAGCACCCCGTCTTCCATCATGACCGCGCCTCTCGCTATCACCGTGTGTAGATCCAGCTGTTCTGTAAAAAGCAGCATATCCGCATCCGCCCCTTCTTTTATGCAGCCCTTCTTCGGGTACATGTCAAGTGCTTCAGCCACATGGGATGTCACATATCCAAGGGCATCTGCGAGGCCCATGCCCAGATCCCTGACCATAAGACGCAGTTCCCGGTACAGGCTGTCCACTCCGGATACGCCGATATCCAGAAGCGTCCCGTCCTCATCATAGCTTGACCAGCTGCCGTGGCCGTCGGAACTGATTGTAATGTGCGAAAGCGGAAGCCCTCTTCTTGCCGCCTCCGCGATACATCGTCCCGGTGAAGGCTGCCCTTTCATCCCGCAAGTATAGTCTACATAGCCGCCTTTTTCGAGGAAGCCGTACCCGGCTTCGAGCAGCTCCTTATTACGGTTCACATGGGTAGGACGGAAGTTACGGATAGGAAGCGTGCTCTTTTCAAGTGCTTCATATACCGGTTTCAGCCCATCCGGCGCATCACCCATATGCAGTACGACCACTCCCGGTTTTCCACTCAGCATACCGGCCACTCTGACCCGGCTCGAAATCTGCATCAGCTGTTCCGATGTCACATTCGGCGCCCGGTGGTCGGACAGCGCAAGCTTCATTCCGAGAACCTCTTTGATAAACATGATATCTCTGTCAGGTTCACCCGTGATGGACGGTCCCGGATATCCGTAGGCACCGGTGAGCATATATGCCGTAACCCCTTCCTCATTCAGCGCTGCAGTCTTCGCATACAGGTTCTCCACGCTTCGCGTTATGCCATCGGTGCCGAGAAGGCCCACCGCCGTGGTGATTCCTCCCTCTATCATCTCAGACAGGGCAAGCTCCGGGGTGCGGGTATGGAAGCTTCCTTCTCCGCCTCCCCCGGTCACATGTATATGCTGGTCGATCATCCCCGGGGCGAGAAGAAGCCCTGCTCCGTCAAGCACCCGGCAGCTTCCCGGCAGCCCTTCTATCTTGTCTTCTACCAACTCTATCTTTTCATTACATATAAGAATATCTTTTTTTCCAATACTGGCCGGCGCATAAACTTCGGCATTTTTTATTAACAGCATGTCGCATACTCCAATCTCCCGGAAGGGTACTTTCTCAAATCCATATTGCATGATTTCCCCTCATTTGTCAATTCGATACACTGCTAATCTTTATTTTTTTACATCGGTTCCCCACTTAGCTTCTTCACTGGAAACTGTATCTCGGACAGCCACTCCTCTTCCGTTTCCTTGTTCCAGACGCCGTCGATATATGATTCCCTCGGAATTCCACATATCTCATAACCATTGTTCTCCACGAATCGCAGAACCTGTTCATAAGCGTTCGGAAATCCTTCATAAGAGCCTTTGTGGAGGATGCACGCGGCGGTTTCCACCGCCGGCATCACCTTGAACTTTACTGTCTCAGAATCCGGTTTTTTCTCGGTGACAGCCTGGCAGATTTCCACATGGATGTCCTCTTCCCTGTACCCGCCGTCATGGTACATCGTAAAACAATATTCCGGTTCCGCGCAGATACAGCCGAGACGTTCCATCTCCTGTCCCATGGGAGGCATGACATGAAACAGATCCTCATAGCCGTGGAGTGTTGTCTCCACGGAGGCTATGATTACCTCCGGCAGCTGTTTTATGAGTACATGATTATCCGATTCTATCTTATCGGCGGACAGGTAGCTCTCTACCTGGGCAAGTCTGGCGGTCCTCTCTGCAATCTCAGCCAGAAGCTGCTGTTTTCTGGCCGCCAGCAGCACCTTCTCTGAAGTACCTTTTTGTATCGACCTTATCTCTTCCAGGGAAAAGCCCATGCCGCGCAGGGCCAGGATCTGATGCATGACCGGCAGCTGTCCTGCCGTGTAATAGCGGTATCCTGAATCAGCATCTACATAGACAGGCTTGAGCAGGCCCTGTTCGTCATAATATCTCAATGCTTTTATCGTCACGTGGTTCATAGCTGCAAACATTCCAATCTTGTAAAGCTTATCTCCCGACTTATTTTCACAGTAATGTTCCTTTTTCATGTCACACCTCCCGTATCATTACTATACACTTGATTATTCCCACCGGAACGTAAATTTTGTAAGAAAACAGCAGATAATTGTAATCGCTGCAAGCAGCACTACAATTCTGACAGAATTTTCCGCAGACCCGCCCATGGAAATCTCCTTCATCAGCTTGATTCCCTGCGTCAGAGGAAGCACGGACGCGGCTTTCTGAAGCTTACCCGGAAACAGTTCGAACGGTATCGTAGCCCCAGATAAGAACAGCATCGGAAAATACACTGCCGTCGTTACCACATTCGCAATTTTAACGGTCCTGCACAATCCCGAGATGAGCATGCCGATGCTGTACATGGCCGCCATGACAAGCAGATATGCGCCTGCAAACAGCAATATGTTTCCCTTCATCCTGTATCCGAATACAGCCACAGAAAGTACCGATACCGCTGCGCATGAAATGAGTGCCGTCACTACTCCACAGGCGACCACTGCTGCAAGCAGCGCCATCGGACTGCATGGCGTGACAAAAAAGTGCTTCAGAATCTTTTTGTCACGGTAATCTGCTATGGTGAGCGGGATTCCCATAAAAGCGCTTGCACAGATTCCCACTGCTGTCAATGAAGCAAATGCGCTTTGAAGAAATGTATAGCCTCCTCCGCCCACTGCCTTTCCTCCTGCGATAACCGATATGAGCACGAGAATACCGGCGGGCATGGCGACTCCAAATATCAAGCCGTCGGGGCAGCGGAACCCCAATTTCTGTTCTATCTTATACAATGTCCAAAAACGTCTCATCTCTTCCCCTCCTCTTCCATATACCAGAGATATGCATCCTCAAGGTTATCGTACGGACTGTTTCCCACAACTTCTTCTACTGTGCCTGTAATGATCTCTTGTCCCTGCTTTATGAGCATAATACGGTCACACAGGCTCTCAGCTTCTTCCATATAATGTGTGGTGAGGAATATCGTCATCCCTCCTTCCTTTAATTCTTTCAGCGTCTGCCACACTTCCCTGCGGGCCGCCGTGTCAAGTCCTGTCGTAAGTTCATCCAGAAATACAAGCTCCGGCCCCGGAAGCAGTGCAAGGACAACAGACAGCTTCTGGCGCTCCCCACCCGACAGCTTCTCTACCGGCTGTCTCATGAATGCCTCAAGTTTAAACCGATGCAGCAGTTCCCGGTAGTCAGCCGGAGACTGATAGAGCGCGGACAGCTCTTCACATATCTCTTCCACCCGTATATTATTTTGAAAATTAGATGACTGCAGCTGAACGCCGACACGCTCAAATATCTTCTTCCGCTTTGCCTCCGGATTCATCCCTGCGATTTCAGCCGTGCCGCCGTCTGCTTTTTTCAGTCCGAGAGCCGTCTCAATTGTCGTGCTCTTGCCGGCCCCGTTAGGACCGAGCAGGCCGAACGCTTCCTGCCTGTACACCTGAAACGATAGCTTATCCACCACGACTCTCTTCCCATATCTCTTCGTTAGATTCTTTACCTTCATACATGATTCCATCCTTTTTCCCTCCTTACAAAGATATCCTACAGTCTCCTCCAAGGTCAGGGTCAAGTGCTATTTCAAAAAAACCGATGAACTGCTCCGCGGGGAGTAACATGCAGCATAGATAAAAGCCCATAGGACGTGCCTTATCCTATGGGCTTTTTCAATCATATCTTTACAAGTGCCTTAAACTCATCCTTCAATGCCTTGTACGATTCCACATACACGTGGTACATCTCCTCGTAAGGCCCGACCCATTCCTTTACCGGTTCTATCGTACGTTTGATCTTAAGGCTGGCGGCCGATGCCTCTTCCGGGCTTTCATATTCACCCATGAAGGCGGCATTCATATAGGACAGTCCGCCTGGTGCACCCAGGTTCACCTCCGGCAGCTTGATATCCTTATCAATCACAGAGGCCTTGATTTTCAGCCATATGTCGCTCTTGCTGCAGCCGCCGCAGCAGATGATGTCTTGAATTGGAATTCCGATTTTTACAGCCTGATCCAGATTATCCTTCAGCGCAAAGCAAGTTCCTTCCATAATAGAGCGCACCATCTCCGCCCGGTTCGTATTCAGGTTCAGCCCTATGAAGGTCCCTCTCGCGTCCGGATCCCAGATTGGTGCCCTCTCGCCGGCCATGTAAGGGAGAAATATTATCTTTGACGGATACTTCGCCATCATTTCTATCTCCCTGTTGATCCGCTGATAGGAATCTTTCCTGATGGTCTCTCCGCCGTACAGCGCGTCCCTGAACCATTTAAGAGATCCGCCTGCCGTATTCATCGCCCCATAGAGGATAGTGCTGTTCTCTCCCCTCCCTTTCAGATATGACAGTTCCCGCGCCGTAACAAGCTTATCAAATCCTATCAGTACGACCGAACTCGTTCCGCTCATCTCCGCTATCCGGCCCCCTTCATATACCCCTGCTTCCAGCCCTGCTGCCGTGGCATCCACAGCACCGGCCAGCACCACCGTCTTGACAGAAAGGCCTGTAAGTGCCGCTGCTTCTGCCGACACGGTGCCTATCGGTTCACAGCACCGGTACACATCCGGCATCAGGGAGGCATCCGCGCCGATTGCTTCTAGCAGCTCTTCGCTCCAGCGGCGATGATGTATATCGTATATCTGGGTCAGCGAAGCGTGCGTATCATCTATAGAAAACATACCGGTCAGCTTGTAATTGATATATCCGTTTACCTGGAGCACCTTGTGGCACTTGTCCATAATGTCCGGTTTATGTCGCAGAAACCACATGAGCTCTGTCAAAGTAAAATACGTGTCGAGGCGGTTCCCGGTAATATCGAATACCTTCTCTTCTCCTACTACTTCCTTTATGATCTCATACTCTTCCTTGCTTCTCCTGTCCATCCAGATCAGCGCATCATGCAGCGGCCGTCCGTCCCTGTCCACCGGAAGTACGGCAGGCGCCTGGCTGCTTACCGATATGACCTTTATATCCTCCGGATTGACCCAGCTCTTTGCCAGTACCATTCGAATGCACTGTACGGCTGCATCCCACCAGTTCGCAGGATCCTGCTGAACCCAGGATGGCTCCGGAAGGAGCGTTTCATATTCCTTTCCTGCCTCTGCCGCCACCTGGGGGCCTTCACGGAACAAGATGCACTTGACCGTTGTCGTCCCAATATCTATCCCTATGGAATAACGCACTTTTCGTACCTCCCTCCTAGCAGAGCACCTCCGGGTTACAGATAAACCGGGGCTTTTCTCCAGCAAGCAGCTTCTTCACGTCATGTAACGTAATTTCTGTCTGGTGTCCTACGATGTCCCTTGCCGAACCTGCCAGATGGGGGGTCAATACGACATTTTTCAGGCCAAGGAACTTGTCACCGGAAGGAATCGGCTCAACCGGATATACGTCCAGCCCCGCCCCCGCAATCCTGCTTTCTTTCAAGGCGTCGTAGAGGGCATCATAGTCGAGCACTTTTGCTCTTGCCGTATTTACAAAGTAAGCGGTCGGTTTCATGAGGGCGATTTTTTCTCTGCTTATGATGCCTTCTGTCTCAGGGACTACATTACAGTTTACACTGATGAAATCGGAATCCCTCATCACAGTATCCAGATCCGCTTTTTTCGCCCCGAGATAGTCCATATCCTTCTGGCTTACATATGGGTCGTATACGAGAAGGTTCATGCCGAGCGCCCTTGCGCGCTTTGCCACCTCCCTACCGATCATGCCAAATCCTACCTGCCCGAACGTCTTTCCATACATCTCCGGTCCTCCTCCGTAGAGGGCGAACGGCGCATCCGGATCCATGGACCACTCGGACATCGTCTCGGCTCTCTTGCCGCCGCCGTCCTTATAGGATACTCCTGTCAGGTCATCGGTATATTTCAGCAGATGATCTGTCCGGCTTATATTTCTGGATACGCACATGAGCAGCGCTATCGTATGCTCTGCCACAGCTATGGCATTTCGCCCGCCTGCCCGCAGCACCGGAATCTTCCTTGACGTGGCCGCTTCTATATCGATACTGGCAAACGCTTCGTTGCGGCAGCACACGATCATTTTTAATCGGTCAGCCGCTTCGATTACATCTTTCGTTATATCCTCGAATTCTGTAATCAGGAGCTCTATCCCCTTTATCTTATCTTTCAGCTCGGATACCGGCATCTTCTCTCCCGTCACGCCATAGCCGGCAAACGAATACTCCGTTGCAACCGTTTCCAGCAATTCTGTATATCGCCTGTCAAATCTTGCTGTAATCAGCGTTTTCATTCTGGCTCCCGCTCCCCTCTCATCTCTGTCCATATTTGTTTAAGAAGAAGTCATGGAAAAAGTCGATATCTTCCTGGGATATTTCAACGCCCCCTCCGATGCTCTGACCGTTGACATATACCATGGCCGCCTTTTCCAGTACCTGAGAACCGACGTATGCCTCCGGAAGTGTCCGCCCTGCCGTAATGGCGCCATGGTTGGCTATCAGAGCCCCGGCCCTGCCTCTTAAAGCACCGACTACAGCCTCCGCCATCTCCTTTGTCCCCGGCATCGTATATGCCGCCAGACGCACATCGCCTCCCAGAATCTGAACCTGGTCGTCACAGATAGGGGGGATGGACTTTCTGGCCGCGGCTACCGTGAGGGCATAGGTGGAATGCGTATGCATGATGCCATTTATCTCCGGCCGGTCCAGATATATAGCGGCATGCACAACAGCCTCGACAGAAGGTTTTAAACTTCCTTCATACGCAAGTGTTTTCATATTGACGATCACCATCTCCTCCGCGGCAAGGCGCTCATAGTCCATGCCGGACGGCGTGATTACCATATACTCGTCATCTACCCGGCCGGATATGTTTCCCCACGTTCCTGCCACGAGCCCGCTGTGGTACATCTTCAGGGCCGTATTGCACACTTCGATCTGCATCAGTTTCGCTTTTTCTCTGTTCATCTTTCTTCCTCCATCTTCTTAATATCTGTACTGATATAACAGGTGCTCCCCTTTCAGGAACCTCTTTATATCAGATACAATCTGTTTTGTATGGTTCACAAGCACGTCGTCTGTCGCTCCCGCGATATGAGGTGTAACGACTACGTTGTCAAGCTCCGTAATATATGGATGGTTCCCCGATATCGGTTCACTTGCATATACGTCAAATGCCGCGCCTGCGATTCTTTTATCTTTCAGCGCTTCTATGAGGGCATCCTCATCAAGAATCGCTCCCCTCGATGCGTTGATAAAATATGCGGTTGGTTTCATCAAAGCAATCCGCTCCCGGCTGATGATCCCTGTCGTCTCCGGAGTAACCTTCATATGGCATGTAATAAAATCAGATTCTCTCATCAGCTCTTCTACTGATGATGCTTTTCTTATACCTATCTCTTCTATCTCGACTTCACCGACAAAAGGATCGAAAATCAGAAGTTCCATGCCAAAAGCCCTGGCAATGCGTCCTACCCTGCGGCCGATGCTGCCGTAGCCCAGGATACCGAGCGTCTTTCCTTTCAGCTGTGTTCCTTTGAACACCATGTATGGTGCATCCAATTTCATATCCCAGATTACATCCGCCTTCAGACCAGCCTTTGTCTCTTTCCTGGCATCCGGGTTCCCAGTATACTTCCCATCTTTTAATGCTTTATAAGCCATAGGTATCTTTCTGGCAGCCGACAGCATGAGCCCTATCGTCATCTCCGCGGTAGAGTCGGAGTTGCGCCCCGGCGTGTAAAGCACGGGTATGCCGCGCTCCCTTGCCGCCGCCATATCCACATTAACCGGCGTGGCCCTCGTGCATGCGATCAATTTGAGATGCTCGGCATTTTCGATTACGTTTCTTGTGATGTCATCGTAGCTAGTGATTATCATGTCTGCGTCTCTAGTCTTATCCATCAGCTCTTCTTCCAGCATCTTTGGAAGTCCAAGCGCCCATCCGTCTTTTATGACCTCCCCTGCCTCATACAGCGGTTCCAGTTCCTCTTCATCGTACTCAGCGGTAAAAAAAATCTTCATAATATTAATCCTCCTTGATGGCTTTGATTTTTTTGTTCATCTGATGCCTGTAGTCCCATATTTCCTGATTATGTATCCGAACCCTTTTATACAGTTCATATAAGAGATCGTATTTCTGAACATTCGGCGGGTCGGGAAGGTAGATATGTTTGAACGTACAGGCTTTTCCCGCGGCATCGTCATAGTCCGCGTACAATCCCTGGCTTACGCCGGCCATAAGCGCCACGCCTTTTGCTCCCAGTTCTTCGCCGGCCGGAATCATGACTTTCATGCCGGCCACGTCTGCAATCATCTGAGCCCATACCGGGCTTTTGGCTCCGCCTCCGGCGAGGTATATTGTCCCGCTTTTATCTACATGCTGGAGACAGTCCCTGATGGATAGGCTGATACCTTCGTAAACGGCCCGGATCAGATGGTCTCTCGTCGTCACCTGGCTGATACCGAAAAAGCTGGCTCTCGCATACGGGTGATAGAAGGGAGCGCGCTCACCTGCCACGCTGATGTAGGGGTGGTACACGACGCCGCCGCATCCTACCGGTGTCCTGTCTACGATTCTGTCTATTTCGTTAAAGTCTTTTGTAAGAGATATGCTTCCAAGCATCCAGTCGATATTTGGCGTCCCGTTAAGCGTAGGCTGCAGTTCTACATACAAGTCGCCCAGAGGGTGCTTTTCATATCTTGTATTCTCCGCTCCAAAATGGCAGTCCTCTTTTTTCAACACTATTTCACTTGCGCACGTCGTACCGAGAATCACACAGACATCTTTTTCATGGATAGCCCCGAGCCCAACAGCTGTTGCAGAAGTATCCAGCGCCCCCGCGATAACCGGCGTTCCCCTCTGAAGCCCTACTTCATCTGCAAAAGAATCCAGAACAGCTCCTATCACTTGATCAGAACGGACCGGATCCGGAAGGCAGCTTCTATATTCGTAAATGTCCAGTGCTTTCATCAGCTCATCCGCCACGGCCCCGCTCCTTACATCTACGAGGGAAGTAAGGCTGTCTGTAATCTCTGTTCTGATCTTCCCGGTCATCTTATAGCGTATCCAGTCTTTGCAGAATATGAGATGTTCCGCATGATCGAGTATCTCTTTCCGGTTATTCTTCATCCATTTTAAAAGAATCATCTGATTGCCAAGTAATGGCGGCGTGCCGGTAGTCGTGTGATAGAGCCTGCCAATCTCGGGACAGTCCTCTGTAATGGCCCTGACCTCATCCACCGCTCGTCCGTCACACCACAGTATAGCGTTCTGTACCGGATTTCCTTCGCCGTCGATCAGCCAGCACCCTTCCCCCTGCCCCGTCACGCCGGCCGCGATTACTTCATCACGGCCACCGGTCCCTTCCTCTATGACAGATTTTACGCAGTGCTTCACTTTTTCCCATATAAGGTCCATATCCTGTTCCATCTGGTTGGCAGTACCATTGACGGGCTGGCTCTCCTTGCTGGACACGCACACTTCATTCCCGCACTCGTCAAATAAAACAGCCTTTACGTTTGATGTTCCGACATCAATCCCAAGAATATATTTCATCTTACAGCCTCCCGAAAGCTGTCACGAACTGGTCTTTTATGTTTCCTGACACGCTTTTCATCTCATGAAATGTTACATATGTAATTTTATATTACATTTGTAATCTCAGTATATCACCTCCTGCACTTTTGTCAATTCCTTTCTTATAGAAAAAGCGCCATCTGGACTTCCTGTCCAGATAGCGCTGTAATTTCTTCTTGATTGTATTTATATGTTAAAAGCTGTCCATAACCTGCCTTGCTGTTGTTACATCTACTATTAACGTGTTGATTGTTCCTGTACAGAGGGCTGCCTGTATTGCTTCCACTTTCTGCGCGCCGCTCGCAATCAGAACGGTATTCTTTATTCCTTTCAGGCACTCCATATCTGCATTTAAAAGTCTGTCGCTTAAGGGACAGTTGTCCCAGCTTCCGTCTTTCCTGATTGGATTCATGGCAATATCTCCGACAAATCCACGTTCTCTCAGTATCCGCACGTCATTTCTCGTTATGTGCCCGCTCGTGCACATGGTAGACTGCTCTGTAAGCTCTCCTACCCCAAGCAGCGCCACATCGCACTTCTGCATAAGCTCACAGGATACTTTGATACTTCTTTCCTCCATAAGCCATTTTTTCGTCTCCGCGTGTTCCACCACAACCGGAGCATACAGCATATAGCTCGGGCAGTCCAGCCTGTTGGCAAGCCCCCTGGCAATTTCGTCCGACTTCTCCACGAAGTCCTCTATGTTCTGGGCACCGATAAGCTGCACGACCCGGCATTCGCTGCGCCTTTTAAATTCCATCTGCTTGACGACCTCCGACAGCGTATGCCCCCAGGATACTCCGATGATATCCCCCTGCTTGATATTCTCATCCAGGTACTGAGCCGCTACATTGGCTACTTTGTAGATTGCAGTGCTGCTTTCCCCATAGTCTTCTGTAACAAGCACCTCCTTCAAGCCAAAACGCTCCTCTATCCTGCATTCCAGCTCCACATTATCCCGCTCGTAACCGTGGATATTAATATTTACAACGTCCAAATCAATAAGAGAGCTGATGATCTGGTTCACTTTCTGCCTCGTAAAGGAAAGACGCTTCGCAATCTCATCCTGGGTCATTCCAAGCGTATAATACCAATACGCTATTTTTATATACAGGTTCCTTTTCATAGTGCCTCCTTGTTAAAAACCTAACTATATTCTTATCTTAATAAGAGTATAACATTGCTTCTTTATATTTTCCACTTATTGTTTACAGCCAAAAAAAGGATGTACCCCGGCACATTCCCGCGCCGAGCTCGGTCGTTTGCGGCATACTACATCTTCGCGCCAGTGCGCTTCCCCCGGATAGTTTTTATTACGGATACGCAGTTTCCTATGTAATAAAAAAACCCAAAATGCCTGAGACAGGCACCTTGGGTCTATGTCCTAATACACTTGATTTGTTGGTTTACAATAGTTCCGATATCCCTTCCGCCATGGCAGACAATAGGATGCAGCATGATGTGGCTCCTGCGTCGAGCACTCCTCTGGAACGCTCTCCCAGACGGCTGGAACGCCCGAACTTTGCCACCATGTCCTTTGTGCTGTCGCGCCCGGCCTCCGCTGCCGCTTTCATCCTCTGAAGCGCGGGTCCGTACCCTTCCCCCGCCTCGCCGGCCTGCTTTACCGCGTCTGCCGCGGGAGAAAGCGTGTCTACCAGCGTCTTATCTCCCACCTGGGCCTCCACGATTCCGTGCAGGCCGTCAAGTCCTGCCGCCAGCATATTTCCAAAATCAGCCACGCCGATTTCATCCAGGTCTTCCCCCGCCTCTGCCATGTCCATAAAGATGGTTCCATAGATGGGCCCCATGGAACCTCCTATTTCATTCAGCAGTATCATGCCCAGTTCATCCAGTCCTTCCGTAAAGCTTATATCTTTATCCGCAAATCGGGCTTCAAATACAGAAAATCCTTTGTTCATGTTCATGCCATGGTCTCCGTCACCAATCAGGCCGTCTACCTCACCAAGGTACGCTTTATTCTCCTGGATGGCCCTGACCATTTTCAGCAGTACAGACTTACCGTCTGCATTTTTAAATGTGTTCATCTCATTAACCCCTCCCTGTATGTTGTCTGTCCGTCCTACCGTTGTTTCAGCCCCATGCTGTAAGCCGGCATATCCAGCAGCTCTTTCAGCTCTTCATCCAGCTTCATGACTGTCAGCGTCGCCCCCATCATCTCCAGGGATGTGAAGTAGTTGCCCACATATGCTTTATGGGTTTTGATTCCCTTCTCCTTCAGAAGCTTATCAATCTCGTCATATAATACATACAGTTCCATGACCGGTGTTGCTCCGAGCCCGGACACGAGCACCGCCACCTCGTCTCCCTCTTTGAAAGGATAATCCGGCAGCACTACATCTACCATTCTCTTTGCCATCTGATCTGCCGTCTCAAGCGGACATACCTCAATCCCCGGTTCTCCGTGATGGCCGATTCCGACTTCCATCGTCCCATCTTTGATCTCGAAATTCGGATGGCCAACAGCCGGAAGCGTACACGGTGTCAGCCCGATACCGACAGAACGGGTATTGTCTATGGCCTTCTGGGCTGCCGCAATCACCTCGTCCAGATTACCGCCTTTGGCCGCTCTCGCTCCGCCGACTTTCCACATCAGGACTTCACCTGCCACGCCGCGGCGCTTCTCTCTCTCGTCTTTCGGCGCAGATGCCACATCGTCATTGGCCACCACCGTCTTTACCGTAATTCCAGCTTTTTTGGCCATCTTCACTGCCATCTTTACATTCATGTTGTCTCCGGAGTAATTGCCGTACAGGCAGGCAACTCCCTTCCCCTGGTCTGCTGCCCTGCAGGCGTCCAGGAAAGCCGCCGCCGTAGGGGAGGAGCAGATCTCTCCTACGGCCGCCGCGTCGCACAGGTTCTCTCCTACGTATCCGATGAAAGCCGGTTTATGCCCCGAGCCTCCGCCAGTAACGACGCCTACTTTTCCTTCCGGGATATGCTTCGCCTTGACGACCCTTGGATTGTCCGTTGCCTCCACGATATCTCTATGCGCTTTCAGAAATCCTCCCAGCATCTCATCTACAATATTATCCGGGTTGTTTAATATACGCTGCATACACTTATTCCTCCTTACGACTTATGCATCCATGCCTGGAACGAGAATCACTTTCAGCGCTCCGTTCTCGCCGGTCTTTGCAATATGGAATCCCTCTTCCCATCTCTCCAGAGGGAACTTATGTGTTACGACACCTTCTGTCGGAAGTTTTCCGCTGCCAATCCAGTCTATGACCGTATCATAACAGAATGGGCTTAGATGGACGCCCAGCAGATCCAGTTCTTTCCTATCTGATATGATGGACCAGTCTACCGTGACCGGCTGCCCGAATACGGAGAACTCAACGAAGCGGCCCATCTTTCGGATAGCGTCGAGCCCTTGCTGTACGCTCGACGGATGTCCGGTCGCTTCTATATATATATCACATCCGTAGCCGTCGGTCATCTCTTTGATTTTAGCAGCCGCATCCTCTTTTGCAGGATTTATTGCAATATCCGCCCCAAACTCCAGGGCTTTTGCAAGCCGGGCTTCATTCATATCGAGAACTACGAGGCATTTCGGGTTTGCCTGTCTGAGAGCCCCCACCATTCCAAGACCAAGGGTACCCACACCGGACAGTACGACGAAATCTCTCGGCGTCACCTGGGCGCGCTCTACACAGTGGAACGAACAGCCGTACGGTTCGATCAATGCCGCCTTCTCTATGGGCATATCCGACGGCACCAGATAGGGAAGCGCTTCTTTCGTAAGCTTTACATATTCCGCCATTCCGCCATTTACATTGTTCTGGAAACCAAACAAATCATGTTTCTCGCACATCCAGTGGCGCCCGGTCTTACAGAACATGCACTCCCCGCACGGTACGATCTGCTCCGGACAGATTCTGTCGCCTACCTTCCAGCTGCCTTTTACCTTCTCACCCATCTCTACCACTGTACCAACGAACTCATGACCCGGTATCATAGGTTCCTTAATATACTTGGGCTGGCCGTCAAATCCCCAGAAGCTTGCTGCTCCTGCGTATGCTTTCGTATCCCCCGCGCAGATGCCGCAGGCTTCTACTTTCAGAATCATCTCTCCTTCTCCTGCCCGCGGCGTGTCAACCGTTTCATACCTGTAATCGCCGGGCGCATAGGCTACGATCGCTTTCATTTTTTCTGGTAAACTGCTCATCATGACTACCTCCTTTTATTAATACTTTATGGAACTACAAGCTATTCACGTATGCAGTCTCCCGTCTCAATATCAAACAGATGCGTCTTTTCACCGCGCACCTCCAGCTTAATGATATCTCCGCTCTTATAACGGGCTTCATCATCGGTGATAAGCATAAGAAGCGCTTCTCCGACATGGATACCGATGCGGCGTTCGTCACCCAGATTCTCAAACGTTGCAACTTCCTCCGGCGTCCCCATCGAATCTGCCCCGCCGATCAGAACATCCATAGGGCGCACTCCCATCTTACACTTGAACCCGCTGCTTACTACATTGTAGTAGCGCTCCGGGACGGCTATCTTAAGATTACTGTCCTGGAATGTAAAGAAGTAATGCCCTCCCTCCCCTGTAATCGTCGTTTCCAGGATATTCATCGGCGGCTCCCCGATAAAGGAAGCGACAAATTCATTTACCGGGTCATCGTATACTTCCGCCGGCGTCCCGAACTGCTGCAGTACGCCGAAGTTGATGATGGCAATCTTATCCGCCAGCGACATGGCCTCTAACTGGTCATGTGTTACATATACGGTCGTACACTTGATATCATTGATAAGGCGCTTTATCTCCGTACGCATCGCCTGGCGGGCCTTCCCGTCCAGGTGTGACAGGGGCTCATCCATCAGGAGCAGCTCCGGTCGCCGGATGATAGCGCGCGCGATATTCACTCGCTGCTTCTGTCCGCCGGACAGCTTTACGGGCATTTTGTCCAGCAGATCGTCACACTGCATCAGCGGTGCAATCTCCTGCACCCGCTTATCAATCTCAGCCTTATCGACGCCTTTTGCCTTTAAGTTGAACGCGATATTGTCGTATACGGTCAGAGGAGGATACATGGCATAGTCTTCAAAAGCGAGTCCGATGTGCCTGTCTTTCGGGTGAAGATTGTTGACGAGCGTATCCCCGATATAGATATCCCCCTTCGTGATATCTTCCAAGCCTGCCGTCATGCGCAGCGTCGTCGTCTTGCCGCAGCCGGAGGGCCCTAAAAGTGCTATAAATTCCCCCTGTCCACATACAAGGTTCAGATCCTTTACAGCATAATCATTCTGTACCGCATTCTTCTTCTTTTTCCCGTTATTCTCATAACGTTTATACAGATGTTCTATTCTCAATCCAGCCATATCCCTACCCCTCCTGTTCTGTCAAAGCCAATACGGCAGCTTCGTTATATCTTGTCAAATATTCTTTTGACGCTGCGTCAAAGAACATCGCGTAGTTAAGTTCCATATCGACATAGATATCCTGGTCGATCTTGACAGTGAGTCCATTGGGGGCAATCATCCGGAGCTGAAGCCCGTTCAGCTCCGCTACGATTACGGATTTGTTTCCTATGCTTTCATAACTGTATACCGTGCACTTCAGATATCCTTCCTGGGCCTCAAAAGAATAGTTCAGGTTTTGTGGCCGCATGCCGATATCCACTTTCTCGCATCCCAGATCATTCAGCTTTTCAAACAGTTCATAATCCGTCGGAAGGTGATACACCTTTTCTCCCGCATCCATTATAAATGAATAAGAATCCCCCTCCTTTTTAAGTGTCCCTGCAATCAGGTTGATCTCCGGGTCACCCATGAGCTGGCTTACGAATTCATTGCACGGCATGTAATAGATCTCGTCGCCGGTACCAATCTGGACGATCTTACCTTCATTTACGATAGCAATCCTGTCTCCCAGAGACATGGCCTCCATGAAATCGTGGGTTACATAGACGCTCGTCGTGCCGAAGTTAGCCTGTATCTCCTTCAGCTCCGTACGCATAGAATTGCGGAGCTTTGCATCGAGATGTGCAAGCGGTTCGTCCATCAGATATACCCGCGGCGAACGGACGAGCGCGCGTCCCATGGCGACACGCTGCTTCTGGCCGTTGGACAGCTGGCTCGGCAGGCGCTGCAGGAGATAGTCCATCTTCATCATCTCCGCGACTTCCTGTATTTTCTGTTTTATGTATGCTTCATCCTTTTTATATAACGGACTCCTCAGGGGAGAGGCCATATTGTCATATACTGTCATCTGGGGATACAGCGCATAGTTCTCAAACACCATCGCCGTGTCCCTGTGGGCAGCATCTGTTAGATTCATGACTTCTCCGTCAAATTTTACAACCCCTTCTTCCGGTATCTGGATACCTGCGATACAATTCAGGATGGTTGTCTTGCCGGCACCTGCGGGGCCGAACAGGACGAAGAACTCTTTATCTCTTATATCCAGGGATATGCCGTCCAAAGCCGTAACTTTTCCGAATTTTTTTGTAACGTTATCCAATTGTATTCTTGACATATTCACACACCTATCCCTTCACAGCGCCAAAACTCAGACCACGCACTAAATGTTTCTGTATACATAACGCGAAAATAATAGCGGGTAACGCAGACACAGTTGCCGCGACGGCCAGCTGTCCATAATGGGCACTGTCTGTTCCAAGAAACTTGGTGATGGCTACCGTAATCGGCTGTACGTTCGTGCCTGCCAGAATCAGCGGGAACGTAAAGCTGTTCCAGGCGAAGATGAATGCCAGCAGAGCAGCGGATACGAGACCTGGCTTAATCAGAGGCACGAGCATCTTGAAAAATATCTGATACCACGTATAACCGTCAACCTGAGCCGCATGCTCGATTTCAACAGAGATATCTTCAAAATAACCTCTTACGACCCAGATAAGCAGGGGCATGCAAATCAGCTGGTATACCCAGATAAGACCAAAATAAGAATCATAGATGCCCAGCTTCTGGAAGAGCATGAACAAGGGTAAGACGACCAGGATTTCAGGAGCGAATTTAAAAGACAATATCTGGAATGCGATGTCCTCCTTTTTCTTAAAATTATATCTTGCAAGTGCGTATGCGGCAGGCACCCCTGCCACGACGGAGACGATAACCGCGCCCCCTGCTACGATCAGACTGTCCAACATATATTTGAGATAATCTGACTGGAATATGACTGCTCTGTAATTGTCCAATGTAGGGCTGAATACAAACGTCGTCGTATACATCTGTGCATCGGGCTTTATTGTCAGGATAAGCATCCACAACAATGGAAACAAAGCAAAAATCGTATATATGACTAACAGTAGATTCTGGACGACACGGCCCAATCTTTTTTTACTTTCCATGCTTTACATCCTTTCTGACTATATATTTTATATCCTTATGCTGCCGGCTACTCATCCTGCCCCGACGCCAGTTTCTGAGCCATACGCTGCCTCTTGACAATCTGTTTGGCCACGATATTTATAAATACCCATAATACCAGTATGTACGGAAGGGCAAATCCAAATTTCTGGAACTGGAACCCCGTCTGGTATGAGGTCAGAGACAGGTTCATAAGCGTGTCGCCCGGACCTCCTTTTGTCAGGCCGAATATGATGGCATACTCCTGCAGCGCCGCCATGAGACGGAACAGCAGTGCGATGTATATGCTTGGCTTCAGCATAGGCAGTGTCAGATTCCGGAAGTTGAACCATGCACTTCCCCCGTCAATCTTCGCTGATTCAAACGGCGATTTCGGAAGTGACTGCAGTCCTGCAAGCACGAGCAGCATGCAGAACGATGTATTGACCCATATGTCGATCATCACGACCGTCATCATCGCCGTAGACGCGCTGGCTGCCCACGGGAAGTTATATACCCCAAAGAAGTTCAGGAACTTTTCTACGATACCCACGGAGTTGTTCAGCATCAGCTGCCATATAATAGTGGCAGTAATCGGTGCAACCATGAGCGGGAATATAAGAACGACCCTGAGAATCTTTGAAAAGCGGTTCTCCAGATGATTCAGCAGCATGGCAATTCCCAGGCCTATCCCCATCTCAAGCGCCGTGCTGAAGAATGCATATCGCAAGGTTACCCATACGGATTTCCAGAATCCTGAGGAAGTAAGTATGGTAATCCAGTTTTTCAATCCGATAAAACTATACGTCGGCATCCTGAACGAGTAGCTCGTCAGCGAAAAATAAATAGACATCACAAAAGGAATCATGATTCCAATCGTAATAATCAGTGCGGGAGCTACAATCAAGTACGGACGCATTCTCGTCTTAAACGGCACTACATTCAAATCACCCACCGCAGCACTGTTTTTTTTCTGCTCTTTCATTAGCGTTTCCTCCAATTTCTGTTTCCTGATTCAAAGAAAGCAGGATTTCATTTTAAAAAAATCAAGGAGGGTCAGGTAACCCCTCCTTGCCTTTCACCCTTAAGAATAAATGAGCTGCTATTGTTTTTTCCAGAGTTATTCGGATACTTCTAAGTCAGATACGATCGTATCCAGGTCCTTCTTCAGCTGTTTCATAGCATCTTCCGTGGATGAATACTTATCAGTAAGTACGAGATCTTGGAGCACTTCCGCCCATTTGGTCGTACATTCAAAGAAGTACGGCTGCGGGGTGAACTGAATCGTTGCATTTTTAGATAATACATCGATTGACTCAAGGTAGTTGTCTGCTTTTCCGACAATCGCTTTGTATTCATCGCTCTCCATGACGGATGTCCGCGGCGTATCCGGGCTTGCTCCGTCAGTTCCTGCATAAAGCATGTAATCCGGGCTCGTAAAGTATTGGATGAAATACCATGCGGCATCTTTATTTTTGGAATCAGCATTCATAGCCAGTGACCAGATCCAGACGTTTGCCTTCATATCATCTTCCGTCTTTCCCTCAGGAAGCGGAATCGTTGACCATGCGATATTGCCCGACTGGTCAGATGCACCCTCGTAGTTCTGGAAGTATCCGGCACTTGTAGCGTCGAACAGCATGGCGGCTTTTCCTGCGCCAAGGTCTGAACTTGCCTCATACCAGGTATAGTTGGACCACTGCGGAGCGCCTGCTTCTTTTATTAATTTCACCCAGTAATCCGTCATTTCAATCGCCTCTTTAGAATCCAGCTGGCACACAAGCTTGCCGTCTTCAATAGCAAAGTCTTTTCCGCCCCACGTAGCAAACAGCGACATGTAGCCAGGATGAATCGTAGCCCATTCACGCGTACCGCGTACCGCGATGCCGTAAGAGCCGGAGCCGTTAAATTCATTGAGCGATTTTGCCGTCTCGAGCAGCTCATCTGTAGTTGTCGGAACCGATATCCCCTTTTCCTCAAATACTTTCTTGTTGTAAGCCAGGTTATTTAATTCCCATCCCATCGGGAGCGCCCACTGGGAACCTTCGCCAACTGCATGCCCCGGAACGAGATCCCATTTAAGAGGTTCTACCGTCGCACTGATAAAGTCATCATAATTGTAGTCGGCGGCTGTCTTTGACGCGTCGTTTATGTAGTCTTCCAATGGTTCCATATAACCGGCTGACGCATATTCCCAGACCTGATACGCACCGGTCATATATACATCCGGAGTACCGGAACGGCTGCTTAAGGATGTATTCAGCTTGTCAAAGTAATTTGATTCCGGTGTGGATGAATACTCCACCTTAATACCTGTCAGATCTTCGAACTCTTTTATTTTTGATATTACTGCTTTTGAATAATTATGCTCATTGAACATAACATTGATTGTTGTGCCTTCGTAGTTTTTCCAGTCGAAGTCTTCGGCCTTGCCGCTCGATTTTGCTTTGTCGTCACCGCTGCCGCCGGAATCGGAGCCTTTGCCGCATCCTGCCAGCATCGAGCCAACCATCACTGCACACAGAAGAACACTAATCACTCTTTTTTTCATACTTCTTTCCTCCCTTTTGATACATTCTCCGCATAAAAAAGTGCTTCTTTTTTCGGTTTACCTGCCCGATTTTTTATGCATTTTGTCTAAAGCCAGTATATTCCCAATCATGTCATTTGTCAAGCATTTTGTCATTTGTCTTATTTTTCGCTCTAATTAAGGTATTATTGCACTAATGAATCTTGTTTTTAAACATATATTTTGTGTGTTTTTTCTTTAACAACGTTCTTTTTCCTTGCAACCCCTTGTTTTTTATTGTATGATAACTCCATAAACTGATAACCGGAGGTCCGTACTATGAAGGTTTTTGAATATGACAGCGGCTTTATGAAGGCTGCTCTGCTATTGAGCCGTCTGACTCTGCTAAACATCATCTGGCTCATATGCTGCATTCCAATCGTTACAATCGGTCCGGCGACAGCCGCCCAATATTATACGGCTAACCGGCTTTTCCGCGGCAACACGGAAGTATTGCCGAATTTCAAGACCGGGTTCAAGCTGCACTGGAAAAGAGCAGCCATCATCTGGATTGCCTTCGCGCTGCTTACCGCGGCATTCGCGGCAGAGTGCTGCATACTGACCGCCGCGGCCGTGCCGGCCAGAACCGTACTGATATCCATATCCGGTCTCGCCTATCTGACGGCAGCTCTCATCATGCTCTGGGTATACCCGGTCATGATAAACTTTACCGGTAATTTCAGCGAGATACTGTTCAATTCATTTGTATTTACTTTCATGTATGCACCTGTCACGCTCATTGCCGCCGGATTTTATGGCATTGCCGGATTCTTATTCATCCGCTTTACTTTCACAAAAGGCCTGTGCATTCTATTCGGTCCGTCCCTGATCGTGTACGGGATACTCGTCTTGTTTGAAAAAGTGTTCAGGAAGTACCGATAATTGGGGGTTTAAGTAAATTAGGACGCCGCTGGGGAGGCAGGGGGCATCTGCTCCGATGCATCCGGGACTGCGACTATCACACAGAATCCTAAGCCCGTGGAATGTTCGCCGATGGGGCTCTCATCCCACGGGCCAAGGAATCTGGTGAGGATTCTCCGTCCCTCCCGCTTATACCTTCGCATATGTCCCCTGTCTCCCCAGCGGCTATCTACTTTACTGGCACGGGCGGGGGCGGCTGTGTGACGCTGCTGGCTGATGGAAGTGCTTTGTCTATGTCAGGATAGTGATAAGGGGCTTAGTAGGCAAATAACCTTAGTTGAAAGTGATCTTAATGAAGAAGAGCGGAATCAGGTACGGGGATGTTGAGATAACATCCCCTGCCTGGTTCCGGCTCTTCTTTCAGCAACGGCATGCACGCCTAGCTGCAATTGCTTGACAACGAACATATTCGCCAGCCTGATTCATCTGGACTAGCAAAACTCTTATCATTCATCTGCTCTTTGTGTTATTCACATTAAGCTTGCGATATTTTATCACTCAACTGACGCAGCCAGCGTTCATCCGCTGGCCAGTAACGTCACACGTCCGCTCACGCCCTTGTTAGTAAAGTAGATAGCGGACGGGGAGCCGGGTGGGAGATGCGCAGGTGTAAGCGGGAGAGGCGGAGAATCCTTTCCGTAGCCCTTATCCTGCGTGATGCAAGCCGCTATCGGCGCGCATTTCGGAGGGTTAGGGATACGTGAAATAGTCGGAGCCTCGTACGCATCGAAGCA
>NZ_KQ236744.1:191556-345902 GCF_001185345.1 Dorea sp. D27 | reverse complement strand
ACGGGGATGTTGAGATAACATCCCCTGCCTGGTTCCGGCTCTTCTTTCAGCAACGGCATGCACGCCTAGCTGCAATTGCTTGACAACGAACATATTCGCCAGCCTGATTCATCTGGACTAGCAAAACTCTTATCATTCATCTGCTCTTTGTGTTATTCACATTAAGCTTGCGATATTTTATCACTCAACTGACGCAGCCAGCGTTCATCCGCTGGCCAGTAACGTCACACGTCCGCTCACGCCCTTGTTAGTAAAGTAGATAGCGGACGGGGAGCCGGGTGGGAGATGCGCAGGTGTAAGCGGGAGAGGCGGAGAATCCTTTCCGTAGCCCTTATCCTGCGTGATGCAAGCCGCTATCGGCGCGCATTTCGGAGGGTTAGGGATACGTGAAATAGTCGGAGCCTCGTACGCATCGAAGCATCTGCCACCCGGCTCCCCGCCCGCCGCCTAATTTACTTAAACTTACAGTTAAAACTTGAATGCCACTTTAAAGTCGCCGTATTTTCCCGATGCATAGTCGAAGGCCTTCTCCCATTCCTCGATGCGGAACATGCTTGAGACGACACCTTCGGTCTTCAAGTTTCCTTTCATCATATTGTCGATGACAAACGGATAGGCATATGGGCTCAAGTGTGCCCCAAGGATATCCAGCTCCTTCCTGTCTCCGATGATAGACCAGTCGACGGAGGTCTCTGCCCCGAATACGCTGAATTCGACAAAGCGGCCGAGCTTTCTTGTGATGGTCAGGCCCTGGATAACGCTGGATGGATGGCCTGTGGCCTCGATATATACATCACAGCCGTAATCATCAGTCAACGCCTTTATCTCTCTGTCGATATCGCAGTTCCCTGGATTGAACACAAGATCCGCACCGAACTCTTTCGCCTTTTCAAGGCGCGCGTCCTGCATATCCAGTACGATTAATAACTTCGGATTTTTCATCCTTGCATATGTAATCATGCCAAGGCCGAGCGTTCCTGCACCAGATATGACAACGATGTCTTCATTCGTGATGCTTCCTCTGTCTACCGCGTGTTTTGAACACCCATAAGGTTCTACGAGAAGTGCCTGTTCAATGCTCATATCTTCAGGGACACGGCTGATAACACAGTTCTTTGGATATCTCACATACTCCGCCATGCCTCCGTTATTATATGACTGGAAGCCCAGCATATCGTGTGGCTGGCACATCCAATAATGGCCATCCTTACAGAACCGGCATTTTCCACATGGGACAATCTGGTCCGCAATAATTCTGTCTCCCAGTTCATAGCCATCTACATTCTCACCCATTTCCACGATGCGGCCGAAAAATTCATGACCTGGTACAAATGGAGGCTTTACCCACGCCGGCTGTACATCGTCGCCCCAGAACATAGCGGCGCCGTGGCTGCACTTTAAATCGCCGGCACAGATGCCGCACGCTTCTGTCTTAATGATGATATCGTCCGGCCCACAATCCGGTACGGGATATTCTGGTTCAAAGCGGTAGTCGTCTTTGCTGTATGCCACTAGCGCCTTCATCGTTTTTGGAGTACTTCCTTTGTTTGCCATAATGTTTCCACCTTTCATTTTTATATTCTATACCTCGAACCGTCCCCAGACCGTATCAAGCGCCCGGACCACTTCGCGGTACTTTTCATACTTTTTCTGATAAACAGCAGCCCTCTCCCTGTCTGGATATATCCGGTCGGATATATGCACCATATGGTCTGCAGCGTCTTTATAATCTTTGTACACCCCTGCCGCAATCGCCGCAGCCATTCCGCAGCCAAGAGCTCCCAGCTCCTTCGCTTCCACCGTCTCAATCGGCAGTCCTAAACCGTCTGCGAACATCTGCACCCATACTTTAGAATTCACCGCGCCGCCTGCCATACGGATGGCCTCCGGCGGTTTCCTCGAGGACAGGAGGCGCTCGATATGTGTCCGATGGGAATATACCACTCCTTCATAGACTGCTCTGAGCATGTGTGCCTTATCATGATAAGTAGTAAGACCGACAATCGCCCCTTTCCCGAGCGGATGCGCATTGGAGCCATATAGGAACGGAAGGAAATAGACATCGGATTCTTCCGGCTCGATGCTGCTTACCTTTTCATTTACCACATCGTATATCGTCTTCCCGTCCGGTATCCGTTCATCTTCCATGCAGTGTTCTAAAAACCATTCCAGATTTCCCGATGAAGTGGCGCTGCATTCTTCTACCAGATAATATCCCGGTACGGCAAAAAGCGAATTCATCGAAATGCTTCCGTCCAGCACCGGCGTCTCGGAGATGTATTCGTTAATGCTCCATGTTCCGGCTATCGTACACAGCTCTTCTGGTGACATGACGTTGACCGCGACGGCACATGCGTCAATGTCGAACATCCCCCCTGCCACAGGCGTCCCCTCGAGGAGACCGGTCAGCTCCGCCGCCGCTTTCGTCACAGTACCGCACAAATCATACGAATATCTTACCGGCGCCAGTTTGTCGTACACCTCCCCTATGCCGAGCTTTTCCAGTATCGTCCTGTCGAACCTCGCATGCTTCACATCCATGAGACCAGATCCGGAGATGTCTGTCGCTTCACTGTAGGCTTCTCCGGTGAGGCGGAACCGTATGTAATCTTTTACTGAGAATACATACTTCATATTGTCGTATACATCCCTGCGATGCTCCTTAAACCATGCAAGCAGCGACACTTGCTGGCAGGCCATCAGCTCCTGGCACAGCTGTCCGTGCAGCTCATCATATACCCCGTCCTCTCGCCATCTCTTCGGATACTTCCATGCACGGCTGTCGGTCGATATAATCCCGTTGTATGCGGGCTTATCGTTATTTCCCCACGGATATAGGCCTTTTCCATGCCCGCAGACAGCAATTCCAAGCACATCCGCACCGTCTGTCCCCGCCTTACCGAGGGCCCGCCTTACGCAGTCACAGTTCGCCAGCCACAGTTCCTCCATATCACGTTCCGTATAGCCAGACTTCGGAGTTATAACTTTTGTCTGTTTTCCGGCTGCAGCGATTTCCTTACCTTTCAGATCAAAGATAGCCGCTTTCGTGGAAGTGCCGCCGTTATCCAGACCTATTACATACTTTCCCATTCTCAGAACCCCTTTCTGAACTTCTTATGCATTGATATCATCCGGCAAACCGAGAAGATGCCTTGCCTTTTCAAACTGCTCATCAAGAAAAGCCCTGTTAGCCCGCACGATTTCTCTCCAGTTCTCTTCCCCACAGTACCAGAACTCCGCAACATATCTTCTGACTCCCTGCTCATATAGCTTCGCAATAGCCAGAGGGAAATCCACCTGCCCTGTCCCATATGGAATCTCTCTGAATTTTCCAATCACAGTCTCTTTCAGGTGGGCCGCTGCGATGTGCCCTCTTCCGGTATTTATGTCTCCCGCTACATCTTTCGTGGCATTAAAGATATTCCCAATGTCGGGATACACCTGTAGATACGGCGAATTTACTCTCTTTACGCCGTCCATGGCTTTTTCCACCGTGTTCATGAAATCATTTTCCATCGTCTCGATAGCCAGCATTACACCATGAGAAGCAGCAAACATCGTACCCTCTTCCAGATTTCTATAAAATCTTTCTCTTGTGGCCTTATCGCTCGTCTCATCATAATAGCAGTCATACCCCTGCGTCTGTATGATCCGTATGCCCATTTTTCCGGCAAACAGAATCCCTTTGCGCAGAAGCTCGCGAGCCTCTTTTTCCCACTTACTGCTCCCCAACGGATATTTCCGCTGTGCACTGAAGCATATCGTCTCTATAGGGATTCCTGCTCTTTTCTGCGCCTCTAAAAGCTCATATATCCGTTCATCGCTCCAGTCAAGCCGGGACATCCTCATATCCGTTTCATCAATGCTCATTTCTATATAGTCAAAACCGGCCTCTTTTGCCGCCGACAAGCGGTCTTCCCATGAAAGCTCTGCAGGCATGGCTTTCTCATACACCCCGATTCTATATGTATTCTTAAATGTCATGTCCTCCCTCCTTTCTATGTTTTGTGCATTTTATATATTTTAAATGTTTTTACAAGAACAATTATACGATTACTGCACAAAAAAAGCAATGACATTTTTCCACTAAAGTTACTTTTGTAATTTCATGGCAATAAAAAACGGCCAGAACTTGTGTGTGTCACAAAGTTTTGGCCGCCCTGTCGGACGTCTTGTTATCTGATGTCGTGTGGCTGTTGAGCCAGTTCCGGATTTGGTTTAAGAAAAGCTGTTATCGCCTGATAGAGCATATTTACATCGACCGGCTTTGCGATATATCCATTCATGCCGGCTGCATAAGCCGCATCAATATCCTCGTTAAAGGTGTTGGCGGTCATCGCAATAATAGGGATGTTTTTTGCGTCTGGATGGCCGGCGGCACGGATTTTTCTTGTCGCGGTATAGCCATCCATAACCGGCATCTGTACGTCCATAATTATTACGTCATAGGCCCCGGCAGGAGAAGATTCAAACCGTTCCACAGCTTCCAGCCCGTTTACCGCACTATCGATTTCCGCCCCGGTCATGCTTAGCAGCTCAACAGCAATCTCCATGTTCAGCGCATTGTCCTCGACCAAAAGGAAACGTCTTCCCGTGTAATCTATTTCCGGCACTTCCGGCTTATCGGAAGAAGGGTTTGTGCCAAAGACAGATACCAGGACATTATTGAGAGCAGATTCAAACAGTGGTTTAGCAATAAATGCGTCTGCGCCAGCCTGACGTGCCTCTTCCTCGATCTCGCTCCAATCATAGGCTGAAATTATGATAATCAGGGCATCCGAACCAAGCGTTTCACGAATCTTCCGTGTTACTTCCACCCCATCCATACAGGGCATCCGCCAGTCAACAATGCAAACATCGTAACCGGCCCCCGCATCGTGTGCTTCCAAAGCAATCCTGACCGCCTCCTCTCCGGATCTCGTATATTGCGCTGTAATCCCCATGCGTTTCAGTAACATGCCGGCATGGATACAGGCATCTTCCTCGTCATCCACAACCAGCACCTTGAGAGAATCCAACTGGCATGTTCTGTAATCCACGATATCTTCCGGCAAGTCAAACGACAGCTCTACCGTAAAAGTAGTTCCTTCTCCCAACTTACTTTTTACATCAATGGAGCCGCCTAATAAATTCACCAGATTATAGGTAATAGCCATACCCAGGCCTGTTCCTCCATACTTCTGGGATATATGCGTGCCGGCCTGCTCAAAAGGCACGAAAAGACGATTCAAAAAATCCTCGCTCATACCGATTCCCGTATCACTGACAATAAACCGAACAGACACTTTGCCGTTCTGGCACTTCCTTTGTTGGATTTCCAATTGAATCATCCCGCCCTGCGGGGTAAACTTTACTGCATTGAGTTCTTTTCCTGTGCCTTTGCCTGAGAGTCGACAAGAAGAACCACAGATTCTGCCAACTCCTGCATATGAAACAGTTCGTGGTTGACTGTCAGCTTTCCTGCATCAATCTTTGACATATCCAGTACATTATTAATAAGCGACAGCAGATGCCGGGAAGAGTCCTTCTTGGCATTGTTCGCTTTCTGTGCAAGCAGAAGTGCATCTTGCAGCTCGTACCCGCGTGCTTCCAAAGCCTTGACACTTTTTCGCTCTGCTATGTTTGAATATATTGTCAGAAATATAATAAAAGATGCCAGAAGCAGGGCAGTTGCGATAGAGACGACTGAAGTATGCTCAACATTCTTCGTAAGCTCGTATATTCTAGTGTCAGACGAAACGATGATTCTTTCCAGACAATCGTTAAGCGCGTCATAATATGGATAAACGCGTTCATCAATAAAATCCAGGATTTCCTCCTTCGTGTGATTGCGTACAAACAACAGCGCCTCCTCTTGTATGGCAATCAAATCATCCATTGCCTTCCTCAAATTCGTTACATCCTCTGCAGAACCCAGATAATGCTTTCTTATGCTTTCAATCGCCTCGTTCTGCATATCATAGCGCTCTTCAAATAACTCCCGGGCCTTTTCCTCATTTTCAAAACTGGTTGTCAAAAACATACTGACAAACCGTTTCATATCCAGCAGGCGGGAACGCATAGCTCTTGCGGCATTCGTCACCGTATAAGGATGTTCATACATGCTCTGGGCGGTAGCCCTCACGCTGTTCACAGCATAGCTGCTGGCTACAGCGAACAATACGGCTATCGAGCAGATTATAATCGTTGCTTTCGGCAGTTTTGTCTGTTCCTTCAAATCCCAAGACCTCCATTATCACAGTAAGCATCATATATCGTATCGCACACCTTTATCATAATCATCTTTAATAGTATTTACTATAACAGACTAAATGACAAATAGCAAGTTTGCTGATGAAAAAAGCGTCGAAACCTAACGTTCTAGGTTACGACGCTCACGTATCGTATGCAAGGTATGATGCGCTTCCTTTGGACATTGCCCTGGGTTATCTGACTATAAGGCTGGTGGCACCTTTTATGCCCAATTCTTCCAGCCGGGCAGCCGCAAATCGAAGTTCATAAATGAGCAGGTTCTCCAGCTCTGCAGCTAAGCTATCCCAATCGCTGCGCTCCAGACTTTCCTGCAGAGAATTGATATGGGGAAGATAATAGGAATTGATGTCCGCTCTCGATCCATGCATGCTGCGCAGGGGATACCCCCAAAGCAGGAGCTGAAGCAGTTTTTCATATATTTCCCGGATGACCTGATTCGGGGAGTATAGCGGGATGATTTCGAGCGAAGCAAAGATTACGGACTCAAACCGACCGTTTTCTTTGATATATGCCAACCGGTCTTTCCATTCGCCGACCGCGTGTGCATCCTTGATTACTATCTTAGCGCAGGCTTCACACGTCATCGCCAGTATCTGCAGGCTCTGGACAAAATCCAACATCCGTCTTTGAATGACTGGCTGTGTAAAGTCGCAATTCTTCATGCTTTCCTCCATATTTAAAACCTTAGTGCCAACCCCGTTAATAGATTGGATCACGCCTAACTGGTTAAGCATTGTCAGAGTACGGCGTACGGTAATCGCAGAGGCTTTCATATGTTCCGCAATTTCAGCGGGTGCCGGCAAAAAGTCTTCTGGGGTGAAAATGCCTAAACGAAAGCCTTTCAATAAATTAATCGCAATGGAATAACAGCGTTGGGAAGGACTTTGAAATATGTTCCAATCGAAGGGGACAGGTTCTCCGGGCGGATCAATAGTGACTCGGTTTTCGTAAAACCAGCGGGTAGCAGATGCAATCCGCTCCTGGCAGGCTGCTACCGTTTTCCAAAGCCCGTCCCAATCATTCTGGCGGCAGTGACGAATCATATTGAGCAGAGGATTGTCACTGTCCTCAAAAGCCACCAGATTTGACGGCAAGCTGAAAAAGGGGGCCTGGAAAAAGAGATACGCCTGCCATATCAGCCTTAGCAGCAGATCGTTGTTAAGCGATCCATATATCAGCCGAATATGCTGTGCCAAGACATATGGCCTAAGTATGTTGGATCGTGTACAAAGATGTTCTAATTCATCCAACTGCTCTGGCCCGGCATTTTTCAAACCGTACCACTGGATATAACTGAACAGAGGAACAAATGCATGGCACAGGTCCATCACAGCATTTTTACGCAGAGAGAAATACTTTTGGATGTTCCTTTCTAATTCCTCATCCTGAAAGCGAACAGCTACAAAAGCCCCTGCTTTCCTGACCGAAATGATATAGCCGTTCTCCTTTAGCTGACGATAAGCGGCTTTCACCGTATCCAGAGAAACGGAAAACCACTGGCTCACTTCCTCCATCTTTGGTAATGGGTCTTTATACCGATAGGTACCGAATTCAATCTGCGAAGCCAGCAGGCCATATATGATCTGGTGTAATTCCATCACTTTATCCAATAATCTATCCCTCTATTTCGCTACGCCGCTCAACTGTCAACTAGCTTATTTCTTTTGTCCATAGTACGCATTTGCACCGTGTTTTCGATAGTAATGCTTATCCTGCAGATCCTGGGGCGCAGGCTGCACCTGCGGGTTGATCATCTCGCATCGGGCTGCCATCTTCGCGACCTCTTCCAGGACAACGGCATTGTGTACCGCTTCGCCCGCATTGCCGCCCCACGTAAAAGGCCCGTGGTTCTTACAGAGCACGGCAGGCATTGCCATGTATTCCTTTCCTTTGAAGTGCTCTGCTATGAGCAGGCCAGTATTCTTCTCATAGGCCTCTTCTATCTCTTCCCTCGTAAGATTGCGCACACATGGAATCTCCCCGTACATGTAATCTGCATGAGTCGTTCCATAGCAGGGAATCCCTCTCCCTGCCTGAGCCCAGCTGGTCGCCCATTCGGAATGGGTATGTACGATTCCTCCCATATCAGGAAATGCCTTATAGAGTTCAAGGTGAGTCGCCGTGTCCGAAGAAGGATTATATTCCCCCTCAGCTTTATTCCCATCCAGATCCATAACCACCATATCTTCTGCTTTCAGTTTATCGTAATCCACACCGCTCGGTTTAATGACAAACAATCCCTTCTCTCTGTCGATACCACTTACATTCCCCCATGTAAATGTAACGAGCCCATACTTCGGAAGCAGCATATTTGCCTCATACACTTCTTTTTTTAGCGCTTCTAACAAGATGTTCTCCTCCTTTTATCTCGATACTTTTTTATAAAGCTATACTACAATACATGTCCACCGAATACAAGTTCCTTTTCTACCGGATATAGATACTTTTGAATTTATACTTTCCCTTTCCGTGACCAGATACAGGTTCGATAATATCTGCCTGCACAAGTTTTGATATTAACTTCGAAGCACTTGAGTCTTTCAGTTCAAGCAGCTCAGCAACAGCACTTCTTCCAAAGATCTCATCATAGCCATACTCTTCGAGAAGTCTATGAATATGAACGACAGTCTTAGCGGAGAAGTTCTGTGCTTTTTCTGAGAACATCCTCTCAATATCTACTTTTTGTTCTTGAATGTCTACTTTTTGTTCTCCAATGTCTACCTTTCTAGTTTCCTCAAGCTTACATATATGCAGATTGCGATTGTGAAGTTCATTTTTCTCGTTCAAAAGTAGATTTCTAAGGAACATTTCAAGATATTCCGTCGTTTCGTAAATGCCTTTTTGTAAATTTGAGTAGTTCGCACGCACAAGCGCATTTCTAAAATACCACGCATTCTCCGCAAAAATATCATTCGTAGCTGAAAAACCAAGCGTTCTCAGATACTTAATAAAGAATACCGCTGTTGTTCTTGTGTTGCCCTCTCCAAAGATATGGATTTGCCACAGTCTTGAAACAAACACTGTAAGATGGTGAATGATCTCGTTCAGCGAAAGTCCTTTATAGCTAAAGTCCTTTTCCTGTAAAAAATCATATTCAAGTGTGGCTCTCAGTTCAGAAGCACTACCATATATAACGGTTGCTCCGTCCAAGACCCATTCTTTCTTCGTGATATTATAATCTCTTATCTCACCGGCGTGTTTGTATATGCCCTGAAACAGCTTGCGATGAATGGCTATATATTCGTTCGGTGAAAATGAAAATGCAGTTTCAGAAAGTATCTCCGCAATGCGTAAGGATACTTTATCGGCTTCTTCTGTACGATTATCATCCGGTGAATGCTCCGGTCTTTCATCGTAGTAGCTGTAAATAAGGTTCTGAGCTTCCTTTAGTGTAATTATACCCTCAATATTCTGAATGGCGGTATCAATCAAGTATTTAGATGGTTTGAGTCCGTCTACTGCCTGAAGTCCGATTGCCGTACTCCAAGCATATCCTTTGCTGGCTTTATCTGGCTCAGACTCTTTCATGTATTCCTTAAATGGGTCCTTTTTCATATCCACTACCTCATTTTACAATTTATAAAGCTATACTACAATACATGTCCACCGAATACAAGCTCTAATTCTCATCCATCATTCAGGCAGAATTTCAGCACCAATCTTTAAAAAAAGATTGATTGTTAAAAAAATATGTATTCTAATAAAATATTGTTTATGTTATAAAATTATAGAATATAATTTCATATTTATAAAAATTTATTTACAATTATTTTATTTATGTTATAATATTATCAAACTCAATACGGAGGTGATATGATGAAAAAATCACACATGATTTTTTGCGGGAAGCTTTTTGATGGTATCCATGAAGAACTGATGCCGGATATGGAAATTCTGGTGGAAGGCTGTCAGATTACGGCTGTAGGCAAAAACCTTTCCAGACCGAAGGATGCGGACATTATTGATTTAAAGCATCTCACAGTTACGCCGGGAATGATTGATGCACATGTGCATGGCAATCTGATGCGATGGCAGGAGACAGACAATATCCTTTTTCAGTCTGAAGGATATAGCACGCTTGCATTCCTGCATACGGCAGAGCGCTGTCTGGAGAGGGGCTTTACCACAATCAGATGTAACGGGATGGGACCGGCAGGCTACGGCATCGTAGACGCCAGAAATGTAATCGACAGAGGCTTGTTCCCCGCGGCCAGGATGAATGTCGGCGCACATATGCTGGGAGGGCCGGGCATGCCGGGGGATATGAGCATGTATGCATGCACCAATGAACCGCTTTCGGATTATATGCAGATAAAGACAATCGGAAGCGGCAGGGATTTCTTCCGGAATCAGGTACGCAGGGAAGTAAAGTACGGCACTGATTTTATCAAGATCTTCTTGTCAGGCAGTTTCCTGAGCCCGGACGGAGGCCCTGAAATCAGCTATCTGGACGACGAGGAATTACAAATCATCATCCAGACCGCACATGATCTGGGGAAGCCGGTCACGGCGCATGTGTATCCTCCGCGGATGATGAAAAAGCTGCTGGGATTCGGAATCGACGGCATGGAGCACGGAGCGCTCATTGACGAAGAGACCGCCAAAATGTTTGAAAAGCAGGATACATATCTCGTACCAACATTTTCACCATTCCAGGATGTAATCGAAGGAAATGATAATCTCGTCGACAAGAATACGGAAGACAGCCAGATGAAATTGAGAAAATTCGCACCACGGCTGAAAGAGAGCAGGCAGATCATTCGCGACAGTAAGATCCGGCTCGGTTTTGGATCTGATTTCTGTGCGGTCCATCAGCCATACGAGAGCTGGTACGAATACAGAAGCTGGATGCGGTCGGGAATGGGAGCATTCAGAACGTTAAAGGCCGCCACAAGCGTAAATGCAGGGATTTTGAAAATGGACCGCCTGATCGGAACGATTGAACCGGGGAAGCTGGCAGATATTGCCGGATGGCACAGAGACCTGTTAGACGACTGTGACGCATTGAGCGAGTGCGACTTTGTAATGAAAGGCGGCCGCGTCTATCCCACCGCACATATCGTTGTCGACGAGTACACGAGGTAACAGAAGGATTATAGGGAATGTAACCGATATGAAGGAGAAAACATATGGATAACAACGTTGGATATAAAAAGAACAGACCTATTATTTTATTGATAGCACTGGCAGGTATGACTGCCTATCTTCTGCCTTATTTCCGCTACTATTACTATGATGCATATTTAGCATATTTTGGAATCAACGATCTGCAGATGGGCGCTCTTGGCAGCGTATACGGCGCTCTGGCAATCGTAGGATACTGCCTTGGAGGATGGGTGGCCGACCGGGCTCCGCTTAAGATCGTAGTCCCCGGTTCTCTCGTCGTGACCGGCGCGTCAGGGTTGATTCTGCTTACAAAACCGGCATATCCAGTCCATGTCGCTATCTATGCCATATGGGGAATCACCACGATTCTGACATTCTGGAATCCGCTTATGAAGGTTCTGCGGACACTGAGCAGATCCGAGGAGCAGGCCAGAGGCTATGCACTGTTCGACATGGGGCGGGGAATCTTGAATTTCGGGTCAGGCTTACTCATCATGGCTGCATTTACTGCCTTGTGCAGAGTTGTCGGCGACACACGGGGCATGACCGGCCTGATCGTCTTCTACGCACTCGAGGCTATCATAGTAGGCGTCATCTGTTATTTTGCCTTGAGAAACAGACTGCCGGATTTCACAAAGACCGCCAAAGAAAAAGACACCAATTTTGCCCGTGAAGTTCTCAAGGCACTTAAGATGCCGACAACATGGATGCTGGTCATCATCATGTTCACTACGTACGGAGTTATCATCAGCTACACCTATGTCGTGCCTTACTGTACGGCAGCCTTCGGAATGTCCGCGGCACTGGCGGGTATTATGGGATATGCGGCAAACGGATTCCGGTTCGCAGGGTGCTGGATCGGCGGACAGATTGCAGACCGCAAAGGGCTTTCTTCCATGATGCTGGCCGACCTGGTCCTCATGGCGCTTGGGGTGGCAGGACTGCTCGTCACGCCGAAGTCTATGAAATTCATGTGGATGCTCATCATCAGTATCGCAATCCTCTGTATGTTTATGTATTCTGCACAGGCGTTACATTATGCTATAATGGAAGAAGGTAATTATCCGATAGAAACGATGGGGGCTGCCACATTCATCATCACGCCGTTAGGATACGGCGCCGAAAGCATCATGCCTTTATTCAACGGCTGGTGCCTGTCTACCTTTGACGGTATTTCAGGTTATCGTGTCATGTTTACAGGATTCCTCATCCTCATCGCGATAGGTTTTCTTGCATGCATGGGATACAGACATTTTACCAAGGAACGACGTGCGGAGCTTGCCAAGCTGAGAAAGGCAGGGGGAAGCGCCGCTGCAGAAGCAGAAGCAGGCTAATGTCGGAGCCGGCATATCGGTTACTGCATCGGTACATATCTTATTATGAAAAGGAGCAGAAGTTATGATGAACAAGCAAAGATTTGCAAGAGTTGTAGAGAATATGAAGGCATCCGGCCTGAGCCAGATTCTCGTCACAGACGACCCGTCTATTTTTTATCTGACGAAGCGGATCGTCAATCCAATGGAACGCTGCGGCGCCATATTGATTAAGGACAGTGGAGAAGTACATGCATTTATGAATAATCTCTTCTGCTTTGATCCAATTGACGGCATGGTAATGCACTATTACGCAGATGGCGAAAATCCATATGCACTGATTGCGGCAGAGCTTCAGCCGGGCAAAGTCGGCTTTGATAAGAACTGGCCTTCCAAGCATACGATATCCGTCCTGCAGGAACGGGATGACCTTATTCCGGTGCTTGGCTCGGATTGCGTAGACTTATGTAAAAGCCAGAAGGATGAAGAAGAACGGGAGCTATTACGCAAAGCTTCACGAGTCAATGATCTGGCCGTTGGATATGCCATTGATCACATCGACCCATCCCTGGATGAGAAGCAGCTCTCTGATATGATCGAAGAATTTTTTGAAGCGCATGGCGCGGCCAGAGATATACAGCTCCAGTATGTGTGTTACGGCAAGAATGCGGCAGAGCCGCACCATGGGGCCGTGGCAGGGGAAAAGCTAAAAGAGGGCGATGCCGTGCTGTTCGATCTCTGGGCGCCCGTCGATAATTACTGGTGTGACATGACCCGCACCGTATTCTACAAGCGTGTCAGTGATGAGCATAGGAAAGTATACGAAATCGTAAAAGAAGCGCAGCAGGCTGCTATTGATTTTGTAAAACCCGGAGTTAAAATGTGCGACATTGATGCCGTTGCCCGCAAGGTCATCACCGATGCCGGTTACGGAGACTACTTCCTCACCCGTACCGGTCATGGCGTCGGCATGACGGTGCATGAGCCGCCGGAGGCAAGCGCATCCTGCGACCTCATTGCACAGCCGGGCATGTGTTTTTCCATCGAGCCGGGCATCTATCTGAAAGACGACGTCGGTGTCAGAATCGAAGATCTCGTCATCGTAACGGAAGACGGATGTGAAGTGTTGACGAAATACCCGAAAGAGCTGCAGATTGTTGGAAACGACTGAACGTAACAGCCGAAGCAGGGGGCAGAACCGTATTCTACGGCTCTGCCCCTTCATCTGTCACATCCAATCATGAAATTCCTTGATAAAAGCCTTATCAACCGGGCGCAGCTCGTGGTGCCTGCCTGTGGCCAGTATGATTTCCCAATACCAGCCGGCGCTTGTGTCACGTACGAGCTTTATCCCATCTATGGGGGAAGCCTTTTCAGGATATCCGACATAGAATCCTATACCCCGGTTCTCCCGGACCATCTGATACAGAATATTCATGTCCTCTACTTCTGCATACAGAACAGGCTCAAAGCCCTCCGCCTCACAATAATGCTTTAATGTATCATGCCCCTTGTTCTGGGCGCCAAATCCTATGAATTTTTCTTTGCGCATATCTCGGATGGAGAGGGTATCCTTTTCTGACAGCGGATTCAGCGTACTGATCATATAGTATGTGTCTGCGCGGCAAGTCTTATGAATGACAAAGGATTCTAACGATATGGGTGCAATGCAGAACCCGATATCCGCACTTCCGTCCAGCAATGCATTCTCAACACCTAAATCATCCGTCTGGGTAATCAAAAGCTGGGCATCGGTATGATGATTGTAAAAGCTCTGCAGCTGTTCTCCTATCAGCTCCCATGTCATACCACGGGGAATCGCGATTCTGAGCTTCCCGTTATCCCTTGCGATAAAGGCACTCATGTTGTTGTTCAACACCTGGAATTCATCACAGAGATTCTTTGCCATCGGATAGAGATATGTCCCGTATTCCGTAAGCCGCAGCTTGGAATGTCCCCTTATGAATAACGGCACGCCAAGAGAAGCTTCCAGATGCTTGATAATCTTGCTGACAGCCTGCTGGGAAAAGTGCAGTTCCTTTCCTGCCCTTGTAAAGTTCTTGTACTTACATACCGTAACAAAACAGTTCAAATCCTGGATGTCCATAAGAATCCTTTCATGGCAATCCACAACCGATGGTTGTGGAAATACAATATATTGCTCGTGTCACTTTGTTAACATTCCTGATAAAATTTTATCATAGAACACGAGAAAAGGAAAGGAGAAGCACATATGTATAAGATGAAATATCCGAATTTGTTCAAGCCGCTGAAGGTAGGAGATGTCACGCTTCGCAACAGAATCATCAGTGCGCCGCAGGGCTTTCTTCATCTGGACGCAGAAAGCCTGCCGACACAGGCGGCAGCCGCTTTCTATGAAGAAAAAGCCCGTGGAGGGGCAGCGGTCGTTACAATAGGGGAAGGGTATGTAGATACGGTTCATGGTATAGACATACCAAAGGGAATCCACCTGGATACAGATGATTGTATCGGGGGATTGTCACTTCTTGCAGATGCAGTCAACAAACATGGTGCAGTGGCTTCTATGGAGCTGCAGCATGCAGGGATGTATGCGTCAGAGTCTTACGTAAATGGCAATCAGATATATGCGCCGGTTGAGCGCATGGGTGAGGGAACAAAAGCCGGGGCAAGGCTTCACGGAGTCCTGATTCCTGAGATGCCGGAGGAAGTGATCTTGGACACTATAGAGAAGTTTGCACAGGCAGCGCTTCGCTGCAAGCAGGCAGGATTCGGAATGGTGCTCGTGCACGGCGGACATGGATGGCTCCTGAATCAGATGATGTCACCCGTAATCAACACTCGTACCGATAAGTGGGGCGGAAGCCTCGAGAACCGTATGCGTATGCCGATTGCTGTCTGTGACAGAATCCGGGAAGTATGCGGGAGGAATTTCCTTATCGACTTCCGCTTTAGCGCGGCGGATGTATGTAATCCGGGTGGCTACACACCGGAAGACGGAATTGAAATGGCTAAGATGATTGACGGGCATGTGGATTTCATCCATTGTTCCGTTGGAAATCACGAAGTGGAAGAATCCTTCGTGGTCGTTCATCCTTCCATGTTCCTGGAGGATGCATGCAATCTGAAATACGCAAAAGAAGTAAAAAAGCATGTCAAAACACCGGTCGTGGCTGTAGGGGCTTTCTCAGACCCGCAGATGATGGAGGACACGCTTGCAGAAGGAGCGGTGGATGCGATTGCCATGGCACGTGGATTGATCGCAGACCCGGACTTCCCGTTAAAAGCCCGCCAGGGAAAAGATGAAGATATCAACAGGTGTCTCAGGTGCTATCAGTGCTTTTCCGGCCTGTTAGATACAAGGCAGTTCTGCTGTGCCATCAATCCGGTCATCGGACGGGAGCTTGAGAATAAATTTGACACCACCGGATATGACAGGAAAAAGGTACTGGTGGCAGGCGGCGGCATCGGCGGAATGCAGGCGGCGCTGGAAGCAGCAAAGAGACGACACGAAGTAATACTAGTCGAAAAAACGGGCAGGCTTGGAGGTGCGCTCCTTTGCGAGGAAAAGGTGTCATTTAAGAAAAACCTGGACCTCTATCTGGCCGCCCAGGCAAGGAGGGTGATGGAACACCCCGGTATCGAGGTCCGGCTGAATACAGCGGCTACAAAGGAGCTTGCCGAAGAAATCACACCGGATGCCATTATTGCCGCACTGGGGGCACGTCCAGTCATTCCTTCCTTCCTCCCAGGGTATGACAGGCCCAATGTGGCAGGTGCCGAGGAGGTATACTATGATCTGGCAAAAGCCGGGCAGAAGGTCGTGATTCTCGGAGGCGGCCTGGTCGGATGCGAGCTGGGCATCCATCTTGCGCTCAATGGAAGAAGAGTAACGATACTTGAAATGGCCTCTGCCCCGAATTTCTCAGGAAATATGCTGCATGGTGAGGCAGTGACTGCTCAAATCGATATTCATGGCATCCGCCTGATGACCGAGACGGAGGCAGTTGAAATCAAAGACGATGGTGTCGCTGCATCTGGACCAGACGGAAAGGTGTTTGTGGAGGCTGATACTGTTATCTATGCAGTTGGTCAGAAATCACTTGAGAATGAGGTGGAAGAGCTTCGCTTCTGCGCACCGGAATTTTATTCTATCGGCGACTGCAGTATGCCGGCTAATATTGCAAAGGCCACGAAAGAAGGATATTATGCGGCTCGTGACATTGGGCGCATATAAGTGTCATACCGAAAGGAGGAGAAAAATGAAGCTGAACAAGAAACTACTGACATTGACAATTTTATTGATTTCCGCAACGGAGATGGGGGCTATGGGAATTGCGCCTTCTCTTGCGTCTATTGCCGCTGACTTTCCCGGCACGCCAATCACTACTATCATGAATATCATGAATTTTCCGGGGATAGCAATGATCATCGTCGCACTTATCACTCCGTCTTTGATTAAAGTGGTTCCCAAAAAAATACTGTGCAATATAGGCGTGCTCTGCTATGCCGCGATAGGACCTTTAGGATACCTGTTCAACAGCAGTGTAGTTCTTCTTTACATGTGGGCAGGTCTGCTTGGCATTGGTTTTGGTCTTCTGATGCCTACGTCCAACGGTCTGATTGCTGACTTCTATGCCGAGGAAGAACGTGGTGGTATTATGGGAATGCAGACGATGTTCACCAATCTTGGAGGCATCTACCTCACCTATGTGGGTGGTATGCTTGCCGCCATCTCCTGGCATATGAATTATTTGGCATATTGCATCGGCTTTATTCCATTTGTTTTGGGATGCCTTGTCATACCGAAGGAGAATATGGAAAAGACCAGGGAAGAGATAAATAAACAAAAAACGCCGATGAATCCAAAAGTATTCATGTATGGAATCTTTATCTTCATCTTCATCGCCACATACGGCGTATTCAACAACAATATGTCATTCCTTATAGAATCCAGAGGAATCGGAGATGCAGCCACCTCAGGGACGGTTACGGCACTCTTCCTTGTGGGAGGCGTTCTGGGTGGAATCATCTTTGGACCTCTGAATAAGAAATTGAATGATTATATGTACTGTGTCGGATTTGGATTCCTTACAGCCGGTTATCTGATCGTATACGCTGCAAGCAGCCTGCCGGTCCTTTTCATAGGAGCTGTTATTTCCGGTATGTCAATCAGTCAGTGTATGCCGCAGTCTCTGCTGGGTGCGACAAACTGTTCCAAGGTAGCGAAGGTCACGGCAGCCTGTATGGTCATCCATGTGGGCGGGCAGCTTGGAACATTTCTCGGAACATACTTTTACACGCCCATCCCGTCAATGTTAAGCGATGCAGTTGACTTCAGGTATGTATTTGCGGGAATGATGGCGGCAGTCATGGTCGTGGTATGCGCAGTATGTATAACGATTGCTAACAAAAAAGAGAAAGCTGCAAAATAATCCCAATTAAACCTGGCACGTAGAAAGGAATAAAAATGGCGGAATTTAATCATTATAAATATGTTTTTGAACCAATTCAGGTTGGGAAAATGACAGTAAAGAACCGGATACAGTTCTCGCCCCTTGTGTGTTCTCTTTCAGGAACAAGCGGGAACGTAACAAGAGAATATCTCGAATTTATAAAAATGCAGGCGGAAACAGGAGTGGGCGTAGTAAATATCGGCGCCACCTCCATTGACCATGATACTGGTACGGACTATGTCGGAGAGCTGGATATTACGGATGATAATAATATTATTGATCTACTGCGGCTATCAGAGGCAGTACACCGCTATGGAGCAAAAATTTCCATTGAAATCGTACATGCCGGGCGCGGGGCCAATCCAGCGCTTTTAAGAGTTCCTGAGGCGATTGCCCCCACCCCCATTCCTGTGACAGACGGAAATACACATATCCGTGAGATGAACTATGCAGATATTGAAAAGATAAAACAACAATATGCAGACTGTGCCGAACGCCTGGTGAAGGCGGATTTTGACATGATGATGATACATGCGGCTCACGGAAACCTGATTGCACAATTTTTATCTCCGCTTTTTAATAAGAGGACCGACCAGTATGGTGGCAGCGAGGAGAACCGCTGGCGTTTTGCGCTGGAAGTATTGGAGGCCATCCGTGACCGTGTGGGAGGCAGGCTGGCGATTGATATGCGTATCAGCGGTGATGAGATCATTCCAGGCGGTATGAGGATAGAAGATACGATCCGTTTCGTCAAAGCAGCCCAAAAATACCTGGATGCAGTACATGTGTCACAGGGTCTGATCATTGAGCCGGCGTATGCATATTATACTATGCCGCCCCTTTATCATCCACACTGCCACAATGTAAAATATGCGCAGGCTATGAAAAGCGATCCTCAAATCACCATCCCGGTTACGACCGTGGGGAGCATTATGACTATTGATGAAGCAGAGGAGATCATCGCTTCAGGAAAGGCAGATATGGTGGCAATGGCAAGACAACTGCTGTGTGATCCGATGACTCTTAAAAACGCATATATGGAACAAAATGAGAGAACAAGACCATGTCTCAGATGCTATGAATGTACGCCTGAGCGCATCTGTCACATCCGTTGTGCAACGAATCCGATGCTCGGCAGGGAAGCGGAGTTTACGGAAGTGCCAATCGCCCGCCAAAGGAAAAAGGTCGTTGTTGCAGGAGGCGGCGTGGCAGGGTGCATGGCAGCCAAAACGCTGGTGGAACGAGGTCATGAGGTCATTCTTTTAGAAAAAGAGGATAAGCTGGGAGGAAAACTCCATGAAATCAGCTGCCTCTCCTATAAGATTGATATGAGGAGACATCTGAGATGGCTGATTGACAGCACAATGTCCTGTGGCGCTAACATACAGTTTCATGTGGTGGCGGATGCGGATTATATCATGTCATTGGAACCGGATGCCGTATTCATAGCGACAGGCTCAACAAGACTCTCTCTTCCTATTCCTGGTATCGACAGGCCGAATGTGCATCATGTGCTGGATGTCGATACGGGAAAAGATGAGACCGGGGATAACGTGGTCGTTTGTGGCGGCGGCCTGTCCGGTATGGAATGTGCGCTTGGACTTGCCATACAGGGGAAAAAAGTGACAGTCGTGGATATGATTCCGGCAGAATCCTTTGCCCGCGAAGCAACACCTCATAACCGCGGGATGCTGCTTGCGCTTCTCGAGCAGTATGGCGTCAAGAAGATAGGAGACAGCAGGGTGTGTGCATTTTCAGACGAAGGTGTGGAAATAGAAGACCGCTGCTGGAGAAGGCAGAGCTTGAAGGCCGACGATATCGTGACTGCCTTTGGTATGAAAAAGGAGGATGCACTGTACAGGCAGTTGAAGCATCTCCTTCCGGAAGTTTATGCTGTCGGAGACTGTGAAATCGTGCGCAATATCAAAAATGCGAACCATCAGGCATTCCACTGGGCACTTGAATGCTGATAGGCAAAAGGAGTTACAGGAGCCCGACGTAAAAGACCGGGTCATCTAAGGAGGAAGAGAGGCTATGAGTAGCGACAGAACAGGAAAAAGGAAGGAAATCATCAGTGTCTTAGTATTGTTGTTTGCCAACTCCTCTGCCGGAGGAGCTGAATGGTGTACCGCTGCGCTGGCGGATATTGCCGCAGTATTCCCAAATGTCCCGTATAGTATCATTACACTGATAAATAACATCCCTAATTTATGTGCGGTTGTTTTTACAGTAGTAGCAGGAGTTTTGGTCAACAGAAAGATTTCTTTGAAACATATGCTGCTGATAGGTATCGGGTGTCACTGTGTCGGAGGTATACTTCCTGCCCTTTTTGGAAATACGAGTATCATACTCGTATTTACCGGGCGATTTGCATTTGGTATCGGCTATGGCCTGATGCAGGGCATCGGAGTGTCTATGAGCTTTAAGCTGATCAAAGATGAGGGCTTAAGGGAGCATGCTATGGGATGGGCTGTTACGGCGCAGTATGCCATGAATATGCTGGCTCAGGTGGTTGTAGGCCATCTGTGTGCCATCCAATGGAATTACTCCTTCTACATCTATGCATGGAGCGCACTTTCGTTTATCGTCGTATGGATTCTTTGTCCCAGTTTCCCGCTTGATAAGGACAGCGGCTCTATGACTGCTGCCGCAGCAACGCAATTGCAGCAGGGAGAATCCATCCTTCAGTCTGTCAAATTACTGCCCTCCACCGTATGGGTATTCACGGGTATCGTGGCAGTTTATATGCTCAGCTATTATCCAATGTTTCTGGCAGTTGCTCCGGTTGTAGCCGGGCGTGGGTTCGGTGATTCTGTTAGCGTGGGCTATGCGATGGTATTTTACAGTGTCGCGACGATTTTAGGCGGAATCATTTTTGGATTTGCGGCCAGGTTTTTCAAACAGTGGACACTGTGTATCTTCATGACAGGTGTGGCGCTGAGTCTGTTAGGTCTATATTTTGCAGGTTCATTTCCTATGGTATGTACGATGCTTTTCATATCCGGAATAACATCCACCGGTATCATACCGGCCTGTATCAACGTATACTACAAGCAGGTGCCTCAGAGCAGGGCATTTCTGGCAACCGGTATAACAGAAGCGGGAGTGAATATTGGAGCTTTCTTAGGGACGCCTTACATTGCACTATTGGAAGGCTTTGGTCAAAATGTGGTTACGACGATGTTGATCTCACCGGTTATATTGATCGTATTGGGCATCGTGTCGGTAAGCTTCAGTAAGAGAGTGATAAATTAACGTTATAATGCAGTTAAGGGCAGAAACCTGGAAATCCAGTTCTGCCCTTTCCTTTGTTTATTTTAATATAGCTCCGCTCGTCTCATCATGCAACTGGTTCTTCATAAGTTGGTAAAAAGCCTCTTAGTATAGCTTTGCACCTGCCGGGATCCTGTCATCCACCACCAGAAGATTCAAGCCTTCTCTTCCATCTTCCTCATGAACTGCTGAAATCAGCATACCACAGGAATCAATCCCCATCATCGGCCTTGGCGGCAGATTCGTAATTGCGATGCAAGTTTTCCCAACCAGTTCTTCCGGCTCATAATATTCGTGAATACCGCTTAAAATCACGCGCTCTGTGTCTGTTCCGTCATCTAAGACGAACTTCAAAAGCTTCTTGCTCTTCGGAACCGCTTCACAGGCTTTTACCTTTACAGCTCTATAATCAGACTTTGCAAATGTCTCAAAATCCACAAATTCTTCAAACAATGGCTCGATTTTAACATTAGAAAAGTCAATCGCTTCTGCTGCTTTTTCTTCTACCTTTGCAACAGGCTTTTCTGTCTTTTTCCCAGTATCAGAACCGCCGATGCTCTTCATCGTCGGGAACAGCAGCACATCTCTGATTGCAGACGCATCCGTCATAAGCATGCACATCCGGTCAATTCCAAATCCGATACCTCCGGTAGGCGGCATGCCAATCTCAAGCGCATTGAGGAAGTCCTCATCTGTCGTGTTGGCTTCTTCATCGCCCTGTGCGAGCAGCTCTTCCTGTGCGCGGAACCGCTCTCTCTGGTCAAGCGGGTCATTGAGCTCTGAGTAGGCATTTGCCATCTCCCATCCATTCATAAAGAACTCAAACCGTTCTACGTATTCCGGATTCTCCGGCTTCTTCTTCGTGAGCGGCGATATCTCAATCGGATGATCCATAACGAATGTCGGCTGAATGAGATGCTCTTCCGCAAATTCTTCGAAGAACAAGCTTAGGATATCGCCCTTCTTATGCCTGTCCTCATATTCGACATGATGCTTGTCGGCTAATGCTCTGGCCTCCTCCAATGTCTGTACTTCGTTCCAGTCCACTCCGGCATACTTTTTCACTGCGTCAATCATCGTGATTCTCTCGAACGGCTTGCCGAGATCCATCTCTACCCCATTGTACACGATTGTCGTCGTACCGAGCACCTCCTGTGCCACGTGGCGGTAAAGGTTCTCCGTAAGATCCATCATTCCGTTGTAATCGGTATATGCCTGATATAATTCCATGAGTGTAAACTCAGGGTTGTGTCTCGTATCAAGCCCTTCGTTGCGGAATACACGTCCGATCTCATATACTTTCTCGAGACCACCTACGATAAGGCGCTTTAAGTAAAGTTCCAGGGAAATCCGCAGCTTGAAGTCTTCGCTGAGCGCGTTAAAATGCGTCTCAAACGGCCTGGCCGCAGCACCTCCGGCATTGCTGACGAGCATCGGCGTCTCTACTTCGAGAAAGCCCTGGCCGTCCAGATATCTCCTGATTGCGCTTATAATATGGGAGCGCTTGATGAAGGTATCTCTTACTTCCGGATTCATAATCAAATCCACATATCTCTGGCGGTAACGTATATCTGTATTCGTAAGCCCGTGGAATTTCTCAGGAAGAATCTGCAGGCTCTTGGACAGAAGCTTTACTGCAGACGCATGTATGGAGATTTCCCCGGTCTTCGTCTTAAACACTTCTCCTTCCAGCCCTACGATATCGCCGATGTCAAGCTTCTTGAACTCTTTGTACGCCTCTTCGCCCAGGCTGTCTCTTGCCACGTATGACTGGATGCCTCCGCTCTGATCGAGCACGTTGCAGAAGGAAGCCTTGCCCATGACACGCTTCTGCATGACACGTCCGGCTACGGATACGTGCTTCCCTTCCATCTCGTCATAGTGTTCCTTTATATCCCTGGCATGGGCTGTTGCCTCATAGCGCATAACCTGGTATGGATCTTTTCCATTATCCTGAAGCTCTTTTAACTTTTCGCGGCGGACCTTCCTTAATTGGTTTAAATCCGGCTCCTGTGTATTTCCCTGCTGTTTGGACACGTTACCCTCTCCTTTCCGTTTGAACAGGTCTCTTAAGTGCTACATAGACCGGCTGATTTCAAGAATCTTGTATGCCATCTCTCCTGCCTGCGTTTCTACCGTCACGGTCTCTCCTACCTTCTTGCCCATCAGAGCCTGGCCAACCGGTGATTCATTGGATATCTTGCCTTCCAGGCTGTTTGCCTCGGTAGAACCTACTATTTTAAATTCCATCTCTTCATCAAATGTTTTATCGAATACCTTTACAGCACAGCCGACATTAATCTTATCGAAATCCACTTCATCTTCCACGACGACTTCTGCATTCTTTAATATGCCTTCCAGCTCTTCGATACGGGCTTCGATATCCCTCTGCTCGTCCTTGGCCGCATCGTATTCCGCATTCTCAGACAAATCTCCCTGCTCTCTTGCCTCTTTGATTTTGCCTGCTACTTCCTTCCGCTTTACAACCTTTAAGTTCTCAAGTTCGTCTTCCAGTGCCTTCAGGCCTGCATAAGTAAGTAATTTTTTCTTTGCTTCCATGTCTCTCTTCTCCTTAATATACACAGATTTCTGTCTCTATTCTTTCACAGGTCTTCCTGTATCGTCCTCGCTGCGCTGTCTGTATCGAAAAGATACTTTCACAATTTCATTATTATACATAATCAGCCGGCTAATGTCAATCATTTTTCGATATGAGAAATTATCTTACGTTTTACAGAAAAGCCCCGCCTCACATATTGGTTAAGTATATGTAGGACAAGGCTCTTTTATTATCTCAATTTTATCCAGCAATCCGGTCTGCCAGCAGATGTTCCAGCTCCTCATACGACTCTACACGGTTTATCATCGCTCTCAGCTTTGAAGACCCTTTCATCCCCTTCGTATACCATGCCACATGCTTTCTCATCTCCCGGATTCCGAGGAAATCTCCCTTGTATTCCATCTGCATCCTGGCATGTGCAAGCATGGTCCGCCTTACTTCTTCTGCCGTAGGGCGCGGCGGGCATTCGCCACGCAGGGCATACTCTCTTAGCTCCCTGAAAATCCACGGATTCCCCTGGGCCGCCCTGCCTATCATAACCATGTCGCATCCGGTCTGTTCCTGCATGGCCGATGCCGACTCGCCCGAGACTACATCGCCGTTTCCAATGACAGGGATGGAGACCGCCTCCTTCACCCTTCGGATAATATCCCAGTCTGCCTTTCCAGAATAGTATTGTTCTCTCGTCCTGCCGTGCACAGCTACCGCCGCAGCGCCCGCTTCTTCAATGACCCTTGCGATTTCTACCGCATTGGCATGTTCCTCATCAAACCCTTTCCGGATTTTGACCGTAACTGGTTTGCTTATGGCTTTCACAGTCTTATACACGATATCATACACGAGGCCCGGCTCTTTCATCAGTGCAGAGCCTTCCCCGTTCTTGACTACTTTCGGTACCGGACATCCCATATTGATATCCAGTATCTGAAACGGAAGTTCTTCCATCTGTTTCGCGATCTCGCTCATGATGTAAGGGTCCGAGCCAAACAGCTGCAGCGATACCGGATATTCTTCCGGGTGGATGGCAAGCAGCAGCTTCGTATTTTTATTCTTGTACTGCAAGGCTTTCGCACTGATCATCTCCATACAGAGCAGACCGGCCCCCTGCTTCTTGCACAGCAGACGAAATGGCAGGTCGGTAACTCCTGCCATAGGCGCCAGAATGTATGGATTTTCAAGCTCAACGTTTCCTATTCTTTTCATATATAATCCTCAGTCCTTTCAGCGTCAGCTGTGAATCATAGATATCAATCACATCTGTCTCCGTCGCAATCAGCTTCCCAAGACCTCCTGTTGCCACGACCTTCGCATCTGCATAGCCGGATTCTTCCTTGATCTTATTGACGATATATTCTGTCTGCCCAATCTGTCCATATACAAGTCCGGCCTGCATGCTGGAGATGGTCTCTTTTGCCATGATCGAGTCCGGCTTTTTAATCTCGATTGCCGGAAGCATCGCGGCCTCGCCCCAGAGCGCCTGTGCCGACGTACGGATACCGGGGGCTGTTATGCCGGCCTCGAAGGTTCCGTCCACCCCCACTACGTCATATGTAGTGGCCGTCCCGAAGTCGAGCACGATAACAGGCCCTCCGTGCAGCGTGTAGGCCGCCACCGCATCTACAATCCGGTCCGGTCCCACCTGCCTCGGGTTCTCGGTCACAATTCGGATTCCTGTCTTGATGCCCGCCGAGACTACGACAGGTTTTATGCCAAAGTATTTGATAATAGAGCTTCCGAGCGAATGCATAATGTCAGGCACGACAGAAGCGATAATGACCGCGCTGATATCCGCGCTCAAAATCCCCTGACGTTCTACCAGCTCTTTCAGCGTTATCCCATACTCGTCTGATGTGCGCGGCAGCTTCGTAGTCATACGGAACGTCCCGAGCAGCTCATCGCCTTTAAATACACCAAGTGTAATATTCGTGTTTCCTACATCTATAACAAGTAACATATCAGCCTCCTATACTTCTTCACCGAGGAAAAATACACGGTAGTACAGCTGCAGGGCAGCGAGCAGCTCCTGTTTTTCCTTCTGGAGCTCCTTGATCTTAAGCTGGCTTCCTATCTCATCAAACATAGGGTCGCCTTCCTCGCTTGTCACTTCAAAACAGAGTTCTCCTTCGTCTTCGTAGACAAGTGTCAGGATTCCGCCCACATCATTTACATACAATACGCACATGATCTTCAGCTCATCCTTTATAGAACCAGGCAGCTGTTCAAAATCCGGATTCAGATAATATTTCTCCTCATAAGAATTCGCTCCGCAGAGCACCACTTTATTCTCATACATAACCATATACTCCTCTTACAGATACTTCACCGGCAAATATGGCCTTTTCCGTGCCGTCTGCCATCGTGACGAGCAGTTCGCCGGTATCGTTGATTCCAGATGCGACCGCCTCATACTCATTACCCGGTTCCAGAATCCGCACCTCTTTCCGGCAGTTGACAAGCAGCCGGTTATAATCAGACTTTAACTTAGACAAGTCTTCCGTTTCCAAAAACATCTCATAGTTCTCCTCGTACCGTTCCACGATTCTGGCGGCCAGCCGCGCACGCTTCAGCTTATCCCCTCCTTCTATATAAAGAGAGGTAGCCGTTCTGGCAATTTCCTCAGGAAAGCGGTCAGTGTTCACATTGACGCCCGCGCCTGTCACCACGTAGTTGATATAGTCGACTTCTGCACTCATCTCCGTCAGGATGCCGCACACTTTCTTCCCATTTACCACGATATCGTTTGGCCATTTTATCTGTGCCGGAAGTCCTGTCACGCCCATGATCCCTTCCGCGACGCTCAGTGCCATCACGAGGGTGAGCATCGGAGCTTTCGCGGGCAGGAACTGCGGTCTCAGCAGTATCGTCATGTAGATGCTGGTCCCCGGCGGTGACGCCCATCTTCTCCCCCGCCGGCCTTTTCCCGCAGTCTGGCGGCCGGCGACGACGAGCGTTCCGTGGACGGCACCCTTTTCCCCAAGAGCCTTGGCCTGTATGTTCGTGGAATCCATCTCCTTGGCATATACGACCGTCTTTCCCGCCCACCGTGTGTCGATCAGGCTCTCCAGCTCTGCCTGTCCCATCACGTCTGGACTTTCTACGAGGCGGTACCCTTTGTTGCGCACCGCCTCTATCTCATATCCTTCTTTCTTCAGTTGGTCTATCACCTTCCAGACCGCTGTCCGTGATACGCCAAAGCTGTCACAGAGCTGCTGTCCGGACACATATCCCCCGCTTTCGCGGAGCACTTTCAGAATTGCCGTCTTCATTCCTGTCTCCTAGCTGTTTCCAAGCGTGGCCACCATGACCGCTTTGATTGTATGCAGGCGGTTCTCTGCTTCATCAAATACAACAGAAGCCTCACCTTCAAATACATCTTCCGTCACTTCCTTGCCCTTTACCGCAGGCAGGCAGTGCATGAATATCGTTCCGTCCTTCTTCGTCCTCTCCATCATCTCTTTGTTGATCTGATACGGACGAAGCATCTCGATCCTCTCTGCAGCCTTGTCCTCCTCGCCCATAGAAGCCCATACATCCGTATATAAGACATCGGCACCTTCCACGTCATCCACATCATCTGTAATCGTGATGGAAGCCCCCGACTCCGCGGCATACTTCCTGCAAAGGTCTGTCAGCTCATCTGTCGGCCATAAGGCTTTCGGAGCCACATTGATAAAGTCTACCCCTACTTTGGCACATCCAATCATAAGGCTGTTCGCCATATTGTTACGCCCGTCTCCAAGGTAGGCAAATCTAAGCCCTTTCAGATATCCGAAATGTTCCCGCATCGTAAGGAGGTCCGCCAGAATCTGTGTCGGATGGTATTCATCCGTCAGTCCGTTCCACACCGGAACGCCGCTGTACTTCGCAAGTGCTTCCACATGGTCCTGCCGGAAGCCCCGGAATTCGATTCCGTCGAACATGCGTCCGAGAACGCGCGCCGTGTCTTCTATGCTCTCTTTATGCCCAAGCTGTATTTCATTTCCTGACAGATACGTCGGATTGCCTCCCTCATCTGCAGCTCCGACCGTAAATGCACAGCGTGTTCTCGTGGACGGCTTCTCGAATATGAGCGCGATGTTCTTGCCCTGCAGGCTGTTTCCCGTGATTCCTTCCTTCTTCTTTTCCTTCAGGTCTGCTGCCAGATCAAGCAGGTACATGATTTCCTCCGGTGTAAAATCCTTCAGCGTCAAAAAACTTCTTCCTTTTAAATTCATCTTACGTTCCTCTCTTAATCCTGTTAGTATATGAACAAAGCGTGGCAGATGGAGCTTGTCACTTAAGATTTCATATTTACTATATACAATATCATATAATTGGTCCACTGTGTATATCTGATATTTCGGAACATGCAGCAATTTGGCCGCAGCCTCCAGCATCCCCATGAACAGCTCCTTGTCAGAATGGCCAAGGGACAGCTTAAGGGCAAATGCAATCTCTGCCTTTTCAATCTCCTTTATCCCGCTCATCAGCTCTTCATAGTACAGATCATCGTATGTCTGATCCACGTAATAGATGAATCCTTCCAGTCCGTACAGCATCCTCTTGGCATCATAGTATCCGATTTTCATATTCTGCCTGCTTCTCTTACCCGAAAATTCTATAATGCTTCCCAGCTTCACGCGGGGACCTATCTCGTACTTCACCCCCGTGTCCGGCATCTTTACCCGGGGCTCCCTGCCCGGACCGTAGATTCGTACTTCTATTATATTCTCGTACCCTCTTTTGACGAGAGAGCTTAACGGGACATTATTGATAACGCCCCCATCAATATACTTCTTGCCGTGCAGGCGCTCATTTTTAAACCCTATCAGGTATGCGCTCGCCAGCAGGAATTCCTCCAGCAGGCCCTCTGGGATGTCCTCGACGCTCAGGTCCAGTTCCTTGAAATCGGACACTGAGAATGTGAGCAGGCAGAATTCAATGCTGCTCTTACGTATCTTTTCTTCCTCTATAGTTTCATGAATCAGCTTTTTCAGCGGAGTGATGTCAATCCCTCCGTCTTTCAGGCGGCTCCATCCCTCATTCAGGAATTCGCGGATTGTCGTCTCCTTCCGGAAGAAACGTTCCATCCATTCGTCATCCACATCCATCACATTGGAAAAAGTCATCTTGCTCCATATGTCCTCCGCCTTTTCCTCATCACCCATGCAAACGAGGGCGCCATTTAATGCGCCCACGGATGTTCCTGCCACTGCATTCAATTTCACGCCGGCTTCCCTGAGCGCTTTCCATGCACCAATCTGGTACGCTCCCCTTGCACCGCCTCCATCAAATACCAGGCCGTATTCTTTTGATAAATCTATGATGGGTTTCAACACCATCACGCCCTTTCATACTACGCTTCTGTCCCGTCTTTCTGTCCAACCTCAGCCAATGACTTTACAAGCCCTGCAATACTCTGGATTTCTGAAGGTATGATAATCTTCGTCGCTTTGCCATCTGCCGCCCGCTCAAAGGCTTCGAGGCTCTTGAGCGTCAGCACTGCTTCATCGGCACCGGCTTCCTTCAGGAATTCGATACCATTTGCATTCGCCTGCTGGACTTTCATGATCGCTTCTGCTTCACCTTCCGCCTCGCGGATCATCGCCTCTTTCTTCGCCTCCGCACGCAGGATTGCCGCCTGCTTCTCTGCCTCTGCATCCAGGATTGCCGATTCCTTATGGCCCTCTGCCACAAGAATCGTAGACTTCTTTTCCCCTTCTGCGCGAAGAATCGCTTCACGGCGTTCACGCTCTGCCTTCATCTGCTTCTCCATGGCATCCTGGATAGCAGCCGGAGGAATGATATTCTTAAGCTCCACGCGGTTGACTTTGATGCCCCATGGGTCTGTCGCTACGTCGAGAGAGGAACGCATCTTCGTGTTGATCGTCTCTCTTGATGTAAGTGTCTGGTCCAGTTCCAAATCGCCGATGATATTTCTCAGCGTGGTTGCTGTCAGATTCTCAATCGCCATAATCGGATTTGCCACTCCGTAACAGAAGAGCTTCGGGTCTGTAATCTGATAGAATACGACCGTATCAATCCGCATCGTGACGTTGTCCTTCGTGATAACCGGCTGCGGCGCAAAGTCTACTACCTGCTCTTTCATATCTACTTTTCTTGCTACACGGTCTACGATCGGCAGCTTCACGTGGAGACCGGTCCCCCATGTCGCCTGATATGCGCCAAGTCTCTCGATGACAAGTGCCTGCGCCTGTCTTACAATCCTGATACAGGATATCAGAACCAGGACGACCACTACTATAACTATGATACCTATGATTTTTCCAACTAACGCTCCCATTATGCCTTCTCCTCCTTTGCTCTTACTATGAGCTTCACTCCTTGTATCCCATCAATCACAACTACTGTATTCTTTTCAATGCGGCCGTCAGGCTCATCTGTCTTAGCCGACCACTCCTGTCCGTTTATCTCGACCCGTCCCTTCGACTGGAGTGTATCGATATCCTCCAGAACGAGCGCCTGCTGCCCGATCAGGCTCTCCGCATTGGTCTTCTGACGCTCCTTGTTAAAATACTTGACCGCGATAGGTCTGGTAACAATCAGAAGGATCACGGACACTACCACAAATACGATCATCTGCACTACCGTGCCAAATCCAAGCACACCGGCCACAAATGCTATGAGCGCACCGCCTGCGAACCATATGGTCGTCAGACCCATGGTAAGGATCTCGATAATCAACAGAATTACAAATAGTACTAACCAATACATCGTCTGCATATGCTGTCCTCTCTTTTCTTGTAATAGTATTCCTCATGTCTATCTTACTATACTTCTGTCTATAAAGCAATTACTGATGCCGCCGCTGCCGCGCCGCCTCAAACATGAGCACCGCGGAGGCTATGGCCGCATTCAGCGATTCCACCTGCCCTTCCATGGGAATGCGGATATAAGTATCCGCCATCGCGGCAATCTCCTCTCTGAGTCCATTGCCTTCATTCCCGATGAAAAATGCGCACGAATCTGTATAATCGGCTTCATCATAAGATAGCACCCCGTCAAGATGTGCCGCATATGTATGGATTCCTCTCTCCTTCATCCAACGCACCGCACCGGCAAGGTCTTCTGTCCGGCAGAACGGCATCCGATAGACAGACCCCATTGTAGACCGGATCGTCTTCGGATTATACACATCCACACAGCCGCTGCTCATGATGATTCCCGTCACCCCGGCACCTTCGGCCGTCCGGATCACACTCCCCATATTGCCGGGATCCTGCAGATTGTCAAGGACGAGGACGTGTGCGCTCTCTCCGCCTGCCGCCTGTGCGAGCGTATAGCTTTTCTGCCGTACGACACAGAGGACACCCTGGGGCGTCTTCGTGTCGGAAGCATAGGCATAGACCTGATCCGACAATATCTCCGGCTGAATCCGGCTCCCTTCCAGCACACGCCTGACTGTACTGCTTTCCTTGCTGTAAAAAGACTCTGACACATATACTTCGGCGAGCCGGTCAGCCGGAACTTCTCTGAACATCCGGATTCCTTCCACGAGGAAAACGCCTTCTTCGTCTCTCGCCTTTCTCTTTTTTTTAAGATTGACAAGCCGTTTTACCTTCTGGTTTCCTGTACTTGTTATCATCGCATCCCGCCCTTATCCTTTCTGGAAGTTCTCCAGTGCCTCGTTGGCTCCGACCAGAATCAATACCATGTCCTGTCCAAGCGGCCTGTTGGGATCCGGATTCACCTCTACTTTATCACCTGTTATCACGCCTACGACGCTCACATCATGGGAACGTCTCACATCCAGCTCCTGAAGGCTCTTTCCGCTCCAGCTCTCCGGCACGGCCACCTCCGTGATACTGTACTCTGGAGAAAGTGCGATCCAGTCCGCAAAATTCGTGGATACGAGGTTTTTCGCAATCCGTTCCCCCGTCTCACGTTCCGGGAATACGACCGCGTCAGCCCCGAGCTTCCGCAGTATCTTCGCGTGCATTTCATTTCTTGCCTTGGCAAGTACGTACGGCACCCCCAGCTCCTTGGAGATGATGGTAGCCATCACGCTTGCCTCCATATCTTCCGAGACCGCTATGATGACTCCGTCCAGATTCCTTGCCCCAAGGGAGCGGATGACTTCCTGATCCTGCATATCCGCCTGTATCGCGTAGGATACATCGTCTGCAATCTCCTGGATACGCTCCATCCTGTTATCTACTACAACGACCTCGCAGCCAAGATTCTGCAGCGTGACCGCCACGCTGGAACCGAAGCTGCCCAGCCCAAATACTGCATATTGTTTTGTCATCTTTACCTCCTACCCTACCATAATCCGCCGCTTCGGCAGCCTGCGTATCTTGTCTCTCGGATGCACCTTTCCCCCAAACAGGAGCGCCAGCGTTATGGGCCCGAGCCGGCCGAGGTACATCATTGCCATGATCACCGCCTGGCTTGCCCTGCTCAGATGCGGTGTCAGATCTGCGGTCAGGCCGACCGTCCCGATTGCGGATGACGCCTCGTATAAGATGCCGATGAACGGGACATTTTCCGGTTCTATCACCGTGATTGCGGTCACGCCGGCCAAAAACGCCGTAAACGCAACCAGTACGACGAAAAATCCAGTACGTATATTCGCATTGTCAATCCTCCGGCCGAAGCATTCCGTATCCCGTCCGCCCCTCACAAAGGTGATGCAGGCTATCACGAGCATCGCCACCGTCGTCGTCTTAACGCCTCCCGCCGTTCCGCCCGGAGACCCTCCGATGAACATAAGGATACAGCAGATAAGCTTAGACTCCGTATAAAGGGCTCCCTGTGATATGGTGGCAAACCCGGCCGTCCTAGTAGTGACCGATTGAAACATGGACGCCATGACCTTCTCTCCTATGCTCATGTTACCAATCGTATCCGGGTTGTTATATTCCATGCCAAGGACCGCTGCGGTGCCTGACACAATCAGAACAGCCGTCGTAATGATGGCTATCTTGGAATGGAGCTCCAGACGGGTAAACCACCATTTTCGCGGCACTTCATTTTTAAATATTTTTCTGCTGTTGCTGATGACGTCTGTCCATACCGTGAATCCGATACCGCTCAATATGATAAGCAGCATGGTCGTTATGTTGATGACAGGGTTCGTCACGTATTCCATCAGGCTGCTGTCGCCGATGATATCTATGCCTGCATTGCAGAACGCGGACACCGCATGAAAGACGGAATACCAGATTCCTTTTGCCATTCCATACTCTGGGACGAACTGCACTGCATACAGCACCGCGCCTGCGGCCTCCACGATGAGCGTTCCGATGATAGCCCGCCGGACCATTCCTACCATCCCGCCGAGCCGGTCCATATTGTAAGATTCCTGAATCACTACCCGTTCCCGCACAGTAATCTTCTTTTTTAAAATCAGAAAAAAGGCCGTGGCGCAGGCAATAACACCCAGTCCTCCAATCTGGATCAGAAGCAGCAAGATCACCTTCCCAAGCAGCGTAAACTGTACGGCAGGGGTTATCGTCACGAGACCGGTAACGCAGACTGCTGTCGTGGACGTAAACAAAGCGTCCGCAAATGCAATGGGCCTTTCATTGCATACGGGGAGCCACAGAAGGATTCCTCCGAGCAGAATCACTCCCAGAAAGCCGAGCGTCAAAAGCTGCATCGTGTTCCACCTGATATTCTTCTTGTGCTCGCGCATGACCTTTCCTCTCTTTGCTGTCAGATATAATTACCATTCATATACTACAATGGCTTAAAATATGCCCTGTTAAACTTTAAAGCGGTAGCCCACGCCCCAGATCGTCTCGATATACTGCGGGTTCGAGGTGTCCATCTCCACTTTTTCACGTATTTTCTTGATATGCACGGTGACGGTGGCGATATCTCCTATGGACTCCATATCCCATATTTCCCGGAACAGCTCTTCTTTCGTATATACGTGGTTCGGATGGCTTGCCAGAAACGTGAGGAGGTCGAATTCTTTCGTCGTGAATGTCCTCTCTTCCTCATTTACCCATACACGCCTTGCCGTCGTATCTATCTTGAGCCCCCGGATCTCGATGATGTTGTTCACCTCAGCCGCGCTTCCCGTCAGACGGTCATACCGCGCCAGATGTGCCTTTACTCTCGCCACAAGCTCGCTCGGGCTGAACGGTTTGGTCATATAGTCGTCCGCGCCGAGTCCAAGCCCTCTTATCTTATCAATATCGTCTTTTTTGGCAGATACCATGATAATCGGAGTGTTCTTTACGTTCCTCACCTGACGGCATATGTCGAACCCGTCTGTTCCCGGAAGCATGAGATCCAGGATAAACAGATCATAGTCCTCTTCCAGCGCCTTCTTAAGGCCAAGTTCCCCGTCATTGGCCACCTGTACATGGAATCCGCTCAGCTCCAGATAGTCTTTTTCCAAATCCGCGATTGTCTCTTCATCTTCCACTATTAGTATTTTATTCATGAATCGGTACCTCCTGATATTTTCTGAGCACAAAGTACATGGTCGTTCCGGTGTCCTCCCGGCTCGTGGCCCATATCTTCCCCCCGTGCTCCTCAATGATTTTCTTAACGATCGACAGCCCTATGCCGCTTCCTCCTTTCGAGGAATTCCTCGAAGCATCGGTCCGGTAGAACCGGTCAAATATATTCGGCAGATCCTTGGCCGCGATACCCTTGCCATTGTCCTCGATCTCCACCTGGATAAAGTCGCCCACATCCTTGACTCTGAGGTTAATCTTTCCCTTTGATTTGTCCATATACTTCAGGGAATTGTTGACAATGTTGTGAATCACCCGCTTGATCTGCTCTGCGTCCGCGATGACCTGTACGCCCCGTGCCACATAGTTGAAGTAGCCGAATTCCACATTTTTGGACTCCATCTCCAGAGACAGGTCCTCTGCACAGTCGTTGAAATACTCGTTCACGGACAATGTGTTGAAATTATACGGAATCCTGTTCGTGTCTATCTTGGAATACAGCGTCAGCTCATTGATGAGCAGATCCATCTCATTGGCTTTATTATATATCGTCCTGATATATTTATCCATCTTCTCAGGCGTGTCTGCCACTCCGTCCATGATTCCTTCCGCATATCCTTTGATTGCCGTCACGGGGGTCTTCAGGTCGTGGGAAATATTGCTGATAAGCTCTTTGCTCTCTTTATCAAATGCTACCTTCTCTTCCGCATTGTCTTTCAGGCGCTTTCTCATCTCCTCCAGATCCCGGCACAGCCGCCCAAGCTCGTCGTCCGACTCCGGCCTCAGTTCAAAGTCCAGATTGCCCTCCTTGATATTCTGGGCCGCATTCTGCATCTTGCCAAGAGGCTGCATCACCGCGCGGTATATCCAGAATATGAGAAGCAGCGCAGTAAGCACGAGCACGATGAGTATTCCCATCACCATGTCTACGATGAACTCCTGCACTTCCGGTATCATATTGCTGACATCCGTGATAATAAACGCACTTCCCTGTTCGCCGTCCTCATATGAGAAATCCACTTGTTTGACGAGCGCCTGCGCCTCACCGCCAAGATACACCCCGTTCTCTGATGTATTGCCGGATTCTCCGTAGGCCGGCAGCTGGGGGATCACGTGGTTTGCATTGTCGATATCCGTCCCCATGTAGATGATCGTAGTGCCTTTTCTCACGAGCAGGTATGCTTTCTTCTTTTCCAGCTTTTTGTTAAACTTCTCCAGACATGTGGCATCCTCAAGCTGCTCAGCGTCTTCCTCCACCATATCCTCCAGCTCATGGTAAGGCTTCTCCGTCAGGCGGGACAGCACCTGCATGGAATTGGCAAAGCTCTTCACTGTCGTCCCGGTTATTTCATATGTCTTTTCTATAGAATTAATCTGATACCGGCTCAATCCGCAGACCATGAGAAATGTAAGCAGCACCGGAATCAGTATCACTGTCAAAAATGCTATTATAAGCCTTGTTTTTAGCTTCATAGTCACATCCTCCGAGCTTAAGTATAGCATGAAAAAGGGTGCTTCACACGAAAGCACCCATAAACTTTTATAAAATTTTTATAAATACCTGCGCAATATCTCTATTTTGTCAGTCTTTTCCCATGGGAGCTCGATATCAGTCCTGCCAAAGTGTCCGTAAGCCGCTGTCTGCCTGTATATTGGTCGTCTGAGATCCAGCATCCTGATGATTCCGGCAGGACGGAGGTCAAAATTCTCGCGGATAATTTCAACAAGCTTGTCGTCCGGCAGCTTTCCCGTTCCAAATGTCTCGACCCTGACGGAAGTCGGATGTGCCACGCCTATCGCGTAAGATAGCTGTATCTCACATCTCCGGGCAAGTCCCGCCGCCACGATATTTTTGGCTGCATAGCGAGCCGCGTAGGCAGCCGAACGGTCTACCTTCGTGCAGTCCTTCCCCGAGAACGCTCCGCCGCCATGTCTCGCCATGCCTCCGTACGTGTCTACGATAATCTTGCGCCCTGTAAGTCCGCTGTCCCCGTGAGGGCCGCCGATGACGAACCTTCCCGTCGGATTGATGAAGAACTTAGTATCTTCATCTATCATATCTCCCGGTATGACCTCATCGAACACATACTTTTTGATATCCTCATGAATCTGCTCCTGCTCCACATCCGGATCATGCTGCGTAGAGAGCACGACGGCATCCAGCCGCACCGGTACGCCCTTGTCGTCATACTCTACCGTCACCTGTGTCTTGCCGTCAGGTCTCAGGTAGGAGAGCGTTCCGTCCTTCCTTACTTCTGTGAGCTTCCTGGACAGCTTATGTGCAAGCGCTATCGGGTATGGCATAAGTTCCGGCGTCTCATCCGTCGCATAGCCGAACATCATTCCCTGGTCTCCCGCGCCGATGGCCTCCAGTTCGGCGTCGGACATCTTATTTTCTTTCGCCTCCAGCGCCTTGTCTACTCCGAGCGCAATATCCGGCGACTGCTCGTCAATCGCAGTTATCACACCGCACGTCTCACAGTCGAACCCATATTTTCCCCTTGTATATCCGACTTCTCTGACCGTATCTCTCACAATCTTCTGGATGTCTACATAGGCATTCGTCGTAATCTCGCCCATCACGAGCACAAGCCCGGTCGTCGTACTCGTCTCGCACGCCACACGGCTCATCGGATCTTGTTCCATAAGCGCATCCAGAATCGCATCGGATATCTGGTCGCACATCTTGTCCGGGTGTCCTTCTGTCACCGATTCTGATGTAAATAATCTCTTTTCCATATGTTCTCCTTTCTTAACGGCCGTTTCCGGCACTGAAAACTTTCTCCCGGAGGTCTCTGGCAATATAGAAACTTCGTTTCTAATTGTACAAAAAAACAATCCGCCATAAGCGGACTGTTTTATATTCATAACCCAATCCTCTTATTGTTCGAAAGACTCGCTCAGGTTGGCACCTTCCTTTACGGGGTTGCCGCAGCTTCACAGATCCTTTGTATCTCCACTGCTCTGAATAAGAGAAAGTTTCATTATTAACTTGTTGTTCAATAAGACTTTACCGCCTTTTCCGCAAAATGTCAATACGCAATTCAATCCTGGCGGACCCGTATACGCGCTGTCGCCGCCATCCCGATTATGCATATCCCCCCTGCGATGATAAAGGAAAGGTTGGTTCCAAGCGGCGTATCCTGGACTGCAGCCAGCAGATAAGGGCAGAGGATGGAGACGACTCCGTATCCGAGCATGACCGCTCCGAAGTTCATGCCCTGGTATTTCATTCCAAAGCAGTCTGAGGTAAGTACGGGAAATACGCTGACAAACCCTCCGTATGTAAGCGATACGAGCGATATGAGCAGTATGAACAAGCCGCCCTTTGCCACCGTAAGGCCGATAACCGAAATCATGGCGGTTGCATACAATACCTGTATCACCGTCTTTCGTCCGAAGAAATCCGACATCCATGGCGCTGCAAAACGCCCTGCAATATTAGCTCCCGAAGCGGCTACGACGCCTATCAGGGCTGCGCTGTCCGTCAGACCCCGCTCCATCCCGAGCGATTTCATCAGCGGATTGACAAGCACATAAGCCGGCACTGCAAGGGCCATGGATATGCTCAGGAGATAATACGTCTTCGTCCGGAACATTTCCTTTGTGGTATACTGCTTCCCCTGCACGGTTTCTGCAGCGCTGCCCTCCCCATCTCCGGCCGGTTTGGCGTCCGGCTCCGAGATGAATATGCCGCCCAGGCTGAGCACAGCATAGATTCCCGTCACAGCCAGCATTGCATACCTGTAGCCGTGATGCGCAAGCAGCCAGTCACAGAACGGGTTCATGACGACGCCGGAGATGCCGACGATCCCTACCGTTATCCCTGTCACCAGCCCTCTCTTGTCCGGAAACCACTGCTGTGGTACTGCCACAAGCATGCTGAACGCGCAGCCGGAACCGAGACCGCCGAGCAGGCCATATCCGGCAGATATCATCCATGGCATTCCGGCAGGCGCAACTGCCGCCAGAAAAAAGCCGGCGCACATCACGAAGCTGCCTCCCAGTATCGTTGCCCTGGATCCTATCTTGTGCTGGAGGTAGCCGCCTATCATATTGCCTACGGCGAAAATGCCGATGATAATCGTAAACGGCTGGCTGGATGCCGCAAGGCTGAGATTATACTCGGCTTTGACGTGGGGCTGGAAAACAGTCCATATATATGGATTTCCATGAACAAAATTAACGGTTGCTGCAATTAAAAGGATAATATACCGGTTCTTTATCTTTTTCATCTTTTTCCCCGCTGACCAAAATCAGCCCGCTATATGCGGACTGATTCAAATGTCTGTTCTATATGGTTTGTCAATTTTGCTAGCTTACTTTCAGAGTGAATTTCTGGATTTCCTTTTCTGTCGATACCTGCTCCATAAGAGCGCCGATGCCGCGGAGCTTTTCATCAAATCTTTCATATCCCCGCAGAATATAGATGATATCATCTACGATTGTAATTCCGTCCGTGGCAAGACCCGCGATGCAAAGCGCCGCGCCCGCGCGAAGATCCGGCGCGCTCACTCTTGCCCCCGAGAACTTATCCACCCCTTCGATAGTGGCAGAATTGCCTTCCACCTTTATATTGGCCCCCATTCTGGCCAGTTCATCCAGATACTTGAATCTGTTCTCAAATATGCTCTCTGTTATGGTACTTGTCCCCCTGCACAAAGCGAGCGTCACGCCGATCTGTGGCTGCATGTCTGTCGGGAATCCCGGATATGGAAGCGTCTTTACATGTGTGCTTGTCAAGTCTCCTTTGGATACGACACGCACCGCGTCATCAAATTCCTCTACTTCACAGCCAATCTCTGTCAGCTTAGCAATCGTAGCTTCCAGATGCTTCGGAATGACATTCAGCACGGTTACGTCTCCTTTTGTGGCCGCAGCCGCAAACATGAACGTGCCGGCCTCGATCTGGTCCGGAATGACAGAATATTCTGTTCCGTGCAGCCTGTGGACGCCGCGTATCTTAATCACATCGGTGCCCGCGCCTCTGATGTTGGCCCCCATGCTGTTCAGGAAGTTGGCTACGTCTACCACATGGGGTTCCTTTGCCACATTCTCCATGATAGTGATGCCATCAGCCATCGTGGCTGCCATCATCACGTTGATTGTTGCCCCTACTGTCACGACGTCGAAATAAACGTGCCGGCCTGCCAGATTCTCTGCTTCGGCAACAACTTTGCCGTGCTCGATGTCCACGTCGGCACCGAGTGCACGGAATCCCTTCAGGTGCTGGTCTATCGGTCTGCTTCCGATGTTGCACCCACCTGGCAGTGCAACTTCTGCTCTTTTATACTTGCCGAGCAGTGCGCCGAGCAGATAGTAAGATGCCCGAATCTTCTTGATATAGTCGTATTCTACGTCAAAATTCCTGATTCCGCTTCCGTTGATCTTGACCGTGTGCCGGTCTACGCGGTGTACTTTTGCACCGATTCCGGTAATCGCATCCAATAATACATTGACATCATTGACGTCCGGTATATTGTCAATAAGAACTGTGTCATCTGTCATGATTGCCGCTGCGAGAATTGCCAGAGCCGCATTCTTCGCTCCGCCTATCTCTACTTCTCCAACAAGCGGATGGCCGCCTTTTATAATATACTGTTCCATACTGCACCTCAATATCAATTTATATTCACTCTCAAAACTTTGATAGCTATTTTTCTTTATTCACATTCTTTGCTATTATACCATAGAATCGAAAATTGTAAAATATTTTTTACAATTATGTAACTTATATTACATTTTTCTTAATGCAACCGTAACTTTTTATGCACTTTGTAATGCCTCGATCACCTTGTCTATCGTATCTTCCAGCTTAAGTCCGTCCTCACACACGGTCAGATCCGCATATCGCTCGAACAAGGGGACTCTTTCATCATACAGGTCTTTAAGCGTCTGTCCGTCCCGAAGTACGACGCCTCTGTTTTTCGCACTTTTCAGCCTCTTGTTTATTGTCTCATAAGATGCCATCAAATATACGACTGTACCGATTTCTTTATAATGTTTCATCGCATTTTCGCAGTATACTACGCTGCCACCCGGTGATATGACCGTATTGTGTACATTTACTTTCGCATTCACGCGGTCTTCTATTTCCAAAAACCCATCGATTCCCTTTTTTTCTATAATTTCCCTGAGGAGATTCCCTTCTTCTTCCTGTATCAAAAGGTCCGTATCAATAAACTGATATCCAAGCCGCTTTGCAACGACAACTCCAACTGTGCTCTTTCCTACCGCAGGCATACCGATAAATATAATATTTTCCATGTCTGTCGTACCTTCCTCAATATGTTCAATGAATATTTTAACATATACCGGCTCATCCGTCCACCCTCACGAAACGGAGGAAGGAGTCAGGCCTTTCTTCCCAAGGTCTGGCTCCTTTCTTTCATTAGTAGTATTTCCGTCTCATGTTCCTGTGCTCACAGCGTCTGCGGCATAATTCCTGATAGGCCATGACCTGAATCAAGTCGTTCAGCCAGCTGCCCGGATCTTCCTCATCTTCCTCGGCCCTGTCGAATATCCGCCGGCACATCAGCCGCAGCTGCAGCTGATCCGGATATTCATCATACATCATGCTTCCTTCGTATTCCAGCCTGTCACATTCATCTTCAATATAAGGAATCAGCCGTTTCGCTGTCGCGGGATACAGGCTCTTCATATAATCCAGGTCCCTTCTGGCAACCTTGTCGTCATCATAGAGTAAAGGCATCGGATAGGCCATGTAGTAAGGCAGTCGATTGTCCATGTACACACACTCCTAAGCTAAGTATCTATCTTATCATATGCGCCGTTTTTCCCGATGTTCCTCAATCCGGCAGAGTATCCGGCTTTCTCCTATATCGTGCTTTGTCCCGGACCGCAGTCGTCTATAGCCGGAACCGTCTATGATAAGAAAAGCCGCAGGCAGCGTACACCTTGCGGGTACGCTGCCTGCGGCTGCAAAATCAGGCTCTTTCACTGTAATGATGCGCTTCTTCAAGCATCATATCTTTGACTTTCATCAGACGAATCTGGGAGCTTCTTTCGTTCTCATCCAGCTTCATCGTTATATATTTGATGTTTTTCTGTGCTTCCGGAATTATGACATGTTCCAGCGCATTGACGCGGCGTCTCGTCTTCTCGATTTCCACCGCCATGAGCTGGCATGCTTTTTCCGTCTCCGCAAGTTTCAGCATATCCGGCAGGATATCTGCCAGAGATTTCACGGCACCGTCCAAGTCGCTGGAAGTAAATGCAAAGCCGTAAGAATATATATCGTTTGCATCCGCAGTCCTGGTCTTCGTCTCAAAGACCGGGATGTTGACGCTCATGACGTTCTTCTTATCAACTTCCAGGTTCACTTCCTGCTTGGGTGCCATCAGCGCTGTATTCAGCGTAGCTTCGTCCATTCCGGCCTTGGCTATGACAAAATTCTTATTTGCAGAGCGGATTCCGGCCTCTACTTTCAGGCGCAGTTCCATGTTCTCACGGACAAGGTCCAGGAACTGCCGCATCAGTTCGTCACGTTTGTCTTTCAGGAGCTTATGCCCCTTGGCGGCTGTGACTAATTTTTTCTTTGTCTTGGTCAACTCCATACGGGTAGGAGTCACCTGCGTAGATGCCATCTATCCATCCACCTCCCTTTTCTGTTAATACATGCCGGCGTCGCTGCGGGCTGACGCCCTATGCAGCTTGCTGGAGCCATATCGGCTGGCCGTTTCCGCCGTGCCAGCTCGATTCCGCTTCGCTCCTTCTCGCTGCGGGCTGACGCCCTATGCAGCTTGCTGGAGCCAGCCATACGCAAGCAAGCTTGCATGGCTGATCCTTCAAGCTGCGCACGGCTTACTGCTTTCCATAGTATAAATCTAAGAATTTGTCGTCGATACGTTTTAGTTCGGCTCTTGGCAGCATGGACAGGAGTCTCCAGCCGATTTCGAGGGTTTCCTCGATGGACCGGTCGGTATTGTATCCCTGTGATACGTATTCCTTCTCGAATGCATCGGCGAATTTAGCGTAGAGGAGGTCAATCTCGGTGAGGGCTGCCTCTCCGAGGATCGTCATAAGCTCTTTTGCGTCTTTACCACGTGCGTACGCTGCGAACAGCTGGTTCAGCGTGTTGGAATGGTCCGCTCTTGTCTTTCCGTCGCCGATACCTTTATCTTTCAGACGTGACAGCGAAGGCAGCACGTCGATTGGCGGCTGAACGCCTTTTCGGTATAAGTCACGGCTCAGTATAATCTGACCTTCTGTAATATATCCTGTCAGGTCAGGAATCGGATGTGTCTTATCATCTTCCGGCATCGTCAGGATAGGAATCATCGTAATACTTCCCTTTTTGCCGTTCTGGCGCCCTGCTCTCTCATAGAGGGATGCAAGGTCGGTATACATGTAGCCGGGGTAGCCACGGCGTCCTGGTACTTCCTTACGCGCCGCAGATACTTCCCGGAGCGCGTCCGCGTAGTTTGTAATGTCTGTCAGGATGACAAGTACATGCATATCCTTTTCAAATGCCAGATATTCCGCTGCCGTCAGTGCCATACGAGGCGTAGATATACGTTCGATAGCGGGGTCATTTGCCAGGTTAACGAACAGTACCGTCCTGTCGATAGCACCTGTCTCTTTAAAGGACTCAACGAAGAAGTTGGATTCCTCGAATGTGATACCCATCGCGGCAAATACAACGGCAAAATTTTCATCTGTCCCGCGCACTTTTGCCTGTCTCGCAATCTGTGCCGCCAGGTTGGCGTGCGGCAGGCCTGACGCCGAGAAGATAGGCAGCTTTTGTCCGCGGACAAGCGTATTAAGGCCGTCAATGGCAGAAACCCCCGTCTGTATGAACTCCTCAGGATAGCTTCTGGCTGCCGGGTTCATAGGCAGGCCGTTAATATCCCTCCGCTCTTCAGGAAGGATTTCAGGGCCATCGTCAATCGGGCGTCCCAGACCGTCAAATACACGTCCGAGCATGTCCCCGGACACTCCAAGTTCCATGCTTCGTCCGAGGAAACGCACTTTACTGTTGCTCAAGTTGATACCCGTCGCACTTTCAAAGAGCTGTACGAGCGCATCGCTTCCGTTAATCTCCAGCACCTTGCACCGGCGTCTCTCACCGCTTGCAAGTTCAATCTCACCCAGTTCGTCATAGGCTACGTTTTCGACACCGCGCACCAGCATAAGAGGGCCGGCAACTTCCTGTATGGTTCTGTATTCTTTTGGCATGATTAGAAGTCCTCCTTCCCAAACGCACCTGCGATTTCGGTGTGCAGTTCATTTAATATCTTCTCATACTCTGTCTCGATGTCTGCATCCAGAGTATATTTATAACGTCCGATTCTCTCTCTTACTTCCATGTTGATCAGTATCTGCATAGAAGCGCCCTGGCTCAGTGCCTCAGAAGCTTCCTCATAGAACGCGAGAACGAGCTTCATCATCAGGTACTGCTTTCGAAGAGATGTATACGTATCAATCTCATGGAAGGAGTTCTGATGCAGGAAGTCCTCACGGATAGACCTTGCGGCCTCCATCTTGAGACGGTCCGTCGGTGACAGTGCATCCATACCTACCATTTTTACGATTTCGTCAAGCTCTGCCTCTTCCTGCAGAAGGCTCATCATCTTCTGGCGGCCTTCCATCCAGTCGTCTGCCACTTCGTTATTAAACCAGTCCGCCATGTTGTCGACATACAGAGAATAACTGGTCAGCCAGTTGATTGCAGGGAAATGACGCTTGTAAGCCAATGCGGAATCCAGCCCCCAGAACACCTTGACGATACGCAGCGTCGCCTGGGATACCGGCTCAGAGATATCTCCGCCCGGAGGGGATACGGCTCCGATTACGGAGAGCGCCCCTTCTCTTTCATCCTGTCCAAGGGAGATTACATGTCCCGCTCTTTCATAGAACTGTGCCAGGCGGCTTCCAAGGTAAGCAGGATAGCCTTCTTCACCAGGCATCTCCTCCAGACGTCCTGACATCTCACGGAGGGCCTCTGCCCAGCGGGATGTGGAGTCTGCCATCAGCGCCACGGAATATCCCATGTCACGGAAATATTCTGCTATCGTGATACCGGTGTAGATAGATGCCTCACGTGCAGCAACCGGCATATCTGACGTATTGGCGATGAGGACGGTCCTCTGCATCAATGACTGTCCCGTCTTAGGATCTTTCAGCTCAGGAAATTCATTCAGAACGTCTGTCATCTCGTTTCCACGCTCGCCACACCCGATATATACCACGATATCGGCCTCGGCCCATTTCGCCAGCTGATGCTGAATGACTGTCTTACCGCTTCCGAAAGGTCCCGGAACCGCGGCAACACCGCCTTTTGCAATCGGGAAGAATGTGTCTACGACACGCTGTCCTGTTACGAGCGGCTTCTCCGGCGGAAGTTTCTTTACATACGGACGTCCCTTACGCACGGGCCATCTCTGCAGCATCGTAAGCTCTTTATCGCCGTCTTCCGTCGTGATGACTGCTACCGTTTCTTCTACCGTAAATTCACCGGATTTGATCTCCTTTACAGTGCCTTTGATACCGTAAGGCACCATAATCTTCTGCTGGACGACGATTGTCTCCTGAACGGTACCGAGCACATCACCTGCCACAACTTCATCTCCGGCTTTCGCGACGGGAACAAATTCCCATTTTTTATCTCTTTTCAGGGAAGCAACCTCGACACCTCTTTGCAGGCTGTTTCCTGAAACCTTCATAATATCGTCAAGCGGACGCTGGATACCATCGTAAATGCTTGCGATAAGACCAGGCCCGAGTTCTACAGACATAGGCACTTCCATAGATTCTACCGGCTCTCCCGGCCCTAAGCCCGATGTCTCCTCATATACCTGAATTGATGCCTCGTCCCCGTGCATCTCGATAATTTCTCCAATGAGCCGCTGATTGCTAACACGTACAACGTCGAACATGTTAGCGTCCCGCATTCCTTCTGCGATAACGAGCGGTCCCGCTACTTTTTTAATCGTACCTGTACTCATTTGGACGAATCACCCACCTTTCCTTCTTTATTCGTTCCCAAAGATTATATCAGAGCCTACCGCCTGTTCCACAGACTTCTTGACGCCTTCGACCCCTGCACCGGTATTGCCGGATATGCCGGGAATCTGGATGATGGCCGGTACGGCCTGCTCCTGATATTTCTCTATTTCATGTTTTAATTCTGCTGCCATCGCCTCGGTGACATAGATGATGCCATAGTCCCCAAGGGTAAGCTGATGCAGCTTTTCTCCGGCTTCCTCGCGGGTACTTACTGGAAATGTATCGAGACCCAGTGTAGCGAAACCGTAGATACTGTCATAATCGCCCAATACTGCAATCTTATACATACATCTCCCTTACCCTTTCTCGGATTGAATCATCCTGTAAGTCATTGAGTTTGCCGGAAAGAATGATTCGTACCGTCTTTATTTCATTCTGCCTTGCAATTACATAGGCGATTACCGGTCCTATTGTAAATGCATTATATTTCTGCGGACTTATCGTCTGAATAATACGGTTATCACACCAGCGCTCAAATGCCGACGGAGAATCCGCCAGCGCTTCCGCGCCTTCCGCATATGCGGTTCCGGACAAATATTCCCGGATAGCATCCATGCCGCTGAGTGCAGCTTTTGCAAGCTGGTCTACATTGATACTCGCACATTCAGCCATCGCCCTTTTCATAAATTCCAAAGACTTCGCGGTTTTCTGTGAACGGACAGCAATCTTGATATCTGCAACTCCTACCGTGGATTCGGCATAGTCCCGGATAATGTCGTCTTCCGCCTGCCGACCCGCTTCATAGACTGCCTCAAGTGCCGCCCTGTCTATAATTACGTCACAGAGCTGACCATCCCTCGTGTGAAGAAGGGTCTCATATGCCTCCTCCGCCGCTGCCTGCATGTTGTGCGGAAGCTTTCCGAAGTCCTTTTCACGGACAACATCCAGCATCACCTTCCCTGGGATGGATACATCTTCATAGAAAATGTGCCTGTTCTCTTCCTCCGTACACACCTCTTTAATCGCAGCTTTCAGATTGTGGAACAGTTTCGGATAGGAAAGCACGTCAAATTTATCCATATCAACGGACAATTCTCTGACCACTTCCCATATCTTCTCCTCTTCCCGGGTCAGTATAGCTTCTGCATCTGCCGGGGTATCGCTGTCTCCCCACCCTCTTTCCTGAAGGAACTGAATACACTGGCTGTAATCCGCACAGGCAATCAGCTGGTCAACAGCGGAATTGGAGAATAGAGAAACTTCCAAAGCACGTATGCGCGCAACCGCGTAGGTATATTGTTCACTCATGTTACTCCTCCTTGTCGCTTATGGTTACGCTTTTTATAAAAATAACAGCTTATGGACCTTGTCTGACAGTTCATCTTTTTTGGCGTCAAACATCGCTTTTATTGTGCAGTTCTCTTCGATACCGCCATATGCAAGAATAAATCCGTTTTCGATATTCCTGCCTGTCTTTGATAAGGTCAGACTGCCTCCCTTTTCAGCGGCCGCACCGCTGATTTTCGCCTCATATCCGTCAGGAAGACGTTCAAGGTCTGCGGATGAAAAATATATCTCCCCCTCCTGCGGCAGAGCATATTTGCCGAGCAGTTTCAGCAGCATGTCAAAGTACGCGCCGCTTTCCATTGTCTTCAAAGTTCCGTAGGCCTTATCCAGTACTTCTGCAATAATCTCCTGCTTTGCTGCAAGAATCTTCGTCCTTCTCTGCAAATCGATGGAAGAGACGATTCTCTCTTTATAATTTGCAATTTCCGCCTCGGATTTTTGGGAGATGCTGCTGGTTGTCTTGGCCGCCTCTGCTTTCGCCTTATCCAGAATCTCTTCTGCCTGGCTTCTCGCTTCGGACAGCTTGCTGTCAGCTGCTGCTTTCGCTTCATCCAGAATCTGACTTTTCATTTTATCTAATCCAGTCATCTCGCACGCTCTCCTTTTCTTAATCTTTGTTTCATGCCTACTTATATACTGATTGCAGTAACAGATAAGATAGAGATCAAAAGTGCAAGAATTGCATAGGTCTCAACCATAGCAGGGAAAAGCATAGCTTTACCGAACTGGTCTGGCTTCTTAGCGATAATGCCGATAGCTGCCGCGGATGTCTTGCCCTGGTATTTTCCTGAAATCAATCCTACGATACCGATTGGCATGCAGGCGGCAAGAATAAGAAGCCCGGTAGTTACTGAGATATCTGCTGCGCCTCCGCCTAACAGACCGATTTTGGACAATGTGATAAAACCAACGAGCAGACCGTAGATTCCCTGTGTACCGGGTAACAGCTGCATGATAAGAACTTTTGCAAATTTGCTCGGATCTTCTGTAACAACCCCGGAGGCTGCCTGTCCGGCGATACCAACACCGATTGCTGAACCTGCACCTGCAAGGAATACAGCCACTGCTGCACCAAGTAACGCGTAAACAATACCTAAATCACTCCAAATACTCATTATAAAGTTTCCTCCTTAATATCTACATATTTTGTATCTGAATGGAATGGCTCGAAAGGCTTTCCGCCACCCTCATAAAATTTGCTGAAAAATTCAACAAACTGTAAACGGTTTGTATGGACATATGCACCCAGAAGGTTGATGGCCATATTAAGTGTGTGGCCGACTATAAATACGATGACAAATGCGATAACTCCTATCACTCCGCTTCCTATCATGGATGCCATCTGGTTTACTACGGAAGCGATAACTCCTGTCGCAAGTCCAAGGGCCAGAAGACGGGAATAGGACAGTACGTCGCTCAGCCAGCCTGTAATATTATACAAATCGTAAGCTCCCAGTGCAATTCTAAGTGCCGGGTTCTTGCTGGAACGTCCCGACATCAGCAGCAGGCCGACGGCCCCGATAATGGCGAGCGCTTTGGCCAGCGTATTGACGGCCGGCGGGAATTGAATCTCTGCCTGTGCTATGGACGCGAATATGTCGCTTGGAAGCAGCATGAGAATCAGCCCTGTCAAAAATGCATACCAGAGTACCACGTCGCAGAAGAAATCCAGCACTTTGCCATCTTTGAGACACATATATCCTTTGATGCCAAGTCCGATGAACAGATGAATCACGCCGAACAGCATAGAATAAATCAGCAGCCGCATCGGGTCGTTCAGCGGAACAAACCAGAGTTCCTTGATGTTTACCGCGGTTCCGAAGAACTTCTCAGAAAATACCGGTATCACGTCTCCAAAATATCCTCCAAAGAGCACGCCCCAGAATAACGTAGAAATTCCGCAGAACATAAACATTTTAATCGATTTATGCATACCCTCGCTCATGCGTGGATATTTCCTGAGCAGTACGAAGCACACAATCGCCATGATAGCCCCGTATGCAGCGTCTGACAGCATCAGACCGAAGAAAAATACATAGAAGAACGACATGATCGTCGTCGGATCAAATTCTCCTTTATGCGGGAGTCCGTAGGAAGCCACGACTCCTTCCACACTGGAAGAAAAGCTGTTGTTCTTAAGAACGGTCGGCGGCTCTTCGTCTTCCTTCAAGTCCTCCACGTCGATTACGCAGTCATACTTATCGCCCACGGCTTTCAGCACCGCCGGCACCGCCTCAGCTGTCGTGTAGCCGCTCATGATGAATGTCCTCTGTGACTGCGGAAGCGTGCCGAGCACTTCGTACTTCTCTGACCTAATCCGAAAGTAGTCCGAAATCAGCTTAAGTTCTTCCCTGCGGTCCGCGCAGCCTGCAATCTCTGTTTCCTTCTTCTCAATCTTCTTATTCAATTTTAATATCTCTGCCTCAAGTTCCGCTTTTAGCTGTGCCGGTATCTTGTCCGTCACCTGCGATGGCCGGGCAAATCCGGCAGACCTGAGAGCTTCTTCCACCGCGTCTTCCTCCGCCTTCAGGCAGAATACGGTAAGATAGACGGCATCTCTGTCGCTGGCGATAATATGCACATCCACAGCATCCAGTTCCGGATTCTGCTTAGCAATCTCCGCATATATGCCCTCCAGCGTAAGTTCTCCCGGCATCATCCCTACTAGCATGGCCACATTGTCCGTACCCGGATGGTTCATCGGTACATCCAGCGCCAGCCATGGTGTCAGCGACTCTATCTGGTTCTCCAGCTTCAGGATATTTGCTTTGCTCTCTGCAATTTCCTTATTACAGCCTACCAGCCTGTTGGCTGTCGCAATAATCTTTTCCTTGTTGGCTGCCGCTTTACTGAACATTTCCTGTTCTACAAGCCTCTTGCCTTCAAGGCTGGAAAGCATGGAGCTCTTTTCCGGAGCGTAGGTTCCGAGTACAGCAAGCGCCTGATCGGCGAGCTGGGCTTTCTTGTCAAAGCTTTGTCTGGCATTCATGGTATCCATTCTGCCAAAAGCCTCGTCATCTTCCACCACATGGTTGATTTCAATAGCCCCCATGGACTGGACCTTCTCCAGGATGGCTTTACGGTCCTTTTTAAGCGCGCAGATACTTATCCTTTGCATCTGCAATACTGCCATAGCCGCATCCCTCCTTTACTCTTAGTTTTCATAATGCTTTAAACGAGTTCTGCTATAACAGCAGATATCGCATCTCCTTCCTTCTGCTTTGCAGCTTCTTTCAAGGATACAATCTCCGTCTCTACGTCTGCCAGAGCTTTCTCTACATCTTTTTCTCCAGCTTCTTTCGCAGCCTGAAGTGACGCTTTTGCCTTCGCTTTTGCTTCTGCTTCTGCCTCTTCTTTTATCCTCCCGGCAGCCGCAGAGGCCTTTTCAAGGATGGAAGTACATTCTGTGTCAGCATTCTTTACAATCTCTTCTGCCTCTTTCTCCGTCTCCTTGATGGCCTTAATGGTTTCTTCTACCATCGGTTCACCACCTCTCTTAGTTGAAACTCCCTGTAGTTAAAATTATAATATGATTCCATAGAAAAGTCCACAAGTATATTGTCTACTAAGGCTCCCCCACGTCTTTCATCTACACAATTCAACAAATATTCTATCAATTTTACCATCCATAAGGCAGCCGCCCACTGGGGTAAATTGAAAAATATGTGCCATATCCCTTTCCCTGCTTTCCATTACTTCATAATAAAAGAAAGGCATTATTATGTAATATCGACCATTTTACATAATAATTTATACAGCGCCGCCAATATTCAGAAATTTTACAGGCTCCCATCCTTCTGCCATGCAAGACGATGGAGATGTCCTTCCAGATTCATACCTGAAAAACCGTTCTGACGGAGCGCTTCATATAATATGACTGCCACGGAATTGCCCAGATTCAACGACCTGATATCGCCCACCATAGGAATGCGTATACTGTCCTCTTTATGTTTTACCAATATCTCCTCCGGTATTCCTGCACTTTCCTTTCCGAACATAATATAACAGTCCGGTTCATAATGGACGTCCGTGTATACGTTCGGCGCTTTCGTCGTCGCCATATAGATCTTAGCCCCTTTATTCCTGTCCAGAAATTCATCGAAGTCAATATATGTGGTCACGTCCAGATCATCCCAGTAATCCATGCCGGCACGCTTCAGATTCTTTTCATTCAGCCTGAAGCCCAGCGGCTCGATCAGATGGAGCCGCGTATTCGTAGCCACGCACGTCCTGCCGATATTACCGGTATTGGCCGGAATCTCTGGCTCATGCAGCACAATATTCAGCATATCCTTTCCTCCTCATAAGCCATTTTTTAACTACTTCCTTCTATTTTAGAGAAAAACCTCCGGTCAGTCAACATACACTTTTGTTACTTTTGTATTACAATTTTACCAAAATATTGGAATTTTATAACATTTTATATATATCTAATTGTGAACAGGGACGTAGGTAAATTGAAAATGGTTACGTCCCAAATTAGACTTTGACCTGTACCTAAATGAAAAAAGAGTGGTCATTTTTCAATAACCGCTCTTAGTATGTCCTAATATTTTATTTAATTCATCTGGTGCAGGCCTGTCAAGGTACCTGATTTCTTCTCCCTTGTGTATCACTTTGTCATTGTTGCCTGTCAGGCGGCCGATTACCGCTGCTTTTATTCCATTGTGCCGGAGTTCTTCTGCCAGCTCCCCACCGTCGTCAGCAAGCATGAGGAAGCTTCCCGTGGAGGTCAGCTGATATGGATTCAGCCTGTAATTTTCACATACTTCTATCGTCTCCTGACGGACAGATATCTTCTTCATGTCTATATCCATACCTGTCCCTGTTTCTTTCGCCAGATGCCAAAGTGCGGCAAATATACCGCCTTCTGTGATTTGCCGCATGATGCGTATGCCCGATTCTCTGGCAATGCGAATTGCCTTTCCGGAGAATATACAGCCTCTACAGGCTTCTATCTGCTTTAAGAATGCTGGGGCGAACCGCTCTTTCAGCTCAGCGTCCCGCTCTTCTGCAATTCTCAGCATGCCCGCAAGGCCGGCCCATCCCGCCAGCACGATTTCCTTTGCCGGCCCTGAGAAGTCAGCTGGCTGTGCCGTGCACTCCATGACGCCGGTACATGTGGCGGCTACCAGCGGCATGGAAACCGCCGGCGTCTTATATTGATGCACGGCAAGGAGCTTAACGCCCTGCTCCCTGCAGACTTTTTCAATCTGCTTTTGAATGGCGGGAAGCCGGGATCTGCCATGGGCTTCGGGAATCAGGATACGTACCTGCGCTTCCAGGCTTACGGCTCCCTCCGCTTCCAGTTCATTCCATGCTTCCGCCAGTGCATATGCTCCGGTCTCTTTCGACTGTCCGCATATGCAGGATGAGGCGCTGACCGCACGCACCATCTGTCTCTCTGTACTCATCGTCATCTGTCCATTCTCTTCCACTGTCACTGTCCCGCCCTATTCGCCTTCGCTTGCGCCGGCGCTCAAACCTTTCGCTTCCGCCACAGCAGCATCAATCGTCGCCTTGTCCTGCGAGCTGATAGCTTTGCGGACGAGCTCCGCCGCCTCTGCATTATCTGTCAAAGTTCCGACCTCAATAATCTGATCCGACTTTTCATATGTGCTGTTATTGATGATGTCACGGCTCACCTCCGCTCCGTCCTGGTACACCACCTTCCAGAGCCTGGCTGTCTTGCCGGTATGAGGGCTGCCCGCATATTGGACGCTCCCTAGTTCTGCTTCTTTATTTTCCTTATAAGTGACGCCGTAGTCTTCCGTCGTCAGCGTCTCACTTTCATACTCTACAGTCCGCCCTTCGGCCCTGTCGTCTTTTCCATAGATCGTGAACCGCATCTGGTTTGCGCTGTCGATTTCCGCCGCGATATAGACGGGCGTCTCGTAGCTGTTCTTGAACTTAAGGTCAAGATAATCCCCTGCAATTGCGGCGTCCCTCGAAGGATCCACATAAGCTACCAGCATGGAATGGGGGTACCGCTCCAGCACCTCCAGTTCCGAATACAGCACTGCATTATAAAGCGTCGTAGATACCTGGCAGATGCCACCGCCAAATGAATCCACCACCTGCCCGTTCTCATAGGAGCCTGCCTCCACATATCCATGCTCGGCATCGTAAGGGGCAGTCGCATCATGAACCGACAGTTCCTCCCCCGGCATAAGAATGGTTCCATTGATTCTATCCACCCCGGCCTTCAGATTCTTCCAGCGCTCTCCGCCCCCGGCATCTGTGGAAAATGATCCAAGTTCGTCCTTAATGCTTTCAAGGTCTTTCGCCTTGATGGACGGCTCCTCTGTCTTGACGGCCATCTTGACCTTGAACCCTTTATGGTCCCATCTGTCATTCAGATAGTCGACCATCATTTCCAAGGATGCTTTTTCATCTACGGTCTCGCCTTTCTTTTCCTTTGTTATCTCAAAACTATCCCCGCTCTTTGCTATGCTGGCATCCACCGCATGGTCCGCCAGGCCCTCTACCCTCTCGTCGATGACCGCCTTTGTCTTCTCAGCGTCCAGTACAAGCCCTTCGCCAAGGACGAGCTTCTCTTTTTTCAGACCTTTTATCTGGCGGTACCGGGTGAACAGCCGGCCCTTCTTACCGTATCCGGCCGCCTTATCCACAACTTTCCCGATATCCTTATATGAGAGGCCCATCTCCTCCAGCGTCGCATCCGCGGATTTATCTCCTACTTTCATCGTAATCTTCAGCGCCTTGTCTTTCTGAAGGTGCTCCTTCATCAGCTCCCTGGCCTCTTTTTTAGTCAGGCCTGAGACGTTTACATTACCTATATAGATATTGTCACATATCTTATGTTCCGGCACCTTAGAAACATACCTGTACAGCACTAAGTAGGATGCACCTGTCAGGACAATAGCGCATAAGACAGCAAGGCCAAAAAGAATCCTCATCCTTCTCCGCCTTTTCTGTGTCGTCCTCCTGCTTATTTTTTTCCGCCTATTCTGAGCCATAAGCCTCCCCCTGACTTTTCCCCTTCTACGCCACCAGATACGGAATCGTCATTGTTGCAATCATCGCAAGGACGATTACCATAATCACGATGGCTATGATTCTTTTTACCCTTCTGTCATTAAAATTCATATCTTCCTACCTTCTTTTTTACTTCAGTTGATCTGTTATATTTTATACTCTTTACAGTATTTTTGCAAGAAACAGTCCTGGCATTTCGGGCTTCTCGCAGTACAAATCGACCTGCCGAACGTGATGATCTGTATATTATAGAGTATCCAGTGGTTTTTGGGCAGCTCCTTCATAAGGTCCTGCTCAATCTTTTCCGGATCCTTGTTCTTCGTCAGTCCAAGCCTGTTCGATATCCGTTTTACATGAGTGTCCACGACCACGCTCGGCTCATGGTATATATTTCCCCGGATGACATTAGCCGTCTTTCTGCCGACCCCCGCAAGAGAGACGAGATCTTCGATATCACGCGGCACTTCTCCACCGAACTTATCCCGGATGTCCTTCATACATGCAATAATATTCTTAGCCTTGTTATGGTAGAACCCTGTCGGCTTTATATCCTGCTCCAGCTCTTTGAGATCAGCATCTGCAAACGCGTCGACGGAAGTATACTTCTTGAACAGCTCCTCCGTCACTATGTTGACACGGGCATCTGTACACTGTGCGCTCAGCATCGTGGCGATAAGAAGCTGCCACGGGGCTTCATGATTGAGGTAGCACACAAAGTCCGTCCCATACTGTGCATCCAGTATCTCCAATATCTCCTTTGTCCTTTTCTTCATCTGTCTTTCCTCGTATGTTCTGCATCAGTCTTTCCATTACAAGTCTATCATACATGTTCTTGCCTCGCCGTTCAATGGATTTCTTTGCATATAGTCGAACAATACCGTCTTTTGGAGGCATGTAAATCTTTCCAGATGTGTCATCTTACGCATCTGGCTTCTGTCAAATGTCTCATATCCTTTTAGAAAATGTCTCTGTCCTGCCTCTTTTTCGTAAAACTGCCTTACCTCTTCCTTCGTAAGCACATAGCGGCAGGCAAATTCCGGTCTTGTCTTGGCATTCTCCCTCAGATAATAGTCAAAGGTCAGCAGATCGCGATAATAATCCGTCTTGCCTCCACACCATTCTGAGACAAAATCTAATAAAATCCCATAGCGGGCGCTACGCTTGTGCTGTACGTCCATCTGGTTATGTTCCACGTAATATTCCCGTATCCTGTCATACATTTCGAACGGGGAAGCAAACTCTTCTTCCAGACTTTCCATCGTCCTCGTGTACTGTCCGCTGTTATAGTATACCTCTACCATCTCTTCGATGCCCTTAAGGCGCATGATATCATCATATGATACCCAGTCCGTATACAGCACTTCGTAACAAGGCGTACTTTTATACACAAGGCCGTAGGCTTCCTTCTGCCGTTCCATCCAAGAACCTTTCAGGACTTTGAGGAACCCGAGCTGAAGCTGCTCCGGATGAAGGGCGTATACATCATCAAATGACCTCTTAAAGCTTTCCACGTCCTCATGCGGAAGCCCGGCAATCAGATCCAGATGCTGATGGATATTGCCGTAACCGTGGATTCTCCTGACGATATGCTTTACTCGTTCAAAGTCCATCGTCCGTCTGATTTCTGCTATCGTACGTGGGTTCGTAGACTGGATTCCTATCTCCAGCTGGATAAGCCCGGGCCGCATCTTCTCAAACAGTTTTAATTCATCCTCTGTCAGCAAGTCTGCCGCCACCTCAAAATGAAAGTTCGTGGTTCCATTGTCATGCTTCGTAATATACGTCCATATGTCCATAGCATGCATGTGGTTACAGTTGAACGTCCTGTCTACAAATTTTACTTGTGGTACGCCGGCATCTATAAATAGCTGCAGCTCCTGCTTCACAAGAGCCGTGTCCCTGAATCTCAGCTTTTTGTCCACAGATGACAGGCAGTAGCTGCACGAAAATGGACATCCTCTGCTCGATTCATAATATATGATCTTATTCCGAAAGCCTTCCATGTCCCCGTATACGAACGGCACGCTGCTCAAATCCAGCACTTCCCGCCATGGATTTTCAACGATGCCGCCGTCTGGCCCTCTGTACGTAATCCCATTCACCGCACCGAATTCCTCAGCCGCGCCCAGAAGTCCCTTCCTGCAGTATATGCTGCTCAGCTCCGCAAATGTCTCTTCACCTTCCCCGCGCATAATGCCGCAGACTTCGGGCAGACGTCCGAGAACGTCCCTCGCGTCATAAGACACTTCCGGCCCTCCGAGCCATATGTGTGTGTCAGGGCATATTTTCTTCAGCTCTCTGGCCATATCTTCCACATATGCTATATTCCAGATATAGCAGGAAAAGCAGATGACATCTGGTTTTCTTCTATACATGTCCATGAGTATCTGATCCGGCTGCTGGTTCACCGTATATTCCGCGATATCTGTCTCAAGCGGAATGCCCCCCTCCCGTGGCATGTAGGAAGACTGTGCATACGCCGCCAGGCTGTGCACAGCCAGATTGGAATGTATATATTTTGCATTAATTGCAGCCAGTAGTATCTTCATCTTCTTTCTCCCGCTTCTTCCCTTTCCAGACTCCCAATATAATAAGGATGGTTCCCGTCACGCCAATGCCGGCCACAGCCATATAGTTCCACATACGGCCGCTTTGGTCCCCGCTTTCACATGCAGAGCCTGATCTTGGAGTCCCTTCCTCTTCTTGTTCCATGACCGCAAGCTCCTGAAGTACCACATCTGCGATAATCTGCTGTCCTTCCTGTGTCGGGTGCAGTCCGTCCTTTTGTACATGGCTGCTGATTCCCGCTTCGTCCAAGTCCACGGTATGGTAGCCATATTCATCCGCATGGGCCGCTATGATGCTGTTCATCTTGTCAATGATACTGTCCACCACCATACCAAGCGTCCCGGGCATTCCCAGACCGGTTGTCGGGTTATAGATATCGGTGACGACAATCAGCGCGGATTCCTCTGCCTCCCCGGTAATCCCGTCCATCATCGTGCAATAGCTCTCTTCAAATGCATCGTAGTCCCATCCAGCTATTGCCCCGATTGCCTTCAGTACCGTTGTTGGATGGGCTTTCATCTCCGCGTTCAGCATTTCCATCGCATCGCTGATATTCCAGAATCTCTCTTCCCTTCCGAGTACATCCTGGCATGCCATCTTAAATGCGTCAATCAGGTCGTTTGCCCCAATCGTGACTGTGATGACATCTGCTTTGCGGATATGTTCCAGAACCTCTTCTTCCCCGAGCTTTGATGCGTTGAAACGTACCGTGCTTATACCGTTTTGGGCAATATTGACCAATTCTACGGGTACTCCTTTATCCCGGGCGTATTGGGCGCGTACAACCTCGGGGTACGGAGAGATCTCCGTGTCGTCACAGGAATATCCATTCGGTATGCTGTCACCGACAGCCAGATAGCGGATTTCCCCGGGCTGCTTGGCGCACAGCTGCACTACACAGCAGGCCGCTAAAGATACAGCTATCATAACAGAGGCAGTAACTTTAGTAAATGCTGCTTTTATCTGTAACATACTCCTCACCTCAATATAATTATACCATATTTGCACCACGTAAGCCGATAATTTCATAAAAACAGCCCGCTTCTTTCGTTCCTGATTGACATTTCTCCCAAAACACGCTATAATATAAGCTCGTGCAGCCGGGGTGTTAGCGGTACCTTGTACCTGCAATCCGCTATAGCAGGGGTGATGTTACGCAGAGGGCAAAGATTTGTAAAGCTGCCCTTGACAAGTGGCGTTGAGGCTTGGGTCTTACGCGACGGAAATCTGTGAATCGTGTCAGGTCGGGAACGAAGCAGCACTAAGCAGAATCTTCCGGGTGCCGTAAGGGTGCCTGGGCTGAGTTAACTGTCAAGGTAACGTTTATGGATTTCGTTCGAAGCGTAACGCACGAAAAAAAAACATCTCAATGTATAGCTTCTTATACATCTTTCACACTAAATAAGCATATTTAACAATATTGGCAGCGTTCTATGTTATACTGTATTTTAATCGCTATAAATCAGCAGGAGGTTTCTATATGGGAACGTTTGAATTCAATGGTAAGAAGTACAGGCAAGCCTCAAGGCATCAAAAGGAATGGGGACGCAGGCTCATGGCAGAACTGGAGCTTAATGGCAATGAAGCAATACTTGACCTGGGCTGCGGGGACGGTGTCCTGACGGATCAGCTTGCTTTGCTCGTTCCGGATGGCCGCATTGTAGGACTGGATGCTTCCGAAGGTATGATTCAGACCGCAATGCAGAATAAAAGGGACAATTTAGATTTTATTCAAATGGACATCAATGAGATGGATTATACGAATGAATTCGACGTCATATATTCAAATGCAGCACTGCACTGGGTGAAAAACCACATCCGGCTTATCCGTAATGTCTACAAAGCTTTAAAACCAGGTGGAATCATACAGTGGAACTTTGCCGGCGATGGAACGACAGAAAATTTCATACATACCGTACGTGCTCTCATGAAAGACGACATTTTTAAAGAATATTTCCAGGACTTTGACTGGCCATGGTTCATGCCGGAAAGAGCGGAATATGAAAAGCTCATCAGAGACGGTGGCTTTTCCAGCGTATATGTAGAAGAAGAAAATGCCGACAGGTATTTCACTGATACAGATGAAATGATCAGATGGATAGACCAGCCCTGCATCGTTCCTTTTCTTCAGTGCATACCCGCTGAAAAGAAAGACCGGTTCAGGCATGATATAATCCAAGCAATGATTCGTAAGGCAAAGCAGCCCGACGGTACCTGCTTTGAGACCTTCCAGAGAATAAAAGTACACGCGGTAAAATAAGAACATCAAGGAGGACCGGAAGGGCATATATGCCTTTCCGGTCCTCTGTGTGCTGCCATGTCAGCTTACGTAATTAATTCACTTTTTTCTTCTTAGCTTGTCTGAGTTCCTTAAAAAACGTCTTCATCATGCCGCTGCACTCCTCCTGGCACACACCGGTCGTAAGCTCTGTCTGATGGTTGAACCCTTCTGTCTGCAATACATTCAGAACGGAACCCGCACACCCTGCCTTCGGATTCATACAGCCGACTACAACCCTGTCCATCCTGGACTGGACAATCGCTCCTGCACACATGGGGCACGGCTCCAGTGTCACATACAGCGTACATCCCTCCAGCCGCCAGTCTCCCATCTTCCTGCTCGCTTTGCGGATTGCCGTAATCTCCGCATGGGCCAGCGTATTCTTATCTGTATTCCTCCGGTTATAGCCGCGGCCGATAATCTTTCCTTCATATACGATTACACAGCCGATAGGCGTCTCGTTCAGGGCATACGCCTTTCCCGCCTGTCTGATGGCCTCCCTCATAAACTTTTCGTCTATACTGTCCATTTGGGTACACCCCTTTCCTCATTTAGGTACAGGTCGTATGTCAATTGGGGACGTAACCCTTTTGAAGTTTACTACGTCCCCAACTTAACTTTTATCGTCTTATATGACGGCACCAGTAGCCAAATTCTTCCCCGTCATTTCTCTCATCTTCACTTAGGTCTACATTCAGCTTTTCTGCTTTTATAAACTGCGGAAAACCGAAAGCCTCGGCGGCTTTCGCTTCTTTCGGATGGTAGATGCCCGGAACTCCGAGCCATATGTTCCCGTCTTCCTCTATGATGACGAGGTGATGGTAATTGTAGTATCCGTGGAGCAGGAAGCTGTTATTGGAGAGTCTCCATTCGCAGCGTGGCAGATTCACGATATCCTGCCGCTGTATCTTTGTACATTTTTTGCTCTGTTTCTGACAGTCCGGTTCCGGCCTGACGGGTTCTGCCGCCCTGCACGGGCTGCAGTCTGTACTGGTCCAGCATTCTGTCTCTCTCACTTCCGTTTCTTCCAGTGCCTCCATCTGTAACGTTCCGGTGGATTCTGCCGCAGCCTCCGGATCTTCAATGCTGCCGTATTCTGCGTCCTCCTCCTCTTCAGCGGCCTCCATCTCTGAGACGGCTGCTTCCTCTCCGGGAAAGGTACCGGCTGCTTCCCTGCGTTCTGCCTCCTCAGGCATCCCGCCGGCCGGCTCTTCTTCCTCCTGCACCGGTGCTGACCTATCGTTCTCAATATCCGGCACATCCGGCTCTTCCGGTATTTCCGTCATTTCTTCCGGCTCCGTCCCCTGCGACAGGTCTGCGGGAGTCCACAGGCGCATCTCATTTACATTCACAGGCATGTCATCCCACACCGCGGCGTATTTTCGGTGCGAGCTGTTCTCCATGATGATACCCTCTATCAGGTCATAATTACATGGCTCGCCGACATCCTCCTTCGTATACCGCAGCTGATAGTTCACCGCAGGATTCACATTTTCCACCGTTCCCTGCGGCAATCCGATACATTCTTTCTCTTTCTCATAGAAGAGATATATGGTCAGCTCTTTTTCTCCTTCAAGCCGAAGACCTTTTCCGTGTATATGTACGATGCATTCGTCGTCGCTTTGGTCCACTTTCACGAAACCAACGTTCCGCATTCTTCTTCCACTCTCGTATTCATACAGATAGCGTATAAAACGTTTCAACATTTCACTTCCATTCGTAGTTCATTTATCACAATCTATTCCGAATGGAAGTAAAACATGTTAAATAATCGCTTTCAGTTCCTGATAAAGTCTCTTTGCATAACTGTCCGTCATTCCGCATATATAGTCTGTTACGAGCAGAAGGCGCAGATACAGCCTCTCGACATCAGACTTTCCTTCCGCGTGATAATGGTACGCATTCTTATAATTGCTCGAGATGAACGATACCATACGCATATCTATAGAATTCAGGTCCCGCCCGGGAACGTCATAGTGGATTACCGCCGTTACGAACTTTTCCATCAGGAAATCAATCATGGCGGCTTCGGCCACCTCCATCCTATAGATGGCCTCTGAAGTGAATACGTTCCTGAACGCCATATCACCGAGCAGATCCATCAGCTTTTCTGCAAAAGTCTCGTGGAACAAATCATGTGTATAGCTGCCATCCATAATCGCTTCATAATTAGAAGTGAACCCGCACGTTGCGCAGCTGATGAGGACTCCCTGCACGCGAACGATCCAGTTCTTGATTGCGTATTCCTCCGGATCCTTCACATGCTTTTCCTTCCCTCTGCGGTATAATCCCTCCAGCTTGCCGGCCGGCTTAAATGCAGGCTGTGCCGCGTCCGTACAGCGCTCCTCCAGCTCCTTAAGTTCCTCAAGAAGCTCATGATACGTGATAAAGCCCTTGACAAACGCATCTTCAATATCCGCGGTCTTGTACGCGATATCATCCGCCGCTTCAAGAATAAATGTGAGCGGATGCCTCAGGCCGTTCGTCCCCGTCTGCGCCGCAATCTCTTCATACATATCCTCGTCCGCAAAATAATACCCCATCTTCTTATCCTTGATGTTGCCCGAGCTTTTATGGATGCCGACAGAGGAAACCGGGTATTTCACAATCGTATTAAGCAGTGCATACGTCAGGTTCATTCCCTGCTCATCGACGAGAAAATGTAGCTTCGTCACGAGGCGGAGCGCCTGTGCGTTCCCCTCGAAATTATAAAAATCCTGCCGCATCTGCGGCGTCAGCACCTCTTCTATCGGCTGGCCGTTGTACGCAAGCACAGGGAGTCTGCGCTCAAACCATTCCCGTATCGCAGTCTCGCCAAAATGGCCGAAAGGCGGATTCCCTATATCATGAATGAGCCCCGCGCACTGGAGGATATTGCATATATCCTCCTTCATACCGGCCGTGAAGCCTGAATCTTTCTTATTTACGAGTATATTTTCTCCGATATTCTGTCCGAGCGACTTCGCAAGCGACGACACCTCCAGAGAATGCGTGAGCCGCGTACGGATAAAGTCACTCTTATCCAGCGGAAATACCTGCGTCTTGTCCTGCAGCCGGCGGAAAGAGGCACTGCCGATAATCCGGTGATAGTCCTTCTCAAATTCACTTCTCAAGTCTGTAGACTTCGTATATTTATTCGAAGCTCCGCGGCTTCTTTTTGTTGATAACAGCTGTTCCCAGTTCACTGTCTTCCACACTTCCCTTTCCGTTTCCTTACGTCAGTCAAGATAGATTGGCGGCTCATAGTCCTTGCCGAGCAGCGCTTTCTTGCGCTCCTGATAGCCGAGGAACGCCCATTCCGTCATATCTGTCCACGCGTGGTCTTCCCGGTCATACACCTGCACATAGCCAATCCTGTTCGGGTGCATCCGTACGCTGTTCGTCTCATACTCCCGCCCCGTGTACGGGTTCACGTCGCCATTTACCCGGTCTTCGTCGTCATATTCCACCTCGGGCTCTACATACATCTCATCCATGGCCTCCTCGCCATCGTAGTCAACGTAAGATGCATCCATCTCTTCCATCTGCTCCGTCTCTGCCTCAGGCACGTCCTCCTCGTACGCGTCCTCCTGCTCTGGGAATATTTCACTCACATCGTGGGCATCCTCCCCACCTTCAGATTCCCGTTCTCCTGCGGCATACTGCTCCGGCTTCTTCCTGCGCCTCTGCAGATATGATATCCAGCCGTGAGATTTCTTATCCTCCTGCTCATGTATCCTGTCCGGCCTATCCCCACCGCTTCTTTCACTGCCTTCTGCCTCCAGGGCGGCCACCTCTTCCAGCAGCTCCTCCACCGGAGTATCCAGTGGCGGCAGCTCTCCCGTCTCTTCTTCAATCAAGGCATCCAGTTCCTCATGTATCTCTACAAGTTCCCCGATTGTAATATCCCGCTCAGTTGCCGCAGGCTTGTCTTCCTTCTCTTCGTCCCCCCTGGCTTCCGGCTTCTGTTGAGAAGTCGTTTTCTTTTCTTCATTTTTATAGTTAGAGGTCTTTTCCAGACTGTCTTTATCTTCAAGGATGCTAAGCGTAAACGGGCACTCTAATATATCTGCTATCATACGCATATCCTGTTCCTGAAAATTATCTCGTCCCAGCCTCTGCGTCAGATTCTGGCGTGACATCTTCTTGCCCGTGCGTTCCTCAATAGTTTCTGCGAGTTCCTTGATCGTCATTCCCTTACGACTTAAGATTATTTTGACTTGCTCCCCAAATGTTAGATCCAGCATGACTTGTCCTCCTTATTTAATTTGTAAAAATATACTCTCCTAATAGGTCTTATCGTTTGTATGTAAACTCATATGTTTCTTCATAAACCTATGCTTTTCCCTTTTTCATTCTAACAAATTGGTGAAAACACGTCAACTGTATGATGTCCCCTTTTCTCATCCGTTTAAGACGAGCCTGTCATTACATTTTCTTATTATATTCTCATCTATCTTCAGCACTTCTCTGTCATACGTATAGATTCCGTTCACCTCCTCCTCTACATCCGACAGCTGTGTATATATGGACGCTGACAGCCCCTTTTCCACAAGGGGCTCTACTCCCCGCGTCATAAGCGCGGCATATCCTTTTCCCAGCTCTTCCCTGCTGCCGTAGATCCGGTATCCGTACAGGCCGGGATACATGCTGTGTCCCTCTGCCTTCCAGCAGTAACCTCCAAATTCCGTAAGCGCATACACCCTTTTCCCGGGCCGTACTTTCAATGGGAAGAAGTAGTTATGTACGCTTCTGAAGTCCCCGCCGCCCTGGTCAAACCATCCGCTCGCCTGATCCAGAAGCCGTGTCGGATCTTCCCGTCGCGCAATTGCTGTCACCGCGTTGGCATCGAACTGCCCCCATCCTTCATTAAAGATAACCCAGACAACTACGGAAGGGTGGTTATAAAGTGCGTGGATCGTCTCCTTCATTTCCTGTATGAACCTCGATCTGCTCTTTTCATCCCGTCTTCCAAGCAGTCGGTAATACCGGTCTTTTGGCCTTATATGGAGCAGTTCCATGACCGTGGCCGCATAGGTGACATAAGAGTGCCGGTACGGCTCTCCTCCGCACACCATGTCCTGCCATACGAGCATGCCAAGCCTGTCACAGTGGTAATACCATCTTTCAGGCTCTATCTTGACATGCTTTCTCAGCATATTGAATCCAAGGCGCTTCATCTCCATGATATCAAATATCATGGCCTCATCCGTCGGCGCCGTATACAATCCGTCCGGCCAGTAGCCCTGATCCAGCACCCCTTTCTGGAAATAAGGGCGGTTGTTTAAGAACAGGCGCACAATACCATTCCTGTCCTTTTCCGCCGATATTTTACGCATGGCAAAGTAGCTGTCAACCTCATCCTCCCCCATACATATATGAATCTTGTACAGATACGGGTCCTCCGGGCTCCAGCTGTGTACATCCTTGATTGGTATGCGGATGGGACGGTTCGTCCAGCCTTCCACTGTAAAGCCCTGCCCCTCATCAGAGCTGACGGTGACAGATACCCCGCTCTCCCGCCGGGTTCTGACGAGCACCTCTGCTTCCGCTTTGTCATACCACGGCGTAATCTTCAGACTGCTTATGTAATGCTCAGGCACCTGCTCAATCCACACGGTCTGCCAGATACCGCTCTGTGCCGTATAAAACATGCCGCCCCGGTCCAGCTTCTGTTTCCCCCTTGCCAGATAGGCACGGTCACTATAATCTTGTATCCGCACGGTCAGCTCATTATCCGTGTCACGAAGCATATCCGTCACATCTGCCGAGAACGGAAGATAGCCGCCCACATTCCTGCCTGCAGGCAGGCCGTTCACTGAGACTGCCGCACACTGGTCCGCCGCACCGATATGCAGTATCCACCTTTTGCCGGTTTCCCTCTTCACCCCGGCAGGCAGCGCTCTGCTATACCACAGATATTCTCCCGGCTGCAGCTGCCGTCCGACACCGGACAGCACAGATTCCGGCGAAAAGGGTACCAGTATCTGTCCCTGGAATGCCTCCGGTCTTTTTCTGTCATCGGTAAATGCATAATTCCACACTCCATTCAGATTCACATAGCTCTTTCTTCTAAGCGATGGTCTTGGGTACGCTGCAAGCACGTTGTCTCTGTCAACCTTATCCGTCCACCTCGTCTTCAGCTGTTTCATCTACATCCCCTCTCTCTGGCAGCCTGCGCGTCAAATCAACAATCTCCACTACCTCTGCAATCTCTTCCTCTGTCGTACAGACTGCAATCTTTGCGTCAATTCCTTCTATATTATATTCCTTATACCAGAACTTCTCCTGATATGCATTCGGCTGGCTTAGAAGCACCGGCCTGTCGTCTTTGTCGAACCCAACCTCGAACTGGTCCATGCCGAGCTTCATTCCCAGCCTCGTCGCTTTCATGAAGCTCTCTTTGAGCACCCAGAAACGATAGAACAGCTCCGGCCTGTCCTCAGCTTCCAGAAGCTTCTCATATTCACTTTTTAAGAAAAAACGGCGTGCCACACCCATTCTTGCCTCTTTCACCATCTCTATGTCACATCCGGCCCGGACAGCACCGGACGTATCGCTGAGCACACACAAAACGTATCGCCCAGAATGAGACAGATTGTAGACATGTGACGCATCAGCGCCAGTCTCCCTTCTGGCTGTCTCAAGCAAGAGCCAGGCTCCGATGCTCTGCGCCTTATTCTTCTTATGCTTTATCCGTTCCGCCTTATTCCTTCGCCACTCAGGCACAAGTCCACAGCAATGTTCATATGCTTCTGGTTCCAGCAGCGGCGTAATATCTGCAAGATATGTCCTGATCATCTGTCACACAGCCTCTTTCTATAAGTCATATATTTTGTACAAGTCAAGGATTCGTCCATACGTCATCTTCCTGCCGAGTAGTTCCTTATACTCTGCCGATTTATTTCTTCCGTCTCCTTTGAGAATCTCCATCCTCTTTAGAATCCTGTCATATTCTGTCCTCACTGCCTCGTACATCGTTTCAAACGCTTCTAGCCTTCTCTCTTTCTCCCTGTCCATATTATCCCTCCAGTCTCCTCTTTAAGCCAATTGTATCACACTTCACATGCTATTTTTAAAATATTTGAAAAAGATATTGACATCTTTATACGAATGCGATAGTATTAATCATGATTTCACACTTTAAACAACTAAAATTTTACAGTGCGAATATATCACAGTATATATACATACGGATGCAGAAGCATTATTTATAGAAGCCGGAGGAAATATTATGATTATCGTATTAAAACCAAACACAAAACAAGAAGATGTATCACGCGTGGAACATCTTGTAAAGCGCAGAGGTCTTGACACCCATATCGTAGTCGGACAGGAAATGACCATTATCGGGTGTATCGGCGACACAACGAAGATAGATGCCAAGTTATTTGAAGTAGATTCTTCCGTGGATAAAGTAATGCACGTCCAGGAACCATATAAACTGGCCAACCGGGCTTTCCACCCTGAGGACTCCGTCGTGGATGTGTCGGGAGTGAAGGTCGGTCAGGGACACCTTGCCCTGATTGCAGGTCCCTGTTCCGTAGAGTCTGAAGAACAGGTTCTGGAGATAGCCTCAAAAGCGAAGGAGTCTGGAGCGAACCTCTTAAGGGGCGGCGCGTTCAAACCGAGAACGAGCCCTTACTCCTTCCAGGGCATGGGACTTGACGGGCTCCGGATTCTATGTGAGGCAAAAGAGGCTACAGGGCTTCCGATCGTGACAGAACTTATGTCTCCGGAACACCTTGATATCTTTAACGATAAAGTCGACTTGATCCAGATAGGCGCCCGCAATATGCAGAACTTCGATCTGCTCAAGCAGCTTGGACAGCTCGACCGTCCAATCCTGTTGAAACGCGGTCTGAACGCTACTTATGAAGAATGGATCATGTCCGCAGAGTATATCATGGCGTCCGGCAATGAAAATGTCATCCTGTGCGAACGGGGCATCCGGACTTTTGAGACATATACACGTAACACGCTTGATCTGCAGAGCATCCCTGTGCTGCGCAAGCTCACTCATCTTCCAGTAGTCGTAGACCCAAGCCATGCGGGCGGGAAGTGGTGGCTTGTGGAGCCGATGGCGAAAGCAGCTATCGCAGCAGGAGCAGACGGACTGATGGTGGAAGTGCACAACGACCCAGAGTCCGCACTCTGCGATGGTGCCCAGTCGCTGAAACCGCAGAAGTATGACGAGCTTCTCAGAGAAGTGACCCAGATTGCCAAAGTTATCGGAAAGAACATATAAATATAACGTTATAAGATTACGGAGTTATGTATGAAGTTAAATGTAAATCTTGGTGATAAAAGTTATCCAATATATATAGAAAATAATATACTGGACAGAGCTTCCGGTTATATTGGGGAAGTGTTTTCCGGCAGAAGGGTTATGATCATCTCAGATGATAACGTATATCCCCTCTTTGGAGCGCGTTTAAAAAAATCCTTGTCCGGCAGCTTTGAGTGTCACGAGCTTGTGCTGCCCCACGGTGAATCTACCAAAGCGTTCAAGACGCTTCCTGCCGTATATTCAGCCCTGCTGAATGCCAGGCTTACCCGGAGCGATCTGATAATCGCCCTTGGAGGCGGGGTCATAGGCGATCTTGCGGGATTCGCCGCCGCTACATACCTGAGAGGCGTAAATCTCATACAGCTTCCCACCTCTCTGCTTGCACAGGTAGACTCTTCTGTGGGAGGAAAGGTCGCTGTTGATCTGCCGCAGGGCAAGAATCTTGCAGGTGCCTTTTACCAGCCTTCCCTCGTGCTGATAGATCCGCTCGTGCTGGATACCCTGAATGAACGATTTATCAACGATGGCATGGGAGAGGTTATCAAATATGGCTGCATCCGGGATGCAGACCTGTTTCATACCTTGGAGACACACAGCTCTTTTGCAGATCTCAAAGAAGAGCTGCCTGCCATCATCAGCAGCTGTGTAGATATCAAGCGGAACGTCGTGGAGCATGATCAGTTCGATACCGGTGAACGTATGCTCTTGAACTTTGGCCACACGCTGGCACATACCATTGAGCAATACTACAATTATGGACGTGAAAGTCATGGGGAAGCAGTCGCCATAGGCATGTACCAGATAACGAAGCTATCGGAAGAGCAGGGACTGACCGCTCCCGGCAATGCCGGAAGGCTCCTTGAGCTTCTGAAACAGTACCGTCTTCCCTATGAGTGCGGGATACCCCTCCGGGAACTCACGGAGGTAATCGAACTGGATAAGAAGAACCTGAACGGCCGCCTGAATGTTGTCCTTCTCCGGGAAATCGGCAGCAGTTATGTTCATCCGACGACCATCGACTTTTTCAAACGTAACTTACGGACCATATAAATCATATTTGGAGGTAACTATTATGAGATTAGAAGGAAAGATTGCAATCGTAACCGGAGCCGGAAAAGGAATCGGCAGAGACGCCGCTCTTGCCATAGCCGCAGAGGGCGCAACCGTAGCCGCTGTAGCCAGAACCCAGTCCGATCTGGATGAGACGGTGCGGCTGATAGAAGAAAAAGGCGGAAAGGCCGTCGCGCTCTCCAGAGACCTGACGGACGGAGAACAGGTACAGTCTATGGTTGACACTGTCGTAGACCAGTTCGGCAGAATAGATATCCTGGTCAATAACGCGGGCGGATATCCAAAGGAAATCTACAATAATATAGAACATCAGGCAATCAAAATATGGGAATGGTCGGAAGAACAGTGGGACCAGATTATAAAAACGAATCTGCGCATACCATTCCTCTGCATCAATAAAGTCGTTCCCGTCATGATAAAACAGCGCAGCGGAGATATCGTAAGCGTATCTTCCCGTATGGGACGCATCGCTTCCCAGATGGGAGCATATGCCGTCGCCAAGGGCGGAATCATCACTATGACTAAGACGACCGCTATCCAGACACAAGAATACGGCATTAGAGCTAACGCCGTATCCCCGGGAATCGTTGACACGCCGGGGCAGAGGGTTTACAATCACTCCGTCGGGCAGGATGATGCTAAGATGGGACGTTCCGAAGATGTGGCAAAGGCTATCGTATATCTGCTCTGTGATGCACCTGCAGTCATGACGGGGCAGTCTATGGATCTGTTCACCACATTATAGCCTGCAGCATGCACGAAGTATGATAGAATAGAAATAAGCCGGGGCGGTCTCACACCACGTCCCGGCTTTTCTACGCGCATTTATCGCACCCATATGTCCGGCAGCTTTATGACGGCCCCGCCTTCTGTCCGGTATGCTTTCTCCGGCCATTCTCCCGTCATGGACAGAATCTCCTGTCTGCCGCCCGTATTCATCACAAGCTCGGCAGACTTCGCGCCGCTTACCGTCACATACCACTCATATGCCTGGCCGGATGTCATGCACCTGTGTTCATCGTACAGGACAGAGGCATCCGATAGCATATAGCCGACCGGCGCACCGTGACCGTGTTCCAACCATTCCTGTCCGAAGCCAAGTCTATGGTACCATTTCTCCTGCAGCCGGAAGATATTCCTGAAAGCTACATTTTCCCGGCTTGCGGCAATGATTTCAGCCTGAATCTGGCATACGGCGTCATATCTCTTCCTGACCTCCCCGGGCACGCTGCCGAAGCAGACCATACGGGCGATATTGGAATGCAGCCCATACTTCCGCAATACCGGTGAAAGCAGCACCGTACGTGTGGCCTTTTTATCCGTGGGCGTACAGTGCCTGTACTTTTCAATCCGCTCGTCGCTCCCAACGAGCAGTACGTCCACCTCTGCGCCATAATCCGCACAGGCGTGGAGCACTTCTGCCTTTATCTCATTCTCGGTCATCCCCTGCCGCATACGCTTTGCAGTACGGGCCATGATCATGTCTGTCAGCCTTCCAAGCTCTCTGTAACGTCCTGTCTCCGTCTCCGTCATCGGATATTCCAGTTCATATATGGCCGCGGCATCACACGTGCAGCCCGTAAGAGGGATGTCGGACAGGGCCCTTTTCCCTTCCAGCAGGCTTCTTATATGCGCCTCTATTCCTGCGGATTTCCAGTCAAGCATATGGAAGGTAAAGCCGAGCCCTTTGAGGAGCTCCTCCTCTGCTTTGTCTGCATCGGCACGCAGGGCCACGGCAGCTCTCTCCTTCCGCGTGACTATGAGATAGACGAATCCGTTCTCCTGATTCAATATGACGCCGCTTTCGCCGCCTCCGGTGAGCCAGGCAAAGTTGTCTCTCCTTGCAATTACGACGGCTTCTGCCTGACGTCTTTCAAGAAGCGCTCTTATCCTCTCCAGCTTGCTGTCAAAATCTGTCATCTTACTGCACCCTTTCCGTCATGGCAATAGACGTCCACGCCCATATATTTGCCGAGCGCTTCTGCAAGCACATGCGCGGAACGTCCCCGGTTCATAGCCACATGGTGCTCGAAGCCATTGCCGCAGATGTAATCCATGAGAGGCTGAAGACCAGGGACTCTGCAGATTGCCACACCTCCCAGCGTATCTATCTCATCGTCCACAAAACTTCCCTCTCCGACATACATCTTTACCCTTCCTTTTTCATCATCCGTGGATATCTTTCCATAGGTCATCTCTCCCGGGGCAATCACAGTCTTGCAAGCCCCAAAACAGTTTTCTCTGCCCAGGCTGTTGCCAAGGATATCGAGGCTGCCGATTTCAAAATCGCCGTTGATAAATGACTTCGGAAAATTAGAACAGTGGATTCCTATACACATGTCTCTGTCTTCTCCGTAGCTGTTGTTCCAGTCCAGATATCCGGAAGGCGACCCGCTCGCAAGATACATGGCATACATCGTCACTGCTCCCATGACATCCACTTCACATGCCATAGGCATACCCTCTTCTCCAAGCATGCTCATCGTCAGACAGGCCGCACATCCGTAATTGATCTGTATGGAGTCCCAGCATTGAATCGTACCGGTCCTGCAGTCGTTTTCTCTCATCCAGTCTCTTACGGTTACATACAGCTTAGCCTGCTTCACTATGCTCTCTTCCTGTACGCCCTCTTCCATCCGCCCGTATGACTTGATCTTGTCCACCGCGGCGGCCACATCTTCCGTCATCTCTAATCTTTCTGCCGCAAAAATAATCTCCGACATGTCTACCGGAATGACTTGTATCCCTAGCGTCTGGAGCAGCTTTTCCGAATACCTGACGGTCTGGAAGGCCGCCGGCCTCGTTCCCATCTGTGCAACGCGAAGCCCCTTGAGACCTGCGGTAATCCTGCATACTTTTGCGAAGTTGCTGATATCTTCCGTAAATACTTCACTGTCTATGGCACATGTATGATACGTTGTATTTGTAAATTTGATGCCGTACTGGTTCAAGTTGTTGCAGACGGATATCTTTCCGCAGAAGGCGTCCCTGCGTCCTGCCAGGTCCATCTTATCTCTTTCATCGTCACATGCCTGTACAAGAACAGGTACATGCAGCCCTGCCTTGTCAATGGCGCTTACGACTCCTACCTCATCTCCGAAGTTTGGAAGGCATACGATGATTCCCTGAATCTTCTCTGCATTTTTCTTAAACAGCTCTGCACACTTCTGGGCATCGTCCATCGTCTCTACGAGACCGTATCTCGTCTCGGACTCGTCAAGGCATATCGTCTCGTATCCCATGCCGCCCAGCTTAGCCAGAAGCTGCATCCTCCCTTCATAAGCCAGCTTTGGATTGAAAAATCCTCTTGTCGATACAATCACTCCAAATCCTACGTCCGCTTTCTTCATCCTCTACACCTGCTTTCTTAATTCTTTTAAATCTTTGTAGTCTTCTTTTACATGTCGGTAAAGATTTTTGTATATATGGTAATACTTCATATATATCTCATGGTTGTCCTCAATCGGCTCCATCGGTTCCACGTATTGTGCCTTCTCCTTCGCTATGCTGAAGTCTTTCATATAACCAGTTGCCACTGCCGCCAGAAGGGCGTCTCCGTAAGGAGCCCCGACCCTGTTCTTCACGAATACCGTCGGCACGTTCAGCACATCTGTTATAATCCTTCTCCAGAGCCTGCTCTTCGCCCCGCCTTCATTCATGACGAGGGGATAGTTGATCTTGATTCCGCTTTCCTTCAATATGATAAAGGAATCGTACAAGGCATAAGCGACCCCCTCCATCATCGCCCTCACGAGATGTGCTTTCGTATGGTACAATGACAGGCCGAACACGACTCCTCTTGCGTCATTATCCCATATCGGCGTACGCTCCCCCATCAGGTAAGGCAGTACGACAAGCCCTTCGCTCCCCGGTGGTATCCTGTCTGCTTCCATGTTGAGGTAGTCATAGCTGTCAAAATCCGGAATCAGTTCTTCCATCGCCGTCTCAAGCTGCGCAAAGTTCTCCTTCATATATCTCAGGCACTGGCCTCCGGTCTGTGTCGTCGTAACTGTAATATAAGTATTGGTACAGTCCGTCGTATACTGTAAGTTGAACATATCACGGAACTTCTCTTTCGTATTCCTCACGATTCCCATATTGCCACACGTTCCCAGATTCATCTGGATATCCCCTACCTCGGTAGCTCCTGCCCCAATCCATCCGGCGTTACAGTCAACCTGCCCTCCTGCCACTTCAATGCCAGGTACGAGCCCCGCCTCTTTTGCCGCCTCTTCCGTCACCTCTCCAATAATGTCCTCACAGCGGTAGAAATCAGGCAGGACAGAGGCGGCAATTCCTATCCGTCCAAGCATCTCTTCGTCAAACTTGTTCTGGTCAAGGTCATAGGCTACCCCGTAGAAGATACCCGCGCTGTGGTGTGCAGTCATCTGCCCGGTCAGCTTCATGCGGATATATCCGTCGATGGTCAGCGCTTTATAGATGCGCCTGTAATCTTCCGGCCTGTTCTCCTTTTCCCAGAGGAGGTTCACAAGTATCGGATGGTCTTCAATCCGGTTGCCGGTCAGCCGGAATATTTCGTCCGTACCTATATATTCTTTCAGCCAATTTTCCTGCCTGTCCGCCCTCCGGTCCATCAGATTGTATGCATTGTGCACCGGATTGCCCTCTTCATCTACCATCACGAGCGACGGCAGGGCGGATGACGTGCCGATGCCTCTGATATCTTCCGGTTTCACGCCTGCCTTGTCCATGCACTCTTTTATCATTGCACACGTGGCGGGCCAGTAGTCATGCACGTCATGTTCTGAATAATTGTCCTGGTTCGTGATAATGTCATACTTCCGGTACGCATAGGCGAGCACTTCTGCTCTCTCATCGATGATACATACCTTGCATCCTCCGGTTCCATAGTCAAGTCCCATAAAATAATTGTTCATTTCGTACCTCCAATAACACTGTCCGGATCTTCTCCTTTTATCAAGCGGTTTACTTTTTCCATCTGTACTTCGTCCAGATAACGGGTATTGCCCAGAAGCTTTGAGACCAGATTTGCTTTCAGAAACATCTCAAGCGTCTCCATCATATAGAAGGCTTCGCCGACATCGCTGCCTATTGTCAGGGCACCGTGGTTTGCCAGGAGTATCGTCCGGCATTCCGGGTCCTCTGCCATGACTCGGCTTACTTCCAGCGGCACTTCTACCGTTGTAGGCGTCGTATATTCTGTAACCGCGATACCCTTCAGGGCGAACAGCACTTCCGGCAGCGCCGTCTTTTCAAACGACACTTCTGACATGGCATAACCGGTAGTGACGGGAGGATGGGCATGTACGACTGCTTTTGCCTCCCTGCACTCCCTGTAGACCGCCAGATGCATACGGATATCCCTGGCGGGCTTCAGCCCTTCCAGAACATGGCCTTCCATGTCCACTTTCGTAATCTGTTCTGCCGTAAGCCTGCCCTTGCAGAAGCCGGACGCTGTTATGAGCACTTCCTGTTCAGACAGGCGGATGCTGATATTTCCGTCTGTCCCCACGAGCAGCCCTTTGTCATAAAGGGATTTTCCCGCCTCCACGATTTCTTCTTTCTGCTGCATCTCCGTCTTACACATTCCGCTACCTCTTTTCTGTCTTATTTGTACGCAAACGAGAGCGTAAGAATCTATAACTCTTTACGCTCTCATTTTAACATTTCTGATTTTATATCTTAGCCCGGTATTTTTTAGATATTCGTCAGACTTTTTTTAGAACTTGTTTTTCTTCAGCTGCTCATTGGAGCACTTAAGCGTCTTTGCATACTGCTCGTCCGGCCCCTGCAGTATGCTGATATACAGTGCCTCTATGATGCAGAGCTCAGGAATCCTCTTTGCAACGGTCTCATTGCACGGATTCTTCGTAAATGCGGCTGTCCGTATGACACAGCCTGACAGTCTTGCAAGCGTTGACAGCGGATAATTCGTCACAGTGATAATGTGGGTTCCTTTTTTTCCTGCTGCCTCTGCGACCCGGCAAAGCGTCCTCGTCTCACCTGAATGAGAGATGAGCAGCAGCACGTCGTCCGGCCCCATTCCCGACGCCTCCATAAGCTGGACATCAAAGTCCGCCGGACAGGCGGCGGCAATGCCAACCCGCGAAAACTTAAGATACGCGCTGTACGCTACCGTATAGGCATCCCCTGCACCTGCAATCAAGACTTTCCCTGCGTGGATGATATATGCAAGGCACTTTTCATACGCTTCGTTGTCCAGCAGCTGCATCGTATCTTCCAGCGCCTGGGCGGCCACACCGAATACGCTGCGGATTACTGTGCTTGCATCCCGGCTTTCCCCGATGTCGCCGTATGGCAGCGGCATATCCAGCTCTGTCACCGCCTCAGCCGGCAGCAGCGCCTGCTTCATCTGCGCATAGCCCCCGTATCCAAGCTTCTGAGCCAGCCTGACTAATGTCGCTTCGCTGCAGCCCGCCCGCTTTGCCGACTCGGTAATCGAATGGCAGGCAGCCTGCTGCGGATGTAAAAGCACATAATCCGCAGCTTTCTTCTCCGCACTTTTGAGTGCATGGTATACCGCATTGAGCTCTACCTGTACTTTATGGGATATTTTCTGCATCTACTCTGCCTACCCGGGACATCACCGGCTTCATCACGTCATAAAGCCCACGGTAGACCCGGTACCTTTCCTCGTACATGTTCCGTCTCACTTTTTCCGGCTCATACGTGATATCCGTCCGGACAAGGCATTGTATCTCTTCCATGCTTTCGTAGAGTCCTATCGCCCTTCCGGCCAGGATTGCCGCCCCAAAGCATGCAGCCTCCCTCACCTTCAGCGTCGTCACGGGAACCCCCATGATATCAGCCTTCAGCTGAAGTCCGGCCGCCGAACGTGCCCCTCCTCCGGCACATCTGATATCCCGTATCGGTATGCCGGCCTGTTCCATCCGCTCCATATTAAGGCGCATCTCAAAGCAAAGCGATTCCATTACGGCCTTGGCGATATCATAACGACCGGTCGCCATCGTAAGGCCCAGTATGCCTCCCCGCATCTCCCAATCACAGTGGGGCGTCCCGCTCCCGTTCAGATAGGGAAGCACCATCACATGAGACGGAGGCTGGGGAAGCCTTCCTATGATATAGTCATATACTTGTGCTCCCTGCTCCTTCGCCAGCCTTTTGTCCTCTTTGCAGTATTCTTCTACAAACCACTTCAGCAGCGCTCCCCCCGTATGGTTCAGTCCAAAGGTCGCGTATCGTCCCGGCAGTACATGGTTATAGCAAGGATAAAAGCCGTCGAACATAACCTTCCCCAGTATGGGCCGCCCGCATACGGCTGTCAGGACTTCCGCGGTTCCGTGAGAATCAAGTGCCATCCCTTCTCCGGTAATCCCGGCGCCTGCCGCAGCACATGTCTGGTCATGCCCGCCTGCTGCCAGCACGGCACCGCTGTTGATACCAAGTTCCTCTGCCAGCTCCCTGTCTATCGTACCTGCCACCGTACCCGATGGCACCGGCGTGCCAAGTTTCTCCTCGTCGATTCCAAATGCCCCCAGTATTTCCTCAGACCATCTTTCCTCACGCAGATCAAATGCCTGCGTCCTTGCGGCCATCGTATAATCGATGACAATACTGCTGCTGCCGAGCTTGCCCAAGATGAAATCAGCATACGTTACGAATTTGTATGTCTTTTCATATAGCCGGCTGTCATGTCTTTTTATCCACAATATTTTTATAAATGTATTCATGGGGTGGGGCCGCATGCCCGTCCTGGCAAATACTGCTTCGGCTCCTAGCCTGCTTTCGCACAGCTGGACCTCACCGGTGCCCCGGTAATCCATGCCGAGCTGGGCATAGTCTATTGCTGTTCTGTTGCAGTCGACAGGTATGACCGCGTCCCCCTGTACGGAGATGGATATGCTTCTGATATGCTGCCCCTCCTCTCTGGCCGCTTCACGTATGACCTCTTTCGTTACGCGCCAGACGTACTCCGCATCCTGGCAGGCATAGCCTTCCTTCGTATACAGGATCCCATATTCCCGGAACGCATATCCCCTCGCCTCACCTTCTTCTGTAAATACCATTGCTTTGGCACCTGTCGTGCCCACATCAATTCCAAGCAGCATATGTGGTCTCTCTTTCTTGTTCCTCATTGTAGAAATCTGCCCGCACACCCGGAATATAGTTTAATGCCTCATATATGACCGGTAGTATGTCACCGTGGATTCCGACTGCATGATGGACATAAGGACCTTTCACTATCATAGTCTCTACCTTCGGCCAGTCTGGTATCTCTACCCAGGCATAGGTACCGATTGTCTCCGGCCCTTCTATCGTCTTGGCCCTTCCCATGAGCATTCCATAGTCACCGTTATCACCGTCAAACCTTAAGATAGATATCTCCCCGGGCTTCAGTTCTGATACGACCGCTCCCGGACAGTGCTCCGGAAATGCAAATGGCCTGGAAAGCCTGGCCTTCTCTCTCGCCAGCGATATGGGCCATGGGCCACAGTGCTGCAGCAGCTCTCCATTATCATTCTCCGGATGCCGCACCGACCAGTCTGCAAAAAAGCTTGGCGTCCTTCCCATTCCGGCTGCCTGTACCATAATTGCGGTGATTGCTCCATGGATATCTGTCTCGCAGACTACCGGTATGCCTTCGTCAGTCAGGAGCGCGTTTGCACAGCACGGCATTACGTGAAGCGCCTGCTGCAGAGCATCCCAGCACTGGATGGCAACCGCGTTGCATCCATTGATCCGGGCAAAATATTTCATCGCTGTCTTAAGTGCTGCTACACGGCGTACCGAATCCTCCGGAATGCACACCTCCATATGATCATGGATATAGCGGACGGTCTCTTCCACATCCTCATCGCCGGACGCTTCCAGCTCCAGCACTTTATCCGCAAACTCCACCATAGTGATAGGAAATACCTGTATGCCGAACTTCTCCAGCAATTCGCCTTCATTCACCATCATCGTCCAGAAGTCTGCCGGACGCGTATCTATCTGAAGGATCCTTCCCTTGCGGAACTCCTTGACTACATTAGCCGCAGCCGTAAAGTTACGGAACCCCCTCTCAAACTGCGGGCTGTCTACACGGCAGTTCGGAACGTAAGTAAATGGAACCTGCATTCTTCTCAGTACTTTTCCCGTAGCGAACAGCCCGCACTGGGTATCCCTCAGCCTGCTGCCGTCCGGCTCCGGTGCCTCGTCCCTTGGTCCCCATAAAAGGACCGGGACATTCAGGGCTGCCGCCACCTTGCCACAGCTGTGTTCCGAGCCGAAATTGCAGTGAGGGAGGAACAAGGCGTCTACTCTGGCCTTCCGGAACTTGTCTATGACCGGTTCCACATCTTCAGCACACCTGAGCAGTCCTTCTTCGTTTATATCCTCGATGTCAATGAACTCTATCTCCCATTCTCTAAGCTTGTCTGCTATGAGCTTCTTATACTTTACCGCATCCTTGGCACTGAATATCCTCCTTCTTGTCGGGGCGTAGCCGATTATCACCTTATTGTCCATAGTCATGTTCTCCTTTCTTCTCCGTCTGCATCAGCAGCCAAGCACTTCATCCTGCATCCTGCGCAGCTGCAGCAGTACAGAGCTGTCGTCAAGTTCCACCATATCATATGTGATGACTTCGTCTTTCTTTACATCCGTTCTGAGCACGGCTCCCTTCGCAAGTCCGACGGGAAGCATATTCCCCTTTCGGGCGGTGTCTGCCAGTTCGACAGAGGCCCGGTAGCAGTATTCGCCGATTGCATCCAGTACTTCCCCTGCCTTCATATCCTTTTTGGCTACCGTGATGCATTCGCTCGTAAGGTGGTCCATAGGATGTGCGGTCGATTCCCCATATACGGCTGCCTGTACTGCCGTAATCGGCGTCTCGATGGAGCAGAGATGGTACGGACGATACAGGAGGTAGTTCGGCCCTTCCCCCATGTCTCTCTGCACGAGGCCGTCTTTGATTCTTTTGTTCTCTGTCGTCACGATGACGAATACTCCCGGGTTGATGTCCCCGATTCCGTAGTCCACTACACCTGTATGTTCCAGGATTCCCCCCTGCTCTTTCAGCGAAAACACCTTAGCCAGGTCTTTTACGTCGCATTTTGGTCCGTGCATGCCTCTTATGTCAGGTCTAAGCCCTGTAGCATTAGAAACTGCGCACATCTCAATCATCGTCTTCGAGCCGTCCACAAATTCTATGAGCATCCTCGGGTTCATCTCCCTCTTTTTTGCTTTTTCCTTCCATTCGGGCATACCAGGATTGGCATAGATGTCCAGCGGGTTGTTCTTCCCCTTTCCTGCAGCTACCACGTCAAATCCGAGCGCTTTGGCAAACCGGTACACCTCAATGATGGAACCCGGCTCATCTCCCGCGGTCAGAGAGTATACGATGCCGGCCTGTTCACACAGCCTGCGAAGTATCGGCCCAATCGTTATGTCACACTCTACATTCATCATCACGATATGTTTTTTATGGAAGATACACTCCATCGTAACCCGTGCACCCATCTCCGGAGAGCCCGTGGCGTCAATCACATTCGTAATCTGCCCGGTACGGACGGCTGTCTTATAATCCGTCGTCACGACCTTCTTACCCGATGCAATAGCAGCTTCCGCCTCTGCGGCAGTGTGCGCTTCCACCACCTCACATGTGCAGCCTGACTGCCGATAGGCATCCAAAGCGATGTCCGTTCTTACATCGACAACAATGTCACATTCGATTCCCTTCATCCCCTCCATCTGCGCCACGATGTCCTTGCCCATCTGCCCGGCTCCGATGAGGGCTGTCCTCACCGGCGTACCGGCTCTTTCCAGCTCACTCAGCTTTGTGTCAATCTCATACATCTTTCTAGTCCTTCCTTTCCTTCTGCTTTACTTGCTTCCCGGCCCCTCCATCTGCTGCTTTTATGAGGCCCATGGATCTACGAGCACTTTCAGCGCTTCACCTCTTTCCACCATATGCATTCCTTCCACGATCTTATCAAGGGGTACCTTCGCGCTTAGATATTTATCTGTACTGACTTTCCCTGCATGTATCGTTTTGAGCGCGTCTTCCAGCCCTACCGCTGAATAGGAAAATGCTCCAAGTACCATGATCTCGTTATAATGAATCTTATTAGAGTCCAGGGTAGTCATCGGTCTGTCCTTTGGAAGCCCTCCATATATGATGACCCGCCCCCGCTTCTTCACAAGCGCCAATGCCTGCTGCTGCGCCGATGCGTTCGGCACCGCACAGATTACCACATCTGCGCCCGGACCGATAATCGCCTTCACTTCCTTTGTCGCCTCTTCCTCGTTCTTATTACAGATCAGATGCTCAAATCCAAACTTCCTGGCCTGTTCTATACGGCCTCTGGCGAGCATAACCGTCTGGAAAGCACCCCTGGCCTCTGCTACTTCCATATGGAGACATCCGACAGGCCCGTCCCCGATTACGACTACCGTGTCCCCATATGATATGTGATTATATTTCTGGCAAGCCACGACTCCTGATACCGGCTCTGCAAAGGCTGCATAATCATAGCTCATGTCCCCAGGTATGTGCTCCACAAATCCTCTTTCCAGTACGATCTTCGGTATGGCGATATACTGGGCAAACCCTCCGGGAAAATGCGTCCCGAGCATGCGGTGGCTGTCGCACAGATTCACCATGCCTCTCCGGCAGTAGTAGCATTCTCCGCAGCTGACATCCGGTGCCAGCGCGACCCGGTCGCCCGCCGCATATCTGTCCACGCCATCTGCCGTTTCCACGACTTCCCCTGCTATCTCATGGCCCATGATCTGTCCGGTCATTCCATTTCTGAGTCCGCTGTGGTAGTTACGTATGTCGCCGCCGCAGATACCGCAGGATACGACTCTGACAAGAATCCCACCTTCCGGGCACTGCGGAATCGCTCTGCTTTCAATCTCAATATGCTCAATTCCCTTGAATACTGCCGCCTTCATCATATCTTTCATGCGAAGCCTCCTTTCCGGTGAGCCGTTCCCCCACCGCCCCTTTCGGATGGATGACCGCAAACTGCTCCTTTGTATATTCTGTATACTGCATCAAGGCGATGCAGACCGCGTCAAACAGAGATATGACCGCCAGCGTGCTGGCAGTCGCCAGCATATTGAACCGGCACGGCTCACGCACGACCTTTACTTTCAGGCAGAGGTCCGCCGCCTGCCCAATTGCAGACGTTTCATCCTCCGTCACCCCGACCAGCACGGCCCCTTTGCTCCTGCAGGCCGGTATGAGCTGTACGAGCTCCTCCGTATTGCCTCCCTTGCTTATAAGGATAAGTATGTCATCTTTATCCAGAACCCCGAGACCGCCGTGTACAGCATCCGATGGCGTCAGAAATACCGCGGAACACTCGATGCAGTTCAACGAATGTACTGCTTTTCTGGCTGCCATGGCAGACGTACCGCAGCCTGACATCACTACTTTCCCTTTCCTGCTGCCAATAAGGGAGACAAGCTCTGCCATCTTTTCCATATCCAGCTGCCCGGACAGTGCCTGGACCGCCTCCCCTTCCTCCCGGATTGTCCGTTCCACTTCAGAAATAATATCTTTTCTATCCAATGCTGTCCCTCCGTTTTCATTTTTTTCATGTAAAAATGAAAGTTTCTCTCTATGTCCAGTAATTTATCACAGCCGGTTTCTTTTTTGAGCGGGGGAATTTTTAGAACATTAAGAGAATTTTTGTTGTATAGTGGACGCCGGCGGGAAAGGTATGCAGCAGTTGCTGCAAGAAGAGCCGGAATCAGGCACGGGGATGTTATCTCACATAACATCTCCGTGCCTGATTCCGGCTCTTTGCAGTTGTGGATGTACGCTCGCACACCTCTGACTTAATCAGCTAATTTCCCGCTCCGATACTGTGACGGGGTCTGTCCCATATGCTTGACGAAGATCTCCCGGAAATACCTTGTATCCTTATATCCTACCGCCTCGGCCACTTCGTTTACGGTCAGGCTTGTCGTCTCCAGCAGGACAAGGGCTTTTTTTATTCTTACGTCTGTAATATAATCAATGAACTTCATATTCATCTCTTTTTTAAACAGCTGGCTCAGATAGCTTGGATTGATAAAAAATTTCCCGGCAATCGTGCCAAGGCTTACATCCTTGCTGTAATGCTCTTCCACATAGATAAGAATATCGGTTATAAGTGTCTTTCCACTGCTTTTCTTCCGGTCGTCGAACTGCCGGCTTATGTCCTGCAATGTCTGTTCCAGATACTTTCTGAACTCTTCTAATCCCGTATTTTCCACGGCTTGCCGTTCCAGCTTCTCCAGCATCCTGACCGCAGTCTCTGTATCCTTTCCCTTCTCCATAAGGAGCTTTGCAGCCAGCATGTAGATATCCAGGCACATCACCTTCACATTCGTGTAGCTGAGTCCGTCATCTTTTGCCTTGCGCAGCATCTCATCTACGAACTGGCATATTCCGGTTTCATTTTGTGATTTAATGTAACCTTCCAGTATATTTTTATCAAATTCATTCAGCAGGCGCAGATTTAATTTCTTCTCCTTCGTCCCTTCACAGATGTCTACTTTGGAAAATCCGAGCATGGAGCACTGGAGGCTGGATTCCAGCGCTCCCGCATAGCTGACGCACAAGTCTTCCGTACGCAGCACTTCCTTTCCAATCCCTGCGGACGCGTCCATCCCATATATGTTCTTTAGCACATTCACGAGATGGACTGCTTTTTCACGCAGGAAATGTACTGCAAGAGAAGTCTCTGTATTCAGGATGATAACAAACTGGTTTTCCCCCTTCTCATGTACAAAGGAAGTACAGCCGCAGTGCAGGAACACTTCATCGATAATGTTGCACACGGCAAACTGCAGGATGGAAAGCCCCGACACATCCTCAAATTCCGGGACAGACCGTATGTCCTGTATCAGCACGGCCACCACCCTGTAGTGTGGGTTTGCAAACCGGATATCCATTTCCTCCAGATCTTTCATAAGTTCTACCGTATCCATAGATGAGTCGACACGGACAAGTTCTGTCAGATAGCGGCACTTTTTAAAGAATTTTCCCTCTTCCGCCTGTCCTTTGACGATGCTTATATCTCTGATCTGCCTTTCTTTCTGGTCCAGCTCCTGTATGAGGCGTGTGGTCACCTCTTTAAACTCGCCGTTGTCTATCGGCTTCAGCAGGTAATCCTTCACTTTCAGCTGCAGGGCTGATTTGGCATATTCAAAATTCGTATATCCGCTGATTACGACGAACTGGAGATATGGATTGTACTGCCTTGCCCTGCTGATAAATTCCAGTCCGTCAACGAGCGGCATTCTGATATCCACATACACGATGTCCACCTGGCTGCCCTGTATATAGTGCAGCGCTTCCAGTGCATTCTCCTGAGGAGGAGCCAGCTTAAGCTCCGGGAAAAAACGTTCCAGCTTCCTGCATATCCCTCTGCGTATAATCTCTTCATCATCTACGACCATTGCCACGTACATATATAATACCTCCTCTATGTCCGGACAGGGAGCCTGATCCGCACTTTAGTCCCTGTACCTTCTTCACTAGTAATCGTAATTCCGTATTCCTGTCCAAAATACAGCTTGATTCTTGCATTCGTGTTTTCCAGCCCTATGCTTGTATGGCTCTTTACATAATCTACTTCGTGGACCATCTTCTGTTCCCCGCTATGGGCCAGCTTTTCATTCAGCTTGTCCAGCTGTTCTGTACCGATGCCGGTTCCGTTGTCCTCCACTTCCGCGTACAGGCAGTCCCTGTCCCTGTACACGCGGATTGTCACAAGACATTGGTCGAGCACGTTTTCCATCCCATGTACAACAGCATTCTCTACCATCGGCTGAATCAGCAGTTTAACGATATACAGCTCCCTGCAGTCCTCCTGGATATCATATCTGACATCCAGCTTATTTCCAAACCGCAGCTTCTGAATCAGCATATAATTTTCAATATGCACAAGCTCATCCTGCACATGGACGAATTCCTGGCCCCGGTTGATAGAATAACGGAAGATTTTAGACAGCGCCTGGCAGGCGTCGCTGATTTCATCTGCCTCTTCCTCCTCCGCCATCATATCAATCGTCTGCAGGGTATTGTACAGGAAATGCGGATTGATCTGAGCCTGCAGCGCATTCAGCTCCGCTTCCTTCTGGTAGATTTCCGACTGGTATACATTCTCAATCAGCTGTTTCGTGCGCTCCACCATCTTGTCGAAGGACATGGTGAGCTGTCCAATCTCATCCGATGCCCCTGTCGCCGCCCGTATGTCAAAGTCTCCTTCGCCGACCTGGTGCATCTTCCTCTGAAGTCTTGCCACAGGGTCGCTTATCGTCTTGCTTATATAACTTGCAAAGTATACGGATAATATAACGCAGAACAGGGCCGTCAGAATGAGGAACAGACGAAGGCGGTTGATACTGTCCATAATATATTTATTATCCACCACACAGACAACGCTCCATCCGGTGACCGGTGATGTGCTGAATACGAGATACCCTTTCTCCGACAGCGACTCCATATAGCCGTTTTGCACGGTGAGCAGTTCACTCACTCTTGCTTCCCGGTACTGTGTACCTATGTAGTCAGAATCAGGATGATAGATGATCTTCTTATTATTGTCGATAATCAGACATTGCTGGTATTCATTGCTGTTGACGCTCTGCAGCACATTTCCAAGGATATCGCTGTTCATATGGATGATAAGGCAGCCAATCTCCTTGCCTGATTTATAATTATAAATTTTCTTTACGATAGAAAATAACTTCTGAGGCTCTCCTGTACTTATGTAAGAGCTACTGTCGTACTGCGACAGAATGCTTATCTTCGCCCCGCTCTGTTTCATATCCTCGAACCAGCCCGTCCTCGTAAAATCATAATCCGCCGTCAGACTCAGCTTATTTTTGTCCGAGCCGTATACGCTGCCGTTATAAGAGCAGACGAAGACATCCTCGACCGAAAAATATGTGGCGTAAGAATCATTCAGAATCTGACGCATCGTTCTGTCTTTACGATAGTACTCTTCTATCGTCTTTGGCTTTTCCTCCTGCAGAATGGTACCGAGATCCTGATTCAGACATACCTGGGCCGATACGTCCAGAACCTTCTGAATCTCTCCCTCGATATTTTCCCCCATCTGCGTCATCGTCTCCTGTATGGAATCCAGCATCTGGATCCTGATAGACTGCTCGCTGAAGGTCATGCTGAAATAGCCGAGCAGCGATACGAGCACTGCTATTACGAGAAGGAAGCCGATAAACAGCTTGTTTTTCATTTTTAAGTCTTTATACTTTACTATTTTCATATATCAGCCCTGCATATTTTGTTTGAAAAACTAAAATTTGTCTCCTTGTAAAAATGTTGTTTTTATTATATTATTATTACATTATTTTTTCTATAGTTTCCATGTTTTACCGCAGGAGGTTTTGGCTATTATGCACAAAAGGTTATTTAAAAAAATCTTATTCATAATATTAGCTGCCGGTGCTGTCATTTCCTTCCTCTTCTTTTATTCTTATTTAAACAGTCCGCCAGGTACGTCAAAGGAAACCCGCTCCATCAATATTATTACCTATAAGGACATTCCGCTGTCTACGCTTGACGGATTCCACGATAAGTATCCGGATTACAAGATCAATATCGAGCGGTATTCTGTCTATGGCTACCTGTCATATCTGGACGAAAAGCTGGACCAGGACGACTCCGTAGATATCATTGAAATCCCTGCCGAAGCATATCCGAAATACATCTATAACAATATACTTCTTCCGATAACAGATATGGATGCCTTTACCCGTATCAATTCAAATGCACTCGACTACCTGAAGAGGATATCCCGGTCGGACAAATATTTCGGCATCCCTTACCAGAGCAATTATCTCGGCGTATGGTACAACGCCTCACTCTTTGACAAGTATGGTCTGGCGCCCCCGGACACCCTCCAAAACTTCATGGATGCCTGCCGCGTCTTTAAGGAAAACGGCATCGCTCCACTTTCTGCCGGCCTTGCCGACAGCGCTTCCGCCAATGACCTTCTGACACTGCTGACCGCGGATGCTTTCGTGACGGCAGGCTCGCCGGTCACAGTATCTTCAGGCTTTCGTAATCTGGACAATCCTGAATATCTGGATTCCCTCAGGCTGTGCCGCGATATACGTAAGAACGGATATCTGACTGAGACGAGCCTGCACATGACAGGCGAACAGGCTTTCCAGGCATTTCTGGACTCTACTTATGCGATGACAGTGGCACCGGAGACTTATATATCCATGGTCGATGATTCTGTACTGCAGCAGATCAACATTGATGTATGCGGATTCTATCCGTCGTGGAACGGCAGCACGCAGATGGTGGTCGGAAGCCCTGCCGACTCTGTTATCGGTATCTGCAAAGAGAGCTCCAACATTGATATCAGTCGTACGTTTCTGGATTATTACACCCGGTATGAAACGGTATTCCAATATATCGAGGACACCCGCACCATGACGAACATACAGAACTACTCCGTAAATGAAAAGCTGACCGCCTCCTGGAGCAAAATCAAAAGCCAGGACTGTTACGTTCCTTCCGAACATTTTTACTTATCTCCTTATACAGGAAGTAAAGAGCTGCACGCTTTACCACAAGAATTATTTTATAACCTGTCCACCCCCGAAGAATTTATTCAAAGGGCAATCTCACTTTCTCAAAATTAGGAGGTACCTATGAAAAAGGATATCCTATCGAACAGGCTCAAGAAGAACAAGCTGCTGCTGCCGCTCGTACTGGCGGTCTGCATCTGCCTTGTACTGCTGGCGTCCATTTCCGTAAACCGGCTGTCGGGAGACCGTCCGCCGGATACCGAAACGGCCGCCGGCGATGAAGAATATATCTGGGTTGCCACTATGACAGGACACAGCATGTTTCAGGAAAATGACATTCCGGCATTCCGCCAGTTTGGCATCGACAGGCACGTCACCACAACAATCCTCGGCCCGGAAGAATACGATATTCCCGGGCAGATCCAGGCAATGGAGGAAGCCATCTCCCGCAAGCCCGCCGGTATCGTCGTGCTCGGCATGGAACAAAGCCTGGCTTCCGTAATCGACAAGGCAATACGGCAGGGAATTCCGGTAGTGACGGTAGATTCCGATGTTTCCACATCAAAACGGATTGCCTTTGCAGGTTCAGACTGGTATGAAATCGGCGTCACCCAGGCCGAGGCTATGGTCAAGCTCATAGGCGGCAAGGGGAAAGTCGCGATTATGGGCATCGGCGGAGCCGACACGACAGAAGCCGCGTTTGAAGGCTATCATTCCGTCACAGACAACTATCCTGATATCACCATCGTCGGGGAATATGATGACATGGCCAGCTATGACGAGTCGGAACGGATTACGAAGCTCATTGTAGAGACCCATCCCGACATAGCCGGTATCTCCGGCTTTAATTCCAACAGTGCGATAGGTATTACGAACGGTCTCAGCGAATCATCTGCAGATCATGACATCAAAGTTACTGCCATGGACATCGAGCCAGACAACCTGGCACTTGTAGAAAGCGGCGACGTGGACGTCATCATAGGACAGAAGCGGGCCGTGTTCACATACTACGCCGCCGCTATCCTTTACGACATCAACCACTCTTCTATCAAGATCAACAATCTGGCCGACGGGGTTACTTCTGCTATACCGGATACCGTATACACCGGACTGATTTCGGTAAACCGGGAAAACCTGTACACCTATTTCCCGGATATGAAATAGAGGCCGTTATGATTCAGGCCTCTATCTTCTGCGTATGTAACTCTATTCACTTGCCAGGTTTTCATTTCTGATATTTCTGGCCTCTGCTTTTGCCATATACCGGCCTCTCACACTGTCAAGGAACACGGCAAGGAAGATGATTCCCGCTGATATGAGAGGCTGTATATACATATCCACCTGCATATAGACAAGTCCTGACTGAATCATCTGGATCATGACCGCCCCCAATATGGTTCCGGATACTTTGCCGCTTCCGCCTGCAAGGCTCGTTCCGCCCAGGACTGCCGCGGCGATGGCGTTGAATTCTTCCCCTTTGCCAAAGGAGGCATTGACAATGCCTATCTGGGCTACTGAGATGATACCTCCGATTCCGGCCAGCAGCGCACTCAGCATATATACCGTAAATAATATCTTATCGTTGCTGATTCCTGCTTTCCGGGCATCTTCCGGATTATTGCCGACCGCGTATATCTGACGCCCGAGCCTTGTCCTGGCCAGAAACAGCGCCGCTGCCGCGGCGATTGCCAGGAACAGGAGAATTGCCATCGGTACATTTGCAATCTTCTGGGAGCCGAGCGAAGTGATTGACTTCGGGAGGTTGACAGATTCCGAACGTGTCATCCACGTTCCGATTGCCCTCCCCGCAGTCATCGTACCGAGCGTCGTTACAAATGGAAGAATCTTCAGCTTTATGATACAGAATGCATTGAAAAGCCCGATGAGCAGCGCCACTCCGATTCCTGCCACTACCCCGGCCGCCGTCGGGACATGGAATCTGGCAATCAAAAGCCCGGTGGAGGCGGCTGACAGGTACATGACCGAACCGACCGACAGGTCGATTCCCGCTGTCAGCAGGACGAACATGATACCGATACCGATAATCCCCACATAAGAGGAATTCAGTATGATATTGCTGAAAGAAGCCATGCTCAGGAACTTCGGTGAAAACAAGCCAAACAGGACAAAAATGATTATGAACAGCAGCAGCGGTATATTTTTAAACAGCAGCCTGCTGGCACCCTCCTTAGACTTCATATTATTTGTCCCCCTTCCCGTTCTGGTTAAACGCGGCTTTCATGATAGCTTCTTTGTCAAATTCTTCTCGCGCAAGCTCGCCGCGCACCTCTCCGTTACCCATGATTATGATGCGGTCACATATCCCCATCAGCTCTTCCAGTTCAGATGATATGACCCAGATGCCTTTCCCTTCGGAAGCCAGATTATTGATGATAGAATATACCTCATACTTGGCGCCGACATCGATGCCTCTTGTCGGTTCATCTACGATAAGCAGATCAGGATTGCTGAGCAGCCATTTGCCGATGACTACCTTCTGCTGGTTGCCGCCGCTCATGCTTTTTGCCGGATTGTTTCCAATTGGCGGACATTTTATCTTCAGCGTGTCTACCATATCCTGCGTACTCTTTTTTACCGTGGAGTCATCTACAATTTTTAGCTTCGTACGGGCCTTTTCAGGTACAGATACGAGAGAAAGGTTATCCCGTATCGTAAATTCCATAAACAGCCCCTCTTCCCTCCGGTTTTCCGTAACGAAAGCCACTTTGTTCTTAATGGCTAGTTTTGGAGTAATCTTCTTGATTTCCCTGCCGTGTATGAGTATCTTACCTTCTTCGTGGGGATCCAGCCCGTATACGATTCTGGCAAGTTCGCTTCTTCCTGAGCCCATGAGCCCGAACATGCCGACCACTTCTCCTTTGTGTACCTTCATGTTGACCTTGTATGTAATCCCCTTCTGGGATATGTCCTTAAGCTCCAGAACCGGCTCTGCAGAAGGGCGGTTTGTCTTAGTCGGATAGAGCTGGTCGATCTCTCTCCCAATCATGGAGCTGATCATACGGTTGATCGTATATTTTTCTTTCCTGTCGTTGTCAGTGATGGTCCCGTCCCTCAGCACGATGATATGATCCGACAGACGCTGTACATCGGCAAGTATATGGGATATGTATATGATGGACTTTCCCTCCTGCTTCAGCCGTTCTATGATGGCAAACAGCTTTTCTGTCTCTCTTGCAGTGAGGGAGGTCGTCGGTTCGTCAAATATAAATATCTGCGGGTCGGAAGACAATGCTTTAGCAATCTCTACGAGCTGGCGCTCACCGGGCGACAGCTTTTCGACAACCGTCTCAGGCGGAACATTCAGATCCACTGACGCAAGCACTTCCTTTACCCTTTCCGCGACGGCTGCCTTCCTGATGATCGGCGTTCCCGGAATACGCGGGTAAGAATCTATGTACATATTGTCAATGATGCTCAGATTCGTGAACAAGTTCAATTCCTGATGTATAAATGCGATGCCGGCCTTTGTGGCATCTGCCGGTTTTTGCGGATGATATGCGCTGCCGTTCAGATAGAGATTCCCCTTATCAGCCTTAAGCACGCCTCCGATAATATTCATAAGCGTTGATTTACCGGCCCCGTTCTCTCCTATAAGACTCAGGAGCTCTCCCTTTTCCAGCGCGAAGCTGACATCTTTTAAAGCTGCAATTCCAAAGAAACTCTTTGCAATATGCTCTAACTGTAATACGTATTCACTCATATTAAACACCTGCCTCATTCTCGATTGACATCTTTACAGCCAGCCTTGTCCTCACCACATCCAGGAATGCCGCTGCCAGAATCACGAATCCTTTCACTATGTTAATCGTGTAGTACGATAAGTTGAACAGGTTCAGCACATTGAACAGTATCGTATAGAACAGTACGCCAAACACGGTCCAGGTGACCTTGCCCTTACCGCCGAGCAGGCTCGTACCGCCCAGTACCGCCGCTCCTACGATGTCCATCGTCAGGTCTTCTCCCAAAGTAGGGCGCCCCATATTCAGCCGGGCGGAGTAGATGGCAGAACCTGCGGCGGCGCAGAATCCGCTGAATGCATAGCAGAATATCGTGACCTTCTTTGTCGGCACGCCGGATACGATGCTGGCCGTCTCATTAGCTCCGGTCGAGTATATCCACTTCCCAAGTACGAGTTTCTTCAATATAAAATACGCGATGACAGTCACGGTCAGAGTAAGTATCGCCGCGTATGGTATGATTCCCCCGAGTGCCCCTTTGCCCAGTTTCTTGAATCCTTCCGGCAGCCCCATGACATTTCTGGACTGCGTAAGGAAGATGGCAAAGTTAAGCAGAAACATCTGTGTGACGAGTGTTACCATGAAGGGCGGCATCTTGAACCGCGCGACAAAAAATCCGTTGAACATGCCTATCAGCGTTCCGGCTATAAGCATTACAAGAATACAGAGCGGTATTGCCATGCCGGAATCTGAAAGCGGGCCTCCTTCCGGTCCGATAAGCCAGCCCCACAGAGGCGTAGAGGAAAAGATATCCTCCTGGAATGAACTGCTCATGAGTACAGTACCAATCACGCTTGTAACTCCTATGACAGATACCTGCGACAGATCAATGCCGCCCAGCAGCAGTACAAATGTCTGTCCGACAGCAACGACGAGCAGCGGCCATAAGTTAGACATTACGTTGAGAAGATTGCTTCTTGTAATAATCCTTGGCACAAATGGGATGACACAGACAAAGCATAAGATCGTAAGATAAAATATGAAATATTCAGACATGAACATATTCATAACAATCTGCTTTGCAGTTTTCTTTCCGCCCTTCGCCTGTGTTTTCTTCGTAAAAACACCCATATCATAACCTCCTTGTATTCTTTTGGGCCGCACGCCGGCAGCTCACTGCCGGGCGGCGGCCCTTATGCCTGCGTGCCTATTACTTTTCAGCGCTTACTGCATTTCCCCACATATCCATTCTCTTTTCTTCCAGATTACCCTGGGTGAGTGCGAATCCGGGGTCTTCTACCACCTCGTCCGGTGCTGCCTCTCCGTCTTCGATGGCCTTTATGATTCCGTTCATCGCTGCATCAGCCTCGTAGAACAAGTCCTGGACTCCTGTAGCATCTACATACCCTTCGTCAATAAGCTTTCCTGCTGTGGAGTCGCCGTCAAGCCCTCCAAGGATAATATGGTCAGCATCCCCTGCTTTCTGCCATTTTCCCAGAGGCTCTACGACAGACTGGATCGTAGGGAAGAGGAAATCAGAAGATGAGAAGATAAAGTCTATCTCCGGATTAGCCTGTACCGCGCTCTGAAGGTTTGCAAGCGCCGTAGCGGCATCCCATTCTGTAGGCACTTCGACTACTTCATTAAAGATGTCTTTCTCTTTCTCGATTGCTGCGTAGAATCCGTTTTTACGTTCTATCGCATTCGGGTCCCCAAGATCACCTACGAGAATACAAGGTGTCAGCTTCTTGCCGGTCTCGTCGAACTTTGCCTTTGCCTGTTCTACCATGTAATCCACCGTAGCCTCTGCTGTCGTGGCATTGTCACACACTACTGTGATATTGCTGCCTTCGTCAGATGTCGGCGGACGGTTGAAGATGACGATTGGAACTTCAGACTCGTTTGCCGCTGTGGTGACTGTCACAGCCGTGTCTCCGTCCACCGGTATCATGATGATTCCGTCGATATCCTGTGTCAGCGCGTCATTGACCTGTTCCAGCTGCTTGTTCGCATCCCCCTGGCAGTTCAGTTCGATTACTTTGTAGCCTTCGTCTTTCAGCGTGTCCGTGATAATCTCATGGGCTGCCACCCAGAATTCTGTTTCCAGGTCTTCAAAGCTGAAAGCAATCGTGAGATCCTTGCTGCTACCATCGCCACTGTCCTTGGCCTCCTCCTTGTCGGCACAGCCTACGAGGAGCGCTGCCATCATTGCCACTGCAAGCAGTACACTCAACAATTTCTTCATAACATTTCCCTCCGTTTTCTTTAGAATTGTTTGTTGTGATTAGAGTATAAGAAAAAGAGACGTCATGTAACAGACGTCTCTTTTTAGATATGTGGGCGGAATTTTTTTAGCTGGCTGCTTTTTTACGGCATGAATGCAGCCTCACGGTATGCAGGTCATTACCACAGACCAAGAAAATGCTGCATCAGCAGGCTTACGGCGGTGATGCCGGCCCAGCAGGCCATTCCCATGAGTATGGGCTTACCCCCGGTCCTGACCAGCTTGACGATATTCGTATTCAGGCCGATGGCAGCCATCGCCATAATGATGAAAAACTTGGACAGCTCTTTCAGCGGCGTGAATACCTCCCCAGAGATTCCCGCACTTAGAGCCACAGTCGTGATAATTGACGCTCCGATAAAGTACAGGATGAAAAATGGGAATACCTGCTTCAGCGACACCTGTCCTGCAGCCTCTTTCTCTGCCTTTCTCGTTCTGATGAATGCAAGCACTAACGTAATCGGGATAATCGCCAGCGTCCTTGTAAGCTTTACTGTCACCGCCTTGTCCAAAGTAGCGCTGCCGAGGCCAAACATGCTGTCCCAGGTAGAAGCGGCGGCGGTTACAGACGAAGTGTCATTGACCGCGGTACCGGCAAAGATGCCAAATCCCTCCCCGGAATGCGTGGAGAATCCAAGTACCGTTCCAAGCATAGGAAACAGCACTGCCGCCAGGACATTGAAGAAGAATATGACAGAGATTGCCTGAGCCACTTCTTCATCGTCTGCGTCAATGACAGGTGCCGTCGCCGCAATGGCGGAGCCGCCGCATATGGAGGACCCTACTCCGACAAGTGTAGATATCTTGCCCGGTATATGCATCGCTCTGTGCAGTGCATATGCAATGAGGAGCGACGTTGATATCGTAGCGATGATGATTGGCAGCGACTGCCTTCCTGTTTCCAGGATTACTCTTAAGTTAAGACCAAATCCCAGCAAGACAACTGCATATTGCAGAATCTTTTTGGAAGTGAACTTGATTCCGCTCTCCAGTTTCCCTTTTTCTTTTATAAATAGTGTAATAACCATTCCCGCCAGTATCGCGATGACCGGTCCACCGATAATCGGAAACTGCTTCCCTAGCAGCCTTGACGGTACTGCTATGGCGATACACAGAAGCATGCCCTGCCAGTTCTTCTTTATAAATTCCATCTCATTTCCTCCAGTATCTTCTTCTTACGCAACATGAAAATAATACCATCGAATCTCCATAATGTAAAATTATAATTATTTATTTTTTCATAAGCATATGTTATCATCATATTATACTTATTGCACTGTTAATAAATATAATAACCTTGTCACTTAAAAGGAGTACCATATGCTGGACAACAGAACCGAGACCTTCCTGGCCGTCTGCCGGGAGATGAGTTTTACAAAAGCCGCCAGATCACTTCACATATCACAGCCCGCCGTGTCACAGCACATCCAATATCTGGAGGACTATTATTCCACGAAGCTTTTTCACTTCGAGGGAAAAAAGATCTGTCTCACAGACGCAGGACTTCTGCTTCAGAAGTCTTTCACCTCACTTCGGAATAATGAAATATATCTGAAGGAACAGATCGCAATACTTAAAAATAAAAGAAACACGCTCCGCTTCGGCGCGACGCTGACAGTCGGCGAATATATGATATCAGAACCACTGATCCACTATCTGAAGTCTCATCCCGATTCCGATGTCACCGTCACAGTAGCCAACACGAAGAAGCTGTTAAGCAGCCTCGACAACGGCGAGATTGACTTCGCGCTGCTGGAAGGCAACTATCCGCACACTTCTTACAGACATCAGGTCTACCGCGAGGAACAGTTTATCCCCGTCTGCTGCCAAAGCCATACTTTTGCACATCATCCTGAGACGCTGCGCGACCTGACGGCGGAAAGCCTCATCATACGGGAGCCGGGCTCCGGCACACGAATGATTATGGAACAGGCACTGGAAGACGCGGATATCACACTGAAAGACTTTGCCAATATCATCACGATCGGGAATATGAATACGATAAAAGAACTTGTAACCGCGGACCGCGGCATAACGTTCCTGTACAAGACAGCGGTAAAAAAAGAGCTGGAGGACGGTATTCTGAAAGAAATAGAATTGCCATCCCCAGGCATCACACATGAAATATCAATCGTATGGAAAAAGAATAATCTCTTTGACGCTTCGTTTGAAGAGCTCTTCGAAGAGCTCTTCCTAATATAATCAGATATATTTTTTCCCGTGCTTCGACGCCCGCAGACGTGTCATGGCCCTCGCGAGGGAAGCCTGCGAAAGATGATATTCCTGTATGCTCTGCTTCTGCCTCAGGCGTTCCTTGGCACGCTCCTTCGCTTCCCTGGCGCGCAGCACATCGATATCTTCCGGACGCTCTGCGGCGTTGACTAGGATTGTGACGCGATTGTTGATTATTTCAGCGAAACCCTTTGATACGACTGCCTCCATCCATTCTCCTTCCTTCGTCTGAAGCCGGAGTTCGCCAATCTCTACCGCCACCACCATATTTTCATGATGGGCCAGTACCCCCATCTGCCCTTCCGGCGTCGGAAGGATAACGTTCTGGCAGCGGCCTTCAAAAAATACTTTATCGCTGCATATAATTTTTAAGAAAAATGTATTCATGTCTCACTTACACTTCCTTTTTCGCTTTTTCCTTTACCTCTTCCAACGTTCCTACATTAAAAAATGCGTTCTCTGGATATGCGTCCATCTCTCCGTCGATGATCGCTTTAAATCCGCGCACGGTCTCCACAAGCGGCACATATCTTCCCTTGACGCCGGTAAATGTCTCTGCGACAGAGAACGGCTGTGACAGAAATTTCTGAATCTTTCTGGCTCGGTTTACCGTCATCTTGTCTTCTTCCGACAGCTCCTCCATGCCAAGTATGGCAATGATATCCTGCAGCTCTTTATATTTCTGCAGTATCTCCTGCACTTTTCTGGCCGTCTGATAGTGCTCCTCGCCAACGACATCTGCCTCCAGTATGCGGGATGTGGACTCCAGCGGATCCACCGCCGGGTAGATTCCCTGTTCTACTATCTTCCTTGACAGAACCGTCGTCGCATCCAGATGAGAAAATGTCGTCGCAGGGGCCGGGTCTGTCAAATCATCCGCGGGTACATATACCGCCTGCACGGATGTGACGGAGCCGTTCTTCGTGGACGCTATCCTCTCCTGAAGCGCTCCCATCTCCTGTGCCAGCGTGGGCTGGTATCCGACTGCGGAAGGCATGCGGCCAAGAAGAGCGGACACCTCAGATCCTGCCTGCACGAAACGGAATATGTTGTCTATAAAGAGCAGCACATTCTGATGCTCCTCGTCCCGAAAGTATTCCGCCATCGTAAGGCCGGTCTCCGCCACACGCATACGTGCTCCTGGCGGCTCATTCATCTGGCCGAACACGAGCGCGGTCTTGTCCAGAACCCCCGACTCTTTCATCTCTGTCCACAGATCGTTTCCTTCCCTGGAACGCTCGCCCACGCCGGTAAATATGGAATACCCACCGTGTTCTGTTGCAATATTATGTATCAGCTCCTGTATCAGTACGGTCTTTCCCACACCGGCTCCGCCGAACAGGCCGATCTTGCCTCCTTTGGCATACGGTGTCAGCAGATCGATAACCTTGATTCCCGTCTCCAGGACCTCCACCGCCGGACTCTGCTCCTCGAAGCTGGGGGCTTTCCTGTGTATTTCCCACCGTCTGCCGCCGCTTTCCATCGCCTTCCCATCGTCAATGGCCTCACCAAGCACATTGAACAGGCGTCCGAGCGTCTGCTTTCCTACCGGTACTCTGATGCCTTCGCCCGTGGCCGTCACCTCCATGCCTTTATACAATCCGTCACTTGACGCAAGCATGATGCAGCGGGCAATATTGTTGCCCGCGTGCTGTGCCACCTCCATGACGGAACGGCTGCCGTTGTTGTCAACTTCCAGCGCGTCTTTTATGTACGGAAGGTCCTCCCTGCTGTCAAATTCCACATCGACGACAGGCCCCATGACCTGTATAATTCTCCCTTTTGCCATCATCTCTGATTTCACTTCCTTTTCTGTGCATTGGCCCCGCCGATTACTTCTGTAAGCTCCTGGGTAATATCGGCCTGCCGCACACGGTTATAAGTTATCTTTAATTCACCGAGCATCCCGGACGCACTGTCGGTAGCATTCTGCATCGCCTGCATACGTGAATTGTGTTCGCTGCAGTACGACTCGACGAGACATCCATAGATGATGCCATTTATATAATTCGGAACGATGCTGTCCATCACGCTGTGGGCAGAAGGATACAGCGTAACCGCTTCCCGGTATACCCCCGACAGATAAGGTATATTCTCCGGCGTAAAGTCCATCCGCTTGAGCGGAAGCAGCTTTATCTTCTCCGCTTCTGCCTGCATGGCATTCTGCATCCTCGTATAGATGATGTAGATATCATCCAGCTCTCCGGCCTCAAACAATTCCGTCATCTTTGCCGTTATGAGACGCGCCCTGTGCATTGTCGGATGCTGCACCGTATACCGGAAGTCCGTATCGACCTCCAGGCCGTCTTTTTTGGAAAAGTACTGCCGTCCCAGCTCTCCCAGTACGAACAGCCTGTGTTCCCCCGGTTCTATGAGCATTTCCTCCGCAAGCCTGATTATGTTGTGATTATATGCGCCGGCCAGCCCCTTATCAGCGGTAATGACGATACATCCCGTCTTCCGCTCATCCAAAGACTTCTTCTGCCGTCCGTCGAAGAAGTGGCTGTGCATGTCAGGGACATGTCTCAGTATCCTGGCAATCTCAGCCTGCATCGCATAGAAAAATGGCTCTGTATCGTTCAGCCTCTTTTTGGCCTGCTTCATCTTAGAGGAAGAAATCAGATACATCGCGTTTGTAATCTTCCTTGTCTCCTGGATGCTTGCCATCCGTTCTTTCAGTTCTCTTGCGTTTGCCATCGTTACACCTGCTTATCTGTTTTCTTTATATTCGGCAGCCGCTTTTAAGATTTTGTCTGTCAGCGTACCGTCCAGCGTCTGCTTCTCTTCTATCTCTTTTCCGATTTCAGGATACGTCTTCCCGATATAATCCAGCATTCCTGCCTGAAATTCCTTCATGTCTTTCGTGTCCACATCAAGAAGCACTTTATTGGTCGCCGCACAGAGCGTGATGACCTGCTCATGCAGGCTGAGCGGGCGGCAGAGTGGCTGTTTCAGAAGCTCGGTGAGACAGGCTCCATATTTCAGCTGCAGTTTCGTGGCCTCGTCCAGGTCTGAGCTGAACTGTGTAAAGGACTCCATCTCACGAGCCTGGGCCAGATCTATACGCACGCTGCCGGAAGCTTTTTTCATCGCCTTCGTCTGGGCAGCTCCCCCTACACGTGATACGGAGAGTCCGACGTTGACCGCGGGACGCATGCCCGCGTTGAACAGGTCGCTCTCCAGGAATATCTGGCCGTCTGTAATGGATATTACGTTTGTAGGAATATATGCGGATACATCCCCGGCCTGCGTCTCAATAATCGGTAGCGCGGTGATGGAACCCCCTCCCGCCTTTTCGCTCAGGCGGCTGCTTCGCTCAAGAAGACGCGAGTGCAGATAGAAGACATCTCCCGGGTATGCTTCCCGGCCAGGCGAGCGTCCGAGAAGAAGGGAGATTGTCCGGTAGGCAACTGCATGCTTCGACAGGTCATCATATACGATGAGTACATCTCTTCCCTGATACATGAAGTATTCCGCAAGAGCTGTTGCGGAATACGGCACGATATACTGAAGCGGGGCGCACTCACTGGCTGTGGAGCAGAATACGGTCGTATACTCCAGAGCACCATAAGAGCGGAGCGTATTGACAAGCTGTGCTACCGTGGATGCTTTCTGTCCGATTGCCACGTAGATACAGATGACATCCTTCCCTTTCTGGTTCAGTATGGTGTCCACCGCTATTGATGTCTTGCCTGTCTGCCTGTCACCGATGATCAGCTCCCTCTGTCCCCGTCCGATAGGAAACATGGAGTCTATGGACAGGATGCCTGTCTGAAGCGGTACGCTCACAGACTTGCGTTCCACGATTCCGGGTGCCTCCTGTTCCACGGGGCGGTAGCCGTCCGACTTAATCTCACCCATCCCGTCAATCGGCGCTCCGAGTGCGTCCACGATTCTTCCTATGTAACTGTCACCAACCGGGATTCCGGCCCTCTTCCCGGTACGAGCCACCTTAGTCCCTTCTTTTATATCAGAGTCGTCTCCAAAGAGGATGCAGCTTATCTCATTCTGCCGTATATCCTGCACCATGCCTTTCAGACCTGTCTCCAGCGTGACAATCTCGCCATACATGGCATGGTCTATGCCATAAACAGAGGCAATTCCGTCACCGACAGAGACCACCGTCCCGGTTTCCTTGTCTCTGCTCACTGTATCATAATTCTCTATCTCTTCTCTTAAGATCGAGATAATTTCATCCGCGCTGATTGCACCCAATCTCTTCACCTCCAGGTTAATTTTTGTTCCAGCCTTTCAAAGCGGCTCCGTACAGAATAGTCATACTCTCTGCCGTCCACGTACAAGAGGAATCCACCGATAAGCGACTTATCCTCTTTCATCTTCCAGTGCACGCCGGACGCTTTGTATTTCCTGCATATGAACTGTTCCATCTTTGCAAGACGTTCCCCGGCAGGTGGTTCGGCATAGACAAGCCTCGCGGTCACGATTCCTGCCTTCCTCGCCACCCGTTCTTTGTATATGTCTATACTTTCGACTACATATCCAGCCTTCCCATAATCCGCAGCAACCTTCAGGAAGTTTCTCACGGCTGCCGGAAATATCCGGTCAATGACACGATGCTTTGCCTCTTTCTGTACGACCGGGCTTTCGAGCACCTCTGCAAGATTGGGAGACTGTTCAAGGATTTCAGCCGTACGGGTCAGAATTTCCTCCGGTACATCAAGTTCCGCCAGCACGGCTGCATACCTGACCGCCGTCATGGAACGGCAGTCCCGGCTACTATCAGCTGTCTTCATGGCTGTCACCCGCCTCCTCCAGAAATAAATCATAGGCCGCCTGGCTGTCAACACGGCCATTTTGCCCCGCTGCAATCTTTTTAGCCGCATCCATAGCAAGTCCTGCCACTTCCGATTTCATGCGGCGCATCGCCTGCTCTCTCTCTGCCCGGATAGCATCCCTGGCTGTCTGCAGCATTCTGCCCGACTTGGCATCGGCGTCACTTACGATGCGGTCATACTCATGCTTTGCGTCCAGCTTTGCCTGCTCAATCAGTTTTCTGGATTCTTCCCTGGCACCGCCTAGAGACTCCTCATACCGCTTCTTAAGTTCCAGCGCTTTTTCCTGCTCCGTCTGTGCATGTTTAATTCCGTCCGCAATCATGGCTTCTCTTTTCTCCATGATACTCGTAATTGGCCGGATTAAAAACTTCCTGAGCAGAAGAAAGAGAACGAGCAGGTTTATCATCTCTAATACTAGATTAAAATCTAATCTCAGCACTTTCCCGTACCTCCTCTTATTTTAAGAAGAAAACAATCAGCAAAGCGATAATAAATCCATAGATAGCAGTTGCCTCTGCGAGCGCACATCCGAGAATCAACGTCTTGCTTATCTTGCTTTCTGCCTCCGGCTGTCTGGCGATAGCGTCTGTCGCCTTTCCCGTAGCAATCCCGATACCGATTCCTGCACCAAGGCCCGTCAATACTGCAACTCCTGCACCAATAGCTATAATTGTACCCATCATAATTCTTCTCTATCTCCTTTTCTACTTTTTACTATTCCATTTCCTCATTCATAAATAAAGCAGTGAGGAAAACAAACACGTACGCCTGTAACAACCCGTCAAATATATCAAAATAAAAACTAAGCGGAATCGGTACAAGCAGCGGAACTACAAGCTTGATCAGTTCCATTACAACAAAGCCCCCGAGCATATTGCCAAACAGCCGCATGCAGAGCGACAGCGGCCTGATAAAGACTTCCAGCACCATGATAGGCGCGACTACAGGAACCGGGCTGGCGAAGTGCCTCACCCAGTGCTTACCTCCGTTCTTTCTGATGCCGGAATATTCAATCAGAATCATGCTCATGACTGCCAGCGCCGCCGTCACATTCAAGTCTTTTGTGGGAGGTTTGAAGCCAAGCAGCCCTATCACATTCGATACCGCCAGGTAGAGGGCTACCGTAATCAGATAGGGAACATACCTCTTGTTCTCCTTGCCGATGATCCCCTCAAAGAAATCCTGTGCCCATCCGATGGAAGATTCCAGTGCAAGCTGCAGCCTGCCGGGATGTTCCACGCTTAGGTTTCTCACAAATACAACCGACAGGATGGTAAGCACCGCCATGATGATCCAGGTTACGACGATGGATTCATCCACGGCGATACCCCCAAATACCGGAATCGTAAAAACGGTCTGGCAGTTTAACTCTTCCAACAGATTCTTTGTCAGCTCTTCCGTATTATCCCCTTCCTTCATGTCTTTTTCTGAAACGTAATAACTCCCGGATGACTTTAAAACGAAAGCATCCGAAAGTTGTATACACATTACTGCCAATGAGATATTTTGTCAACAGCTCTTCCTATTAAATGTATGTGCATGTATATAGGTATTTTTTAGTTATTTTTTAGCTATTCTGCTTTTTGCATTTCTCAATTTTTATACACATTTTCAAATTTTAAATTACTTTCAATTGGTTATGATTTTTCAAGATTAAAATTATACAATTTTTACTTTTTTTTACATGAAATTTTTTGTATCGTACGAATAAAAATTGGTAGTATTTTACCCGTCATACCAAACGGCAGCCGGGCTGTATTGCCCGGCTGCCGCCAAAACATATGTATTATCCGTTACTCCCATTCCCGGTCCCGGGACGGTTTCCGCTGTACTCCACCCTGGGCTCCCCTGAGTAGATGCAGTACGTGTTCTTGCCGGAGCTTTTTGCCTGATACAAGGCGATATCGGCATGCTCATACAGCGAGTCATAAGCATCGCCGAAATCAGGACAGAGCGCAATTCCAATGCTTACTGTTGTCTGGAACTCTCGCCCCTGCTCTGTGACATGTGTACGTGTGGCAGCGGCATTTAATCTTTTTGCTTTTTCCTTAATGCTTTTTATGGAACGGAGATTCGCTGCATACACGCAGAATTCGTCTCCTCCAATCCTTCCTATGATGTCTTTTTGGCGGAAGTGGGCGCGGATTACTGTTGCCATCTCCTTCAGCAGGCGGTCCCCCGCACGGTGTCCGAAGGAGTCATTGACCATCTTAAAATTATCCATGTCGATGATGAACATAGCTCCCGCCACAATCCGTTCGCACAGTTGGAGTTCAATTTGCTTTTCCAGCGCAGAACGATTATACAGCCCCGTGATGCTGTCTATCTGGGCCGCGTTCAAGAGTTCATTCTCCTGCTCCACGCATTCATTCACATCCATCAGGTCAATATATGCGATATTGTCTCCTGTAGCGTCTTCATTGACGGTAATGATTCTGGCTTCCACCCAGATCCATTCCGTATCTTCTTTACACCCGCACGGATCCGGCAGCGTCCAGTTTACAGATCTGTTCAGATATTGTGAAGAGATTCGGAAGCGGAACGCATGGCTGCTGTTTTTTCCGGCCACCTGCCGTTCTGGGGAGTGAAGTATACTTTCTTCCAGCACTTTCATACGGTCATCCGGATGCACATTCGCGCAGATTTCTTCCCGCAGAAGGCGGGAGTAGTTATTGAGTCCTCCGGATTCTATATATTTTGAAAAGTAAGAAAGCCCTTCCACAATACAATTTTTTCGTATATTGACGGTATAGCTCACAATCGCCTGCCTCTGTATGGCGGAGCGGAACTCCTTCTCCTGCTGCAGCGCCTCCGTAAGATCGCTGTTCTTCTGAGCGGCCCGCTCCGCACTGCATTGCAGCAGTGCTATCACATAGCTGCACGCAAGTATCAGAGGGTCTTTTAATATCAGATCTTGATACACCGGAATGCTGATGTTATCAGGTATGCTGTCACTGAACAGCACAGGCACCGTGACTGCTGAAGCAATAATCAGCGCTACGCTGCCAAGAGCCATATAGGAGAAGAGAATCATGCTCTTTTCTCTCGAATGCATAAGGACCGACAGCTCTTTGGCGGGCATGAACCTGGCAAGCAGGAAAAGTATGACAGATGCCGAAAGCAGAGCCAGCGTAAATATCCCTATGCGATATTCCGCCGAGAAAGGAGAGCATACTTCCCTGTAGGACCACAATCCCATAGCGGCCACGGCCAGATCGTGTACCACGCCAAAGTTCAGGAGGAATGCCGAGAGTATGAACAGATAGGCCCATATGCTGTCATTTGATACAAGCCTGAGCTCCAAGACGGTAACAATAGGCACAAGGGCCATCATTACATACGGTACCGGCCTGTCTGCCGCCGTCTCTGCAAGCACCGCGATAATTCCGTTGAAGCTCCCTGCCAGCAGTACGGTCCAGACAGATACGCGGAACTTTGAAAGTAACTTCCTGACCCAGTGAAAGCTTGCAAACGTAAATAATATGGAAGCTAAAAATAAGATACCCGGACTGGATAGAAACATATAAATAACCGAATGAAAGCTTTTCATAATGACACCTCCTGCACTCTCAAACATCTTTGTGCGGTAATAATAAAAAGCCTTAGAAACAGCCGTTTCCAAGGCAGTTTAATATTTCCCGCCAAATCAGCCGTTATGCCGGTCTGAGCTGAGAATACTTTTTATCTTTTGTATCTGGTCCCGTCCTGCTACCGCTTCCTGGTTGACGATGGCAGCCTCCGCAAGTTCTTTTCTGAGTATCTTGACATCTTTCGGCGCTTCAATCGCAAGCCTGACCGTATCCGTACCGATATCGACGACAGAAATCTGAATATCCTCTCCTAATAGGAGCGACTCTCCTTTTTTGCGCTGTAAGACAAGCATATTCAGACCTCCTCTTTTCCTATGTCTTTTAACGTGTGGCGGAAGCAGTATGTATCCGACTCCAGTATGACCTGTACGGCCTTTCTGCTGACCGTATTGACGACAATCGGGCACTTGAAGTTGACCGTACTGTCTTCCGGGCTGTCACCGACTACGCATATGACATAAAAAGACAGATCCGCCTCATCCTCTGCCTCCAGCTTATGATAGATATCATCCGGCAGACGGGGCGCATAATCGTTCATGAGCAGAAACGGATTCATGATGATAAAGGACAGGCTCTCATCCTCTACGCTGAGCAGATTCAGTACAGCGTCACTGTCTTCCGTAATAGGAAGCGGCAGGAAATGTTTATAGTTCTCAAATCCGAACAGCCCTTCCTCAAAGCTGATCAGTTCTTCTTTCTCAAAAGGAAAGCTGCTCCCTCTCTCTTCCATCATACCATTACTCCCCCTGTCCTTATCCGCCTATGCCCTGACATCTACTACTTCTCCTGTAAAATGTGCTGCCGCGCTCGGCGGAACGTATATCGGTTCTCCCATATACTCGATTTCCACATCCGGGTACTGGGATATGGAAAGCTCAATGGTTCCCGGTATGAATTTGACGTCACCTTTGTCAATCTTCATATCGAAGTTCAGCTTGTCCATCTCGTACCTGATAGAAAGTGAAGGCGCCTCCCAGTTGATGTCCGGCCCCGTTGTCGGGACAAATCCCATCTGGAACTGTCCGGTCGGCAATGCGGTCCTCTGTTCGAACATGGACCGCAGCGCTTCGCCGCCCTCACCTATTTTGGTCTTCAGCAATAGCTGCCCCTCCTTCGCGAACTGGGCGGTAGCCTGGTAGGCCGCCTGTTTCCCCTTTTGTGCGGACTCGCTTATCGAGGTCTTCGTGGTAGGTACGACGGAGTTCCTCGCCTCATATGTATCCAGATGCAGCCGGATCGGCCTGCTCCTGATGCTCATGCCGCCTTCATTGCGGCTGATTTCCATCTCTGCCGTGCCGTTTCTGCGCTCCAGCTTCGCGTTATTAATCTTCAGTTCATACTCGATTGGTATCGTCGTAATTTTAAGTAATTGATTCATCATCCATCACCTCACCATAAAATCAATATACATGTTACTTCATAAAATCAAGCAGAGAGTTTGACAACAGGCTCGTTCCAATTTTCAATGCAACATTGTACACGTATTGGGCATAAGAAAAGTTCATCAGCGCTTCTGCTTCATTAATATTTACCGTGCTGTCAAATTGCGTCGTTATATTGAGCTTCTCATTATCCAGACGCTGCTGCGTAGAGGTAAGAAGCTTTGTCTTCGTACCTATCTCGGTCAGGCAGTTCTGTATATCTCCCGCACCCTTGTCAAACTGCGTCCAGAGCTTCTCATAAGCCTCCTTGTCAAATTCATCTGCATCCAGCACGTCTGCCATCTGCCCCATGAGCACAATCATGTTTTTGCTTGTCCCGTCATCCTCCTGTCCGAACCCTACTGCCTTTATTCCCGGAAAGGCAGCGTCAAATGCGCTGGATGACACGATTTCTCCTCCCGAAAAGGTGAGTCCGAATCCAAGGTCTATATATGAGTGCTCTTTTGTAAGCTTTTCAAGCTCAGCGGCATTGGCCGGATCATTAACATCAAGCCCCCGGTACGTAACCGTCCCGTCGTCCTTTAGCTCGAACGGCGCGTTCTGTCCGTCGGAGCCTGCCATCGCGAATACGTTGCCGAATTTTGTGTTCAGGGCATAGACCATAGATTTCTGCATCTCACGGAATGTGGCCGCATATGTATCCCGCACGCTCGCATTTGTGCCTGAGACAGCTTCCACGCCGTAGTTCTTATTCACTTCTTTTGCGACATTGCTCAGCTGCATGAGGACATCCTCCTGGGTATCCTGCCACTTCATCGTATCCTCCACCGCATTCCTGTAGTCGCTGTTTCTGGCATACCTGTTTTCCAGTATTGTCGCTCTGGCCGCCGCAGAAGGGTCTTCATATGATTTGCTGAACCGCCTGCCGGTCTCTGCCTGCCTGCGTGCCTTTTCAAGTCCGCTCAAAGTAGAATTCAGATTATTCTGATAGTTTCTTCTAATCATATTTGTCGTTATACGCATCTTGCTACCTCCTGCTATCTTCCTACCACACCCGTATCATTGATCAGCTTGTCCAGCATCTCATCCAACGTTGTCATAAGTCTGGACGCGGCATTGTAAGACTGATGGTACCGCATCAGGTCCATCACTTCTTCATCCATGTTGACGCCGGATACCGCGTCTCTCGAGTCTGCAATCTGGTTCAGCACCGTGAGGTGGTTATCCAGTATGGAAGAAGAAGCCTTTCTCTCAATGGCCTGTACATCCTGTATATTGTCAAAACAGTTCTGAACCGTGCCCTGGAATATCGTGATATCTGCCCCGCCAGTGTCTTTTATCGTAAAGGTCTGCTTGTCGCTGATAAGCGCGTTGATCATAAGCTGCACATTCGCATAAGCCGTAGACGGGTCTGTCCCTCCGGTTCCGTCCGATTTTTTAATCGCTACGGTTCCGTTCATCCATCCGTCCGATATCTTGATGTTGGACGCTGTAAACGGCTGCCCGGCACCGCTGCCGTCACTCTTTTCAAACAGCGGATCCCCGTTCAGGTCATTCAGCACAGTGGCCATCTTGTTCACAAATGCGTCAAACATGCCTCTGTAATATCCGATGCCTTTTATGTCCGTGCCGTCAAATATCTCTGCTTTGTTCAGCATGTCTAGATTGCCTTTCAGCACCCCGTTCTGGATGAGATTCGTAATATCGGTCGCCGCCGCCGGGTTAAGGGCATCCGTCACCTCCACCGATACAGGAATCCCTCCCGTGCTGTCAAAGCTGAATTTTCCCGCCTTCGTATCTGAGATGAGCGTGTGCGTCGCCCCTGCACTGTCTTTGAACGTGACTTCCAGCAGGTCTACTTTTTCCCCGCTTGAAGTATCGGTCTTATACGTCACCTTTATCGGAAGATATGTAGCGAGGTCGTCCAGCAGCTGGTTACGCGTATCCTGAAGCTCAAGTGCCGGATTCCCAAGTACCTGGCTGTTTTTGATCTCTTCGTTCAGGTTCTTTATCTGCTCCAGGCAGGAATTGATATTCGGGATGATGGAGTCCTCCATCTTTTTTATCATCTCTGCCTCTAGATCATCCAATGCAGTGGCTTTTTGATGGATGGCGTTAATGAGTGTCTCAAAAGAAGAGCGCACGAGCCTGTCCATGCTGCTCTCTCCTGCATTCTGAGGCGTTGCCAGATTCTTAAGCTGCGAAATGACGTCGTTGAATGCCTCCCGGACAGCGGCGCTGTCTGTCTCGTCAAAGATTTCCCCTATTCTGCTGAGTATCTCGTCTGTGGCGTCTGCGGTACCCACCTTCGTTATCTGGTTCCTGTACTGGATATCCAGAAACGGATCCCTGATCTGTGTGATACCTTTCATCATGACCCCCTGGCCGACTTTACAGTCGAAGACAGAGCTGCTGTAGCTGGCCCCCACCGGCGAGATGCTTGCCAGATCGAGACGCTGCCTCGTATACCCCGGTGTATTTATATTTGATAAGTTCTGGCCCGCAACGTCAATTGCCCGCTGGTTGGCATTTAATGCCTGCTGTGCCATTGTAAATCCGCCAAATGTTGAACGTATCATTCTGCTGTCCTCCCTTATATTCTAAACGCTTCGGTCTGTCATGTGCTTTTCCTGTTTCAGCTCTTTTCCACTGTTTTCGTATCGCTGGCCTTCCCTCTTCTGAATCTCCTTGTCCAGCTGACGGATATTCACTTCTATCATCCGGGCCGCATCTTCGCTTACTTCCTGGAACATCTGGATCTCCCGGCTCAGAGACTCGAACAGCCTGAGGAGCTCTTCCTTCTCCGCCCCTGAGAAACGGTCCAATATCTCCTGAAAACGCATGCCGCCGAACCCAAGTTCCTCCTGCTTCTTCTCACGTGCCTTGTCCAGCCCCTTGAGACGCATGACGAGGGACTGCTCCTTCGTCATACATTCTTCTACCGCGGATACCTGGTTCGTTCTCCCCGCATTCAGCTTGATGTTCTCTATCGATGTCAGTTCCTGGAATAAGGTAATTAGTTCTTCTAATATCTTGCTGAACTCATTCATCGGCGTATTCTCCCTTCTGCAGGAGGATTCTCGAAGCTGCCGCATCCGCGTCCACTTCATATCTTCCTTCTGAAACGGCTTTCTTCAATGCTTCTATTTTTTCCGGAGGTGTTGTCATCTGTATCTCATGCATCGTCTTCTGTGTCAGATTCTCTGTTATTTTCTTTTCCTCAATCTGTCTGCTGTTGGCGGTAATCAGAATCTCGTCAAAGTTCCTGTCCCCTTTCTCATTCTGGACTGCCCTGCTCTCCTGGGCTGTCTGAGCGAGCTTATTTATATAATGATTCGATAGATTGTTGCTGTCGATTGAAATACCCATATCCGCTGCCTCCTTCCATATCTGAATAAACTTCTGTATATTTAGATTATCGTCATTCAAGTATGAATATTAAGGTTTTCTCTTTAACTTTTGCATCTGTTTTCTCAGTTCCAGACGGACATCTTCTGCAAATCCGAAGCTCCTGCGCCGGAAGTTCCTGATTTTTCTCTCCACGTATTCTTTCTTTGGGTCGATAGCATTGCGTACTGCCTCTGCCTTCGGACGCCAGAACGCAGTCCACGCACGGCAGATTTTCCTGATTCGTTTGGCCGCCGCAAGATAAGCCTGCTGCCTCCCCATCCGCCCAAGCCTCAGAAGCCAGCAGACAGGGAGAAGCCACCGCATTCTGTGAAGGGACGGAAACATCGTGTCCATATAGTCCATATGCGGGAAGGCCCAGTCCAGAATCTGTTCCCTTCGTTTTCTTCTGAGATCTTTTTTGTAAAAATCCGCCACCTCTTTTACGAGCGGGAGCAGAGTTGCGCTGATTTTCCTCCCCTGCACTCCTTTTGTCAGAATATATTTCTCCATCGCATCAAACACCACGTCATTTTCCGGAAAGACCATACCTCCGAACCAGTATGCCGCAAGCTGTATCAGATACATGTGGAACTCCTCGAGCTTTAGATATTCCAGCTCCTTATTGATCACCTTCCAGTCCAGGTCTTTGTATACCTTCAGATAATAGAGCCATAAATCAGCCATGTCCCGTATATCCAGGCTGCCCCGCGCGTAATTCTCGGCAGCGCAGCCTATGATATGGATATAATACTCCTCAGGAATAAAGGTATGTATATATCTGTGGTCTTTCTCTTTCTCATAGCTTTTGACCGGTATGGCAAAGTATTTCTGCATCTTCTTGTTCGTAAAGGGAAGTTCCGACCTTATGACAGCCATAACGCCCGGAACTTTGTAATACCAGGCCTCCCCTTCTGTCCTGGATTCCTTCTTCTCATAGTCCAGGTAGGCCATCACCTCGCTGACCTTATCCTCTTTCCCTTTTTCTGTCAATAGCCTGACGCATTTGAGCGCTCTCATATCCTGTTGGGGATAATAGGAGCGCATCCGGTATTCCTGGAGGACAACCGTGTGTATCTTCCATTCTTCCATCAGTTCCAGCAATTCGGGCACTGCGGAGGAATATCTCTCCTCTGCCAGCACTGCCTGGTGGAACCGTTCTTCAAATTTAGGCTTCCACGGAGCCAGCTTTTCTCCCTCCATGCCGATTACCGCATAGTATATCATATTCGCCACACCATGATAATCCGATAGCTTGTACAGGCTTCCCCACTCGGGCTGTTTATTCCACTTTGGAATCTCGTCTCCGTTGATTAATGTTTCCAACAGCTGAAGCAGGCATTTCACTTCATAATTTCTTATTCTTTGCTCGCTCATGAACTATCCTTTTCTCCTCAAATATGTCCATCCTCTTCAAATCATAGATCGCTTTCTTTTCATCTCCGGCTACGGCCCCCGCCACAAGCGTTATCACCCTTTTCTTCATGATAGAGACGAGCTCTCTCGAATGGCTTGCAACAATCATAGTCACGCCGAGCCTGTTGAGTTCATCCAGCAGGCACATCATATCCCAGGCGGCGCCCGGGCTTAAGTTCGCGGTGGGCTCATCGACAACCATAATTTTGGGATTCATGACGATAGCCCTTGCAAGCAGCGCCCGGGCCGCCTCTCCTACCGACAGTTCTCCCGGACGGGCATGCGCCCTGTGGGCGATGCCTACGGTTGACAGCGTCTGCTCTACCCTCTTCTTTATGAGATGCCGCGGCTGTTCCGTGGCATACATGGCAAGGCTGATATTTTGATATACATTCCGGTCGTTCAGCAGGCCAAGCTCCGCCTCCATTATGCCAAACTGCCTGCGGTAATAGGGCAGCTGGTTATTTGTCAGGCGCCCTGTCTCACAGCCGCCCACCCATATTTCCCCTGACGTGGGGAACAGCTGGGCGCTCAGAAGCTTGAGCAGCGTACTCTTTCCCGAGCCGCTTCTGCCTACGATAAATACAAACTCACCATGTTCTATTTCAAAAGAGGCATCTTCCAGGCCGATAGTGTCCTGGCCGAATATCTTCGTCACATGATTAAACTTTATTTCCTTCTGCATTTCTTATTTTTCCTCATTATATACCGATATATAGATATGTATCATTCATTGAAGGAGGTCGTCCGTATGAAGACTTTTTCCCGTGTTCTTTCCGTTTGCTGTGTCACAGCTCTATGCAGCATGCCCTTGTCGGCTTCGGCCGGAACCTTTCCTTCCGAAGCCGGTTCGGCGCCTGCCGGTACGGCAGTACCTGCTGACGCAGAATCCCCGGTGGTTGTATCCGACAGCGGCTGCAGCATGCCTGTCGCCATGTACAGCCAGAGCGATCCGTCCTGGGCGGGCTACCTGTACGGGGGGCGGGATCCCATGGCGTCTTATGGATGTGGCCCGACTGCACTCGCTATCGCAGTCACTTCACTGACGGGGCAGAGCGTCTCACCGGTAGATACCGCCAAGTGGTCATACGCCAACGGATATTTTTCTCCCGGCAGGGGCTCTGTCCACGGGCTTATTCCCCGGGGCGCTGAAAGCTACGGGCTGAAAGCAGAAAAGCTTGCGGCCATTACACCGGATTCTCTGCGCATGGTACTGTCTGCGGACAAGCTGCTCGTGCTGCTCATGGGACCCGGAGACTTTTCGGATACGGGCCATTTTATCGTCGCCTACGGTTATGACAGCAGCGGATGTATCCTGATTGCCGACCCTGCGAGCCCGGAGCGGTCTTCTGTGACCTGGGCTGCCGAAACACTTATAAGCCAGCTGTCGAAAACCGCAAGAGACGGCGGACCGGTATGGGTGCTTTCCAAACCATAGAAAAATCCTTTGAAGCAGTACACGCCTGTATTGCTCCAAAGGTTTTCTTATTGCTTATAATAGGAATCGCTGCCTGCCAGGCGTTTGCTCGTCACCCGGTCTATCTCCATTGTCTGCTGCCAGATGTTCTTTGTTTTTTCCACAATGTCAGCCGCTTCTCTCCACATGTCCGAATCTGGAAGCTGCGTCTCTTTAAGCCTGCCGTCAAGCAGATTGGAAAGTCTGTGCATATCCTCTTCCTGCACGCTGGCAAGATAAATCTGGATGTTCCGGTCACACGCCACTGCCGCCTCCAGCTCTTTCCCCCGCATATCAAGCACCATCTGGGCCGTCACCTTGTCATCTCTGGACAGGCCGTCCGCCAGCTCTCTCGTCAGACGGCATATCTCATCCATATGTCTGAATTTAACTTTCAGCTCCTTTATAACCTCCTTAAGAAGGCCATCTATATACTCCCCGCTCATACCGCCTTCTCCGCCTCCGCAAATGTATCCCGCAAATCCTTGATCAGCGGCTGCAGTTCCCGGATTATCTCTTTTTTCCTCCCCGCTTTCAGCCTGCTCAGCTCATACAAAAAGAAGTCATAAAGGCTGGAAAGTTCTCTGCTCAGCGTATACTCATAGTTCAGCGTATCTTTCAGATACTGGACGATTTCCACCGAGCGGCCCGCCGACTGTTCAAACAGTACATAATTTTTCGTATCCAGTGCCAGCTCAGCCCTTTTCAGCCTCTTCAGCAGTTCATCATAGAGCAGAAGCAGCAGCTCTCCTTTTGTCATGGTCATGACGGACTGCTCTTTGTACTGGCGGTAACCATTTTCATTCATATGCCTAACTCACTTTCTTTCCTACTGTGCAAACATGTTGCTGAGGTAGCTGCTCTGGGAGTTCATCTGAGATATGAGCGTCTCCAGCGATGTGAACTGGGAGATGAACCTGTCCTGCTCTGTTTTCAGCTTGTCGTTCAGCCGGTCGATGTAATCGTCGATGTCGTCGATCTGCTTCTGCAGTCCGTTTTTCAACACGGTAGTCGGCGCATAGACAGATCCCGCACGCTCTACAAGTACCCCCTTAGTAGCGCCGGTCATCGAAGCATAGCGGTCCATTATGGTCTTCATATTCGTCATGAGGCCGCCCTTCGTGACGGTTCCGTCCTCTTTCTTCACCGCTTCCTTTGAAAATGCTTCCCGAACCGCGTCCGGATCCTCGCCCAGAGCTGCCTTAAACGCCTCTTCGTCGAATACGATCTTACCATTATCTGCATAGTTGGTAGAGACCGTGATACCCATCTTCTCAAACTGCGACCTCATCTCTGACGGTATGATAAAACGGAGCCCGTCAGCAAATGCACTCACATCTGTATCGTTGAACAGCAGGCCTTTCTTGGCCTCTGTCTCCCACTTTTCTATCTCGCTCTCGCTCAGCTCATCCCTCTGTTCATCCGTCAGCGGAGCATAGTTGCGGTTCGGCTTCTGGCTCACCTCGCTGTGGATAAGCTTGACAACCTCATTGTATGCCTCTACCATCTCTTTTACGACCTTGGCAGTATTCTCTACATCTACCTGTGCATCGAACGTAATCGCCTCCGTGCCGTTTATGTAGTTGTTGGAGGAATCGTAGCCGAATGTCCCTTTGATTGTCAGGTTCAGCCCGTCGATAGTCATACTGTTGCTGCCGCGCGTAATCTCCATCTCCTCACCGGAACCGGCATACCTCACCCGGATAACCGCATCCTTGCCGTCATCTGTCGTGTAGTCAATCCCTTCCGTGCCGAACAGGATGTCTGCAAGTTCTCCTGACAGATCAATCTCACCGCTGGCCCCCTGCTCGGTGGACTGCACAACGAACCGGTCCGCGTTGGACTGGTAAGTAACCTTGATTCCGAGTTCTTTTGTCTCATTTATCTTGTTGATGATTTCACTGACGGAACTGTCCCAGTCCAGTCCCAAATCTTTCAGGTCAATCTCTTCTCCCCCGGCATTTTTGATAGTCATGGGTCTGCTCGGGTCCACACCGCTGCCTCTGATGAGTCCGGATTCCGCCAGGCTTGCGGAAAGGTTCAGCCGGTTAGATTCCCCGCCCTGGATGCCAAACACGCTGTGGTTGCCAAGCAGGCCTCTGTCTGCCGCGGTCATGGACAATACGGAACTTTTATCTTCACTCGGAGGATCTCCCGGAAGCGTCGTCTTGAAAGTAAGGTGCGACTTTGAACTGTCGGCAGTATCGGCTGTCAAGTCTACCTTGATTCTGCCTTTGCCAAACGCTTCATTCAGCTTGGACTGCAAATCGCTCTTGACGTTTTGCATCGTGCTTGTCGCATCATATTCGTCAAGTGTAATCCACTTGACCGTTCCATTATAAGAGAAGCTTATCTGTTTCCCGCTCAGCTGTTCCGCCAGCGACATCGGCTTGGTCACTTGTGCGTCTTCCACCCCTTCCAGCCCGTCTGCCGTAATGACGGTCCTGGAATCCGGCAGCAATTCAAATCTTTCGTCCGCACCTAAAAAGCCCAGATCCTTCAGCAGATCTCCGGTGGATCCGGAAAGCTTAAGCGTGTTCCCTGACGTATCCTTGCTCACGAAGCTCATCCTGCCCGCATTTTCTTTTACTTCCATCACGTCTCCGAGCGTCTTTCCATTGCCGATCGTGATACCAGACAACACTTTATTGATGGATTCTGCCGTCTTCTCCGGCGTACTGTAATCATACTCCGCACTCTGGTTAAGAGTTACCGTATACATCTTTGTCCCGTACTTTACGAACAGAGATTCCCCCGATATCACATCCGCATCCGTTATCTCAGCCAGGCTATTACTCACCCCTCCGGTCTGCATCGTTTCGTTGGACACGGCGTTTGAAGAAGTCATCTTCGCATCCTGTGCAAGGCTTTTCACTCCAAGTATAGAAATCGTATCTGCCGACACGCTGCTCCCCGATACAGATACATAATTACTGTTCGCTCCGAGTGCCGTAACCTGGTTCCTGGAGAACAGCTTGCTTCCGAGCAGGTTGGAAGATGACGAATAAGACATGTATGTATTGCTGAATTCGTACACTTTCCCTGTAATATTGCGGATTGCTTCCTGCGTCCACTTATAGGTCTGCTTTTTCTGCTTCTGCGCGGCAATCTTGCTCCTTGTCGCATACGTCATATTTTCAATCAATGTGTCCCGGTCCAGTCCGCTGGCCAGTCCGCCGTAGCCGCGCAAGCTGGATGTACTGTTCAGGCTCGTACTTCCTAATCCGCTGATAGATGCCATATCACCACTCCTCTATATTACGATATTTCACTCTGTTACGTGTATAATAATACTTATCGGCACACTGTCCCGAATAGTTAAGGGCCGCTGTCTAATTCCTCGTGTGATGCGGCACGTCTCCCACCTGGATACATGCTTTTGTTATTTCTACCGTTATCTGTCCCGCATATTTTTTAGAATAAAAGTTCATAAGCGGAGAGATGGCCGCCTTGCTTACCACAACATATTTCGGAGGGAGCTGCGTAAGGGCAAGTGCCGACGTATCCGCAATACAGCGCGGACACGTGCAGATGCCGAACTGCTCCATATATTCCAATACTCGTTCCTGGACAAGCGTTTCCATAACATTCACATAGGCGAAGTCCATATCTTCCTCCGTATCATATTCCGGAACGCTCTTCTTCTCTCTTACTTCCGTTTTTTCCTCTTCCGCGGCTTCTTCATGTCCGTCTTGTATTTCTGTCTGTATTTCTTCTATTCCATCTTCTTCCGTCTTTTGCGTTTTCTCCAGCTCGTCTTCCAGAGACAGCCTGATTGCGTCCGCCAGCTGTTCCTTATCAGAAGACGGCTGCACGACAGAGACAGAAGCCATCTTTTCCGGTTCCACCGGCGGCTGAGGCTTCGCTGTCTTACTGTCTTCCGTGCTATCCTTGTCAGTTCCGCTGGACAGTAAATTCAATACATGGTCCGTCTTGTTCGTCTTCCTAGCCATTGTGTCTGCGCCCTCCTATGCCTGGTTCTTAATTTTGTGCAGTAATTCTTCAATGAACTCCCGGTAATCCTTTGATGGATTCGACCGGGGAGAATAATCTAAAATGCTCCTTCCATGAGCCGGCGCCTCTGCCACCGACACGCCGGTACGTATTTTGGAATCGAAGATTTCCGTCCCTATCTGGAAGGCCACCGTCTTCGCCATGTCCTGTACATCTCTTGCCAGGTTTGTCCTCTGGCTGAATCTCGTCAGCAGGATGCCGAGTACGTGGAGGTCTGGGTTGACGGAGTCCTGCACCGCTTCTATCGTCTCCTTCAGCTGCACGAGACCGACCAGACTCAGTATTTCCGCGGCCATAGGTATGATGAGATAGTCTGCAGCAGCATATCCGCTTACCGTAAGGATATTTAGGGAAGGCGGCGTGTCGATGATGATATAGTCATAGTCGTCCTCCACTTCCTTCAGCACCTGCTTGAGAACAAGCTGCCTGTTCTCCCCTTTCAGAATCATTTCCGCCTCGCTCAGCAGGATGTTCGACGTGAGCACATCCCCATACTCGTCTGAAGTACGGATGGCTTCTTGGATCGGTATCTCTTTTTTCAGGACTTCGTACATCGTATGTCCCTCCTCGATATTCATTCCAAGGCTGAATCCGAGATTTCCCTGAGGATCCAAATCTACCGACAGGACGTTCCTGCCCTTTTTAGACAGGCCTGCAGCGATTGCGCCGGAAGTCGTCGTCTTCCCCACGCCGCCTTTCTGATTAGTTAATACGATTGATACTGCCACTGTCATCTACCTCCAAGTCTGCTTTCTTTCCCTTAATAAAGGACATCTTCCAGATGCTCCTTGCCGTCAGAATCATCAAAGTTCATGAATCTGCGTTCTTCTCCCGGTCTGTCATATTCTGTCGTCAGCCCCTGCCATATCTCATTTACCTCGTCCACGCAGTCGATATAAGTCTGTGCGAGCAGATAGGTCGGTACGCCCAGACTCTCTGACAGTTTTTTGCTCAGCTTCCAGTCTGCCTGTTCATAAGCGAGAAGCAGCCTGTATATGTTCCCGGCAGTCCCCTCCTGCGCCACCAGCGCATTTTTTACTTCCGGATTGACCGGTATCTCCTCCAGAATCTCTTCTTCCGTCGCATTTACCATGTACTCCAGCGTCGAGAACATACCTATCAGGTATGCATCCGTCTTGCTGATCGGACATTCCTTAATATATCCTACGAGTTCTGATGCAAAGGTCGCACGCAGGAAAGATATCTTGAGCAGCTCTTCCGAACTGCTGTCCTTCCCCTTGTAATCAAAACTCAGCATATAGACCCACTGCCTGAGCTGGGTGATTCCAAGCGTTACAAGCGCCTGCCGGATAGAAGCGGTCCTGCGCCTCAGTGCAAAATAAGCCGAGTTCACCAGCTTCAGTATCGCATATGTAAGACCTGCGTCTCTGCTTACAATCCGCTCTATCTCTTCCATATCCGGTTCGTCTTCGGACACGGCGACCATGAGCTGGAAGAAGTTGCCCTGCATGTACTTTACTTTATCTACCTTGCTGGCCAGTGTCTTGGCCACATAATTTCCTTCCAGATAATCTACCTTCAGCTTAACCGCATAGTCATATACTTCTTTTGTATTCACCCCGGTTGCAATACACTTTTTCCCGGTTCCCTGCGCCATGCTGACGATATTTTCTACAGATTTCTTTCCCCTCTCAGAATCTGTCGACTCCGCTTGGGAAAGGTTGATTCTTATATATTTGGCATATTCCAGCATCTCCATATATTTCTGGGAGAACTGAAAATCATTTATGGCAAACTGGTAACCCAGCTCGCAATACTTTTTAATAAAAGGCGTTGCCAGCGGATGGATGATAAGGTTATCTTCAATCTGTATCACTACCTTGTCCGGCTCGAACATCTTCGGGGTATTCCTGAACAACAGTGACGGGGTAAATGTGATAAACATCATTTTGTCAGATACAAACTTGTTGCTGTTATTCATGAGAAAATTTGATATCATATCAGCCGCGGATGTCTCGGGCTCATCGTAAAAGCTGTCATTGCTCCCCTGGAACAGCAGTTCATAGCCTATGATATTACCGGTCATCGTCTCCTTAATCGCCTGTCTTACAACACATCTGTCCATTATTCTCTTCCTCTCTGAAGCAAGTGGTCCATGACGGCAACCAGATGTCCAATCTCAGGTTTGGACAGCTGCTCGTCTGCACCGAGTTCTCTGCCCTTAATCTCCATCTCCGGGTTGATCAGCGATGAAAATATAATGAGCGGTATCTTTTTCAGCCTGTCATCTTCCTTTACAAGCTTCGTCAGTCTGTGCCCGTCCATCTGCGGCATCTCTATATCTGTAATGATGAGGCTTACCTTATCGTCAAGCACCTCTTCATTCCTTACCTTTGACAGGTAGTTCCACGCCTCCTGCCCATTGTTGAACTTGTGGATCTGCGAGTATCCGGACTTTGTCAGCGCTGTCTCTATCATGCGGGAGAGCAGTACAGAGTCCTCCGCAAGGACTATCGAGTATTCGCTTCTGTTCCTGCCGGCAAAGCTCTCCACCTCATCGAGCTGGATACCGGTTTCCGGAGCGATATCGGCAACGATTTTCTCAAAGTCCAGTATAGTGATAAGCTCCCTGCCACATTGGGCGATTCCTGTGGCAAGCCCTTCTTCCCCTCCGTTCAAGGTTTTATCCGGCTTCTTTATATCTTCCCAGGAAATTCTCTGGATTCCCACCACCGTATGTACCCGGAAGGCAATATGCATCTGGTTGAAGTTGGTGACCATAAATAAATCTTTCGGCTGCGGTTCCGTCTTTTGTCCGGTGAGATAATATGGAAGGTCTACGACTGTGAGCATAATATCTCTTGGCTTAAATATCCCCTCAACCGCATCATGGGAATGGGGCACCGGTTTTATTTTGTCAGTCATCATAATCTCCCTGACTTTTGCCACGTTGATACCATAGAGCTCATCATAGACCGTAAACTCCATGATTTCTATTTCATTTGTGCCTGATTCCAACAAGATTTCCGTATTCGCCATACTTTTTTTCCTCGCTTTCCTGTCCTGTCTGTTAAATAAACCGGGCATCGCGCCCTTTATATACTATATCGGCATAACCCTTTCATCTCATAACGGATAATCACATTACGATCTCCTGCCGGCCAAAAGTACGTATAGCCACTTTACCTGTCGCCGCGTCCACGAGCATGGTTCTCGCATAATTCTCCCCTACTTCCTGCCTTACGAGACGGATCTGTTCCTTTCTCAGTATATTACGGACGCTTTCTATATTGCGCTGTCCGATATTGGCCAGGCTGCTGTTGCCCTGCACTTCAAACATTTTCGCCCCGCCCGCTATCTTACAGATATAACGGCTTTTCACACCGCCGAATACAGACATGCGTCGCAGCGTCTCCCGGATTCCCGTATCCGCAAACTTATATACCTGTGGCTCGGTAGGGTTCTTGGATTCCGGGAGCATTATGTGCAGCAGGGAAGCCAGCTTTATTCCCGGGTCGTAGAAACTGATTCCGATACAGGAACCAAGTGCGTACGTAATGAGAGTACCTTCCTGGCGGGTTATCTTCATGTCGGCAATACCGACCTTAATCTCTTTATTCACCTGCATTCACCAGCTTCTTCAATAATTTATTCAACGACTCGATATCCGGCAGCATAAGCAGGCTGCTCTCAAGCTTGTGCTGGCCAAGGATAAAATTGCCCGTTATCATCATAATCTTGTCTGTCTCATAGCCAAATTCAATCATCGGGACACTTAAGATTCCTCCAAGCATGTTGATGGACACCGCCGGTACTGACAGATTGATCTCCATGCCTGAAAGCCCTGCCAGAGCGCTGACGTAAGAAGAAATGATAATATTGCCCACCTCGGTTACCGCTGACATTGCCATCTCATCCATCTGGGAATAATCCTCAATCTTAAATCCAAGTATCGTCTCTGTAACCGCGTTGATAAAATCCAGTTTCAGAAGGAAAAGCATAATCCCCTTCAAGTCCCCCGACATCTGCACGAGCACTGCGGCTACCACCTCCTCCGGTTCGCCGAGGTAGTTTGCGGCTTCATTGAATCCTAGTATCTTTACATCCGGGAGCGTAATCCTGACATCTGTGTTCAGGAGGCCGGAGACCGCTGTGGCCGCATTCCCGGTACCTATGCTGCCCACTTCTCTCATAACGTCCATTCCTATGTCTCCCATATCGTCGTAGTGTTTGATTTCCATAATTTCCGCCTTCCTGCCCTTATCCTCTGAGACTGTTTATCGTCTGTTCTATTTCATCCGATGATTGTACCATTTTCAGCATATAGGAATATGCCCTTGATGCCTCCACCGTATTTGCCATCTCCTGTGCCATGTCAACGTTGGACATCTCCAGAAGCCCTTCCAGCAGCTTAGCCTCCGTGTTCAGCTGCGGCGCGCCATTTTTGGCGACGGGGACAAATTCATTCCCCCCCAGGCTCTGCATTCCGTCTGTATTTGCAAAGCTGTATACACCCGGGCGTCCCTGCAGCACGCCTCCGTCGGCTCGAATCGGGTTCTGTCCCCCATCCAGTACGAGCTTGCCTGAATCCGTCACCAGATAGAAGCCGTCCGCCCTTCTGGAAAGCGAAAAGTGTCCGTTTCTCGTGTAGCTTATCTCATTGGTCACAGGATTCCTGAGCATAAAAAAGCCGTTGCCCGAGATGGCATAGTCGTGGCCTCCGACCCCTTCTCCAAACCCGGACTGTCCAAAGTTGGTATTCGTATGGTCCAGCACAGTTCCCGTCCCCGATGTCAGGTGCGTGGCTTCGCCGGCTTCCGCTCTCATGTTGTAGTACATCAAGTCCTGGAACACCGAACTTTTAGCTTTATAGCCAAATGTGTTGATATTGGCAAAGTTATTCGAGATTACATTTAACTTGTCCTGCTGCGTCCTCGCTCCGCGGGACGCAGTATAAAACGAAGTATTCATACCTTATCCTCCTTGTTATACCGGACCAAGCTGAGTGACTGCTTTTCCGGTGAGCTGGTCATACATCTTCAATACCTGGGCGCTGCTTTGCAGCGACCTCTCGCTCGCCATCATACGGGCCATCTCGTCCACCGGCTCTACATTGGAACTCTCCAGCGCCTTCTGAACCACATTCCCGTTCACAGCCGTACCCTGCCCATTGGCAGTGAATACGTCACCGGTCCCTTTCGTCAGGTTGTCGTCATAATTCTGGAAGTCTACGATGGACAGGCGTCCCAGAAAGGTATTGCCGTTCTCCGTGTATAGATTGCCAAGGCCGTCCGAGACAATCTTGTCCGTACCAAGGTAGATGGGACCGTTCTGTCCGAGTACCCTGCCGACTCCCTGCAGGCACAGATATCCCCCTTCATCCAGTGAAAATGAGCCGTTCCGCGTATATACGGTTCCGTTTCCCGTCTGGATGCAGAAGAAGCCCGGCGAATCCAGCGCGAAATCCAGCGGACTTTCCGTGGACGCATAACCTCCTGAAGTGAAATCGGTATAGTTCCTGTCGGCGGTGACGATGCGGTTCATCGCTCCGAGCCGGGCCGGATTGCTCTTGTCCTTGTTGCCGCTGCGGTAGATCATCTCCTCTTTAAATGTCTTCGGTATAAACTGGTCGCTTTTATATCCGGGTGTCGATACGTTGGACATATTGTTGCTAATGACGTTCAGCCTTCTTGTCTGTGTAAGGACACTAGATGTAAGATTATAAAACCCCTGAAACATGATACCCCTCCTTTTCTACCTTTGTTTTTTCAGTAATATATTCTTTCAGCTTTCTGATTGCACCCGCGTGTATCTGAGATATCCGCGGTTCACTTACATGCATGATGCCTGCAATTTCCTTCATGTTCAGCTCCTCTATGTAATACAGCGATATAACCAGCTGCTCATTGTCTTTCAGGCTTCGGATCCCGGCTGCAAGGATCCGCCGGAACTCCTTATCCATCAGATGTGCTTCCGGCTGTTCCTCTTTCTTGTCCGATGGTATCTGTATGCTTCTGTACTGCTCTTTCGTCTCTTCCAGTACCATATCCAGTGACAGGACCGAGAACAGGTTTGCTTTGCCCATAATATCCTGGAACTTCTCTTTATCCATGCCAAGCAGAGCTGACAGCTCATCCGCCGTAGGCTCCCTTCCGTTCTCGGAATAGAATGCTACGGCCGCTTCTTTTATGTCTCTGTAGCTCTTTCTGACCGTACGGGGAATCCAGTCCTGCTTTCTTGCAATGTCTATGATCATTCCGCGTATTCGCTTCGAGACATACGTTTCAAACTTGGCATTCTTGTCCGCCTCATACTTGTCAATCGCTTTCATCAGCATGATGACGCCTTCATTGACGATGTCCTCCACCTGGCTGAACCCGGCATATACATTGCGCATCTGCACGGCGATGCTTTTGACGATATACAGATATCTGAGCGCAATCTCCTGCTTGACGTCCAGCCTCCCGGTCTGCCGGTAAAGTTCAAGCAGTTCTTCATTCGTCTGGTCTGCCAGATTTTTTTTCAGCTTCTTCTCCTGTACCATACGCATCCCCTACTCTTTTCTTATATTTCCAACTGCCTGTATCTGGATATTATCTGCAATTTCGTTGAAAGCCAGGACGTACACGGATGGATAGAACTGCTCCAGCATCCGGTAAAGGTATGGGCGGATAACCTGGCTCGTCAGGATTACCGTATCCTGAGAAAGTTCCTGAAACTTCTTCATCTGTTCTCCTATCTGTGTGAGCATGCTCTGCATAATATCCGGGCTTACCGCAAGATAGACTCCCTGATCGCTCTTTGTCATGCTCGTCACGAGCAGCTTCTCCAGTTCCGCGTCCAGCGTAATGACACGCATCTGCCCTCCTTCACAGAACTTTCTCGTTATCGTCCTCTTAAGTGCGGCACGTATATTTTCCGTGACTCCTGTAATATCAAGCCCTGCACCGGATGCATCCGCAATCGTTTCCAGAATGCTTTCCATATCTTTGATTGGTATGCCTTCTTTCAGCAGGTTTACAAGCAGCTTTTGAAGATTGCCGTGAGAGATGATTCCAGGCACCACTTCGTCAACGAGTTCAGCGGAAGTTTTCTTAACATTCTCCAGCAGCAGGCTTACCTCCTGTCTGCTCAGCAGCTCATACGCGTGCTGGCGTATCGTTTCGGACAGGTGCGTCAGCATTACGGAGAGAGGGTCGATTACGGTATAGCCATATATTTCTGCCATCTCTTTATTTTCTGGCAATATCCATTTGCTCGGAATGCCATACGCGGGTTCGATCGTCTCTATCCCATCGATCTCACCGGCAGGCGAGGCAGGCTCCAGGGCCAGGTAATGATCTACTAGTATCTCCCCTCTCGCCACTTCTTCCCCCTTTATCTTGATAATGTACTGGTTCGTATTCAGGCTGGAACTGTCTCTCAGCCTTACGGACGGGATGACGAATCCCATCTCCTGGGCATACTGCCTTCGGAAAATGACGATTCTGTTTATCATCTTTCCTCCGCTCGATTCATCTACGAGAGGTATGAGGCTATATCCAAACTCCATCTCGATTGGTTCTACGCCAATCAGATTATAGATGTTGTTGATATCTCTGTAATATTCTTCCTCCGTAGCCGGAATGGCCGCCTCCGTATCCGCAGCCTGCCGCTCTGCCGCTTCTTCCAGCACGGCCTGTTCCTGCATCTTCCGGGATATCTGGTATCCTGCCAGAAGAAACAAGGCGGCAAGAAATGCCATCTGAATCTTCGGCATGCCGGGAACAAGCATAAGAATGAGAAGTACACCCCCGGTCATCATCATGGCCTTCGGCTGCGCCAGGAACTGTTTTGATACGTCCTGGTTCAGGCTGCCCTCCGAGACGGCGCGTGTTACGATCATACCGGTCGACGTAGATATGAGCAGCGCCGGAATCTGAGATACAAGGCCGTCGCCTACCGTTGCTATAGAATAGACAGACAGCACCTCTGAGAACCCCATGCCTGACTGCAGCATCCCAATGGCGGAGCCGCCGATCAGATTGATGAACGTGATGATGAGCGACATGACCGCATCACCTTTTACGATCTTCGTCGCACCGTCCATGGCGCCGTAGAAATCTGCCTCACGCTGTATCTTCGTCCTCCTCGTCCTGGCCTCCTGCTCTGTAATAAGGCCGGAGCTCAAGTCTGCGTCAATGGCCATCTGCTTCCCGGGCATGGCGTCCAGCGTGAATCTGGCCGCGACTTCCGCCACACGTTCCGCACCTTTCGTGATGACGATAAACTGTACAAGTACGATTATCATGAAGATGATAAATCCGACGATGACATTCCCCTGCAGCACGAAATCACCAAATGATTTAATGACCTGACCCGCGCTCCCCTGGTTGGTAAGAATATTTTTCGTGGACGAGACATTGATGCCCAGGCGGAACAATGTCGTTATGAGCAGCAGGGATGGAAAGATGGAAAATTCCAGCGGCTCTTTTATGTTCATGCTGATAAGCAATATAATCATTGACAAAGAAATATTTATAATAATCATGACATCCAGTAGAAATGGAGGCATGGGAATAATCATAAGTAATACAATAACTATCACAAAGGCGGCTACTGCATTGTTCAAAATTCGTTTCATGTCTTACCTCATTTTTTTGTTCAGCTTATATACGTATACCAGGATTTCAGCCACAGCACCATAATACTCAGCCGGTATCTCCCGGTTTAATTCTGTCTCTGCATAAAGGCTTCTCGCCAGCGGCCTGTCTTCGATGACAGCCACCTTGTTTTCTTCCCCTACCTTCACAATTCTAAGCGCCAGCTCATCCATCCCTTTTGCCACCACGACCGGTGCGCTATTCTTCTCGGTATCGTAGGACAGCGCTACCGCAAAGTGGGTCGGGTTTCTGATAATGACGTCTGCTGCAGGGACTGCCTGCATCATCCTGCTTCTGGCCCTCTGCTTCTGAATATCCCTGATTCGTCCCTTGATTTCAGGATTTCCTTCTGTCTGCTTGAACTCTTCTTTTACCTCTTGCTTGGACATCTTGATTTTCCGTTCATAATCCCACCTCTGGAACAGATAGTCGAGAAATGCAATTACGGCAAATACCATGGAGACCCTCAGTATCATAGATATGATCATGTCAAACGTATAGGCCACCGACGCGCTGATGCTCATATCCATCGTGCGGATTACATTAACCGCGTCCTGTTTCAGGAGGGAATATATGATGACGATGAGCACGATGACTTTCAGCAAGTTCTTTACGAGTTCTATCACATTTTTCAGCGCGAAGATTTTTTTAATCCCCTGTAACGGACTGATTCGGTTTAATTTGGGATAGAAGTTCTTGGATGTAAACAAGAACCTCGTCTGTATACCGTGCATGATGACCCCAACCGCCATACAGATTACCGCGAACGGCAGTACCGTTTTGGCCGCGGCGGCCAGAAACTCCATTCCGTACTTACCTGCCGACTGTCCTGAAAGGTCCGTCACATTTCCTGCCAGGCCAATGAATTTCTTCATAAAATTTCCTGCGGTATCATAGATTTCCGGGAAAATCAACTTCAGTATATAAAAGGAAACGAATACAAATACGACGTTGACCACATCCGAGCTCTGGAAGATATTCCCCTCTTTCCGTTCATCACGGCGCTTTTTCGGTGTGGCTTTTTCTGTTTTTGAGTCCGCTGCCAATATCCATCACATCCTTTTATATGTTTACTGTTCGCAATATATCCTGCAGCCCCTGCATCATCTGGGTGATGATTCCTTCCAGATAATCTCCGGCCGGAGATATGAGAAATACCATCATTGCCAGTCCTATGATGACCCTCAGCTGGATGCTCATGACAAACAGGTTGATCTGAGGGATGATTCTCATCAGAAGCCCGGTTGCAACCTCCACAAGAAATTCAAACGCAATAATGGGGAACGCAAGTTTAACGGCGAGCACGATACACTCTATAGCTATCTGCAGCACTGCCTGTACCGGGCCCGAACCGAGCCTCAGCGCCGCATAAGGCACGACTTCCTGGGAAGTCATCAATATCTTGAGCAAAGCCAGATGCCCGTCAACAGCAAAAAACAAAAGCAGATAATATATCTGTAAAATATTACCCGTAAGCGCAATCTGAGTACCGTTCTGGGCATCGTATACCGTGGCCATGGACAGCCCCATCTGGAAATCAATGACGGCCCCTGCAAAAGAGACGACCATATCAAACAGCTGCATGACGAATCCAAGCAGATATCCAAGAGCAAATTCTTTCAGAAGGAGTACCGCATACACAATAGCGGAAGTCACCTCTTCTTCTGCCTCTCCGGCCTGCGGATACACGGTCAGCGCCAGCATGAGCGCCAGCCCTGCCTTAAAGACTGCCGGTATATTTTTCCTTCCAAGAACCGGATTGAGGTATATAAACCCGGACATCCTCATGAGAACGAGTGTAAATACGAGAAACTCCGGCGTACCTGCAAGTAGCATATGTATAATCTCCTAACCTTCAGCGATGAACCGGAATATCTGCTCCGTAAATTCCTGCAGCATCTTGAGCATGCTGTTTCCGGTTATCACGAGGATAATTCCTATTACTATCAGTTTGGGTACAAATGTAAGTGTCTGCTCGTGTATCTGCGTCGCTGCCTGGAGAATAGATATGACAATTCCCACCACCATGCTTATGATAAGTATGGGACCTCCGAGCTTTACAGCCAGTATGAACATCTGATACATCAAATCGCCAATTTCACCACTTGTCATCTTCTAATTCTCCCGTCAGTAGTTAAAACTTTGTACTATAGATGAGAAGAGAAGCTCCCATCCGTTCAGTGTCACAAAGAGCAGCAGTTTGAACGGCAGTGCAATCGTAGCAGGCGGAAGCATGATCATTCCCATCGACATAAGCGTGCTTGACACGATGATATCTATGAGCAGGAACGGTATGAACAGCAGCAGCCCTGCCATGAATCCTCTTTTCAGCTCGCTCGTCATAAAAGAAGGGATGACTACCCTCATCGGAAGATCTTCCGGCTCCGTCTTCTCCTCGATCCCCGCCATATCCACATACAGGTTCAGCGCGCTTACCTCTGTCTGTTTGAGCATGAACTGTTTCATGGGAACGACTGCCCGGTCTAAGGCCTCATCCTGCGTGATCTCCCCGCTTTTATAAGGTTCATACGCATCCGTATTGATATCTTTTATTACAGGATCCATGATGAACAGCGTGAGGAATAATGCAATCCCTACAAGAACCATATTCGGCGGTGTCTGCTGTACCCCAATCGCGTTCCTCGTAAAAGAAAGGATGATGATGATTCTGACAAATGAGGTCATCATCACTACAATAGAGGGAAGAAGCATCACAATTGTCATCATGACGAGTATCTCTAGTGTCGGCACCTGGTTTCCGTTGATGTTGACTAATGCCCCTGTGTTCATTCGTTTCTCTTCCTTTTCCCTATTCTATCCATCACCGACCTGAAATCGGCAAACTCTGTTTTCTGTCCATCAGGGTTTTCAATCTCCTGAAGCTCTTCTGCTCCAAGTTCTTTCAGCACGGTAATGTGCGAGGCAGTTATTCCAAGGAGCAGATACCCCGTACCGGTCTGGATAACTGCAATCGTCCTGTCCTGACCGATGGTAATCTGATCTGCCATCCGTATATATCTTGAAGTCCCTTTTATCCGCCCTGCCCTTCCTATGTATTTAGAACAGACATAGGCAAGGTATAGAATCAGCACGACGATCAAGAGCGTACCGGCGGCCGTGAAAAATCCTTTCAGCATATCCTGCTCCTCTATTGTGCCAGCGGAATCTCGTCCGCCAGAATCTCTGTTATCCTGATACCGAAGTTATCGTCTACCACGACTACATCGCCCTGCGCGATGCACTGTCCGTTCACGAACAAGTCCACCTGCTCTCCGGCAAGCTTATCGAGCACGACGAGAGACCCTTTGTTGAGCTCAAGTACGTCCTTGACCAGCTTTTTCGTCCTCCCGATTTCGACAGACACTTCCAGCGGAACGCCCATGATCAGTTCCAGATTGGAATCCTGGAGCTCCGTGTCATCTGCGCCATGCTCCAGATTAGGCTGTGGCACCGGGTTGACTTTTATCTTCTTCGGCCCTGCCGCCTGTGCCTGCTGCATCTGCTGCAGCTGCAGCTGCTGCATTTCCATCTGCTGTCTCATCATTTCCATCATCTGAGTCATAGAATTCATGAACTGGGGATCCACTGCCCCGGCCGCGTAATCAGGCGGCTGCACGGTATTAACGGGCGGTGCTGCCTGTTCCGCTGCAGCTGCCGCGGATGGCACTGCCTGAGGCATAACCGGAGGCGTGGCTGTCGCTACGCTCTGCGGAATCTCTCCCGGAGGCGTGGCTGTTGCTACGCTCTGCGGAATCTCACCCGGAGGCGCTGCTGCATTCTGCAATGTCTCGCCCACAGGCGCCGCCGTATCGGCTGTACCGGCAGGCACTTCAGGCTCCGGAAGCGCTTCTTCTACTGGAGCCGGCGCCTCTTCCTCTGGAGCGTCCGGTATGCCGTCTGAGAAGAATCCTGCCACGAGCTCTTTTGCCAGCCCGATTGGCATCAGGTTCATAAATTCGCTCTCCATCTTATCCGCAATACGGAGTGTAAAACCGATTACGACCATCGGGCTTTCTTCCGTAAAATACTTTTCCTTGAACTGTTCCGGGCTCTCTATCTCAAAAGATACCGGAGTTGATATGTTCACAGCCTTGCCAAGCAGTTCAGACAATGCTGTGGCGGATGCCCCCATCATCTGATTCATTACTTCACAGATAGCACTTATGTTCATCTCGTCCAGCTCAAAATCTTCTTCAGGAATTTCCATCCCCATTAGCATCTCGACGATGACACGCACGTCGTTTCTTTTGAGCAGCATGATATTGCTGCCTGTCAGCCCCTCGATATATATGATTTCAACCCCTATGGCGGGTTCCAGATTCCCAAACTCAAATTCGTCTTTATCCCTGACCTGTACGATTGGAGTCGTTATGTCTACTCTTGCATCCAGCATTGTCGAAATGGCAGTTGCCGATGCACCCAGGCTGATATTCAGGATTTCGCCTATAGCATCAATCTCCATCGAACTCAGTTTCTTTATGTCCATTTTTAACTCTCTTTCCGGCAAACGTTAAGCCTTCCTATTTCCCAATTTCTATGGCTTTTTGCGCCATTAATTTCACCGCGTTAAAAGCAGTAATGTTTGCTTCATAAGATCTGGTCGCCGACATCGCATCCGTTGTCTCTTTAATCATGTCCACATTTGGCATCCTTACGTATCCGTTTTCATCCGCATCCGGATGTTCAGGGTCGTACACGGCTTTTAATTCTGTGTCATCATCTGCAATTGCCGCGGCAGCTACACCCCCCTGTGATGTTCTGCTCTTTCCATCCATGGCCCTGTTAAGTACAGTCTGGAAGTTATCTTCCCTTGCCTCGAGCACGACCATTTTCCTCCGGTACGGCGTTCCGTCCTCTGTCCTCGTCGTCTCTATATTGGCTATATTTTCAGACGCTATGTCCAGCCTCAGCCTCTGCGCTGTCAATCCTGAAGCGCTGATATTCAAGGAACTCAAAAAAGACATATCTGTCTCCTCCTTCTTATAAACTAGTCGATAATCTTAGATACCGTATCCAGGATTCTGTTCGCCTTAAACGGCTTGACGATGAAATCTTTCGCCCCGGATTTGATAGCCTCTATGACCATCGTCTCCTGTCCCATCGCGGAGCACATGACGACGGTCGCTCCCGGGTCAAAAGCTTTGATTGCTTTCAATGCCTCGAGTCCGTCCATGTTCGGCATCGTGATATCCATCAGTACGAGAGCCGGTTTCTCATCCTTATACATCTGCAGCGCCTCCGCGCCATCCGACGCCTCGCATATATCGGTATATCCTCCTTTGGACAGCGTGTCCTTCACCATCATCCTCATAAATGCTGCATCGTCTACCACCATGATTTTTGCCATTATTCATTACCTCTTTCTTCAATAATCGTTAGTATTTTTTTATATTGACACAGCAGATTATTCATCTACTGGTGCTTCCTCTTGCATACGCTGATTTATCTTGACCGCGGCATTCTTGTTGTGTGCTCCCAGCTTGCCTTTGAACCACGGCTGCTCTTCCACATACAGCACGATGTCTGATTCTTTCGGCTTATTCAGGTCTATGACATCTCCCACCTTCAGTCCGCACACTTCTCTCATGCTCAGCTTTGCCTCGCCAAGCTCCGCCTTTATCTCCATCGCGCTCCGGTTCAGCCTGGACATTATGAGTTCCCTGCTGTTGTCTATCCTTTCATCATATGCGCCTTCTATATGCTTGCGCTTATCTATGATATTGAATATGTTCATAAGCAGATTGCCGGGGATACATATGGTGATTCGTCCGTCTATGCTCTGCATCTTGACATTGAGCAGTACGATTGCCACCGGCTCATCCAGGCTGATCTCCTGAAACAGCCCCGGATTTTCTTCCAGACGCTGGTCCCCCAGATTTATTTTTATATAGTTGCCCCAGGCGTCTCTTGTTATATCAAGCAGATATTTCATTACCTTCCTGTACAGCGCGCTTTCAATCTCTGTATAGGTATAGGATGCGTCCACCTCATCGTCGTCCCCTGTACCTCCAAGCATACGGTCTATCATATTTACCATAAGCTTCTGGCTTATATGAATCATCATCGGTGGATTCTTGGACTCATCCGGCAGCTTTAGATTCAGCATCATCATGACATCGTTTTCACTCAGTATGTTGCTGAATTCAAAGTACCTCTGTTCTTCCACGGACAACACTTCCATCTCGCAGGCCGTCCTTAAGACGCCGTTCAGCCTGGAGGATGCAAGTCTGCCGTAATTATCGTAAATGCCCTTCAAAAGCTTCAGCTTATCCTTCGTAAACTTCTTCGGGCTCTTAAAATCATATTTTTTCCAGTTCTTTTCCGGCTTCTCCTCTTTGGGCTCATCCGCAGCGTCGCCGTTCATCATAGAATTGAGCAACGCATCAATCTGACTTTGTGATAATACATCTGCCATAGCCACACTCCTGTTGTTTATTTCTCCGGCCTTTTATGTTAATTCCCCTCGCCTTGATAGACCTGGCTGTAATATTCATCCAGCGTCTGTTCGACCGATCCTGTCTTCGTAATCAGGATTTCTACTCTTCTGTTTTTTGCCCTTCCCTCAAAAGTGTCAAAAGTGTCGATGGGACGAAATTGTCCATATCCCGCACTTACGAGCTTTTTCGGTTCAATGATGTTTTTTTCCTGTACATAGGCTACTACAACCGCCGAGCGTGTCGCCGACAATACCCTGTCGGTCATGACTTCGTTCGGTATATTCGGCTCCGCCTGAGATGTATGCCCGAGTACCTGGATTTCTTTGATTGCTCCTGAAGCAGGCGCTATGACAGAGGAAAAAGTATCCAGCACGGTCTTCCCTTCGTCTCTGAGTACATAGCTGTCACCGTCAAAAAAAACATTGTCTTTAAAAGTGATGAACTGGTAGCCGTCGCCCTTGGCTATCTGAATATCCGCCACCTCACCGGACGCATCCTGCATTTTCAGCAGATTGTCATACATCTCATCAAATTTCTGGTCTATTTCTGTCGTATTGGCTCCCGGCACGTTTTCCGTACCCTCTTTTGCCAGCGTATCCGTAACTATCTGTGATGTTTCCGCCGCCTCCGGATTCATACTCTTAACCAGGTTCTCCCACTTTACCTGGTCTACAGAAGATATAGAGTATAGCAATACAAAGAAGCATAGCAGCAGCGTCACCATATCCCCGTAAGTCCCCATCCAGTCGGATCCTTCCTCCGGGGCTTTCTGCCTGCGTTTCACTGTATCTCCACTCCCTTCTACTTCTTTTTCTTTTCTTTCTTCGGCTTCTTTTCTTTTCCTTCACCGCCGTCCATGATTTTGGCCTGTTTCTGCTGGTGGAGCAGTGATACGAGCTTTTCTTTCAGGTTTTTTGGATTCTCCCCTGACTGTATGCCGATAACTCCTTCGATAATAATCTGCTTGTAGAGAATCTCCTCTTCGTTTCTGATACGCAGCTTTTTTGCTATAGGCATGAACAGAAGGTTTGCCATGATACAGCCGTAGAACGTTGTGACGAGTGCGGTAGCCATACTCTCACCAAGCGTGGAAGATGACCCCTGTGACAGATCCATGCTCTTGAGCATATTGATAAGTCCTACAAGCGTTCCAATCATTCCAAATGCCGGGGCATAACCGGCTGCTTTTTCATAGATGGCAATCTCCTCTTCGTGCCGCTGGCTCATGCTGTCGACCTCTGTCTCGAGCATCTCCCTCACTTTATCCGCCTCCATGGCATCTACGACAAGCATGATGCCCTGCTTGAAGAATGGATCATCCAGCTGGTTCGCCTTCTCCTCCAGGGCAAGAAGCCCGTTCTTCCTGGCAAGCTGCGCGAATTCTACCAGCATGTCAATCACCGGTTCCACTTTGAATTTTTTATTGGATAGCAGCTTTGTAAAATGTTTTCCGACATTTTTGAGCATATTAAACGGGAAGCTGGCAATGACAGCACAGAAAGTGCCGCCTACAACAATCATGATACTTGCGACATCAATAAAGCTTCCGATCTTTCCTCCCTGCATGATTGCATTGAAAATAAATGCAAATCCGCCCACAACACCGATTAAAGTGGTTATGTCCATGTCTGATCCTCCTCATTCCGCGGATAATGAATACACTGGTTATTGAAGATGATGACCTTTCTTATGATTTCATCTTTATCTTCCCGCACGATATGATACTTGCCATTCATCATAATGATCTTGGACTCAGGTATCAGCTCAATGAATTCAATCTGGTGCGAATTGATCAATACAGGTTCCCCGTTTAATTTTGTTAATTCTATCAAGTCCGTCCCCTCCCTGCCGCAGGCACGCGGGGAATCTGTTCCCCGCGGCTTGCTCTGTTTAACGTTTCATATTGACGAGCTGTTCCAGCATCTCATCTGTTACGGTAATAATCTTTGAATTAGCCTGGTAGCCTCTCTGTGTCGTAATCATAGACGCCATATCGCTGGCCAGCTCTACATTGGACATCTCCAGATAGTTGCTCACGAAATAGTCCGCCTCAATCGCGGTAATCTGTCCCGCATTCTCGCCTGCCATATACAGGTAGCCCGCCGTCTGTTCCAGACCGTTAGGATTTTCTACCGCAGCCACTGCAATCTTGCCGATTACAACCTGCTTCTTGTCATAGGTGACGCCTGTGATTGTTCCGTCTGTCCCAATCTTATACGTCTGTATCTCGTACTGCTTTCCCGTGTCATCGCTTGGAATCTGCAACGGTTTTATACTTGCAGTATCCCATGTACCATCGGCCTTCTGTGTAAAGCCATACACGTAGTTCTGGTCGTCGTCTATGAGATATCCATTGTTGTCCGGGGAAAGGATGCCTACCCGGGAAAGGGACATCCCTTGTGTTGCAAAATCATTAGATGGGAGCCCGGTTGTCGGATCCGCTATCATAGGGCCCACGATGAAAAATCCGGTTCCGTTCAGCATACAGTTCAGCGGATCTCCCGTATAGCCGCGGCTACCGGTCGTAAAATTCGTTGTTACGGAACCAACGTTGACGCCGTATCCAAGCTGCGAGCTGTTCTTTCCTCCGGCGCCCCCGGCGGCGGTATTTCCTCCCGTGCTGCTCGTCAGGTTCTGGTACATGGCATCCTGGAAATTAGCTGACCTGGATTTGTACCCCCATGTGTTTACGTTCGCAATATTATTACTGATTACATCCATCTTGGATTGATGCGACCGCAGACCTGCAATCGCTGCATACATTGATTTGACCATTTCTTTTGTACTTCCTTTCGTATTTTTTCTGCGCCATATCCGCCTCTGTCATTCGGACATAAGGCCAAGCCTCCTTCATGGTCCGGCTATAGCAACACGGCGCTGTCGATATTCGTGAATATATTGTTCCTCATCTCTTGTGCATTCAAGGTTGTAACTACTGTATTATTTGTCACGTTAACGATAAACGCGCTGCTGCTCCCTATGACAGCAACGTCTTTTGCTCCTTTGTCCCGGGCCTTTTCCACAGCCGTCTTCAGATTTCCCGCAAGTTCAGACGTCAGCTCTACTTTGCGTTCGCTCATGCGCATCGCCGCATGCTTTGAAAACAGGAGTCCCGTCTTTTTAATCTCATCTTCATAAAGGGCGCGGAAATCTGGTTTGTCTTCCTTCTGGCGGTATACTTCATGCTGCAGACGCAGTTCCCGGACAGATGAAATGTTACGTGCTTCCATCCTTTCCTCCTTCGTCTTCCGGACTATCGGTCGCCGAGTCAGGTACTTCGCCTACTGTCATGACCTGTGACAGTGTATATTCTTTGCCGTCTATGAACAGGCTTGGATTATTTCCCATGAGGACACCGGTAACTACACCTGTCGTCTTTTCCCCGGTAAATCTGCCGTCCTTGTCCACTTCTGCCATCGTCACTGTCTTGCCTACCATAGAGCTTGCATAAGATATGGTATTGATTGCATACATCTCCAGATTGATGGCGGACATATCTGTAATCGCCTGTATCATCTGCGTCTGAACCATCTGTGCCATCATCTCGCTCGTATCCATAGGATTATCCGCGTCTTGATACCTGAGCTGAGCGGAAAGCAGCTTATAAAAATCGTTGATGCTCAGTCCACTTGTCCCGCCCGAAGATGCTCCGGTGGAATTGTCGGCGGAATTCGTCCTTGCGGATGCCGCATTTCCGTAATTGGACAGTATACTTCCTAATGTGTTCATGTCTGCTCCTTTCTCTATGCGAGACCTAGTCTCAGCTGCTGCAGGAAATCAAAGTTCTCATGGAACTCATCTTTACGGTTTTCCCTCTGCTGTCTGTCCGGTTCCCTGTCTTGTCCCCGGCTGTTCTGCTCCTGCTGTTGCTGCTGCAGATAGTCCTCGGCCGGCCTTTCGACAATCACTTCTGTCTCATTACCAGTCCTTGCCTCCATAATTCCCGCAAGCTCTCTTGCCTGCTGTGACATGGCCTGCATCGTCTTTGCCTCGCTGCACACGATTGATATGACGGCTTTTCCGGCTTCACAGGATGCTTTGATTACAAGTGTACCCAGATTGTCCGGATGAAGCTGTATCTCAAACTGTTGTTTTCCGGATACAATCTGCCTTACGATATCACTTTTCAGCATATCCATATACTCCGGGCGTATATCTTGGTTATGTGCCGGTTTTGGGGCTGTCGTAATCTCTCTGGCTGCCGGGGCGTAATCTGCTGTCCTCCCGCCCAGTGCAGTACTTTTCACCGCTTCAGCGCTTAATTCAGGATTATCCCTTCTCTCATCAGCGGCCGGTGCATCAGGTTCCTTAATCATCCGGATTACCTGCTGCGCTGCTGACTGCTCTGCTTTTAGTGGCGCAGGTATCCTGCTGTCCTGCGTATTCTCTGTAAATGTCACAGGCATCTTGTCCTTTGCGTCGGATTCTTTTACATCTTTGGCAATTCCAGCATATTCGGTCATGACAGCATGGCCAGAACTCTGTTCTGCCTGTCTGCCCGCATCGTCCGTCATAACGGCTGTCACAGCCGTATCCACAGATTCGGACACGATTGTCTCTGCCATATTTTCAGCAGTTCCTTCCGGTACCGGAAGAATGAATCCCATGTCACCGATGGCCTGGGCCGCGCCCTCTGCACACGGCAGCGGCAGCATCTGTGCCCCGGCATATGGGGCAGTCCTGTCATCTGTATCAAAATCCTGTTTTTTGTCCTTCTCAGCCGTATGCTCTTTCTGCCCTTTCAAGACTTCATCAAATTTCACCTGTTTCCCGTCATCCGGGCCTTTAGCCTTGCCTGTATTGCCGCCTGCTGCATTTGTCTTTGGCATCTCAGCTACGATCGTATTCATCGTTATCTCCTCCTTTCCTCTCATAGTATGTATAGTAAATCTGCACTGCAGTTACTATCCTGTTTTTACCCTTGCGGAAGACGTATTTGCCACAAATTCTTCTACAAATATTTCTTCTGCTTTTCTCTCAGCCGCGTCATATTCTTTTTTTCTCTTGTCTTTCAGCCTGTCTATAGAGGAAGTCTCTGTCTTTGCAGCGATGACTTCCTCCCGTTTGGCTTCCTCTTCCGCCTTCAGCCTTTTTATCATCTTCTCTGTCTTCTGGATGTTCCAGAGCACGCTTTCCAGATAGCTCTCATATACTTTCATCCGGCGTATCGTGCTGCCCTTGTGCTTTTCTTCCTCGTATCTCATACGATAGGCCGCATGCTCTTCTTCAAGCCTTTGAAGATGCTCCTCTTCCATCGCCACCTTCTGCACTATCTGGGCATATTCTGCCCTGAGATTGTGCTCTATCTGTTCTTTATATGTCAGTACTTTGTCCAGTGAAAATGCAAATTTTTTCATCTGAATTCCTCCGCAGCCGGCTCCGGGAATCATCCCCTAGCCAGCCAGTATTTTTCTCATCGCATCCAGCATTTCTTCTTTTTCATACTTCCGTTCAATTTCCTGCATCAGGAACCTGTTTACTTCGTCAATCCTCGAAATCGCGTCATCGAGTTTTGCATTCGTCCCCGACTTGTAGGCACCGATGGAAATCAAATCCTCATTCTGCTCGTAGATGCTCAATATGTCCCGAAGCCGGGAGGCAAGTTCTTTGTGTTCCTCCGTCACGATATCAGCCATCAGACGGGAGATGCTGGCGCTTACGTCTATTGCGGGAAAATGGTTCGCATTCGCGAGCTTCCGGCTGAGCACGATATGCCCGTCCAGGATACCCCTCACCGTATCCGCCACTGGTTCATTCGTGTCGTCGCCCTCCACAAGTACCGTATAGACTCCGGTGATGGATCCCTTCTCAAACATGCCGCTTCTCTCAAGCAGCTTTGGGAACTCCGCATATATGGACGGCGTATATCCTCTCGCCACCGGAGGTTCCCCGGTGGCGAGCCCGATTTCCCTCTGGGCCATGGCGAACCGGGTCAGAGAATCCATCATGAGCAGAACGTCCTTCCCCTGGTCTTTGAAGTATTCGGCGATAGTCGTCGCCACAATCGGACATTTCATGCGAAGCATTGCCGGCTGGTCTGAGGTCGCTACGACGAGAACGGAGCGTTTCATCCCTTCGGGGCCCAGGTCCTTTTCTACAAATTCCCTGACCTCCCTTCCACGCTCCCCTACCAGTGCGATGACATTGATATCCGTCTCAACATTTCTGGCTATCATCCCGAGCAGCGTGCTCTTGCCTACGCCGCTTCCTGCAAAGATGCCGATTCTCTGCCCTTTGCCGATTGTATTCAGCCCATCGATTGCCTTGACGCCAAAGTGCAGCTCTTCTGATATGGGCGGTCTTGCAAGCGGATTGATCTTGGGACTTTCCACATAATAATAACGCTCAGATTCAAAATCGCCTTTTCCGTCTATCGGGTTGCCAAGGGCGTCAATGATGCGGCCTTTCAGAAACTGGCCAACCGGAATTTTTAGTCTCTTCTTCGTACTCCTCACGAAACTGTCCGTACCGATTCCCGGCATATCCTCATAGGCCATCAGCTGTATCTTCTCTCCCCTGAATCCTACTACTTCTGCCGGAATCTGCTTCTTCTGCTCTTCGTTATAGATAAGTACGATATCTCCGATATTGGCACTTCCCCCCGATGCCTCCATGGACATGCCGGTTATGTTCTCTATCTTTCCTATGTGGTTGACGGTTTCGGCCTTCATAATCATTCCCGGCAAGTCTTTCAGCATCTCATACACTCCAGTTACGTTTATAGTCTTGCATTGTTTAGTATCTCTTTTATGTTCTCAAGCTGGGTGCCCACGCTTATATCAATGATTTCATCGGGCAGCTCCACGATACAGGTCCCTTTTTCTTCTTCATCCATCATGATTACCTTTACACTATCCGCAAGCTTGGACAGGCTGTGCAGAAATTCAGCATCTCCCTGGATATCAAGCGGCTGTCTACCGCTGCCGATATAGATCTTGGCCCAGGCTGCCTTTTTCAGCTTCTCTGTGGCCGCCAGTACCATGCGCTCTATTACATCTTCGCTCGTTCTGAGGCTCGTCTGTACAATCTTTTCCCCGATAGAAAGCGCGATGTTTTTCAGGTCATCAATGTACTTTTCCAGAAGCTTTTCCTTTTCCTCTCCTACCCCTTTTACATAATTGCTTATCTTTTCCTGCAGCCGCTCCAGCTCCTCTTCGAAGTGACGGCTGTTCTCCTCCATCGCTTTTCGGATGCCTTCCTTATAGCCCTCTTCCTCTCCCTGACGGAATGCCTCCTGCCAGGCTTCTTCTTTAATCCTGTCGGCGCCCTTCCTTGCGGCGTCCAGAATACGCTCCGCCTGCCGGGCCGCCTCATCGAGTATGCGGTCGGGTCCGGGCTGCTCCAGATCCTCTGATGTTTTTTCCTCCGCAGCCGGATCCTGTTCCAGGGACAGCTCTTTATACAAATCGTACTTTAACGCATGGCTGCAGTTATCTTCTTGACTTTTCAGTACCCTATACAATGATGTCATCCTTTCCGCCTTTGCCGATCACCAGCTCTCCTTCTTCGTCCAGCTTCCGGATTATGTTGACAATGCGCTGCTGCGCTTCCTCTACATCACGCAGGCGCACATTGACCGTAACTTCCAGATCTGACTGTATCGTCTCTGCCATACGTGTGGACATGTTAGAGAAGAACAGCTGGAGCATCTCTGAACTTGCATTTTTCAGGGCATAGACGACATCCTTCATGTCACAATCGCGTATGAAGCGCTGGATAGAGCGGTCATTCATCGTCAGAATATCTTCAAATACGAACATCTTCTTTCGGATTGCTTCCGCAAGATCCGGATCATCCTTGCCCATCTCGTCAAAGATATATTTCTCATTGCTTCGATCCATATGGTTCATGACATCCGCAATATAATCGATGCCGCCGATTGTCGTAAAGTCTGTCGTAAGAATATTGTCAAATTGCTTCAGCAGCTGGGATTCCACTATCTTGATGGCATCCGGAGAGGCGCTCTCCATCCTCGCGATACTCTCCACAACCTTCAGCCGCTTCTCTTCGGACAGCTCTGCAATAAGATCTGCTGCCTGCGCGGAATCCACATAAGACAAAATCAATGCGATCGTCTGGGGCCTCTCATGCTGCAGCACGGAGAACAGGTTCTTCGTGTCCATCTTGCTGATAAAGTCAAAAGAGCGGTTTTTAAGGTACTTTGTCATCTTCTTAAGAAGTTCATTGGCTACCGACTCTCCGTACGTCTTCTCAAGCACCGTCCGCGCATATTCCATACCGCCGTCTGTCACTACTTTCTGGGTCAGGCAGGATTTGTAGAAATCGTCCAGTACAGATTCCGTCTGTTCTGCCTCCAGATGGCCAAGCTTAGCCACTTCAAGGGTCAGCTTCTCTACTTCCTCCTCGGTCAGATACTTATATACCTTCGATGCCTTTTCTGCGCCAAGCGCTGCGATGACAGCGGCCGCTTTCCGGCCCGGAGACAGATTCGCCGCACTATTCGTCTGCTTTTCGTCCATCCTGTTCTCCTCCATTCAGCCAGTTTCGTATCATCTGTGCGGATATTTCCGGATTTTCATCGGCAAAATCTCTAACGTTCTCGCGCAGTTCTCTGCTCCTTTCATTTTTCAGGTTCAGTATCTCAGGCTTCCTTATCTCTTCTGTCACATCTGGTATGAGCAGATCCTCCAGTTCTTCCTCTTCTTCCAGCCGCCTTTTCCTTCGCCTGCGTATGAGAATGACCGCAAGAGTAATTACTACCGCAGCAATTGCTGCAGCCACAGCAATTACCGGAAGATTATCCTTTATGTTTTTCAGGATATTTGATACTTCTTTCGTATCTTCGTCCTCTTTGTCCTCATAGAACGGGGCATTTACTATAGTTATCTTCTCCAGCCTGTCGGCGGCAGCGATACCGGTGGCATTGCCGACAAGATCTCTCAGCTCATTCATGCTTATATTGCCCGCATTTTTTCCGTTGATTGCCACTGATACGGTCAAGTCTTCGAGAACGCCTGTGTCCAGCTCTCCCTGCTCCTTAACCTGATTGACTAGGTAGTCCCTCGTGGCTGATTCACTGGCCGAGCCGGACGAGCCGCCATCTGTTCCTGCATTATACTGGGGCGTGTCTGCATTCGACTCCGTGCCCGCGACTCCTGAACCGGTGCCTCCGCCGTTTACAGAATCCTTTGTGGTGGATTCGCTTGAGACAATGCCCGTTTTATCCTTTTCGTCTATCTTCTCCGGCGTCGTATAAGTGGTAGACTCTCGGATCACCTTTTCCATATTCACCTTTCCCCGGGCCGACACACGTATATTGTCTGCGCCGTAAAAGGGGCCGAGTACATTGACTACCTTCTTCGATATCTGAGTCTCTATCAGCTGTGCAATCTCTTCCGTGGCATTGCTTCCAGATGCACCGCTGCCGTTTTTGTCCACAGACACTTCTATCCCGTTTCCGTCAAACACAGCCACATTTTCCATCTCCATGTCCGGAACGCTCTTTGCGACGAGACGCTGGATTGCCGACGCCTGCTTTTCCGAAGGGGAGTCGCCGTTCTCCATCGTCACGACGACAGACGCGCTCGGCGTACCTGCCTCGTCTTCCTTATCCTCCAGGACATATTTCTGCTCCTCTTTCAGGGCAATCGTCACCTTGGCATCCTTCACCCCATCAAAAAAGCGGATAGTCGCACCTATCCGGTCCTGCAGATCATAAAGCTTGTACATCTCTTTTTCAGAATCTGTCGTCATCCCTCCGGAGTTTTCCGTAAATACATCATATGTGAATCCGCTTTTCGGGTACCCCTCGTACACCAGCTCTGCACGGGTCTTATCTGCCACGTCTTTATCGATCAGGATATCTCCGTTCTCCTTGTACTGGAAATCAACACCCGACTCCTGCAGCTTTCCTATGATTTTTGTAGCTTCTTCCTCCGTCACTCCGGTAAAAAGTGTCGTATAATCTTTATGGTTCAGAACAAGTGCAATTATGACGGCCGCTGCTATTATGGCAACTGTAACAACTCCGGCCAGTATCTTTGTCTTCCTGCTGTACTTTCCAAGGAATTCCTTGATTTTGTCCAACTTCAGCTTTATCTTATCCATGTTCCTGCTTTATGTCCTTTTCCTATACTTCTTATAGATTGATTCTCATCAATTCATTATAAGATTCTAATGCTTTATTTCTCAGCTGCACGAGCATGTCAACCGCCATCTGGGCTTCCGATGCTGCAATGGGGACAGTGTGGGCGTCGTCAATCTGCCCTGTCGCCAGAAGATACTGCTGCTGTTCCAGGTTCGCCTCGGTCTCCTTCACATCATGAACCGCATTATTGAAAATATCGGAGAACAGGCTGCCGCCTTCTTGTTCCACACTTTGATTTTTTTTCAGCTCCCCAATCGTTTCCATCCTCTGAATCGGGGTAATAAATCCACTTTCTATCATAATCTCCCTCCTACTGGCCCTTTATTGCAGTCCTAAGCCTTGTAATATCGCTGTTTACAGAATTAAGCCCATACTGGTACTGAAGTGCGGTCCTTGTAAGTTCCACCATCTCTGTATCTGCGTTGACGTTATTCCCGTCAAGCCTTGCCGTCTCCCCTGTTGTTTCGTGGATTACAGTCGACGCCCCGGCTATGGCCTGCTTCATCTGACGCCCGTCCCCTGTTCTGGACGCGGCGGAAAGTCTTCTCTGGAACGTCTCTTCAAAGGTGACATATTTGGATTTGTAACCGGGCGTATCTACATTAGCGATATTGTTCGAGGTAACTCCCTGTTTTGTCCAGAGAAAGTCCAGAGACCTTTCCATCATTCCAATCGTGTTCCCATACATGCTGCTTATCCCATTCATACACTCACTCTCCATAAATAGACTAAATTCGACATCAGTCGATAAAAAAAATTAAAACCCAAGATATTTAGTTTCAAATTCACTCACCGGAATGGCCTTGTCGAACAGATATCCCTGCCCAAGCTCACACCCGAAATTCTTTAATATCGCCTTCTGGGAGACCGTCTCTATCCCCTCAGCTACAGAATGGGTAAGCTTTAATTCCATACACATCTGAAGTACGTACTCTGCGATAACCCTTGGTTTTCCTCCGATTTCGAGCCTGTCAATCAGGCTTTTGTCAAGCTTGATTTCATTGAAATCCGCCAGCGACAGCAGCGCCAGATCCGAATAGCGGGAACCGAAGTCGTCAAGGGAAATGCGGAAGCCTGACTTCTGTATGTCATCCAGCAGTTGTTTCAGCGTATCCCGTTCCAGCATGCCGATGCTCTCCGTAACCTCAATCGTTATCTGCCCTGGCTCCACCCCGAATCTTTTGCACACCGCCCTCATCTTTTCGACCACTTCGTCTTCCATCATCGTGACACGTGAAAAATTGACGGCAATCCCCACGTCCTGGCGGCCTCTGTCCTTCCACTTCTTCAGGATGCCGCACACGCTCTCTAAGACGAAGAAGTCTATATACCTGATAATCTCGTCTCCTTCGTATCTGCTCACAAAGGAATTGGGGAAAATGATGTTCCCTTTCTCATCGAGTCTTCTTATAAGAGCTTCCGCACCGCCTATCTGATTGTTCTTCAGATTAATCTGCGGCTGGAGATAAACGACAAACCGGCCTGTCTCAATCTCCCTCTGTAGATTGTCAGCCAGCACCCCTCTGTACTTCTGGATGCTTTTCTGTCCCCCTCCTCTTTTATAGTTCTTCAGCTTATTGATGTGCATCTTCTCATTGGCTACCGTTATCTGATAGTCTATATCACACTCTCCCTCATACCAGCTTGAACCGATCGCAATCTGCAGCTGCTCGTCCCATTTCGCAGATTTCTGCAGCTCTCTCACTTCCTCTTCAAAATGATCCTTATCGATATCCAGGCAGAACGCGACAAATTCGTCATCACCTATACGGTACACATAATCGCCAAAACACTTTGTCATCGTCTGGGCAACGTATTTGAGCATATGGTCTCCCCACGCATATCCATAAGCATTATTGATATTCCTGAGGCTGTCGATATCTGCCGTAACAATTCCGAATTCTTCTTGATACTGCTGCTCCAGCCATTCAATCATATGCCGGTATTTTTTCCGGTTGCCAAGTCCCGTGAGCTCATCCATGTATCCCGAATTCTTAGCCGCCAGCCAGATCTGTCTTTTTTTAATTTCATTGACGACGAATTCGGGGGCCAGCCTGAGCAGTACCTCTGCGTCCGGATTCTCCTTCGCGTTATCAACTCCAAGGTATCCGATTACTTCTCCTTCCAATACGAGGGGCGCCGCCAGAAGGCTTTCGATTTTTCTCGCGGCCAGCATTCTGTATTCTTCTGATTCCTTATCCTCGACTTCCGCGAGCGATGATATGTAATATATCTGGCCCTTTCTAAACGTTTCCACCCAGCGCTCTACCGTGGACAGCGGCAGTTCCATCTGACCGGCTGCCTGCGGCTTTATATCCTTGCGTGTGACTTCATATGTATTTTTGAACACCTGTTTTTCTTCATTTATTTCATAAATGTACGTTCTGTCCGCATCGTAGTAATCCCGTATGATGTTCAGAAAGGCGTAGATGGATTCTTCTCCTTCTTTGCTCTCCCTGTTCAGGGCAAGCGCGCAGTCGATGAGAACCTTCTGTACTGCCAGCTCCTGCTTCAGCATCTTCTCCATATCGCATATCTTCGTGACATCTATGGCAAATTCCATCCGGGTCTTTCTTCCGTTAAAACTTACGATCGTCCCCCTCTTCACAAAGTTCCTCTTCATGTGTTCGTTGTAAAAGCTCCATTCGTAGAAAGAGCCTTCCTTAAGCAGATGGTTGGTACAAAACGGGCACGGGCCCGTCCGGTTCTGCAGCACTTCGTAGCAAGGCCTTCCATACCATTCATCCACGCCAGGATTACCTAAGATTTCGAGCCCCTTCCGGTTCACAAAATACAGTTTATAATTCTCTATATCAGATAAATATGTGACATCATTACCCTCATCTACAATCAAAGATAATATCTCGTTATCACTGATAGTCATACTTCTTTTATCCTTTCCATAAGCGTATTTTCACTGCTTGTCAAGCCTCTATGTCTTATCCTCCTGCTGTTGTGCAAAGCCGCTTCAGCTGTACTTTAAAAGGGGATATGTGGCAATAAATGTAGACTTTTAATCCCATGGGTGATATTATGATTTTGAATAAGTGCTTTTATTAAGTAGTATCTGAATTATAAATCGACATTTTCAGAACTTTTTCTGTGGAATTAAAAGTCTACAAATATTTCCATATATTCCATAAATTTCACCCCCCTTTTTAGCCTCATAATCTGTACAATTTTACTCAAGTTATAAAATTTTTATGAATAAAAAGCGCCCCTGTGGCACTTATGAATTACTAACTTTATGTCGATATATAGTAAGAGTGATTTATCTTCATAAGATATGGTTGTAAAATTTACGAAAGAAAAGGGAAAAGGTGGTGTATCAGAATTGGAAAAATCATTCCAAAAAAATACGAAAACAATCAGGGGGAAGCTAGTGACAGCTTTTGCTATCGTCACTATAATCGCCAGTTTGTCAGGCATCCTTGGGATTGTCGTAACCAAAGTCATGAACTCGCAGTATACCGAAGCGATGAAAAACTATGGGTTTGCACAGGGAGACGTCGGAGAAGCCATGAAAGAAGTTGCGGAATCGCAGCAGGCTTTGTATACGATGCTCGCACAGAGCGGCCAACAGCAGATTTCCGAGGCGCAGTCATTATTAAATGATTCTCTGGCAGCCGTGGAAAGCTATATGGATCCGGTCATGCCGACCCTTCGGACAGAGGAAGGTAAAAAGGCCGCGGAAAACTACGAGACAGACTTTAACTCTTACAAAGAGCATCTGCTATCACTGGCAGATGAAGCGTCTTCCGCCACGGGTGATGAGATAAGCATACTTGCCGAAAAGGTAGTTGCAGAAAACGACCCTCTATACGATGCAGTCATGAACGATATGAAAGAACTTATGGAGTCAAAAGTCACAAACGGCAATCAGGTAATCGACAGATTGTCTGCTGCCTCAATGGCGGCAATGGTAGCCGCGGTAGCTATCATCCTTGCAGCCGTTGTCGTAATCGTCATAATAGCGGCAAAGCTGAGAAAACAGATTGCCATTCCTATCCAGCAATGTGCGGCACGCCTAAAACTGCTGTCCCAGGGCGACCTCACCACGCCGGTGCCGGATGTCAGCGGCACAAGCGAAGTCAATGAGATGGTTGAGTGCTCCAAGATTATCGTATCTGCACTATACCAGATTATCAAAGATGAGGAGCAGCTTCTCGGAGGTATGAGCAACGGAGATTTTACAGTGTCTTCTTCATGCACGAATCTGTACATAGGAGATTTTGCCCCACTTCTGGAGGCGATCCGGGGAATCTGTTTCCGTCTCAACGATACGATGGAACAGATAACAGAGGCTTCCGTTCAGGTAGATGCAGGTGCCGACCAAGTATCCAGCGGTGCGCAGTCACTCTCCCAGGGAGCTACCGAACAGGCAAGTTCTGTACAGGAACTGGCGGCAACCATCAACGATATCTCCACGCAGATTACGGCTAATGCAGAAAATGCACAAAATGCCAATGAGCTGTCCAGCCATGTTGGTGCTGAAATCAACGAAAGTAACCAGCATATGGGCGAGATGACAGAGGCCATGGCCGCTATCGGGGAAGCTTCCAGTCAGATTGGAAAGATTATCAAGACGATAGAAGATATCGCGTTCCAGACAAATATCCTTGCGCTGAATGCTGCTGTTGAAGCCGCACGCGCAGGATCGGCCGGCAAAGGCTTTGCGGTAGTCGCGGATGAGGTCCGTAACCTTGCCGGGAAAAGCCAGGATGCAGCACAGAACACGACTGCCTTGATTGAAAATGCCATATCTGCAGTAGAAAATGGCACACAAATCGCCAACACGACTGCAGAAGCCATGAGCAAGGTAGTTACAAACGCACAGGATGTTGTCAGTCTGATCAATTCCATCTCTGAGGCCTCCAGAACACAGGCAGATTCTGTTGCCCAGGTAACTCAGGGTATAGACCAGATTTCAAGCGTAGTTCAGACGAACTCCGCAACAGCTGAGGAAAGTGCTGCCGCCAGCGAAGAGCTGTCCGGTCAGGCAAGGCTTTTAAAAGATCTCATGAGTACATTCAAGATTCGGGGCAAAGACAATGCGTCAGGGCCGGCGTCCTACGCCGCGGAAAGCTCTTATTCGAGCTATACACAGCCGGTGTCCATCTCGAATGACAAATATTAAAGCTTTACATGGGCTTAAGAAGAGCCGGAAACAGGCACGGGGATGTTATCTCTCATAACATCCCCGTGCCTGTTTCTTCCTACACTGCCATATTGTCCTTCCCTTGTGCAACCTGTCTGCTAGACTTCGGGTTCAGAAAGGACGGACGTGAATTTCATCTCCATCTGTATCCGCATCAGCTCCACTAGATTTGACAGATATTCCGTGTTGATCTGTGCCGGCGTAGACGCTTCCGTCTCATATCCCTGTCCCGTCTTGCTGGCTGCGGATCCATGAACCGTTATATTTTCTCCTGCATATTCCATAACCTTCCTGACATAGGCCTGGGTCTCTTTAAACGGCGGTATCCCGCCGTATTTGTCCACATTGCCGCTTCCCGCATTGTACGCTGCAAGGGCAAGCTTTACGTCACCTCCGTATTTTTTCAATAGGCCGGCAATGTAAGAAGCCCCTCCCATGATATTCTCTCTTGCGTTATACGGATCCGTTACCCCGAGCGACCTGGCTGTCGCCGGCATGAGCTGCATGACCCCTACTGCCCCCGCCTGGGATACCGCCGAGGGGTCAAATGCAGACTCCGCTTTGCCGATGGCTTTCAGCAGGTTCGCATCTACTCCATACTTAGACGCCGCCTCTTCAAATATAGCGTCCATGGACGACGGAATACCGGAAAATGCAGAATTCGCACTGCTTTTCCCCGCTCTGGCGGCCAATATCCGCGAAAATTCCACTCCCGTGCTTTCGCTGCTGTCCGCTGCTCGTCTCTGGCCGTAATACAGGCCGCCTTGTACTCCCAGCGTAGAAAGTACCGTATTCAAATTGTAAGGATTAAAATATGCCATCTTTTTTTCCTCTTTTCTTTATATGCCTCTGCCATTTGAAAAATCTTCTTGTTATTTTTTATAACCGTACGTATAATGATTTTTATACTAATACAGATTTATGAAATTGTCAAAGCAGAGAGGACGTAGCCATGTTTCTGAAAGACTGCCACAAAGCAAGCATATATACCGTAGATAAGGATTACCTCTGTGACGCGCACGTCTCACGTATCACAGACGGCACGGCACTTTTCACTTTTGATGAGCCGGGCGCGGATTATCTGCGTTCCGAAGTCCTCGCCACCTTTTATGATAACAAGAAAGGCCTCATATCATGTTACTGCCGGCTCTCCTGCTACAAAGAATACGCCGTGTCCCCCGGGGTGTGGAACAGCAGCGCCGTCTGCACCTTCGGGGAGGTAGTCACTTCCCTCCAACGTAGAAATGACTTGAAAGTCCGGGTCAATATTCCCACCCTTCTGTCCTTTTCCGACGGCGGGGACGACTCTTGCAGGACGGAAGGAACCGTGCGGGATATCAGTGCGGGCGGTGTCTTCATCATCTGCTCCAATAGTCTCCCCATCGGCCAGGTATTCCAGTTCTCTTTCAAGGCCGGCCAGAAGAATCTGCTGTTGACCGCCGAGGTGCTGCGCGTCCACAGTCCGGGACAGATACCTGGAGCCGAGCCCTTCATGCCGGATTCAGACGCCTTCGGTTACGGATGCCGTTTTATTCATATGACATCCTATGAGGAAGCTGCCGTCAGAAGCTTTGTGTTCCAGCAGGATTCCAAAAGTAAAAAATTCTGATACTACTGTTGTCCTTCCTCCGGCGGTTCCGGCACCGGATCCTGCTCCTCCGCCGGTCCGTCTGTTATTTCAGCAGTCTTTTCATCTTCCTTGGTCTTATAATTCAGAAAATAGATATATATGTCGACAATTGCTTTATACAGCTCTTCCGGTATCTCTGTCCCGAGCTCAAGCTGGGTCAGAAGTGTTGCAAGGGAATTGTCCTCATATACCGGCACTCCGCTCTTTTCTGCTGTCTCTACAATCTTTTCCGCTAGATATCCCATCCCCGACGCCACGATTACCGGAGCCGCCTGCCTGTCTTCGTCATACGTCAGGGCAACCGCCTTCTTGTTAAGCAATTCATTAAATTCTGACATTGATTGAATTCTTCCTTTCGAATATTTTGGGGAACGCCTCTGAAACCGGTATGGATTTCTGTCCCGAGTCGACAAACAGCTCCTCGGCCCTTATGTCATTGTCCGCAAGTATATCTGTGATGTCACGGCGTATCGTCTCAAGATTTCCATCCAGCACATCCGGACAGCTCATCTGGAGACGGATGCTCCCGTCCTTATAGATAAAATAAAGGTCGAAGAATCCAACATCCTGTATGTCAAACTTCACCAGCCCCTGCACGGTCCGTGTCCGGGAATCTGCATCCCCCTTCCCGCCGCCTTCGGCGTCAGGATCAATCCACATCTCTGCAAACATAAGCTGGCCATTCATCTGAAGGGGTATCATCATGTGCAGAACCGGCATATAGACACTTTCATTCAGCAGTATGGCCTGCATGAGATTCTTGAAGACCGCTTTGTTTTCATTCCCGGCAGCTCCTGCGACACCTGCGTCTATCAGACCGGCCAGCTTTTTCATCCACTTCTGCTGCCGCACGGCCTTTTCAAATTCAGTATTTCCAAGCACCTGCATCAGCATCGCGGGGTCGAGCCCCTGAAAATACTTCTGCATCCCCTGGTATTTCATCAATTCACCGAACGCCTCCATTAGCCTGGCTGCAGAACTGTTCTCACATCTGGCTGTCCAGGCCGCCAGGCGGGCCGTCATATCCCGCAGCTCCCCCCTGTCATGTGTACCTGATATGTATCGGTTGAGATAGGGCAATATCTTCTCCTTCAGAAGCGCGGCGTTCTCCTCCATCTCCGCGCTTCCCGCCGCGGCATCGTAGCTGAGCTCCCCTGCCATCGCCTTAAGCTGTGCTCCCGCGTCCTGGAACATCTTCCCTTCCAGTGATTCCATAAGACGTCCGATGCTCTGCATAATATGCGGGCTCTCTGCCATATCCGTATATCGCCTTACGAAGTCAAGCAGCATGCTTTTAAGCTCTACAGAATTCGTCTGCTCCATCACCTGCCTGAGCAGAGAGAAAAACGCCCCGGTAAACCGGATCGTCGCATTGCCCTGGCTTTTCACGAAAGCAAGCAGTTCCTGCGGATCCACATCCACCATGGCAAAGAACTCCGCAATCTGCTGTGCATAGCCGTCACTGAGCCCGGCCTCTGCCAATGTAGAAAATCTCTCGAAAAATATTTTGGAGAATTCTTCTGCCATAGCGGGCATCTCACGCATCTGCTGTATGAAGTTATCATAATTTGATTCATACTGGAACTTCAGTCCTACATTTTGCTCCTGGGACGCCGAGTCACTCCGTGCATCCGGCTTTACGACCTTCTCGGGATTGACCTGCCCCTGTATGGCCGGATCTGTATTTCTGACCGGATTTGTCCTCACGGAATTTGCATTTTCATATCCCGCCACTGGAGTCGTTACTTTTAAAATATTTGACATTTTTTCACCTACTGTAATTATCTTTTGACATTTTCAGCCGATATATAAACTATATGAGTACATTAACACAACATCCTCACGGTTTGCAATGTTATTAAATATAAATTAAAAATTAAGGTGGTGCACAAAGATTATGGACAATATGACTGACAGCCTGCTTGAGACTTATCTGTTTGAGACCAATTCTCTTTTGGAGCAGCTGGATGAACTGCTCATCAACGCGGAAAAGGCAGGCGAATTCACATCCGATGATGTTAACGAGATTTTCCGCAGCATGCACACGATCAAAGGCTCTTCTGCAATGTTGGAATTCCAGCCTTTGATGGAGGTAGCACACCATATCGAGGACCTGTTCTTCTTTATCCGTGAAAATGGAACAAGCTCCCTGACAGAGGAACAGAAAAGTGAACTGTTCAATCTGATGTTCAAGTCAACCGACCGGCTGAGGGCAGACGTTGAAAAAGTAGAAAACAACGAGCCGCTCAGTATGAATATCGACAGTTTTGTCAATGAGATTAATAGTTTTTTAAACGAGCTTCGTGCAAAAGATTCCGACGATGCGGCCGCAGCTCCGTCCGAGACGGCGCAGACCGGCAGCATAGCTGAACCCCCGCAGAATCTTCCGGATATGGACGCTCCGTTCATCGTGCACGTCTTTTTTGAAGAAGACTGCGGGATGGAGAATCTGCGCTCCTTTATGCTCATCACGGCATTGAAGGACGCCGGTCTGGAATTTTCCTTTATTCCCGAGGATGTGGAGACCAATTCTGATACGAGCGAGATAATAGCAGAACAAGGCTTCTATCTCGCATTTAAGTCAGATAAGGAAGCGGAATCCGCTGTCAAGATACTGAACACGACGAGCAACATCCGCTCTTATGAAGTAATCGAGCGTCCTTGCAGCAGCCAGAAAGAGGAAGCTCCCGTGAAAGAACAGAAGGTTTCTTCCGATGAAGGCACAGCCGCCCCAGCTCCCGCTGCCAAGCAGCCAACTGCCGCCGGCCATGCCAAACAGAGCCTGATCAGCGTCAATTTAAGCAAACTTGACCAGCTGATGGCAATCGTCGGGGAAATTGTAATAACGGAATCCATGGTCACTGCCTCACCGGAACTGCAGAATGTCAAGCTCGACAGTTTTCTGAAGTCGGCGCGCCAGCTGCGCAAGCTGACCGATGACCTGCAGGACATTGCCATGTCTCTGCGTATGGTGTCCGTCTCCGGTGTATTCCAGAAGATGAACCGCATTGTGCGGGATATGAAGAAGACCCTGAATAAGGACGTCCGGCTGACTATTGTCGGCGAGGACACCGAGGTTGACAAGACTATCGTGGACAGCATCGGTGACCCGATAATGCACATCGTCCGCAATGCCATGGATCATGGAATCGAAGAAGATGTACAGGACCGTATCGCTGCCGGAAAGCCACCCCAGGGTGAGATTAAGCTGTCCGCCAGACATACGGGCAGTGAAGTAATCATAACGGTGGAAGACGACGGGCAGGGCATGGATACCGATGCGATTCTGGCAAAGGCCGCAAGGAACGGCATCCTTGTCAAACCGGAAGAGGAATACTCCCGTAAGGAAATCTTATCCCTCCTCATGCTCCCCGGCTTTTCTACAAATCAGGAAGTAACGGAATATTCCGGCCGTGGCGTGGGGCTTGATGTCGTCAAGAAAAATGTGGAAGCCATCGGAGGGACTGTCACGATAACAAGCGAAAAGGGACAGGGGAGCTGCACGACGCTCAAGATTCCGCTCACGCTTGCCATCGTAGACGGAATGGAAATCTCTATCGGAAAGAACGTATTTACCATACCGATTGCCAATATCCGCCAGTCTTTCAAGGCAGAACAGAAGGATATCATCCTGGATGCCGCCGGACACGAGATGATCAAGTGTATGGATGAGTTCTTCCCTATCGTGCGTATCCACAATCTGTTCAATATGACAGAAGGATATTCGGATATTGAAGACGGCATATTAATCTGGGTAGAAGCAAGCGATAAATCATACTGTATGTTTGTGGACCAGCTTCTCGGCGAGCAGCAGGTAGTTGTAAAGCCGCTCCCGTCATACCTGAACAACTTTAACATCAAACATTCCGGCATCAGCGGATGCACCATCCTCGGCGACGGCAATATCAGCATCATCCTTGATGTTGCCAGCGTATATACCGCTGCACAGGAAATGTTTTAACTGGAATAAGGAGGTTAGAATATATGCCAGACTCAATGATTCATGACGAAACAACAGAAGATATCCTCGGATCTGAAACTACGGAACGTTTCCTCACTTTTATGTCTGACGGACTCATCTTCGGCGTCAGTACAGAGAATGTAATAGAGATTATCACTAATTACATGATACGTCCTCTTCCCATGGTACCTGACTATATAAGAGGAATCATCAACCTGAGGGGGCAGGTCCTCCCGGTCATGGACATCCGTCTGCGGATGAACAAGCCGTTCCGGGAATATACTTCTACCACATGCATCATCATATTAGAGATCAATTCTACGCTCATTGGTATCGTGGTGGATTCCGTTCTTCAGGTTCAGGATATTGATATAGCCGGAGCATCTCCCATTCCGATTGAAAACCGTCAGGAACTTACTAACGCTATGATATCGCTGGATGACGGGACAGTAGTGCTGCTGCTCGACTGCGACGCAGTACTGCGTATCTGACGTAATTTGAAGGAGTGCATTACATATGTTAACTTTATCGGAACGTGATTTTCAGCGGCTTGTAAGCTTTGTGAAGAATAATTACGGCATCAATCTGGACCACAAGCAGCAGCTCATTGCAGGCAGGTTATCCAACGTGATCATGTCTATGGGATTCACCTCTTTCAGCGAGTACGTAGACCATATTCTCTCTCGAAAGAGCCCGGATGATATAGATACCATGCTCAATAAGCTGACAACCAATTATACGTATTTTATGCGCGAAGAGGCTCATTTTGATTATTTCCGCGGCACAGTCCTTCCATGGCTTGAACAGACGAAAAAGAACCGGGTCCTGAGCATATGGAGCGCCGGCTGCTCTTCAGGCCAGGAGCCCTATACCTTATCCATGATTTTAAAAGACTATTTTGGCTCAAAGGCCGGCATGTGGGACACGCGCGTACTAGCCACCGACATTTCACAAAATGTGCTCGACACTGCCGCCGCCGCGCAGTACGAAGAGGAATCTTTGCGCAACCTTCCGGCAGGATGGAAAGGAAAATATTTCAGAAAATCTCAAAGCCCGGGATTCTATACCGTAGCAGAAAGCATCAAGTCAAATGTAATATTCCAGCGTTTTAACCTGATGGAACCTATCCGGTTTAAATTGAATTTTGACGTTATCTTCTGCCGCAATGTTATGATATACTTCGACCAGCCAACGAAAGAAGCCCTGGTACAGCGTTTTTATAACGCCACCGTGCCGGGCGGCTACCTTTTTATCGGCCATTCCGAAAGCCTGCCAAAGTCAAATACCAATTATCATTATGTAATACCTGCCGCATATCGCAAATAATATGCGGCAGGTTATTGAGATTTAAGAAGGGGATATAAAATGACACTAAATACTAAAATACGCGTCCTCGTAATCGATGACTCTCTCGTGTTTGACCGTTTTCTATCCGAGGAGCTGCCAAAGGCCAACGACAGCATCGAAGTGGTGGGCTACTCCATGACCCCCTATGATGCGCTGGGTAGAATACCGACGCTAAAACCGGATGTGATAACGCTTGACGTAGAGATGCCCGGCATAAACGGGATAGACTTCTTGAAGGAGCTGCTGCCTAAATACCTGCTTCCCGTAATTCTCGTGTCATCACTGAATGTAAATGTTTTTGACGCCTTGTCGAATGGAGCGGTCGATTTTGTCAAAAAACCCGATATGAGCCGCAGCTATACCGTGCAGTCGTTTGTGCAGAACCTCTGTTCCAAGATTCTTATCTCATCCCGCGCAAAAGTACGGCTGCCCACCTCTATGCATCCTTCGCCGGCACCCGCGGCCAGCATGCCTGCGGCAGACACGTCCGCCCATGCGCAGGAAGTCGTCCAGAGGCCGTTCTCCCTCCGGGCAAATAATACGGTGATTGCCATAGGTGCCTCTACCGGAGGCACAGAAGCTACATTAGAGATTTTAAAAGAACTTCCTGCCGATATTCCCGGCATAATCATCACCCAGCATATGCCGGAAGGCTTCACGAAAATGTACGCAGAACGTCTGGACCGGCTCTGCAAGATGGAGGTCCGGGAGGCCCGTAACGGGGATACGCTAAGACCCGGGCTGGCTCTTATCTCTCCGGGCGGAGATCTGCAGACGAAGGTGGAACGGGTGGGCAGCCAGTACATCGTAAAATGTTTTCCGGCAGAAAAAGTAAACGGACACCGGCCGTCTGTCGATGTTCTGTTTTATTCAACAGCCGTATCAGCCGGAAGTTCCGCCGTCGGCATCATACTGACCGGCATGGGACAGGACGGTGCGGACGGCCTACTGCACATGCGCCGTGCCGGTGCCTATACGATAGGCCAGGACAGAGAGTCCTGTGTCGTATACGGTATGCCTATGGTAGCATATCGTATCGGCGGGGTCATCACCCAGGCTCCCTGCCAGAATATCGCCCGCATACTAGTCAATTACTTGAGAAAGCTGTAAATCTTTTTATTAGAATGTTGTAAAGGAGATTTAAAATGGATTTAAAAGATTCCAAGACTTACGAAAACTTGAAAACAGCATTGTCTGGCGAGTCTCTGGCCAGGAACAAATACACTTATTTTGCCCAGGCAGCCCGCAGGGACGGTCACGAACATATTGCAGAGGAACTGGAAGCCATGGCGGTAAATGAGATGACACATGCCCGGTTCTGGTTCGAGCTGATTTATGGCAAGCCAGTTGATGTGCTTACAAATTTACAAATTGCCATGAAAGGGGAATATGACGAATGGAACTCCATGTACCCTGAGTTTGCGAAAAAGGCAAGGGAAGAAGGTTTTGAGGACATTGCCGTCATGTTTGAACATGTGGCATCCATTGAAAAGTCACATGAAGAACGGTTTATGAAATTATTTATAGAGGCTAAGAAATCAGAAAGCAGTGCGGACCAGGAACCCGCGGCCCCCGCTGAAGAAGTGCCTTCTGCGCCGGAGTACGGTTACCGCTGTGTATTTTGCGGTGCAGTATTTCCGAATCGCCCCGATGTATGCTCCGTCTGCAAAGCCATCGGTTCGTTTGACCATGTTGAGGTGCATTAGGACACATCGGTAGTAAAACATGGCAAAAACTGAAATCCCTCCATATTGCAGGCATACCAATATAGCCAGCCGGTTTGTTCACCGGCTGGCTATATGTGTTTAATGGGGACTTATTACTGTAATAACTGAAGAACTCCCTGAGGTATCTGGTTTGCCTGTGCAAGCATAGCCTGAGAAGCCTGTACGAGGATGTTGTTCTTCGTGTAAGCCATCATCTCATTTGCCATGTCCACATCGCGGATACGGCTTTCTGCAGCCGTCATGTTCTCTGTCGTTACACTTAAGTTGTTGATCGTGTGCTCCAGACGGTTCTGGATGGCACCGAGGTCACCTCGTGTAGAGGATACCTGGTTGATTGCGTCCTTAATCAAGTCTACGGCAGCTTTTGCCCCTGACTGTGTAGAGATGTCGATGGCACCAATTCCGAGTGCGGCTGAGCTCATATTGCCAACTTTAACTGTCAGCTGGTTAAAGGATTCCGCTGTATCACCAATCTGCAGCTCAAGTCCTCCGCCTGCAGCAAGTCCGGCTCCGGCAGTTCCGTCTGCACCAAGTGCGTATATACCGTCGGTATCCGTTCCGCCACCTTTTCCGGCAAGTGCGGTTCCAGTTAAAGTTCCGTCGAAAGACACTGTCATGTTCGCACCGGCCTTTGCGAGCATTGAATTGATTTCACTTGCACTGTATGCCTTCGATGCATCCAGATTCAATGCGACATCGCCATTCGCAGCATTTATAGTTGCTCCTATAGTTCCGGCTGCGGCAAATGTAAGTGTTCTCTTATCAACTCCGGCTGTTCCGGATGTTACCGTAACACCGCCGCCGGTTGCTGTAGCCTGTTTTGCATCGGCAATCGTAGTTGCTGCTGCAATTGTTCCGGCACCATCATCCTGAAGCTTGATGTCATCGCTGATTTCAATCTTAAGTCCGGAAGCGGACGCAGGAAGCGTAGCATCACTGATCAGCTTATCAATGTCTGCCTGCGTATATGTCTTGGCCTTGTCGCCGTCCAGTGTAATCGTGATATTGCCGGAAGCATCTGCTGTTATAGAAGAAGCAGTACCTTTTGCGGCCGCTGCGATCGTGACCGTTTTCCCAGCTTCGAGTCCGGATACAGAGAAGTCTACCGCATTTACTAATTTACCTACTCCTATTCCAGCCACAACGCTAATCTTAGCGCCTGTCGTACCGCTGCCAAGACTTCCGTCCAGCAGGTTGATGCCGTTGAAGTTCGTTCCTTCTGAGATTCTGTCAATCTCGTCTTTCAGGGACTGGATCTCCTTCTGAAGGTTCGCGCGGTCCGTCGCATTGTCATACGTACCGTTCGCAGACTGGTCGGCCAGCTCTACCATACGGTTCAGCATGGAGTGGACTTCCGTCAGAGCACCTTCTGCCGTCTGTACTAAGGAGATGCCGTCCTGTGCATTCTTCTGTGCCGTCTCAAGTCCCGTAATCTGCGCCCTCATCTTCTCAGAGATGGCAAGCCCGGCAGCATCGTCGCCTGCACGGTTGATGCGGTAGCCGGATGACAGCTTCTCCAGGTTCTTGGATACTGCACTGTTGTTGTTCGTCAGGTTGCGGTAAGAGTTCAATGCCGCGATATTATGTTGGATTCTCATATGATTTCCTCCTTGAAATTATTCCAGGGGGCTTCCCTGCCCCGCTGAGGGTATTCCCTCCCGGTTTTTAATCATAGGGAAGGAATGATGAAATGGGGGACTTGACAACACATGTAATCAGAAATATAATAAAACTGTATTATAAGTCAGTGAAACGTGA
>NZ_KQ236744.1:185645-191261 GCF_001185345.1 Dorea sp. D27 | reverse complement strand
GCTCTACCATACGGTTCAGCATGGAGTGGACTTCCGTCAGAGCACCTTCTGCCGTCTGTACTAAGGAGATGCCGTCCTGTGCATTCTTCTGTGCCGTCTCAAGTCCCGTAATCTGCGCCCTCATCTTCTCAGAGATGGCAAGCCCGGCAGCATCGTCGCCTGCACGGTTGATGCGGTAGCCGGATGACAGCTTCTCCAGGTTCTTGGATACTGCACTGTTGTTGTTCGTCAGGTTGCGGTAAGAGTTCAATGCCGCGATATTATGTTGGATTCTCATATGATTTCCTCCTTGAAATTATTCCAGGGGGCTTCCCTGCCCCGCTGAGGGTATTCCCTCCCGGTTTTTAATCATAGGGAAGGAATGATGAAATGGGGGACTTGACAACACATGTAATCAGAAATATAATAAAACTGTATTATAAGTCAGTGAAACGTGATGCACTAATTTTGGAGGATGCTATGTTTCTAGGAAGAAAAAAGGAATTGGATAAATTGGAACAAATGTGGCGGAGGAATAAATTTGAGATGGCGGTAATATACGGACGCCGCCGTGTAGGAAAGACCACCTTGATAAAAGAATTCTGCAAGAGGAAACGAACAATTTTCTTTGCTTCCAGCGAGACCCCTTCCTATGAAAATCTTAAGGAATTTTCAAGGATAACTGCGATTGAAAAAGGCAGCAAAGGTTCCATGACCTACAATAGCTTCCGGGACCTGCTTGAAGAGATAGGCCAGATGGCAATAGACGAGAGGCTGGTCGTAGTAATTGATGAATATCCTTATCTTGCCAAATCAGAACCGTCTTTTTCTTCTTTACTGCAGAACTTTATTGACTCGAACTATAAAGAGACGAAGCTGTTTCTTATTTTATGCGGTTCGTCTATGAGCTTCATGGAACATCAGGTCCTAGGGTATCAAAGTCCACTGTTTGGCCGCAGAACGGCTCAATTTAAAATAGAACCATTTAACTATTATGAGACGGCCCTCTGGTTCCCGGAAATGAATAATCCAGAACGCGCTCTGATATATGGGGTTACAGGCGGCATTCCTCTCTATGTTGAACTGATGACAGGCTACGATTCTGTACGTGATGCCATGCTTTCTGAAATCTTTAACGACAATGCCTATTTATATGAAGAACCTGGTAATCTTCTGAAGCAGGAACTAAGAGAGCCACAGAACTACAATGCTATCATTACCGCTATTGCAGAGGGCAGCAGCCGAATGAATGAGGTATCGACCAAGGTAGGGCTGGACTCTGCCACATGCTCAAAATATATTAATAAAATGATAGAGTTAGGAATCCTTCATAAAGAAAAGCCGCTTGGTGAGAGCAGCAGCAAAAAGGTTTATTATAGGATTGTAGATCAGATGTTCCGCTTCTGGTATCGATTTGTGGCATCTAATGTCAGTGCGATTGTCTCCGGGAGAATAGAGAAAACCTTTACCGTTGCAATAGAGGATCATCTGAACCATTACATGGGGTCTGTATTTGAAGATATGGCAAAACAATATCTCCTGTTCAGAGATGAATATCTGCCAATCGATATGGGAGAAATCGGACAGTGGTGGGGAACACATAATGTAGACAAGAAGCAGGTGCAGATAGATATTGTAGTCTTATCCCCTGATAATAAAAGCGTCATTCTAGGTGAATGTAAGTATAGAAATGAGCTGGTAGATATGGATACTCTGAAACATTTGCAGTATGTATCAGAAGCATTTCCAGACAAGAGCAGAAAAGTGTATTACTATTTGTTCTCCAAAGCGGGATTTACAGAACGTCTCATACAGCATGCAGATGATAACGGTATACGTCTCGTAACCCTAGATGAGATGATGCCAGATCCTGGTTATAAGTGATGAAAATACGTCGAAATAGCCAGCCGGGAGAAAAACCGGCTGGCTATATATTTAAAATGGGGACTTATTACTGTAATAACTGAAGAACTCCCTGTGGAATCTGATTCGCCTGTGCGAGCATAGCCTGAGAAGCCTGAACGAGGATGTTGTTCTTCGTGTAAGCCATCATTTCATTTGCCATGTCTACGTCACGGATACGGCTTTCAGCAGCCGTCATGTTCTCTGTCGTTACACTTAAGTTGTTGATCGTGTGCTCCAGACGGTTCTGGATAGCACCAAGGTCACCACGTGTAGAGGATACAGAGTTGATTGCGCTCTTAATCAAATCCACGGCAGCCTTTGCTCCTGCCTGTGTTGAAACATTTACACCGCTTATTCCCAGAGAGCTGGAGCTCATATTACCGACTGATACGGTAAGCTGGTTAAAGTCTTCCGCAGTATCACCAATCTGTAACGTCAGACCTCCGGAACCGCCTACAGAAGAAGAGCTTCCTGCTAATCCAAGGATTGATGCAGTTTTACCCGGTTTTCCTGTTGCACCAGCGTCTGATTCTCCAAAGGAGAACTGGACTTCTTTGTCACCTCCATATACTACTTTCAATCCGCCGCTCTTGTCAGCACTTACTGTAAAGTCATTAGCTGTCAGGAAGTTGGCATCACCAGCTGCGTAACCTTTGGCTGTATTATAAGCACCAATTGCAGTCCTTATATCTGTCTGGAGTTGGGTTGCAACGGCGTCTAAACCGCTATCCTTTGCAATTGCAGCGGATAGAGATACCTCTACAGTTGTACCGTTTATCGTCATGGTGAATGCATCACCAGCTGCAAGTGCAGTACCCAATGTTTTTCCGGCTTCAGTAACTCCACCCTTACCGGCAGTCGCTGAGAACAATACCGTACCCAAAGATTTTTCTACATCTGCTACAGCGTTATTAGAACCAGTCCATCCTATAGAGGAAGTAGAACTTTCATTCTCGCTTTCAATAGCAAAGGTACCGTCAGCATCTGCTGTTACCTTCACACTACCTGCAAGTCCCTGCTCTTTCATCTGGTTGTTGAGCAAAGTAGTCAAGTCTTCGGCAAGACCCTTGAATGTGTCCTCCGTTCCAGCTGATAAATCAACGTTAAACTTGTCAAATAGTTTTTTTGCATCGCCTTTTGTCCAGTCAATCGTTAACGTCTGTCCATCGATATCAAAACTGTCGGTTCCTGCAACAATATTACCACCGCTTAAGTCCGCCTTACCTGAACCAGTTGCGCCAGTTGCTTTAGCTGCTGTAAAATCAGAAATATTCCTTCCGATTGTGACGCTTCCTGTAGAAGAGCTCGCCCCTCCTGCCAAAGAACCATCCAGCAGGTTGATGCCATTGAAGTTTGTTCCTTCTGCAATTCTGTCAATCTCGTCTTTCAGGGATTGAACTTCCTTTTGCAGGTTCGCGCGGTCCGTTGCATTGTCATACGTACCGTTCGCAGACTGGTCGGCCAGCTCTACCATACGGTTCAGCATGGAGTGGACTTCCGTCAGAGCACCTTCTGCCGTCTGTACTAAGGAGATGCCGTCCTGTGCATTCTTCTGTGCCGTCTCAAGTCCCGTAATCTGCGCCCTCATCTTCTCAGAGATGGCAAGCCCGGCAGCATCGTCGCCTGCACGGTTGATGCGGTAGCCGGATGACAGCTTCTCCAGGTTCTTGGATACTGCACTGTTGTTGTTCGTCAGGTTGCGGTAAGAGTTCAATGCCGCGATATTGTGTTGGATTCTCATATGATTTCCTCCTTGAATTACTTTCGGGGGCGTCCCTGCCCCTTCGAAGTCAGCCTTTCCACGTATGATTCTCTAATCATAGGGAAGGAATGATAAGGAGGATAGCAAAAAACTATCTGCCTTGTTTATCGTAGGCAAGATATAAGGTCTGTAAGTTTGCAGCCAGTTCTGACTGTTTATGAGGATATAGATGCCCATATGTATTTAGTGTCGTTTCTATATTTTCATGGCCTAATCTTTCTGCAATCAGCAATGGGCTGAATCCATGCTCGATAAGCAGGCTGGCATGGCTGTGCCGCAAATCATGGATACGTATTTTTGAGACGCCTGTCGCCTTACAGGCTTCCTGCATGTATTTTGTGATATAATATTTACTGTAAGTAAATATACGCTTAGAAGCATACTTTACCTTTTTCTCAGTATAACTTTTTAATTTACTGTTTAAAAAGGGTGGCAATGCCACTACACGCATACTTTTCGGCGTTTTCGGCGGCGCTATGTAATCTTTCTTATCTATACGGCGGTATGTTTTATTAATGGTAAGAATCCCTTTGTCCGGATGAAAATCGTCGTTAGTGAGAGCGAGAAGTTCACCTATGCGTATACCTGTATAGTATAGAATGGAAAACACAAGCCATCTCCCCGAATCATTAGGAAAATATTTTAAAAAAATGTGGAATTCATCTGGGCTCCAGAAAAGGCTGTGAGATACTTGCTTTTTACCCATGCTTCCTGCAGCATGACATGGGTTCGCGGTCAGGTGATAATAGCGTACTGCATAGTTTAAGATAGCAGAAAGCTGGTTATTCATCGACTTTAAATATGTCTCCGAATACCCTTTTCCATTCTGATCTTTATATGCCCTCATCAGATTTTGCCATTCACGGATTGTGCAGGGCTGAATTTTATTAACAGGGATTTCCCCAAGATAGGGTAGTAATTTCGTGTTTACCAAATGCTTTTTGGTAAACATGGTGGAATACCTCAACCGATTCTGCATATCCATTTCATACATTTCGTATAATTCGGAAAAAGTCATATCAGGACCACCTTCATGCTGACGTATAAATGACTTTTCCCATTCACGTGCATCTTTTTGGAACCGAAAGCCTCCTTTCTTCTTCTGATGGTTCTTTCCCATAAAATCCCGGTAATAAAATTTACAGTACCATGTTTGTGTGTTTTCATTGTAATATGTTGGCATTGAATTCGACCTCCTTGAGTTATGTTTTAAAATAAATTGTACCGTATTACGGCCAAAAATTATCAGAAAAAGTACTGTTTTAGTACTGCAAACTAAAATATTGTTTTTGGATTCCTTCCTTCAACTCCGGATTTAATCTATTTTTTTGGAAATATAAGCAGTACTATCTGGGTACTAAATAACAAATCAGCTCTAAAGCCCCATTTTACTGGGAAAAATCAAAAAAGTTATTATCTTTTTACTTTTTTTCCCTTATTTTAATCGGCAATATGACGATATTCTAAGTGAACACAATAAATAAGTTGCTTAAAGCAAAGCTGCTTAAAGCCTTGTTTATCAATGTTTGACGCGTCAAGTAACACAATGGCGGATTAAAATCCGCCGGTAACTTTTAATCATTCCTTCCCTATGATTAAAAACCGGGAGGGAATACCCTCAGCGGGGCAGGGAAGCCCCCTGGAATAATTTCAAGGAGGAAATCATATGAGAATCCAACATAATATCGCGGCATTGAACTCTTACCGCAACCTGACGAACAACAACAGTGCAGTATCCAAGAACCTGGAGAAGCTGTCATCCGGCTACCGCATCAACCGTGCAGGCGACGATGCTGCCGGGCTTGCCATCTCTGAGAAGATGAGGGCGCAGATTACGGGACTTGAGACGGCACAGAAGAATGCACAGGACGGCATCTCCTTAGTACAGACGGCAGAAGGTGCTCTGACGGAAGTCCACTCCATGCTGAACCGTATGGTAGAGCTGGCCGACCAGTCTGCGAACGGTACGT
>NZ_KQ236744.1:0-185625 GCF_001185345.1 Dorea sp. D27 | reverse complement strand
TGCTTAAAGCCTTGTTTATCAATGTTTGACGCGTCAAGTAACACAATGGCGGATTAAAATCCGCCGGTAACTTTTAATCATTCCTTCCCTATGATTAAAAACCGGGAGGGAATACCCTCAGCGGGGCAGGGAAGCCCCCTGGAATAATTTCAAGGAGGAAATCATATGAGAATCCAACATAATATCGCGGCATTGAACTCTTACCGCAACCTGACGAACAACAACAGTGCAGTATCCAAGAACCTGGAGAAGCTGTCATCCGGCTACCGCATCAACCGTGCAGGCGACGATGCTGCCGGGCTTGCCATCTCTGAGAAGATGAGGGCGCAGATTACGGGACTTGAGACGGCACAGAAGAATGCACAGGACGGCATCTCCTTAGTACAGACGGCAGAAGGTGCTCTGACGGAAGTCCACTCCATGCTGAACCGTATGGTAGAGCTGGCCGACCAGTCTGCGAACGGTACGTATGATAACAAAACTGACCGCGCGAATCTGCAGAAGGAAATCCAGTCCCTGAAAGACGAGATTGACAGGATCTCAGAAGGAACGAACTTCAACGGCATCAACCTGTTAGACGGCTCACTCGGAAGTACATCCGGTGCATCTGTTGCAGTCGATGTAAAGTTTGCCGGATTAAATTCAAATCCAGGCGTGCTGGCATTACAGCCATCCACCGCTACGTCATCAACATTCGACATAGACAGCACGAAACTTACAGCTAATAACGATTATACGATGGATTTGAAATTTAGCGATGCCAATGGCAACCTGCAGTCTAAAACTATCCAATTTACTGCTGCCGGTAACACGGCTGGTGGTAATGATAATGTCCTTAAAAGTGCTTTAGAGGAAGCTTTTGGCTCTGACTTTACAGTTGACGTAACTAACGGTACAGTTACGATAACTGCAAAAGACAGCGGCGCATCGAATAAGCTTGACATTTTCAAAGCAGATATCAAAGATGATACTGGTGCTTCTGTAACAGGTGCTGTTGATGGAACCAGTGTTGCGACTACTGCCGGGACTGATGCATACTATCGTCTGACTACAGGTGCTGCTGGTCTTAAAGCTTATGATGGTACAGGGAATGCTGAGGACCATATATTTGAAATTAATGGACAGAAGTTTGCTTTTGCAACAGAAGACGGAGCCAAGAAACTGGCATCCGATGTCAATTATATTAAAACTGCCGGTGCAAACCCGACTGCAGTTGAAGTAACAGACATGATAACAATGCTTAACAACAAGACTGGCATAGGCGCTGTGGCAAACGGTGGCACGAACATAGACTTGAAGCCTGGTGCTACAGCAGGAAAGTCTGGAAACGGCCTGACACTCCAGATTGGTGACACGGCTGAAAGCTTCAATCAGCTTACCGTATCCATCGGAGACATGAGCACAAGCGCTCTCGGATTAAGCGGCATTGATATATCTACACAGGAAGGTGCTAAATCCGCAGTTGATGTTATCAGAAATGCAATCAACTCTGTATCCTCTACACGAGGCGACCTTGGTGCTATCCAGAACCGTCTGGAGCACACGATCAATAACTTAAGTGTAACGACAGAGAACATGACGGCTGCTGAAAGCCGTATCCGTGACGTTGACATGGCAAATGAGATGATGGCTTACACGAAGAATAACATCCTCGTTCAGGCTTCTCAGGCTATGCTCGCACAGGCGAATCAGATTCCACAGGGAGTTCTTCAGTTATTACAGTAATCCCTCAGATGTATAGCATATAGCCAGACAGTCAAAAACCAGCCGGAATTCGTCTCCGCCTGACAAGGATGTTTTCTACTTTTAAGATATGCCACAGGATAGTTCGTATCCTGTGGCTTTTCTGTTTTAGACCTGCCCTACAAAATTGAAGTACACGTCAATCTGCTGGGTGTAGTTCTTCTTTTTCCACGGCTCGCTCCGTTCATGCACCACGATTTTCTCAATGAACTCCCGCACGATTTCTGGCGTCAGTTCTTGAATCTCCGTGTACCGCTGTACCACCCTGAGAAAGCGGTCTGCATTCAGCATCCGGTCTTTTTCCGCGTTGATTTCCTGTTCCAGCATTTCGCTGCGGATGGCCAACTCCTGTTTTTCCTCCTCGTAACCGCCCGTCAGCGCCTTAAACTGAGTTTCCGATAGGTTCGCCAACGCAAGCTGTTCAAAGGCGGCGCGGAACAGCTTTTCCAAATCCGCAAGCCGTTTCTGCACCCTGTCCAATTCCTTGGTCTTGGCGGACAATTCCTTTTTGAGCTGGCTGCTGTGCTTGTCCATCGCCCGCCGGAGGAATTCCTCGGTGTGCTCCCGCGCTTCCTGCGTAACCCGCTGAATCTCCGCCAGCACAATTTCGTGCAGTGCCATGACCTTGACGGTATGCGGGGTACAGTCCTCTTTATGTCCGTGGTAAGTGCCGCAGGTATATGTATACTGGATTTCGTTCCAGCTTCCGCACCGGCAGAAGTAGTGCCGTTTTCCGCAGTCTGCACAGTAGACCATACCGGACAGCAGATCCATCTCACCCATTTTATTGGGACGGCGTTTGCCCGCCCGTACCTTCTGCACAATCTCCCATGTTTCCATGTCGATCAGCGGCTCGTGGGTATGCTCAAAGCGGAGCTGATTTTCCGGTGGATTCCGCTTGCTTTTCTTGCTCTTGAAGGATGGACTGTAACTGCGGCAGTTGATGGTGTTGCCGATGTACTCCTCCCGTTCCAAAATATCTGCCACGGTAGAGCCGCACCAATCATAAGGCTTATTCTCATTCAGATTGGTACGGCGGACACCGTTGGTGCGAAACTCATAAACAGTGGGCGTCAGGATTTGGTCAGTCCTCAGTATCCGTGCAATTTTGTCAGGGCCAAGTCCGCTGGAGCACAGGGCAAAAATCCGCCGCACCACAGGCGCGGTGTCCTCATTGGGAATAATCCGCTTACGGCTTTCTGGTCTTTTCGATAGCCGTAAGGCGCCTTTGTGCCGATGCGCTCCCCACGCCGCGCCGCCGCCATGATGACCGCTTTGACCTTCTTGCTGGTGTCTCTGGCGTGCCACTCGTTAAAAAGATCGCGGACGGCCACACTGTCATCCACGCCGTTCAGCGTGTCCACGTTGTCGTTAATGGCGATGTAACGGACATTGTAGCTTGCAAAGGTTTCTTCCAACAGGATACCCACCACAAGGCGGTTTCTGCCCAGCCGGGAATGGTCTTTCACAAGGATGGTAGAGACATTTCCCGCTTCCACCTGTTCCATCATGGCTTTGTAGCCGGGGCGGTCGAACATGACTCCGGAATAGCCGTCGTCCACAAAAAACTGTGGGTTGGGAAAGCCATTGGCATTGGCATATTCCATTAAAATTTGCTTTTGGTGCTGGATGCTGCCGGACTCTCCGGCATATTCGTCCTCTTGACTTAAACGGCAGTAGAGAGCCGTGATTTTTCCGTTTAACTGTACCATTACAAAACTCCTTTCCTCTGTACAGCCAAAACGATTCGGGTAAATTGTATGTCCTTATTTTACCCGGAATCGCTTTGCGCGTCCAGACATTTTTGGCTCTCTACGCCGTCTCTGTGTCTCTATCTATTAAACGGGCGACCTTGTCCGTGGCGGTCATACCGCCCTGCTCCTTATAATGGGCAGTTACAAAATATGTCGCCCCGCCGATTTCAAATTTACGCTTCTTTTCGTTTCCTTCGGCAATCTTCTTTTGTAACACCCTTTCAGATTGGCCGAATTTGTCCATGCAATTCCTCCTCTTCGTTTAGTTGTCCGCTTGCAGATGCGCCAGACGGCAGACGGTTTCGCCGTCCGCGAGAAACTCGTTCAGCGTGCTGTTGCTCTGCTTCATGTATTCGGCTCCCAGTGTTCCCGCCTGCTCCGCCATGCGGACAAAATCCGCAAGGCTGTCAAGGCCGCCCATTTCCATCAGCACCTTGATCAGTAGGAAGTATCCGGCGGCGGACACCTTTCCACTTTTTAGCAAATTTCTGTTGATTTTCGGCATATGCTCCTCGAATGTCTGATTGACTGCCGCGCGAATGTCCTCGATGTGATAGACCGACGTAAACTCCTGCCGGATCATACCGGCGATAAAAGGTTCCGTGAAACTCCTCTGATTTCCGTTGCAGGCTTTGCCTGCAAGTCGTTTTGGTGGGGAATGACATTCCCCTATTCCTGCCTTAACTTCAAACCTTGCGGTTTGTTGTTAAGTTTTCCCTGCCGCAAGCGGCAGACGGTCACTTCGCTCACGTCATAAAGCATCCCTGTCGTTCCTCCTTTCCGGACAAAATAAAAAGCCTGACAGACCAGACGCTTAATGCGCCGGGTGTGTCAGGCTTTGCTTCTATTCGTTAAACTTCTTGTGGTGGGGCCTTTTCTGCCGTGGTTTCAGAATAACAGGTCCGCGTGCTTCTGTCAAGCTGTGACAGCGAATGTCAGGAGACATAATTTGTGAATGTTTTTTGCCCCTTGAACTACTCAATCTAACGGTTTAGAAAGGCGTAAAAGTAAGTAAAAGATTCGATTTTTAGTCTAAGGTTATTGATTTTCTCTTTACTGTTCTAAATTCGGCAGGAATATCTTCTTCTGACAGGGTATCGTGAATCGCGCAGGTGCCAGCCTCTTTTGCCGTCTCATAGTACCAGCATTTATAATCCAGAACAGCAAGGGTTTCCTGCATCTGGGCAATCTGTTTTTTTACGGTTTCCCGTTGCTTTTGCATCAACTCCAGCCTCTGTGCGATAGTGCCGTCACCCTCCATGCACCAGTCAATAAAGGTCTTAATTTCTTTGATGGGAAGCCCCGTTTTTTTCAGACATTCAATGATGGACAGCCACTGGAAATCCTCCTCTTTGAACATCCGAATGCCCCCACTGGATCGCTCCACAAAGGGCAGAAGCCCCTCCTTGTCATAGTAGCGCAGGGTGGACGGAGCTACATTCAGTTTGTCAGCCATTTCTCCTACGGTATAAAACATAGTCTCTCCATTCTGAAATTATTTTCTATTTAGGTATTGACTTAAACCTAACTTTAAGTTGTATAGTTTAATTGAACTTACAAGAAAAGAATAACATCTACAATAAGGAAAGTCAATATGGAGGAAAAGAAAGTGAATTTTAATGTGTACATTCCAACCCGTGTCCTGTTTGGAGCTGGGCGCTTAAATGATCTGCACACGCAAGCCATGCCGGGAAAAAAGGCGATGCTTGTCATTTCAAACGGAAATTCCACCCGTGCAAACGGCGCGCTTGCCCGCACGGAGGAACAACTTCGTCTGGCGGGCGTGGAAATGGCGCTGTTTGACAAGGTTGGCGCGAATCCGCTTAAATCAGTGGTGGAGGAAGGTGCGGCATTTGCACGGGCAAACGCCTGTGATTTTGTGGTTGCCCTTGGCGGCGGCAGCGTCATGGATGCCGCCAAAGTAATGGCCATGTATGCACCTCAGCCCGGAAAACTATGGGATTATGTGGCCGGAGCCACCGGGAAAAACCAGCCATTGACAAACGCGCCGCTTCCAGTTATTGCCATAACAACCACAGCGGGAACTGGCTCCGAGGTAGACCAGTGGGGCGTAGTCACAAATCCAGAAACGAAGGAAAAAATCGGCTGCGGCGGCATGGACAGTCTGTTTCCAGTGCTGGCGGTAGTGGACGCGGAGCTGATGACCACCGTGCCGCCGAAGTTTACGGCATATCAGGGTTTTGACACGTTATTCCATGCAGTAGAGGGCTATATTTCCGCATTCGCAAACCCCATGAGCGATATGGTACAGACCGCATCCATAACGCGGGTAGGACAATTTCTGCCCCGCGCCGTGCAAAACGGCAACGATTTAGAGGCGCGGGAAAACATGGCGTTCGCAAATACCCTGTCCGGTTGGTCGATGGTGACGGGTTCCTGTACCAGTGAACACGCCATGGAACACGCCATGAGCGCCTACCATCCCAATCTGCCCCACGGTGCTGGGCTGATTATGATTTCCAAAGAATATTTCACACATTTTATCAATCAACACGCCTGCGATAAAAGGTTTGTGGAGCTGGCGAAGATGCTGGGCATGGCGGATGCCAAAGAACCGATGGATTTTATTTGTGCGTTGGATCAGTTGCAAAAGGATTGCGGTGTGGATAGTCTGAAGATGAGTGATTACGGGATTCATAAGGATGAATGTATGACGCTGGCGAAGAATGCCTGCGCTACCATGGGCGGTCTGTTCGCCTGTGACCGTGTGCCGCTGACCGATGAGGAATGCGCGGCCATCTATGAAAAGTCCTGCCGTTAAAGGAGAAGAATATGAAAACATTGTTGCTTTATTATTCCTATGGTGGAAACACCCACAGAGTTGCCCAGCACATGAAGGAGATGCTGGAATGTGACACGGCCGAAATCCAAACGGTGACTGCTTATACCGGAAGCTATGATTCGGTGGTAAATCAAGGGCAGCAGGAAGTAAACGCCGGTTTTGAGCCACCAATTCGACCGATAGAAAGAGATCTTAGAAATTATGATGTTGTGATTTTGGGTACGCCGGTCTGGTGGTATACGTTTGCTCCGGCTGTAAAGACAGCACTTTCCGCGCAAGACTGGAATGGTAAGATTATATATCCCTTTGCGACCAACGGCGGCTGGATTGGTCATACTTTTCAGGATATAGAGAAAGCCTGTGCAGGCGCTACGGTTAAAAAGGGGTTGAATATCTTGTTTGAGGGAAATCAGATGCAGATGCCGATGACGGGAATCGACCGCTGGCTGAAACAGATTAAGGAGGCTTGAGTTATGGACAGACCTTATATTTTTTGCCATATGATGACTTCGCTGGATGGAAAAATTATGGGAAACTACATGGAAGCGCCGGAAAGCGAGCCGGCCGGAGATGCTTTTTATAACATTGCCTTTGGCAAAAAGCCGGAGTATCACCATCAGGGCTGGCTGTCAGGCAGAGTAACTACCGATGACAATTTTACCCTGTACCGGAAGCCTGCACTGGATGAAGGGGCAGAGCTTGTACCAGAGGGTGACTTTGTAGCGGAAAAAGCAGCTATGTATTACGTTTCCATTGATCCCTCCGGCAAACTTGGATGGGAAAGCAAAACACTGACCTATGTGGACACAACCGCTCATGTGCTGGAAGTGCTGACCGAAAAGGCATCCAACGCATACAAAGCGTTTTTACGCAGGCTGGGAATTTCTTATATCATAGCCGGAACAGAAACTCTGGACTTAGGCATAGCGCTTTCCAAGCTGAAAAAGCTATTTGGAATTGAAACGCTGATGCTGGGCGGTGGCGGTGTGCTGAACTGGTCGTTTATTCAGGCGGGAATGTGTGATGAGGTTAGCGTGGTGATTGCGCCCTGTGCGGACGGCTCCACGGAAACACAAACGCTTTTTCAGGTAAAAGACGGTCTCAGTACAGACACGCCTGTGGGTTTTACACTTAAAAGTGCTAAAACTTTGTCTGGGAGCGCCGTATGGCTGCGCTATACCGTAAATAAATAGAACGGGTGTGCAAAGTATTCCGTTCTGATAAAAGGAGAAAAGCATAATGAATGAATTGAAAGACTTGTTTCCAAGAGGCGGTGCGAACACAGCCTATGCACAGTTTTTTATTGGGCAGAGTTATCTCAATATGCTGACTACGGAGGGCGTGGCGATTGGCAATGTGACCTTTGAGCCGGGATGCCGCAATAACTGGCATATTCATCACGCCAAGTCCGGCGGCGGACAGATTCTGCTTTGCACAGCAGGCGAGGGTTGGTATCAGGAATGGGGGAAGCCTGCACGCAGGCTCTTTCCGGGTGATGTGGTGGTCATCCCCGCTGAAGTCAAACATTGGCATGGAGCGGCAAGGGATAGTTGGTTCTCTCATCTGGCCGTGGAGATGCCGGGTGAGACGACAAAAAACGAGTGGTGTGAGCCGGTGTCCAATCAGGAATATGGCAGACTTCCGCTTTGACTGTTTGCCAGCATGGAAACATACAGGGTGCTTGAAAATATCTCATAATTCGGATACAATTAAATCTTAACTAAAGCGGGATGATAGGAAAACAATACCACATTCGAGGAAAGGAGGTCATGACGATGCTTCTCCGACAGATGAAATACTTCACGACTATCGTGGACTGCAATAGCTTTACGGAAGCCGCCGAGCAATGCTATATCTCGCAGTCGGCAATTTCTCAACAGATACAGGCTTTGGAAAAGGAACTGGGTGTGGAACTGATTCACCGGGAAAACCGCCGCTTTTCCCTGACGCCCGCAGGAGAATACTTTTATAGGCAAAGCCGTGTGCTGCTGGATGAAGCTGACGAACTGCGGCGTGAAACTATCCGGATTGGACAGGCGGAAGAATCCAAACTGCGGATTGGATATTTGAAAAATTACAGCGGTCAGGAGTTGCAGGCAGCCGTTGCAGATTTTTCCCGGCTGTATCCTGAAATATCCATTGATATTGTAGCCGGAACCCATGAGGATCTATATAACCTGATTCGCTTTGGCGGTGTGGATATTGTAGTCAGCGATCAGCGGCGGGCATTTTCCGAGGACTACGAAAACAGGATTCTTGTGGAATGTGAGTGTATTGCCGAGTTATCGGTGAACAATCATCTAAGTGAGAAAGAGCGCCTTGCGCTGGAGGAACTAAAACGAACGCCCTGCATCCTGATCGTATCGCCTGAGCAGAGAGATGAGGAAGCCGGATATTACAGCGATACGCTTGGTTTTCATGGAAACTTCTTATATGCGGAGAATTTAGAAGAAGGCCGGCTGATGGTTCTTGGGAATCGTGGCTTTCTCCCTCTTGAAAACATTGGGACGATGCAGCCGGTGCTTTCTACCATAAAACGAATTCCATTATATCGAGGTAAAAACCCGATCAGGCGAAAAATCTGCGCTTTCTGGCTGAAAGAAAATGCAAATTATTATATTGAGGAATTTGCCGATACACTGTGCGGATATATTGAGCGAAACCGGACAGCTTTGGAAAAATAGTGAGATTTGAAAAAACTCTGACTATGCAGAAAGACTTATTTGAATCTTTGAGCCACGCTGTATTCTCTCGTTTGAGAAAAGCGGCGTGGCTTTTTCTTTTCACATAAGTCAAACTTATCAAAATCATTAGGAAACGAAATTGCTGATTTCCACGTCCTTTTTTATACTATAAGCAAGAACAAAGAAAGGAAATGCTAAATCATGAAAACTTTAATTGCTTACTTTTCCCGCAAGGGAAACAACTATGTCGGAGGAAATATCGTAAACCTACCGGTTGGGAATACGGAAGTTGCGGCAAAAAAAATTGCCGCGCTGACTGGCGGCGATCTGTTTGAAATCAAAACTGTCCGCTCCTATTCGGAAGATTATACCGCCTGCACCGAGGAGGCGCAGCAGGAATTTCGTACAGCAGCCCGGCCAGAGTTGAATGGAGCCATTCCCGACCTTTCCGGCTATGATGTGATTTGTCTCGGCTATCCGAATTGGTGGGGAACCGCGCCGATGGCGGTGTTTACTTTTTTGGAAAGCGCCGACGTTTCCGGCAAAATCATCAGGCCCTTCTGCACCCATGAGGGCAGCGGGATGGGACACAGCGAAAGCGACATTAAAAAAGCCTGTTCTACGGCTACCGTTGAAAAAGGCCTTGCGATTCGAGGCGGTAATATAAAAAATGCCGACCGCGATATTGAACAGTGGGTAAGCAGCATAGAGGGAAAGGAATGAATATGACAAAAAGAATGTTAGGAAAAAATTTGAAGGTGTCCGCCGTTGGTCTTGGCTGTATGGGTATGACTCACGCTTCCGGCGCGCCCGCAGATACAGAAGAAATGACGATGCTGCTGGCTAAGGCTGTGGATATGGGCTACACGCTTTTTGACACGGCAGAATGTTATACCGGTGTGAATAGCGATGGCAGTACCGCCTACAATGAGGAGTTAGTAGGCCCGGCTCTCAAGCCCTATCGCAGCGAAGTTGTAATTGCAACAAAATATGGTGTGCGGCATAAAGGAAATCATCTGGAATTTGACAGCCGTCCTGAAACAATCCGTAAGTCCATAGATGGCAGCTTAAAAAAACTGGGCACCGATTACATTGACCTTTACTATCAGCACCGCATTGATCCGAAAGTCTCTCCAGAGGAGGTTGCCGAGACAATGGCAAGCCTGATGAAAGAGGGGAAAATTCTCCATTGGGGAATTTCCGAGGCCGATGAAACATATCTCAGACGCGCTCATGCGGTTTGCCCCGTGACAGCAATTCAGAACCGGCTGTCCATGATGTACCGTGAGTATGAAAGCCTATTCCCGGTACTGGAGGAACTGCAAATCGGTTTTGTGGCGTTCAGTCCTCTGGCGAATGGTTTCCTCACCGCCCGTTACCGTGATACTTCCCAGTTTGCTACGGATGGTTCTGATTTCAGGAGCCGTATGCCGCAGTTTACAACGCATGGAGTCGCACAGAATGAAGCATTGCTCCATTTAATTGAAACAATGGCTCAGGAGAAAAATGCAACGCCCGCGCAGATTTCCCTTGCATGGATGCTGAATAAGAAACCATATATCGTGCCGATACCCGGATCAAGAAAACCGGAACGAATTCAAGAAAATATTGGCGCGGCAGACATCATGCTGACTACGCAGGAAGTGGAACAGATTGACATTGCCTTAAACAGCATACCCATGTCTGAGGTGTTCGGTGGACATAGCGGAAGGTAAGGAGAAAAGATATGGGGAAAAAAATATTGATTCTTTCATCCAGTCCAAGAAAGGATGGAAATTCAGAGCAGCTCTGTATGGAATTTATGCGGGGGTGTGAAAGAAACCGGAAATGAGGTAGAACTAATTTCTCTGCGGGGAAAGAAAATGAACTTTTGTCTTGGCTGCGAGGTATGTCAAAGGAATGGCGGCATTTGCATCCATAGCGATGACGTATCTGGGATTTTGGATAAGATTCTTGCCTGTGATGTGCTGGTACTGGCAACGCCGGTTTATTATTACGGTTTCGCAGCACAGATGAAAACGCTGATTGATCGCACTTTTGCAAAGGTCGGCATGATTCAGAATAAGGATGCCTATCTGCTGATGACCGACGCTTCTCCCCGTCAGGGGGATATGAATGTGCTTGTGGCAAGTTACCGTAGTTTCATCGGCTGCTTTGATCATGTGACGGATAAAGGCATTGTTTATGGCACGGGCGCAATGGAAAAGGGCGAAATAGGAAAAGAATCTTTGACCGCCGCCTATGAAATGGGCAGATTGACCTAAGAAATAGAATCCATTGGCATAGCTGCTTTTGAATAAGCGTAGCTTAACAAAAGCAGCAGAAACTGAAATGGTTGTTTTCCAACGGATTTTTTTAAAAACAGGCAGAGAGAAAGGAGCCTTGCGACTATGAGCATCACACAAGCTTCAAAACAATATCATGAAAAAATGTTTCCGGGTTATGATTCCGCTTTTTTGGAGACTGATCCGGAGTTTATTGAACGGTTTGATAATTTCGCCTTTGACGAGGTGGCAGGCCATGATGATTTGGGCGGTAAAACCCGTTTTATGGCAATCCTTGCAACGCTTCTGGGCTGTCAGGGAATCGACGAGTTCCGCGCCATGCTGCCTGCGGCAATGAATTTTGGAGTTACGCCGGTGGAAATCAAGGAAGTCGTCTATCAGGCGGTGGCTTATCTCGGTATCGGCAGGGTGTTTCCGTTCTTGAAAGCCACCAATGAAGTACTGACGGCGCGGGGTATAAAGCTGCCGCTTCCCGGACAGGCAACAACAACTACTGAAAGTCGTCTGGAGGCAGGCGAAAAGGCACAGATGGACATTATGGGCGAAGGAATGAAGGACTTCTGGAAGTCTGGCCCGGAGGAAAGCCGCCATATCAACTACTGGTTGACGGATAACTGCTTTGGCGATTATTACACCCGCACCGGACTAACTTACCGGCAGCGCGAGATGATTACCTTCTGTTTCCTTTTGGCGCAGGGCGGCTGTGAAGCGCAGCTTATCAGCCACGCCGCCGCCAATATGAGGATTGGAAACGACAAGATGTTTTTAATCAAGGTGATTTCTCAGTGTATCCCCTACATTGGCTATCCACGCAGTTTGAACGCTCTGCGCTGTGTCAACGAGGCAGCACAGAAGAAATGAGAGGTGCATGATGAAAAAAAGTGTTTTGGGGAAGTCGGGGCTTGAAGTCTCATCCGTTGGCCTTGGCTGCATGGGACTAAGCCAGAGCTACCCGCCTTTTCCGGACAGGGCAGAGAGTATCGATTTTATCCGCAGAGCAATCGAAATGGGAGAAAATTTTTTTGACACTTCTGAATTATACGGAGTCTATCAAAACGAGGAATTGGTGGGCGAGGCGCTGGAACCGTTCCGGGATCGAGTGGTGATAGCCACTAAGTTTGGATGGAATATTCAGGATGGGAAAGTGCTGGGACTTGACAGCCGTCCTGCAACAATCCGTAAAGCAGTTGATGGTTCCTTAAAACGTCTCCGCACCGATCACATCGATCTTTATTATCAGCACAGGGTTGATCCGAATGTGCCGATTGAGGAAGTGGCTGAAACGGTGGAAGGGCTCAAAAAGGAGGGAAAAATCCTCCACTGGGGGCTTTCAGAGGCAAGCGTGGACACCATCCGCCGCGCTCACGCCGTATTTCCGGTCACTGCCGTACAGAACGAGTATTCTATGTGGTATCGGAACCCAGAGCAGGAACTTCTGCCCGTTTTGGAGGAACTGGGAATTGGCCTTGTGGCGTTCAGTCCGCTGGGTAAGGGCTTCCTTACCGGCACAGTCACAAAAGATGCTGTATTTGCGGATAACGACATCCGCAGTTCTATTCCACGCTTCAATACCAAGGAATGTTTGACGGCAAATCAAAAACTGGCTGAGAAACTTCGCGTATTTGCAAAGGATCGGGAGTTATCCTCTGCACAGATTGCCCTTGCATGGCTACTACACCAAAAATCATGGATTGTTCCAATTCCGGGTACAAAAAAGACTGACCGACTGCGGGAAAATATGAGCGCTGCCTATGTGGAACTACCTGAAACAGATTGGAGTCAATTAACGGAAATGCTCGCTGGGCTTGAAATCATCGGCGCTCGGTATTCGGCCGCACAGGAAAACATGACAAATAAATAGAGGACTTTCAGAATAAAAAGGGAGAAAGAAAATGAGAAAAACATGGCTTATTACAGGAGTATCCAGCGGCTTTGGCTTTCAGATGACAAAACAGCTTTTGGAGGCTGGTGACACCGTCATCGGTACAGTGAGAAACACAAAAAAGGTAGAAGAACTGATTACCAAATACCCCGTTACCTTTGACTGTAAAATTCTTGATGTTACGGAGATAGCCGCAATACACAAGTTTGTGGATGATTCGTTTCAGACGCACAGCAAAATTGATGTGATTGTCAGCAACGCAGGATATGGGCTGTTCGGATGCGCCGAGGAACTGTCCGATGATGAGATCAATCACATTATCGCCACCAACCTTACCGGCTCCATTATGCTTATTCGGGACAGTCTGCGCCACCTGCGCACGCAGGGAGGCGGACGGATCATTCAGATGTCTAGTTATGGCGGACAGGTTGCCTATCCCGCAAATTCGATGTACCACGCCACCAAGTTTGGCATTGAAGGTTATTGCGAGGCTGTTGCACAGGAGGTAGCACAGTTCAATATCGGCGTCACACTGGTGGAACCGGGTGGGGCAAGAACAGAGTTCCGCTATGGCAGCGCCAAGGTTGCAAATCTGATGCCGGAATATGAGAACTGCCATGGCTTCTTGAATATGCTGGATGCCAGCAAAGGTCTTGCTCCCGGTGATCCGGCAAAAATGGCTCAGCTCATCATCGAGAGTGTAGATAAGACTCCCGCGCCACTGCGTATGGTATTAGGCTCGCAGGCACTTAAGGCCACCATTGACAGGCTGGAGGAGCGGGTTGCCAATTATAAAACGCAGACGGAGCTTGCCTCATCAACGGATATTATCTGATGAACGGAGAGGCTTGTGGCTTTGTGCTACAAGTCTCTGCCGATTCAAAATAAAACAAACAAGGAGAGCACCTATGAAAAAAATATTTGCCATGCTACTTGCGGCAGCCATGCTCTTTGCCTTGGTCGCCTGCGGCAGCGATACACAGCAGAAAGAAACATCCCCTCTGTCCAAAACGGATGAGAACACAAATACAACCGATAACAATGAACCACCAGAGGAAAGTGAGATAGGAGAACCCGATAATACTGATGTTTTGGTTTCCGATGGAGAGAATATTCTGATTGCCTATTTCTCCAAAAGCGGCAATACAGAAACTATCGCCAATATGATTGCCGAGCAGACTGGCGGCAAGTTATTCAAGGTTGAAACAGAAACTCCTTATCCCGAAGATTATGATGAAACTGTGGATATTGCCCGTGAGGAGCAGGACAATGACACCCGTCCGGAACTTTCCACCCATGTGGAGGATATGAACCAGTATGATATCATCTATCTGGGTTATCCCATATGGTGGGGAACAATGCCGCAGGCGATATTCACATTTCTTGAGGAATACGATTTTTCCGGCAAGACAATTATTCCGTTTTGTACCCACGGTGGCAGTGCATTGGGGAGAAGTGAGAGCGATATTACAAATCTTGTTCCAGATGTCCACCTTCTTAGCGGCCTTGCCGTAAGCGACTCACGTGTGGATGACGCACAGGCTGGCGTTGAGGAATGGCTGAACGACCTTGAAGTGGAGTAACAATATAAGGTAGTGAATTTCGTATGTAGCTAAGAAGATGTATGATCGTTTTGGAGAGGAGGATATTTATGAATCATGTACTGATTATTGATAGCGATTTATCGACCTGTAAGGAAATTAAATATAGTCTGCAAGATAACTTAACAGACGTATACTATACACAGTTGATTGAAGAAGCTGTTCATATGCTGCAAAAAGAATCCTATTCACTTGTGATCATGGATGCCTGTCTCTCTCAATATGGTGGGACTGTGCTCATTCAGCAAATTCGGCAAATGAACCCTCTCCCTATCCTTGCCCTATCTGAAACCGCCAGTACAGCGGATAAAGTGGCGGCGCTCAAATGTGGTGCTGACGACTTTCTGAATAAACCCTATGATTTGGAGGAATGTCTTGCCAGAGCGCAGGCGCTTATGCGGCGATACACCCAGCTTAACCATATAACCGGCCGCAATTATGCCCTTGTCAGCCATGGAAATTTGATGTTAGATACAGCACGGCGGCAAGTTACCGTAGGAAATGAAAAAGTTATCCTGACAAAGAAAGAATATGATCTCCTGCTCTACTTCATCAAGAATCGCAATCGTGTCCTGACGTTTGAACAGATATACAATGCCGTTTGGAAAGAGGAATACCCACTGGACAACTCCACTATTTTCTACCATGTCGGAAACCTTAGAAAGAAGATAAAAGTCGATTGGATTGAAAGCGTATATGGAATTGGATATCGCATTCACGGTATAAATTAAGAAGCTGTGCCGCTCGGTTCTTGTTTCGAGCGGCACAGCTTCGTTTTACACATAAATCAGTTCTGTTTTTACAATTTCATCGGCAACAGCCTGTGCCTGCTCCGAGATACGAATACGCTCCAGCGCATCCTCCTCCGGCATGGGGTGCTGTTTTAGATAATCGGCGCGAATGCGCTCTGAAAGTTCAAATGCACGCATATCCACCGCGGCACAATGCTCTGCCAGCTTTCCTGTGAAAAGCAATTTCCGGTACATTTCCTGCTTGAATCCGTGAAGATACTCCAAGCGCAGGCGTCCGTACTTTCTAAGATTTTTTAGCAGTTCGCTGCCCTCAACCTCAATGTTCGGGTAAAGTAATCCGTCAATTTCGATATACTCCAAATCCATGATAGCCATAAGCGGCCTCCTTGATAAAATGATTTACAATTTACCAGTTTCGTTTCGGCTGTGTGCCTTAACTTACTTGCTTCTCGTAAACATCCTTATCAAAGAGACCGCTTGCCCGGCTGGTTTTTCTTTTCAACCCGGGACTTAGTTTTTACTACTATCGGGACGATATATTATATATAGAAGAAACTGTACGCAACGCAAGTTATAGGAACACACAAGATAGATTCTTACAGGAGGTTCATATGGGTATCATCAATAGACTCCTGCCTTCTCCTGCCTCCCCTTCTCACGGGCCGGCAGCCGCAGGACAGAAGCACCATAACACACATGCCGATTCACGGCCCGTGTCCACACAACAGTCAGATCATACGGATTTATCCGCAGAGTGGACTTGCACAGATGATACAGATGTATTGGTCAGACAGATGCTGTCTGCTTTCCAGGAAAAATATCCGCATATTGATTTCTTTATCTCCGGAGAGCTTGACCGGGATGGTCTGAGCAAAGCAGCGGCAGCTCTCGGAGAAGGGAAGCACCTTGTAATTTCAGAAGCATTCCTTGAAAAGATGCAGGGCAGCCAAGAAGCATATGAGAAGGGGAAGTCGGTCCTCATACAGCTGCTTAGCCGTCTGTCCGGGTCTGATGGCGCCTGCCGGGCAGAGGGCTTCTATGTAGGGGGCAATGAAGCGCTTTACTGGTCTGCAAAGCCCTCTCCTTTACCAGAGGATGCCGTACAGTTGCCCCACGAAAAGGATAAAAGTCCGTTTCCGTGGAACAACACGAGTCAGAACAGCACAGCCTCATCCAGCCCCTTATATGGCAAGACCGGAAAAGTATCCCTGAAGGTTATCTCTCATTCTTATAACAATCTTGCCGGCGCCCGGACGAAGGGGCAGGTACAGACCGTCATGTCACGCGCCCGCCGTGATATTGCCAGCCTTCGTCTGTCTGCCTGCTTTGGAGACAGCCAGGAACGCATGAAGGCAAAGGCCGCCATATCATCCATGCAGAAGCTGCTCCAGAGAGGGGGGCGGAAGATCCGCCGTCTGAACGAGGCAGAGCTGGCGGCATTACGTCAGAAAAGGGCACAAAAGCGTCAGGAGCGGTCACGTGAGATGGCCCTTATGATTGAACGTAAAAAAATGGAGGCAAGACGCAGAGCGGCAGATGAATGCATCCGGAAAGAAGGCCGGCTTGAAGAACTCAACCAGTCTTTCCGCTTCCATCGATATAACAGGCACGGATACGGGGAAGAGCCCGGAACCGTCCCCTTCGTTCCGGAACTTTCTCTTTCCCAGGATGTCCCGATAGCACAAGATGCCGGTGCCGCAGCTCTGACAGCTACCGACATCAGCATCTCTTCCGTACCTGTAGATATTTCATTTGCGTAAGCCGCTATTTTCCCTCTACCGTTTGGATATGCGCGGCAATCTTCTTGTCTTCTGTCCTGATGTGTGAGATCAGGATTCCAATCAGCCTGTTTACTTCTGCCAGAGACGTGATATCTGCGTTTCTGGACAGAAGTTCTTTACCCGCATTGTCTATCTGCGCCATATAGCTCTGGTGGAACCTGTGGTGTGCATCATATCCGGGATATTTATACTTCTTCTGGAGGTTATCCTCGTCTCCGAAATGTTTTTTTACATAATCCATAAGGAACTTGACCGATGACTCTATCTGTGCCCTGCCTTTTCCCTGAGAGCATGCGTCCTGCAGCTTATTCACCATATCAAACAGCTGCCTGTGCTCTGAGTCGATCAATGTGTTACCTGTCTCCAAATCCTTTGTCACTTCGTATCTCATCTTATTTCTCCTTACATATACTATCTAAAATATTATCTTTTCAAATTCTTCGTCGCACATAGGTTTTGAATAGTAGAAACCTTGCGCACACTCACATCCATATTTCTCGAATTTGGCGATATCCTCTTTTGTCTCGGCACGTTCCGCTACTGCCCGTATGCCGAGATCCCGCAGCATCCGGAATACATTCCGCACGAAAATCTTTTCCCTCCGGTCTGCGTCTTCACCGGGAAAGAAAGACGGATTCACCTTAATCATATCTATAGGAACGTAGCGCAGGACATTGAGCGAGGAATATTCCGTAGCAGCAAATTTATCCATGGATATCTGGATGCCATAGTCTCTCAGCTCATTGATGGTATGTATGAGTTCCGAATCCAGTTCCGTTACGATGATACTCTCCTCTATCTCAAGTATGAGAAGCACCCCGGGTATATCATACCGCCTGACGATGTCCAGTACCTTTGGCAGAAAATCCTCCCTGTGAAGGTTCAGCTTGGATATATTGACCGTTATAGGGACTGTCACAAGCTCCGCCTCTATCCAGTTCTTGATTTTTTTGCACGCCTCTTCAAGCATATATAAATCCAGATTCAGTATGAGCCCCTGCTTTTCCAGTACCGACAAGAATTCATTTGGGGTGAGTATCCCTCTCTCCGGGTGGTTCCATCTGGTCAGAAGCTCTGCTCCCACAGGCGTGCTCGTCTTCAGCTCATAGATAAGCTGGTAATATGGTATGAACTCCCGGTTTTCCCATCCTCTTTTCACTTCCCTGCTCAAACTGTCCAGCAGCCTCCAGTTCGGATCACCTGCACCGTTATATACTTCCCCCCTCGTACTGTTTCCATTTCCAATCTGTTTCAGCTTCAGCAGCATGTTGTCGAGAATCAGCTTGATATCAGGTATATACGACTTGTCAAAATCCAGGAAATATACGATATATGTAAATGTATAATGGTTGCTGTATACGATATCCTCATCCCGGAAGTTTACCTCTTCCATCTTCTTGACTTGTTCTTGAAGCCCTTCCAGGAACGTATCCCTCTCGCCGTACGGAGTTATAACAGCAATCAGATCCATCTGCAGGGAGTAAGCCTTCCCGCCCATCCGTTCCGCGTATTCGACGATGAGCCCGCTTAAAATCTTTACAATCGTCTCTATCATTTCCATGCCGAAGATTGTATTCAGATGGTTGAACCGGTTCAGCTGGATAATCGCCAGAACCTCATTCGTTATCTCATCCGCATCAGCGTATTCTCTTTCCAGAAGATCACGGCTGCCAAGCAGCTGAGCACTTTGTGTTCTGCCCGGTTCATCTTTAGCCGGTTTCTGGCGGTCGGCCATTCCCGATTTGAAAAAATTAATCATTTCTATCTTTCCCTTCTGTTATGACATCTATATTCCCGCCTACGAGATATATCTTTGTCCGTCCAAAACGTTCATGGCGGTTGCGGAAAGGAGCGCTGTTCAGCTCTATGTATATGTTGGAATGAAGCACCTCCATCGCCCTGACCATCCGGTTCTGCCTGTTCCATTCCTGTATTTTCCGCAGCCGGTCCTGCCAGTCCTCTATGTGCTTATCCAGATATTTTATGAGATAGGAGACTCTCACCACCACGATTCTCCATGCCGCATCATCGATTCCCTCTCTCTGTTCCAGAATCTTGGACAGTTCATTGATCATGCTGCTTGCCTCCTTGACCTGTAACGTAAAGTTTTTCCGTTTCCGGTCTTCACCGACGGATGGAAACAGCCTGAGCGCAGTATATACGTTGGCCTCATTTCCAATCTCGTCTGCTTCTATCTTATTGCCGGCCCAATACTCCCCTCCGACTATCCTGCCTCTACTGCCAAATATGAACATACTCTCCCAGCATTCTACCTTGCTGTTCATAACCACATCTGCATATATATTTCCTTTTACGAGAACCTCCGCATTTTCCACAAACTCAGCTCTTATATCCTTGCCCGCCGAAAGCGATTCCCGTCCGGCCCCTTCATGCCATTTCTAAGGATTATGTTTCCGCCGGCCTCCAGACTTCCTTCTACAAGCCCGTCCACGATGATATCATCTGTCGCCGAGACCTTGAAGCCCGACTGTACATCTCCTTTCACGTAGACAGATCCGATAAAGTCTATGTTACCTGTTGTAGCGCCCACGTTTTCAAGCTGCAGGTATTTGCACACATGGATGACGCCGTCTTCATCTACAGGAAAGCCCTCACAGGAGGCGTAGATTCTTTTTTTATCGGCCGACAGAAGCGTATTCATGCCCGCCGATACATCTGCACCTTTCCCTTCGATACCAGGTATGATGCTGCCATCCAGCCCTCTGCCTTCTTTCCCCCGGGTTGGTGGGATAATCTCGCACAGCAGATCACCCTTGTTGACATTTTTGACATAGTCCAGCGATTTATAATCTGCTTTTCCATCTGCATCTATTTTAGGTGCCATGCTGAAGTCCTTATTGAAATGATAGACGACTTTTCCGTCCTCTCCTGCCTCAGGACGTTCTCCCTGTGCAATCCTGAAGCGCTTTTCGTATATAGGGCGCTCGACAAGTCGGCGGATATATGACTCTTTCACACCGTATGTGACCCCTTTTTTTATGAGCATTTTCCAGATATCGTTTTCCGTGAGCCTTTTCTCTCCCGGACCGGGCCGATGCAGAATCAATTTGAGTTCCATACCGTCATCCGTTTCCACGAAGCTGCCTCTCCCGTCTTCCCTGTCATTAGCGCTGCCCATGCCGTAGAAAAGGGCCCTGATATTGGCCTGCTCTTTTTTCTTCTCCTTGCGTATCTCTTCCCATTGCGAACCACGTTCCAGCATCTTCTGCAGATATACCTTCCATCCCTCACGCAGCAGTCCGTCAAATGTAATCCCGCTCAGATACGGGTCTTCCAGCTGCGACCGGATAAATTCCTTGTCCGGCCGCATTCCAAAATAATTTCTTTTCTTCAAATATAGTTCTAATTCTCTGTATGTTACTTTTCCATCGTTCACCGTGCATACCTTCACTTTTTAAACTATTTAAAACGCTTCTTCAGCAGCCATATGATGGCGGCGGCAGACAGGAAGATACCTGTGACCGCATAGGTCAGGGGTGCCTTGTCTCCTGTGAGGATCTTTTTCAGTCCTTCTACCGCATCTGTCAGCGCCTGGGTTGCGGAATCAATGGGATTGCCCCCGGAACCAGAGGTTCCTGAGCCTCCACCCGAACCCGCTCCTCCTTCTGTCTGCTGCTCTTTGGCCACGGCTGCGGCTTCCGTCCACTGTGCTGTCAACGTCATATCCCCTGCAACCGTATCCTGCGAGAAGTTCCAGTTTCCGGCAGCGCCATCCGCACTTTTCCATCCGGTCAGCGTATAGCCTTCTCTTACAGGCGCCGCAGGTTCTGCGATGAGCGAACCATAAGGAATCTTCTGGGCCGCCGGCGTACTTAAGCCTCCTGCCGCATCAAACGTAACCGTGTACATATTGGGATTCCATCTGGCGTAGATGGTCGTGTTACCGTCTACAAAATCTTCTTCGAAGTCCCAGGAAGTCTTATATTCCGCATCCTTATACCATCCGCCGAACGTACAGCCCTCATGCTCCGGGGCTTCCGGCATCTCCAGAAGGCTGCCCCATGCAAGTTCTTTGTCCTCGATCTCCGTTCCGCCGTATGTCTCGAAATGTACGTTATATAACGTGTCCGACCAGTACGCATAGAGGTCGGTATCTCCGGACACCTTGTCTCTTTTGAATACCCATTGCTTTTCTTTCTGCCAGCCAGGTTCTGTGAACCAGCTGCTCAGTGTCTTGTGGGGAACCGTCTTATCCGGCTTCGTGATATAATCTCCTGCCTGGTACACGTCCGTATAAGTGATGACCTCTTCTTCCTGGCTGTCTTTGTCCGCCCGGTAATGCAGCCGTACAGAGAACTTCTCCAGCTCCCACGCCGCATAGATTGTCATATCCCGGTCCACATAGTCACTCTCGGGAGCAAACGTTTCTGTCAGCCCCGGATCCTTGTACCAGCCTGTAAGTTCATACCCGGTCCGCACTGTCTTAAGCGCATCCTTATCTACAAAGGTGCCGTATGGCACCTGCACCGGATTCAGTGCGGTTCCGCCGTTTGTCTCAAATGATAGTGTGTACACATCTGGAATCCATCCGGCATATAAGTTCATGTCACCGGTCACGGTATCCGTGTCGAACTTCCACGGCTTTTTCTCTTCCGCATCTAAATCAGGATACCAGTCATCAAATTCATAATGTTCCCTTACCGGGTCATTTGCCGGCCTTGCAACTTTTTCTCCGAAGTGGACTCCTTCTGCCGGCGGGATGTTGTTGACCTCATCTCCATCATATGTGACGAAGTTCACCGTATATTCATCCCATGTCCAATATGCATACAGATCCATCTGCTCATCTGCGGGTTCTGCCCTCATTCCGGCAAAGTCCCATAAGCTTTCCTCCGCATAGTCAGACTGCATATACCAGCCATTAAGCGTGTACCCGTCACGGTGCTTCGTCTCGTCCAGGCTCTGAAGCATGTCCCTGTCAAGAAAGTCCCCGTACCGGATATCCTCTATCGGACTTACTGTCACCTCTTCATCCGGATGCACCGCATGTTCCGGCTCGTATCTGACATGAAGCGAGACATCGATGATACTGCCTTCCCAACCCGCATATAATACCGTGCTGCCTGTTATCGTGTCCGTATCAAAGTCCCACAGCTGCGTGTGTTCTTCATCCTTGAACCAGCCGAGGAAACTATAGTGCTCCCGTGCCGGCTCCGCAGGCTCGGGTATCTTGTCGCCATAATGAAGTCCTGCCACGTCCGGCGGAGGATTCTCGTCGCCGGCATATGTATGGAATTGCACCGTATACTCATCCCACTGCCATTGTGCATATAATGTGAAAGGACCTTCTACCAGGTTGGCCCCTGCCTCGCCCGAGAATTTCCAATAGGTTCCGCTGCCGTCCTCTTCCGTGTTCCATCCAAGGAACGTATGGCCCGGCCATGCGTCATCCGTCTCCGGATATGCAGGCGCCTGTACCGTACGGTTGTATACGACAGACTGCTTCTTATCACCCTCCGGCAGCTCTGGTGCATCTGCCGGTGTCACGAAATCTACATCATAGACTTCCGCTTCCCACTGTGCACGGAGCGTCACGTCCTCTGTCAGCGGCTTGTCCAGCTCCCACGTCTGTCCTGCAGTTGTGCGCCAGCCGGTTATCTTGTGCCCCTTTTTGGTGAATTCCCGATCCAGTCCGCCGATACCGTACTGTGTCTCCAGGCTGCTGCCGTAAGGCACCGATTTAGGAATCTCCTCCTGAGGCAGCGCTTCCCTGTCCCCTGGATTCAATATCGCGTAACACGTCTTCTGCTTCCATTTTACATACAGGTCAAAGTTCCCGTCCGGGTCGATGAGCTCTTCGCTGAAATCCCATCTCTTTGTAAGCCTTTCATCTGTATACCACCCTTCTACTTCGTACTCTGTAGTCAGGCTGCCCATCCGTTTCGGCTTCGCAGCCGAAGGCTCATCTATCGTATTGCCAAATCCGACAGACCGTGTCGTCGGAGTGACCGATTCGCCCGCATCCGTATCCACATGGAACGTCACGGTAGTATTCTCCGCTCCCCATCCCGCATAGAGCGTCAGCTTTGCCCCTTTGGCCGTATCGGAATCAAAGTCCCACGCCTCGGTACATGCTTTGTCCTTATACCAGTCTGTAAACCGGTAGCCGGTCCTCGTTGGCTTGTCATCCGGCCTGCTTACGAGCCATGTCGCCGGTACAGTCGTCTGTCTCGGCCATCCTGTCACTTCTTCACCTGCCACATTCGGGTCAAAGGTGACCGTGCAGTCCTGGAGCCATACTGCGGTCAGAACCGTTGTCGCTTTCATAAGCTTCGTCCCTCCGGTTCCGAACTCCCACCGCTTTCCGTCTTCTCCTACCCAGTACACGAGCGTATAGCCCGGGTTATAGTCGCTGCCCGGCATCCAGCCGGCTTTCTCTATCGTATCCTCGTAATCATACCCATCTTTGGTAGCTACAGTCCGGTTTCCGGAACGGTAGATGACGGTACATGAATCCGGCTTCCATGTTGCATACAGCGTCAGGTTATCCTTGACCACCTCATCCCTGTCAAAATTCCACTTGTCGGCATCTGCCGTAGAATCCTGTATCCGGTACCAGTCAAGCAGGGTATGGGCATTGCGTTCTACGTCTGCGTCTGTCGGGGCACCTGTTATCGTCTTCCCATATCCTATCTTTTTACTGCCGTCAAATATAAGCTTATCATTCTCTGTCTCGTGGAACGTACCGCCGTTTGCCTGGAATATTACCGTATATTTCACTTCCTGGTCTATCAGATTGCCAAGAGAAGCAAACGTATTGCCCGCACCTGTCAGGTTATAGCTGTGCCGTGCCGGTGTACTCTTATCGACGAGCAGATGGGAATTCTGCACATTGCCGTCCGTTCCCGGGAAGTATGAGACATATTCTCCGCCGTCCGCGGTCGTGGACACGGCAAAGGAACGATACCCTGCAGGCAGGGCCATCGGGTACTGTTCGGTCCTGTCGTTCTTGTTCTCTGCCTGTATCTTTGTAGACGCACTTGTAGATATCGGCGTCTCAAGCGTCCCCTGAAGTATCTTGTTGGAGATGGAAGAAACCTTGACATTACATGCCGCTTCTTGATCGCTGTACACATGCAGACGGGCACCGCCCTCCACCTTGAGCGTGCCTCCCTGTGAATTATCTATACCGCTGATACCGTCTGCCCCGGCGCCTCCGCTTACGTTCATCACACCGGTTCCATTGATATTCAGTGTTGCGCCCGGTTCCAGCGTAATCCCCGGCATGAACTGACTTCCGGTCACTTCCGTGTCATCCGCACCGAGGACAAGTGTAACCGATGCCCCTGCTTCTATATATATCCCGCCTTTTTTTGCTCCGCCGGGCAGCATGTTTATCTGCATGCCCTGCACCTGTATCGTCGGGGAAGCTCCGCTTTCTACATGAATGTTATACTCTCCGGTAGATCCGGTCACGATGTACTGCTGATCCCCCTGAGTCCCCGTCGCCACAACCGCATCAAGCTTATCTATCTGTTTATAGTCCCCGTTTTCGGACAGCGTGATATCCCCTTCTGCTATGTTGAATGCTTCCGGGGTCGCTGCAACAGTTGAAACGCTGCCTCTTTCCTTTAGCATCACCCTGCGTATATCCGTCCGGCCCGCAGCCGCATCCTTTAACTGCCGGAAAGCGGACGTATCTGCCGGAACCAGTTCTATGCTCTCCAGTCCGGCCACAGCCTCGCCATCCTTCTCTGCGTTATCCGATTCTTCGGCCGCATCCCTGCCCGTCTCTTCCTGTTCCCCCGTCTCTGCCTCCTGGGAATCTTTTTTCTCTTCATCGGTCTGGGTCGCATTTTCATCCACATGGATTCCAACTGCCAGCACCTCCTGCGCCCGGACAGTAAATCCTAATGCGGCAATGACTGCTGTAATCATCAATAATTTTAATATCCTGAAGCTTGTGTTTTTCCTCATATCTTCCACCTTCACCGCATTCGGGCAGCTGCTTGCTTAATCCGCCTCAAATACACTTTCTCCTCGCCGTTCATAGTCCTCGGACATCCTCACCATAGTCTCAAATTTCTCTATCAGCATAGATGATATTGACACCGCTCTCTGATAAATAGAATCCAGCATATGTTCTTTGCCGTTCTTTATTGCCATGACAGCCTCGTCCCCTAATTCATGCAGTTCCTGGTGCGGCTTCTCTACACTCCCCCATATCTTAAGTATGTCTGATTTCTGCGGAGTGATTGTGTAGTAGAAATGCCCGAACCCGCATTTTCTGGGGTTGGCTTGTAGCGGTACGATCTCTTTCGTGTCCGCTATGCCCTTAAGTGTTGCGACCCATGTCCTGTGGGCGGATATTGCAGACTTCATAGAGTCTATGAAGATACGGTTATCCAGCCGATAGAAGGTATCCTTATTCAGCCTGCCGATAATCTCCGTGCTCGTCTCCATCTTCTCTTCCAGCGTCTGTATCGGCCTGATGACCTTTTCCAGAAGCGCATGGTTCAAGTCTTCAAGATTCTGGGTCATCTTCAGAAGGCTGTCCGTCTCTCTTCCGAGATGCTCCATGTTCTGGCTCGTCTCATTGATAGAGCTGCTGATTTCCTCGCTCGTGGCGGCAACCTTGGCTATGTTATCGACAATCAGGCTGATCTCTCTCCCGCTTTCCTCATTGCGCTCCACCACTTCGGATACATCCTGCTCTACCTTGTCCAGCGAATCTACAGTCGTGTTGACGCTTTTGACGCTCCTTGCCGATGCAACGGTTATATTTTCCAGCGATTTTTCCATATCCTTTATCATCACGTTCGTCGCCTCATAGAGCTTATGTATCTCCCCTGCGACGACGCCGAAGCCTTTGCCTGCCTCCCCCGCTCTCGCAGCCTCCACGGACGCATTCAGAGACAGGAGGTTTATCTGGTTCGAGATGCTGTTGATGCTTCCGACCGCACGTTTCACGTCATCAATCTTGCGCTGCAGCTCGGCCATGTCTTTCTTCATCGTCTTTGATTCCGCGGAAACGACAGAACACATCTCCTGCATCCCTGACAGCGCGTCCTTATTTTCATTCAGGCTTCCAAGCACATGCGCCGAATTGTCGGAGACTTCAGCCAGCGTATTTGACAGGTTCTCGTGTTCTGCCATTATCATAGCCGTATGGTTTGACGTGGAAGATAAATCCGCCTGGATATTGGCTCCGACAGAGCCTATCTTTTTCCCGTAATTTATAATCCTGTCACTTTTATCTCCAAGTTCCAGATTCAGGCTGCTCATCTGAAGCGATGCATGCAGGTTGATATCCGCGATTGTCCGGAACTGTTTTCTTCCCTCTATTATCCTGGCAATAATCTTATGCATTTTATCCGAGCGTGTCCTGGACATCTCCAGCATGTCCAATGCTTTTTCTTCGTTTCTTCCCATAACCGTTCCTCCTATTGTAAGTATAAGCCTTCTTATTATATATATATCGGCACAAAAGCAGTATAAATTAACGGTTCTACCTGAATTTGTTCGTGTTTATGCATAATATGGTGGCGCTTTGAACGCAAAAAAAACAGGCACGCGTGCCTGCTGCACACTGTGCCTGTTCTCATATTTATACTATCAGAATATATTGCGTATTCCTTTCAGGTCGTCCCCATATTCCTGCTGCATAAGGTCTGTAAATTTGTCCGCGCTCTTATAGAAGTACATGTCATGTCTGACACACTCTGCGGCAAGGGATATCATAGGCCGGCTCTCTGTCCAGATTACCTCGGCAATCGTGTCGCTTATAATCTGTCCAAACACTACTTCTCTCCTGTCCGACACGAGCGTAATCCAGCGTCCTCCCATCTCCTCTTTTTTCTCTTGCCCCATTCCGTGCCTGCAATACTTTTTAAGAGGAATCTCCTCCTCTTCTTTTGCTCCAAATATGACAGCGCCGAGCCTCAGCCCCTTTTCTTCCAGCTTCTGGACATCTTCCAGGATGCAGGGGAGGTCCTCTGTCCATATCTGCAGAAGCAGCTCTTCCTTCGTCTTTCTTATAATATCTCTGCATTTGGCGAATACGTTGCCGTTCGTCCTGATGTGCCAGATATAATCCAGATTCGTCTTCTGGGGAAAGATGCTGAGCCGCTCTTTCAAACCAGACAGGACATTCTTTGTCTCGTCTTCAACCCGTTCCGCCACCTCTGGCATCGGAACAGCTGCATATTTATTGTTGCTTTCATATTCTGTGTAAAGTATGAAGCCTTTCTGTATGAGCGATTCCAGTATATTGTATATCTTGGAACGTGGTACCCCCGCCAGCTTTCCTGCCTCATAACCCGACAGGCTGCCGTTCTGCAGGAGCGTAAGATAGACTTTGGCCTCTGCGTCGGTCAGCCCGATCTTATTGAGCATTATGATTTCATTATCCATGGGGAGTCCTCTCTTTTAGTTCCAGTTCGTGCCGACGCCGGCTGCCACTGCCTTCTCATAGATTTCCTTTGCCGCGACAAGGTCCTGTGTCGCAACGCCTACCGTCTCAAACACGATAATCTCATCATCATTTTCGCGTCCCGTCACTTTACCCTTGATCACATCGCCAAGGTCTCCGGTAAAGTCATCTTTCGTAATGATACCTTCTTCAAGCGGGATAAGGATGTCGCCTGACTCGGATAGTACAGCCTCTTCAGAATCAAAATATATCTTGGAGGCACGGGTAAGGATACGGGGATCCATCTCCTGCATATGGTGCTGATAAGCGCCCACGCAGCTTACAGTGGCACCGGCCTTCACTTTTGTGGCGTCAAACACCGGCTTGGAAGACGGTGTAACTGTAATCAGAAGGTCTGCCCCCTCAACCGCCTCATCAGAAGACCTGACTGCCACAATCTTCGTACCATAGGCCTCAAGCTCTTCCTGCATACGGGCTGCGAAGTCCTGCGTCCGTTCATAATTCATGTCATACACTCTTACTTCATCAAGCTTACGGGCCGCCATCATGGCCTCAAGCTGTGTCGCCGCCTGTCCCCCTGTTCCAATCAGGGCTCCGATTCTGGCATCCTTCCTCGCCAGCACGTCAAACGCCGCGCCGGAAGCGGCGCCTGTCCGCAGCTGTGTTACATATGTACCATCCAGCACTGCCGTCACGATTCCTGTACTGCCGTCAATGAGCAGTACCTGTGCCGGTGATGATGGTATTCCATTGTCTATATTGTGCGGGAATATATTGATGATTTTCAGCGATGCCGTGTCCATCTCTTCAACGTAGGCTGGCATAAATAAGAAGCAGCCGTCATGTTTAGGTGCCTGGATGTTTGTGCGCAGCGGTGCATCACACTTCCCCTCTACGACGAGCTGGAACGCCTTTTTGTCTGCTTCAATGGCGTCCTTGATAGTAAATACTTTTTTGATATCCTCTCTGGATAATAACAGCATATGGTACCTCCTTTTTTACGAAAAGTTTAATTTTACTTTTAGTAACTCCTTTTGGGGTATATTATAATGCGTCTCCCGGCACATTGTCAATACATTCACATGAATTCCTCATAAATTTACTTCTCCCATAGCGTCCAGCACGGCTGTCTTTCCTGTATTGCTCTTACCGACAAGGATAAGATACCGGCAGCCAGAATGTAAATCTCGTCCCTCCATCCAGCCTGCTCTCTGCCTCAATCCTTCCGCGATGGACCTTCACGATCCATTGTACCATTGGGAGCCCCAGACCAAAGCCCCTGCGTCCGTCTTTTGTCCGCCCGGCATCTGCCTGGTAGAACCGTTCCCATATATGCGGCAGGTCTTCCCTCTTTATACCGCACCCGTCGTCCTCCACGCAGCCTTTTACATAGTTCCCTTCACAGGCGAGCGATACCCGCATGGTTCCGCCTTTTTTCCCATAACGTATCCCATTCTCCAGCAGATTTATAAATAGGCGTATGAGCATTTCTTCACTGCCCAGCACTTTCAGGCCCGGGCTGATGTCTGTCTCAATCCTCATATCCTCAGCTTCCGCCTTTTCTCCCATCTCTTCTGCCGTCATCTGTGCCAGGACACTCATATCTACTTCCTTCATCTGAATCTTCTGTGCGCCGGCCTCCCCCCGTGACAGCACGAGGAGCTGCTCTATCAGATCCGACATCCTGCCCGCCTGCTTAAGGATGACCGACAGGCTCTCCTGCATTTCTGCTTTGGATGTCTCTGGCATCAGGGCGAATTCGCTCTCTGATGTAATGACTGACACCGGCGTCCGCAGTTCATGGGATACGTCTGCCGTAAAGACCCGTTCCCTTTCCAGCGCCTCCTCTACCGGCCTCAGCGTCCTGCCTGTAATGATATAACCACCCGCAATGGCAAGAACTGCCAGCACTGGGGTGACTATCAGCACAAGCGTCAGCAGCACCTGTCCCATCATTGACAGGTCGCCTGCGGATGCCACTGCCCGGAACCAGATAATCTGCCCTTCCGTGCGGTAGGCTTCGTCATAAGTGATCCATTCTTTATCTCCTGATGAGACGCTCTGCACTTCACCACTTTTCAATACCGTGTCATCCGGAAAATGTACAGGCACATTGCCTTCTATCAGCTTGCCCTCCTCATCGTAAATGCTGAAGCTCACGCCGTCATCATAATATTCCGTGTCGTCTTCCGTCTCGTAGCCGTCGGCATGTATGTCAATCTCCTCCATAAATTCATGCAGGCTTTCCTTTAAGTTCCCCTCCGCTCTGTTCCACGACACTTTTTCGGCCGTAAATATGAGAGCGGTCAGCGGACCTACCATGAGCAGGAGTATAATCAAAGCATACCATAGTGTTATCTTTCTCCTCACCGAGTTTCGTTTCATACTTTTTCCCTCAATACATATCCCTTCCCGCGCACGGTTTGAATCAGCTTCTCTTCCTGTCCTTCATCTATTTTTCTTCTGAGATATCTGATATATACATCTATCATATTGGAACCGCCGATATAATCATAATTCCATACATGTGCCTCGATGGCTTCTCTCGTAAGGACACATCCCTTGTTACGCATAAGATACTCCAGAATCTGAAATTCTCTTGCGGACAGCTCAATCTCCACATCCCCTCTGTGCACCTGGTGCGTCTTGATATCCATTGTTAGATTTCCCGCGTGCAATGCGTTATCCAATTCGCCGGACTGACTGTTCCTGCGTATCATCACCCGTATTCTGGCCAAAAGCTCTTCAAATCCAAATGGCTTCACAAGATAGTCATCGGCACCCAGGTCAAGACCGCGCACCCTGTCCTCCATCGCATCTCTGGCTGTGAGGAACAAGACCGGCGTACGGTTCCCCTCCCTGCGCATCGTCTTCAGCACTTCTGTCCCGGGCATGCCTGGAAGCATGATGTCCAGGATAACGGCATCATAGTCCGTCTGCCTTATATACTCCAGCGCCTCGGTACCGTCGCCTACGCCGTCTGTACTGTAATGTTCTTTTTCAAGCCTTTTTCGGATTACGTTCAGAAGATTTCGTTCATCTTCTACTACAAGTATTCGCATATTACCTCACCTCTTGGTCTTATTATAGTATAAAAAGATGAAACTCTCATTAAAATATATTTAAACTTATATTTTAATGTTGTTTTAATTTTTATGCTATATGATAAGCGTATCAGAAAGAAAGGAAGGTATTCATATATGAAAAGCAAACGAATAATAGCCGCGGCAGTATTAACTCTTGTATTGGCCTCCTCCGTATTGACAGGGTGTTCCGATGAACGCGAGGACAGGCTGGAGGATAAAGTAGATAAGCTGGAGCAGCAGGTAACTGACCTGGAAAGCAAGAAAGACGGCACCGGTTCTGAGAACGGCAGTACAGACAGCAGCGCTTCAGGAACATCTGCCCAGGGACAGGACGGCTCCTCTTCTGCCGGAAGCACTGATTACGAAACACTCAAAGCTGCCGCCGAAGCTGCCGCCGATAAGGTCAATTCGGCCTCTCCGTCCGGTACGGCCGCAGAACAGCGGGAACAGTTCTATACACTGAAGAATGAGCTGGACGACATCGACCATCAGCTGGATCTCTATGATGACAATCTGGAAAATGAGTACCGCAGCGGTTCCCTTGACGCTTCTTCGTACAGGCAGCAGGAACGAGATATCGATGCCCTTGAGGATATCCTTGATACTGCCGAAGACAGGCTGGAAGTGTTATTTGGAATTGATGACTGATTCGCGGACAGGACATCTACACAATGGCATATCTCTATATTATCGTAAGAGCCGGACTTTTCAGTCCGGCTCTTACACGTTTGTATACGCGCAAAAAAATCACCGTCCCCGGAGTAGCATAATGCTCCAAAAACAGTGATTAAACTGCGCGATCAGGGGTTCGAACCCTGGACACCCTGATTAAGAGTCAGGTGCTCTGCCAGCTGAGCTAATCGCGCATTTCCCTATGATGCCACTGGTGGGCTTGTCACCTGTGACGCAAGGATAATTATATAATATCAGTTATCGGATTGCAAGCATTTTTTACAAATTTCTTTCACGTTTTAGTAAAATCAGCGGAAAACATAGCAAAACGCGAAAAAGTCTACTTGCTATTTTTTCCAACATTTGCTATAATGTTCCATATTAAAGTTGGTTGTGATAAAGGTTGCATGAAATTATATATCCAATGCAAGCTCTTTAAAACTACAAAAGAAAAACAGGTAGTGAAGCTGGCACTACTTTATAATACTCAAGGAGGAAATTAAAAAATGATTAAAAACATGAACATTAGGACGAGGATGCTGCTGTCCTACGCCGTTATTATTGTACTCTGTCTTGTTGCCAGTGTAACAGCGCTTTTTATGATGAACAAAATCAGCAAAAATCTTAAAAGCTTCTATGACAACAATTACACGGTAACCGTCAACATATGGACGGCCAAACGCGAGATGCAGTTCGCCCGGGCGGATATTTTGGAAGCGATTCTGGAGACGAATGAGAATGACACGCAGGTGGCAATCACCAGCGCTTCTGATGCACTAGAAAAGATGCATGAAACGTACCCGGTCATTCGTAAACGCTTCAAAGGTGACATGTCTCTGGTGGATGAGGTAGAGTCCATATTGGAACAGGTTATCGTGTATAGGGATCAGGTTTTCGAACTGGCTTTGGCGGGCCACAATGATGAAGCCTTCGAAATGATGAAAAGCGACTATGCCCCTCTGCTGAATGAGATGTCCGACGCGTTGGACAAAATAGGGACACAGGCTCAAAACAACGCAAAAGCAATTGTGAATCAGGGCCAGCAGTTTCAAAGGTCCTCTATGTTTGTAGTTATAGCGATTGTTGGTTTCAGTATAGCACTTGCAGTTATTCTGGGATTATACATATCCAACGGAATCCGCAAGCCGGTAGAAGAGCTTAAGGAAGCAGCCGAAAAGCTCGCATCAGGCAATCTGGACGTGTCTATCGACTATGCTTCTAAAGATGAGCTTGGTATCCTGTCTGACAGTATGCGCTCTTTGGTTCACACATTCCGGGGAATTATCGATGATATGAGTTACGGCCTTGCAAGTTTAGGTAATGGCGACTTTACCGTCGAATCCAGAGCTAAGGAACTCTATGTTGGTAATTTCCAACAGTTGTTAAACTCTATGTACCAGATTATTGAAAAGCTCAGTCAGGCCATGGGGCAGATTAATCAGGCCTCTGATCAGGTTTCAGCTGGCAGCGACCAGGTTTCAGCCAGCGCACAGTCACTTTCTCAAGGGGCAACCGAACAGGCAAGCTCGGTAGAGGAACTGGCAGCCACAATAAACGAAATTTCTTCTCAAGTCAGAGAAAATGCCGAAAATGCCCAAAATGGCAGTGAGCTGGCGGAAGCCGCTGGTTCCAGGATAGAGGAAAGCAACTGTCAGATGCAGGAAATGATTACCGCTATGGGAGAGATAAGCGACAGATCCGGTAAAATCGGCAAGATAATTAAAACGATTGAAGACATTGCATTCCAGACTAACATCCTGGCACTAAATGCCGCGGTGGAAGCCGCCCGTGCAGGTGAGGCTGGAAAAGGGTTTGCCGTTGTTGCAGATGAGGTGCGCAACCTCGCCAGCAAATCCGCAGAGGCCTCCAAGAATACGGCAGCTCTGATAGCAGGAGCTATCCAGGCTGTGAATCACGGAACCAAATTAGCGGATGAAACTGCGAATACGCTTGCGGAAGTTGTTGAAAGTGCAAAACAGGTTGTCACCGTGGTTGATAATATTTCTCATGCGTCCAGCGAGCAAGCGGCGTCCATTTCCCAGGTCACACAGGGTATCGACCAAATATCTAGTGTGGTACAGACAAATTCCGCAACCGCAGAAGAGAGTGCCGCCGCCAGCGAAGAGCTTTCTGGACAGGCACAGATGCTGAAAGACCTTGTGAGACAATTCAAACTGCCTATCATGGAGACTATAGATGAAGCTTGCCAAACAGTACAGATATCATCACCGGAGTCCATCCCTTCGTTGATTGGTGACGGAAAGTATTAGGTATGGGAAGAAGTAAAAGCGGTCATTGGTATTCCGCTAGGAATTTATTATCGCCACCTTAGTGAGCGAAGATGAGATATCGGCAACAAGTTGTTGTCATACTTATCTAAGCTCCTGGTAAATCACTCAAATAGATAAATGCAAAAGCCGTTATCCAGTGATTGGACAACGGCTTTTGCATTTATCACATCAAAGACATTAACAATTGATAGATATTCTTATTCCGGAGAACACGCGTCTCGCCGCTATGACAGTTCCGGCTGTCACAAGCAGGGCTGCACCGATGACTATATAAGGCATCTGCCCAAGCTTATCGAACAGCACCCCATACATAGCCTGCCCAACCGGCTGTGCGCACATGGACACTGCCATCGCCATGGAGATGACTTTTCCGACGAGATGTACCGGAGTGACCTCCTGTACATAGGCCAGCATCTGGACAGAGAACATCGTTGCTATCATCATTATGACGCCATAGCTGAGCGTCATGACAATATAGGATGCCATTGCCGGTACCGGAAACGCAAGTATGGCTCCCATCGGAAACAACGCGAATGACGTCCAAAGCAGAAGCTTCCATGCTTTCTGTATCTTTAGCTTACCCGCCAGTATGCCTGTCAGCACGCCTCCGATAAGCCCTCCCGCTGCGCCGAACCCCTGGGCATAACCATAGAGCTGGCTGGAAAGGCCAAGATAAATCTTTATGATGACAGGTACACCGACGATGATGAGTGATGTCAGAAACAGGTTGAAAAATGCGATTAGGATAACTACTTTTTTGATGACGGGCTGTTCCTCCTGGATATAACTGACGCTGCTGCTCATATCCAGCTTTACGGTTGCCCACATGCTGTTTTCCGCTTTTTGTTTCACGTCCGGTATCTGGATAAATATTTCCATGACGGCAGATAGGAAGAAGCAGACGCAGCCCGCGGCCACGACAGGAGTGAGGCCCCACACGCCGTAGACGATTCCGCCGGCCACCGGGCCGAGCAGCCCGGACAGCGCATTGATCTGATTGATGATTGCGTTGGCTGTCATTAGGTTTTCCTTCTCTTGCAGAAGCGGCATACTTGCCTGTACAGACGGCTGATACACTGCCTGTATACCGGATAATATTATCATGACGGCAGTGACGAGCACGACCGGTGAGTACACGTGGACACCAAGCAGAAACAGAACTGTCAGCAGCGCGGTTGCAAAATCCAGGGCCACCATGATATTTTTCTTGTTAATCCTGTCTGCCAGCAGTCCGCCTACCGGCGAGAGCAGGGCCATCGGAATGAAAGAGCACGCCATAGCCGCGCCAAACACAGCGGAAGACCCCGTCGCGTCGAGCAGGTACAGGGGCAGTGCAAATCGCAATATACTGTTTCCAAATAATGATATGATCTGTCCAATCACCACAAGTACAAAATTTCTGTTCATCAATTTCATGTTTCATTCTCCTTTTCATACATTCGTTTGGTATGTAAATGGCTAAAATATATGCGGCCTGAAGATATCAGACCGCTTTTTATCAGTCCAGCACTTTTCGCATATCCAGAATCGCTTCCCTTACATCATCATCCACAATCGTAAGTCCGGTACCGTTCAGGACCTGCTCTATACAACCGAGCTTACGTTCAAATCTTTCTATATCTGCCTCAAATACAAGCGGGTTGATCCAGATATTCGCCAGCAGCATCAGAACCTCCGCTGTTTCGGTCGGATATTCCACTTTCAGTGAACCGTCCTTATTTCCTTCTTCAATATATGAAGCTATGATAGGTGCGAACTCAGTTACAGATTCCCGTACTTCCATAGCCAGGAACTTGGGATTCTGCATGATAGTAGGCGCTGACTTCATGAGCTTCCTCTGATCCCCATTCTTAACGCTGTAAAGTATAATCTGCTTAATCTTCTCGCGGCCAGTCATGTTATCGGCACTGTCAAACATCGTGCGGAAGTCTACGCCTTCATGCACCTTGTTCCCGACAGCCTGGATGATATCTTCCTTTGATTTAAAATGATGATAGATTGCTCCTTTGCTCAAGTCGCCGAGCTCATCTACGATGTCCTGGATTGTTGTATTTTCATAACCTTTTTCCAAAAATAATTTCATAGACGCATCCAATATACGCTGGACAGTCATTTCAGGATATTTGTTTCTTGCCATTTTACTTTCCTCATCTGCAAACATTCATACATTCGTTTGGTATGTATATATTATCACTGCGCTATTTGTTTGTCAAATACTTTTCATATTTTCTCTTTCCCTTCATATATTAATATAAGGAGGACAAGTTATCATGAAAAAATTATATAACAAAGCAGATCTTCCATACATCATCGCTGTGGCCGTACTTGGATGCCTGAACCATTTCCTGTATGAGTGGACAGGTGAAAGCGCAGCCACTGCTCTTTTTTGTCCTGTCAATGAATCTGTATGGGAACATCTGAAACTGTTGTTTTTCCCGTATCTTTTCGTGGCTGCCTTTATCTACTGCCACGAACGCAGGACGTCCCTCTCCCGATATTTCTGTTCGCGTTTGCTCGCTGTCCTGTTTGGAATGTCTTCTATAATAGTAGTTTTTTACACATACACGGGTATTATCGGGCGGAGTTTTGTAGTTCTCGATATACTTATATTCTTCCTCAGTGTCCTGCTTACTTTCCGTGCAGCACCTGTGTTCTATCGGTGCCCTGTCTGCAAGAATGCCAGTTCTCTCATATTTGTGGGCTGGATTTTTGCTGTTGTATGTTTCTTTTTCTTCACATGCCAACCGCCTAATCTGCCGCTGTTCTTTTCTCCGGTATAAATAATCATAAAATATAGTTTCCATATACTTTTCTTGGTTGTATAATATTATTGATGATTTTACTTTAATGCGTTACAAGGAAGGGGTATAGGATTATGGCAAAAGAGTCTGTAAAATGCAAAATAGAACATCACGCGGTGCTTTTTGCATATCTTGCAAAACACGCGATAGAGCTGTGCAAAGAAGATGGGAAAGAAGCTGTGCTTAACGGGATGACTACCTACGGCCGCGAGCGCGGGGCAAGGATGGCTGCCAGAGCGCTGGCCCACGGTGACGACTTGACGACGATGGCGAGCCAGGCTTATGGAGAATGGAAGCCTGACTTCGACGGACAGATGGAATTCGGGCAGCTGCGTACCGAACCTACGCTTAAGACTTACATTTCCCGCTGTGCCTGGTGCGATGCCTGGAAAAAGCACGGGCTTCTCGACTATGGGAAATACTACTGTGTCAATGTAGATAATGCAGTTTACCAGGGGTTCCGCCAGGACTTTGTCTGTACACCGACTGCAACTGCTCTTAGCTGGGGCGGCGAGCGTTGTGAATTTGACTGGGGACACCCTCTGACAGCAGATGAAGCCAGTCAGCTTGTGGATAAGAAGAAGGAACTTGGCACGTCTTGTATGAAAGACTTCAATTTCCACACTGCCCATCTGCTTCACACGGTCGGCAATATGCTGAAAGAAACGCTTGGTGCTCAGGGAGAGAAAGCTGTTGAGCTTGCCCTGGATGACTATGTACATACGTTTGGGCAGGAATACCTCGACGTATTAGAAGGAGTGGACGATGAACAGTTCTGACAACATTATAGCGGAATGGCTCTCTGACCATGAGGCATCCATAACAGCGACGGCGGATTATATATTCCAGCATCCGGAAACTGCATATGAAGAGACGCTGTCTTCCCGGTGTCTGGCAGATTTTCTGGAAGCAGGTGGATTCCAGATTGCCTGGAGGACAGCAGGAATTGATACTGCTTTTACTGCGTCCTGGGGTAAGGGAAAGCCGGCCATAGGTTTTCTTGCAGAATATGACGCCTTGGCTGAGATAGGGCATGCATGCGGGCATCATCTGCTTGGCACGGCTGTAGCTGCTGCTGCCTGTGCGCTGAAGGCACATATGGAGGCATCCGGAATGGGTGGTACCCTCCATGTGTTCGGCTGCCCGGCAGAAGAAATCATGTCCGGCAAGATAATCATGAACAGCCAGGGCGTGTTCGATGGACTGGACACTGCTGTCACGTGGCATCCATTTGACCGCAACAGGGTAAGCAATGATATCTGGCAGTCGCAGGATATCAAGAATTATATCTTCCGCGGTATCAGCGCCCATGCATCCCGCTCACCGGAGGAAGGAAGAAGTGCACTTGACGCCGCTGAGCTCATGAACGTAGGTGTCAATTACCTGCGGGAACATGTGCCTCAGGATGTGCGTATGCACTATGCCTACAAAGATAACGGCCTTCCGGCCAACGTCGTTCCCGACTATGCAAAGACAAATTACTTCATCCGTTCAAGCAGGCGTTCCCGTACCGAAGACGCGAGCAGGCGCGTGGACGACTGCGCCAGGGGTGCCGCCTTGATGACCGGAACCGAGTTAGAAATCGAGCTCGTTGGAAGCTGCAAAGAGATGAAAGTCAACCGCGTGCTGGCAGAGATATATTATGATGCGATGACCCGCGTTCCGGTTCCCGAATACACCGAGGATGAAATCCGCTTCGCGGCTCAGATTAGTGATGAAGCCGGCCTTCATAACGACGGCATATATTTCCGGGGACTGGAGCCACTTGAACAAGAACCGGTACCCATCTCCATCGGCACCGATGTCTCCGAAGTCAGCCACACGGTCCCGACCATCACATTGAGCGCTGCTGCCATGTGCAGGGGCACCCCCCTCCACCACTGGGCTGCCGCCAGGCAGGCAGGTATGAGTATCGGCCGAAAAGGAATGCTCTACGCCGCCCGATGTATGGCCGAAGGCACAAAACAATTACTTCAGAAACCAGAAAATTTACAAAACGCCTGGAAGTTTCATTTGGGTACAGGGTAAATCTCAATTTGGGACGTAACCATCTTTAATTTTCTTACGTCCCCAACGAAAGGAGATAAACATGATTACTAAGAAAATCGGTATTATCGGCTGTGGCAACATGGGCGGTGCTATTCTCTATGGCGCCCTTAAAAGCGGTGTTCTTCCAAAGGAGAATGCCTATGTATACGATCTCAATCCCGAGATGATGAAAAAAGCCCGCAGCTGGGGAGTAAATCTTGTAAAAAATGATGAGGAAGTATGTAAAAACAGCGATATTGTCCTTCTTGCAGTGAAGCCTCAGAACGCCTCTGAGGCGCTTGCACAGTGTAAAGATGCACTGGATGGCAAGGCCATGATGTCTATCGTTGCGGGTGTGACAGTGGAGCGTCTGAGCGCAATGATATGCGGCACCACACGCATTCTTCGCATAATGCCAAACACTCCTGCCATGGTCTTTGAAGGGGCTTTTGCCCTATGCTCAGACAATGACTTCTTAGAGGAGGAACTTCTGGAAGCACAGCAAATCTATAACTCTATCGGAGTCGTAGAGCTTGTGCCCGAGCATCTGATTGATGCTGTGTGCGGCTTGAGCGGCGGCGGACCGGCCTATATCGCCATGTTCATCGAAGCTATGGCCGACGGTGGTGTCAAGCAAGGACTTCCAAGAGCAACAGCCTATCGGCTGGCGGCCCAGACGTGTCTCGGCACAGCAAAAATGATTTTGGACATGGATATTCATCCCGGCCAGTTAAAAGACATGGTGACCTCACCCGGAGGCACTACGATTGAAGGATGTGAAGCTTTGGAAAAAGGCGGCATGAGAGCTGCCGTTATAGAATGCATCAATGCCGGCAGCGAAAAATCACGAAGACTATAATAACATCTAATAAGAATACTCATTCGGGTACAGGGCAATGTTCAATTTGGTACAGGGCAAAATGCAATTGGGGACGTAACCATTTTCAATTTGGTTACGTCCCCAATTAACACGTTTATTCTATTCTGATGTTCCGTCCTGCTGCCCTTCGTTTCCCTGGGTGCCCTGGCCGTCCTGGTTCTCCTGTGTATCTGAACCGCTGCCGGTACCATCATCCTGTGGAGAATCCGTCCCGTCTTCGGGCGCCTCATCGCCGGCATCCGGTGAACTGTCAGAAGAATCCGGCGCATCCGCGTCGTCGGAAGTGCCGCCCTTGTCGGAATTGTCTGACGCGTCCTCATCATCTCCACCGAAGAGGTTCTTAAAGAAATTGACAATCTTATCCCAGAAGCTTTCACCGTCACCGGAGTCTTTCGACTTCAGAGCGTCAATCGTACTGTCGATAACAGCATTGTCGCCCAGAATACTGTCATTCGTATTATTTATAATGCCGCCGTCACTGTCCCCGCCTGTGAAGAAAGACTTGATAGAATTCCACAGGTTGGAGAAGAAACCTTCGCTTTTGCCTTCCAGATTCTCAAGCGTATTCTTCAGAGCTTTCACATCATAATCATACTGCGATATGCTCTTCATAAGTGATACGATCTTAGCCTTCTGATCCTCATTCAGAGATACGTTCTGGCTGTCCGCCGCGTCATTCACTGCACCTTCAATCTCGTCTTCATCCTTCAGCCCGTCTTCTATGACTTCCTGCTTCACCTCGTTCATCAGATCCGCCGCTTCCTGCTGGCCGATAGACTCCGCAAGCTCTCCTGTCGTGACCAGCTCTTCCGTCGCTGTAGCCTTCTGGTCCTCACTCAGCTCTTCACCACTGGCTTTCTCATATGCCATCATGATTCCCGTAAGCGCGCCTGTTCCGGACACTTCAATCGGAGAGCCCGCCACCACGTTGCAGTTTTCAACGCCTGAGGTCAGCAGTGTACTTGCAATCATAGAGCTCGTGACAAATGTAAGGTTAGCCACCTTCACCTGGATTCCGCCGCTGCTGGTCGGCTCTACATAAGAACAGCTGTATGTCCGCGTTCCAATCTGCGCTTCTGAAGCGATTCCTTCCATATATTTTCTTTCATCTGCATTCGTAACCTCAATCGTATCAACTTTATCTGCAGATGTGCCGAAGTAATCGTACATGGATTTCTTCTGTTCCTCTGTAAGGTTCGCTCCAAGCGTCACCACCTTAGAACTGTCTGCCATCGCTGTGAACGGTACGCTCACAAAAGCCAGCACAGCTGCCATCATAACCGGTATTACCTTTTTAAACTTTTTCATCATAGTCTGGTGCAACCACCATACCCCCTTTTCATCAATTATTAGTAAGCTCCCACATAATATATCATATTCCCGGACATTTGCAAAGAAACAGCCCCTTAACTATTTCTGAATATTTTCTGTATCCTATCGTAGAATACGTCCTCATCAATGATTCCCCGCATTGTCCCTACTATCCTGCCGTCCTTAAAACATATGAACGTCGGCACGATTTCCGTGTCATACTCCACCGCCAAAAGCTCCGACTCTTCTATCTCAACCTCACAGAACTTTATTTTTCTTCTATATTTCTTCTCCGCATCCTCCGCAATCGGCTTCATCATAGCGCATTTACCGCACCAGACCGCATAAAACATAACGACCACCGGAAGACTTTCGTGCTTTACTTCCGAATCAAAATTATTTGCTGTTAAATGTAGCATAAGTTTCAACCTTTCTCAAGCCATCTTTATGTCAGCACTTGGGATTCAATATTCTGCATACCTCATCCAGTGATTTTTTAATACAGGCAAGTTTCTCATTTAAGTTCCTTTTGCGATAAGTGATTTCACATAGTTTATGTTTCAATCCTTTCTTTCCACGTCCCACATGCTCACATCCTGACCATTATTCTTCTTTATATTATATGCAGCTACCGCCCTATGCTTTCCTGGCGGCCTTCAACTTGCAGATAGTGTTTCCTCCCGCAGAGAACTTCTCTTCGTATTCCGTCATGACATTTCCGCGGTTCTTATGCTCATCGCTGTGCAGGTCTAGAGTATATTCGCTCAGCTCCCACCTGCCGGATTCCCTGACTTCTTCTAAAGAAAAGTCAAACAGCTCCCGGTTGTCCGTCTTAAATTCAAGTACCGCGTCATCCGCCGCAATCTTATCATATCTGCACAGATATTCCTTTGATGTAAGCCTTCTTCTTGCATGCCTCGCCTTCGGCCACGGATCTGAAAAGTTCAAGTATATACCCGAGATTTCCCCCTCTGCAAATACGTCAGTTATGTCTGCGGCATCCATACAGATGAACCGGATATTATGGGCAGGCCCTTCCTCAGACTCCATATATTTTTCAACCGCCCGCAGGAGCACACTTGAGTACCGTTCAATCCCGATATAATTCCTTTCCGGATGCCGCTCTGCCATCGCCAGCAGAAACCTGCCTTTTCCCATCCCGATTTCAATGTATATAGGGTTCTCATTACCAAACACGTCATTCCAGCTTCCCCTGTAGAGAGCAGGCTCACCTATCACTTCCCTGCATCCTTTCAGCACGCTTTCCGCACGCGGTATATTTCTCAATCGCATATATCTGCCTCCTCCTTTTCTGCTTCTATTTAGTCTATCTATTTCCTATAAAAAAGTCAATTAGTGTTAATTTTTCAATTTGTTTATTTTTACTATGGTAATTTAGAAAAATAAGTGTATTATTAACATATAATACAAATTATACTTATCAGACAGTAAGTAGAAACGGAGGCGTAGTATGGACTCTATTGTGGAGAAATTATCAGACATTGAGACGACTGCTGAAGCAATCGTAGACCATGCAGAGGCTCAGAAATTCAACATTGAGCAGCAGATACAGGCCCGGCGTGACAAGTTTGATGAAGACCTGGAAGCTGACACGCAGAAGAAGCTGGAGCGCATCCGCGCGGAGGCCACCGATAAAGTTGACCGGATACTGGAGGCGCAGCGGCAGAAGAACAAGGCTACGATTGAAGCATTAGAGAAAGAATATGAGGAAAACCATACTTCGTATGCACAGGAAATCCTAAAACGTATAACTGAGGTGTAGAACATGGGCAATCTTATGGCATACAGCGGAATTGTAACAAAAGTGCGGGCCATGCAGGCAAAGCTCCTTACAAGGCAGGATTTTGAAAATATCGCTTCACTCAGGAGTGTTCCCGAGATTATCTCTTATCTGAAAGAGAAGCCCGCCTACGCAGAATTAATGAATCAGATGGATGTGTCCCTGTACCACAGGAGGCATGTAGAGAAGATACTCTACCAGTCTCTCTATGATGACTACACTAGAATCTTCCGTTTTGCAGGACTGGAACAGAAGAAGTTCCTGAAACTCTATCTGAAGAAATACGAAGTAGACTTGATTAACTACTGTTTCCGGATTGTATTTAATCATTATGAGAAGCCATTTGACCTGGACTATAAAAAAGAGTTTTTTGATAAATACTCACAGATACGTATCGAGAAGCTCATCACATCCAGAACCATCGGAGAGCTGGTAGATAATCTGCAGTCGACGGAATATTACGCACCCTTGCAGAGACTGCGGGATTCTAATTCCGCCACTCTGTTCGACTATGACCTGGCACTGGAACTGTACTACTTTTCCACCGTATGGAAAAAGAGAAAGCAGATATTGACGAACAAGAAAGAACTGGAAATCTATACAAGAGACTGCGGTACTAATATGGATCTGCTCAACATACAGTGGATATACCGCGCCAAGAAGTATTACCATATGCTTCCGCCCGATATATATTCACTTACAATACCGAACCACTACCGCCTGCGTATCGACGAATTCAAAGCGCTGGTCGAGGCTCCAACCCTGGAGGAATTTGAGCACTTGCTCGAAGACACTTACTATGCGCGGAAATATAACATCCACGACAGCAAGACGATTGAACAGATGTACAAAGAATGCCTGATGCACCTGTACCTGTCGGACCGGCGCGGCAATCCGTATTCGATTGCGACTATCACAACTTATCTGTTCCTGAAAGAAGAAGAGATATATAAACTGACGACTGCCCTTGAATGCATCCGCTATGGCTTATCATCAAGAGAGACGTTAGGATACCTGGGAGGTGTAATTCAATGATTGTAAAGATGAAGTTTTTGAGCATCAGCGGACCGCGTACCGACATCGACCGCGTATGTGACGTCTATCTGTCTAAGTATGAGATGCAGCTGGAAAATGCGGTCACAGAGCTTAAGACGACCGACAATCTTCTGCCGTTCGTGGAGATGAATCCTTATAAAGAACCGCTTGCAAAGGCAGAAGAATTCACTTCCAAGCTTTCTGTCTCCAATATTCCTGCCGATACGTCGCTCTCTACGGATGATATCATCACACTGATCCGCGAACTCAATCACGACTATCTCGAGCTGCAGGAAAAAAAAGAACTGCTGAAAAAAAATAAAGATGAACTGCTGGAAAAGCTGCATGTATTAGAACCGTTCAGACCCCTGGATTTCGACTTGCACAAGGTTCTCCACTATAGGTATATGCAGCTTCGTTTTGGAAGAATCGGCATTGATTATTACCGGAAGCTGGAAAAATATCTGTTTGAAGACCTGAATGCCATTTTCCTGGAGGGTACAAGAGATGAGAATTACGTATACGGCTGCTACTTTGTAGCCAACGCCGAAACGAGCAAAGTAGATTCTGTTTTTAACTCGCTGCATTTTGAACGAATCACTATATCAGACGAATATATCGGAACCCCTTCCGTCGCATATGACAGCCTGGAAGAGGATATCTCAGATCTGGATGACCGTATAGCGGATATTGACAAAAGCATACAGGACCTTCTGAACAATCAGGCAAGCCAGCTTCTCGGAGCGCGCAAACGGCTGGAAGAGCTGTCCAACAACTTTGACGTGCGCAAGATGGCGGCCCGTGTAGATGACAATAAGGAGGATTACTATATTCTCTGTGGATGGATGGGTGTCGATGATGTGGAAGCTTTTCTGAGAGAATCCGAAGGAGACGACAAAGTGTTTGTCGTCGTAGAGGAAGACCGGGAGAAATTCTTCGGCGATCCTCCTACAAAGCTAAAGAACCCCAGGTTCTTCAAGCCATTTGAGATGTTCATCCGTATGTATGGCCTCCCTTCCTCCAACGAGATGGATCCTACCGTCTTCGTGGCACTCACCTACACCTTCATCTTCGGCGCTATGTTTGGAGATGTCGGGCAAGGACTGTGCCTGTTCGTGATCGGAGGACTCCTCTACAAGCTGAAGAACATCAATCTGGCAGGCATCATATCCGTGGCTGGCCTTTTCTCAGCCTTTTTCGGGTTTATGTTTGGCAGCGTATTCGGGTTTGAAGACATCATACAGGCGCGCTGGCTGCGACCGATGGAAGCCATGACCAACCTGCCGTTTATCGGCCAGCTCAACACTGTGTTTATCGTAGCAATCGCCTTTGGTATGGGCCTGAATATCCTGTCGATGATATTCCACATCATCAATGCCATCCGGGCTAAGGATACGGAAAACATCTGGTTTTCCAACAACGGTATCGCAGGACTTGTTTTTTACGGATTTATCGTATTTACAATCGTACTCTATATGACGGGGCATCAAGTTCCCGGCAATATACTGATGGCTGTATTCCTCGGAATACCTATCCTCGTATTTATATTTAAAGAACCGCTCACCAACCTGGCCGAGCGCAACCACAAGAAGCTTCAGACAAGCAAAGGTATGTTTCTCGTACAAGGGTTCTTTGAACTGTTTGAGACGCTTCTGAGCTATTTTTCCAACACGCTCTCCTTCGTCCGAATCGGTGCGTTCGCGGTGAGCCACGCGGCAATCATGGAAGTGGTGCTGATGCTCTCAGGCGCACAGGAAGGTTCGCCGAACTGGCTTGTCGTCGTAATCGGCAATCTGGTCGTATGTGGACTGGAAGGGCTCATCGTAGGCATCCAGGTGCTTCGTCTGGAATATTATGAGATGTTCAGCCGTTTCTATAAAGGCAGCGGACGTGAATTTAAACCATTCAACAATCATAAAAAACAAGATAAAAATTAATCCATATCCAAGGAGGAGAAAAATCATGTCATTAACAGTAAAGTTATTATTAATCGCGGCACTGGTGCTCAGCATCATTATTCCTTTCGGTTATTACCTGATTGGAGAAAAGAACAAAAAACGTTATAAAAGGGCAGTCGGCACCAATGCATTCTTCTATTTTGGTACGTTTGTCATCGCAGCTATCATGATGTTCGGCGGCAATACGGCTATCGCGGCCGACACCGCTGCTGCCGCTTCTTCTAATGCCACTGGATTCGGTTATCTTGCCGCTGCACTTTCAACCGGTTTGTCATGTGTCGGCGGTGGTATTGCCGTAGCAAGCGCCGCAAGCGCCGCACTCGGTGCTATCAGCGAGGATTCCAGCGCGCTCGGCAAATCTCTTATCTTCGTAGGTCTTGCAGAAGGTGTCTGCCTGTACGGGCTTATCATCTCCTTCATGATCTTGGGTAAATTGTAATATGAAGATGTATCTGATCAGTGATAATATCGATACTCTGACAGGAATGCGGCTTGCCGGCGTAGACGGGGTGGTCGTACATGAGAGGAATGAACTTCGTGAAGCTATCGAGGATGCCATGAATGACAGCACGGTAGGCATCATCCTCCTGACCGAAAAGTTCGGGAGAGAATTTCCGGACCTGATTGATGAGATCAAGCTGGAGCGCACGATGCCGCTGCTCATCGAGATTCCTGACAGACACGGAACCGGACGTAAAAAAGATTTTATCACGTCTTACGTAAATGAAGCTATTGGCTTGAAATTATAAAAAGAAGGTGACTCGCGTGACGTTAGAAGAAAAAATATCACATTTACAGTCTGCTGCCATGGAAGAAGCCAGGGCGCAGGGGAATGCAATCATAAAGCAGCATGAAGAGGCACTTCAAAGCGTCTTTGAGCAACATCGCGCAGAGGCCGTCCGCCAATCCGAAACCCGGCTTAAGGCAGAGACTACCAATGCAAGGCAGCAGCTGAACATGGCTGCTTCCAAAGCTCAGCTCGAACTGAAAAGAGAGCTCAGCCGGACACAAGGGGAGCTTAAGAACAAGCTTTTTGACGAAGTTCTCAGGCTGATTGACGACTATATGAAGACGGAGGATTATAAACGGCTTCTTATCGCATATATTGAAAATGCCGCCAAATTCGCTAACGGGGAGACGATGACACTTTATCTCAACCCGTCCGATGAGGATAAGATGGCTTATCTGCAGGAGCATACAGGAATGACTCTGACCGTGAGCAAGGAAGACTTCATCGGCGGCATACGGGCTGTCATTCCGGGGCGCAACATCCTGATTGACCACGCTTTTAAAGGTGCTGTCGACAACGAATACCACAAATTCTCATTCAAGGGAGGTGCGGGAATTGAATAATACTGGAACAATCTACGGCATCAACGGTCCCGTCATCTATCTGAAAGGAAAGACCGACTTCAAGATGTCGGAGATGGTGCACGTCGGAGAAGAGAAGCTGGTCGGCGAAGTCATCGCCCTCGACAAAGACCTGACTACCATCCAGGTGTATGAAGAGACTTCCGGGCTGAAACCGGGAGAAATAGTAGAAGCCACAGGTTCTGCCGTGTCAGTCACCCTCGCCCCGGGTATCCTGGACAATATATTCGACGGTATCGAACGGCCGCTCGAACGGATTGCGGACACCGGCGGCGCTTTTGTAACACGCGGAGTCAGTGTCAGTGCGCTGGATACCGACAGATTATGGGATACGCATATCACCGTAGCAGAAGGCGACATCGTGCAAGGCGGCACCATTATAGCGGAGGTCCCGGAGACGCGCGCGATCAAGCATAAATGCATGGTCCCCCCCGATATCTCCGGCAAGGTCGTATCTGTCGTCCCCGACGGTACCTATACGATCAGCGATACGCTCGTAACACTGGAACTGGCCGATGGCACAGCAAAAGATCTGTCCATGACACAGTATTGGCCCATCCGTGTCCCACGGCCGGTACATCACCGATATCCGGCCAGCGTCCCTCTCATAACAGGCCAGCGGATCCTCGACACGATGTTCCCTATCGCGAAAGGGGGAACTGCTGCCATACCCGGCGGATTCGGTACCGGCAAGACGATGACGCAGCATCAGATTGCAAAATGGTCTGATGCGGACATCATCATATATATCGGCTGCGGGGAACGTGGCAATGAGATGACTCAGGTTCTGGAAGAGTTTGGCGAGCTCGTCGATCCCAAGTCAGGGAACCCGCTTATGGACAGGACGACACTTATCGCCAACACGTCCAATATGCCGGTGGCAGCACGTGAAGCTTCTATCTATACAGGGCTTACGCTCGCTGAATATTACCGGGACATGGGCTATGACGTCGCCATCATGGCAGACTCCACCTCCCGGTGGGCGGAAGCTTTGAGAGAACTTTCCGGACGTCTCGAAGAGATGCCCGCTGAGGAAGGCTTTCCGGCTTATCTGGCTTCCAGGCTATCCGCTTTTTATGAGCGGGCGGGCATGATGCAGACGCTCAACGGCAATATGGGCTCCGTATCGATTATCGGCGCCGTGTCTCCCCAGGGCGGAGATTTCTCCGAACCGGTCACCCAGAACACGAAGCGATTCGTCCGCTGCTTCTGGGGGCTTGACAAGTCACTGGCATATTCGCGGCATTTTCCAGCTATCCATTGGCTCACAAGCTACAGCGAGTATCTGAATGACCTGAGCGGATGGTATTCGGACCACGTGTCACCAAAATTTGTAGATTACCGCAACCGGATGATGGCCCTTCTCAACCAGGAGAGCAGCCTGATGGAAATCGTAAAGCTCATCGGTGGAGATGTCCTGCCCGACGACCAGAAGCTTATACTTGAAATTGCCAAGGTCATCCGCCTCGGATTCCTGCAGCAAAACGCGTTTCACAAGGATGATACCTGTGTATCCATGGAAAAGCAGTTCAAGATGATGGATGTCATCCTCTATCTGTATAAGACTTGCCGGAAGCTCGTAGCTATGGGCATGCCAATGTCTGTGCTGAAAGCGGAGAACATCTTTGAAAAAGTCATTGCCATCAAATATGATGTCCCGAACAACAACATACAGATGCTCGACATGTATAAGATTGACATCGATAATTTCTATAACAGAGTTCTGGAAAAGAACGCATAAAGGAGGGGGTTCACAATGGGAATAGAATATCTTGGACTGAGCAGCGTCAATGGCCCTCTCGTCGTATTGGAAGGTGTGCAGGATGCCTTCTTTGATGAAATCGTGGAGTTCGTCATCGACAGCAGCACGAGGAAAATGGGACGTATCGTAGAACTCTATGAGGACAGGGCAGTCATACAGGTGTTTGAAGGTACGGAAAATATGTCCCTGCAGAATACCCATACGAAGCTGACCGGTCATCCGATGGAGATTGCAGTATCTCCAGATATGCTCGGACGCACCTTCAACGGTATCGGCCAGCCTATTGACGGGCTTGGCCCCATCGTTTCAGATGATATGAGGGACGTCAACGGCCTCCCTTTAAATCCGGTCCGCAGGGAATATCCCCGCAACTACATCCGGACAGGAATCTCAGCGATAGACGGGCTGACCACCCTGATTCGGGGGCAGAAGCTCCCGATATTTTCCGGTAACGGCCTTCCGCACGACCAGCTGGCCGCCCAGATTGTAAAGCAGGCTTCGCTCGGAGATAATTCAGACGAACAGTTTGCTGTCGTGTTCGGCGCAATGGGCGTCAAACACGACGTGGCAGACTTTTTTCAGAAAACATTTGAAGAGAGCGGCGTTGCGGATCATGTATGTATGTTCCTCAATCTGGCAAACGACCCTGTCGTCGAGCGGCTTATCACACCGAAGGTGGCCCTCACAGTGGCGGAATACCTTGCCTTTGAACTGAATATGCATATTCTCGTTATCCTGACAGACATGACCTCTTTTGCAGAAGCAATGCGTGAGGTCTCATCTTCAAAGGGTGAGATACCTTCCCGAAAAGGATACCCCGGCTATCTGTACAGCGAGCTGGCTACCCTCTACGAGCGGGCGGGCATTATAGAAGGGGCAAATGGATCCGTAACACAGCTTCCAATCCTGACGATGCCCAATGATGACATCACGCATCCGATTCCTGACCTGACCGGGTACATCACCGAGGGCCAGGTCGTGCTCGACCGGAGCCTGCACGGTCAGGCCATCTATCCGCCCATAAGCATACTCCCTTCTCTGTCCCGGCTAATGAAGGACGGTATCGGCGCCGGATACACGCGGGAAGACCATCAGGATCTGGCCAATCAGCTGTTTTCTGCTTATGCCAAAGTCGGTGAAGCCAGAAATCTGGCATCCGTCATCGGCGAAGATGAGCTCTCTCCTATTGATAAGCAGTATCTGAAGTTCGGCGAAGAGTTCGAGCACCATTATATCGGGCAGGGACCTGCAGAGAACCGTTCCATGATGGAGACGCTTGACCTTGGCTGGAAGCTTCTGTCACTGCTTCCAAAAGAAGAGCTTGACCGTATTGACACGAAGATTATTGATAAATACTACCCACAAAAGGCAGAATAAAGGGGGAATTATATGGATCCGCGGGAATTTCCGACCAAAGGCAACCTGATGCTTGCGAAGAACTCTCTGGCGCTTGCCCACCAGGGCTACGACCTGATGGACAAAAAACGGAATATACTTCTTAAAGAGCTCATGGGCTTGATTGACGAAGCCAAGGATATACAGGAAGAAATCGACTCCACCTTTACGCGGGCATATGCCTGCCTGCAGCGGGCCAATATCGAGCACGGAATCAGCATGGTACAGCAGCTTGCTTTTACCGTTCCCATAGAGGATTCCATACGCATCCAGACGCGAAGCATCATGGGGACAGAGATTCCATACGTAAAATATGACGCCAAGCAGAACGACCTGACGTATTCCTTCAGCACCACGTATGAGTCGATCGATATCGTTCGTGAGGCATTCCGTGATGTAAAGGAACTGACGATCAAGCTGTCCATGGTAGAAAACGCGGCTTACCGCCTGGCAACAAATATCAAAAAGACGCAGAAACGTGCAAATGCCTTAAAAAATATAACTATCCCGATGTACAGCAACCTCGTATATACGATAACAAATGCCCTCGAAGAGAAGGAACGGGAAGAGTTTACGAGATTAAAGGTCATAAAGAAAATGCAGTCGAAATAATCCTTAACATGCAGCGGATGGCGATTCGGGAAAACCGGACCGCCATCCGCTGCATGTGCCGTATATCCTCACATCCTTTTATGCCTGAAGCCCTTCAAACATTACCTTTACCTTAAACTGGTCACCGTCTATTTCCACCGACATGCTGCCTCCCATATTCTTCGTGAAGCTTTCTGCAATCGCAAGTCCAAGCCCGTGCCCTTCTGTGTTGCGTGATTTGTCTCCCCGGCTGAACCGCTCCATGATTTCCTCCGGACCAAAATCCATTTCATAAGAGGCCGTATTCTTGACAGATACATATACCTGGTTTTTTTCCCTCCCCGCATCGATATATATCCTCGTCCCTTTCAGGGAATATTTGAGCGCATTGCTTATGATATTCTGAAGCACGCGGTATAGCTTCTTTCCATCCCCTACTATATTAAGGCTCCTGTCATCCACTCTTTCACGAATGGCCATGCCGCTGTTGACGACTGCGTCTTCCATGTCCCCAAGCGTCTGCTCGAGAAGCTTCTTCATATCCAGCTCTTCCAGCTCCAGGCTCACTTCCCCGCTTGTGGATTTTGACAGGTCAAAGATATCCTGTATCATATCTTTGAGCTGTTCCTGCTTCAATGCAAGGACATTGACATAATCCTTTGCCTCATCTCCCATCTCTTCTTTCTTAAGCAGATCTATATAACCGACCATCGATGTAAGAGGCGTCTTTAAATCATGGGACACGTTTGTTATCAAATCAATCTTCATCCGCTCCGCCTGCATCTGCTTTTCCATAATCCGCTTGAGGTTTGCACCGATACTGCTGAGCTTCTTCGAACCTTCATATAGCAGTGAATCCTCTTCTTCGATTGCCTGTGCGTTTAATTCACCATCTGACATCTGATCTATCTGACGCAGCAGGCATGCAGTATCTTTATATACCTTGTTATTTCTAAAACTCTTGATATAGCATACATAGGAGGCCGCTGCCAGAACGGCAATCACGACAACCCCGAACGGATCTCCCCACTGTAGTCCGCTCTTCCAGACAGCACCTACTGTCCCTGCCAGACATACCGTCGCTATGATGAAGGATGCCCTGCTGTTCTCCCGCATCGCCTTCTCAAATGCCATGGAAGATCTCCTCTTCTGAACAGTATCATATATGACGGACGATTTTTTCAATGTTCCCTGGAGCACTCTCCTGCCAAGCAGTACGATGCAGCCTGTTCCAATAAGCGCCACCGGAAAGTAGAACAGAACGCACGTCACAAGTATCATGCCATATGAAACGATTCGAATGCTGTAAAATAAAGTTCCGTCCATTATCGAAGAATGGATTCCCATAAACCAGACCCACAGGTCAAGCAGCAGCCCTGCCGCCAGCACTTCTGTCCCAATAGTATCTATCTTCCATCTCTTCATATCTTTCCATGCCCTTGCCGGATAAAAGTGAAAGAACACGGATACTGCTATGATAAACAGGGATACAAATAGATAGCATAAAATCTTGAACTGCTGATTCACGTTCCATCCGCCGAACCACCTGGATGATACATACACTCCCGAGCATGCAGCAATTCCTGCTGCCGATGCAAGATACAATGCCAGCGACGCCTTTCCTCTGTTAGTCATATTTTTCAATCTTGTAGCCAATTCCCCACACCACCTTTAAGTATTTTGGATTCTTCGGAGTTATCTCTATCTTTTCCCGGATTCTCCGGATATGTACCATGACAGTCTTCTCACCGGCATATACGTCCTCCTTCCAGACTCTGCTGTATATCTGCTCTGCCGGAAATACATATCCCGGGTGTTCCATCAAAAGCTCCAGTATCTTATATTCTGTAGCTGTCAGCTGCGTCTGCTCGCCGTCAACCGTCACCTGCTTCGTGTTCTTGTCGAGCACGAGGCCGCCGGTCCTCAGAACAGCTCCAGTGTCAGCCTGCGTGGCAGCGCCGAGGGCAAAATATCTTCTAAGCTGCGACTTGACCCGCGCCATCAGTTCTGCGGTGTTGTACGGCTTCGTCACATAGTCGTCGGCTCCCATGGACAGGCCGATAACCTTATCGCTCTCTTCTGTTTTCGCCGACAGCATGATAACCGGTATATTGTTCCTCTCCCGAATCTTCATGAGCGCCGACAGGCCATTTAACTGGGGCATCATCACGTCCAGTATGATAAGGTGTACCTTATCTGTGACAAGCAGATCTAACGCATCCATGCCATTATAAGCTCTGAGCACATTATATCCTTCCAGCTCCAGAAGTTTCCCGAGCGACCTGACGATTTCTTTATCATCATCCACCACCAATACCGTATACTGTTCCATGCTTTTCCTCCGCTTCCTTCCTTACTGCATAATCATAATACCAGGAAATGTTAATTATTTTCCTTTATATTTCTAACAAATTTTTAAAGTTTATCATGAAATCATAAAAATCCTCTGTTCAGCAGCCACTGGACAGAGGATTTAAAAGTATCTGCAATTTTTACTCTTCTATCGTTCTCCCGTACCCCCGCACAGCGTACAGAGAGAGGAACCTGTACCTCTTTCATGTCAGAACTCGAATACTGCCACGCCGTACGCTGGCAGGTTATACTCAATTGAGTATGGCCTTCCGTCACATTCGGACTTGGCAGCCTTATAAACGAGTGGCCTTTCTTCCCCGGTTCCTCCATATTGGCTGTCGTCACTGTTAAGTATAAGCTTATACTGCTTTCTCTTCGGCACGCCGACCCGGTAGTCCTCCCGTCCGACCGGCGTAAAGTTACATACGAACAGCAGGTTCTTCTTGCAGTCTCTAGAATGTCTTACAAAGCTGAAGATACTTCTCTCTGCATCGTCCGCATTGATCCATTCGAAACCTTCCCACGAACTGTCCATCTCATACATGGCTTTATTCCTCTTGTACAGATGAAGCAGGTCCCTGACCCAGTTCTGCATCTGGAGGTGTTCTTCCTCTGCGAGCAGATACCAGTCGAGCTCTCTCTCCTCGCTCCATTCACGCAGCTGCGCAAATTCCTGGCCCATGAACAGAAGCTTCTTCCCTGCATGGCCCATCATAAAAGCATAGCCCGCTTTCAGATTCGCATATTTATCTCCACCGATGCCAGGCATCTTGTTGAGCATGGAGCACTTCAGGTGGACTACCTCATCATGGGAGAGCACAAGGACATAATTTTCGCTGTATGCATAGCTCATAGCAAAGGTCATCTGGTTATGGGCACCTTTCCTGTAAATCGGATCAAGCTTCATATATTCCGTAAAGTCATGCATCCATCCCATATTCCATTTCAGGCTGAATCCCAGACCATCCTCTTCCACGTCCCCCGTCACCTTCGGCCAGGCTGTAGACTCTTCTGCAATCATCAGCGCGCCTGGGTTTCTGCCAAGCACTACAGAATTCAGATGCTTGAAGAAGTCGATTGCCTCAAGGTTCTTATTACCGCCGTACTTATTGGCAGTCCATTGCCCGTCCTGCTTCCCATAATCTAGGTATAGCATGGAGGCTACCGCATCAACGCGCAGGCCGTCCACATGATATTGTTCAATCCAGAACAGTGCATTTGAGATAAGGAAGTTACGCACTTCATTTTTCCCGTAATCAAATATTTTCGTCCCCCAGTCCGGATGTTCCCCCTTCTTAGGGTCCGCATACTCATAGGTTGGTGTCCCGTCAAAGTCGGCCAGCCCATGGGCGTCCCGCGGAAAATGTGCCGGTACCCAGTCGAGAATGACACCGATTCTGTTCTTGTGCAGATAATTTATCATCCAGGCAAAGTCCTGGGGCGTCCCATATCGTGACGTAGGAGCGAAATATCCTGTCACCTGGTATCCCCAGGAGCCATCATAAGGATGCTCGGCTATTCCCATCAGCTCAACGTGTGTATAACCCATGGCCTTTACATACTTTGCAATTTCCTTTGCGAATTCCGGGTACGTATAGAACCCTTCGTCTTCCCGTCCGAGGTGGCGCTTCCAAGAGCCGATATGAACCTCGTATATGGACATCGGCTCCTCCCTGCAATCCCACTTGGCGCGCTTCTCCATCCAGGCTTCATCCGTCCACTTTAAGCCTGTTATATCGGCAATCCGTGAAGCAGTTCCCGGCCTCAGCTCGGCATAATTGGCATATGGATCCGCTTTAAAAATGTACTGCCCGGAATAGGTCTCTATACAGAACTTATACATCTCGCCTTCTTGCGCACCTGGAATAAAGCATGTATATATTCCAAGCGGTTCCCCTCTCTCCATCGGGTTCGCTTCCATATCCCAGCCATTGAATTCCCCCACAACTGTCACCGCTTTGGCATGAGGCGCCCATACGGCGAAATATACCCCCGTCTTTTTGCCCTTGGTCACCTTGTGCGCCCCCAGCTTTTTATAGATCTCATAATGGTTTCCCTGCCCAAACAGATAGTGGTCCAGTTCTCCAATCTCATATGATTTCTTTCTTTTTTCTGCCATACCGTCACCCCTCGCATTCCTGTCATTATTTACGTTTATTATACTTTAGACAGGCATAAAAAGAAAGGGTTTTGACAAATGTTGCCCTGTCAAAACCCTTTCTTTTCTATTCTTAAATCCTAAAATCTTCTTCCTTTAAGATGATTCTGTCAGAGTCGTCCGTGCTCTTTCCGAATACTCTTCTGGCAAGGTGCTTCACATTCGCTTTCTGGGAGTGCGATATTGCCTCATCCATAATCTCCTTGACCTCTGCTACCGTAACTGCATGGTCCTCCCTCTGCATAACATCAATTCTGCTGTATAATGCAAGGATTCCCATCTCGTCAAGCTTATAGCCGTTCTCTTTGGCATACGTCTGTCCGAATGTCACAAGCTCGTCATTGATGAATACCGGAAGTTCCAGCCTGGAAGTGAACTTCTTTCTGAATTCCGGGTTGGCCGTTAGTATTCTCTCAAGCGGCTTTCTCTGGTCTTCCAGTACAAATAGAAGCTCTCCCGTCTTCTTCTCCATCAGATAATCCAGTTCCTTCACCGTCCTTGAGTTCAGCTTTCCAGCCTTCTCTATGATAATTGCCCCGCCTCGCAGCTTCTGGATAATATTGGCCAGCTCTTTTTTATTCAGAGATTCTCCCGTTACTATGGCTACCTTGCCCTGTTTCAGGTTCCTCTGCTTCTGGATAGCCTTTACGATATCCACTGCCAGAACTGTCTTCCCTGATCCTTTGCGCCCTATCACCATCAGGTTGCCTGTCTTGGATGTTCCTTCGCGCTGTGCTCTTCTGTCATTGTCCAGCACTTCCACTATCTGCTCACTCATACCTCTGACGGGAACAAAATAAGAAAACAGTTTTTTCTGTTCTTCCGTAAGCCCTGCCTTCAGTCCAATCTCGCTCGTCGCGCTCAAATCATAACGGCCGGTCACGACAAAACCTGTGTCGAACGGGACACCTCCGCCTTTGGACTTTTTAATGCGCTTCTGAATCTCCTCTTCCGAAGGCTCTTCAATCACAAGCTCTTCCTCTTCCGGCTCTTCTATCTCGGACTCTTCATCATCGAAGAAATCGTCTGCGTCATAGTCCTCTTCGTCAAAATCGTCCTCGCTTTCAAAGTCATCCTCGTCGTAGTCTGCTTCCTCAAAATCGTCTTCGTCTAACTCGTCTGCATCATCGAAATCTTCTTCATATCCGTCGTCAAGGCTGTCCTCATCAGCATCTCCGGCTCCGAAATCATCTTCGTCGAATCCGCTCCCGAAATCGTCCTCAAAATCATCTTCCTCTTCCGGAACATCTTCCATCTGAAGCTCTTCTACAAGGCTGCCCATATTGTCTAACGGCTCATCATCCTCTTCCTCATAATAATCTGTCTCCTCTTCCGGCTCAGGCTCTGCAACTCCGTGTTCCAGTTCCTCCATAAGCTGTCTGATGTCCTCTGTCATGCTTGGAACTGTCTTTTTAGCCTTCTCCTCTGCCGCTGATTCTTCTGCCTTGCGGGCCGCTTCTTCCTCTGCTGCTCTGCGGGCTTCTTCCGCCTTTCTGGCCGCTTCAGCTTCCGCTGCTTTGCGGGCTTCTTCGGCCTCCCTTCTTCTGGCTGCTTCTTCCTCTGCCCTGCGGAATGCCTCCTCTTCCGCAGCTTTTCTGGCCGCCTCTTCCTCTGCTGCTTTACGGGCTGCTTCTTCTTCCGCTGCCTTCTTGGCCGCCTCTTCTTCCGCTGCCTTCCTGGCTGCCTCTTCCTCTGCTGCTTTGCGGGCTGCCTCGGCTTCCGCCGCTTTTCTTTCTACTTCTCTGCGTTCCGATTCTCTGCGCTTTCTGGCTTCTTCTCTTTCTTTGCTGATGCGCTCTACATCTTCCTTTTTCTGTTTTTCGATAGCCTCCGCATGGTCTTTCTGCTTAGCTTCCCATTCCTGCAGAATCTCTTCTATACGCATCTGACCCGTTATACGTAATTCTTCCGTTTTCTCGGCCATCGCTTTTTCTTCTATATCAATACCGCTGGCAACCTTCACCCCATTCGCCAGCGCCTCCTGCAGCGTGGCTCCTTTCACTATCTTCGTAATCGGCGATTTCTGGCGGTTCTGTAGCTCTTCCAGCTCCTCCAGCTCTTCTACCGGCATTCTGCGCGTCTCATCTGACGGAACATCCATCTCCTCCTCTACAGCCTTCAGCACCTCGTCCATTGCCGGTACTTCTGTTGTCATATCGTGTACTGCATGTTGTATTGCGGGCAGCGGCGTCTCTTCCTCCGGCACGCCGATTGCTTCTTCCGGTATCTCCTCTTCCGACGGCTCCACAACTGCAGCCCTGCTGCTGCTCACAGGCGTCTCCACTGCCGCCTTCTTAACCTGAGGCTTCTTCGCGGCTCCCGGCCGGCTGTCATATTTCTCCTGCTGCAGCGGGGTCAGCGGCTTATACTTCATCTTAAGTTCCATAGCCTGGTACACATATTTCCCTTCGCTGAACCACAGAATCAGGTCATCACATTCTTCGAGGCACTCTGCCGTCATTCCTGCCTCATGATATAGCAGGGCAAGTTCATACGCCCATTTTTCGACATATTCTGACTTCTTAAAATCTTCAAGCGCCGCAATCTGCTCTTCATAAGGCGCTTTTTGAACCTTAAGAATCTTGTACTTTAATATGTACTGGTTAGGATCCTTAGGTGCCAGCTTTACAAACTCTTCATAGCAGTCCGATGCTTCTTCAATATCATTAATCTTAAGCGCCAGCGTTCCGAGCCGATATACAATCTTCCGGCTCCCCGGAGACCTGTCATAAGCTACGAACAATATGTCCCTGCTCTTCTGGTACTCTCCGTTCGATTCATATATTTCACTGACCGTGTTGAGCATGGCTGCGTTCTTCACCCTTCTCCAATCCACGGTATCAGCTATTTCCATCGCTTTTTTATATTGCTTTTTCTCCATATATTCGAGCATCTGCTCTGTTTTTACACGATATTCGTATTTATCCAAAGTTCTCACCTCAATAATATTTTTATACTATTCCTCTCCTGTGTCTCTTAACTTTCGCAAGGTTATGCTATAATACACCATAATTCACTGATATAAGTTTATCATAAGCCTATATCAATGTCAAAATATAAGCATAAAAAATATTAAAATTATGTTACAAAACATTACAAAACTAAGAAGTGGTAAAATATTCCTTGATATTGTCTAAAATAACGCTATATACAGGAAAAAATAGCCATCATAATCGTTTTGATAATGATGGCTATTTTATATTTAATTTTATCATATTTTTTTATTTATCGGAGGTTCATTTTTGATTCTATTCCCTAAAGCCTATCTCCTTTTTATATTCGAATTATAACTCAAAGCTTCGGACTATAAAATTATAATCTTCATATCATTATTTATATCCCTCATTTTCTCTATATAAGCCAGTCAACCCGGTTATTATACCTATAGCCGTTCCAGCAATAGACTCTGCCCTTATTCCTTCGCCTATAGCCGTATTAAGTTATTTCTTCTATAACCACTGCCTATATAGCTCCCATTATATAAATTCAGATATATTAGCTGATGTTTCTTCACACATCGTCTAATTTCTTTGAACTATCTTGTGGTATATACTATCAATATGTCTGCAAATACGAATCTTGCCATTCCGGTTATTCTTCTTCTCCGAATATTCTTTTTATTATTTATCTACCGGTTTCTTCTCTATTGTTAAGGCTTATTCTACGGGAATTTATATCTGCCATACCACTAACATATTGAGATTTTGATTCTGATATTACATTGTCCAATGGATTAAGCCTCCTTTATTTTATTTCCAAATTTATATCTCACCTACATATGAGATATAATTTTTTATAATCCTTTGAAAAATGGATAACATATACAGTTCATTATATGTCCTTCCCTTTTTCAAGAATCTCTTTCTCGTCAAGATTCTTTTTTGGATTTCCTTTGGATTGACTATATAATATCATCGGATTTTTTATTTGTCAATACTATTTTTACTATTTTTATTTATTAATTTATAATTGTATTAGTTTAACCAAATATTCTGTCTTTTTAAACATTCAGACAGCTCCGTACAAAATTCGTCTATAATATAATGTCACCTATCTTTTTGTAATTACTGAGACTGTATGATTCTACGATATTTCCCTGGACAATATAAAGGATATCGCCGATATAGATCCCCCGTGCAGGTATCGCCCCACTGCCGTTGATTTCTTCACCCATAAGGCATTTGAACCCGTCCTTGGTACTGTAGCTGAAAAGGTAATACTTCTGGCCGCCGGATTCATATCCCGGAAATCCGATGAGATTCTTTCCGGCATCGACCAGCGCTGCTTTATAATCATAAGACACATCCGTACTGTAAACATTTTCCATCACATACGTATCTTTTTCTTTTACGTCTGTCATATCCGTAATGTCGAACATCGTCAGCTTGACTCCTCCGGTGACGGACGTGTCCTCGTCCACGTCCATTCCGATTCCAATCAGAAGTCCTTCCCCGTAAAAATGCAGATAATCGGAAAAGCCAGGAATCTTTAAAGCCCCTTTTATCTCTGGTTTCTTAGGATCTGACAGATCCACGGAATACAGAGGATCCGTCTCCCGGAAGGTGACGAAGTATCCTGCATCTCCCATAAATCTTGCGGAATAAATCCGCTCATCCTCTGCCAGTCCCTCGATGGAGCCGATGACCTTCAGCTTATCATCCATGACATAGACAGAGTTCGTGTCCCCTGTCGTAACCGCCACCCTGAGGTAACCCTTATATTCATCAATAGAGAACGAGTCATTCAGATAGCCGTCAAAAGTCCCTTGTGCCTCTGCCCTGAGCCTGCCGTCCTTATATGCAATCTTTCTTACCGTCGTACTTGTTTTATCCGGCTCCTCCCACTCATTTTCATAATAATAGATATTCTCATTGCTTACATATATCTGGCCGCCTTTGGAGAATATGGCCTTGCTGTCCGTAATCGTATCCGGATCCTCAATGTCAAGTGCTGTTACAACTTCATACATGTTGCCCATATCTACCGGTGGCAGGTATATATCATCAATCGCCAGCGGCTTCTCATTGACGAGCGGCACGAAAGACTTTTCATCTCCCCTCGATATTCCGGTTCCGGTATAGTACGTGCTGAACAGATACAGGTAATCGCCTGACATCCTGGATGAGCTGTAAGAGCCGCTCTGGCGTATCCTGCCCAGCTCTACAGGCTGTGCCGGGTCTCCCACGTCGTAGGTAACTGCCTCTGTCGACGTGCTGACACCCATATCCCGGAACAGGTTTCCGTCTCCCTCTTCTGCCTTGCTGCAGATCATGACCAGACGCTTCTTTTCCGGATTCAGATAGAACTCTTCTATAGTCATGCCTTTTTCTACACTGATGGCTCCAGATTCTGTGAGAGAGCCTTCCTCTGCCTCCACAACTGCGATTTCCTGACGGCTGTCCTTGAGTACATAGAGATATTTTCCATCCGTTTTGGATGTATCTGCCTCATCTACCCCCTCCTGCCTAACGTTCGTAGTCGAATATGCGCTGGCTGCCGCGCCTGAATCGGACCTGCTCATTTGTGGCTCGGCGTTGTCTGCAGACTTGGCAGCGGAATCTTCCGTGGCTATTTCTTTGCTTTCCAGCACTCCATATACCGCTTCTTCTTTTTTTGCTGTTTATTGTAATTCTCGATATAAGAATATATCTGGTCATAATCTTTGGCCGATGCAATCTTATCGCCGCCGGAAGCGGATTCCTGTCCTGTCTGTATCCGGCTTGTGCCACTGCTGTTCCATATGACAGCCGCAGTCACGCCTGCTGCCAGTACGAGGCAGGCTGCCGCAAGGCCCGCGATTCTGGCCGGGCGCCATCTCCTGTCCTTCCGGTTATGGGCCGTCAACATCTTATCCACCGCATCAGGTTGTAAACCGTCCGGCACCTCGATATTTTTCGTCTTTTCTTCTAACTGCGTCAAAATGTCTTGTTCCCTTTTATCCATAGCGATGCCCCTTTCATTCATATCACACTATCTAAGCACACATTCCATCTTCTCCAGCGCCCTCTTCCTCTTCGATCGCACCGTGCTGGCGTTCAGGCTCAGCATCGTTCCGATCTCGGCGCTGTTATAGCCGCCGAACACCGACAGGCCGATAATGAGCTGCTCCTCCTCTTCCAGTATGAAGAATGCCCGCTTTACATCCAGTGCCAGGCCATAGTCAGGCTGTCTCCCTGCAGCATCCTCGTATTTATCATAAGGCTGTTCGCTGCTTTTCAACCTCGCATCCTTCCTGAGCTTCCTCCTGCATACATTAGCCAGAATAGTAAATATCCAGCTCTTGAACGCTTCCGCCTTCCGAAGTTTTCCAATATTTTCATAGGCAGAAACCACCGCCTCGCTCACCGCATCCTCCGCGTCATGCCCATCCTTCACCAGACACAAGGCAAACCGGTACAGGTCCTTGTAAACCGTCTCATACAACTGTGCAAACATGCTTGCATCACACTTCATATCCTGCCCTCCCATGAGATATGACAATATCTTTTCCTAATACCTGTGATATAAATAAGAGTCAAAAACACCCCTGGCTGTTGCATCAAAAGGCTAAAAAATTAATTGGGGACGGAGGAAAATTAAAAAACCTCCGTCCCCAATTAATTTCAGGGTGTCCCTTTCTAGCCTTTGTAATAATTGATCAGGCACCCTTTCAGAATGATTTCGCGCTCGGCATCTGTCATGTCTCCGACGCTCAGAGTGATTTCCTTAAGCTCTCCGCTGACTACATATGCCCTGATATCAGGTGTCTTATCTTCAATCGCTTTTTTGATGTCCGGTATAAAGATGTAGTCTCCGTTCTTGAAGTTCAGCCGCTGATGCTCTTCTTTCGTGATAAATGGAAGCATTCCCCAGTTGATAAGATTGGAACGGTATCTCTTTGTGGCATATTCGTTGGCGATATTGGCCCATCCTCCCAGCACTTTCTGGCAGGATGCCGCCTGCTCTCTGGCAGAGCCGTCGCCTGGCTTCACGGCAAATATCGTGCTTCCTACGCCTATGTTTCCTTCTCCGGCTTCCGGGAATTTCTTCCGTACTTCCGCCATTACCGGCTTCAGCTCATCCAGTACGTCGAGCGGACACGTGCCGGCCTCGATTGCCTTCTGTGCCTTCTGCACCTCTTTCGCCCTTCCTACATAAGCCGGGTCTTTTCTCGACAGGGTAAATTCTGCCAGGCCCAGCGGATTTGAACGGTACGAAGAAGTCTCGCCGGACGGTATGAGCTCGTCTGTCGTCGTTACAGGATCATGAATCTCTGCAACCACCTTGAGTACAAGATGCTCAGGCAGTGCCGGCATCTCAGGCCAGTCTTTGATATTGGGGCCAAACTTAATCTCGACGGAAGGGTCTGCCTTTCCCTTGCTGTCAAATACTCTGTTGGCATATATTTCTTTATCAAAATGATATTTCTGCCCCTTATATTCTACATCCATATCCGTTGCCGATGTGAGGAAGCCTTTGTTAGCCGCGGTTGCCGCAATGGACCGCGCATCCATCAGCGCTACGGATGATATCTGACCGCTCTGCAGCTTAGACCCCTCTCTGTTCGGGAAGTTTCTCGTTGAGTGGCGGATAGAGAGCGCGTGATTAGCAGGCGTGTCCCCTGCCCCGAAGCATGGTCCGCAGAATGCCGTCTTGACGATTGTACCCGCCTGCATAAGGTCCGCTACGGCACCGTTCTTGACAAGTTCCATGTATATAGGCGTGCTTGCCGGATATACGCTGAACGTAAATTCATCAGCCCCAATATATTTGCCGCGTATAATATCTGCTGCCGCACATATATTCTCAAAACCGCCGCCGGCACAGCCGGCGATGATCCCCTGTTCCACATACAGTTTTCCGTCCACAATCTTATCCTGGAGAGTATAATCTACCGCACCGTCCAGGCTTACCAGCGCTTTCTGTTCCACATCGTGGAGTACATCCTTCAGATTGGCATTCACTTCGTCAATCGTATATACGTTAGACGGGTGGAACGGCATCGCGATCATAGGCTTTATTTCACCCAGATCCACATATACCATGCCGTCATAATATGCCACAGCCCCAGGATTCAGCTCTTTGTAGTCCTCTGTTCTGCCATGGATCTCATAGAACTCTTCAATCTTTCCGTCTGTCTTCCATATGGAAGAAAGGCATGTCGTCTCTGTCGTCATGACATCTATCCCGATTCTGAAGTCCGCACTCAGCTTATCCACGCCCGGACCGACAAATTCCATTACTTTATTATTAACATATCCGTTGGCAAATGTGGCTCCGATAATCGCAAGCGCCACGTCCTGAGGTCCTACTCCCTTTGCAGGCTCCCCGTCCAGATAGATGCCTACAACGCCCGGCATCTTGATATCATAAGTCTTTTCCAGGAGCTGCTTTACAAGTTCCGGCCCGCCTTCGCCCATCGCCATCGTGCCGAGCGCACCATATCTCGTATGGCTGTCCGAACCAAGGATCATCTTGCCGCCACCTGCAAGCATCTCGCGGGCATACTGATGGATGACCGCCTGATGAGGCGGCACATACACTCCACCGTACTTCTTAGCGCAAGTCAGCCCGAACATGTGGTCATCCTCGTTGATCGTTCCGCCTACCGCGCATAGAGAATTATGGCAGTTGGTCAGAACATATGGAATTGGAAAATGTTCCAGCCCGGAAGCCCTTGCTGTCTGGATGATTCCCACAAAAGTGATATCGTGGGAAGTAAGTTTATCAAACTTGATTCGCAGGCGCTCCATATCGCCAGACGTATTATGTGCAGCCAGAATATTGTATGCCATCGTATTCTTAGCCGCATCTTCCTGTGATACAGCCTGCCCCGTTTTGGCGGACACTGCTGCCACATCTTCCTCAATCTCTGTACCGTTCAGCAGATAGACACCTCTATCGTATAATTTCACCATGTTAATTTCCTCCTACTCTTTCATATATTTCATGTGGTCTGCGACCATCATAGCTATCTTAAATGTCAGCGCATCATCGAACACCCTTACGTCAAGTCCGGTCTTCTTCTGTATCTTCTCCAGCCTGTATACAAGCGTGTTTCTGTGTACATATAGCTGTCTGGCTGTCTCCGATATGTTCAGGTTGTTTTCAAAAAAGGTATAGACGGTAGCCAGCTCTTCATCGTCAAATTTCACGGAACCGCCGCCGTCGAACACCTCTTTCAGGAACATATCGCAAAGCGGTACCGGGAGCTGGTGTATGAGCCTGCCAATCCCAAGCTCGCTGTAAGCTAATATATTGCGTTCCGCGTAGAACACACGGCCCACTTCTAATGCCATAGCGGCCTCTTTATATGATTTTGATACGTCCCTCAGTTCTTCGATAATCGTACCATAAGCGACCCTGACGCTGACCATGGCCTCCATGTTCAGCGTATCGACGATAACCTTCGCGGTCTGGTTCACATCTTTATAATCTTCCGTTTTCTCCAGCGCCTTAACGAGAATAATATGCCCCTCGTCCACAGCCGTCACGAAATCACTGCTGCCTGTGGCATACAGTCCCTTCAATGTCTCGAGCACGAGGTTCTCCCCTTCGTGCTTCGGCTCGATAAGGAATACGGCCCTGCGCAGTTCCACAGGTATCTTCATCTTCTTCGCCTGATTATAGACGTCTACGAGCAGCAGGTTGTCCAAAATCAGGTTCTGGATAAAACGGTTCTTGTCCATTCTTTCTCTATATGCGGATATCAGGTTCTCCAGCTGGCTCACCCCCAGGCGGCCGCTCAAGGCAATATGGGACTTATCCCCCTGCAATGCCAGCACATATACCGGTTCCTCTTCAGAATGAATCAGAAACAGCCCCGTGCCGTCCTCCATAAGTTCCGGGATGTCCCCTGTCTGTTTTATATAAGACGACACTTGTTTGTCCAGCGTTGTCTGCTTTTCGTTCGTCATAACGAGACAAGTCCCCCGCATATCCCAGATAGAAACTTCCAGCTCTGTTATCCTTCGGATATCCTGGACTGTCTTATGCAAAACCTGGTTTGATAACATCCGCATCCTCCTGTCGGACTATATGTCCATTTATCATTTTACCATACGTAACTGGCAGTGTCTAATATTTTACCATTGACACCTCACTTTAATTCATGTATGATACCTTCAGACAGCAAGGCGGCGTCAGTAATCAGCATGCTGCCTGAAACCGTATAAAGAATATGACTTTGCCACCGGGTAAAGTATGAGAAGCGTTTGGAAGCCATACCGTTAGGTCTGAGAAGGTATGGAGCCGGGCGCTTTTTTTGGAGGCCGATAATGAAAAAAACTAATCCATCTTCACTTTTTCTTACTTTCTGCAAATACGTATTATTTAATGTCACCGGGATGATCGGCCTTTCCTGCTATATACTGGCTGATACTCTGTTTATCGCCCGGGGGCTTGGCCCTGACGGCCTTACTGCGCTGAATCTGGCAATCCCCATCTACAGCTTCATCCACGGTACGGGCCTGATGACCGGTATGGGAGGAGGCACCAGATATTCCATTCAGAAGGCTGCCGGTAATACTGCCGCGGCACGCCGGACATTCACCACGGCCGTCATCGCGGCACTTGCCTTTTCTTTCCTCTTTGTATTGGCCGGAGCATTCGGGGATAAAGCTCTTGCGTCGCTTATGCGCGCCGATAGTGCCGTATTCGGGATGACACGCATATATCTAAAAGTGATACTGCTGTTCGCACCCGCTTTTATGCTCAATAACGTTGTGCTCTGTTTTGTAAGGAATGACGGAAATCCCAACTTATCGATGGCTGCCATGCTCGCCGGCAGCCTGTCCAATGTCGTTCTGGACTATATATTTATCTTCCCCCTTGGTATGGGGATATTCGGTGCCGTAATCGCCACCAGCCTTGCACCACTTATAAGTCTCGGTGTCCTTTCACTGCATCTGCTCTCCGCCAAGAGCGGCCTAAGGCCTGCAAGGCCGTCCCATATGGTAAAAAGCGGTGCGGGGATCCTTTCGCTTGGCCTGTCATCCTTCATCGCTGAAGCGGCTTCCGGTATTGTGATGATTACGTTCAACTTCATCATCCTGTCTCAGAAAGGCAATCTGGGTGTTGCCGCATACGGCATCATTGCGAACCTGTCGCTCGTCGTCACTTCTATATATACTGGTATCGCGCAGGGCAGCCAGCCACTGTTAAGCGAGGCACACGGAGCAGGCCGGCAGGACAGCATACGCAGGGTCTATATATACGCCATCACATCCGCCTCCGTTCTCTCCGTCGTCATCTACAGCTCCCTGGCCCTCCTGAGGGCTCCTGTCATCGGCCTGTTCAATCACGCCGGCAATAAGGCGCTGGCAGAGATGGCAGGGCAAGGCATACTTTTATATTTTACCGCATTTATATTTGTCGGTATCAATATGATTTCTGCCATGCTATTCAGCTCCGTAGAACGGGCCCGGCTTTCCTTCACACTTGCAATGCTTCGTGGAATCGTCCTCCTGCTCCCGCTTGCACTGCTGATGTCGCAGCTGTTCGGAATGACAGGGGTGTGGCTCTCCTTCCCGGTCACAGAACTGGCTGCGAGTGCCGTTTCAGTCCTATTCGTCGTCCGGCACTTTAAAAAACACGCCACACATTCCGTTTATCTGCATTATCAGTGAATTTGCTGGCCGAGCGGCCTGATTGGCTCATTATGAGCCCTGAACAGCGGAACGCCGTTCAGATAGGTTCCATTTAGTGCATCACCATGCGCAAAAGAATGCCAGCCCCTTCGGGCCGGCATCCTGCGCTCTTAGAAATTAGTTTGTAATGGTAAGCTCTGTCTCTTTGTCAAACACGTGGATCTTCTCTGCATCCAGAGCGAACTTCACTGTATCGCCTGTTCTTGCTGTCGTCCTTGGGTCAACCCTTGCCGTCATATTGGATCCTTCGTAGTCAAAGTACAGGTACACCTCCGCACCTAACATCTCATATACGCGGATGGTGGCTTCTATCACCGTGTTCGGGGAAGACTCGATGAACATCTGCTCGTCATGCACGTCCTCCGGACGGATACCGAGGACGACTGTCTTACCCTCATATCCGCCGTCAATGAGCTTTTTCGCTTTCGCCGGCGGAAGCTCGATTGCCGATGGCCCTGCCTGGAGTACTACTTTCTCGCCGCTCACCTTGCATACCGCATCGATAAAGTTCATCTGAGGCGAACCGATAAATCCTGCCACAAAAAGATTACATGGATAGTCGTATAACGTCTGCGGCGTATCCACCTGCTGAACGATACCTGCATTCATAACTACGATTCTTGTACCGAGCGTCATAGCCTCGGTCTGGTCGTGCGTGACATAGATAATCGTCGTTCCGAGCCTCTGGTGCAGCTTGGAAATCTCGATACGCATCTGTCCGCGGAGCTTAGCATCCAGATTGGAAAGCGGCTCATCCATAAGAAATACCTTAGGATCACGTACAATGGCACGGCCCATAGCAACACGCTGTCTCTGTCCGCCTGACAGTGCCTTAGGCTTCCGGTCCAGCAGCTGTTCCAAATCGAGGATTCTTGCCGCTTCGCGAACCATCTTGTCAATCTGATCCTTCGGAGTCTTTCGAAGCTTCAGTCCAAATGCCATATTATCATATACCGTCATGTGAGGATACAGCGCATAGTTCTGGAATACCATCGCGATATCTCTGTCCTTCGGCTCTACGTCATTTACCACCTTATCCCCAATTCTGAGTTCGCCTGAAGAAATCTCTTCCAGGCCTGCAATCATACGAAGCGTCGTAGACTTGCCACATCCGGACGGTCCGACAAATATGATGAACTCCTTGTCGTCAATCTCAAGATTAAAATCCTTTACCGCTTCAAATCCGTTTGGATATACTTTGTTAATGTGCTTTAATGATAAACTTGCCATGTCTTACTTCCTCCTAATCAACCTCTCGTATCATCCGATACCTTTTTCGTTCTGTAACAAAGTATATAAAAAAAGTTCAACCCGAACCATGCCCAAGTTGAACAATCTTTTTAAATATTTCTATACAAGTTGAACAAGAAGCTGCGGACATCTGCTAGAGCAGCGCCTGGTATACTTCGCGCTTGCCGATTCCGCGGTCTTTTGCAACCTGTTTCATGGCATCTTTCTTGGTCATGCCTGCGGAGAGATACTGCTCCATATGCGCTTCTATGCTCAGCTCCTCCCACCTGGCCCGGGCTTCATCCCTGACCGCCTTCCGGCTCTTGCCCTCCACGACGATTACGCATTCCCCTTTTGGTTCCGACGTCTCATAATAGATGCATGCGTCTTCCAGCGTGGTGGCAAATGCCGTCTCATGCCTTTTTGTCAGTTCCCTGCACACGGCCGCCTTCCTGTCTCCCATCGCCTCCGCCAGTTCTTTCAGCGTCCTGACGAGGCGGTGCGGCGCCTCATAGAGGACAACGGTCCTCGTCTCTTTCGCCAGCTCTTCCAGTATCTCCTTCCGCTCTTTTTTGTCCAAGGGAAGAAAAGCCTCGAAGGCAAACCTTCTCGTGGAGAGCCCTGACAGAGTAAGCGCCGTAATACACGCCGCCGCCCCGGGCACTGACGTTACAGGTACGCCTGCCTCATAGCACATTTTCACGAGCTCTTCGCCCGGGTCGGATATCCCGGGCGTTCCTGCATCCGTTATGAGTGCGACGTTCCTGCCTTCGAGAAGAAGCTCCACAAGCTTTTTCCCCTTATCTATCTTGTTGTATTCATGATAGCTTGTCATCGGCGTCTTTATCTCATAATGATTCAACAGCTTGATACTGTTGCGCGTATCTTCCGCTGCAATCAGATCAGCTTCCTTTAATGTACGCACTGCCCGGAATGTCATATCTTCCAGATTTCCGATCGGCGTCGCGCATAAATACAATGTACCGGCCATAACCCCCTCCTTCTCCGCGCGTACGCGGCGGTTGCGCCTATCCCCCGTACAGGCTGCGCAGCTCTTGCGTGTACCCTCCGTTCTTTTCATATACGATAAGGGGCGGCTCCGCCTGCATCCTTGGATTGCCGTCTTTCAGCCCCTCGATCAGGACCATGTTGGGCTCCTTGTCGACGTATGGATATACGAAACGCATACGTTTCGGCTCTATCTTGTAGCTGCACATCTTCGCAAATATCTCCGGCAGCCGGAACGGCCGGTGCACCATATAGAACCTTCCTTTCGGACGGAGTATCTTTGCACTTTCCCGCAGGATATCATCGAGGCAGACTAGTGCCTCATGCCGCGCCACATACAATGCCTCATTGTCATTCTTTAGTCCGTGGTTGCCGATCATATACGGGGGATTTGTCGTAATGACGTGAAAAGAGGCTGCCCCGAATAAACCGGCCGCCTCTTTGATATCACCTGTCACGATGTCAACCTTCCCTTCCAGCCCGTTGTGAAGGACACTCCGGCGTGCCATGTCCGCACTCTCTTCCTGTATCTCCAGTCCCACGTAGCGTGAGCCTTCGTTCTTGGCCTCGAGCAGAACGGGCAGTATCCCCGTACCGGTTCCCAGGTCCAGCGCCTCCTCACCAGCCTTGACATGGGCGAAGGAAGACAGCAGCACCGCATCCATCCCGAAGCAGAACCTCCCGGGGCTCTGGATGATCTCATATCCCTTGATCTGCAGGTCATCCAGCCGCTCTCCCGGCTTCAGATTAGTTATCATCCAGCTTTGACACTCCATTCTTCTCTTCCAGAGCCTTCAACTGTGCAAGCTCTTCTTTTGTAAGCCTTACATCCTTTTTCCTGCGCTTTGGCTTGAACCTTAATTCAGCTGCTTTATATTCCCGAATCTCTTTCTCGTCATTTTCCAGCGTTACGATTACCTTCACCTGCTGGCGCAGCACGTTCACCGACTGGACATCCCCGTGCAGCCCCTCCGGCGTGGTCACATGATCCCCGACAGACGGAAGCCTGTTATTCAGCTCCTCATATGTCTCCTCTTCATTCGTAAGGCAGCACATCAGCCTTCCGCACACGCCCGATATCTTCGTAGGATTCAGCGACAGGTTCTGCTCTTTGGCCATCTTGATGGACACGGGGGCAAATTCTGTCAGATACGTATTGCAGCAGAGCGGTCTGCCGCATATGCCGATTCCTCCGCGTATCTTCGTCTCGTCCCGGACACCGATCTGCCTGAGCTCAATCCTTGTGCGGAACACGCTCGCCAAATCCTTCACGAGCTCTCGGAAATCAATTCGGCCGTCCGCCGTAAAGTAGAACAATACCTTGTTATTGTCAAATGTATATTCCGCGTCTATCAGCTTCATCTCAAGCCCATGCTTGCGGATCTTCTCCAGGCAGATTTCAAAGGCTTCCTTTTCCTTCTCCCTGTTTCTCGCCTCTTTATCCATATCTTCCTTAGTGGCGATACGGATAACAGACTTGAGCGGCTGCGTAATCCGGTCATCCGCAACTTCCTTCGGACCGGTGACGACTGAACCAAATTCCACGCCCCTGGCGGTCTCTACGATAACCTTGTTGCCCGTCTTAATATTGAACTTTCCCGGCGCGAAGAAATAAATCTTTCCCGCAGGCCGGAATCTTACTCCTATCACTTTTGTCATATCACTAATTCTCCTTTATGGTAAGGAACAGAAGCTCCATGGCCAGCTCAAAGTTGACATTTGCCTTCAGTCTTGTCTTGGCTTTTTCTAGGCTCTCAAGAATCAGCTCGATTCCTTCATATGAGCTCTTTCTTGCCTGTTCTTTAATATACTTAATCTGATCCTTGAACACAACCTTGTCCATATCTTTTGTCGCTTTATATAACAAGACATCCCTGTACCATACCATGATAATGTCCAGGTAGTCGTTGATTTCTAGTTTATAAGTCGTGATCCGCTTCACCGCTTCTACGATTTCGCTAAGTTCCATCTCCTGGATATATTTCAGCAGCTGGACCGCTTCCTCACGAATCTCGTTAAAATACTCGGAATTCGCAAGCAGTATCGCCCGTCCCATATTACCCTGGGCAAACGCGGTGCACATGTCCGCTTTGTAATCCGGCACTTCCATCGTCTCCATCAGGTACTTTTTGATAAGCGTGTCCTTGATATTACGAAGCTTCAGCATCACGCAGCGGGAGGCTATCGTCGGAAGCAGCGTGTCCGCATTTTCCGTTAGCAGCATGATAACCGCATACTCCGGCGGCTCCTCGATCGTCTTGAGGAGCGCGTTCTGCGCCTGCACAGACATCATATCCGCCTGAGGGATGATGTATATCTTATAAGGTCCCTGGTACGGCTTTATCAGAATCGTATTGTTGACCTGTTCACGGATATCGTCCACGCTGATCGTACTCGGCTTCTCGTGAGTCACTTTGATGATATCCGGGTGGTTCCCACTTTCTGCCTGCCTGCAGGAATGACATTCATTGCACGGGTCCGGCCCTGCCTTCTCGCAGAGCAGTGTCGTTGCAAACAGGTTCGCGAGCATTTTCTTCCCCGCACCCTTTTCCCCGTTCAATATATATGCATGCGACACCTTATCCTCCTGCACCGCACTTCTTATATAGTCGATAATATTTTTGTGTCCAACCACATCTTTAAAACTTCCCATTTTGTATTTCCCCTAGTATTTTTTCTGAAAATCGTACGCCAGTTACTGTTCTATTATTCCTGTATCAAGACCTCTATATACCGGTCTATGGCCGGGCCCTCTATAGAAAATCCCATGCCCTTATACCATTGTAACATATCTGCGGCATCTTTCGAAACCTTTTCTCCCGGAACAATCAATGGACTCCCGGGCGGATATAGGTATGCGTATTCCATGGAAATGCATCCTGTGCTTCTCTCCCATGGAACCGGCCCCGTACGCCTTTTCCCGGACACGTCCGCCCGTTCCTTCAAGGCCGCGGCGTCCGAAATGCTACAGAACGTTTCAAGACGCGGCAGCGTCCCCCCTGAAGGCAGCTCGTGCTGTCTGGAACAGCCACGATATGACGCTCCATCCATGCGCCGGCCTGTTTCCAGATCCATTTGGCGCAGCGCACACGTAAGACGGTGCATCCCTTCCTCAACATCTCCCACTGACGTCATCGCCAGCACGTAAGTGCCGGCCGCCATCTCCATCTGTAAATGATAATCCTCCAGAAGCGCTTTGTAAAGCCTCTTCCCGGTCATATCTGTATCCTTCGCCGATATGATTATCTTGGATCGGTCAAAGTGCTCTGTCTCTGCCAGTTTCAGGTATCTAAGCCCACTTAGCTCCTTCCGCGTATGCTCCAGCAGCTCCACATAGGAGCTGAATATATCCGTGCCCCGCCTCTCCAGAAGGTCTATGCAGGAATCTATACTGGCCAACAGCACATAAGACGGACTGCTCGTCTGCAGCATGTGCAGGTAGTTTCTCACCTTCCCCCGGTCTACAAGCTCCCCGTTCATATGCAGCAGTGCCGTCTGGGTGAGCGACGGCAGCGTTTTATGCAGACTGTGCATAACGATGTCCGCTCCCTTTGTATTGGAATTGTCTGGAAAATAAGGATGGAATCCGAAGTGTGCCCCGTGAGCTTCATCGACAATCAGCGGAATCCCTTTTTCATGGGCTGCCGCCGCGATGGATTCGACATCCGATACGACACCGTCATAAGTCGGCGAGACGATAATAACCGCCCGTATATGCGGATACCTCTCTATAGCACGCTTTACGTCCCCAGCAGATATCTCCGTATTCAGACATGCATCTGTGCTGAATCCCGGATATAAATAAACAGGATCTAACTCATTCAGATATATAGCATGATACACGGACTTGTGGCAGTTTCTAGCCACAAGTACCGTGTCTCCTTTTTTAGTCACGCCCGCTACAGCGCTCAAGATTCCTACCGTGCTCCCATTGACGAGGAAATGCGTCTCCTCCGCCTGATAGACCGATGCCGCCCTTGTCTGGGCTTCCTTCAGCATTCCGCTTGCATGATGCAGGTCGTCAAAGCCCTCGATCTCCGTAATATCAATCTGGTACGGAATCGAGGACTTCAGCATGTCCGTATTCCGCTTATGGCCCGGCATATGGAAACCGTAGAAATCAGAATCACTATATTCACTTAACTTATCAATAATTGTGTTCATATAACGCTGTGGCTTTCTCTTCGTGTATGCTTACCGGACCGCTACAGTCCAATAAGGCAGTCTTATAATCTCTTCTGCAGCTCTTCTCTTTCTTTTTCAAATCCAGGCTTGCCGAGAAGTGCAAACATATTCTTCTTATAGCTCTCCACGCCCGGCTGGTTAAATGGGTTCACCCCAAGGATGTATCCGCTTACGCCGCACGCAAACTCAAAGAAGTAGAACAGCTGGCCAAGAGAAAATTCATCCTGTTTCGGTATGTTGACAATCAGGTTCGGCACATTGCCGTCCGTATGAGCAAGTATCGTACCGTTCATGGCACTTTTATTGACAAAATCAACATCTTTTCCTGCAAGATAGTTCAGTCCGTCCAAATCAACCGGCTCTTCATGAAGGATAATCTCTTCTGCCGACTCCTCCACATTCATCACCGTCTCATACATGATGCGGCTGCCATCCTGAATAAACTGGCCCATGGAGTGAAGATCCGTCGTAAGATCCACAGACGCAGGGAAGATTCCCTTCTGATCTTTGCCCTCACTCTCTCCATACAGCTGCTTCCACCATTCGGATACATAATGGAGGCTTGGCTCATAATTTGCGAGAATCTCTACCGCCTTTCCCTTGCGGTGGAGTATATTGCGGACCGCCGCGTAAAGCATGGCGTCATTTTTTTCAAACGGGGCATCCAGAGCCATCTTCCGGCCTGATGCCGCACCCTCCATCAGCTTATCGATATCCGCTCCGCTTACCGCGATGGGAAGAAGCCCAACTGCCGTGAGCACGGAAAAACGTCCGCCCACATCGTCCGGCACGACAAAGGTATCATAACCTTCCTCGTCTGCAAGATTCTTGAGCGCCCCTCTCGCTTTGTCCGTCGTCGCATAGATTCTCTTGCCTGCCTCAGCCTTTCCATATCTCTGCTCCAGCATCTCCTTAAAAATGCGGAATGCAATCGCCGGCTCTGTTGTCGTCCCCGATTTGGAGATGATATTCACTGAGAAATCCCGTTCTCCAATTACGTCAATCAGATGCTTCAGATATGTACTGCTGATGCTGTTTCCTACATAATATATTTCAGGTGCCTTCCTGATTTCCTTAGAAACCATATTATAAAAGTTGTGGCGGAGAAATTCTATCGCGGCCCTCGCCCCGAGATAGGAGCCTCCGATACCAATTACGAGCAACACTTCCGAATCAGCCTGGATTCTTTCGGCGGCCTTTTTGATCCGCCCAAATTCTTCTTTATCATAGTCAACAGGAAGGTCAATCCACCCAAGGAAATCATTCCCCGCCCCTTCTCTTGAAAGAAGCTCTGCTTTCGCCTGCTCTGCAATGTTCTTCATGGACTCCAGCTCATGGTCGCAGATAAATGTCTTTGCTTTCGAATAGTCAAATGTTACTTTATTTTCCATAGTGACCCTTCCCTTCTATCTTAAAGTATATATCGTATTCATTTTAGCAGATCGGGAAGTTTTAATCAAGCCATAAACTCTTCCAGAATCTGACGTATAAGCACATCCTTAGCCAGCGGCTCTGGCTTCTTCTCCGGCTTCTTCTCTTCCTTTATCTGTACCGGCTCCTTTTTCATCTGTACCGGCTCCTGAATCTCCTCTCCAATCGCCTTTTCAGCCATCGCTTTGATCGGGTCCTTCACATCCGGGACCTCATACGGTTCCGGCATCACAGGCGGTGTAATCTCCGGCTTCGTTGATGGAGACGGCACTTCCCGCGCCGGCATCGGACGTTCCGGCGTCCCCTGCTTGTCCTCCTTCTTTTCCTCCGCTTCTATAGCCTTGTCGGAAACGGCCCCGAACTCTACAGCCGGTGACTCCGGCGCCATGACTTTCAGTTCCTTCTGATATGTCTTTTCATAGCGGTGGAGACATACATTTTCCAGATAATCTACCATATAGTTTCTTACAGCGTCCAGCCTGTAATTCTCATCTGTCGTCAGGTGAAAGAGATAGACGAGGATTGCAAGCCCTGCTCCGGCCGCACCTGTCTTCAGGACCATATCCTGCATCCCGTTCACGACATATTGAAGTGCCGCACCAGCCGCGCCTATGAGCAGGCACATTCCTGCAGCGGCTTTCTCCATACGCCTCCAGCTGTGAAGTTTCATTCCTGCGGTACGGTATTCATACAGATACTTGTCCACAAACACGTTGACATTCTCCACGGTGTCGCTGATCATGCATGCGTGTTCAAACTTGGCACGCACGAGGCGCATGAGCGGATGTGTACTTTTATTCATATTTCCGGCCGCACGCACCATACGCTTAAGCGTAACATTCACAATCAGTTTACTGATAATCCCCAATACTGTCATAACTCCCATAAGCACAAATAAAATATGCTTGTCCAATATAAATTCTAACATAAAAAAGCCCTCCTTCTTGATTCGATTATAACCGAAGTCATGAAAGAGGGCGTCAAAAACCATTCTACATATTCCGCCTCCCGGCAGGGGAGATTCTGTCTAATCCATTCAGATCTTCCCGAGACGCCTTTTAAATATTTTCCACCAATTGCTTTACAAGCCTTATGCTGTGTACAATTGCCTGCTTCTCGAACGCGGGATAGTCCATAGTGGCGCTCTTGTCGGCTTTGTCAGAAATGGCTCGAATGATGACATACGAAACTTTGTTCAGGTATGCGGCCTGTGCAATCCCTGCCCCTTCCATCTCCACGCAGAGCGGCTGAAAGTTCTCCCTGATCTCGTCTTTCCTGCCATCGGAAGAGATGAACTGATCCCCGCTTGCTATCCTGCCCTTAAATGTATGGATATCCGGATTCACCTTCTGATTTGCTTCCACGGCTTTGTCTACGAGTCCTTGATCTGCGGGGAATGCGAGCGTGTCCATCCTTGGCACCTGACCTGCCGGATCGCCTACGGCAGTGGCGTCCACATCGTGGTGCAGGGCGTCTGTAGAAATAACCATATCCCCAATATCTATCCGTGCATCGAGAGAACCGGCTACCCCGGTATTAATCAGCAAATCAACATGAAAGCAGTCAATCAATATCTGCGCGCAGATTGCTGCATTCACCTTTCCAATCCCGCTCCTGACTACAACTGCGTCTTTTCCGCACAGGATTCCCTGGCAGAACTCCATTGACGCCTTCGTAACGATCTCCTTAATCTTCATGTCTTCTTTCAGTGCCGCCACTTCCTCTTCCATGGCTCCAATAATTCCAATCATGTCTATCCTCCTGGCCTGATAATTCCTAACCTGTTTTGTCTCATTATAGTGGATGAGATGCAGCTTTGCAAGGTAAGGCAAATACATATGGAAATTTTAATATATCTTTGTTATAATTCCTTATGTACTGTTGAACGCAGGTCGTTTAATAAGTGTATCTTATCGAATAAGGTTAATTCGATAAACATATTGTATACTAGATAGTATTCAGGAGGAGCGTATTATGGAATATAGACCACATGGTGTCTGTTCACGGCTTATCCACTTAGACGTGGAAGATGACATAATTCAAAATGTGCAGTTCGTGGGGGGATGCAGCGGAAACGCCCAGGGAATCTCCAGGCTTGTAAAAGGCATGAAGGTAGACGAGGCAATCGAACGTATGGAGGGCATCGACTGCGGAGGCAAAGGAACATCCTGCCCGGATCAGCTTGCAAAAGCGTTGAGGCTGGCAACTGGTCGATGATAGCGGAACCCAGCCTGTAACGGGGAAAGGATACAAAGCCGGGGAGCCTTGTATCCTCTCATGATTAGTCCTTTAGTTCTTTTTGGTATCCGAAGGAACCGCAGTAAGCACCGCTCGCGACGACTTTAGCTCGTTACGTGAGCCTACGGTTTCTCAATGTAAGGTCGAAATTATTGTTAATAGTTTCTCCTGCACTGCAAGCGGTGCTTACTGCAGTCCCTTCGGACGGTGCATTAAATGTTGTTTTGTTACTTTAGAGATTTTGGAATCAAGTTGATAATACCTACGGTTCTTCGATGAAAATTCCATTAGTGAATGAGCTACTCACATCATTATTGGCCGAGTGAATGCATCTTACTCTGTAATAATATCCACCATCAACTGTGACTTGTCTGTTAGCTGATACTCTATCGGTATTGAGATTTTCCTTTTCCCAATTTGCACAATACTCCCAGGAACCATTATCTCCTGTAATCCTTTCAACAATAACAGCAATTTTGACTTTATCTACAGTATGAGCCGCAACGGTTGTTCCGCCTGCATAAATACTTCCAGGTCCTAATCGTACTACTTTAGAATATCCATTCAGGAGGTCAATCCCCCTTGTCATTTTCATTGCATATCCTATAGATTCATTATCGTATGTAAGATAGGAACCATCAACTATTGGAACTTCTGATGATGCTTTTGTATCAGTTACGTTAGCAACTAAAAGATTCAGGAATAATATCAAAGTTAAACACATTGATATTACCTTCTTTTTCATCCTCAACCTCCATACTTACCTTTGCCCTCATATATAAAGACACTTAGCTCGACAAAAACTGACGCACTTATTTAAAAAAAATATAAATAATTTAAAATCTTTTCCAAGTCCTCTTTTTCAAATGTTCCATTTAGAAAATATTCCAGTCCCTTGTACTCAAAACTGGCAGAAAATCTTTCTGCCTTAGAGCCATCTGTACTATATTCTTTTACTTTAATATCGCAGCCTTTTATCTTCTTTGTCCACTGATTCATTACTTTATCTTCAACATCTATAGCCCAAGACGCCTCACTAAAAGAGGCATTGATATAGTAAGAAATCTTTTCATTATCTATTTTATAATATATTTCAGCCGTTTGTAATTGTGAATCAAGTGCGCTACTTTCAAATACCATCCCTTCAATGCATGGAACTACTCTAACAATGTCGCAGCCAAATGCATCTTTTATCTCTTGATATGCATTTTCCTCCTTCTCTTCGATTGAAAGATAATTGTCTTCGCTTGAATCTACCTGTGAAATTTCTCTATCTCCTACAGCACTACTCATTAATTTAATGATTCTCTCCGGTCCACCCAAACTCGTCACACCTATCGCCATTGCAAGGACAAGTGCTGCCGCGAGGCTCAGATACATTTTCTTCTTTTTTCGCGTTTTCTTTATTTGTATCTTTCGTCCAATCTCAAGCGCCCTTCTGTCCTCTTCGGGAAGGAGGGAATATAGCCTTTCCTTTTCGTAATCATTTATATTTTTGTTTACATTTGAACGTATTCCTTCTGTGATTTTGTCCGTAACAACTTCATCCGCACAGTTTGCCTCTACGTCTTTTTCAATGATGTCTGCCTCTTTATGGAACTCTTTCTGTATCAGCTGTTCCGTCTTATCTAGTTTTTCTTTCATATACTTACCTCTTTTTATACCTGCCTTTTCTCTTACTCTTGACCAATCCCCCTGTAAACGTATATTATAAAGGTAACAAAATGCCTGCTGCGGGCATTATTTATACTTATTGAACGGTAAGTTCAATATGATATAGTATACGTATATATCAAGATTGGGAGGTCACTATGAAACGTATCATCTTAACCGGCGGCGGTACGGCGGGCCATGTTACTCCGAATATCGCCCTTCTTCCGCGTCTCAAAGAATTACAATATGATGTACATTATATCGGTTCTTACAACGGCATTGAAAAAGAACTGATTGAACAGTTCGGCATTCCTTACCATGGAATCTCTTCCGGAAAGCTGCGCCGTTATTTCAGCGTCCAGAATTTTACAGATCCCTTCCGTGTAGTTAAGGGTCTGGGAGAAGCCAAGAAGCTCGTCAAAATATTGAAGCCAGACGTCATCTTTTCTAAGGGAGGGTTCGTATCCGTGCCTGTAGTTTTGGCCGGAAGGCGGCGCCATGTACCTACAATTATTCACGAATCAGACATGACACCCGGTCTTGCCAACAAACTGTCCATTCCTTCTGCAACGAAAGTATGTTGTAATTTTCCCGAGACATTAGAGCATCTTCCCGCAGGGAAAGCTGTTCTGACCGGTTCCCCTATCCGTCAGGAGCTACTGTCTGGTGATAGATTCAAGGCCCGCGAGTTCCTCGGATTTCAATCAGATAAACCTGTGATACTCATCGTAGGTGGAAGCCTTGGCTCTGTTGCGGTCAATGACGCCGTTAGATCCGTGCTCCCGGAATTTTTAAAATCTTATCAGGTTGTCCATCTGTGCGGGCGGGGCAAAATTGATGAATCTCTGAAAGGATTAGAAGGTTATGCGCAGTTCGAGTACATTAAAGAGGAGTTGAAGGACTTGTTTGCGCTCACGGATATCGTCATATCACGCGCAGGCGCTAACGCCATATGTGAATTGCTGGCACTTCACAAGCCTAACCTGCTTATACCGCTTTCCGCCAACGCAAGCCGTGGTGACCAGATTCTGAATGCCCGTTCTTTTGAACGCCAGGGATTCAGTGTCGTGCTGGAAGAGGAAGAACTGGACAAAGACATCCTGTTAACCTCTATCAACCGTTTATATGAGCATAGGGATTCTTACATAAAAGCGATGAAGAAATCCTCCCAGCAAAATTCCATCGATACAATCATAGATTTGATCGAATCCGTTGTAAACAAATAATTCGTTCCTTTATGTAACAGAACGCAGAAAACAGGTGTCATTGCGGCACCTGTTTTTATGCTTTGCTCAAGAGTTCAAACTGGTCTTCATAGTTTTTCCTAATCCATTTCTTTGCCCGGTATAACATACTATGCAGCACTTCCACAGATACTCCCATTATCTCTGCAACTTCTCTCTGAGATTTTTCAAGACAGTAAGTCAAAGTCACGGCTTCGTACCAGCGTTCATTCATCTGGTATAGTTCTCCAAAGATATGATCAGCAAATTCTCTATATTCTTTTTCCTGAAGCCTTTTCTCAAATTCATCTTCTGAGCTTTCCATCGTCCAGCCTTCATACATTTCGTCTGATAGAATCTCTCGCCTGCCATCCCTTTTGAAATTGAGAGACATATTTCTTGTCGTCACAATCAGCCAGGACCTTACCGCGTTCAGATTGATATGTTCCATCACAGTATATAATTTCACAAATACATTCTGTGCTATTTCTTCTGCCGCGTGATGATTCCCGGTGTAACGTAATGCTGTCTTGTATACAATCTTTATATTGTCTTCATAGATTGCACCAAAAGCTACCCTGCCTATAGACTCGATTTCCACGTGTTCATCCTTCTTTTCTACTAGTTTATCTTAGACAGTATGTCCTGTACATCCTCATCTCTGAGCTCTCCCATCTTCCATCCGAGTCCTACCTGGTCATCTTTATGCCTCGGAATGAGATGCATGTGAAAGTGGAATACTGTCTGGCCTGCCGCCTCTCCATTGTTCTGCACGATATTATAGCCGTCACAGTCCAGTATATCTGTAAGCTTCGTAATCATTTTCTTGGCAAGGACCAGCACTTTGGCTGCAGCCTCATCATTCAGTTCGTATAGGTCCGCGTAATGCTCTTTCGGGATAATGAGAGCATGTCCCTTGGATGCGGGACTTGCATCCAGAATCACCCGGAAGTCTTCGTCTTCATACAGTGTTGCTGTCGGGATATCTCCATTTGCGAGCTTGCAGAATATACAATTTTCTTCTCTCATAATTATACACTTCCTTTTTTAAATAATGATTGATTATTTACACCGCCAATGCTAAACTGTTAGTTCAGAAAGGGCGGTAATTACTATGTTTACAGCGACAGACTTCGACAAATTACAACAAATCATGGACGAAAGTCCTGAGAAAAAGGAGCTTATACAGAAGCTTCTCGACTCACAGAAGATGACCATCAGCAGTATCAGCCATGAAATCCGAAACCCCCTGACTCTTGTGTACAGCACATTGCAGCTCATAGAGTCGCAGCATCCTGAGGTCACTACATACAAATACTGGGACGGTATGCGCGGTGATATTGAATATATGACATCTCTGCTGGAAGAGCTTTCCTCTTACAACAATGGTGAAAGGCTGCTGTCCGCTGAAATTGACTGCACGTCATTTCTAAGGCCGGTCGTACTCTCTTTCGCCGCCTCTCTGGCTGAATGCGATATTGAATTCACGTCAAGGCTTGAGCCTGACCTGCCGGTTATCAACGGTGACGCAGTAAAGCTGAGAGAGGTAATTCTCAACCTTCTTCGTAACGCGAAAGAGGCCGTAGATTCCGATGGCTCTATCTATTTTCATGCTTTTGTGGAAGATACTATGCTGCGTATCGATGTCACGGACGATGGGTGTGGTATTCCACAGGATGATATCGAAGATATCTTTCAACCGTTCGTTACGCATAAGCAAGGAGGAACAGGGCTTGGGCTTGCCATCGGCCGCCGCATTGCCTCGGCACACGGAGGTTCCTTAACTGTCATATCTGTTCCCGGCAGAACGACTACGTTTACCCTTTCTCTTCCAATAGAGAAGGACGCCTAACAGGAACCCTGACACGAGGCCTCCGATATGTGCCAGGTTGTCCACGCCTCCGCTGGTGAAGCCGTAATAAAGACTTACTATCACCATGAACAGTATGCCCCGGCCGGATACATTTCCTATCCGGCCGCGGTTGCGGACCGCAACATAGAGAAGCGCTCCAATCACCCCAAAGATTGCTCCTGACGCGCCGGCTGATACTACATATTCCCCCGTCTGCAAATCACCGAACATAGACAACAGGTTTCCACATAGCCCACTGGCAAGATATATAATCAAGTACTTGATCTTACCTATCTCAACTTCCAGATTCCAGCCAAGCAGTATAAATATTACCATGTTGTTCATGAGATGTTCAAAGCCAAAATGCAGAAACATGCTCGAAAACAGCCTGTACCACTCTCCGCCTTCCATTATATATGGCACATACATCGCGCCATGTCCAAGCATATACTCCGCATCCTCCGTCATGCCTCCCATTGTGAGGATGAAGAATACGATTACGTTTGCTACAGCAATTACGGCCGTACAGGGCGCATCAATTCTGGTCTTCTTCATAATACTGTAATTTTTCCCTTTTTTAATATCATTCCTAGTATAACATACCTTTTCTAAATAGTAACTAGTGTATTTTATAATTCTTCTTCCTCGATGTACAATCCGTCAAAATCTCCCCATTTTGGTTTTCTGTGCCTGTTCAGAAACCGTTTGACCGGAGTCCATAGATTTTCGGTCTCTTCCATGATAGTGCCAGCCATCTCCTGTTCTGCAATCCAGTCGTGTTCCTTTCTGTCATATGCGGGCGTCATCTCGTCCGGCTGATCCTTTTCCTGCTTCCATTCATCAAAAGTAAGCTCTTTAGCTGCTTCCATACACGTTTCGGCCAGCTTTTCAAGACTGTAATTCTCTTCCAGGACACCTTTGTGCAGAGCGAATACCATCTGTACACAGGCAGCCTCTTTATAATCCGCATGCTTTACAAAATAATCGGCAAGCAGCTTAAGAGCCTCCCATATGTCGTGCTCTTCCGCAGGATAATAGCAGAAATAAAATGTCGCATCCTCATAAAAGATATATTCCGGTTCCAACAGGATACAGTGTATGTTCAACAGGTACTTCTCCGTCTCTTTTATAATTGCAAGAAGCTGGTGCAGAAACAATTCCAAATCTCTGCTGTTTAATTTACCGCGCTCGTACATTGCTTTCATAGATACTTTTCCGCTTACTTCATAATCGTATCTTGTCATGCCGTCAACACCCTGTCCCTGTATCTTTAAGAATCCCGGAACTGTATTTGCTTTCAGCATTCTTATCTGATAGTCTTCCCTATATATACCCTCTGACTCAATTGATATTTTCCGTTCCATATGCCTATTTTCCTATTCTCCTCATATCTCTTATATATTTTTCCGGATATGTAATCCGGGCTTTTTTGACTACAGATATCCCCATCCTTTTCCTGGATGCGCTGGCCGTGACTACGACTGCCGTATCCGATACGCTGATACCTGCATCTGCTCCCGGAAACAAAATACATTTTCCTCCAACCCGCTCCTGAAAGAGCGCCATAAGCTCTCCCTCTTCTGCACCGCCTTCCTCGCGCGCTTTCGTGCTACCGACTACGGCAGTCTCATAAGCTGCTCCTGAAATGATATTCTTGTCATGAAAATAAAATGCTGCGGTAATGCACTGCATGACCAGCAGCAGTATAACGGGCATTATAAAGGACATCTCAACTGTCATGCTTCCGTTTAGTTTTCCCTCTTTCAGCATATTAGCCAACTCCTGTCAATAGTACGAGAACATACCCTCCTGTAAGGAAAGGATAGAACGGCAGAGAAGCATTCTTTTTAAAATGCCCCGTTACTAACAATATCATCGCGGCTAAGAGCAGGAGCGTTAAGGCTCCCATAAGTACGCCAAGCAGATTCCACATGCCCATATATAAGCCGAGCACGAGAATCCCCCAGCTGTCACCATAACCAATTCCCTCTCTTGTTGCTTTGCTCATGAACAGGAAGAAGCAGCCGATACCTGCCCCTCCAAGCACAAGCCACACTTCAACCGTTCTGAATATGCATTGATACAATATGGCCGCCGCTCCTCCCAGTATCAGGAATGCCTCAGGAACCTTTCGGAACATCAAATCAGTGACTGACATTCCTGCCATCGCCCCGATACAGATAATCTGGCTCACTTTCCACATCTCTGACATGCCCCCTTCCCCGCTGCCTCCGACACCGGGACAGCGTATATCGTCCTCTTCAGCCCGCTGCACCCAAGAGAGCCGTGGTATCTATTCCCGGAATCTGTTATATATGCAGCTCCGGATCCGGAATCGCCACAGTGCTCACATGGATAGTACTTGCCCCCGCCTTCATTTCTGAGTCCCGGAATATCCGCTGCCTGTACCGGACGAATCGATAGTTCCAGATGGGTGCAGTGATAATCCTCATGATATACAATTCCGGTCTCCGTAACATATACTGTTTTCTCTCTATCACTGCCCAATCCGGTTTTCTCGAATCCGGTCCATCCTTTAATCTTCATTTTTATTTCATAGGATGGAGACGGAATCTTAAATAAAGGAATCGGAATCTTTATCCTATATTCTGCTGTCAGGCTGCAGATTCCCGTTGACGGTGACATCCATGACTTGTGGCAGCTGATACCGCTGCTCCCGCCTTCGACGATGCTTCTGTTCAGCCTGTCAGCACCCACTGCATTAACGATATCTGCCTCCAGCTTCGATGGAACCGCAGCAGGAAGGATGTACGCTTCTTTTGCAAGCTCCTTTCCTGCATACTGCACGCCGGACCTGACTGCGGTCTGTACCACGGACATTTCCATAAGGTAGAAGAGGCAGACGACTGCAAGAAAGAAAACAGGAACGGCCATGGCCGCTTCGACTGTAATACTTGCCTTCATAGAGATGAATGCAGATACCCTCCCGGTGTGATTATCATAGATTTTTTGTGAGGGGAGTCTATTATTCATGGTACGAATCCTTCTCCTTTCTAAATATTTTGTGGTTGTTTTCTCTGTGTATGGATGAGAACCGGAAGGGTATCTGCATTCACCTCTATCGATAGCCGTAATAAGTGCCAAACCGGTAGGTAATTCCTCTTCTTAACGCGCAGTCTGTTTCGATTTCCACCCTGCTGATACATTGGTCAGCCTGGAAAAAAGTGAGGCCTTTCTTCTGGCGCAGGTTTTGTTCCATCATGTCAAGCGCCCGCATCCCCATACTTTCTCTGTCACCGAGAAACAGCAGCATCCTTATATATTCCCGGTAATCCAGCCCGTCTTCTGCATCTCTGCCTTCTGTGTAGTCGGTGTCCGTACCAAGAGTCAGCAGTGCAGATAGTTGTAGCTGCCAGCTTTCCTTTGATTTTACTGTAGGAACTCTGCTGCCCTTCAGCAGCGCACGTATATCTATAAGCGTCTCTCCAAAGGCCCAGGCAAGCAAGATTCCCTGGGCGGCCGCCTTAGTCACCGCTGGCAGCGCGATAAGCGTGCACAGCGCCAGTGCTGCTGCCTCCGCCTCTGCCTTCTTTTCACTGTCCGTCTGAATGTATGTATAATTGGGCACAAACCTTAGCAAGAGCAGTTTTCGGGCCGTCTTCTCCAGATTTTCTCTGTCACTGGGCTGTCCGTTTAAAATGTATTCCAGCTCATAATCAAGCGGCCCTGTCTTTTCATCTCTATCTGAAGCGCAGTCAAAATGTTCCAGCATATACTCTCCAACGAGAAGCTTGGATAGTGTACCGTCCTTCTGATCAATATCCGAAAAATCTCCAAAGCCTTTATTTCGTTTTCTATTTGAAAGCAGGCTGTCTGTTTGGACCGTCTTTTCCGACACTTGCATGTCTTTGGGGCATACGAGGTCTAACAGCGGCGTCTGTTTTAATTGCCTTGTATGTTCCAGTGGATTCTCTTCCTGTGGCAGCTCTGCCTCATTTTCCGCCAGCAGGCCGTCCAGCGTATTCTGCGCCTCCTCGTCCTCCTGTTCGTACTCTCTGGCCTTCTCTTCCTGCTGCCTCCATACCGAGGTCATTCCAGTCTTGTCTTTCGTTGCCGTGATTCCGTATTTGTGGCGCATATAGGCTGCCATCTGTCCGTAAAATGACTGGCAGCCGTTATCTGTCAGAAATTGTATTCTCTTGATGGTATGATCCATCTGCCCGGCGCTATAGTACGTCAGCCGCTCCTTAATGTTCTGTTCTGAATAATCGCCCGTCTCATAACTGCCTTCGAGTGCAAAGATGTCATATTCTTCAAGCAGCTCCTTCTGGTACTCCGCAAACAGACACTCCACAGCTCTGTTCATATCCGCCCTCCTGTAGTTTTTTGCATTCTGTATCGAAGCGCTTTCGAGCAAAGCTCCTGAAAAAGAGACCAGAAGAATAAAGACAAGGCTTAAATATACTGTCACTTCGCCTTTTTTCATATGTTTTCCTGCCTGCTGCATTCAGATGCCGGAACTTTCACTTGTGATCTTCTCAAAAATTGTCTGGACAAGACTTGTCAGCTGAGATTTGAAGATTATAACGAGACCTATCAATACGACCAGAATCAATATGACTTCCACTACGCCGATTCCCTTTTTATCCTTTAACACATGCATGATATACTGTATCCTCCACATCCTCATTCTCCTTTCTACATCTGCATAGATAAAAATGCCGGGACGACAACAATGATAAGCACTACCGTAAGCATGAGGAACATCGGCAGCAGCAGCTTTGTCCCGGCCTCTTCACCAAGCCTTTTGGCTCTTGTCTTTCGTTCTTCAAATGCCTGAAGGGCATCCATCCTGAGCAGCTGTACGAGACCTTTTGTCCCTTTTCTGAGATTTTGTGACAAGAGCGCTCCAAACTTTACATATTCCTGCACTTTACAGCGCCTTCCAAACCCTTCATAACTCTCGGCCTCTGTAATTCCGCTCTGCATCTCGTTCAGCGTAACCTTCATTTCTTCATAGGCGTACCGGATGCCCCACTCTTCTATCTGCTCCTCATAATCGCTCACCATCTTTTTCCATGTATTCCTCACTGTCAGTCCAGCTCCGAGAAGCAATGTAAACTTATTCGCCAGCTCGGGATAGTCCAGCAGCATCTGAAGCCTCTTTTCTTTCTCCTTTTTAAATCCATTCTGCTTTTCCCGCGCGTATAGCAGAATCGCTACGAGCGCCGCCATTATGGCCACTACGGCTCCTCTCATATTCATACCCCGGTAATATGATACTGCCTTATCGTCTACCGTATCTGGCAGATTCAGTTTCTTTTCCGTCCTTGTATCTTTCTCTATCTGCTCTGCCGCAACTCTTACTTTTTCTGCAAAACCGGCGACGCCTTTTAACTCTTTCGGGTAGATTATCGCAGTACACTGGTACAGGGCCTGGTTCTGAGGGTTTACCTTATATGTAAGAACGGCTTTCATATTTATAATGGTCCCTTTTTTGTCGAGAGCATCGTGCTGTAACTCGCCGTATATATTCATGACATCATATCTGTCAAGCTCCCATTCCACCGCTATTGGTTCCTCTGGTATCTCCTGAATCAGCTCCATATCTTCTTCGATATGGTCCAGACTTTGATTGGTGCCGAGAATCCGCCGCTCCATCTGGCTGATGGCCCGGTCGAATACTTTTTTTATCTCCTTTGTGCTATACTGCTGCTCTTGTACTTCTAATTGTATAGGTATCCTGTCCCTGCCTCCCTGGATTCCAATTTCCAAATCCTCCGTCTTACCGCCCTTGCCATACTGGTTTCTTGCTATCGTCCCGTCTGTCTCAGTGGCATATGCCTTTCCGTCTAATATGAGAAGCACAATTCCTGAAGCAAGCAGCAAGATGACAGCGAAAACAGTCAGACTTCTATACTTATTATCTTTTGTCCAAGACAGCAGGCTCCTATATATGCTGCCAGGCATATCGTCATCACCCCTGTTCCTATTACATTTCCATATAAAGCTCCCATGAATTCGGGAAAGCTTAACGACATATATCCGATAATGACATACGGGACAGCGGACATCACTTTGAACTCGTATTCCTTGGACGCCAGAATGGTGTCTATCTCCCTTTTCACTTCTATCTTATCGCCTATCTGACCGGCTGTATTCTGAATGATGGCAACCATATCGCCGCCGCTCTTCCTTGCCGCGGTAAATACTGCCGCAAAGTTCCGCACATCTTCTTGCCGCACCCGCTCCGTAAAGTCTCCCATAATCTGCTCCATGGGAACGTTAATCCTTATCTGGGATACGATGATGTGGAGCTCCTTCCGTATTCTGTCATCGTCACTGTATAAAAGCTTCAACTCCTTCTCTGTCTCTTTCCATGCATTTTCTACGGAATAGCCTGTGCTGAGCGCCGACGATAAGGATTGAATGGCATCCTTGAACTGAAGCTGGAAACTGCCAATTTTTTTCCTCAGACATGCCCTCTTCCATATGCTGTAATGCCATAGCCATACCGGGGCCAGCAGCGGGACGGCGAATACAGAGCGATAGTAAAGCCAGGCCGTCACCACTGTCAGCAGCGTACTCTTCAAAGTTCCCTGCACATACTCTGCCGGTCTAATATCCTGCTGCCAGCAGCTTGTCTTTGTGTGTAATTTCATGAATCTTCCTCCACTCACCCTGTATGCTTCCCTCTGTCACTCCCGTCTCTTCAAATCCGAACAACGGGCTAAGCATTATCTCACCTCCCTGATAATCGAGCACTTCCACAATCTCGAGCACTTTTCTACTTTTATCCCTCAGCCTTCCAAGATGAACAATAATATCCACTCCCGAAGCTATCTGTCTTTGTATGGCCGGAAGTGGGAGGTCCATTCCCATGAGCACCATAGTTTCCAGACGGCTCAGCATATCTTTTGGACTGTTGGCATGCCCTGTACTGAGGCTTCCGTCATGTCCGGTGTTGAGCGCCTGCAGCATGTCTATGGCCTCGGCTGAACGGACCTCTCCAACGATAATTCTGTCCGGCCGCATGCGGAGCGCTGCTTTTATAAGATTGCGGATTGTAATCTCCCCAGTGCCTTCCACATTTGCGTTACGCGCTTCCAAACGCACCAGATTAGGTATATCCATTATTTTCAGCTCTGCATTATCTTCGATTGTTATAATTCTTTCGTCTCCGGGAATGTATTGTGACAGTGCGTTTAAGAAGGTTGTCTTACCTGAACCGGTTCCGCCACTGATGAAGATGTTGTACTTTGCGGCGGTGAGAAGTGTGAGAAAGTCTGCCGCATCGCGGCTGACAGAATTCCATGCGATAAGCTGCTCCATCGTAATCGTATCCTTTGGAAACTTACGGATTGTGACTATCGGTCCGTCAAGGGCCACCGGCGCGAGCACTACATTGACCCGCGCCCCGTCCGGCAGCCTTGCATCCACGATGGGGGATGCCTCGTTGACTACCCTGTTGGCACCCGACACGATCTGCTGCACTACGTCCTCCAGCTTATCTCTGGATGTAAAGCGTTTATCTGTCAGGGACAGCCTCCCATCCTGTTCGATAAATATGTTCTTCGTTCCATTTATCATAATTTCGGTAATGCTTTCGTCTTCCAGCAGCTCCTGGAGCAGATCCAGCTTGCGGAACGCATTGAATAGTTCTTTGCCTAACGCGGTCCGCTCTCTCAGTGTGATGTATTCCTGCATGCAGGCTTCCTGAAGTACTCTATGGATAAGATCGGTAAGTTCCTCGTCTTCTATCTCTTTCGTCATATCCAGTTCTTCCATTATTCTGGCATGTAACTGCTCTGCCTGTATCATCCCTTCTGTTCCTTTCTGTTCAGTTTCTGTAATACATCTTCATAGCCGAGCAGCTGAAGCTCTGCTTCAAACTGCCGTACCTTGGCACAGCTCACATCATCTTCAGCTGCCGGCATATGTACTTCCGTGCAGAGCCGCAGTATATCATATACTCCCCGCAGCCCTTCGTCTACATCAAGAATAACTGTCTCATAGATACTGTTTTCCACAATCTGCCGGATAAGGCCTGTCCACTCCTGCGGTGCGACTTCTTTCACATCGTTAGATACGGGCATCGGGTTTAAGTAATCGAGATTCCTCATACGTCCGGTCATCGTCGACAGCACGAGCGGAAGATTCTTACTCTCCTGCCTGGAATAATACAGAACATCTGCTAGCGTGTAGCTTGGATTCTCCTCAAAGAGCCCTCCTATGCCGCCATATAACTCCATGTTTACATATAATACGTCCGACTTTAAGGCAAGCCTTTGTCCGAGTTCAATTGCATAGCTTGTCTTCCCTATCCTGTGCACCGGCGAAAATACCCCTATCAATGTGCCCTTGGCTCTTTTTGCAGTCCGGAAATATAGTTCTCCGGTTTGTACATCCGAGCCACAGCAACGGATAATCTCTGTCAGAATTGCTTCCCCCGGCTGATATTTCAATACCGGTATCTCATCTTTTTCCATTCGTTCCTGTCCGCTTACCGTCAGTATAAATTTTCTGTCCGCCGCTATACGGCCTCTTTCTTCGGGATTGCAATCTGCCGAGATGATTAGATAATCGATATGTTCTTTTTCCTGCATCTTCTGGACTTTTTGAAGACTTCTACATATATATACTTGAAAAGCAAGTTCCTTTCTCTTCATGAAATACGATGCGAGTGCGGATGCATATCCTTCTTCAGGGTCGCAGATTACCAAACGCTTGCTGCCCACCAATACCTCCCTGTTTTCATTTCTCTTTAAGAAATTCTTTGCCGAAACGGCTTTGAATTACATGACCTGTTGAAATAAGCTGTCCAACAGGTATAAATAATTTGAATCTATCAACCAGAACTAAAACAATCAGATACAAGCCATCAGATTTGACTTGTAGGACGATTATAACTGTACTTTCTTCTCTTGTCCATCTCTTTTCTAAAAATACTTAAACTTTGTGCAATCCTTACAAATTTTGGTAAAAGGTGATGCCGTAAAGGAGCGCAACCCCAGGAATACCAAGGACTCCGGATGTCAAAAACGTCACCGGATTCATTCCCACATGAAGAGAAATCCCCTTGCCTGAAAGAAACTCATTTACAAAAAATATGATAGCGATTCCAAGAATTGCCCGTATGATAAAATTAACGACAAAATGCGGCCTTTCTTCTTGCATGTCAAAAGCCCCTTTTTTCCTTCTCTTGTTTTCATATATATCCGCCAAGATGGTATTTTATTCTCAAATAATGTCTATACTAGGTAAAAAGAGGACATAAAACCTTATGTTGGAGGTGACCTATGAAACTTTTTCAACGAGGGAAGGGCGCAGAGGAAAATGTCTACAAACGACTATCCTTTGACCCCGACAGCAATACTCTTGTGGAAGAAATCGCCCAGGCAAGACAGGAGATTGAAGATGCGTACGAGAATTTCCAGAACGCTTCCGATCCGGACCTGATTGACTGCTATATCTACAAAGGCAACGCAGCATGGAAACGTTACCGCTTTCTCCTGCGGCAGGCAAAAATGATTTAATTTGTCAATTTGGGACGTGATCTTTTTCAAAAGGGTTACGTCCCAAATTCAACTTTATGGTGTACCAAAATGAAGACAGCCCTGTACCTTTTTGAATATCAATCGGTACCGGGCTGTCTTTTCCCCTATAGCGTTTTTATAATTTTATTGTCACTTCCCGGTCTGTCCTGTGGTATTGATGATACCGGACTCCGGCGGCGTCGAACATGCGCATGGACGCTTTTACTGGTGCGGTGCCTTCGTATTTATTGCAGTCAAATATGACTTCTTTGATTCCGCTCTGTATAATCGCCTTTGCACATTCGTTGCACGGGAACAGGGACACATATAGCTTTGCGCCTTCCAGACTGCCGCCCCGGTAGTTGAGTATGGCGTTCAGCTCGCTGTGGACCGTGTATACGTATTTTGTCTCAAGCGGGTCTTCTCCTTCCCTGTCCCAGGGAAATTCATCGTCAGAGCAGCCGATGGGCAGCCCATTGTAACCCATGGACAGAATCTTATTGTCCTGGCTCACAATACAGCATCCGACCTGGGTATTCGGATCCTTGGAACGCATGCCGGAGAGCATGGCCACTCCCATGAAATATTCATCCCAGCTGATATAGTCTTTTCTTTTGTCTCCCATACGGCTTATCCTCCTCGTATCGCATACGTTTTATTTTGTGCCGAATATACGGTCTCCTGCATCTCCAAGACCAGGTACGATGTATTTCTGTTCGTTCAGATGGTCGTCCAGCGCACCGATATATAAGTCTACGTCCGGATGTTCCCTTGTCATACGCTCCACACCTTCGGGGGCCGCGATAATACACATAAAGCGGATATTCTTCACGCCCTTATCCTTCAGCATCCGTATCGCAGCTACGCTGGAGCCTCCTGTCGCTAGCATCGGATCCACTACAAACACTTCCCGCTCATCACAGTCCGCCGGAAGCTTGCAGTAATACTCCACCGGTTCGAACGTCTGCGGGTCGCGGTAAAGGCCGATGTGCCCTACTTTAGCGGCCGGTATCATGTTCAGTATGCCATCCACCATACCGATGCCCGCCCGCAGAATCGGAACAACCGCCATTTTCTTTCCGCTCAGCTCTTTGCCTGTCATCTCACAGATTGGTGTCTTAATTTTCACGTCTTTCAGTTTCAAGTCTCTCGTGGCCTCATAGCACATCAGCGCCGCAATCTCTCCGACAACGGCACGGAAGTCGCGGGAGCCCACATCCTCTCTGCGTATATAGCTTATTTTGTGCTGAATCAGCGGGTGGTCCATCACCTGTACATTTGACATGTTGCTTTCCTCCTCATTCGTCATTGAATATTTATCACATGATGCCCGGCGGCCTTCAGAAGCCTGTTCATGATAGCGCTTCCGATTCCCCCTGTGGCAAATGATTCGCTATAGATATAGTCCACCCCGTCATCGTCAAATTCCCGCAGAACCGCGTACAGACGGCTGGCAATGGTGGTTTCGTCCTCTCTTGTTCCTATGCTCTTGATATCACCCGACGTATAGGCCGAAACTGACTCTTCTGTGCCGATGATGCCGACCTTATATCCTTCTGCCTGCCTGGTGCCCGCAAGTCTGTTAATCTCTTCCGCCACTTTTTCAACCGGGCCTTCTATAATGACGAGCTCCGCATCGGGGGCATAGTGCCGGTATTTCATTCCCGGCGCTTTTGGTGCCTTGCTGCTGTCAGCTGTTATGAGTGTATGGTCTACTGCTACCGTACCTACCAGCTCCCTGAGCATCTCTTCTGTGACAGCCCCCGGACGCAGTATCATGGGAGGCTCTACGGTCATATCGAGAATGGTAGATTCCACCCCTATCTCGACAGGGCCGCCGTCCACTATCATCTCTATCCTTCCATCCATGTCCTCTTCCACATGCTGCGCCGTCGTAGGGCTCGGCCGCCCGGAGGTATTTGCGCTAGGCGCAGCGATAAAGCCGCCGCCTGCATCAATCACTTCCTTTGCTATCTCATGGCTCGGCATCCGTACTGCCACCGTTTCAAGACCGCCTGTCGTCCCATAAGGCACGATATCCTTTTTCCGGAATATCATCGTCAGCGGGCCGGGCCAATACTTACCGGCAATCTTTACCGCCGCCGGCGGAATATCTCTGGCAATCTTGTCAAGCGCTTCCATATGGGTTATGTGGACGATGAGAGGGTTATCCGACGGGCGGCCCTTCGCCGCATAGATTTTTTCCGCTGCCTCTTCGTTGAGCGCATCTGCTCCAAGTCCATAGACTGTTTCCGTAGGAAATGCTACCAGTCCGCCTTTTTTTAGAATATCCCCGGCTTCCTGAATCATACTTTTATTCATTTGGTTTTTATCAATTTTTATTATTTTTGTCCTCATGAAGATAATTATACTACACTCTACTGTGACAGACAAGTTTGGATTCCTTGTACAATCGCGTCAGCCAGCTTATCCTGGTATTCTTCCGTAACGAGCTTCGAAGCCTCATCCGGATTGCTCAGGAACCCGCATTCCACGATAATTGTGGGAACCTCTGTCCTCTTTAGCAGATAATATGTATCATTGGCCTTCGCCTGCCTCGTGTTGTCTTTATCTACTGCAAGCAGTGCCTTCTGCATCAGCTCTGCCGTGTTTTTGCCATCCTCGGAATGGCTGTAGTAGAATACCTGGGCCCCCCGGATATCCGCATCCTGATAGCTGTTCTGGTGGATGCTTACTACCATGGCGGGCTTAGTCTCGTTAATCAGCTGTACCCTTGCCTTCATATCCTGAACTTTTTTGTTAGAGTCCCCCTCTTTTGCCAGTGTCGTGTCGTCTTTACGGGTCATGACGACCTCGATTCCGTTTTTCTTTAGTCTTTTTTCTACTTTTTTGGCTATAGCCAGGTTTATATCTTTTTCATTCGCATCATTTACTCCTATCTTGCCGGGATCATTCCCACCGTGGCCGGAGTCGACCACTACCACCTGTTTCCCTTTCTCCACCTTGTCTCCCGATACATATTTTCCGATATTTCTGCTGACCGTTATAAGTCCTGCAAGCAGCAGCACGAGAAGAAGAAACTCTACTTTTTTGCGCAATAAAATACCTCCTGTCAGTCTATATTGGTTAAATATATGACTGACCGAGGTATTTTATTTTTATGTGACAGGAAAATCGTCTGTAAATCTCCTGTTACATTGCAATTTTAATTTACATACTTCAGTATCAGCTGCCATACGTTCGGATCTTCCAAACCTAGCGCCCATGCGGCGGTGCCTGCAAGCTTGTTCTGCTTCATAAGTTCCAGCTTCGTCTCCAGCGATTTTTCATCTTCCAGCCAGATTTCGTATGTCACGCCTTCGCTTTCCCATCTGGCATAATTCTGCTTAGCTGTATCATCCCATGTAATCTCTGCACCAGCTTGCGTTACGACTTCTTTGGCTTCTGTCATTCCATAAGCTTTGCTTTCGACCTTCATGGCATACTCGCCTTCTTCTGTGCCTTTCTGGCTGGCAAGCTCCTCCTCTGTCTTCGGAGTCTCCTCCCAGAGCCTTGTAAAGAACGGAATACCGCTTATTACCTTGTCTGCAGGCACTTCTTTCAGCGTCTCTGTTATCCCTTCTTTCACAAAGTCATAAGACGCCACCGAGCCCGCTTCCGGTGAACCGGCGTAATGCTCATCATAACCCATGATTACGACATAATCTGCCACGATTCCCTGCTCCTTGCGGTCATACTGCATATTGAAGCCCTTCGGTACATAGTTGTCCACTGAAAGCACGAGCCCGTTCTGCCTGCAGCGTACGGAGAGCTCGCGGATAAACTGTATATAGTGTTCCCCACATTCTTCGGATATCTTTTCAAAATCCACATTGATTCCATCGATATTGGACTGAAGCGCCTCCGCAACAAGCTGGTTGATCAACGTTTCCCGCTTGGACGTATAGCTCAGCAAAGCATAGCTTTCGTCATAAGAGTTGATGCCGCCGTCAAAATCCCGTATCGTCGCCCAGACTTCTATGTTCGCCTGATGTGCGTAGTTGACGTAATCTGTCGAAGCTATAGAATCCATATTTCCATCCGTATCCTTCACATGGAACCATGTCGGCGCAATTGTCGTCAGACCCTTGCTCTCTGCAATCTTCTGCAGCACGCTGCTGTTGGCGTCACTGTTGGTCACGTTGTGCCATGCCATGTTGATTGTGTAGTCCTTGGAAATGTTCGTGAATTCCTGTTCTTCAAACTTTCTCGTTACGTTCTTCTTCTCAGCGTCTTTGAGCGCACTGTTTTTCACATAACCGATAAATCCGTTTTTCGTACGGACTTTTTTCCAGTTATCTTCGTTTTCTACGACAGTGACATTCTCACCCTTTTTCATCTCAGTAAGGACCGGGCTTTTGACTCCGCCCTGATATCTTACTTGTGTGTCTTTCTTGACTTCAGCTACCGTATGTTCGCCCCAGTCGCCGACAATGACGACACGTTCAGGATTATCATACACTTCATAGTCGATATTGGTATACTGCTGGACAAAGTCCAGGGCTATATAAGCCGTGCTTCCTTCTGTTTTTAATATGACGTAGTCTTCGCTGTTCTTATCTTTGGAGACAGTATAATCCTTGCTTCCCACTTCTACCGATACCATATCCTTCGGCAGCGTGTAAAGGAGTATATTCTCGTTAGGGTCCCAGTAGAATCTGCTGTTGATATAGTCACGGACAATCTCATACTGGATATAGGCTTTGCCGTCTGCAATCATGCCTTTTGGCGCCACCACTTCGTTATTGACTACAATAGCCAGCTGTCCTTCTTGTTCTATTCCATAATATTTATCCAAATTAGCCTTTTCTTTGGAAGGGCTGTACCTCTTCCACAAAAATACTGCTGCTATCGCTGCTATTATTAAAATAACGGTAAGGCATATCCGTATGCCCAGGTTTCTCCGTCTCCGTCTCTTTGTCTGCGGTCTTCTGGCTGCCGGCCTTCTGTTGGCCGGTCTTCCCGTCTGCGGTCTTCTGTTAGGATTCCTCGAAGCCTGGCTTCTTCCCGACTGGCTCCTCGCCCCCTGAGGCCTGGAGCTCTGTCCTCTTATGTCCTGCCCTCTCGCTGTCTCGCTCCTCTGGGCCCGCTGCCTGTCCGGATGTTCTGTACTCCCAGACCGGTCCGAAGCTGTGCGGCTTCTTCTTTGTCTTTCATCCATGCTGCACCTCCTACTAGACCCTATTATAGCAATAATTGCGACACTCGTCATTAACTATTTCGACATTTTCTTATTATTTTGAGGGGTATCTACGGCTGCGGTTTCCTCCTGCAGCTCAACGTGATGAAAGCATACTTCTTTAATGTCCCCTTCCTCGTTCAGTACATAATCTCTCATATACGCGATATCTTCCCTTATCATATGAGCTTCTACAATCTGCATCGGACTGGCGGGATCGCCTTCCATAGACAGGCTGACACCTTCCTTCTCATAATCTGCAAGCTCATGATATAGATATTTATAAATCTCATTTTTCATCTCTTCGTATCCTCCGATAACATTGCGATGATAGCTACGGCTGTATGCGCATATACTGTTAATACGCGGCCAGAGGAAATGCTTCGTGATACATAGGCCGTATATGCGGACCCGCTGCGTAAAAAATAGAAGATAGTTCTGCATTTTGTTAAAATTAAATTGTTCCTCGTGATTGTCTGAATCAGTTCTATTCTGGTTGTTTGTGAAATGTCTGCCTGAACCGGCAATGTAACTTATCTGATTTGCTGTTGATAGATTCTTAAATAGAGCTTACATTGAGAATTATTTGTAAATACTTAAAAAAGTCTCCCTCCTTTGTTCTAAGAACGTAGCTATCAGGGAAAACTATCTTCTAGTATCGTCATTATATATGATTGATTTTGCAAACGCAAGCACTTTTTTATTTTATACTTATTTTATTGAACATCCCGCGTTTTCTATGCTATACTAAATTAGAAGGAAGTGATGAATATGAAGATTGAAAAACTCAATGACAATCAGATACGCTGTACTTTAACGCGTGCCGATCTGGCAGCCCGCCAGCTTCAATTGAGTGAGCTTGCCTATGGAACCGAGAAAGCTAAGTCACTTTTCCATGATATGATGCAACAGGCAGCCTTTGAATTTGGATTTGAGGCAGAGGATATACCTTTAATGATTGAGGCTATACCTGCTTCTTCCGATTCTATCGTGCTGATAATTACTAAAGTCGAGGACCCTGAGGAACTCGATACCCGATTTTCAAAATTTTCACCATCTCCGGGTGGTGACTGGGATTCAAAGAAAAATGAGGCCCCTGACAAACTGGATGGCGCCGAGACGCTCTTAGATCTGCTTGGCAAGGTAAAAGAGAAGATTGGCACACAGGAGGAGAACTCCGGCGAAGATACAAAAGAAGTCCAGAAAACAAGCCTCCGCTTATTCTCATTTGCAACAATGGACAGTGTCATTCAGGCTGCGCGCCTGCTTAGCGGCATGTACAACGGTTCCAACACCCTGTACAAAGACCATGGCGAAGACGTATACATTCTGGCTCTGACACAATCAGACCATAAGACGAATGATTTTAACCGCATATGTAATATGCTGTCGGAATATGGCTCTTTGGAAAAGGCTTCCGGTGCAACGCTGGCGTTTCTGGAAGAACATTGTGAGATTCTGATATCTGCCGATGCAGTACAGAAGCTTGCTGTAATTTAATAACGAAGTCTGCCGCCCGTCATCTGGTTTTCCAGCTGCCGGGCGGTGTCTTTTCCAAGGGGATATGTAATACGACCGCTATCCTTTTTGTTCGAAAAAAAAGCGCCCCGGCTTGTCCCGGAGCACTTTTTATATGCGTTGTCTCATTAAGCATTCAAAAACGCATTAATCTTCTCTTCTAATAAGTCTGCATCTATGCCATGAACCATAGCCGCCTCAGCCAGAGACTCTCCCTGCGCGGACGGGCAGCCAAGACAATGCATTCCGATTTCCATGAGTATTGGTGCAACATCCGGGTTGATGCTGAGGATTTCCCCAATAGTCATATCTTTACTGACTTTTGCCATCATGACGCCTCCTTTTCTCTCTAAGTGTCTCCATTATATACGCATTTTATCATTGTGTAAACATTTTCCGTCAATTAATTCCTAAAATTTGACTTCTCAAATGTCAACATCTTTTTCACTTTTTTTCGACAAAATATAATTTTTATTATAACTTCACAAAACGTCTGTTCTTTTATTTGCCTTGAGTAATCCACCAAAATACTATCTTTTTATGTGGATAATGTGGATAAATTTTGAAAAACTGCACTTTTTCCACCTTTTTCACTTGTTTTGATGTGGATAACTTGGATAAGTCCTTTTTACATTATTTCCCTATTTTTTACATTTTTGTGTAAATTGTACACCCAGTCGACAAAAACCTCCATTTCCAGTAATTTCCATGTCGGAATTTATAGGTTAATCTTGTCCTCAAAAGAAAAAGCCCCTCTCTGCCGCGGGGCTTTTCCTATGCTTTTGTATCTATCTAAATTAGTCGTCTTACAGTAAGAATGTTCGTGTAAGTGGCCGGCAGGATGCCGATTCCTCTGGCACTGTTGATCGCATTCACAATCTGTCCGTCTCCCATGTAGATTCCCACATGTCCGTCATAGAGTATGATATCTCCCGGGATGGCCTGGTCATAGCTGACAGGCGTTCCGACATTTTCCATATCCCATGTCGTCCTTGGCAGGCTGACTCCGAAGTGGGCATATACCGACTGTACGAACCCGGAGCAGTCGGCACCGTTTGTGAGGCTTGTACCACCCCATACGTACGGGTTTCCGATGAACTGACATGCATAATCTACAACAGCCTGTCCCGTTCCGGCTTTCGCCTGAGCCTCTTCTTCCGCTTTAGCTGCTGCTTCTGCTGCTTCCTGGGCCAGCCTTGCCTCCTCTTCCTCTTTTGATTCCGCGTAAGTAAATGCCTCTTCTGGGGCCTCGGCCTCCGAGCTCTGCACCATTTCCTGTGCCTTCTGCTCTGCGTTATTTCCTATTATAATGTACTCAGAGTATACATAGCCTGTAACAGAACCGGACTGGATCTTCGTCCATTCTCCCACCGGACCTATGACTTTGGCCGCATAATCAGGATATAACTTACCTACCCACTCACTTTCTTTCGTTGGTTCACTCCTTATATAAAGAAATGACTGAACATTGGCAAACGCCATATCTAAATACTCACCCTTACGTGTAGGTACGAGATAGTCTTCTACTTCTATATCATTTTGTGAAGTATAGCAATCATTCAGTACCTCCTCAATTCCAACGCTCGGCATTATTCCTGAAGCATCCGTATCTGCAGCCGATGCTGTGACAGGAAAAGATGCTATAGCTCCTGTAATAGTAACTAGGAACAATCCCTTTCTAAGAATAGAATCCATAAACTCCCTCCTTTATGTTTTCTTATCTTTTGTAATTGTTACAGAATTGTTACATATGTTACGGTGATATTATATCAATGCTGTACACCAATGTCAAGGCTATTTTACTGTGTTTTTGTCGCCATGTTTCTTCCTTTTTTTACCATTTTCTAGCTATTATATCATTATAATTGTTACAAATTGTTACATACATGATTTTGGAGTTGACAAATGTACTTCCCTGCTTTATACTAATTATAGTAATTGTTATTATTATTGAAAGGAGGATGCGTAGATGGCAAATTTAAAATACAGCAGGCAGAGGGCCTCTATTAAAGACTATCTGGCCGGCACTGTGGAACACCCTACAGCCGATACCGTATATATGCACGTCAAAGAAGAGTTTCCCAATATCAGTCTTGGTACTGTTTACCGTAATCTCAATCTACTAGCTGATATAGGCGACGCAGTCAAAATTACGACCCCTGACGGCGGCGACCGTTTCGACGGGCGGACGGAGCCTCATTACCATGTAGTATGTGGATCATGCGGTAAAGTAGAAGATCTTGAGATGTCGTCTGAAGAAATTGCTTCTATAAATGATGCGGCAGATTCGATCTTTGACGGGAAGATTACATCTCACAGCACCCTTTTCTATGGTACCTGCAAAGAATGCCTGGAAAAAGAAAAATAAATTTAAAATTAGGATTGACAAAAGATAATATATATGCTAAATTAATATCAGTAACTATTACTAATATTAAAAAATAAAAATAACATAAAAGAAAAGGAGAGATTTATCATGAAAAAATTTGTATGTACAGTATGTGGTTATGTTCACGAGGGAGAGGCTGCACCAGCTGAATGTCCAGTCTGCCATGCACCGGCTGAGAAGTTCAAGGAGCAGACAGGTGACAGAGAATGGGCTGCTGAGCACGTTGTAGGCGTAGCAAAAGGCGTAAGCGAAGACATCCTTGCTGACTTAAGAGCTAACTTCGAGGGTGAATGTTCCGAAGTAGGCATGTATCTTGCAATGGCTAGAGTTGCTCACAGAGAAGGCTATCCGGAAATCGGCTTATACTGGGAAAAAGCTGCTTATGAAGAGGCTGAGCATGCATCTAAGTTCGCAGAGCTGTTAGGCGAAGTTGTTACAGACAGCACAAAGAGGAACCTCGAAATGAGAGTAGATGCTGAAAATGGAGCAACTGCAGGTAAATTTGATCTTGCAAAACGCGCTAAAGCTGCTAACCTGGACGCAATTCATGATACAGTTCATGAAATGGCAAGAGATGAAGCACGTCACGGAAAAGCATTCGAAGGCTTATTGAAGAGATACTTTGGATAAGATATAATAGAGTAAAAGGCAGCTTATGCTGTGGAATATTAACGTAGGACGGTGTAAATCTGAGATTTCACCGTCCTCAATTTCAAAGGAGGATTTTGATATGTCAAAGTATGCAGGAACAAAAACTGAAAAGAATCTTATGGAGGCTTTTGCAGGTGAATCACAGGCGCGCAACAAATATACATACTATGCTTCCGCTGCAAGAAAGGCTGGTTTTGTCCAGATGTCTAACATTTTCCTGGAGACAGCTGATCAGGAGAAAGAGCACGCCAAATTATGGTTTAAAGAATTTCACGGAATCGGCGATGTAGAAGCAAACCTTGAAGACGCTGTTGCAGGTGAAAATTTCGAGTGGACAGACATGTACAAACGTATGGCTGAAGAAGCAAGAGAAGAAGGATTCGAGGATCTTGCGAAGAGGTTCGAAGGCGTAGCCGAAGTCGAAGCTGCCCATGAGAAACGCTATGGAAAGCTGCTCGAAAGCTTCAAGGCTGGCAAGACTTTCAAGGGAGACGCTCCGCTTGGCTGGAAATGCAACAACTGCGGATACATCTACTACGGAGAGGAAGCTCCGGAAGAGTGTCCGGTCTGTGCACATCCAAGAGCACATTTTGAACGCAAAGTCGAGAACTATTAATCATTAATAATGTTGGGGACGGAGGAAATTGAAAAAAACTCCGTCCCCAATTTTTTGGGTTTAGCTGGTTCTTTCGCCAATCACCATATTCCCGGTGTGGCTGTCTGTCTTTCCATTGCGGTCCACATAATATGCACCTGATTCCAGGAGAGCTCGACGGGCTCTTGTTTTGGATCCGATGGGCATATCTCTTACATTCCGGCGCTGTTTTCATACTACGTCCTCCTTTGATACAAAACTGAATATCACCAAAAAAATTAATCATCTGCGCTAATTTTACAATTGTCCTGTTGTTCCTGTTAATAGGATATGTCAAAATAAACCAGTAATATTAAAAAGGGACAGGGAAAAACGAGTTGGGAAAAACGAGTTGGGGACGGAGGTTTTTTAATTTTCCTCCGTCCCCAACTCGTTTTTCCCTGTCCCTTTTTTTAATTCAGGGTTGCAATTTTATTATAATGGGTATAATATACTCATATAGGATATGTAGTTTTCATTACTACATATTGATTTACCAATATTTCAGGAGGCAGTATTATGGCAGAAGTAATCAAATCACATATTAAAGATCCAGGAAGTGCAATAACACATTTTATAGGTATGCTGATGGCAGTCTTCGCAGCTGTACCTTTATTGATAAAGGCGGCTAATGAGCCGAGCAGAATTTATATCATATCAATTACAGTATATGCAATCAGTTTGATATTACTATATGCAGCAAGCACTATTTATCATACATTTAATAAATCTGAAAGAATAAATACTATTTTGAAAAAGATTGACCACATGATGATTAGCGTATTGATAGCTGGCAGCTATACCCCAATATGTCTGTTAGTGTTGAAAGGAAAACTCGGAGTTATACTCTTGTCTGTCGTATGGGGAATAGCGATAGTCGGCATACTCATCAAAGCATTTTGGGTATATTGCCCAAAGTGGATATCATCCGTATTATATATCGGAATGGGATGGACTTGCGTACTTGCATTCACTCAGATACTGAATTCATTGACCCCGGCCGCATTCGGGTGGCTATTGGCTGGCGGTATCATATATACTATAGGGGGCGTTATCTATGCACTGAAACTTCCTATATTTAACACAAAGCATAAATATTTTGGAAGCCATGAAATATTCCACCTGTTTGTTATGGGGGGAAGCGTATGCCACTTTATACTTATGTATGTATTTATACTATAAAGGGACGGGAAAAACTGAAATGGGGACGGAGGAAATCTAAAAAACCTCCGTCCCCATTTCAATTTTCCCTGTCCCTTTATGCTCTTCGGCGTTCTTCAGCAGCATTTCTTTTTCTTTCCGTTTCATATGTTTTATTGCATATTCTCTGCTCATCGCTTCATTTTTTGTTCTGTACTCTTCATAATATACTAGCTCCACAGGCCGCCGCATCCGGGTATATTTGCTTCCCTTTCCGCAGTTATGGGCGCTGAGACGCTTTTCTAAGTCATTTGTCCATCCAGTATACAATGTACCGTCCTTACACTTTAATATGTATGTATAATTCATAGAGCTGAATCCTTTCTTCTTCTGCCTTATATTATAAGCTTAGCCTTTTTACTTGGCAACACTGGGGACACGTATATTTTTAAAAGGGACACCATAAATCGAATTAGGGACGGAGGTTTTTTTATTTTCCTCCGTCCCCATCATCTTTTTATTCTGCGAGGTATTCCATCGGGTTTACTGGCTGTCCGTCTTTTCTCATTTCAAAGTATACGTTGCTGCCTTCTACGCTGTAGTATTTTGTCGGCTGGCTTATATAGCCGAGCACGCTTTTGGCCTCTACATAGTCACCTACTTTAACCGGTACTTCTTTTAGCTGTCCGTAGAAAAGTTCGTATCCGTTCCCGATATCTACGTTTACTGTTGTTCCTGTCTCCGCGCTCACGTCGATGGATTTGATGATTCCCGGTGCTGCTGAGATGACCTGGTCACCTTCCGCACCTGATATTACCAACGCCGGATTGTATTTATACTGGTCCAGTGTTGAAAAATAAACTGTTTTATCCATGCTGTAGTTCATCAGGATGTTGCCGTTTACCGGCCACAGCAGCTGGCTGTCTTCTGTAAAATGTACAGATGTTCCTGATCCAGCCGTCGTCTGGGTATTTTGATTTTCATTTGCGGCCGCTCCGTCTGCCGTATCATCCGAGCTGTCACTTTCGTCTTGCTTATCATTCTCTGTTGTATTAATGACAAGATCATTGTTCGCTGTCTCGGTTGGTTCTTCCGTCTTTTCCTCTTTTGTGTCATCGGTTTCTTCCGCCTGTGCGAGCTGTTGTTCCTCCTGGGTTTTCCTATAATCCCTGAATGTATATGTTCCAACTATTGCAATCGCTGCCACAAAGCATACTACTACTGCGGCGGTAGCACCTTTTCTTTTCTTTGCTGGTCTTTGCCTCTTATTCATTTTTTATCACCACCTCTGACTATATTTTTGCCAGATAGTGATATACTTATTCCGTGTCTATTAATATTTCTGCTACTTCTTTTATTTCTGTCCCTTCAAAAAATTTTTGAAGTATTTCCTTATAGTCTTTTCCCTTTTTTGCCATCTCATTAGCAGTATACTGGCTCATGCCAAGTCCGTGGCCTACTCCCCGTGTCGTTATCCTGAGCTTCCCGTTATATTTCTGCAGAGTAAAGCAGCCAGATGCCAGTCCGTATGTAGTGCGGAATTCTTCTCCGCTTATGTTCTCCTGACCTACGCGGACACTTGTAACATATCCGGCTGTGTCAAAGGCGGTCACTTCAGCATCCATATCGTCTATCGTCACCGTCTGTATCTGCTCCTCCGCTTCAATGTCAAGCGGACAGTCTACGATTTTTAGATAAGGATAATCCTCACTTCCAAGCGCCTCTTTCCCGTCACGCGTACTTCCGTTGCTGATACGGAAGAATGGAGTCACGGCCAGATTCTCTCCATACATCAGTATATGGCCTTCGGTATCATTCCAAGCCTTTTTCAGCCTGTCATAATACTTGGAATATTTGCTCACTCCCCATGCATCTTCCATCTGCTTTGTCGTCCAGAACTCATCCGACAGCACGGTATCGCTGCCTGCTTCCCTTATCTTTTTGTAAACATCCGTACGTACAAGTACGGCCTGGGCCTTCAGCGCTTCTTCTTTATACGACGCAGGAATCTCCCGCGCCAGAATACCGATACAGTATTCTTCAATCGGCATCTTAACTTCCTCTCCGGACGCTGTCTTTACTTTGACATACGTGCTGTCCACATGGGAGGTTGCCGTAATGCTTGGCCCATTTAAAAATACGGTCACTACATACGGTAATAGTATTATGATGATAAGATAACATCCCCATTGTTTCAGTCTTTGCCGCATAAAAAACCCTCCCATACACTGTATGGAAGGGTAGGAAGATTTATTCCCTGTTTCTGATAATAAAGAAGTAAACTGCCGTATATAGGGGGACAAATACACCGAGCACCGCATGTGTCACAGCATAGTTCCCATCCGTGTATCTTTCATATATCTGACGGTTCACAAGCACCGTAAGCGTCTTCTGCACCGCCGCCGCAATCAGAGTAAAAAGGCTGAGTCCCAGGACCGCCAGCAGCATAATACCACTCCCGAAGCCTGAAAATATATCAGAAAAAGTATAGTAAGAATTATAAGCATAGTCGGACAGACGAACGATATTGGCCAGCATTCCCGCCCAGACGATCACGGTAAATATTCCGGTTATGACTCCCGATGCTATCGGTATCACAAGAAGCCATATGCCTGGATTATCCATCCTCCGCTCCTTGAATTCCAGAGTGCCGCACAGCTCTCCCTGATAGTAAACTCTCGCATAAGGAACAAATGCAAGCCACGGGTATCTCATCCCCCTTTTTTTACCGAGTGTATACATACCGATTCCCTGCAATATATAGGATGCCAGCGCGGCAATGCCTATAACGCCCAGAATCAGAAGATACATCAACAATACTACTGCCAGACCACTGCTTTCATGCATAGTTATACCTCCACAGTCAGTTTATCGAGATGCCAGATATCCTTTACATACTCTTCAATCGTTCGGTCGGATGAAAACTTCCCACAGCTCGCCGTATTCAGAAGTGCCATCCTGGCCCATCTGTCACGGTCTCTGTATGCTGCCTCAACCTTTTCCTGAGCCTCCGCATAAGCCCTGAAATCCTTCAGGATGAAATACATGTCTGCCCTGCTGCTGCTCTTCGTATTCAGAAGTGAATTATACAAGTCGCGGTACATCTCACGGTTGCCGTATCCGTATGTTCCATCAACCAGCTGGTCGACCACACGGCGGATATCATGGTCACTGTTATATATCTCTATTGGGTTATAGCCCCCATTCTGTTCAAAACCGATAACTTCATCTGAGCTCAGTCCGAAGATAAAGGCATTCTCAATCCCCACTTCCTGCACTATCTCAACATTAGCCCCGTCCATCGTGCCAAGCGTGGGCGCCCCATTCAGCATAAACTTCATGTTACCTGTACCCGAAGCCTCCTTGGACGCGGTAGATATCTGCTCACTCACATCCGCTCCTGCAAATAGCAGTTCAGCGTTGGACACACGGTAATCCTCAATAAACACTACCCTGAGCTTCCCGTTGATGCTGCGGTCATTATTGACGACATCAGCCACTGAGTTGATGAGCTTGATAATCTGCTTTGCACGTATATATCCTGCAGACGCCTTAGCCCCAAATATAAAGGTCCTTGGATAGAAACTCTTTTCCGGATGCTCCTTAATCTGATTGTACAGATACATCACATGTAGGATATTCAAAAGCTGGCGCTTATATTCATGAAGGCGCTTCACCTGTACGTCAAATATCGAGCGGGGATCGATTTCAATCCCATTATGTTCCAGTATATATTGTGCCAGCCGCTCCTTATTTTTATACTTGATGCTCATGAATTCCTTAAGAGCTTCCCCGTCATCGGCCCATTTCTTAAGTCCGTCCATAAGTGATAGGTCGGTTATCCAGTCCTTCGTACCGAGCTTGTCGGTCACCCAGTCCGCAAGCAGAGGATTGCCGTGCATAAGGAACCGCCTTTGCGTGATGCCGTTCGTCTTATTGTTGAACTTCGCTGGCATCATCTCGTAGAAGTCACGCAGCTCCTGCTTTTTGAGTATCTCCGTGTGAAGCGCTGCCACACCGTTCACGGAATATCCTGCGACAATCGCAAGGTGGGCCATCTTAACCTGCCCATCCATGAGTATAGCCATTCTCTTTACCTTGCCTTCATCACCCGGATACTGATGCCGGACCTGTTCTACGAAGCGGCGGTCAATTTCCTGTATAATCTGGTAGACACGAGGGAGCAGTCTTGAAAACAGGTCAATCGGCCACTTCTCCAGAGCCTCTGCCATAATCGTGTGGTTCGTATATGCGCAAGTATGTGTAGTAATCTCCCATGCTTCGTTCCAGCCAAGCCCCTCCTCGTCAAGAAGGATACGCATCAGCTCCGCGACTGCGACGGTCGGATGCGTGTCATTCATCTGGAATGTCACTTTCTCCGGAAGCTTATGGATATCATCATGCGTCGTCTTATACTTCGCTATCGCCTGCTGTATGCTTGCAGATATGAAGAAATACTGCTGCTTCAGCCTCAGCTCTTTTCCCGCATAATGGTTATCATTCGGATACAGCACCTCGACAATGTTCTTGGCAAGATTTTCCTGCTCTACAGCCTTGTGGTAATCCCCACGGTCAAACTCATCCAGCTGGAAGTCAACAATCGGCTCTGCATCCCAGATACGAAGCGTATTGACCATATGGTTGTTATAGCCGACAATCGGCATATCGTAGGGAACCGCACGTACAGATTCATAATGCTCCTGTACGAAATGCGTCTTTCCTTCCTCGTCATATTCGACACGGATATTTCCCCCAAAGCGCACTTCCTTGGCATATTCCGGACGTCTAAGCTCAAAAGGGTTGCCGTTTTTAAGCCAGTTGTCAGGTGTCTCTATCTGATAGCCGTCCTCAATCTTCTGTTTGAACATCCCATAGCGGTAACGGATGCCACACCCATATGCGGCATACCCGAGCGTTGCCAGGGAATCCAGAAAGCATGCGGCTAGACGGCCTAGACCTCCGTTGCCCAGGGCCGCGTCCGGCTCTTCATCTTCTACAGAATTCAGGTCAATGCCCATCTCATCCAGCGCTTCTGCCACTTCGTTATATGCGGTCATATTGATCAGGTTATTTCCCAGTGCCCTGCCCATAAGAAATTCCATAGACATGTAATACACTATCTTCGGATCCTGCTCTTTATAAGCCTTCTGTGTTGCAATCCAGTCATCTATGATGACTTCCTTTATCGCATAAGAAACTGCCTGGAACAGCTGCTGAGGAGTCGCCTCGTCGACAGCCTTACGGAATAAAGTCTTTACATTGTTCGTAACCTCTCTCTTAAACTTTTCCTTTTCAAATATCGGATTATACATATTTTCCCCTTTACTTCTTCTGAACACCTAATTTTACCTCTTCTCCGTTAATCTTCCAGTCTTTTACAAAGCCCGCCGGAGTCGTCTTTGTCATATTCAGCGCAAGCGTCTCCTCCGCAATGACATCTGCATTGTCGGCAAATACTTTTTCTGCTTTTTCTGTACCTTCATAGGTTACTTCTATCTTATCCATCACTTCAAAATCAGCTTCTTTACGCATCGTCTGTATCTTGCTGATAATCTCACGGACAAATCCTTCTTCCAGAAGTTCCTCAGAAAGGTTCGTATCCAGCACCACTGTAATACCATTGTCATTTTCAGACACATACCCTTCCATCTGTGCAGCCTCGATCAGCAAGTCTTCGCGGAACAGAGTGACCTCCTGGCCATTTATATCCAGCTTCAATGCGCCTGCCATATTCAGCTCATCCATGGCGGTATTTCCATCCAGAGAGTCTAGTGCAGATTTGATGCCTCCTAACATTTTACCATATTTGGGGCCCACTGTCTTTAGCTGCGGTTTAAAACTATAAGAAGTAAACTCACGAACCTCTTGTGTAAATATCATAGTTTTTACATTCAATTCATCCGTAACGATGTCCTGATAGAACATCGGAAGCTGGAAATCAGCCTTTACATACATCTGCCCGATAGGCTGGCGGTTCTTGATATTGGCTGTATTACGGCATGCACGGCCCATGACGACAAGCTTCAGCACCTTCTCCATATTAGATTCAAGTTCTGTGTCGATGCAGCTTTCGTCTGCAACCGGGAAATTACATAAGTGAATGCTTTCCGGCGCCTCCTTATCGATGCTTCTCACTAGATTCTGATATATATCTTCCGTCATAAACGGTATCATCGGGGCAGCTGCCTTGCAGACTGTAACAAGCGCTGTATACAATGTCATATAGGCATTGATCTTATCCTGTTCCATGCCCTTTGCCCAGAAACGCTCCCGGCTTCTTCTGACATACCAGTTGCTCATGTCATCTACAAAATCCTGCAGTGCTCTTGCAGCCTCTGGTATACGGTAGTTCCCCAGGTTATTATCTACTTCTTTGACGAGCGTGTTCATCTTGGAAAGCAGCCATTTGTCCATGACTGACAATCTGTCATATTGCAGTGCATATTTTGTCGCATCAAATTCGTCAATATTCGCATACAGTACAAAGAACGCGTACGTATTCCACAATGTACCCATGAACTTGCGCTGTCCCTCTGTCACAGCTTTTCCGTGGAAACGGTTCGGAAGCCACGGGGCACTGTTCACATAGAAATACCAGCGGATTGCGTCCGCGCCATATTTATCAAGGGCGTCAAACGGATCCACAGCATTTCCTTTCGACTTGCTCATCTTCTGTCCATTTTCGTCCTGCACATGCCCAAGCACGATAACATTCTTATATGGAGCTTTATTAAATATCAAAGTAGAAATGGCCAGCAGAGAATAAAACCATCCCCTCGTCTGATCCACAGCCTCTGAAATGAAGTCCGCCGGAAACTGCTTTTCAAATAGTTCTTTGTTTTCAAATGGATAGTGGTGCTGTGCAAACGGCATCGCACCTGAGTCAAACCAGCAGTCGACGACTTCTGGCACGCGGTGCATCTCCTTGCCGCACTTCGGACACTTCACCGTCACTTCATCAATATATGGGCGGTGCAGCTCTATATCGTCCGGGCAGTTGTCAGACATAGACTTCAGTTCCTCTATGCTGCCGATAGAATGCTGATGCCCACAGTCACATTCCCAGATGTTCAAAGGAGTTCCCCAATACCGGTTACGGCTGATACCCCAGTCCTGAACATTTTCCAGCCAGTCGCCGAAGCGGCCTTTGCCGATACTTTCCGGAATCCAGTTTATCGTATTGTTATTCGCAATCAAATCATCTTTAACTGCCGTCATATTGATGAACCACGATTCACGTGCATAATAGATGAGTGGTGTGTCACATCTCCAGCAGTGTGGATAGCTGTGTTCAAACTTAGGTGCTTCAAATAAAAGTCCCTGTTCTTCCAGGTCTTTCAGCACGAGAGGATCTGCTTTCTTAACGAATATGCCGGGATACGGGGTCGTCTCTCCCATGTTGCCCTTCTCGTCCACGAGCTGCACAAATGGCATGTCATATTTGCGTCCCACCTTGGCATCATCCTCGCCAAAAGCCGGTGCTATATGGACGACTCCTGTACCGTCCGTAAGTGTTACGTAGGAGTCGCAGGTAACAAAGAACGCTTTCTTATTCTGTTTCTGTGCACATTCCGCCGCGCAGGAAAAGAGCGGTTCATATTCTTTATATTCCAAATCCTGTCCCTTATATTTTTCCAGGATTTCATACGCAGTCCCGCCTTCTTCCGCGAGCTTGCCGAGCACTTTATCCAGCAGCGCCTCAGCAAGATAATATACATTACCGTCAACAGCCTTAACCTTCACATACTCTTCTGCAGGGTTCACGCAGAGGCCGATATTGGACGGCAGAGTCCATGGCGTGGTCGTCCATGCAAGGATATACGCATCCTCGTTCTTCACTTTAAAACGCACAATCGCGGAGCGCTCCTTCACATCCTTGTATCCCTGTGCCACCTCCTGTGCAGAAAGCGGAGTCCCGCAGCGCGGACAGTAAGGCACAATCTTGAATCCCTTATACAAGAGTCCTTTATCCCATATCTTCTTCAATGCCCACCATTCGGATTCGATAAAGTCATTGTGGTAGGTCACATATGGATGATCCATATCAGCCCAGAAACCGACCGTACTGGAGAAGTCCTCCCACATCCCTTTGTATTTCCATACGCTTTCTTTACATTTATCAATAAAGGGTTCTAAACCATATTCCTCAATCTGCTCCTTGCCGTCCAGTCCGAGCAGCTTCTCCACCTCCAGCTCAACCGGTAAGCCATGTGTGTCCCATCCTGCCTTCCTCGGTACCTCATACCCTTTCATCGTACGATATCTCGGAATCATATCCTTGATGACGCGGGTAAGCACATGGCCGATGTGAGGCTTGCCATTCGCAGTCGGAGGGCCATCATAGAACATGTAGATATCATTACCGTCCTTTTCTTCCATACTCTTCTCAAAAATATCGTTCTCCGCCCAAAACTTCTCAGTCGCTTTCTCCCTTTCAACAAAATTCAAATCCGTTGAAACTTTTTTATACATTTCTCTTCCTCCTTAGACATCCATCAGGGACACGTTATCTCCCGGTTGGGGACGGAGTATTTCTAGAAAAACTCCGTCCCAAATTGAATTCAGGGTGTCCCCTTTCATAATTTAAATTTGGGTCAAAAAAAACTTCCGTCCTGAATAGGACGAAAGCTAAAGCTTCGTTTATAAACCACCTAAACATACTGCCATATGCCTTCCCTGTAACGGGGGAAATCCGTCGGCATCTACTGGGCTTTGGCACCTTTCGACATCCGCAACTCGGAAGTGATATTCAGATATAACTTACTTGCGCCGGGCTTCCACCATCCCCGGCTCTCTATTGCGTTTGGAAATATCTTACTGTCTTCGTCAACATTTTTTATATTCTGCTTTATTATAGTAAGAAAACCCTTGATAGTCAAGGGTTTTCTAGGGTTTTATTTATTCCACCGTTAAATGCCGGCTAATATTCTTGTTCTAATCAGAACTCTGTTTTAGAATGACACGATGGACCGCAATACTCCGATTGACACGGTGGCTCCGGTTTACACGGCTGACAAGGCGGGCAGCAATGCTCCGGCTTGCATGGCGGCTCCGGCCTGCACGGTGGCTCCGGCCTACATGGCGGTTCCGGTCTGCATGGCGGCTCCGGTTTGCACGGCGGCTCCGGTCTGCACGGCGGCTCCGGTTTGCACGGCGGCTCCGGTCTGCACGGCGGCTCCGGCGGTTCCGGTGGATATGGCGGCCTCGGCGGTTCCGGTGGATATGGCGGCCTCGGCGGTTCCGGTGGGTATGGCGGGTATGGCGGATACGGTGGCCTCGGCGGTTCCGACGGGTATGGCGGATACGGTGGCCTCGGCGGTTCCGGCGGGTATGGCGGATACGGTGGGTACGGTGGGCGTCCCCAGTCCGGGTAACAAGGTATCATACACGGAAATGGAATCGGATAGCCCCCTGATCCGCCTGAATTATTATTTGAATTATTGTTATTATTATTGTTATTGTTATTTATATTAATTCCCTGGTATCGTTCTTTTTCTTTAGCGATATAGCAGTCAGAAGACGGATATTCCGCACATATACACAGTTCGGCTGACAGGTTGACTTGTTCATCATCAAAAGATGTGCCGATAGGCTGATAATTTTGTGCAGTACTCTGTGGCTCCAGCGTTATGACACGCGTCACCGTGCCCGTAAAAGCAGCCCTCACGGTAAAACACGCGTATGTTTCACATGTGCGCAGTGCAATATAGAATTCCTGCCCAATCATCGGATCAGATATCGGATTCCCGCAGAAATCCATGAAGGTGGCAGAATAGTCCTCCCCGCATCCGCAGAACGGCGTTACAGTAATCTCGGGACTTCCGTCAAAGCTGGAAAGTACCCGAAACGGACCTACGAGCATCCGCCCGCAGACGGTACGCACCTCATCCGGACAGCCCTTGAATATAAAATACGGAGCAGTAGTATCCGTTGGAAGCGTACTCTTATTGCAGCACTTTATGCCCGTGCTCTCCTTGCAGCATCCGGTTCCCGCTGCCGGCTCCGGCCGCTCCGGTTCAGTATCCACATATTCTCCCGCAAGCCTCAAAAGCCCAAGAACCGCTGCACGCATCCTGTCCGACTTTGGATGTGTCGCACCAGTGGTGCAGTCAAGAAAATACACCTCATCCGGCGCTATCTGGCCAAGGAGCACCCAAAGCGCAATCTGAACGGCGGCATAGGCATCGTTGTTATCCAGTACCGGACTGGCTGCCGAATCGACCCCGGCCAGCGCAAATGTAGCTGATGCGCTTACAGCAGGAAAAGCATTGGCGAGAATCCAGCCTAGCATTTCTTTCTGCCGCTCTGTAGCCGCCGGAAAGATTGTTTCAAAAGGCCGGCTCTCATACGGCACGTCATTGTATGGCCCGTCGGCAAATTTATCGAGACAGTAGACGAGCTTATCCGTGCTGCCGAGCAAAGTACCAAAAAACTGAAATATCTGGTTGTGGTCAGCTCTATTCAGCCGGTATCTGGACGCAGAAGTATAATCCAGCGAACAATAGCTTTCTACGCTCGGATTTCCGCCTACGGTTCCGCTGACATCCCGTCCGGAATAGATGGTAAAAGGACGTGACGCCCTTAATTCTTCTATATCAATCATGATTATTCCTCCTTACTTATTAGATTGTAATAAGAAGCTCTTACATAATTAACATATGCTACATTCCTCGGCTGGTTCCCTGTCAGACAATCAGAAAAAGGAACCGCAGCGTCTGCAGTAATATGCTGCTTCGCTCCAGTTCCCTTCATAATCCCGTAGGCGGCCTACGCCCCGGTGTTCTCTTTTATCATATTATAACTATCTATGGCGCCTTCTCCGTCTGCGTCTTCTTTGCTTTTTGATAATTCTGCTGATATAAAATGCAAGTATCAATACGCCCGCCACTAAAACAGCAGCCGCAAATACCGATTTTTTCTTACTGCTCTTTTCATTCTTATCTTTGGTACCAGATGCTTTTATCTTCGCTGAATGTTCCTTGATATAAGACTTGCTGAGCTTAGCCCTTGCGGACCCGAGTGTATATCCTTTATACGAATAGGTAAGGACAGCCTCGCCCCGTACATTTTCATCTGCCTTAAGCTTCATATCCAGATCCTTAAAATCAATTCCATCCGGGAGCATGACATATCCGCCCTCATCACCCTCTATAATCTCCTCTACATCCTTGGACTTCTCGGCTCCCGCCACTTCTTCTTTTTTGAAACTGTTAAATCCATAGTCAAGCAGATTCTTTGTATCGGAATAGATATTAGACCCGTGTGTCCTGAGCACTACGCAGACGAGCTGCGTTCCATCCTTCTCAGCCATGGTAATCAAAGTAGACAACGCGTCAGAAGTGTAGCCTGTCTTCCCTCCGACCGCATATTCATAATAGTTGGAATTGTCCGGTATGAGCATCTTATGCTTCTGTTGGAAAATGTGTTCTTCACATGTATCTGTAGCCGGAATCTCATAATTCAGTGTCTGGACGATATCAAAAAATTCCGGATGCCTGAACAGCTCTCTTCCGATAAGCGCCATGTCCCGGGCACACGTATAATGGTTCTCATCGTGCAGGCCGTTTGTATTGGCAAAGTTGGAATTTTCACCGCCAAGCTCTTTACATCTGGCATTCATCTGCTCCAGAAACCAGCTGTAATCATGCCCGGCATTTCTGCCCACGCTCTCTCCTACCGCGTATGCCGCCTCGTTGGCCGACGCAAGCAATGTGGCGTGCAGCGCTTCGTCCAGGCTGACGACGTCCCCTTCCTTCATACCGATAGACGAGTCGCCCGGTTGAAGAAATGCTACGCTTTCATGGGTAAACGTCACTTCATCTGTAAGCTGCCCGTTCTCCAGCGCTACGAGAGCGGTCAGTACCTTTGTTATGCTCGCGGGATATTCATGCTCGTCGATATTCTTGGCGTATAATATGGCACCTGTCCCCACATCCATGACGATTCCTGCTTCTCCGTATGTGGACGGGCCTTTGGGCCACTTCTTCAGTTCATTCGTCTGTACGGGCATCTCGTAGGCTTCCCGCTCTGCTTTCTGCTCCGGAGTCTCTTCTTCGGCTGTATTTACTTCCTCTGGCTCCGCTGCATATGCGGTGTTAAATACGCTGGTTAATGCTATCGCAAGCGACAGTAAGATAATCAGGTTCCACCTGCTGCGCTTCATATGTCTGTCCTCCCAGTTTTACAATTTTCCGATATACCAGACAAGCCTGCCTTTCGTATCCGAAATCTTGACAGGACCAAACATCCGGGAATCTTCAGAATCCTCTCTGTTATCCCCCAGTACAAATACTTCCCCATCTGTGACAGTAATCGGAAATACGATACCGCTCTTGACGGCTTTGGTCTCTCCCAAAGCCCACGGCTCTTCCGGCTCTTTTCCGTTTACATACAGCTTGCCTCCTTCGATATTGACCGTGTCGCCTGCCACTGCCACGACACGCTTCACAAACTCCTCATCGTTAGGCCTTTCAATCGCTATGATATCTCCGGGTACATACGCCTTCTGTCTGCGCTTGTATACGACCATATCTTTATCATGCAGCGTCGGATACATGGACTGTCCTTCCACGTATGATATACCCATTACAATCTGGAACAGGCCGCATATGACTACAATGATAGCAGCAAATTCGAGTATGGTGCGGAGCCAGCTCATCCTGCGCATATGCTTCTTTTTCTTCTTGGTCGGGGGGTCTACATCCTCCAGCACCTTCTGCTTCATCTGCTTTATTTCGTCTGCATCCATATAGCATAACCTTCTTTGATAATTTTATCTAGTTAACATTATAAATGATATATGGAAAATTAACAAGAACAAAGGATTTTTATATCGGAAAAGCCCCCCGGATCCATCATCCGGGAGGCTCTCCTTAAAATATTATGACTGCATCGTATCTACAGTTTCCTGTGCCAGCTTATCGGCCAACTGGTCTTCAAAGTCTTTTTCTCTCTTCTTCTGCTTATGTCTGTGTACTGCAAAGACCACAATCATCACAATGAGGACGATGAGTGCCGGCAGATCCCATGCACATAATCCCAATACACTGTGCGAAAACATATAGTTCAGCATGTTCCCTTCCTCCTTATCCTACTAAGCTGCTTCATCTTTATCAATCTCTTTGTCTGCCATGGCTAACTCTTCCCGTAGCTCGAAAATCCTCTCCTGGCGCTTTTTCATGCTCCTTGTGTATCCAAGTTCAACCAGCAGTGCCAGCAGCAGCAGCAAGAAGTGAAGTATGCAGCACTTGTGGTCCTTGGACGCCCGGTTCGCCAACGGCACTCCTTCATCATCGGACTGCACAAGCTGCTGGATATTCGCGCCTATAGCGTCGCCCACATCTTGGGCAAATGCGGCAACCGGCTCTACGATAGTCTGAATTACTGCAGCAGGTGTAACCGGTCCGGCGTTAGCTGGTGTAGCCGTTCCATCTCCGTCAGGCGTCGTTCCGCCCGGGGTCGTACCGTCAGGCGTCGTTCCGCCTGGTGTCACGGGCGCCACGCTCCACTGGGCGTTCATCACAAGTCCGCCCTTAGACATTTTAATCCAGCCGCCCGGATTATAGACATTTCCGCTATCTGCATCGCTGCTCCAGCCGTCAAATACATAACCGTCGTTTCTAAATCCATTGTCCTTAAGAGTAACCTGGTAATCTACCGGATAGATAGCGTTATCTTTTGTCTCGCCTGTCGCGTTCTGTGCGTTTGCGTTATAGATAATACCATATTCTTCCGCATCCGGTATGCCATCCGGTGCTTCATCCGGCCCGTTGTTATCGAGCACATAATATACATTAATTACATTCATATCTTCATCCGTGCCGATAGTTGTCTCATATGCCATGCCTGTATCCTTCAGCATATAGTTCCTGCCTTCTCTCGTCTTCGTGTCAGGCGTATCGGCCTTTACTGTCGACAGGAATGATGCACTCTCATTGACGGTCTCATCCTTCGCCTGGTCATTGTCATAGAAATAATTCACAGTATATCTATAGCTGTTAATCTTGAAGGTTCCGTTAATCACAACATCCTCTGCCGGCATCGTAAAGTTATCCGGATGCTGCCATCCGCTGAAGGTGTAGCCTTCTTTTGCCGGCTGGTTTTTCAAAGTTACCGTACTGTTGTACTCATGGGGTTCCACTGAATCCCGTACTCCGTCTATCATATAGATCACGTTGTAGCTGTTGATTGAGAACCTTCCGGTGATTACGATATCCTCGGTTCCCATCGTTGACGGCAACGTGCCTTCCCAGCCATGGAACGTGTAGCCTTCCTTTGTCGGCCTATCCCTCAGCGGGTCGATGGTCTCGCCGTACTTGTAGGTGTCTATCGCTCCATGCCGCTCTCCGTCCACGAGGTACTCTACCGTGTGCTCATCCCTCGCGTAGTACAGCTTCAGTACGAGCTTGCCGTCTCCCGTAATCGTCCCTTCCGTCACATTTTTCTCGGAGTCCTTGTCATATGTGAATCCTGTGAATGTCGTCGGGTTCGCCGTCGCCAGCGTATCCGTCTCTCCGGTCAGATTCTCTGTCAGACCTATTGCATACTTCCCGTCCAGACCTTCCAGATAGTGCTCTACCGTATACTTCGTGTCGCCGTCTGCCGTGAACGTTCCGGTAATCTCCACGTCCTTATCCGGCATCGTGAACGCTTCCGTCCTGCTCCAGCCGCTGAACGTGTAGCCCGGTGCAGCTGCCGCCTCTGCGATTCCTACCTCTGCGCCGAACTTGTACGTAGCCTCCTCCGGTGGTTCGCTTGCCCCTGTCGGTATCGCTCCGGTATAGCTGTAAGTCACCTTATGGCTGTTCCTTGTGTAGTACAGCTTCAGTACCAGGCTTCCGTCTCCTGCAACCGTTCCGGATGCCAGCGTTCCTTCTACCGTAGGATCATACGTAAAACCTTTGTAAGTGTTCGGTTCTGCAGTTGCAACGGTATCTGTCGTTTTTGTAAATGTCTCTGTCGTTTCCGGTTCACCGTACGTTCCGTTAAGGTTCTCCAGATAATGTTCTACCTTATATTCGGTATTTTCATTGGCTGTTACCTTCCCGGTTATGGTTACATCATGATCTGGCATTGTAAAATCGCTGTCCGGCGTCCACCCGCTGAAGCTATAGCCTGGCTTTACCACCGGCGCTTCCATTATCTTTACATTCATTCCATAATTATAGCTATCTTCTTTATATAGCTCACCGTTCAGTTCATAAATCACCTTATAGCTGTTGATTGAGAACCTTCCGGTGATTACGATATCCTCGGTTCCCATCGTTGACGGCAGCGTGCCTTCCCAGCCATGGAACGTATGACCTTTTTTCGTCGGCCTATCCCTCAGCGGGTCGATGGTCTCGCCGTACTTGTAGGTGTCTATCGCTCCGTGACGCTCTCCGTCCACGAGGTACTCTACCGTATGCTCATCCCTCGTGTAATAAAGCTTCAGCACGAGCTTGCCGTTTCCTGTTATCGTTCCTTCCGTCACGTTCTTCTCGGAGTCCTTGTCATATGTGAACCCTGTGAACGTCGTCGGGTTCGCCGTCGCCAGCGTATCCGTCTCTCCGAACAGTTCATCCTCCGTCAGGCCTACCGTATACTTCCCGTCCAGGCCTTCCAGATAGTGCTCCACCGTATACTTCGTGTCGCCGTTGGCCGTGAATGTTCCGGTAATCTCCACGTCCTTATCCGGCATCGTGAACGCTTCCGTCCTGCTCCAGCCGCTGAACGTGTAGCCCGATGCGGCTGCCGCCTCTGCGATTCCTACCTCTTCCCCGAACTTGTACGCAGCCTCCTCCGGTAGTTCGCTTGCCCCTGTCGGTATCGCTCCGGTATAGCTGTAAGTCACCTTATGGCTGTTCCTTGTGTAGTACAGCTTCAGTACCAGACTACCGTCTCCTGCAACCGTTCCGGATGTCAGCGTTCCTTCTACCGCAGGATCATACGTAAAGCCTTCGTAGGTGTTCGGTTCTGCAGTTACAGCGGTATCTGTTGTTTTTGTGAATGTCTCTGTCTCTTCCGGTTCGCCGTAGGTTCCGTCGAGGCCCTCCAGATAATGTTCCACCTTATATTCCGTATCCGGATTCGCTATCGTGCTTCCTTCAATCGTAACATTGCTGGCTGGCATCTTGAAGTCTTCTTTCTGGCTCCAGCCGCTGAAGTGATAGCCTGCCGCTACCCCCGGTGCTGGCCTTACGGTCACGTCGCTGTTGTATTCGTAGGGTTCTACATCTCCATACTGCGCGCCGTCCAGCACGTAGGTCACGTTATAGGTGTTAATCGTGAATGTTCCGTTGACCTCCAAATCCTCCGTACCCATAACTTCTGGAAGGGTTCTGTCCCACCCGCTGAAACTGTATCCTTCCTTCACAGGCGCTTCCCTCAGCGGGTCGATGGCCTCGCCGTACTTGTAGTTCTCTACCTCTCCATATTGCTCTCCGTCCACGAGGTACGTCACCGTGTGCTCTTCTCTCGTATAGAACAGTTTCAAAACAAGCGAACCATCTCCTGCAACCGTTCCCGATTCAATCGTACCCGCTACTTCAGGGTCCTGGTAGAATCCTATATAAGTCTTTGCATTAGCTGTAGCAGTTTCTCCGGTCGTACCGGCCAGAGTATCTTCTCTTTCAAACAAGCGATACCCGCCGTTCAGCTGTTCTTGATAATGTTCCACCGTATAGGCCGTATCGGTATTCGCTTTCCACTGTGCCACATACTGCATGCTCTGGGTCACTTTTTCCTCGAATTTGCCCCATCCGACAAACGTATATCCTGGATTTCCAGTCGTTTCTCCATCAAAGGCCGGCGTGTCGACACCATAATCTAAGTCTAAGAACGTCTTTTCCTGGAATGTTCCCTGCGATCCTGGTTTGTACATTACGGAAAACTGCTGTTTAAAGTAGACTTTCAATACGAGAGAGCCATCTCCACTTATCGTACCTTCTGTTACGTTATTTGGATTTGTCGCGTCGTATACGTAGCCGTCCCTTGATGTCTGCATATCGCTTTCAATAAGTTTAGCCGTATCTCCGGTGGTACCGTTTCCTTTTCTATTCATTTTCGTAGTATCCGGATATGTTCCTTCGCTCTGATAGTAATACTCTACCTTATATTCCGTATTATTTCTGGCTTTCCATTGCGCTACGTACTCCACGGATGCTGTTACCTTATTTGAAACATCCGGTGCCCATCCAGCAAATTCATAGCCTTCTTCGCCTGTTGCAGTAAATGACGGCGTATCTTCATCATAATCCAGACCGCTGTACGTCTTGTCATCAAACGTTCCATGCTCTCCCGGCTTATATGTCACGCTGAACTGCTGTTTGAAATATACTTTCAGCACGAGGCTGCCATCGCCCAGTACCACTCCTGTCTCAATCTTTCCCGGAGCGTCCGCATCGTACACATATCCTTCTTTGTCCGGGTTTCTGAACGCCAATGTGTCAACAAGCTGACCGGTCGTTCCTGTCGTGGTGATTATCGTATTATCCGGATCAGCACTGTAGCTTCCAGACTTTTGGTAGTACTGTTCTACGGTATATGCAGTATCATTATTTGCTTCGTAGTATACCTTTATGGTTGTTCCCGCTTCTACAGTTTTTCCGATTTCTTTCGGATTTGTTCCTGCAAAATGATATCCCTGGTATCTTCCATCTGATGTATCGATATCGCCATCAAGCACCGGTATCACATCGTCATTAATCCAGACATCTCTTACTATTTCTCTCGTATCCTCCGATACGGGGGCACCGTCTTTATAATACTCTACGGTGTACTTAAGCTTATGGGTGCTCTGCTCATCCTTGACGCATACAGCTTTTAACGTGGCATCTTTGGATCCCATCTTATAAGTGCCGCTTACGGTCTCACCTGCTTCGTTCTCCCAGTGGTCGAATTTATAACCAGTATCTGCCACAAGTCCTGTTTCATTAAATGTCTTTACTTCCGCTGATTCTCCCTTATAATAGTGGCCGTCAACATATGATATTCCGCTGCTGTGTTCACCAGCCACATAAGTCAACGTATTGGCTGCTTCAGGTATAACATGGTACCTGATATCATCGCCTTCCTGTATGACATACGTATCAAGACTATCTATCATATCCCAATCGCCATTGCCCGTGTGGCGCACCTGAATCTCATATGTCTGATATCGGTCTACTTCCTCTGTTATGCCATAGGCTTCCTCTGCATATGCTTTGATCTGCTCTGTGCTGTAGCCTTCTTTATTATCGGAATCTATATTTTTGACATATTTATTTTGCGCTCCATCTGTTGACAGTTCATTACTGTTAGTGATTACATATGCCGGGCTGTTCTCCTGTACTTTATAGAACCACACCGATACTTTAGCTTTATTTGCAACCCATTCTGCCGTATACGTTATATTGCCGGAAATCTTATCCTTTACTTCCGGAGTCCAGCGTTTGAACGTATAACCGCCTTCCGCCTTCGGTTCACCGTCAAATTTTGGCGTCGCATCACCGAAATATTGTTTGTCATATACCTGAGCCTCAAAGTCTCCATGAGATCCCGGATCGTAGGTAACGGTAAACTGCTTCTTGTAATATCTCTTCAAGACAAGGCTTCCGTCTGCTTTCACTTCGCCCTCGAAGATATTCGACTTGTTCTCCGCGTCATAGGTGTAACCTTGTATTCCTCTGTCTCCGGAATTGACAGTGGCACCTGTCGTTCCTTCTCTTACATCTGTTTCGGATGCGCTATCCGGGTAGGTTCCATCATCGTTCTGCAGGTAATACTCAATCGTATATTTTGTGTCCCCTTTCGGTTCCCACTGCGCGTAAAGCGTAGTATCCACGCTTATTTTAAATCGTTCACCACCTGCGTATGTCGTTCCGCTCCCATCTGCGTTTGTATTCCAGGAACCAAATCTATATCCCTCACGCACGGGTTCCTTTGTACTTACTGTAGCAGAAGAATCTTTTACATATTGCTCTCCGTCCGGCATATTGCTCCATCCCGCCGGAGCATTAGCGTTGTAGGAGAGATTCACTTTATCCTTATCCAATAGTACACCGTCTACATGCCAGTTGTCCTGATGTTTGATAACATACCACAAGACATACTGTGTGGAAGGGTTATATTGCGGATAGGCGTTTTTAATCTGGCTGTCGTCCGGAACCTTATTCAGTCTGTCGGTAACTCCCGGAACCGTACTGTTCGTATAGAATGCCCCTATCTTTATTGCACCTTTTATACCTATTGCCTTGGTATATTCAGCTGCCGCATGCCCCTGAGGCTCTGTAGGAATCGTCCCGTCCTTCCGTATAAAAAAGTCTGCATCCAGATTCTGGGCTGCCCATACTGCATATAGCGTTACATTTTTTGCAGGCATCATATAATTGCTTCCTGCTTCATATACAGGGGATTTATAGTGATCGGGTCCCTCACCTGTAGCTTTACTGTCTGTGCTCCATCCGACAAATAATTTTGTCCCGTTTGTCCCTTTATAATCTGGCAGTGTTATATAAGAACCTTCCGTTGTCTGTATCGCTTCGGGCGCCGCCGAGCCTGTTCCGCCATTCCTATTGAATGTCAGCGTATATGGCTGTGTAACCGTGATTTCATAAGGGTCTGACGCTACATTGCCTGCGCTCGCTGTAATATCGGCACTTCCTGTATTTAACGCTGTGACTTTTCCATCCTTGGATACGCTGGCAACCTTCGGGTTGCTGGAAGCCCATGTCACTTCCTCACCGGCAGGATCCGTCGTAGCTGTAAGCTGAAGTGGCTCATCCGCTGTTGTCAACACTTGAGACTCACCTGTAACCGTGACAGCGGTTACCGTCTGCCGGTCTTTTATCTGAATGTAAAAGTTTTCTTCTAATGTTTTCCATTTCTGGCTTGCATCATATTTATAATCGTATTTATGCGTTATCTTGATAACCGAATCGCTCGCTTTCAGAGCGCTCAGCAGAACAGAATACTCCTTCTCTTTCGATAATTTAATCTTATCGCTTACAGAGTCTTGCACTCCCCATTCATTATTTTTCGTGTCATAATACCACTGTTCGTTCCCTGTACTTTTGAGTGTGATTTCATCACCTACATACATCTCATATGCCTGAGACGCTTCACGGGCATAAATCCAATCTGTCCCTACTATCGTATAGATTGAAAAATGCTCCGCCTCACATCCTACGGCATAACTCCCAACGGCCTGGCCGACAAGCTCCGCCTTCTTCTTAGAATCATTTACATGATAGACTTCAAGGACTTCGCCGTCTATGCCGACATTGCTAAATGTAACATTAACATTTCCATCCGGCTGTATTTCTTTTCCGTCCTTATCAAGTATCGTTATGTCAAATGCTTTGATACCGGAAATCTCTCTTTCTTCCTCCAGTGCATTTTCTATAGCGGCTTCTACAGATTTCTTGGAAACCGGCTTCACAGACAAGGTCCATCCTTCTGCAAGCACGCCTTCTGGCGCTTCTACCGTGATAACTGTCCCGTCCACGGTCTCGCTGACTTTCTTTGCAGGTCTGGCTTCCGTAGTCTCTACTGCCGTTCCTTCTCTATCGTCCTCTTTTGTATCGTCCTTATCTTCAGACTTGTTTGACGCTTTTACTTCCTTATATAATATAGAAACTTCTTTATCTTCCGCAACCTCTGTAAGAGAATATGTGTAAACATTTCCGTTTACACCCACAGGATTGATAACCGTTCCGTTCTTGTCGGTTACTTTCTCTACTACGTAGCCATCGTTCGCTGTTATCTCGATATTGTATGTAGTACCTTCCGCTACTTCTTCCTTATATATATTATTGCCATCATATGAGACTGTCTTCTTATCCCCTGCCGTCCACACTTTGACAACGCCGCCGTCTGCTTCTGGCTTGTGTATTACAACGCCATATTTCGCCTCCTCGGGAGTCTCTCCCTGGGGCTGTTCTGACTCGTTTTCCTGTGGCTCCGTCACAGAGGCCGCCGGTTCCGAATTCTGCCCTGTCGGCTGCGCCGGTTCCTGCTGTACAGGCTGCTGGGCCGGCTTCTGTGCAGGCGCCGTACTACCCTGGTCGACTACGCTGACGTCCACCCCTTCATTATTACTCTCCGGCTCCTGAGGCGCCGGCTCGCTTGCCGCCTGGGCAGATGTCTCCTGTGCGGCATCCATCTCGTTTGCCTTCAGCGCGCTGCTCATCGAATACAACGCATTGGAACCAACCAATACGACAGCAAGTATCAATGCCAGCCATCTTTTAAACTTTTTCATATCAGCTTCTCCTTCCCGCTTCTAAATCCTCAATATCTCATTCTGATTCATTCTTACTATGTGTACTAATAAATTAGACAATATTTATCCTATATTTATTAAGAGCGTTGTCAGGTCAAAAAGGGCTCACATTTTGCATATTTTTTGAAAAAATAATTTTCTGTTCCATTTCATATGATCATGATATAATAGACTATAATTATATGTTCTCGTAACATAAAGGGGAAAAGGAGTCTTGCGTTATGCAAATGAAAAAATTAAGCCTTTTAAAAATGGTCCAGCTCACTGTCCTTGTCATCCTGACCCTGGTCAGTATCTGTCTGCTGCTGAATTCGGATATCAAGCAGTATATTTTTTCCAATATGGCTGCCACTATACTGTTTGCGGTCGTTTGGATAATTTTAATGGCAAGTTTTATATTTCTTTTGATGGATTTTAGTGTTATCTCTGAAATGAAGCTGAACTACCACAATTTGTATCAGGTCGCTTATTCCGATCCGTTATCAGGCATACCAAACCGGTTCAGCTGTGACGTACTGATTGAAAAGTACATTGATCAGAATCTTCCTGCCAGCATCGGCTGTGCAGTACTGGATCTGACGAATCTGCCGGAAATCAATTCCAAGTACAACCACGCTGCCGGTAATAAGCTGTTATCCGAATTTTCCACGCTGCTGTCTTCCGCAGCAGCCAATCACGGTTTTGTAGGAAGAAACGGTGGAAATAAGTTTCTAGCTATCTTTGAAGACTGCGATCAGGCAAAACTTAATAATTTCCTGGAAAGTGTCGAAAGGAAAGTAGAGAGGCACAACGCCTCTCCGAAAGCACTGCCTATCGAATACAAAGCCGGATTCGCACTGAACAGCGAAGAAGAATTCCTGCAGATAACCAGGCTTATTGCTCTCGCCAACCAGCGGGTATACGAATAAAGAAAAGGAAATCAAGCTTATGGCAGAATTAGATTATGAATATATTGCCGGTCTGGTTAAAAAGGCCCAAAAAGGAAACAGTGATGCTTTTGCCGAAATATATGCGGCTACCTACCAGAAGCAGTATAAATTCACATATCAGTATGTTAAAGATGCCTATCTTGCACAGGACATTCTGCAGGAAGTATACATACTCGTATTAAAAAATATCACAAAGATAAAGAACCCAAGGCTTTTTATATCATGGCTGAACCAGATCAATTTTCGTATATGCCTGAACGCCTGCAAGAAACGGCGTCAACAGGTTCAGGAACTCGGAGGCGCTGCCGACGGCCAATCCCTTATGGAAACACAGGCCGATGGCGGATTGGATCCCGAGCAGGAGTTCGCACGGAAAAATGCCAATGAAGAGCTGATGGAAAAAATCCTTTCTCTCCCTCCCCAGGAATCCCAGGTTATAATCATGAAGTATTATAATGAGATGAAACTTGAGGAAATCGCCAGCGCTATGGACATCAGCCGCAGCACTGTTAAGCGGTATCTTGCCCATGGGCGTGCAAGTCTTGAAAAATTACTGGGAGAACAGAAAGGAGGAATCAACATTGGATAATACGAACACCAATCCTGACAAAATACCCGAACTGGATTCTGAAACTGCCAACCAGCTCCTTAATAATATCTTTGCAGAATGTGAAGTTGTACCGAATGCCATTCCTCTCGAAACACTCGAGTCATGGGGGAATTTTAAAAAGACAGAGTTTCGCCTCGGCAGGGTCATCTCTTACGTTGTACTCGTAATACTTGTCCTGCTGCCGCTTCTCTTCTTCCGCCCTACGATCATCGCGCAGAGGACAAATGTAGATTCCACAGACAATGCCGTCTATGAGATACAGGTCAGGACGCTGCTTCCCGTGGACGGCGTGTCGGCAACGATAGACGGTACTCCAGTCTCCCTGGAAAAGGTCAATTCTAAAAACTACATGGTGGCGATACCGCAGAACGGTACGTTGTTAATCAAAGCTACCTCCATGAACGGGCAGTATTCGGTTAAAAAATATGAAGTGACACATCTTGATATGGACAAACCGGAACTGATACGCTCATACACAGAGAATGGCTATATTAATATAGTTGTGCGTGACACTTATTCGGGCATAGATTATGACGGCATAACCGGAACCGGGTCTGACGGCAATACGGTGGAACCAGAGTCCGTCGATAAAGATAACGAGACCATAACCTTTAAAATACCGAGCCAGCCGGTGAACATCATGATACCTGACCATTCAGGGAATACGCTGGAAATACTAATATCGCCTACTGAATAGTTAAAGGAGGATACAGCACATGAATAAGAAGGCAATTTTTCAATCCGTATTGTTGCTCTTCCTGTGCTGTATCCTTTTTTGCAGCTGCGGGGGGAAAAAAAGTTCGCCTTCCAAATCAGGACCCGTACGTGACAATACTCCTCAGGCCCTCGTGCCGGAGGCGAGCGGGACAACTACATATGGTAATGATATCGTGACATTTGACGCATCGCACACGGACCAGGGATATATGATGGTGCAGTACAGGGGCACCAACGGGAAGGTCAAGCTGCAGTTTGCCGCCCCTGACGGTACCACTTACACTTATCTGCTGTCCCAGAGCGGAGATTACGAGACATTCCCGTTCTCAGCCGGAAACGGCACATATTCAGCAAGCCTGCTGGAAAATGTGCAGGACGATATGTATAGCATCGCTTTTGCCCAGGATATCGAAGTAAAGATTGCAGATGAATTTGCCCCTTTCCTCTACCCGAATCAATATGTCAATTTTACCCCTGATTCAAAGGCTGTCAAAAAGGGGGAAGCGTTAGCAAAAGGCGCACATTCTGATTTGGAGGTCGTGGAGAACATATATCATTACGTAATTGAAAATGTTTCTTATGACAATGATAAAGCATCTTCCGTCACTTATGGGTATCTACCCGTTGTTGATGAGACACTTGACACCGGAAAAGGTATCTGCTTCGATTATGCCTCTTTGATGGCGGCAATGCTCCGATCACAAGGTATCCCAACTAAGCTGGACATAGGTTATGCTGGAGACGCATATCACTCCTGGATCAGCACATATGTGGATGATAAGGGATGGATTGACAGTATTATCGAATTTGATGGCACATCATGGGAACTGATGGATCCTACCTTTGCCGCTAACAGTGACAACAAGTCTTTGAAAGAGGCCGTCGGAGACGGTACGAACTATGTGTTAAAGTATACGTATTAATTACGTATCAATTATGATACATTCATTATTATTTATTATATAAGAAAGGAGTTCTTATGGCGCAGCAAATATTTACCCCTCTTTCCAACATGGAAATATCTGCCTTTTGTTCTCAGATGGCAATGATCTTACAGTCCGGCATCTCATCGATAGAGGGGGTTACTCTGATGCTGGAAGAAAGCAAAAGTTCTGATGAACAGGAACTTCTTATGAACATGCAGAAAACTTTGTTTGAAACTGGAAGTTTTTATGAAGCACTTGTCTCAACAGAGTCCTTTCCCGATTATATGCTGCAAATGGTAAATATAGGCGAACAGACCGGTAAGCTGGACGATGTGATGAAATCACTTGCGGAGCACTATGACCGCGAGGCGACAATCGCCCAGTCGGTAAAGAATGCAGTCACATATCCTCTCATCATGATATGTATGATGCTGCTCGTTATCGTCGTGCTTATAACAAAGGTAATGCCTATATTCAACCAGGTGTTCCGGCAGCTTGGGAGTGAGATGACCGGTTTTTCCAAAGCCATTCTTAATCTGGGAAGCGCGCTGAATCGGTATTCCGTCGTGTTCATATCTGTGCTGGCCGTTCTCATTGTTTTTATCATCCTAGTTACGCGCACAAAAAGTGGACGCGCGTGGTTTGGCAGGTTCACCGCCAGGTTTGCCTGGACCCGTTCCGTTTCTGAGAAAATGGCCGCCTGCAGATTTGCCAGTGGAATGGCATTGACCTTGAGCAGCGGTATGACACAGTCGGAATGTCTGGAACTCACCTCCAAACTTACAGATAATGATAACTTCCGCCAGAAGCTGGAACAGTGCCAGACAAAGATGCAGGAGGGGGAAGATCTCTCCCAGGTGCTGCTTGATATGGACGTTTTTTCCGGAATATATGCCCGCATGGCTTCTATTGGTTCCAAAGCAGGTGTACTGGATGAAGTTATGGGCGATATTGCAGACAGATACCAGGAGGAGATAGACCAGAGGTTCACGAACATTATTGCAACTCTTGAACCTACACTTGTCATCATACTATCCCTTATCGTAGGGATGATATTATTGTCTGTGATGCTGCCATTAATGGGAATCATGTCTAGCATATAAAAGATTGGGGTAATATAAATGAAACAACGTTTTGTATCCAATAAGTCCAAAGCAAACGGTAGAAACATAATTGTTTCTATTATAGTGTTTTTTATAGTATTTGGTTGTTTCTGGTACGGTATATCTTCCTTCTCTGATAAAGCTTCCGATCAGGAGAAGCAGACTTTGGAGACGGCGGTCAGCCGTGGCATAGCTCACTGCTATGCTATAGAGGGTGCCTATCCGGAAAGCCTTCAGTATCTGGAGGCGCATTATGGACTTATCTACGATAAAGACCGTTTTTTTATAGACTATCAGATTCTTGGTTCTAATATTATGCCTGACGTGACCATTATTGATAAGGAGGACGGGCAATGAAATTCCAGACTCGCCAGAAACATATGATTGATCTTGTATTTCCAATCGCTCTTTTCTTTGTTTTTGCGGCATCATCGCTTGCCGTTCTGCTTCTGGCCGCAAATTTATACAGCTCTACGACAGGGCAGATTCAGGCAAATGACCAGAACCGGACATGTCTTTCCTATATTTCTGAAAAGATACGGCAAAATGACAGTGGCGGAGCTGTTTCCATCCGAGACATCGAAGGAACCGAGTGTCTGTCATTGCGCGGCAATTATAACGGCGTAGCCTGTACTACATATATATATGAATATGACGGTTTTTTAAAAGAACTCTTCTTGAATGACGGAGTTGATATACTCCTGAAAAATGGAAAGACAATCATGGAAATCAACAGCCTGGATATGGATAAGGCCGGGACCGGGCTATTTGAATTTACATCGACAGACAGAAATGGTGACGAGGACTCTCTTATTATCTCAGAAAGGAGCGTGCCATGAAAAAAAAGACTTCCAACCGCTCCGGACTGCTTCTTATGGAAATAATCATAGCTATCCTCTTCTTTTCTGTTATCAGCGCCATCTGCCTGCAGCTGTTTGTTAAGTCACATACAATCAGCCGGGATACGGAAGAGCTGGATACCGCCGTAAACCAGGCCGCCTCCGTTGCTGATATCATCCGTGGCACAGAAGATGCCGAAACTGCCCTCCGGGAATATTATCCCCATATGAACACGGAGGACAGCAACATATATATTTACTATGATAAAGAATTCAAGCCTTGCAGTGAACCGGAGGCAGGTTATTATCTGGAGATAGAGAAAGGAAGCTCTGACAGTGGTATCACCGAGTACAGACTTTCCGTTGATAAAACTGGTTCTGCTTCACACATTTATGAATTAGAAATCGTGATATATAAGCAATTGAAACCGTAGGAAAGGAGCCTCTATGAAGAAAAATACGTATCCTGTAGCCAATATAGGCTCTGTATCTTTGCTTATGGTGTTTATCATACTCTGCCTTGTTACCTTTGCCACCCTGTCATTGTCCAGCGCTGCCGGAGATTACAAGTACAGCAGAGATACTGCCCGGCATAATACGGATTATTATAATGCGTGCAATGCAGCTGAACGGAAGTTGAAGGAGATTGACGATATATTAGAGACAGCTTACAGTAACAGGCCTGGTGATTACTATGCAGAAGCGGCCGCGTTGCTTAAAACGATGGAAGGAACCACTCTGGACTTTACATCTGACGAACCGGTTTTGACCTTTGAAGAGAAGGTCAATGAAGAGAAAGCACTGAATATTGTTCTGGCTCTGAATCGCCCTGACAAGCTTTCCGGCGGTTTCTACCGCGTCACGTCCTGGCAGGAGATATCAACTGCAGGATGGGAGGGGAATGATCGTTTAAAATTAATAGAATAGGAGATTGTCATAATGAATGCAACAGATTTTTTTGAAAACGCCATAGAGAAAAAAGCGTCAGATCTTTTTATCATTGCAGGTCTTCCTGCTTCTATGAGGGTCAATAATACGATTGTACGCATCAACGATGACCGGCTTCTCCCTGATGACACGGAATACCTGCTCCGCCAGATATATGAGCTGGCGGGAGAACGTTCCATGGACAAGCTTCTGGAAACGGGTGATGATGACTTTTCTTTTGCCATCGCAGGTCTGTCACGTTTCCGTGTGAGTGCGTACAAGCAGAGGGGTGCTTTATCGGCTGTTATACGTATCATAACCTTTACACTTCCGAATCCGGCTTCTCTTGGTATCCCTGACACTATTATGAAGCTGGACCGTTTCCCGAAGGGGCTTGTTCTGGTCACTGGACCCGCCGGCAGCGGAAAATCAACGACACTTGCCTGTATGATAGATGATATCAACCACAACTTTGAAAAGCATATCATCACCCTGGAGGATCCCCTTGAATATCTGCACAGGCACGATAAAAGTATTGTAAGCCAGAGGGAAATCAATGTAGATACGGACAGTTACGTGGCAGCCTTACGTGCCGCGCTGCGACAGAGCCCTGACGTCATACTGCTAGGCGAGATGCGGGATTATGAGACGACGCAGGTCGCCATGACAGCCGCAGAGACCGGGCATCTCATCTTCTCGACCCTGCACACGATTGGGAGTGCAAATACGATAGACCGTATCATAGACGTATTCCCGCCTAACCAGCAGCGGCAGATTGCCGTGCAGCTGTCCATGGTACTGCAGGCCGTCGTATCACAGCAGCTTGTCCCTTCCTTGGGCGGCGGCATGGTTCCTGCCTTTGAGATTATGACTGTAACACCGGCCATCCGCAACATGATACGGGATAATAAGATTCCCCAGATAGACGGAATCATCTATTCTTCCGCCAGCGATGATATGATAGCGATGGACACCAGCCTTCTGCGCCTGTATAAGGCTGGTACCATCTCAGAAGAGACCGCACTTACTTTTGCGACAAACCCGGATATGCTTGGGAAGAAATTGAGATAAGGTTTAAAAGGATTAGATGTGCCAAGAAGCACCATCTAATCCTTTTTGTTTAAAGCATATAGTCTCGATGATATACTACGTATACTGAACGTTTTGAATTTCCTTGATTCTAGTGTTTTTAACTTTCATAAAAATATTTACACATTAATCTCCACAATAGTTTCGTCTTCAACTACAATATCAACCTTGATGCCTTCATGAGCCTTTACTTTAAGAGGAACCTGACATTTTATTTTTTTACACTTCTTATCACTATTAATATATATCAATTCAAGTGGGTTTTCACAAATTATTATTGCTTGTCCTTTATAAACATGTTGGATTTGTTTCTTCTTTTTAGTCCCTATATACCATACGTACACAAAAGTAAAAAGGCCAGGAAAAAAAATTACACAATAAAACAAAATTGCAAATATACGCATTTCTGGAAGAACCCCTATAAATAAAAGTAACGAAGTCAAACCGGCAGCTGCAGTATATTTTACTATATTTACAATATTTTTCTTATTTTTTCTAGCTAAATACTCTGTTACATCTAACTCCTCTAACGCTTGCAAAATTTCTTCTTGATTATTATCCATACAATGAACTTCCGTCACAAATCTCTCCTTTTATTCATGTTTTATTTTGTACATTTTTCCCTTCAAGCATTAAAGACAAAAATGAGCTAAATGTGTATATCACAAATACTAAAGCACCAGTAATACCCCATATTTTATTGTCAACTAAATTAAATAGACTGATCGCCATTATGATACAATAAATCCAAACCCCTTTCTCCCAAAACTGCAATAGCAATAACTGAACTTTGCTTATGGACATACTCTTTTTTTCTCTTTTCAAAAATCGGGTCTGCATAACTATAGTGAATATAATATAAATACATACGATTATCTTTTCAATTCCTGTGCTATTCTCAATACTCTGGTAATATTCTGTCTCTTTACCATTTATCGTTTTTACTATCCGGCCAAGAAACCTCTGCGAAGACTCAGCGATTTCCACCTCATCACCTTCTTTTAAGGCCTCTGAGAAAACATGCTCAACTTGATTATAGTTTCCGTTTTCATCTAAGAGAGTGATATTATATTTGGTCCCTATGTTATTCTTCTCATACAAAGAGACGTTTTGTATTTTTCCCCTTTTTATTGCAAAATCTTTATTCATAACGCATGGTGCACTTGAGATAATATAATATGCACCACCAATCACAAAGAATGTATAGAAAGAAACATAGAACAAAATCATGGTTTTTTTATTGATTAAGTTCATTAGTTCCTTCAATCGTTCATTTGGGAAAAAAACATCACCTCTTACGGCCTCCGTAAGTCTGATGCTTAATAACGTTGCCGAAAACAAAAGAACGTAAAATAAAAGCTTTTGAAGAAACATCTTTTCCTCCCTTTTTAGTATGCTCCTGACACAATATCACCCGCAACACCCCCAGCTACTCCTCCTGAAGCGACTCTACCGACTTTGAGAACCCCCAGATGATGCTTTCTGATATATTTTGTTTACGGTCTGTTTCGCTTTCTGTATCGTCTGCGTTGGATGAGTTACTGCATTGACTACCAATTTAGTTACCTTTTTAACTGTATTGATTGCCTTTTTAACTAATTTTTTGCAGTTTTTACAACTTTTTTATTAACTTCTTGGCATCTTTCCAGCCATAATAGTTCACTGCATCGGCAGTTCCTGATATAAGATTTCCATATGGGTCATAACGATAACTATTCGTTAGAGCATTAGTCTCTGTGACCAGCCCGGTCACGCTAAATCGTCCGTCATTCATATAATAACTGGTTTCATCTGCTTTAGCAACACTTAACCATGCATCTCCATAAGTGTATGCCTGACGTACCCCATCATTTGCGCTGTACTCCATGAGTTCCTGAGATTCTCCTGATTGATGCCATCAATTTAAAATTTTGTATCATTATAAGAAATATCTCCGGAATTAACCCCTATGTTGAGCAATTGAATAAACAATGCTGTTTCTGTAAGCAATTGTCATGAAATCTGTAATTAACTTATATAAGCAAGCGTTTGTTTTTCAGATTTTTTTGTATAAATCAAAATAGCAAAAGCAACATTAAAAACTACACAGATGGGCATTTTCATTTAATTGCATAAAAAAAATGCTGAAAATCCTTGAATTTTCAGCACTTTCAGCGTCCCTGAGACGATTTGAACGTCCGACCCTTCGCTTAGGAGGCGAATGCTCTATCCCCTGAGCTACAGAGACACTTATATATTATAACAGTGTATTCGACTGTTATAAACAATTTATTCAATTCTGGTGAGCAAATTCATCCGCTTAGGAGGCGGTCGCTCTATCCAGTTGAGCTACGGAAACATATTAAGTTGTCAGCTTTTATATTCTATCATTTTATGAGGAAAAAATCAATAACGAAATTGGGACACCCTTTTTTTAATTGGGGACGGGGTTTTTCTAGAAAAACCCCGTCCCCAATTACCTTTAAAAGTTAATTCTGCCTTGCAGCCAGATATCTCCTTTAAATCGCCGCCCTACGGCAGGCTCACCTGTCACCCTCTTTACGGGCACACAGATATCGAACTGCAGTTCATTTACATCAAGTTTCATGATATACAGCTGTTCTTTTGTATCTTCATTTTCTATTGTATGTATATCCAGTATCTCACCTAATATGGAGTAGCAGTCACATTCTATCCCGTATGGCATGAAACATGTATCTACTATACTGAATACATCCTCTGTTATGAGGCGTCTTGATACTTTTGAATAGATGTCTATATCGTCCAGCGTCAGACTTTCCATCGCAGCCTGATCGCCGTTTTTAGCCGCGCTTAATAGCATCATCCTGTTTCTGGACTCTTCTTGTCTCTTCTTTTCCAGTTCTGCGTTTTTTAATACGGGGAGCAGAATTGTACCTTTATTGCATAGTCCTGAAAGTGTTACAGAACCATATTTCACTTTTTTGCCGGACATCTGCTTTTCTTTGATAAACTCTACTGCATTCTGCAGATAAAAGATAAGGCTGATACCTACTTTTACATCTTCACATATACCTACGTAGGCCTCTTCACCCATCCTCCTCTCTACAACGACATCTGCGTAAGATGTCAGTCCGCTGCCGATAAAATATGGATAATAATACTGTCGTTCAAAATGCTCGTTTATATCCATATCTCCACATACAGAGACTCCTATCCCGGCGCCGCATTCCCGCTGATACTCGCAGAAATCAAGTTCGTTTTCGATTTCTACGAGCTCATGGCAGGTGAATGACTCCTCTGTGTCTTTCAGGAATTCATTCAATTGTCTTTTTGAAGTTATATTGCCATAACCTATGGCCTGTAAAAATTTATGCATGGGGTTTTCCTTACATTTTAATGTTTTATTTCTTTTCAATCTTTGTCATGCCACCCATGTATGGCTGCAATACTTCTGGTATACGGACTGAGCCGTCTTCCTGGAGGTTATTCTCCAGAAATGCAATCAACATTCTAGGTGGTGCTACTACTGTGTTATTTAACGTGTGTGCAAAGTACTTGCTTCCGTCTGTACCTTTTACGCGGATACCAAGCCTTCTCGCCTGTGCATCCCCAAGGTTGGAACAGCTTCCTACTTCAAAGTACTTCTTCTGCCTCGGAGACCATGCTTCTACGTCACAGGACTTAACCTTCAAGTCAGCCAGGTCTCCTGAACAGCACTCAAGTGTACGTACCGGCACATCAAGAGAACGGAATAAATCTACTGTATTCTGCCAGAGTTTATCATACCATATCTTGCTCTCTTCCGGCTTGCAAACAACTATCATCTCCTGTTTTTCGAACTGATGGATTCTGTAAACGCCACGTTCTTCAATCCCGTGGGCGCCCTTTTCCTTCCGGAAACAAGGAGAATAACTCGTTAATGTCTGCGGCAGCTGATCCTCCGTAAGCATTGTATCGATGAATTTTCCAATCATGGAGTGTTCGCTCGTTCCGATAAGATAGAGGTCTTCACCTTCAATCTTGTACATCATGGCATCCATCTCCGCAAAACTCATTACTCCCGTCACGACATTACTGCGAATCATAAATGGAGGAATACAATAAGTAAAGCCGCGGTTAATCATAAAATCTCTTGCATATGTGATTACTGCTGAATGCAGCCTTGCGACATCACCCATCAGGTAGTAGAACCCATTGCCTGCAACCTTTCCTGCACTTTCGAGGTCTATACCGTTAAAATTCTCCATGATTTCCGTGTGATATGGTATTTCAAAATCTGGTATTACAGGTTCTCCGTATTTTTGTATCTCAACATTTTCACTGTCATCTTTTCCTATAGGTACGGACGGGTCAATGATATTAGGTATAGTCATCATAATCTTTTTGATTCTTTCCTCTACCTGCTTCTCATCAGAGGACAAAGCCTCTACTCTGTCTGCATTCTCTTGCACCTTTTTCTTAAGTTCTTCAGCCTCATCTTTTTTTCCCTGTGCCATACATGCACCGATCTGCTTGGATATCTTGTTCCTGTCCGCACGCAGAGCTTCAACTTCCTGTTTAATATCTCTATTCTGCTGATCTAATTGTAATACCTCATCTACGAGAGGAAGTTTATCATCCTGAAATTTCTTTTTAATATTTTCTTTTACTGTATCAGGGTTATTTCTTACAAATTTAATATCTAACATAATTTCCACCTCATTATTCTTATGTTTATTTTTGCGCTACGATATCTTTGACTTCTCTGTCATATGATTCGCTGAATATAGCTCTGTCAAGAGCTTCGGCCTCTTCTTCGGCTAATTCTACATAACTCTCGCCTTTGACGATTTCTTTAATATAAGTATAACAGCCTTCTCTGCTGTGCATTGCATTGATAACCCAGCCGTTATTATTGCCGTCAAGCATAGCCAATGCAAAACTGAGCTTCCCGCCCATCTCGTTGAATGCGTCATATTTGATAATGCCAAGCTTCTGATAGTCACCTTCCATCTTTTTATTTATTTCTCTTATATCCTGCCTGTTTTGTTTTGTAACCTTAAGTATAGTGTCTATCTCTGCAAACTTGTCCCTAAATCCTTCTTCTAGAGTTTTACCATCTTTTCCCCTCATAAACGTTGCATAGCTGCTTTTTAACCGGTTATACTTCATAGTGACATTTACATATAATATAAACAATACGATAAACAATATCAACATAAAAATGAAGATAAAAGCCGGATCTATTCCCAATGCATTCAGTATCTTACTTTCCATATATGTCTATTCTCCTTTGTTGACACTCATCATTAAATCGAACACACGTTCTAATTCGCTGTCTGAATAATATTCTATTTCTATCTTACCTTTTCCTTTTCCTTTGGATGCTATACTTACTTTAGTACCCATTACCTCTTTTAATTTATCGGCCAAATCTGTATATATGAACTGATTATCTATTATCTTCTTTTCCTTTGGCTTTTTAGGATTCTTTATTTCTTTTATAAGCTTTTCAGTCTCACGCACACTTAGTTTCTCATCAAATATTTTGTTTGCCAGCATATACTGCTGTTCATAATCATCTATCGCTAAAAGAGCCCTTGCATGCCCTGTAGATATCATATCATCTATAATCATCTGCTGCACTTTTTCATTTAATTTAAGAAGACGCATCGAATTTGTTACGGCTGTTCTGCTCTTGGATACTCTTTCGGCCACTTCATCCTGTTTTAAGTTGAATTCTTCCAATAGCTTTTTAAATGCCATCGCTTCTTCAATTGGATTCAGGTTTTCTCTCTGTATGTTCTCTATAAGTGAGATTTCAACTATTTCCTGTTCCGTATAGTCTTTTATAATAACAGGTACTTCTTTTACACCGGCCATTTTAGCGGCTCTCCATCTTCTTTCTCCTGCTATTATTTCGTAATAATCTTTTCTTTTTCTGACCAGAAGCGGCTGTAATACACCAAACTGTTTTATAGAGTCCGAAAGCTCGAGTAATGCATCTTCTTCAAAATTTTTACGCGGCTGCTCTCTGTTAGGCTCTACCATATTAATCTTCATCATCCGTTCCCCCATACCCGTTTCATTATCATCCAAGGGGTTACCGGTATTAGTCATAGCTGCCTTCAAAGGCTTATCAGGAATTAAACTGTCAAGACCTTTACCAAGTCCTTTCTTTTTTACTGCCATATTATCCTCCAAATTAATTATTTTTTATTCATCACTTCGTCTGCCAGTTTCATATAACTTTCGGAGCCTGCGGACCTCGGATCATACTGGCTTATAGGCATACCGTAACTTGGAGCCTCAGCCAGACGAATGTTGCGTGGTATAATCGTTTTATAGATAGCCTGTTGAAGGTTATCTTTTACATTTTCAACAACTTGAAGTGATAGGTTCGTTCTAGCATCATACATAGTAAATATGACACCTTCTATCTCAAGTTCCGGATTCAGGCGTTCTTTGACTAGTTCAACGGTATGTATAAGCTGGCTTAACCCCTCTAAGGCATAGTATTCACACTGTATAGGAACTAAAACTGTATCTGCTGTAGTCATTGCATTGATTGTAAGCATGCTTAAAGACGGCGGACAATCTATTATTACGTAGTCATAATTATTCCTTATATCTTTAATCGCATCTCTGACAATATACTCTTTTTCTTCCACACCTATAAGTTCAATCTCTGCAGCAGACAAATCTATACTTGTAGGTAATATATCAAGATTTTCAAGTGCATCCTTCTGTAATACTTCATCTACGTCAGCGTTACCAATAATTAAATCATATACTGTTTTTTCAACTGATTCTTTATCTAAACCAAGTCCACTTGTCATATTTCCCTGGGGGTCCATGTCCACTGCAAGTACTTTTTGACCCTTTTCTGCCAGACAAGCGGATAGATTAATCGCTGTCGTAGTCTTTCCAACCCCACCTTTTTGGTTGGCGATGGCTATAACTCTTCCCATTTTAATCACCTTTCTGTTTTTTGCATAGATTTAGTATACCACCTTTTTGATATTATATCTACTAAATGTTTCACGTGAAACATTTTATTTTGCATATTTTATCAAATACATTATACAATATAATAGTATCGTATTTGAACTTGTTATAATTACTGCTAAAGCATACTGCATAAAGAACAAAAATAGTATATAGATACTTGTAATAAATGTTAATGTTTCACGTGAAACATTTTTACTTTTTAGCTTTATATATTGTCTTTATTGTAGTATAATATTTTTATGGACAATGGTTCTATATAATTAATGAGCTATACTTAAACAATAACAAGGGGACGTTATCTTGAAAGAAAGTGGGGTTTATATGAGCTGGAAAAAGAAACTTGCTGCAGGAACCGCTTTAGCTGGAGTATCTGCTGTTACACTACATATGATAAATAAATTTATATACTTTTCTGCCACATTGGACGATTTATTGACAAATCCATCCGGTTCTTATTATGAATGGAGATTTGGTAAGATTTATTATACAAAAAAAGGGGAAGGCAAACCTTTACTTCTCATCCACGATTTGACTACATATAGTTCTGCATATGAATGGAACAAAGTAATTGAACATTTATCTAAAAACTATACAGTATTTAGCATAGATTTATTAGGCTGTGGCCGTTCAGATAAACCAAATCTCACTTACACTAATTATATGTATGTACAGCTTATAACGGATTTTATAAAACATGTAATTGGTGACAAGACTGATGTAATAGCAACTGGGGAATCAGGTTCATTTGTTTTAGCTGCATGTCAAAATGACAATTTTATAGTAAATCAAATTGTATTAGTAAATCCGGCTAGTATAGAATTACTTGGCAAGATACCTACTAAAAGAAGTAAGTGCCTGAGCTGGTTAATAAATACACCTATAATAGGTACTTTTGTTTATAACATGCTTACGAAGCGGAGTGATATTCAAGCATTGTTCCAGATGGATTATTATTATGATTTCGATAAAGTTGAGGATAACATAGTACGCACATATTATGAAAGTGCTCACTCCGGAAATGCATCATCGAAATATTTATTTGCAAGTTTGACAGGATATTACACAACTATAAATATTCCTCATTGTCTGGAATCATTATCTAACAGCATATATATAATAACAGGTAAATCTAACCGTGATAATATTGATTTTGCCAATGAGTATAAAGAAATACTTCCATCTATTGAAATTGTAGAGATGGACGAAACTAACTATCTGCCTCAATTAGAAAATGCACATGAATTTCTTGAGCAGATTAACATATTGTTGTCTGCCGAAGAGTAAAAGAAGAATACATAAAAACATACTAGGAACATTAAATGTTCCTAGTATGTTTTTTACAGATTATTATATTAACGGTTCTTTTGATGGCAAACCTGCTTTGCGCGGATATTTTTCAGAAGTCATTTTTTCCTTTTCAATTATTATAAATGACCTTCCTATGTCTGTTCCTGGAAGTTGAAATCTAACTGTTTCTTTGATATTGCCGCCTAGTAAAGATATCGCATTTTTAGAACATTCTACTTCTTGTTCTACATCCTCCGACTTGTATGACACAAATATACCCCCTATCCGTATATATGGTATGCAATACTCTGACAATGTAGCCAGATTTGCGACGGCCCGTGAAACACAAAGGTCATAGTTTTCTCTATAATCCGGTTGTTTTGCATAATCTTCAGCACGTCCATGTATAGCTTCTATACCTTTAAGACCAGTATTTTCTATAACTGTATTTAAAAAACGTATCCTTTTATTCAAAGAGTCTAATAACGTCACATTTAATTGAGGAAATGCTATCTTCAATGGAATACCGGGAAAGCCTGCACCTGTACCGATATCTATAATATTATGAATCTTTTGTATATCGACAGCTTTTATGAGGGCAAGGCTGTCTACAAAATGCTTTTCAACAACCTCCTCATATTCTGTAATTCCAGTCAGATTCATTACCTTATTCCACTCTATAAGCAGATTATAAAATATTTTGAACTGCTCTGACTGCCTGTCATTCAGTGTAATATTTAGTTGTTGCAGTTTTGACTCTAATAATTTGCTCATGATAAACTCCTATGCATTAAGATACACTAGCAACACTGAGATATCTGCCGGAGATACGCCAGATATCCTGGAAGCCTGTCCAATGGATACAGGGCGGTATTCCTTTAATTTCTGGACCGCCTCAATGCGCAGACTTTTCACTTCGTCATAGTTTATATTCGCCGGTATCTTTTTCTTCTCCAGCTTTTTAAACTGTTCAACCTGCTTCTCCTGACGTCTGATATATCCTTCATATTTGATAGATATATTTACCTGCTCTATAACTTCGTCCAGTAAATCTTTTGGCATAATTGGACGACCTTTATCAATCGGTTTCAGAATTTCATATGAAAGTTCAGGCCTGCGTATAAGTTCTGCAAGAGTAGTGCCTGAATTCAAAAGAGTACTGTCATACGTGGAAAGTAAATCCTGTACCTTTTCGTTTACACCTATATGTGTATGATTCAGCCGATCTATTTCATCAGCTATCCATCTTTCCTTAAGAAGAAATCTTTTGTAACGTTTTTCTTCTATCAGACCAATCTCGTAACCAATTTTCGTAAGCCTCCGGTCTGCATTATCCTGGCGGAGCAGCAGCCGGTATTCGGCACGTGATGTCATCATCCTGTATGGCTCATGGCTTTCTTTTGTGACAAGGTCGTCAATCAGCACACCAATATATGCCTGTGAACGGTCTATAATCAATGGCTCCGTCCCCTGAAGCATACGAGACGCGTTTATACCTGCAACAAGTCCTTGCGCAGCCGCCTCTTCATAACCTGAACTGCCATTAAACTGCCCGCCGCTGAACAGACCTTCTACCGCACGGAATTCTAATGATGGCTTAAGCTGCCTTGCATCAATACAGTCATACTCGATTGCATAAGCATTCCTTACTATCTTAACATGCTCAAGACCGGGAACCGTACGGTACATATCATACTGTACATCTTCCGGAAGTGAACTTGACATACCACCTATATACATTTCATTAGTCTCTAGTCCTTCGGGCTCGATGAATACCTGATGCCTGTCCTTATCTGCAAACTTTACTACCTTATCTTCTATGGATGGACAATATCTTGGGCCTGTTCCCTCTATCATTCCAGAATATAAAGGCGACCTGTCCAGGTTCTTCCTGATGATTTCGTGTGTTCTGTTATTTGTGTAAGTCAGCCAGCAGGATACTTGATCAATCTGTATATCCTCTGACGCAGTAGTAAAGGAAAAAGGTACAATCCGTTCATCGCCAAACTGTTCTTCCATTTTGCTGAAGTCAACTGTATTCCTGTCTATTCTGGCCGGAGTGCCTGTCTTAAATCGATACATTTTAATACCGAGATCTTTCAGGCATTCTGTCAGATAGTTTGCTGCCTGAAGCCCATTCGGCCCTGTGTTCTGGCTTACATCACCATATACGCAGCGCGCTTTCAGGTACGTCCCTGTACAGAGGATGACAGCTCTGCACCGGTAGACGGCGCCGGAATAAGTTTGTACTCCTGTTACTTTTTTATCCTCAGTTATGATATTTACAACTTCTGCCTGCTTTATTTCCAGCCTTTCCTGGCTCTCTAACACCTGACGCATTGTTCTGCTATAATGTAGCTTGTCGGCCTGTGCGCGGAGCGAATGAACGGCAGGGCCCTTTGATTTGTTCAACATCTTAGACTGTATAAAAGTCTGATCTATTACCTTCCCCATCTCACCGCCTAGTGCATCTATTTCCCTGACAAGATGTCCTTTGGAACTTCCTCCTATATTGGGATTACATGGCATCAGAGCTATGCTGTCTACACACACTGTAAAAACAATCGTCTGGAAACCAAGCCTGGCTGACGCAAGAGCAGCTTCACACCCTGCATGGCCTGCACCAATAACCGCAATATCGTATTCGTCTTTATTTTCCCATACAGAATTTGCTGAATATTTCATTTATCAAATCTTCTCCCATCGTATCTCCCGTAATATTGCCCAGAGATTCATAAGCATCTAACAAATCAATTGAATAAAAATCTTCCGGCATTTTGCTGTCAATCGACTCTATAACCTTTTGTAGTGAGTTACGGGCATCCTGCAGCGCCGCCTTATGTCTTACATTTGTTATATATATTTCATTATTAAATGAAAGATTTCCTTCAAAAAACATATCCTTTACAATATTTTCAAATTTGTCAATACCGTACTGATTCTTAGCAGATACTTCTATTACTTGGATTTCCTTACTTTGATCAGATTCATTTTTTGAAGGATTAATTGCATAATAAGCGTCTATTACATTTTCCCTACTAATCATCATATCTAAATCGGACTTATTTAGCAATATAATAACTGGTTTTCCATATATCATTTTTAAAATCTGCTCGTCATTCTCATCAAGCGGTGCAGAAGCATCCATCACATATATAATCAAATCTGCTTCATCAGCATGTAGAATTGCCTTATTTACGCCAATCCTTTCCACGATGTCATCCGTCTCCCTGATGCCTGCGGTATCTAGTATATTAAGCGAAATGCCCTGAAGATTAATGTGCTCTTCTAATATATCCCGGGTTGTTCCTGCCACCTCCGTAACGATAGCTCTCTCTTCACCTACAAGCACATTCAGAAGGGAAGACTTACCAGCATTTGGTTTGCCAACGATGACTGTCTTTATACCTTCCTTTATTATTCTCCCATCATTACATGTTGAAAGCAACGCCTTAATCTCTGACAGAAGTTCAACAACAGTCTCTCTCAGCTCCTCACCATAGCCGTCTACACTGATATGTTCGGGATCATCTAACGCAGTCTCAATAAAAGCTGTATGGTAAATTATTTTATTTCTAATATCACTTATCTTTGACTTTACATTTCCTTTTAGCTGTCCTATTGAACTCTTCAACGCATATTCATTCTGGGAGGCAATCAAGTCTCCAACTGCTTCAGCCTGGGACAAATCAATCCTGCCATTGAGAAACGCACGTTTCGTAAACTCTCCTGGCTCCGCAGGTCTTGCCCCATTTTCAATCATAATTTCAAGCACGCGTTTGACAAGATAAACACCGCCGTGGCAGTTCACTTCTACCGTATCTTCCCCAGTATAGCTGTGAGGACCTTTCATAATCATTACAAGCACTTCATCTACAAGTTCATTCTCGTCCCTGATAAAACCATAATGTATCGTATGCGACTTCTGAGACGAAAGCCGCTTGCCATTCTTCCCCTCATATATCTTGTCCACAATCGTAAAAGCTTCATCACCGCTCATACGTACAATACCAATTCCAGAATCAGACATTGCTGTCGATATTGCAGCAATAGTTTGAGTTTTCACAACAATTACCTCCGTTTTCATAGGGGTCAGACCCCTTTGGCGTTAGGGGTCTGACCCCTATGAAAATATACAAAAAATAGGGGCAATTCCAACCCCTATTTTTTCTTTTTATTTACTTACGTACTAATGTAACTACTACTCTTCTGTAAGGTTCTTCACCTTCGCTATGTGTGGATACTGCCGAATCTGCCTGTAAAGCTGAATGGATTATTCTTCTTTCATATGGATTCATCGGCTCAAGGGATACGGTTCTTCTCGTTCTTTTTACTTTACTTGCTATATTTTTTGCAAGGTTTTCCAAAGTTTCTTTTCTTCTGCGCCTGTAATCCTCTGTGTCAAGTTTTACTCTTACATATCCATCCTGCGTCTTATTGGCAACTCTGTTAGTCAGGTACTGAAGTGAGTCAAGTGTCTGTCCGCGCTTACCTATGAGTATGCCCATATTTTTACCATCCATATCTATGCTCAGCGCACCTTCTTCATCTACTTTTGATGTCACTTTTACGCCTTCCATATCCATGGCCTGAAGTACATCATATATGAATTTCTCACATGCGTTGATGGTCGTTTGTTCAACTTTCGCAAGATCTGCTTCTTTTTTCTCTGCAGCCGGTTTTTCTTCTTTTATTTTTACAGGAGCTTTTTCTTTCTTAATTTCTTTTTTGAAATCTTTTTTAAATTCTTTTTTTACTTCTGACTTTTCTTTTTTAACCGGTTCTTCCGATCTTGTTTCTTTGACAGGCTCTTCTATTACTGGTTCTGTTATCTTCTTGCGGGCTTTTATTACTGCCTGTTTCATTCCAATACCGAGGAATCCTGCACTTCCTTTTTCAATTACTTCATAATCCAACTGGTCACTTGTCACACCTAACTGGATTAAAGCCTCTGTAATTGCGTCATCCAGCGTCTTTGCCGATACAGTAATATATTCCATAACCCATGCCCCCTAATCATTCTTGTTAAACTTTTTAACCATGTTAGCCTTTGACGCCAGACTTCCTTCCTTAGCGTTTCCAGCATTGTTACGTGCCTTTGCTACTTTCTCTTCTCTTTCCTTTTCTGTCAGACCTGAAGTACCGCGGTTTGCAGAATCTTTTAGAGTTCTGGTATTTGTCTGTGCCATCGTATTTATTTTCTCAGCTTTCTCGCCCCTCTTCTGGCGCTTCTCAGCTGCCTTTTCTTTATTCTTTTCAATAATATCTTCTACAGACACTTTACCCAAATGCTTATTGATAAGTACCTGCTGAACACAACGTACTACCGCACTTATAATCCAGTAGAGGCCAATACCTGAAGATAATGTAAATACCATGAATACTGAGAATATCGGCATCGTCATATTCATCGTCTTCATCGTTCCGGCCATCGGATTATCCTTGTCCATCTGCTGGCCTGATATAGACTGTGAAAGCTTGATACTTAAAAACTGTGTCAGTCCTGACAGAACAGGGAGCAGTATGGCTGTTATAATAATGATAATTGGTGCTATGCCGAAAGAGCCACTTTCTTTGATCATCTGAACAGGTGACAGTGTAAGATCCGGTATCGTAATAAACTTATTTACATCCACTGCCGCATTTTTGATAGCGGGCACATAGTTCTTCATATCATAGATAACTGGATACAGAGCAAAAAGCAATGGCATCTGTATTAATAAAGGAAGGCATCCTCCGGTCATAGATGTTCCATACTTATCGTATACCTGCTGAACCTCTTCTTGCTGCTTCATCATAGAAGCCTGGTCCTTTTTATTCTTATACTTCTTTTGAACTGCCTGAATCTCAGGGTTCATAACAGAAGACATCTTTGCTGTTTTCTGCTGCTTGATAGTAAGCGGAAGCATAATCGTATATACGATTATTGTATAAAATATAATAGATAAGCCCACCAGGCCGTTGTCCGATGGCAATATGTTATCTAACACTGTGTAGATAAAGTTCATTACTTTACCTAGTAACCACGCAATCTGTCCTACAATAGGCCAGTTAGCAGTGGTTAATAAAGCAGCTGCTGTCATACTTCTTTCCTCCATTGTAATAACAATTAATGTAAATTATCAGGGTACGGGGTCATATCCGCCTTTTGCAAATGGATTACAACGCAGTATTCTCCAGATGGCCAGACGACTTCCTTTCCATGCTCCATATTTTTCAATTGCCTCAACCGCATATTCGGAGCATGTGGGAAAATAGATACATGTGGAATATCTCTTAAGTCCTGAAAGATATTTCCTATAGAATCTGATACATCCCAGCAGAATTCTTTTCATGATACGTCACCCCGCTAATGGGAATTGCTTCCCACATCTATAATTTCATGAAGATGTCCAAGATGGAGCAATGCGCTGACGATTTCTTTGTAGTTCTTTTCTTTAGCGCCTATTCTTGCTATCACAATAATATCTAATCCGCATCTGAACTTATCTTCTTGTAGTCGATAACTTTCCCTGATCAACCTTGTCAATCTGTGTCGCACTACACTATTTCCTACTTTTTTACTTACTGATATACCTAATCTGTTTTTCTTCGTATGATTATCCATCACATACATAACAAGATACTTGTTCGCATAAGAAATTCCATTATTATAGACAGTCTGAAAATCCTTGTTTTTCTTTAAATATTCGGAATATTTCATACAGTGGATCTCCTAATTTTTAGAGAAGAAAAGGCCACATATATGCGGCCTACGCTGATAATCTCTTTCTTCCTTTTGCTCTTCTGCTTGCAAGTACTTTTCTTCCACCTGCTGTGCTCATTCTTGATCTGAAACCATGAACTTTAGATCTCTGTCTCTTTTTTGGCTGGAATGTCATTTTCATTGATATCCACCTCCTTATATTTTACAAGGGATATACTCCCACATATTTCTAAAGACATCAGTTAAGATTATATTAAAAAAAAGCCTGTACGTCAAGCAAAAGCTAGGATTTTGTCATTTTTTTCTTTGGGGACGGAGGTTTTTTCAATTTCCTCCGTCCCCAATTTTTTTCCATATTATCCACATTTTGTGGATAACCTGTGGATTTTAGGTGGATAGACTGTGGATATTCAAGTTTTTTTCTTTTTTTGTACCGTATATGTGGTATTTTCTGCTTATGATAAAGTTATCCACATGAATAATCGTTGCTTAAATAGTGATTTTGATGTAAAATGTAAAGAGCGGGTTTATGCTTAAAACCCTTTTAAATGGAAAGATTAGGAGTTTATCGGAATGAACATTGTGAAGGAAAAGTGGCAGGAGATTATAGAGCATCTGAGAATAGAGCATGAGTTGTCCAACGTATCTTTCTCTACATGGATCCAGCCTTTAAAGGTATATGACGTTATAGACAGCACCGTATTCATACTTGTCAATATGAATGCGAGTGTGGAATATATTGAAAAGAAGTATCTGCTCCCTCTCAAGGTCTGTATCGCAGAGATTACGGGAACAGAATATGAGGTTATATTCTTATCTGAAGATGATGAAAGAATTGATGAGATTCAGAATATGGCCATCGAAGCGAGCCAGAAGAAAAAGACGAAGTCTGCTGCTGAGAAGGCCGGACTTAATCCAAAGTACACGTTTGATACGTTTGTGGTTGGCGGCAACAACAATTTTGCCCATGCAGCTTCCCTGGCGGTCGCGGAATCACCTGGGGAAGTTTATAATCCACTGTTCCTTTACGGTGGTGTAGGACTGGGAAAGACCCATCTCATGCATTCAATCGCACATTTTATATTAGAAAAGAGTCCGAAGAAAAAGGTATTGTATGTTACGAGTGAAACTTTTACGAATGAACTGATTGATGCGCTGAAGAATGGAAAGACAGCCGGCAATGAATCCGCCATGTCAAAATTCCGTGACAAGTACAGAAATAATGATGTTCTCCTGATAGACGACATACAATTTATAATAGGAAAAGAAAGTACACAGGAAGAATTTTTTCACACCTTCAACCATCTCCATACATCCGGTAAACAGATTATCATCTCTAGTGATAAGCCTCCGAAGGATATCGAGACATTGGAGGCACGGCTCCGCACCCGGTTCGAGTGGGGGCTGATTGCCGATATCTCAGCTCCGAATTATGAGACGAGGATGGCAATCCTCCAGAAGAAGATTGAATTAGACAAGCTGGAAAAATACAATATACCTCAGGACGTCATCGAATATATTGCCACTAATATAAAGACAAACATCCGGGAGCTGGAAGGTTCCCTGAATAAGCTGATAGCACTGTACAAGCTGAATAACAACGCTACAGAAATAGATATCACGCTTGCTTCAGAAGCACTGAAAGATATCATTTCATCCAAAAATAACAGAGAAGTGACGCCCGAACTTATACTTGATATCGTTTCCGAACACTTCGGCGTATCTATTGTTGATTTGAAAAGCAATAAACGAAATGCGGATATATCTAATCCAAGGCAGATTGCGATGTATCTTATCCGATCTATGACGGACACCCCGTTGAAATCAATCGGCATCTTCCTTGGAGGAAAAGACCATTCTACGGTAAAGCATGGAGTTGACAAGATAACAAAAGAAGTGATGACTGATGAAACGTTATCCAATACGGTAAGTATCATTAAGAAGAAAATTAATCCGGCTTAATGTTAATAAAATTGTGGACAATCTATGGATATCTTCGGTAACAGAAATAAAATAGTGAATTTAGAAAAAGTTATCCAAACATCATCCACACGTAACCCCGCCGCATTCCACACAGTTATTAGATGCCAGAACAATGGCAGCCAGAGGGCTCAGGACGGTTTTCCTCTTTTCCACAGCCCCTAATAAGAAGAATACGGAAATCTTTTATATATTTATATATTAGCGCCGCACGAAAGGAGTTATACACATGAAGATTATATGCAGCAAATCAAACCTTGTAAAAGGAGTCAGCATCGTCTCCAAAGCTGTTCCTTCAAAGACGACAATGCCAATACTGGAGTGTATCCTTATTGATGCTACTACTGACATTATCAAACTGACAGCAAATGATATGGAGCTTGGTATACAGACAGAGATAGAGGGAGAGATTGCAGAACGTGGAATGATAGCTATCGATGCAAGAATCTTTTCAGAAATCGTAAGAAAACTACCAGACAATGATATCGTAATCGAAACAGATGCAAATCTTCAGACAGTAATTACTTGTGAAAAAGCAAAGTTCGATTTGTCAGGAAAGCCAGGAGAGGAATTTTCATACCTGCCCATCATAGAGAAAGAAGAGTCGATAGAAATATCTCAGTTTACTTTGAAAGAAGTAATCAGGCAGACTATCTTTTCCATTGCCGATACGGAAAGCAACAAATTAATGACAGGTGAGCTGTTCGAAATAAAAGATAATATTTTAAGAGTCGTATCCCTTGATGGACACAGAATATCAATCCGCAGGATAGAATTGAAGAATGAAGTGGCAGACAAGAAGCTCGTAGTTCCCGGAAAAACACTTACGGAAGTAAGCAAGATACTGTCCGGGGAGGCTGAAAGCATGGTTAATATCTCATATACGAATAACCATATCGTATTCGAGTTTGACCAGACAATTGTCGTCTCAAGGCTCATAGAAGGGGAATATTTCAAAATCGACCAGATGCTTTCCAGCGATTACGAGACAAAAGTAAGAATGAACAAAAGAGAGCTGCTAAATTGTATCGACAGGGCAACTCTTCTCGTAAAAGAAGGAGACAAGAAGCCAATCATCATCAATATAGGCGATGAGCTTATGGAGCTTAAAATCAAATCACAGATTGGCTCCATGAATGAGGAAATATTGATTGAAAAAGAAGGGAAGGATCTTCTCATCGGATTTAATCCCAAGTTCCTCATAGATGCGCTTCGTGTCATCGACGATGAAGAAGTGACACTTTATCTGATGAATGCAAAGGCTCCGTGCTTCATAAAAGATGACGGGGAGAACTATATCTATCTGATACTTCCGGTAAACTTTAATGCAGCATAAATAAACATGCAGAACAATGCAAGTAAGGAAATTAATATGCAGATTATAAAATTGAGAGAAGAATTCATCAAGCTCGGCCAGGCGCTCAAGGCTGCCGGCCTGGTGGGTTCCGGCGTTGAAGCCAAAGAAGCGATTCAGGGCGGTTTTGTCCGGGTCAATGGAGAGACAGATACCCGACGTGGAAGAAAACTCCATGTCGGCGATGTGGTATCTTTTAATGGGGAAGAAATAAAAATTGAAGATTAAATCTTTAAAGTTAAAGAATTTTAGAAATTATGATCTTTTAAAATTAGAGTTTGATGATGCTACCAACATATTTTATGGGGACAATGCACAGGGAAAAACTAATATTCTGGAGTCTATATATCTGTCAGGGACGACCAAATCCCACAGAGGAACAAAAGACAGGGATTTGGTTCAATTTGGGGAAGAAGAGTCCCATATAGAGACAGTTGTGGAAAAAAACGGCATCACGTATCAGATTGACATGCATCTGAAGAAAAACAGCCCTAAGGGAATCGCTATCAATAAGATTCCTATACGTAAAGCAAGCGAACTGTTTGGAATCATCAATATCGTATTTTTTTCTCCCGAGGATCTGAACATCATAAAAAACGGGCCATCAGAGAGAAGAAGATTTATAGATCTTGAATTATCACAGCTTGATAAGGTATATCTTAATAATTTATCTAATTATAATCGAATTGTAAATCAGAGAAATCATTTATTAAAAGATATCACCCAACAGAGAAAATTAATGGAAACGTTGGATGTATGGGAGATCCAGCTTATCCAGTATGGTAATAAGATTATAGAGAGAAGAAAGCAGTTTGTGAAAGAAATAAACAAAATAATTTCTAATATACATAAAAAATTGACAGGACAAAGAGAAGATATTACTTTGATTTACGAGCCAAGCATAGGGAACCTTACGCTTGAACAGGCTCTGGCCAAAAACAGAGAACGAGACATGAAGATTAAAAGCACTTCGGTAGGCCCCCACCGGGATGACATATGCTTTATGGCAGGGAACCTTGATATCCGGAGATTCGGTTCCCAGGGACAGCAGAGGACTGCCGCGCTGTCGCTCAAGCTATCAGAGATAGAGCTGGTCAGGCAGTCGATACATGATACGCCAGTCCTTTTACTTGACGATGTATTGTCTGAACTTGACAAACACAGGCAAAACTATTTATTAGATAGTATTCATGATATACAGACGTTAATCACGTGTACCGGTGTGGATGAGTTTGTGAATCATCGATTTTCTATAAACAAAGTATTTCATGTCCAGGATGGACAAGTAGCAAAAGAGAACTAGGAGGATTAGAATGAGTACAGAAAAGGTGCAGCACGAATATGGCGCGGACGAAATTCAGATATTAGAAGGTCTGGAAGCTGTCAGAAAACGGCCCGGTATGTATATCGGCAGTACATCAGCCCGCGGGCTCCATCATCTCGTCTATGAGATTGTGGACAACGCAGTTGACGAAGCCCTGGCAGGATTCTGCGATACCATATACGTAACGATAAATCAAGATAATTCTGTAACGGTTGTGGATAACGGCCGGGGTATTCCTGTGGGAATCAACAGCAAGGCAGGACTGCCTGCTGTTGAAGTCGTATTCACTATCCTGCACGCGGGCGGAAAATTCGGAGGAGGAGGATACAAAGTGTCCGGCGGTCTCCACGGTGTAGGTGCTTCAGTTGTAAATGCTCTGTCAGACTGGCTGGAAGTTGAAATCTACAGCGAAGGAAAAGTATATATGCAGCGCTATGAGCGCGGAAAAGTTGCAAAGAAGCTGGCTGTAATAGGTGAGTGTGAACCCGAAAAGACAGGCACGAAAGTTACATTTTTTCCGGATGATACTATTTTCGAGGAGACTGTATTTGACTATGATATGCTCAAGCAGCGGTTCAGAGAGATGGCTTTCCTCACGAAAGGTCTCAGGATAGTCCTGCGCGACGACAGGCCGGAAGATGAGCCGGTGGAAAAAGTATTCCACTATGAGGGCGGTATCAAGCAGTTTGTTGAATATCTGAATCGGAGCAGGACGCCGCTCTATGAAAATATCATCTACTGTGAAGGACTTGTAAATAATGTGGCTGTTGAAGTGGCTATGCAGCACAACGACTCTTACAGTGACAATACGTATGGTTTTGTCAACAACATAACTACTCCCGAAGGTGGTACCCATATTGTCGGTTTTCGTAATGCACTGACTAAGACGTTCAATGACTATGCCAGAAAAAATAAGCTATTGAAAGACAGTGAGCCGAATCTGTCAGGTGAGGACATAAGGGAAGGACTCACAGCAATTATCAGCGTAAAGATAGAAGATCCCCAGTTTGAGGGACAGACGAAGCAGAAGCTTGGCAACAGCGAGGCAAGAGGAGCTGTGGACAGCGTCGTAAGCAGCCAGCTGGAAGTATTCCTAGAACAGAATCCGTCCGTGGCAAAGATGACGGTTGAAAAATCCGTTATGGCGCAGCGGGCAAGAGAAGCAGCAAGAAAAGCGAGGGATCTGACAAGAAGAAAATCTGCTCTCGACAGCATGTCTCTGCCGGGAAAGCTTGCAGACTGTTCAGACAAAGATCCCAAAAACTGTGAAATCTACATCGTAGAGGGTGATTCCGCGGGCGGATCTGCAAAGACTGCGCGTGACAGAGGCACACAGGCCATACTTCCCCTGCGAGGTAAGATACTGAATGTAGAGAAGGCAAGACTGGATAAGATATATGCCAATGCTGAAATTAAAGCCATGATTACAGCATTCGGTACGGGAATACATGATGACTTTGATATATCAAAACTACGTTACCATAAAATTATCATCATGACGGATGCCGATGTAGACGGCGCTCATATCAGTACCTTATTGTTGACATTCCTGTATCGTTTTATGCCCGATTTGATTAAAGAGGGATATGTATATCTTGCACAGCCGCCGCTTTATAAGCTGGAGAAGAATAAGAAGGTATGGTATGCCTACAGTGATGAGGAACTGGACGGAATACTGAAAGAAGTAGGCCGTGACGGAAGCAACAAGATACAGCGTTATAAAGGACTTGGTGAAATGGATGCAGAGCAGCTCTGGGAGACGACAATGGATCCTGAGCACCGCATATTGCTCCGTGTGACGATGGATGACGAGACTACTTCTGAACTTGACCTTACATTTACCACTCTTATGGGCGATAAAGTAGAACCGAGACGTGAGTTTATAGAAGAAAATGCAAAATATGTACAGAATCTGGATGTGTAGGAGGTAAACGATGGAAGATAATATATTTGATAAAGTCCATGAAGTGGATTTGAAAAAAACGATGGAGACCTCCTATATCGACTATGCCATGAGCGTAATCGCTTCACGTGCACTGCCTGATGTAAGAGACGGTATGAAACCAGTACAGAGAAGAATTCTCTATTCCATGATTGAGCTGAACAATGGTCCGGACAAGCCGCACAGGAAATGTGCCCGTATCGTCGGTGATACGATGGGTAAATATCATCCCCACGGCGACAGTTCCATCTATGGAGCGCTTGTCAATATGGCACAGGAATGGTCTACAAGATATCCGCTCGTGGACGGACACGGCAACTTTGGATCTGTAGACGGCGACGGCGCCGCGGCCATGCGTTATACGGAGGCAAGGCTGAGCAAGATATCGATGGAACTTACGGCAGATATCAATAAAGATACGGTAGACTTCGTGCCAAACTTCGACGAGACGGAGAAGGAGCCGGCCGTACTGCCAGCAAGATTCCCGAATCTGCTCGTAAATGGTACATCCGGCATCGCTGTCGGAATGGCAACGAATATACCCCCTCATAACCTGGCCGAAGTGATCAATGCGGTTGTCAAAATCATTGATGACGAGATAGAAGAGAATGAGGCGACGACGATAGAAGATATACTTAAAGTCATTAAAGGCCCTGACTTCCCAACAGGAGGCATGATTCTCGGTACCAGAGGAATAGAGGAAGCGTACCGCACCGGCCGTGGCAAAGTTCGCGTCCGCGCGGTAACAGACATAGAGACGATGCCGAATGGAAAGAGCCGTATCATCGTGACAGAACTGCCTTACATGGTCAATAAAGCCCGGCTTATCGAAAAGATAGCGGAACTGGTGCGTGATAAGAAAATTGACGGAATTACAGATTTGAGCGACCAGTCAAACAGGGAAGGTATGCGCGTATGTATTGAACTGAGGCGGGACGCCAATGCAAATGTAATATTAAATCAGCTGTATAAACATACACAGCTTCAGGATACGTTCGGCGTCATAATGCTTGCTCTTGTCAATAACGAGCCAAGAGTCATGAACCTTCTGGATATGCTGAACTATTATCTGGAACATCAGGAAGAAGTCGTGACGCGGCGGACAAAATATGAGCTTAACAAAGCAGAAGAACGTGCTCATATATTAGAAGGACTGTTGATAGCTCTGGATAATATCGACGAGGTTATCAGAATTATCAGGGGCTCAGATAATGTCCAGGCCGCCAAAGCGGAATTGATGGAACGCTTCGGCTTATCCGATGTTCAGTCACAGGCTATCGTGGACATGCGTCTGCGTGCCCTTACAGGATTGGAGAGGGAGAAGCTTGAAAATGAATACAAAGAACTCATGGAAAAAATTGGCGAATTGAAAGCGATTCTGGCAGACAGAAAACTGCTTCTTGGCGTCATAAGAGAAGAAATTATCGTCATCCGGGACAAATATGGTGATGAAAGAAGGACGTCCATCGGATTTGATGAGTTCGACATCTCTATGGAGGATCTGATACCGAGACAGGACGTAGTTATTACTATGACAAAGCTTGGATATATCAAGCGTATGTCGAATGACACGTTCAAGGCGCAGCACAGGGGAGGCAAAGGTATCAAAGGAATGCAGACGCTGGAGGAGGACTATGTAGAAGAACTCTTTATGACGAATACGCACCATTATATCATGTTCTTTACAAATACCGGCCGCGTATACCGTCTGAAGGCATATGAGATTCCGGAAGCCAGCAGGACATCGAGAGGTACGGCAATCATCAATCTATTGCAGCTCATGCCGGAAGAAAAGATAACTGCAGTGATTCCGATTGAAGAATATAAAGAGGGCGAATATCTGTTCATGTGTACGAAGAAGGGCCTTGTAAAGAAGACTCCGATAACAGATTATGCAAATGTACGGAAAACAGGACTTGCCGCGATTACGCTCAGGGAAGAAGATGAACTCATAGAGGTCAAGTATACGAACAATGAGCGGGACATTATCCTTGTGACAAAATATGGACAGTGCATCCGCTTTAACGAAAGAGATGTACGTTCCACAGGAAGGACATCCATGGGAGTACGTGGAATGAACCTGGCCGATCGCGATGAAGTTATCGGAATGCAGCTGGATTCCCAGGGAACACACTTGCTTATCGTATCTGAAAAAGGCATGGGAAAACGAACGGGGATGGAAGAATTTACAAGCCAGAACCGCGGAGGAAAAGGTGTAAAATGCTATAAGATTACCGAAAAGACAGGAAATGTCGTCGGTGTAAAAGCAGTAGACTTGGATGACGAGATTATGATTATCAATACGGGCGGTATCATCATCCGTATGAAATGTGATAATATATCTTCCCTCGGCCGGGTGACGTCAGGAGTACGGCTTATCAACCTGCCTGACGGAGACACGGTCGCCAGTATCGCAAAAGTCCGTAAGGGGGACGATGAAGATACGGAAGAAGAACAGGAAGAAAACACAGAAGAGCAGTAAGTAGTAAAAGGTGGAACCAACAGTTCAGGTTCCACCTTTTTCGTACATTATGTTATTTTACTTCTGCCCGTCTTACGACAGCGAAGCTTGCCGCAGATAATAGTATAAAAGTAATGATAAAGAACAGGAAAGTAAGAATCAGATTATTGGAGTTAATCCCCATAACGGTTAAAAGCATATCTACAAATGTATTCCATGCTGATGGGAATAACCCGCAGATTAATGGCAGTATGACAAATAACGTTACCGGCAGGCAGATTGCAAACGGTGTCTTGAAATGCTTGGGAAGCCGGTAGAAGATGCCTGCCACAAGATAGCCGAGCAGAAAAAGGCATCCGGTCATGAGGGTAGTCAGCAGCATGTTCATCAAGAATCCCGCTGTCCCGTCCAGCTTCTCATGGAGGGAAGGGAAAATCATCTGGATGGAAGTATTAACTTTTATATTTTTATATGATAGTGCCGCAACCTGAATCAACTTAGTCATAAGCCCCTCTGCAACGGCAAAAACGACGCTGAATATACCTATCGTACAAAGGCTGCTTTTAAAATATATTTTCCTGCTGAAACCATTCTGCATCAGCATGAGGAAGTGTTCGCTGAATATGCAGATGCCGGTTATCAGGCATACAAACGCGCCACTCATTCCTATAGATACAGATCCACTGCCAATATTAATCTTTACAATACTTAGACCGATGAAGCCTGCTGCAAAAATGAATAATAAGATGGCAAAATAACAGATAAATACTAGTTTTAATTCAGATAACTGATATTTTAATGCTTTTTTCATTCCAATCCCCTCCTTATACGCCTGTCAGCTGAATAAATAATTTCTGCAGATCCATAGACGATATCTCCAGTCCGTCAGGGAGTACATCATCCGGCTTACCAAGAAGATATACGGTTTTCAGGCCCCCAATCGTATCTTCCCCTATCGTTTCCCTGCCTGATATATATGCATTGACCATCATAGCCGGACCGGATACACAATAGCCGTCGTTCAGAATATCATCTCTTGATTCATTTTTGATAATCTGTCCGTTTTTTATAATGATGACATGTTCCACAATATTAGTCACCTCTTCAATCAGATGGGTAGAAATTACCACGGTAAATGGGTTTTGGGCATACTTCTCGATAAGAAGTCTGTAAAAAAGCTCTCTGTGGTATGCATCAAGGCCAAGAACGGGCTCATCTAAAAATACATATGGAACATTAACGGAAAGAGCCATGATATTCTTAAATATAGACTGATAACCTGTAGACAAGTTTTTTATTTTCTTTTTTTTAGGAAGTTCAAATACTTTGCACAGCTTATCTGCATATTCCATATCGAAATCAGGATAGAATTCTTTGCCCCAGAAGAAGGCTTCTTTTACTTTCATACCTTCCGGGTACAGGTTATTTTCATTTACCAGAAAAAAGCGGGATAGCACTTGCTCATTCTCTTTTACAGGCTCGTTGTCCAGCGTTACGGTTCCCTCATTCTGGAATATCCGGTTATTGATGATATTCAGAAGCGTAGATTTGCCTGCCCCGTTTCTCCCTAAAAGCCCGTAGATCTTACCCTCTTCCAGTTGAAGATTTACATCAGTCAAAGCTTTTGTATCCTTAAAGGTTTTGGAAATTCCATTTATTTCTATTCCTTTCATTGTACAAATCCCCTTTCAATCATTGCAATAATGTCATCGCTTGTGATACCGAGCCTTTTAGCCTCCTCTATCAGCTTACAGATATAGCTGTCATAAAAATGACTCTGTCTCTTATCCTTTAATTTCTGTACGGCTCCTTTTGATACAAACATTCCTACACCCCGCTTTTTAAATAAGATTTGTTCATCTACAAGTAGATTGATTCCTTTCAGTGCTGTCGCTGGATTAATTTTATAAGTAACGGAAAATTCCGTGATGGAAGGAATCTGTTCTTCTTCGTGAAAAGCACCGGTCAGTATGCCATCTTCTATAGTCTCTGCAATCTGTATGAAGATTGGCTTTTCCTGGTCTAGTTCCTGCTTCATAATGTCCCTCCTATCTTATTTGGTTAATTACTCGACTAATTAACTATATATGTATTAAAACACAGATTTACATTTATGTCAACATTATTTATCTCATTAAAAAACTGCCCCTGTAAAGAGGCAGTTTTTATTATGCTTCAGTATCATGAAATTCTCTTTTCTGTCTGTACATGGCTGCGTCTGCCCGTTTGAACAGGTCCTTCAGATTTTTGTCTTTTTCAGGATGGAACAGTTCATAACCGATGGAAAGCGACAGGGGGATATCCCGTGCAAGTTCTGCTGAAAATTCTACCAGCCTGCAGTTGACATTTTCTATAAAGTCTTTTATCTCCCCTGCATCCGTATCCCAGAAGAGGATGACAAATTCATCCCCACCAAGCCGGTAGGCTGTACTGTTGTTTGTAACCGCAGACCTTATAGCCCTGGCTGCCGTCAGTATAAATATATCGCCGGTGCTGTGGCCTAACCGGTCATTGACGAGCTTCAGGCTGTTAAGATCGGCAATGACAATGCCAATCCCCTCTTTTTTTGTCCTGGCATCCATATTATTCAAGTCCGTTTCAAAAGAATTACGGTTCTTGAGTTCCGTCAGGTGATCTGTATTAGCCATATCCTGATAGGCCGGATTGGACACTCTCCGAAAGACGAGGACCGCTGCGGCAGTCCCGGCGATGCAAGTAATGAAGATAATAAATGGCAGGAAAAGCTTCATCTTGCGAAACGTGTCATACTGGTGGGATGCTTCAAATTCTATGCCGAGCACGCCCACGACCTCATGATTGTCGTGTATGGGGAAGTACGTAATGAAGATATCGCCCCAATCTGTCTTCTTTATCTCATCTGGCAGTATGATTTCCCCATTCAGGGCACGCTCCATATCACCATATATTTCATGTTCTATCATATCTCCTGGATAACGGAAGTCCTTCGCTTTGTAATCCAGACCGTCAATCACATAGACAAAATTTCCGTTGCTGTCTTTTTTTGCAGTATAAAGATAGCGTACATCGGATGACATCTTGACGTCTTCCAGCACTTTCTTCATGGAAATATAAGAGAGCTTGTCCATGTCTTCCCTCGTATTGATATCAAGAAAGGTACTTTTATCCAGACTGTCTTCCAGATAGTCGTGGATAGCGGTTACTCTGTCCTCCAGATTCAGTATCATGTCCTTGTATGTAAGGGAATAGCCTATGTAAAATACTACCGAAGTACAGAATATCGTTGTAATAATAATCAGGACTGATACCTGGACATCTACCCGTCTTATTTTTTTTCTCAAGTTTTTCCCTGTTCCCACTCCTTCGTTCCTTTCTTTGACGGTTTTGCTGAGGGAGATTATAATTCTCTGATTATAATCTCAGCAACCTTCTTTACCGTGTCGGCCACGAACTGCGTACACTGTGCCTTCCTCTCAGGAGAATTCCGTTCCATCCCCCGTGTCAGGACACGGCAGCATGTACCGCCGCAGGCTGACTTGAAATAGTCGTGAAGTTCATTTGTAAGCTCAAAGCAACGGTTGATCTTCTCATCCCCCGGCGTGGTCCGCCCGAAAAAATAACCGATACACATCGTACCCCCGGCAAGGGCACCGCAGATACATCCCCCTCCCCCAAGTCCCCAGGGAAAACCGGAGCTCATCGCTATAGCGTCGTCAGACATATCCAGCTCAAAGTGCTTTTTGATCGCATAGATGATAGATTCCGAACAGGCGAACCCGGAATGAAAGATATCCACAGCATCCTTCTGCAGCAGCTCCATGTTGATATCAGTAGTCATGTTAAAAACCTCCCATTTCATATATATAGAATTTTCTGAATCTCTTGGTCATATTATAGCCTTACTTGTGGAAAAGTTCAATCAGGGACAGGGTAAATTTGAGTTGGGGACGGGGGAAATCTAAATTTCCCCCGTCCCCAACCTTGCTTTTTTGACATGTGACGTTAAAACCTTTATACTATAACGAGTAAAAACTATCCAAATTTTATCCGGGAGGGAAAGTATGCGTACAATTGATGTAGGTATTATTACTGATAATATCAATGAAATGTGTATAGAAGCGAACCATTTTCTGTCAAAAGATATGGATATGGCGATGAAGGACGCGGCCAGGGATGAGGAAGCTTTGCTGGGAAGGCAGATCCTGGAGCAGCTGCAGGAGAATCTTAAGATTGCGGCTGATGACATGATTCCCATCTGCCAGGATACGGGCATGGCGGTCGTCTTTATCGAAGCGGGCCAGGATGTCCATTTTACGGGCGGAAGCCTGGAAGAGGCGGTGAATGAAGGGGTGCGAAGGGGATATACAGAAGGCTTCCTCCGCAAGTCTGTCGTAAGTGACCCTATTATAAGAGAGAATACAAAGGACAATACCCCGGCAGTTATCCACTACAATATCGTGCCTGGAGACAAGGTCACCGTCAAGGTTGCCCCGAAAGGCTTTGGAAGTGAGAATATGAGCCGCGTATTCATGCTGAAGCCGGCGGATGGATTAGACGGGGTGAAAAATGCCGTCCTGACGGCTGTCAGAGACGCGGGACCAAATGCCTGCCCTCCGATGGTAGTAGGAGTCGGCATAGGAGGGACCTTCGAGAAATGTGCACTTCTGTCCAAAGAGGCACTTACGAGGGAGGTCGGCTCACACTCAGAGATTCCATGGGTATCCGAACTGGAAGAAGAACTGCTTCAAAGGATCAATTGCCTTGGCATCGGCCCCGGGGGACTTGGGGGTACGACGACAGCACTTGCAGTCAATGTGAATACTTACCCGACCCACATCGCAGGCCTTCCCGTTGCGGTCAATATATGCTGCCATGTGAACAGACATGTAATCAGGGAAATATAAGTTTATTCAAAGTACGTGAAAGGAATTATATTATGATGAAAAAGCATATTGCAGCGCCCATAACAAGGGATGTTGCCCGCACACTGCGGGCGGGGGAATATATCTATCTGACCGGGACAATATATACAGCAAGGGACGCTGCACACAAAAGGATGGAAGCAGCATTATCCGGAAATGAAGAGCTTCCTGTTGATTTAAGAGGCCAGGTCATATACTATATGGGACCGTCTCCGGCGAGAGAAGGCCGTCCCATCGGTTCTGCCGGGCCTACGACTGCAAGCCGTATGGACAGATATACCCCGAGACTTCTTGATATGGGGCTCGGAGCCATGATTGGAAAGGGGAAACGGAGCAGGGAGGTACTGGATGCTATCGTAAGAAACGAAAGTGTTTACCTTGCTGCGGTAGGCGGTGCCGGAGCACTGCTTTCTAAATGTATCAAAGAGTCTGAAGTCGTAGCATATGACGATCTGGGAACGGAAGCCATACGGAAGCTGACCGTGGTGAACTTTCCGGTTATCGTTGTGGCAGACTGCGCGGGCAATGATCTGTACGAAACTGCTATTAAGGAGTATGAAAGATAATGAAGAGAATATTGCTAATGGTATGCAGGAATATTGTCCTCGTACCGTTTATGTGGGTCAAATTATGTTATTATGCCTCTCATGTGGACAAGTATTCGGAAGAAAAACGGTTTGAAATGCTGAAATTCATAACGACCCGGGCGAACAAAGGCGGGAATGTTACGATTGAAGTACATGGGAGAGAAAACATACCAGAAAAAGATGGATTTATGTTTTTTCCCAACCATCAGGGATTATATGACGTACTGGCAATCATACAGGCCTGTCCGCGTCCGTTTTCCGTCGTGGCGAAAAAAGAAGTTGCCAATATACAGTTTTTAAAGCAGGTATTCGCATGTATGAAGGCATATATGATTGACCGAGACAATGTACGTCAGGCGATGCAGGTTATCATTGATGTTGCGGATGAAGTGAAGAACGGGAGGAACTACCTTATATTTGCGGAAGGAACCCGCTCCAGAAATGGAAACGAAGTGCAGCCGTTCAAAGGGGGCAGCTTTAAGGCAGCCACGAAAGCAAGGTGTCCGATTGTCCCGGTGGCCCTGGTCAATTCGTTCGTGCCTTTCGACTCAAGTACGACGAAGCCGGTCACCGTTCAGGTCCATTTTTTAAAGCCGCTGTACTATGACGATTATAAAGATCAGAAAACGACAGAGATAGCCGGACAGGTAAGGGACGCTATCCGGCAGACGATACAGGAACAGGATTCTAGACGGGGCTCTCTTCTGTAAAGTACGGTGAAGAAAACCTATAGACAGTCGTATGGTCATACAGTTCACCTGCTTTTAGGAAAGGCTGTGTCCATTCCGGGTGGTTCACGCTGTCGGGAGCGTACTGGGTCTCGGTGAAAAAGGCGCCATGCTTCTTATAGGAAACGCCATATTTTCCAGTTTCACTGCCGGTAAGAGAGTTGGCGGTGTAGACATGGACACAGGGCATAGTAGTAAAGCATTCTAACGTCCGCCCGCTCTTCGGATGAGTGAGGACAAGACATGGACGCAGGGAGGGACCGCCGTCCAGGAACCAGTTATGGTCATACCCGCCGAAAGCCTCTGTATAGGCTGAGGGCATGGCAATCTGCTCTCCTATCAGCTGTTCCGTCCGCAGATCCAGGTTCGTATTCCTAGTGGAAAGCGCTTCACCCACAGGAATACCGTCACAGCCAGCAGGCGCAAAGGTGCTGCCATATATTTTCAGCCGGTGGTCCAGGCAGGTAGAGGAACGGCACGTATCCAGATTCAAAGCCATATGGTTGGAGAGGTTGCATACCGTATCCTTGTCACAGGCTGCGAGGAAATGAATGGAAAGCTCGTTCCTTTTATTTAAGGCAAAATGGACTGAGACCGACAGATTACCGGAGAACCCTTCTTCACCGTCCGGGCTCAGACGTTGGAGCCGCACATATTCCTGTCCGTAGTTATCCACACATACAGAAGGATTCCACATGAAACGGTGGAATCCTTTTTTTCCACCGTGAAGATGATGCGGGCCGTCATTCCGGGTGACCTGGATCTCTTTACCATCTGATACGAATCTTCCGTCCTTAATCCGGTTGGCATATCTGCCTACAATCCCGCAAGGAGCAAAAGCAGTACGCTCATAATCATCCAGATTGTCAAATCCAAGGGCGACATCGCCATAAGTCCCGTTCAGATCCGGTACCATGATTGATGTAATATATCCTCCATACGGGCACACACTAACGGACATGTTCCCGTTATCAAGCGTATAGACCGGTACCCTTCTTTTCTTATCTCTACTTTCTAAAAATCCATTCATTAGGATGCTCATCCAATTACCTCCTGGCATTATGAGATACAGTTACAGAACTCTCTGTCTGAGCCCCATATTATAGAGCGGCCCGGAACATGTCAACCGGACGGAATAAAATGGAAGGTCCGTTTACGATAAACTGTGATATGTAATAAAAATGAAAAAGTAAATTATGTGCTTTCGTCAATAGCAAATGAACATGTCCAACATTAGAATTAGAGTTGTAAATGAACCGGTTCATACTTACAACAGGTACAGCCAATAATTACCAATATCATTTTGAATATCCGTATAGGATAATCAAATTGTACTGGTTCAAGTTCAACAGCAGGAGTGACGTATGAGTAAAAATAATCCAACACTGCGGGATGTGGCAAAATTAGCCGGCGTGGCAGTCGGTACCATCTCTAATTATCTGAATAATCCTGAAGGGGTGAAGCCGAAGAACAGGGAACGGATCGAGGATGCCATCAAGGTCCTGCACTTTACTCCCAATACGATGGCGCAGCGCCTGGCAAGCGGAAGGACGAATACTATCCTGCTGTACATACTGTCGGAGCGTGAAATCGGAGATTCCACATGGCTGCATCAGCTTCCTCTCATACAGGCCATCAATGACCGCCTGCATATGACAAGATATAATCTGCAGATTAAAATCGGTCAGATAGGGGAGGAGGATTACACACTGGGATATATGAAAGACTGTATACAGGGACGTATCATAGACGGCGCGGCAATCTTGTCAGCATGGGAAGTGCCGAATGATCTGCTGAAGCTCTTCCTCAAAGAAGATTTCCCATATGTCCTGCTGGAAAACAGGAGCGATTTTACGAACCATGCATGTATATTGTTTGACAATGAAGAAATGACAGTCGGCATGGTGGATTATCTGGCGGCCCTCGGACACGAGAAAATAGCGTTTGTGGATGTAAAGAGTGACCAGCAGCACATCCGGCTGAGATACAGGGGATATATCAAGGCTATCACCAAGTACGAGTTCCAGCTAAATAAAGAATATGTAAGGGATGGGGATTTCACAATAGAAAGCGGACGGCGCTGTGCGAAGGAGCTGCTGGCACTGCCGGAGCCTCCTACTGCTGTCATATGCGGCAACGATAATATGGCGGTAGGAATGATAGAGCAGATACAGGGAAGTGGATACCGGGTACCGGAGGATATCTCCGTGATGGGTGTCGATAACAGCATCGTATCAAAAGCGGTCGTACCTAATCTGACGACGATGGAGATGCCGCTTAAGAAGATGGGAGAGCTGGCGATTGAGGAGCTGCTGTCTAAGATAAGCAATCCAGAACACCAGATAGAAAATACCGTATTCAAATGCAGGAGGGTAGAGAGGAAATCGACAGGAAAAGCGAACGATTCCATATTCTTTCACACGTAGAGCCGTTTATATAAGAGCATATACACTGAACAATACGAAGAAATAAAACATTTAATAATTAAGCATGCAGGAGGAGAATGACATGAGCAGAGTAGTAAGGATAGCAAGCCCGGAGGGGATTCTAAATGAAGAGCAGGTAAAGCCTGTACGTCTGGAGGACAGCGTATACGAGAGGAGGAAGGACCTTCTCACGAAAAGAATCCAGGAGAAGAATCTGGACTTCGCGGTGCTCTATGGAGACAGGGAACATTTTGCAAATATAGAATATTTTACACGGTATGACTGCAGGTTCGAAGAGACACTTCTCATCGTCAGGAAGGATGGAAAGGCCTGGATTCTGGTAGGTAATGAAGGGATGGCTTACAGCTACATCGTTCCATACGAGATAGAACGGCTGTACTATGGCAACTTCAGCCTGCAGGGGCAGCCGAGGAACAACAGCACCACCCTGTCGCAGATGATGGAGGCCATCGGCATACGCAAAGGCTGCCAGGTAGGGCTTGCCGGTTACAAATATTATGAGAAAGCAACAGAGGACAAAGAGGCGTACACATTCGATGTCCCATACTATATCGTCCGCTCTCTTCATAAGGCCGCAGGGGAAGACCAGATAACCGACTTTACAAGAGAGCTGACGGGGCTTCCGGACGGGCTGCGTATGACGGTGCGGGATGCCAACGAGATTGCATTTATCGAATACCAGTCTGTGACTGCTGCCAACCGCGTTAGAAGCATGTTGAGGAGTGCAAAAGCCGGCATGACCGAGATGGAAATTTCATGCCAGGCAGGAGCCGACCTCAGGGAGAGCATGACCTATGCAAATATTCTGGCAGGTAAACGTTCGGTAAGCCTTGGACTTAAGAGTCCGGATGATTTCTCGGTGCTTGAGGATGGAAGTCCGATGACCATCTCTTATTCCACAAGAGGCTCCATGTGCGCCAGATCAGGAATGGCGTCAACCGGGTATGATAAGCTCGGAGAAGACGAGAAAAAAGAGTTTGATGAATTTTATGAAAATTATTGGCATGCCATTGCCTCATGGTATGGCACGGTGACAGAAGGAGTGACGGGCGGAGAAATCTTTGAAACGGTGCATCGGTACGTTGGCGCTGAAAAGTTCGGAGTTGGCCTGAATCCCGGGCACTGTATCGGAATGGACGAGTGGAGCAATTCTCCGGTGAGCGAGAAGTCGCAGCTTAAGCTTGGCAGCGGTCTCCACTTCCAGTGTGATATCGTAGCCTGTATGAACCGGCCTGTGATGACGGCTATCTGCGAAGACACGGTCGTAATCGCAGATAAAAAGCTCAGAAACGAGCTAAAGTGCCAATACCCGGAAGTATATGCAAGAATCATGGAACGGCAGCAGTTTATGAGAGAGACACTTGGTATCGCACTTCATGAGGATGTGCTTCCCATGAGCGGACACAACGGAGTGATGTTCCCGTTCCTGCTGGACAGGAAAGAGATGTTTGCGCTGGAAGCATAATGACGTGCCAGAGAGGAAAGGGAGTGAAGGATTGGCAGATAAAATCGCAGTTCAATTAGAGCATATCAGCAAGACATTTCCCGGTGTAAAGGCATTAAATGATGTGAACCTGGAATTGAAAGAGGGAGAAGTACATGCGCTCGTCGGGGAAAATGGTGCCGGAAAATCTACGTTGATAAAAATACTTGCCGGGGTATACCACCCGGATGAAGGCGGGAAGATAAGACTCGGATGGACCAAAGAGACCATCACAGACCCGTATTCCGCTATCCGGCAGGGCATATCCATTATCTATCAGGATATCAGCCTGTACCCGAACCTGTCCATCGCCGAGAATATCTGCATGGGAAAGGATAATAAAAGGTTCATCAGCCACAGCAGGCAGGAAAAGGTGGCAGCCGAGGCCATGAAGCTTCTGGATATTGAGATCGATACGAGGAAGAGGCTGGAAGATGTGAGCATTGGTGTACAGCAGATGGTGGCGATTGCAAGAGCAGTATACTTCGAGTCCAGAGTCATAGTCATGGACGAGCCGACCGCGTCGCTGTCAAGCGGCGAGGTAGATAAGCTCTATCATATTATCGAGATGCTGAGAGAAAAGAATATTTCTATATTATATATCAGCCACAAATTTGAAGAGGTATTCCGCGTATCTGACCGGATCAGCATCCTCCGGGATGGAAATTATATCGGCACTTTCCAGACAAAAGAGATGTCTGAGGACAAGCTGGTCGTCCACATGGTAGGCAGAAAAATCGACGAGATAGAAGAGAAGAAGCCAGTGGAGCGCAGGGTAAAGCTTCTGGAACTAAAAGGGTATTCCAAAGAAGGAAACTATGCAGATGTGGATTTTACACTCTATAAAGGGGAAGTAGTGGGACTGACCGGCCTTGTAGGCGCCGGCAGAAGCGAGCTGTTCCAGAGCGTGTTCGGCATTACGAAGCCTGATACAGGAGAATTGTTCATAGGAGGGGATAAAACGGATATCAGAAATCCCCAGAGCGCCATTAAGAAAGGACTCGCATATCTGCCGGAAAACCGCCTGACCCAGGGCATCATCGTAAAGCAAAGCGTGAGGGCCAATCTGACAGCCACGGTTCTGGATAAGATAACAGGTAAGATGGGCCTTCTGGACAAGAAGAGGGAAGATGAGCTCGTTGATGAATATATGGAGAAGCTGGACATCCGGCCACGGCTGCCGGAGATGAATATCGAAAATCTGTCTGGCGGAAACGCACAGAAAGTAGTCGTAGGAAAATGGCTGTCCACAGATCCGAAGATTTTTATCGTAGATGAACCGACAGCGGGTGTCGATATCGGAGCAAAGACAGAGATTCACAGGCTTCTGAGGAATCTGGCCAAAAGAGGGATGGGAGTCGTTGTCATATCTTCCGAACTTCCTGAGATTCTGAAAGTATCTGACCGGATTGTCGTCATGAAGAAGGGCAGGATAGTCGGCGAAATGAAAGCGGAAGAGGCTACGCAGGAAAAGATTTTGGAGAAAGCGCTCTGATGTGCGGAAAGGGGTTTGAGATGAAGAAAATATTCGCAAAGCGGGAGACGACGCTCCTGATAGCAATCGTGATAGTAGCAGCTATCACTACGGTGATCAATCCTCAGTTCCTGACACCGTTCAATCTTATCAATATCATTTCCACTAACGCGGCGAATGCCATCATGGCAGTGGGGATGACGGCAGTCCTGATCGTAGGCGGCATCGATATATCCGTATCCGCACAGCTTGTCACGGTCGGCGTGCTGGCAGGAAAGCTTATGCAGATGCAGGTCTTGAACGTATTTACGATGTTTCTGGCATTTTTAGTAATCGGGGGCCTGCTTGGGGGTATCAACGGGACGCTTGTGGCCAAGACGAATCTGCCTCCCATCATCGTATCTCTGGCTATGATGAATATCTTCCGGGGATTCATACTGGACTGGACACGGGGAAGCTGGCTGATGGGTCTGCCAAAATACTTCCTGACGATTGGCACTGGAAAATGGCTTGGGCTCCCGATCAGCATCTACATACTGGCTGTGGCGGCGCTATCGATGCATCTCATATTGAGGTATACGAAGATTGGGCGTCAGATATATGCGGTAGGCGGCAATAAAACGGCTGCGGTCCGCATGGGGGTCAGCCTGAGCAAAGTATATATCTTCGTATTCGCCTCTCTGGGAGCACTCACCGGCATAGCCGCAATCGTCTATTTCTCACCGAGCGGCGCTATCCTTCCGACGGCGGCAAACGGGCTCGAAATGACTATCGTTGCCAGTGTCGTGCTTGGAGGTACCAGCATCAACGGAGGAAAAGGAAATGTCCTGAGCACGCTGCTTGGAGTCCTGCTTCTGGGACTCATACAGAATGCACTTGTACTCGCTCACGTACAGGCATACTGGCAGAACATCCTGAATGGAATATGCATCGTCATACCGGTTATCATAGATGCGGTCAATACGAAAAGAGAACAGGGGGAGTACAGATGAAGAAAATCACAAAAAATTTAGATGGAAATGACAGACTGCTTCTGATTGTATTTCTGGGACTGACCATATTTCTTACTGTGACGACACCGGAATTCCTGGCATTTGGTAACTTGATGAGGATTCTTCAGCAGATGTGCGAACTTGGCATCGTATCCCTTGGCATCATGCTTGTCATACTGACGGGTGGATTTGACATGTCCAGCTCTGCGATGATCGGGATGACGTCGGTCATGGTAGGCGTCCTGTTCAAAGGCGGCCTGAACATCTGGGCCTCGGTCCTGATAAGCCTGGCAGCAGCCCTTCTGGCCGGATTCTTCAACGGCTGGCTCGTGGGAGAGCTTAAGATAGCGCCCATGCTGGCGACGCTTGGAACGATGACGCTCTACCAGGGTATAGCACTTGCACTGTCCAAAGGAGATGCAATCTCAGGATTTCCGGAAGGATTTCTGATGCTTGGACAAGGGTATCTGGCAGGCATTCCACTCCAGCTCTTCCTATTGGCAGGACTGGTCATCCTGATGTCTGTCGTGATGAACAAGGGCCGGTTCGGGCGGAAGGTGTATCTGCTCGGATCAGGGCCGGTCGGCTCCCGGTTCGCCGGCATCAATGTTAAGAAGACGATAATCCTCTGTTACGCATCTGCTGCGCTTCTGGCCGGGCTTTCAGGCGTGGTTGTGACCTCCCGGCTTGCGACGGCGAGAGCCGACGCCGGAGCCAGCTATATGTTTGAAGGCGTAGCGGCTGTCATGCTTGGGGGAACTGACCTGGCCGGAGGGAGCGGTAAAGTCTCTGGTACGATAATCGGCGTGCTCGTTTTCGCCATATTAGGGAACGGGCTTAACCTGAATAAGATATCTTCCCTGAAACGGCAGATGCTCATAGGGATTGTCCTGCTTGCCGTCCTGCTTATCCGGCAGTTTTCCGGAAAACTGAAGGAGAGACGGATGATAAGCGGTCAAAATAAATAAAAAAACCAATTCAATGTAAGGAGGAAGAACTATGAAAAAAGTAAAACAGCTGACAGCGGTCATTCTGGCATTTGTTCTCGTATTCGGACTTGCCGGATGTACAAGAGGCGGAGCGGGCGAAAAGGACAGCAAGTCCGGATCGGCAGAGACAAAGAAGGCGGAGGACCTTAAGGTAGTCATGATGCCAAAGGTCATGGGCATGCCTATATTTGAATCCTACTATAACGCGGCCAAAGAACAGGCAGACGACCTGGGTATTACGCTGGACTACATCGGACCGTCAGAACTTGACGCATCCAAGCAGGTGAACCTGGTACAAGATCTCATCAGCGGGGGTGACACAGATGCGCTGCTTATATGTCCGGCAGACGGGGAGGCGCTCGTTCCGGTACTGAAAGAGGCTATGGATGCTGGAATCCATGTATATACATGGGATGATGACGTGGTAGACGAAACAGCCCGCGAGTATTTTATCAATATGTGCGGAGATAAGATATATGGGGAACAGATGGGCAAGACTATCGGCGAGATGCTGGAAGGTAAAGGCAAGATAGGAGTTGTAAACGGCAATATGACCGCCACATCACTGACGCTTAAGGAAGAAGCGCTTCAAGATGTCCTGAAGAATGAGTTCCCTGACATCGAGGTGACGCCTACGGTATATCACGGCGGCGACCAGCAGAAGGCATACGCACTCTGCCAGGACCTGCTGACAGCGAACCCAGACCTTGACCTCATCGCGGTTATTGCCACGCCGGGGCTTTTAGGGGCGGCACAGGCTGTGGATGCGTCCGGCAGAAGCGAAGTAATCGTGTACGGAGCAGAACAGCCGAACAATATCAAGGAATATATGATGAAAGACAACCTGAATGTAGTAGGCTGCCTGTGGGATGTTATGACGCTTGGAAAAGAAGCGGTCAATATCGTTTACAGCTGTCTGGCTGACGGAAAAGAATATAAAGAAGGTGATACTGTGGAAGGATATCCAGAATCCTCTGTAATCGGAACGAACATCACGTTCAATGCAGTGCTGGAATTTGACAAGGACACGGTTGACGACTATAATTTCTAAATGAAGGAAAGGCAGAATAAAGGAGGCGTGCAGGATGATTATTGATGCACATATGCATTTGATCAGAAAAGAAAACTTTGATAAGGAACGTTACGAGTGGCTGGATAACTGGAGAATCCCCGAGAACATGGATTTGGATGAACTGGTTCAGATGTGGAAGGGCATGGGAATCGAAAAAGTAGTCGCCATGGGACAGGCCATGTACCGGATATGGAATACGGATATGGCGGAGAACTACGTTCAGGAAGCCTATGACAGATATCCTGACTTCATCATTCCATTTGCGAGCGTGGAACCAATTGATAAAATAAACCGCTTCAACCAGGCTGCATTTGATAAATTTGAGAAAGATGTCCTGAACGACAGGATACGCGGCGTGCTGCTCACGCCGCCGTGCGGACATTACAATGCCAACGACAAGACGGTCTATCCGTTCTATCAGCTGGCACAGAAGCACGACATCGTCGTCCAGTACCATCACTCGGCAATGAGCGAATGCCCTCCTTACTTTGCCCCGATGAAATATTACAAGCCGGAGCATCTCAATGATGTGATGATGGACTTCCCAAAGATGAAGATAGTAGTAGAACATATGGGATATCCCCACACGGAGCAGCTGTTCATACTGATGGCCAACTCAGACCGGATGTACACAGATCTCTCAATGGCTTATGACCGGGAAATGACGATCGCGTGGAATCTCGTACAGGCCAGGGAGTACGGTGTACTTGATAAGATCATGTTCGCTACTGATTTTGTGGCACCGGATAATTATCCGTTCTCTGAAGACCCTTCCGTTGAAATAATAGGTCATATCGAAAAAGTACGCACCGGATTCAACGAGATAAACAGACGCTGCGGATGGCCGCTGCTGACAGAGGAAGAGATAGAGGGCATCATGTACCGCAACGCGGCACGGCTGTACGAACTGGAGATCTGACGCATCCATAAAAAGACCTCTGAGGGGAGAGAACTTGAACTACTTCCCCTCAGAGGTCTTTTCGACTGCAATGCTCTTGCCGGTATGTAGATAGCGGGCTTATGGCTCTGTGTGACAGTCGGAGCTTCCGGACGTATCGGAGCAGATGCCACGTACCTTCCGCCCGGCCTCAAATTTACTTAAAGAGCAGGCTATCACCTCTTTGACATGTTCTTTTGTCAACCCGTAGGCTTCCTTCAGATATGGGATACTTCCCACTTGACCGAACTGGTCATTTACCCCGATTTTCTTTAAGGGTATTCCTGCTCCTAACTCAGACAATACATCGGATACGGCAGAACCGAGCCCATTGATGACGCTGTGGTTTTCGAAGGTAACGACAAGTTGTTTACCACGAGATTCCCGCCGTATTAATTCTACGTCAAGGGGCTTTACAGAGAACATGTCGATGACTTCTACAGAGATGCCGTCCTGATCCAGCTCATGTGCAGCTCTCAGCGCGTCGCCGAGCACTTCGCCCATTGCGATGAGAAGTACAGAACCGCCCTCTTTTATGATGTTGCCTTTTCCGATTTCAAATGAAGAGCCTGACTCGTATATCCGGTCTGCGGACTTCCGGCTGGCACGGATATAGTGAACTCCCTTATGGGAGGCCAGCTCCCGAACGAGCCATCTAAGCTGTACGTCATCAGCCGGGTCGAATACAAGTGCTTCCGGCAGTGCACGCATGAAGGCCAGGTCCTCAAACGAGGTATGTGTACCCCCGTTGGTCGCAGCGCAGATGCCGGGGTCGGAAGCATAGATGTTCATGGTGTTTCCGGCATAAGCCCCGGATAAGAAGACCTGGTCTTCTACCCTCCGGGAGGCGAACGGCGCGAAGGTATGTACATAGGGAATATAACCGAGCATGGACAGCCCTGCCGCCACCCCGATCATATTTGCCTCCGCAATGCCTACGTCAAGGAACTGTGCCGGATGTGACTTTTTTATGGCCAGAAAGCCGGACGCACCGCCCAGGTCTGCTTCCAAGGCCAGAATCTTGTTGTTTTCGGACATCATCTCCTGCAGCGTCTCCGTAAAAATCTGCCTCAGCTCCCTGCTTTTTTCTTCCGTCTCCTTACATAATCTCCACATTACAACACCTCCAATCCATAAGCCTCAGCCAGGTCGGCCAGAGCAGCATCCACTTCCCGGAAGTCCTGCTCGTTGAATTTTACCGAATGGTTGGATTCCATCTGCTCAAAATACGTGATTCCCTGCCCTTTGATGGTATCCAGGACGATGCAGGCTGCCGAGCCTTCTACTGATTTTGCACGGTCAATGGCATGTGAGATGGCATCCTCATCGCTCCCGCTGACAGTCTCCGTGTGAAAACCAAATGCCTTCATCTTATCTTCGATGGAAAACGGGTTGAGAATATCAGTCGTGTAACCGTCAAGCTGCCGCTTATTATTGTCGATCAGGACGATGACATTGTTAAGCTTATGGTGTGCGATGAACTGGAAGGCTTCCCAGCACTGTCCTTCATTCAGCTCTCCGTCTCCGGCGATGAGGTATACAAAGCGGCCGGATCCGCTGAGCTTGAGTCCGTAGCCAAGTCCGGCCGCGACAGATGTTCCCTGGCCGAGCGAGCCGGTCGTCGCGTCCACGCCCGGGGTCTTGGACCTGTCCGGATGGGAGGGAAAGCAGGTGCCTCCGTCGTTCAGCGAGTATAGTTCCTGTTCCCGGAAGAAACCAGCCGTGCAGAGGGCGGCATAGAGACCGGGTCCCGCATGGCCTTTTGACAGGACGAGAAGATCGCGTTCTTCCCATTCCGGATTCTTAGGGTCATACTTCATCTGCCTGCCATATAATACAGAGAGCACTTCTATGATGGACATGGAACCGCCGAGATGGCCGCCGTTTTTGGCTCTCAGCAGCTTTAGCAGGACGGTGCGGATTCTGGCAGAGTATTGTTTCAGATCTTGTTCCATGATGTCGCCTCCTTAAGTAAGTGAGCTGATAATTTCTATTCCCGCGCTGGCCCCGAGGCGGGTAGCCCCTGCCGCCAGCATATTCTGTGCATCCTCAAGGGTGCGGATACCTCCGGATGCCTTTACGCCTATGTCCGGCCCCACGGTCTTACGCATCAGCGCCACATCTGAGACATGAGCCCCGCTTTTTGAGAAGCCGGTTGAAGTCTTGACGTAATCGGCCCCGGCCCTTTTTGCAATCTCACATATCCGAACCTTTTCGTCCTCTGTCAGAAGGCAGGTCTCGATGATCACTTTGACAAGCGCATCCTGTTTCACTTCTGTCACAGCGCGGATGTCTCTTTCCGCCAGATTCCAGTCTCCGGATTTGACCGCACCGATATTGATGACCATATCGACTTCATCCGCGCCCTGGCTGATGACATACGTAGCTTCCATCGCTTTCATTTCAGGTGTCTCGCTTCCTAGTGGAAAGCTGATGACAGAGCACGTTTTTACCCCTGTCCCTTTCAACTGTTCTGACACAAGCGGAATCCATGACGGATTGACACATACAGATGCAAAGTGATACTTCACTGCCTCCTGACAGATTTGCAGGATATCCTCCCTTGCTGCATCGGGCTTTAAAAGTGTATGATCGATATAAGAAGCCATTTCCTGTTGTGTGTAAGTCTTTTTGTCCATATTTCATCCTCCTTTTTCTTCATATTCATAGCTCAATAATAACTTTCTGAGCCGTTGCCCGGTTATGCTCTACATATTGGAAAGCCTCTGCATATTGTTCAAACGGGTACGTCTTTGTAATCAGCGTCTTTAAATCTGCTTTCTGTTCCCCTGCGAGGCGGATGGCATCCACATAATCTTCATGGGTATACATGAGAGTACCGAGCAGCGCATACTCCCGGTCTTGAACGGCCGCCATGTCAACGTTCGGCATGTCTTCAAAGACACCTACGATGACGATGCTGATGCCCTTTGGCGCAATATCTATCGCATCGTTTAACACAGATTCCACGGCAGAGCATTCCAGAATCAGGTCGAGCTGCTCCCCGTCCAGAATCTTGTCTACTGCTTCACGAAGACTGCTGTCTTTTACATTTACCGTGTTGGATATACCACATTTTCTCGCAAGGTCCAGCTTATAATCCGAGATATCGGTAATGATTACATTCCTGGCTCCAAGGCCAAGGGCTGCCTGTGCCACGACATTACCGATCGTTCCGGCGCCGCAGACGAGAATGTTCTTTCCTGACGGATCGCCGGCCCGTTTTACCGCGTGGACGCCGACAGCGAGAGGCTCGAGCACTGTGCCTTCCGCATAGGAGAGCGTGTCTGGTATCTTATATAGAATAGAATGCTCCACCGCAAAATATTCAGAAGATCCTCCGGTACTCAGACATCCGAGCACGTTGAGACGCTCACAGATATTGTAGCGCCCCTCCCTGCATGGCCGGCAATTGCCGCATGTACGCTGAGGGCGGATGACGACACGGTCTCCCTCTTTAAGGCCGTCATGTGCGCCCGGACCGAAGGATACGATTTCGCCGCTCGCTTCGTGTCCAAGTACGATAGGAGCATGTACGAATGGATGCTTTCCAAAATAAGTATGGATATCTGATCCGCAGATTCCGACTGCCTTCATCTTCAGCAGTGCCTGCCCTACGCCTGGTACAGGCACTTCTACATCTTGAAAAACAAATGATTTCGTTTCATTTAAGACAACTTGCTTCATGATAGGACTCATAAATATAAACCTCCTTTAAATGTATGAGAAATTTTGAGCTTATTTTACCATGTTATGATTGTTAAGTCAATAAAATGAATAAATAACAATCAAAAAAGAGAAAAATAATTGACAAATGCACAAAAGTATGGTAATTTAAACTAAAATAAATGATTGAAAACGATTGGAAATGATTTCCATATAATTTCCGTATAAAAGTGTTCAATCAAAAACAAATCATCTTATCTAAAGAAGGAGGAACAGATATGAAGAAGAGGTTATTAAGTGTGCTTCTCTGCGTAGCAATGACAGCGGCTATGGTAATCGGATGTGGTGCTAAGGAAGAGAAAAAAGACGATTCCACGAAGACGGAGAGCGGCAGCGAGGACAAGGACGGAAAGATATACCTTCTGCACAAAGGACTTGACTACTATGCATGGGCGGCTATGCAGGAAGCGTTTGACAAGTATGCAGGAGACCTTGGCTGTGACTATGAGATCTTGAATGCGGAGAACGATGTCTCCAAACAAGTGGAACAGTTCAAAACCGTTCTTACCCAGAACCCGAAGGCAATCATCGTCACGGCTATTGACTCAGAGAGTCTGATTGACTGCGTAAAAGAGGCGAATGACGCTGACATTCCAGTTGGCGTATATGATACGCCCATAACCGGCGGCGACATCGATATTACCGTAGATTGTGACAACCTTATGGCAGGACAGCAGGCAGCAGAAATCATCGTTGAGAAGCTGAAAGAGAAGAATGGTGAAGAAAAAGGAAAAGTCCTGAATGTATTTGGTGATCTGGCAAGCCAGGTTATGCAGGAAAGAAAGCAGGGATTTGACAATGTGATGGAAAAATATCCGAATATCGAAGTCATCGAGGCAAGTGGCAAAGGCGACCGTCTCTTATCTCAGGACGCAGCCTCCAACGCGCTGGCGGCAAACGAGGATATCGAAGCAGTGCATGCCCCGTGTGACAATGCGTTCTACGGTGTATATGAGGCAGTTGAAGCAGCCGGCAAGCTCAAGAAAGTCAGCGAAGAAGGGCACATCATCATGGTTTCGCTTGACGGCGAACCGGCGGCGCTGGACCGTATCTCAGAAGGATATATGGATGGTACGGTGAACCTCGACTGGCATGCGGTTGCTGCAATCTGCCTGGAGATGATGGATAAGTATATCTTTGAAGGCAAAGACCTGCCGGATACATATGAAGCAAAGGACTCATATTTCAAGTTCTCCTGGGACAGCACGGAGATTAAAGATGCGACAGAGTGGAAAGGCCCATGGATCAGCCTTCCAACACATAAGATAAACAAAGACAACGCGCAGGATCCGAACAATTCCGGTCGTTATTCAGCGGATGTTCTCGGTATAGAGTATTAATCCCGATGGGTCATGCTGGAAGCCAAATAGGTAATTAACACGGTTTGGATGAGCATGTGGCAGATTGTCATATGCTCATTCCATTCATAAGGAGATGAAGACATTGTTGCTGGAAGCGAAAAATATATGTAAAAGTTTTCATACCAAGCAAGTCCTGAACGGAATTGATTTTCAGGTAGAAGAAGGTGAAATCCACGGACTTGTCGGAAAAAACGGAGCCGGAAAAAGTACATTTGTAAATATCATCACCGGACTGATTGCAGACTATCAGGGAGAAGTCATCTTTGAAGGAAGGAATATCGACAGGGAGTCCGTACTGCACAGGCAGAAGTCAGGTCTCTTCCTCGTACCGCAGCATTCATCAATTGTGACTGAATTTTCGGTAGCTGAAAATATTTTCATCGGCGTGTGGCCCAGGAAGAAAAATGGCACGGTAGACCGGAAGAAGATGAACGACATGGCGGAAGAAGTGCTGGAAGTGTACGGCCTGCACGTCTCTCCGCAGACGAAGGCAGGAAGGCTGAGCCTTGTTGAACAGCGGAAGTTAAATATCATAAGGGCTCTGTTCAGCCAGGCAAAGCTGATCATACTGGATGAACCGACTACATCGCTTACAAAGGAGGAACGCAATAACCTGTTCCAGTTCATTGAAGAGATGAGCGCAAAAGGGGTCAGTTTTATATTCATATCCCATTATCTGGATGAAGTCTTGAAAATCTGCAGCAATATTACCGTATTTAAAGATGGATATGCAGGTTCCATCAGCTTAAAAGAGGGAAAGACAGAACTGGAACTGTCAAAAATGATTATCGGGGAAAGCGTAGACCTGTTCTGCAGGAAGAAGAACCTGGAGCAGCCTCAAGGGACCTGTACGATCGAGTGCCGGGATCTTGTGGCTGACTGTGTGGATCATGTCTCTATGAAGATGTATCCGGGCAAGGTTGTCGGTTTTGTAGGGTTCCCCGAATCAGGGGCGCGGGAAATGCTGAGGGTACTCGGCGGACTGGAGCGTCTGCAATCCGGGAAACTAACGGACGGCAGCGGAAGGGATATATCGGTGAAGGATACGAAAAGTGCTATCCGGCACGGAATTATGTATGTGCCCTTCGACAGGCACGCGGAAGGGCTCGTACAGGATATGTCTATCCTGCACAATATCAGCATCTGCGTGATGAAGGACAAGCTGAGCCGGATGGGATATATCCAGAACAAGCTGGAACTGGAGAATACGATGAAATACTATAACAGGCTGGAAATCAAGGCGCAGAATGCAAAGGAACCTACACGGACGCTGAGCGGAGGAAACCAGCAGAAAGTAGTCCTTGCAAAAGCGCTCTGTACTGAACCGGAGCTCCTGCTCCTCGATGAGCCGACCATCGGCATCGATATCGGGAGCAGGGAAGAGATTCTGAGCCTGGTAGATGAGCTGGCGGCAGAAGGGATATCCATCGTTTACCATACAAGTGATTATTCAGAAATGCTGCGGATTTGCGATGAGATTTGTTTTTTCCATGAGGGCAGGTTTGCCAGACAGATTGCAAATGAGAATCTCACCGTAGAGGAGATTACAGATATCCGGGATTCGCTGAAAGGAGCAACAGACAGATGAAACGTAAAAACTACAAAGGAAATATGATAGAGCTGCTGAGCAATAATATCGTATGGTTCCTGCTTGTCATATCACTGATCGTGATGGGAATCTACCAGCCGGCGTTCTTTACGATGACCATAATCAAAAATATTATGATACAGGCCTCCGCCCTTGGCATAATGACCGTCGGTCTTGCCCATGTACTGCTGCTTGGCGAAATAGACCTTTCCATCGTGGGAAGCATGGCATTTTCAGCAGGGCTTGGCACATATCTGATGAAGAACAATATCCTGCCGTGGTGGCTTGCCATCCTTTTTATATTAATCTTTGGCTGCCTCATCGGACTCGTCAACGGCCTTATTATTACAAAACTGAAGGCCGCCTCTCTCATTGAGACGATTGCGATGAACCTGATTCTCATGGGAGGGCTGCTCGCACTTACAGCGGGCCGTACATTTACCAATTTTCCACAGGAATATAATTATGTTGGGAAAGGAAGCATAGCAGGCATACCGCTCATGTCTATTCTGCTTGTCCTCGTATTCCTGTGCATCGGTTTCCTGTGGAACAAGACGACGTTTGGAAGGAGCCTCTTTGCCGTGGGGGGCAATATCAGCTGTGCGAAGGCAAGCGGCATCAATGTCGACTGGGTCAAGATTATGGCCTTTGTCATCTCCTCCGGATTGTGTGCGCTCGCCGGATGGATGTATTCCGCTTACATGGGTGCTGTCCCGGCTTCTTTTGGAGACAACATGCAGATGTATGCCCTGGCTTCAGCAGTTATCGGCGGTGTCAGCCTGACGGGCGGCGTCGGGAAAGTGAACGGGGTTCTTGGCGGCGTGCTGCTTATTACCCTGTTCCAGGTAGGGCTGAACATACTTGGCATCAATCCATATCTGATCAATACGGCCGGAGGTTCGATGATTATGATTGCAGTCATCATCGATGCGTTGAAGAATAAATACAAGGCAAACCACTAAGGAGGTAATTGTGCTATGAAGCATAAATATGGAGTCCACTACGCCGCATGGGGAAATGAGTGGGACGTGGATATAAAGGAGAGAATCCGTCTGGCCGCAGAGGCTGGTTTTGACGATCTGGAGGTCACTCCTCCTGACTATGTTCCGGCTATGGATATCGAGAAGATGAAAGACTTGAAAAAATGTGCCGGGGATTATGGTGTCGAGATGAGCTGGTGCATCGGCTTTCCAAAGGAATACGACATGGCCAGCGAAGATCCTTCGGTGAGAAGAAAAGGCATTGAATATACGAAGCACATGCTGGAAGCCATCCATATGCTGGACGGAAAGATCTTAAGCGGGATTCTTTACTCAAGCTGGCCGTATGATTTCGGCAATCTTCCTGATAAGGAACGTACATGGGAACTGGCGCTTGCATCTGTAAGGGAATGTGTAAAGACGGCAGAAGACTATGGCATCGTGTACGCCATAGAAATGGTCAACCGCTTTGAGCAGTTTGTATTAAACAGTGTGGAGGAAGGACTCAGGTTCATAGGACAGGTGGATTCACCGAACTGCCTTCTGCTCTTGGACATGTTCCACATGGGTATCGAGGAGACGAGTACGCCTGATGCAATCCGTAAAGCAGGAAAAAGTCTGGCACATCTGCATGTCTGTCAGAACAACAGAGAGATTCCCGCGCCCTGTGACAACGTTCCGTGGCAAGCAGTCGGTCAGGCAGTGGAGGATATCGGTTACGGAGGCCGGATCGTTATGGAACCGTTTGTCATAAAGGGCGGACCGGTGGGCCGGGATGTAAATATTTGGAGGAATCTCATGGCTGACGTGTCACAGGAGCACATCAGTCAAGAATTGAAAAAGGGTCTTCAATATATCCAGTCTATCTTTGGATAGGGACACGAAGAAAAGGAGAGGGCGCTGTCATAATCACAAGACAGCGTTTTCTGTCTGAGACAAGGAGGAAATATCATGGCTTGTATATTAGGAATAGACCTTGGTACATCGAGTGTCAAATCTATGCTGCTCGATGAAGAGGGCGGGGTGGTTCAAACGGCGGCATGTGCTTATGCCGTGGATATCCCCAAGCCGGGGTATGCACAGCAGTCACCGGAAGTTTGGTGGGATGCCGTAAAGCAGACGATACAGGAATTAAAGGCGGATTGTCCGTCCATGTTACAGAGCATCCGGGCTGTAGGGTTTTCCGGGCAGATGCACGGCCTCGTTCTGACCGGAAAAGGCGGAGAAGTGCTGAGACCTGCCATCATCTGGCTGGATCAGAGGTCGGAGCATATGGCAGAACAGATGCAGGAAGAAATCGGTATGGGTCGAATGGGAAAGATCTTCCATAACCGGGCGTTCTCCGGCTTTGCGTTCCCTTCTCTCCTTTGGGTGAAGGAAAAGGAGCCCGGCGTATTTGATACTATTAATAAGATACTTCTGCCCAAAGACTATATCCGTTTCCGCATGACAGGGGAGCTTGGGACGGACGCGTCGGATGCGTCATCCTCTTGTATTCTGGATACGGGAAAAAGGGACTGGGCTTATGATATAATCGAACGTTATGACATACCGAAAGATATATTTCCAGACGTGCATGAAGCAGAAGACACTGCCGGATACATTACCGCGCAATGCGCCTGTGAGACAGGTCTGCCGGCCGGCATACCGGTCGTGTACGGAAGTGGGGACCAGCCGGCGCAGAGCATTGGAAACGGTGCGGTGCAGGAGGGGCTTATCATCAGCAATATAGGTACAGGAGGGCAGATTTCCGCCTATTCGGCTGCAGACATCTACGATCCAGAACTGCGCATCCATACGTTCTGCCATGCGCTTAACCGGGCGTATACTATATTCGGGGCTACGCTTTGCAGCGGAATGTCGCTGAACTGGCTGAAGGACAAGATTCTAGAAGCGGGAAGTTTCCAGGAACTGAGCAATGCGGCGGCGGAGACAGAGCCTGGTGCCGGAGGGCTGCTCTATCTACCCTATCTGACAGGAGAGAGAACGCCGTATATGGACACGGGCGCCAGCGGCATGTTTTTCGGTATGCGGCTTATGCATGACCGGAGACATTTCGTACGGAGCGTGATGGAAGGGGTCGTATTTTCGCTCAAGGATTCTCTTCAGATATTTGAACAGATGGGCCTTCGGGCAGACCGTATCATAGCGTCCGGCGGTGGTGCGTCGAGCCCGCTCTGGCTGCAGATGCAGGCGGATATTCTGGAAAAGGAAATCTGTGTGAGTGGAGTGGAGGAACAGGCATGTCTTGGTGCGTGCATCCTGGCGGGTGCCGGAACGGGGATACTGGAGAGCGTGGAAGAAGGAGTAAAGAGATTTGTCAGCTTTCGCGGAGACACCTATGAGCCGAGAAGGTATCTGAAAGAGTTGTACCGTGAACAGTACAGGAAATATCAACAGCTGTACCAGACTACAAAAGAGCTGATGAGATAAAAAGGGGGCAGGAAAATTGCATAGGAAAGAAAAAAGGTGTCTCCGGCTAGGTATACTCGGCTGCGGCATGATCTGCCAGGCGGCTCATTTTGAAGCTGCCTTAAAAGCAAGAAATGTTGAGCTGTACGCTATATGTGACGTGGCAGAGGACCTGCTGGACAGAATGGCCGGCATGTACGGCAGCAGAAAAAGATATTCATCCTATGAGAAGATGCTGGAGGATAAAGAGATAGAGGCAGTGCTGATTGGCATCGGCGACCAGTTTCATGCATCATGTGCAGTGCAGGCTCTTCTGGCAGGAAAGCACGTATTTGTGGAGAAGCCGATGGGCGTTACGGTAGAAGAGTGCCTGGAGATGGAAAGACTTGTCAAAGAGACGGGTCTGATTCTGCAAGTAGGGTTTATGAAGCGGTTTGACGAAGGCATCCAGTTTTCCAGGAGATTTATACGGGAAGAAATCGGTGATGTACTTACGATGAAGGCATGGTATTGTGATGGGACGTCCCGTTACACACTGACTGACAACGTACAGCCATATATCTTTACTAGTCCACATTCCAGAAAGCCAGCAGACAATCCGAAAGAGAACCGGGAAAACTATTATCTGCTCGGACACTCCAGCCATCTGTTTGATACCGTAAGATATCTTCTGGGAGACATTATCAGCATTGAGGCAAAACTAGTGCAGAAGGAAGAGATGTATTCCTGGATTATACTGGCGGAACTTGCGGCTGGAACAGCAGGTATGCTGAATCTGACCATCGCAGTACGCCGTGATTGGTATGAGGGTTTCGAAGTATTCGGTACGAGAGGCAGCGTAATTGCAAAGACCTTTAATCCATGGCTGTTCCAGTCAACGGAGGCGGAGGCCTACTCTCTTGAGCGGGATGAGTATTTTCGGCCGATGGCTGCGGATGGGCACTTTTACAGGAGACAGCTGGAAGGCTTTGCTGACGTAATCTTAAAAGGCGTTTGTCAAAATGGGGCAGATGCCGCAGACGGGACCGCTGCCATGCGTGCTATGAAGGCTGTCTATGACTCGGTCCATCAAGACGGCAGGAAAATCTATCTGAAAGATGTCAGAGGAGGGCTGTAATGAAGACTGGAATATTTGCAAAGATATGGGCCGGGAGGGACAGTCTGGAGACCGTGTTCCGGACAGCCCGTACATATGGGATTGAGAGCTTCCAGTTTAATATGTGCCTGGCAGGAGGAAAAACTCTGCCGGACAGATATGACGTTCGAACTGTAGGTGAGATATCGTATCTGGCGGATAGATACGGTATAGGACTGGCGGCTATGTCGGGGACGTTCAACCTGATGGAAAAGCACAAGATTGAGGAATATCTGGAAAAGTCAGAGATTCTGCTGGAAATATGTACAGAGCTCTCTATACCGGTCCTGTCCATCTGTACAGGAACTAACAGCAGAGAGGGTATGTGGACATGGCATCCGGACAATGATTCGCAAGAAAGCTGGAATGAGATGAAAGAACATCTGGGCCGTCTGCTTTCCATCGCGGAAAAGTATCCTGTCAGCCTGGGCGTGGAGCCGGAAGTATCCAACATCGTATCATCCGCGGCAAAAGCCAGACGCCTGCTGGATGAGTACCGCCATCCGTCCATACGTATTATCATGGATGCGGCTAATCTGTTTCGGCCCGGGGAGAAAGCGCTGATGAACGATAAAATCCGCGAAGCAGTCGCGCTCCTGAAAGATGAGATTGTCCTTGTGCACGCGAAAGACTGTAAGACTAACGGACAGATTATATATAAAGCAGCGGGAAAAGGGGACATTGATTTCAAGTATTATATCTCCTGTCTGCGGGAAGCCGGCTATACCGGCAGTGTGGTACTGCATGGTCTTGCGGAAAGCGAGGCGAAAGACAGTATCCTATTTTTAAAGAAACAGATTCTACAATAAAGGAGCGGACATGGGATATTTTGAACATCAAGGAATGAGATTCTATTATAGGACGACAGGGAAGGGGATTCCTTTTATTATGCTGCACGGTATGGGAGGCGATACGAGGCAGGTCCGAAGATTGTTTCAACCGCCGGAAGGAGTTCAGATGATATACATGGATCAGCGGGGGAATGGATACACGGAGATCGGCCCGTTGAAAAAGCTGCGGTTTGACGTGATGGCAGAGGATGTTGAAGCGCTTGCGGATTATCTGAAGCTAGGACGTTTTATTCTGGGAGGCGTTTCCATGGGGGCGGCAGTTGCCGTCCGGTATGCAGTTGAACATCATGACCGGGTGATCGGATTGGTGCTGATCCGTCCTGCCTGGACACATTTCCCGATGGAAGTAGAAGTGCGTGAGCTATACCATCGTATTGCGGAACTGGTTGAGACTTCCGATAGTCTGGAAGAGGCAGCAGGCATATATGTGGAATGGGAGAAATACCGTTCACTAAAAAAGAAGGCGCCCGAGGCCGCCAAATCATTGCTGAAACATTTCTCAGAATATAAGATAGAAGACAACAGCGAAAAGTTCCGTGTGCTGCCGGAGCAGTCGCCATTTCATAATCCGGGCCAGCTCAAGCAGATAGGCTGTAAGACTTTGGTTCTCGCGACCGCAAAAGACCCGATTCATAGATTACAGTATGGACAGTATTATAGAGATTACATACCAGACGCAGAATTTGTCGAAATCATCCCAAAGAGCGAGGGCATAAGAAAACATTACGAGAGCGTACAGGTGGAGACAGAGAGATTCCTATCAAAGACAGGAGCGCCTGGCATCTGATTTTAAGTCTGATTATACTGTAAACACCCCTATTTCATGTTCCTTATAATAGGAGATATATTTTTGGTCTGTAGTGGCGTTTGTTATAATATTCGGTATTTCATCCAGGTTGCACAGGTGGGTAAAAGTACGTTTGTCAAACTTACCTTCATCGGCGAGAAGATAAATGAGCTTTGAATTGGAAATCAGATGGTTATAAAGTGGAAGCTGTGCTCTGCTGATGATCGAATATCCATTGTTAAGTTCAATACCGTCCACTGTAAAAAACACCTTGTCAAAGTATAGCTTGTCCAGTGCCTGGACCGTATACTCGTCCAGCGTCTCGATATGGTTCGTTCCAATGTGCACATTTCCCCCCAGAAGCAGTATAGAGATGTTCGGATTGGAAACGAGCTGCATAACGGCAGTTAAATTTGTTGTCACGACAGTGATATTCTCTTTCTCATTGATATATTTACTCAGCAGATTGCATGTCATGCCGGCCCCGATAAATATAATGTCTCCTGCGGAGATAAACTCGGCCGCCTTTTTGGCAATCTGCTCTTTTGATTTCAAAAATGGGTCATAATCCAATGACGGACTCGGATATCCGTGATAAGACCGGGGAGAGATGCTCTGTGCACCACCGTGTGTTTTTTTTAATAACCCACGCTGATCCATCTGATTCAAGTCCCTTCGTATGGTGGCGATAGATGCACCCGTCAATTCACATAGAAATTTTGTCGTAGCTATTTCATTGGTATTCAGATACTCTAATATCATTTTTTCCCGTTCTGATGCTAACATAAAAGTTCTCCAGACTAAAAGTATTTTTTTAATTATAATATGAAAAATGAAATAGGGTCAATAGAAAATTTCAAAAAAGAGCATAAAAGAACAAAAAGAAGCAAAAAGTACATAAAAAGTATAAATGTATTGTAATTTTTTCCTTTTATTGTATTATAGTAATAGTAGTATATTACATAAAGTTATCGCAGAACAGTTAAAGAGGTGGGTCAGCCAGACGATTTATGAAAATGAAATAAAAGGGTAATGATAAGATTATAAAGAGAGGATGCCCATCCTCTCTTTTTAATACAGCCGATGTATCAATTTATGCAATTTCAAAATCAGTGGGGTGAAGGAATGAACAAGACATATGGATATGTACGAGTATCAACGAGAGAACAGAACGAAGACAGACAGATTATTGCACTGCATAATTTTCCCGTGTTGCCTGAAAACATATATATGGACAAGTTAAGTGGTAAAGATTTCAATCGTCCGGAATATCAGAAGCTGCTTAAAAGACTGAAAAAAAAGGATATCCTTGTTATCAAATCGATAGACCGCCTTGGCAGGAATTATAAAGAAATACTCGACCAGTGGAGGTATCTTACTAAGACAAAGGAGATATATATCGTTGTGCTGGACATGCCGCTTCTCGACACGAGAAAAAGCAATGATCTGATTGGTACGCTTATTGCAGATATCGTACTACAGCTTCTATCTTATGTTGCAGAGACGGAACGGGAAAACATAAAACAAAGGCAGGCAGAAGGTATCGCTGCTGCGAAAGCAAGAGGCGTAAAGTTTGGCAGGCCTAACAAAAAGGTTCCACATAATTTCTATAAAGTATACAGCCGATGGCGGTATGGCAAGATAAGCGGCAGAGAGGCGGCCAGGCAGCTTGGCGTTTCTTATACCACCTTCATGAAATGGGGTGGTTACGTGGAAAGAACTTCTGACAGAATAAAAAAGTAGACTTTATTGTACGCTTCATATATAATAAAATTATCGGTAAAAAAAGAGAATTTTGTTGAGAAACAGAAGAATTGCGAATACATATACAATAAAATGAATGAAAGCTTTTTGTTCAATAAAGTCTACTTTTATAAACAGTATTCTTTCACATATAAAGGAGGGACAGGTGTGGAAAAGAGAAGTTTTCTTGAATATCTGGCACAAGAAGCCGGATGTGACTGTCTGTCGGATTTGCGGCTCAGACAGGAGCAATGGGCACCCCGAATCATTGAAATACTGGAAAACATCAATATAGATGAATATGTATTCAGTGATTGGAAAGAAGTCACTTCTTATCTTACTGACACAGAATTAAGCGTATTAGATGGAATAAAGACAAAGAAAGAAGCAAAAGAATATATTATTAACTGGATGAATTCAA
>NZ_KQ236743.1:1079260-1384358 GCF_001185345.1 Dorea sp. D27 | reverse complement strand
TGATAAGGATACGGAGCATCTGCTCGAAGCCAAGCTTGCGGATCCTGACAAAATCGTGCCCCGGCCTTCGGACGAAGGGGGCCGGATTGGCGGCCATCTTAGAGATGAGTGTGAGTAGCTTCTTCTTTAGAATCTGTGGAAAATGCATAGGTGGAACCTCCTTAAGAAATATATAATTAATTGGCTTCGCCACAAATTTCTAAAGAATTGTCAACCTTTTTTATAAAAAACAGAAGAAAGATGCAGAATATATATTTTAAAGTATTCTACATCTTTCTTCTGTTTTCTTAACTTAATGACATTGCCGTGGGGTGTGAGCCGCTATCGGCAAACATTCCACAGGCTTAGAAATCTGTGTGATAGTCGCAGTCCCGGACGCATCGCAGCAGATGCCCCCTGCCTCCCCAGCGGCGTCCTAATTTACTTAAACTCACATTCCTAACGCTCGTCGTACTTCTCTTCGCAGTATTTACAGCGGTAGATTTCATTTTTCGGATCTGTCAGGACAAAGATGTGGTCCAGCTCCTGCTCGATGGAAGTGATACAGCGCGGATTCTTGCATCGGATGACGTTGGTAATCTCTTTCGGAAGCTTTAAAGCCTTCTTGTCCACGATCTTCTGATCCTTGATGATGTTGATCGTGATATTGTGGTCTATAAAGCCAAGGATATCGAGATCTATGAAATCTATCGGACATTCAATCTTGATAATATCTTTCCTTCCCATCTTGCTGCTGCGCGCATTCTTGATGATAGCCACACAGCAGTCCAGCTTATCCAGCTTCAGGTGCTTGTAGATATCCATGCTTCTTCCCGCCTGGATATGGTCCAGTACGAAACCTTCCGATATGCTGCCTACGTTTAGTGTATTTTCAACCATTACAATTCCTCCTAAACTTCAATTTCCAGTAATGTGAGTATGAGAGCCATCCGCACGTAGACGCCATACTGCATCTGTCTGAAATATGCAGCTCTTGGGTCACTGTCTACTTCTACAGAGATTTCGTTCACTCTCGGCAGCGGATGGAGTACGAACATATTATCCGGGGCCAGCGTCATCTTCTTCGCATCCAGGATGTAGAAATCCTTCATACGCACATAGTCTTCCTCATTGAAGAAGCGCTCCTTCTGTACACGTGTCATGTACAGGATATCCAATTTGGGCAGAGCTTCTTCAAGACGGACAACTTCTTCATAAGGTACATCTCTGGCATCCAGGACATCGTTGCGTATGTAGCTGGGAAGCCTCAGCTCTTCAGGGGATATCAGTATAAATTTGATACCCGTATATCGGACGAGTGCATGGATAAGCGAGTGGACGGTACGTCCAAACTTCAGATCCCCGCAGAGCCCGATGGTCATGTCGGAGAGATGCCCTTTTAAAGAGCGGATGGTGAGCAGGTCTGTCAGTGTCTGGGTCGGGTGCTGGTGTCCTCCGTCCCCTGCGTTAATCACAGGGATGGAAGAGTGGCGGCATGCCACCATAGGCGCGCCTTCCTTCGGATGGCGCATGGCACAGATATCTGCATAGCAGGATATGGTACGGATCGTATCTGACACGCTTTCCCCCTTAGCGGCAGAACTGGAATCGGCAGTGGAGAACCCCATGATACTGCCACCCAGATTAAGCATGGCAGCCTCATGGCTCAGTCTCGTTCTTGTACTTGGCTCATAGAACAAAGTGGCAAGCTTCTTCCCCTCGCATGCATGCGCATATTTTTCCGGATTGGCTTCGATATCATTAGCCAGATCCATCAGTTTATCCAACTCTTCCACCGAGAAATCCAGTGGACTCATCAAATGTCTCATAAAAACCTCCTTATACATATGTCAATACTTCTTGCACAGATTTTCTTCTGGGTACAGCCGGTTCGATATCAGGCCAGCCGACGGCTATTAAGGCGGCAAGCTCCTCGTCCTTGGATATATGCAGCAGTCCGCTGATGCCATCCTCATCCCAGATTCCCATGATTACCGTTCCAAGCCCTGCTTCATGAGCGGCAAGACAGAACGACTGGCATGCGATACCTGCGTCAAACATCTGCCAGCGGTCTCCCTTATCTGTCGTAAAGGAACCGTCGCGCTCAAAACCACAGATACCTTTTACAAAAGTAACTGCAATAAGCAGTGGTGCCTGCTTTACAATCTTGGAATTAAATTCCGGGGTAAAATGAGTAGCGATAGTATCAAGAATTGAAGGATCTTCGACTGCGATATAACGGGTAATCTGACTATTCTTCCAGGACGGCGAATAGGATGCGGTAGATATCAGAGATTCTAACAGAGAATGATCCACACGTTCCGGCTTGAACCTGCGGATGCTTCTTCGTGTCATGATGCATTCCTTGGTATTCATATCATAATCCTCCCATATTGAAAATCTTTCATATATCATATAATAAATACGAAAGATTTTCAACTTCTGGACAGGATTTTTTCAAACAGCAGTCCGGCGCCGAACCAGAGGGGCGCATAATCAAGGCGGACGAGGCCGTTAATGTTCAGAGGCGCTTTGCTGTAATCCCACGGACAGGCATCAATCCTGCGTAAAACAGACCCGGTGATATATTCTCCGATAAAAATGCAGCATGTGTATACACCTCCTCTAAGGACCGGGCTTTTACCTTTCAGGACTTTGCAGACGGGCGATAGGAAACTGGCCATTCCATATATCGGGAACATCCAGATAGACGTATTGCCCATCAGCGTGGGATTCTTTTCTTTATAGGAATGGAGGCCGGTGAAAAGAATCTCCATGCACCAGCCTGCCGTTCCACAGGAGAGAAAATTATGTTTCATACGTTGTAAGTATGCCAAAGGGCAGTAGATTTTATGCACGAAATATATTATAATACAGATTAGTTTGCAAGAAGGAGATAGAAGGATATGGCAGAGTTATCAGAACTGAGGGAACAGCTGGATGGGATAGACGCACAGATTGTGGAACTGTATGAAAGACGCATGAATATATGCGAACAGGTCGGAGAATACAAGATTGAGAAAGGGAAGAAGGTATTCGACCGGCAGAGGGAAAAGAATAAGCTGGCAGATGTGGCCTCCAAGGTCAGCAGCGACTTTAACAAGAAAGGTATTCAAGAACTCTACCAGCAGCTCATGTCCATGAGCAGGAAGCTGCAGTACCAGCAGCTTGTGAAGGCCGGAGCCCTTGGCCGCCTGCCGTTTATAGAGGTGGATTCGCTTGATAAGCGCACGGCACGTGTCGTCTTTCAGGGCGTGGAAGGGGCGTACGGGCAGGCGGCTATGCAGCAGTATTTTGGCGAAGGCTGCAACAGCTTTCATGTAAGGACGTTCCGGGATGCCATGGAGGCGATAGAAGAAGGATCTGCCGACTATGCCGTGCTTCCGATTGAGAATTCTTCGGCAGGAGCCGTAAATGAGATGTATGATCTGCTCGTGGAATTTGAGAATTATATCGTAGGGGAGACGATCCTTCCGGTAACACACACCTTGGCGGGACTGCCGGGGACAGAGCTTACAGATATACAGCGAGTCTATTCCAAGGCAGAAGCGCTCATGCAGACGTCCCGCTTCCTGGATGACCATGCCGACTGGCAGCAGATCAGTGTCGTGAATACAGCAATCGCGGCCAAAAAGATTCTGGATGACGCGGACTGTACGCAGGCTGCGGTTTGCAGCGCGTACGCTGCTAAGGTACACGGCCTTTCTGTCCTGGTGGACGGGATCAATGATGAGAAGAATAATTTTACAAGATTCATCGTCGTTACGAACCAGAAGATATTTCGAAAGGATGCGGATAAGATCAGCATCTGCTTTGAGGTTGCGCATGAGAGCGGTTCCTTGTATCATCTGCTGTCCCATTTTATATACAATGACCTGAATATGACAAAGATTGAATCCAGGCCGGTAGAGGGCCGCTCGTGGGAATACCGTTTTTTTGTGGATTTCGAGGGCAGCTTAAGCGACGGAGCGGTAAAAAATGCAATCCGCGGCCTGAGGGAGGAAAGCCGAAGCCTTAAGATTCTCGGCAATTATTAGGCAAGGAGAAGGAAGCAGATGAGAACGAACGAGTTAATCCTTTACAAACATATGGAACAGCAGCAGATTCTTGATGATATGACGTTCCTTATGGAGAATTATGACAATGAATACTACAATAAAGAAGATATGCGAAGCCTTCTGTTCGATGTGGTGAACGAACTCCTGGAGCTGGCTGCCAGCCATGGCTTCGAGGGCAACCTGTGGCATGATTATCTTACATATCTGCTTGCCAGCGACGAAAACGCTTACAGCACGTCCTGTGAGATTATCGGCGAAGTAGACGGCAGCATCAACGATGCGGCCCTGCACGACTTTGAGATATTCAAAGAGCTGTTCGACTATGACTTTACCTTACTGGAAAAGGAGCTGGGCGCAGGCTGCCTGTCATTTGTCCGGAATTACAGAGGGCTTGGCGATGAGCATGGCAACGTGTTCAACACGAGGATCAGCAGCCGTATATGCGGGCTTGGGAAAGCGCTGGCCGGTGTATCCGGCAGCCTGGAATTTAAACATACAGTAACCGGGTTCTACAAGGAGTTCGGCGTAGGCAAGCTTGGGCTCCACAAGGCGTTCCGCATAGAACATACAGCGGAAGGAGCTGAGATAATGCCAATAACAAAGATAGCCCATGTCCATCTTGATGATCTTGTCGGGTATGATATCGCCAAAAAGAAGCTGACAGACAATACGCAGGCATTCGTGGAAGGGCGTCGTGCCAACAACTGTCTGCTATATGGAGACGCAGGCACCGGCAAGTCCTCATCCATCAAGGCCATCCTCAACCAGTATTATGACCAGGGTCTGAGGATGATAGAGATATACAAGCATCAGTTCCAGGACCTGAATGACGTCATCGCACAGATAAAGAACCGCAATTATAAGTTCATCATCTATATGGACGACCTCTCCTTTGAGGAATTTGAGATAGAGTATAAGTATCTGAAAGCCGTCATCGAAGGAGGTCTCGAACGCAAGCCGGATAATGTGCTCATATACGCCACGTCCAACCGGAGGCATTTGATCCGTGAGACGTTCAAGGATAAGGCGGACCGTGATGAAGAGCTGCACACGAACGATACGGTACAGGAGAAGCTGTCTCTTGTGGCCAGATTCGGAGTGACCATCTACTTCGGCCGTCCGGAAAAGAAGGAATTCCAGGAGATCGTCAGGCAGATTGCACTTCGAAATGGCATCCATATGCCGGAGGATGAGCTGCTGCTTGAAGCGAACAGGTGGGAGCTGAGCCACGGCGGACTGTCGGGAAGGACCGCGCAGCAGTTCGTGGACTACCTGCTCGGGATGAAAAGGTAAGAGCCGGATAAATGCAGCATATGACAGAGGAGGAAAAGAATATGAATTTGGATAAGGTAGTGCCGGACGGCCTTGCGGTCAGTCGGCATCATAATGTGATACACGGTTTTGTCAATGGAGCAGCCGTAATCGTGAACCCGCTGGAGCAGAGTGCGCAGTACAAGATAACGTTATACCTTGATGTGGAGAGGAGTACATATAAGGATCAGTTTCTGGCATATGTGAAATCCCTGGAAGAGAGTTATCCTTTCGTAAACTATGCAGGATACAACTCGAAAAATGCAGTCACTGTAAATATAGCATCACAAGAGGAGTGGGACAGGGATAACCTGACGCATCTGCTGGAAGATATAACGGCAAAATGTGCGGACTTGCAGATATACAGCTGCTGTGCCGTCTGTGGGTCGACGGAACAGCTTGACATATCCGCAGTTGACAGCCACAGCGAACCACTGTGCGGCAGCTGCTATACCGGGATTGCAGAAGGTATGATTCAGACCGATGGCAGCAGGAGAAGAAGAGAGCATCTTCCTCTCGGCGTGCTCGGGGCTCTATTAGGAGCGGTCCTCGGCTCTGCACTTTGGATTGTGATCGGCCAGTTCGGGTTTATCGCCGGCCTTGCAGGGTACGCTATCGTTTATGGAAGTGTAAAGGGATATGAAAAGGCAGGAGGCACCGTATCGAAGAAGGGAATCATCCTCTGTATCATATTCTCATTGCTGGCAATTGCAGCGGCTGAATGTGCATCCTTAGGCATAACCATTTACCGGGAGCTCAAGGCTGATTACTGGATTACGCCGACAGAAGCCTTTCAGATGATTCCGGACTTCCTCGGTGTGGATGAAGTCCGCGGCGGAGTCATAAAGGATCTGGTCATCGGTTATGCATTTGCGGTATGGGCAAGCTTTTCTTTTGTCAAAAGCCTGTGGAAGAGGATTCAGGCGGAGACAGCACCGCACGTTATTGAACGTCTGTAATAAAGGGTAGTATGTACCGGTTACGTGGCTTATTACAATTTTGCAGTGGATGAATCTTACGATAAATGTTATAATATGTAAAAGCACGCAGGCGGTGTTAGTATGGAATGGTACAGTTTTCGACAATATGATAAGGCGAAAAAGTCACAGGACTTCGAGTTCTGTGACTTTTTTTGTGTTAGAGGACGAAACTCGACATTCTGAAGACGACGAAGGAGAAGAAAGATGAAGAATACATTGTATGTAATCAAACTGAAGAAGAATGCGGATTTTAAAAAGGGGGCCGAGGCAATCCTGAAGAATGCCGTGGAAAGCTATAGTAGGGAAATTGAAAATACATATGCGCTGTATGGACTGAACTACGATAATTTCAAGGACAGGTACGACAGGGAAAGAGACGGGACAGACGGGATCGTGGCGATGATCTGCTACGATGAAGATACTGGGGGACTCTGTAATCAGGAACTGTATGCGGGCTACTGCGAGGTGGATTCCAAAGAGGAAAGCATGACGATAACATATAAGATGCTTCTGCATCTTGACGATTCGAACATGATTCATAACCTTTTGGACAAATTAGACCTGGACCTGAAAGCTGACTATGAAAGCTGCAGTTATGTAATGATCAACCATTTTACAGAATTGATCCGGTCCTTTGAAGATCTGCTGATAAACAGTGGTAAGGCAAAGGGAGAGAAGGAAGAGGAAGAATTTGTACAGGACGGTACCGGTACAGAAGAGGAGATACCTTATGAGCTGCACGAGCTGGCCTGCCATCAGAACGAATGTGTCAGAAGGTATCGCATTAAGGCGGACAGAGACCGGGCGGCATTCCAGAGGGACAGAGAACGGATCGTCAACAGCAAGGCGTTCCGCAGGCTGGTGGACAAAGCGCAGATATTCGGTGCCCAAAAAGGTGACCACTACCGCACACGGATGACACATACGCTGGAAGTAAACCAGATTGCCAAAGCCATTGCGTATGCGCTTGGTCTGAATCTGGACCTGACGGAGGCGATAGCGCTCGGGCACGACCTCGGGCATACGCCGTTCGGACATCAGGGAGAGAGGACGCTGCAGGCGATCTTATCCGGAACGCTTCCGTGCATCGAGTTCCCGGATGATGGAATAGCTTGCAGGACAGGCTGTTTCGGCGGATTCAAGCATAATTACCAGGGGCTGCGTGTCTTGAACAAATTAGAAGAGAAATATGTGGCCCATGAAGGATTGAACATCAGCTGCCAGGTGATGGAAGGGGTATTGAAGCATACGAAGCTGAAAGAAGAGATAAGCATCAGCGACTTTGCCGATAAAGAGACCGTTGCGCACCTGAAACTGGAAGAGCGCTTCACAAGCAGGAAGAAAGGATATTATATCTGTTCCACCCTAGAAGGACAGGCGGTAGCACTGGCGGACGAGATTGCCCAGAGAGGACATGATGTTGACGATGCGATTTCCTCAGGGCTGATTACGGTGGAAGAGCTGATTGCACATCTGGATCTGGATAAGTATCATGCGATACGGGAAGAGCTGCGGGAAGAGAAGGCCATGTTCGATACATATGAACGTACATACATATCTGACAGAGAATTGATGGCAGGCAGGATGGTATCGGCGATAGTCCACTACTTTATCAATGGTGCAATCTGCTACAGCAGGGAGAGGATGGAGGAGTATGAAAGGCCCGCAGACGGCAGCATCGACAAAGAGATCGTCACGCTGTCAAAAGCCGACTGGGACGTGTGCAGATATCTGGAACAGATCATCAACAGGAGGGTGATATCCAGTGCGGAAGTTGCAAGATTCGACCACACCGGAAACAAGATCATCTATGCGCTATTCCAGGATTACTATCGGAATCCGCGGCTGCTCCACAAGGGGACGCTGCAGAGGATATACAGCCATATGCTGCAGCATGAGGATGCCTCGGTCAGAGAGAGTGCCATCCATCTTGGGTCTGGCAATATGGACATCGTGAAGGAGGAGATACAATCTATCGTTGAAGATAAGATAGGACTGGAGGAAGAGATTGACTTGCCTGAAGATGAATTCGTCCGGTTTGAGAAGAGGAAGATACTCGTACGCAATATTACGGACTTTATAGCCGGTATGACGGACAGCTATGCATTACAGGAATACAAGCGCCTGCATCCATAACAGGGCCGTAGGAGGGGGTAATGTGTTATGAATAAGAAAAGACTATGTATGGCTGCAGGAATACTTTCCTGGAGTATCGGAAGCCACTGCATGGCGTATGACCTGCTGCGCCGGATAGCAGACGACGTGTCTGCTCTGTCTTCCGGTATAATCGTCGCCTGCCTATATCTTGCAGGAGCCGGGCTCATGGGAGCAGCGGTATTTATAATACAGCCGAAGAGAAATATCAAAAATTCTGCCAGAGGACTTTGTTACCTGGGAGGAGGCTATCTGTTCCTTCAGCTCCTGCTGAGTCTGCTGGTTGGTGGGCTCACATGGGCGATGGGACGGTTGACCGGTCTGGAAAACGCACAGATTAAGGTGGCGTCAGATGTCATGTGCATGATTATTCAGGTACCAATCCGTGCAAGTGCATTGATTCTGCTTCTCTATATCATTACCGGAATCGAGAGAGGACTTAGAGCTGTCATGCCGAAAGCGGCTGCGGCCTGTGCCTTATATACGATAGTACAGGTGGCGCTGAAATGTATGGGGACGGGTCTGCTGGCACTGGCTGTCAGGATTGTACTTTCCGCGGCTGTGACATATGCCCTGTGGCGGTATGTCTACCGTCAATACAGGAAAGGAGGGGCGGATGATGAAGCAGTTGAGCAATTATAGTGTCCGAAGATGTATGAGGCGCCTCCTTGCTATTGCAATGATTCTTTCACTTGTCCTATCCTGGGATCTGCTCGTACTTGCCGGAGAGATTCGGGATAAAGCAGAGGAGGAGATGGCAGAGTGGAAAGAGGAACAGCAGAAGGACGAGATTAAGAGACACCAGCAGGAATATATAGAAGAGAACAGAGCCGGTGATAGAAGGGATATGGATAAAAATCCGGACAATCCGGACGTGCATGCCGAAAGAAAAGAGGAAGCGGACACCGAAGCTGGAAAAGCAGAGGAAACACTTCCCGGCAACGAAAAGAAGGGACAGGATGTCATCCGTCAGCCTGAACTGGAGGATGAACGGATGGATGAACTGGAAGCCCGTTATGGCGCCCCGGTAGAAATGTTTGAATATGGTAAAGTCTTTCAGACGGATACGGGCAGCTACAAGTTTATCAGCACGACGGAACCGAATTTATACCGGAATGAAAAGGGAGAGCTTAAGGAGATTGACAATACCCTCATAGAAAAACAGCAGAGCCGCCGCAGCCGGGGTACAGAACAAACAGATGCCACATACTATACGAACAAAGCAAACAGTATGCATATCATGCTTCCGGCTAAAATGACAGAGAATAATGGGATTGTACTTACGGCGGGGAATGGAGAACAGTTAGAGCTTCTTCCGCAGGATGGAGACTATAGCAGGCCGTCTGTTCTGGGGAATGCAGTCTTATACAATGATGTGTCGGAGAACGTAGATATACAGTATACCGTAAGAGGTGACAATGTAAAGGAAGATATTATCCTGAGAGAAAAAGAAGCACGTCATAGTTTTTCCTATGCTTTCTCGGCAGAAGAATATGAAGCTACGCTGGAAAACAACGTAATAGCTGTCTGGAAACGAGGAGTTAAAGCGCCGGACAGGGAAGTGCTTTTTTACCTTACGGCGCCGTTAATGACTGATGCGTCCGGGTCTGGAAGTGCAGGAGTCGTAATGGAGCTTGAGGAAACCGGCGGACGATATGTCCTTACAGTGACAGGAGATGAAGAATGGCTGGCATCTGAAGATAGGGTATATCCGGTCAAGATAGACCCTACCATCACAATTCCTGCTGAAAAGCTGTCCGTCGTGACAACTACGAGCAAGACGGGTAAGTATGCAGCTTCTGCGTTTGGATACGTAGGATATGCCAGTGAAGCGGTAACGGGAGTAAAGGGTGGTGATCTGGGCAAGACACGGATGTTCTTCCAGCTCAACTATAATATGAAGAAGCTCATACCGGAGGAGGCGGTTGTACAGAGTGCGTATCTTCACATGTATGAGTATTCTGCCTATGCAAGTTCCGCTACTTATGCCTGTTATCGGCTGAAACAGAACTGGACCCCTGCTTCAATCTCATGGGAGAATTCTGTCGGTATCGGCAGGGAAATTGCCGGAGAAAATGCCACGGTAAGAGCAGGAAATGGTTGGAAGAACTTTGATATCCGTCAAAGTGTGAACGACTGGTCGGCAGGTATCGCGCCTTCGTACGGTCTGATGGTGATGGCGCAGGACGAGACACAGTGGGGAGCGGCATTTTTCACCCCGGACTCCAACAGTTCCGTCCAGCCTACATTTACGCCTGACAAGAAGCCTTATATCGAGATTAACTGGGTATATCCGAATCCCGTAGACCCAGCTTACTCCCTTGATAAGACGACAGTGAACCTGCGCTCCATGATTGATTGTGACATGAGCGGCAGACTGGCCTTCCAGGGTGTGTTTGCAGACGGGCTTGCGACACCGGAATCCGTAGTTACGTATCAATTGAATGATACTTCTAAAAAGTATGGTGCCAATGTATCGGCGGGACATACAAAACGATATCCGAACAGTGAAGCATTCGAAGGAGCATTTTCAAAGACTACCACAAGATACCGGGACAAGCAGGGGAACTGGCAGACGGTATATCCATTTGTGGATCCGGACTATAATGTTTTGTACCAGATAGAGGCTTCTGCTGCAAAGAACGGAAAGACAGGACGAAAATCATCATCTGACAGATTCACAGTATATAAGGTGAAGCAGTATGACACGTTGCCGAAAATCGCAAGCTATTATGGGATACCTCTCAGCCAGATCAGTTTTGACAACCGGATACAGGATATGCTGCTTACGGCTAACAATACGCTGTTCATCCGCAATCCAAAGAAGAACGCCGAGAAGCCTTACAATCCTCCGCCTCTGGATGACAAAGCAAAGGCACAGATAGATGCTCAGCTTATGGGAAGAGGGCTTCATTGTGAATTCGGATTTGAACCTGTGAATCTGAATACAGGTAACTTTTATCTGACACATACGGATGCATCTGTTCCGGACTTTGCAGGAGAGTTTTCCGTAGAAAGGAATTATAACTCCAAAGGTGCCTCATATATAAGCCCGTTTGGACGGGGATGGCAGTTCTCTTACGGCGATTATCTGTCCAAAATGGAGGACGGTACGCTTATATATACACGGGGAGACGGCAGCTCCCTGTATTTTGCCGAGACAGAGGAAGGAGTCTATAGTTGTCCGGAAGGCTATGATTATGATTTAAAGCGAATTAAGACAAGAGAGAAAGAGTATGACTTTGGAACAGGTAAAGTTAAGTATCCGGTATATGAATATGAGATAACAGATACAGATAACGTAGTGCGGCGGTTCGACTGCTTTGGCAGCATGACAAAGTTAACAGATGAAAAGGGCAATGCTACTGTACTGTCTTACGATAAGAACTATAATCTTACCGCTGTGACGTCTCCGGCCGGGAGCGTATACGGATTCGCAATGACAGAGGACGGCAAGGTGGCTCAAATTGCACTTCCAAACGGGGGAAAACTGTCCTACGCTTATGACGATGATGACAACCTCATTCGTTACACGGACGCATGTGGGTCGGTTACACGTTATGAGTACGATGATATGCACTGCATGACTGCATGGTATGACGGAAAAGATAATTGCGTTACCACTAATATTTATGACAGCGAGGGCCGTGTCATCCGACAGAAGGATGCCAACGGATATGAAGTGGTTCTCACCTATGATGAAGGTAAGACGGTCACTGTAGATGGCAACGGAAATAAAACAGTCTATGCATATGACGACCAGTTCCGCACTACGTCTGTTCTCCATGCAGATGGGACAAAAGAGAAAAAAGTATATGACGGGAACCGGCTCGTGCAGGAGACTGACGAAATGGGGCATGCGGTTAGCTACGCATACGATACCGACGGAAATATAACGAAAGAGACGCTCTATGACGGAACTGCCAGAACGTATATGTATGACGGGGAGCATCATCTGCTTAGTGAGACGGATTACGGCGGAACGAAGACGGAATACAGCTATGACAAAGCTGGCAATCAGACAACGGTCAAGAAGGCAGGCAAAGAAGTGGAATCTTGTACTCATGACAGCAGAGGCCGTATTACTTCCCGGACAGATGCACTTGGGAATACGACCCGTTACGCTTATGAAGGGGCGTGGCTTAAAAGCATTACAGACCCGCTTGGCAGCAAGACGTCATTTACCTATAATGCTATGGGGCAAGTGACTGGAAGGACTGACGGGAACGGGCATACTGTGCTGACGGGTTACGACCTGGAGGGGCGGATAATCCGGGAGACAGACGGCGAGGGAAATACCATAACTTATATGCTGGATGCAAATGGACAGGCAATCGCCTCGGAAGATGCCAATGGGAATATGACAACTTTCGTATATGACGGTCTCGGCAATCTCGTATCTGGAAGTGATGGAGAAGGAAGTTCGTTTTCGTATGCATATGATGGAAACGGCAACTGTATCAGGGAAACGGATGCAAAAGGTAAGGTGGCGGACAAGACATATGACAGCAGGAACCGGCTGACAAGCGAAAGTGATGGGGCGGGAAATACGATTACGTATGAGTATGATGCAATTGGCAATGTCATAAAAGAGACAGATGCTAAGGGCAGCAGCATGTATTACACATATGATTACGTATCCGGTAAAAAAGCATCCGACACGGATGAAAGCGGCGCATCTATTACATATGAATATTCGTCGGATGGCAGGCTTCTCGTACAGCAATATCCGGACGGTACGAAAGAGACATATGAATACGATGCGTTCGGCCAGGAGATAAAGCGTACGGAAGTGAATGGCCTCTTAATCAAGAGCACTTATGATGCGGCAGGCAATCTTACAAAGATAGACAAGGAAGGTGTGACAGCTTCCTTCAATTATGATGCTACAGGCCGCCTGACAAAGATCCATTATCCGAATGGTGGTACGGAAAGATATGACTATGACGGAGCAGGTAACATCGTGTGTGAGACAGATCTGCTTGGAAATGAGACGCACTACGAGTATGACGGAGCAGGCCGTCCCGTCAAGAGGACAGATGCCACGGGGGCAGAGACAATCTGGAGTTATGACGGCAACGGGAATCTCACCTCTGAGACGGATGGCAACGGAAATACGATAAAGACGGAATATAACGTTTCCAACCGTCCATCTGTTGTCACAGACAGTCTCGGGAACCGTACGGCTTATGAATATAACGAGAACGAAGAGCTGACAGCCGTCACAGACGCGTCAGGAGGAAAAACGGTTTATAAATATAATGTTCAGGGTCTGCCGGTTAAAGTGACGAATGCCGCCGGCAGCAGTTATGAGATAACATATGATGCCAATGGTAATTATACGTCCATAGAAGCACCAGACGGAGGCAGGACGTTATATACATATAACAGGTTGAACCAAATTGTAAAGGAAGAGGACAGTGAAGGACTAACAGTAGAGTACGCCTATGATATAAACGGCAATGCGACGAAGCAATGGGACAACAACGGAGGCAAAAGCGAATATACATACGATGTGGCCGGCCATATCCTCACAGAGACGGATGCGCTTGGACAGACGACGGCTTATACCTATGACAAATACGGCAACCTTGTCAGGCTGACGGAATCCGATGGCAATGAGACTTCCTATACCTATGATGTCATGGGCAACGTAAGCTCCATAACAGATGCCGAAGGAAAGTCCATCTTTTACACATATGATAAAAAAAGCCAGCTCATCAGGAAAGAAGAAGGAGAGCGCGTTGATGAGTATGCGTATGACGAGGCAGGGAGGCTCTTAACAGAGAAGGATCCGTCAGGCGGAGAGACAAGCTATACGTATGATAAAGCGGGAAATCTGCTGACCGTTACAGATGCAATGGGAGGCACAGAGATGTACGATTATGACGCGGCCGGGCATGTCATCGGGCAGACAGATGCCAACGGTAATCTTACCACGATGGAATATGATGAGATTGGACGGATTCAGGCCTCTGTGTCAGCCGAGGGAGGCAGAACGTCCTATTTATACGACAGTACGGGCAGCCTTTCGTCCTATACGGATATGGAGGGGGCCGTCACATCCTATGCCTATGACTGTATGGGCCGTGTTACGGAAAAGACGATGCCGGAGGGAGGGAGCTATACTTATAAGTATGATACACATGGAAATGTGCTGGAAGAAAGGACGCCGGAAGGAGATGTGACTACTTTTGAATATGACCGCTATGACCAGCTCGTGAAGCGGACACTTCCAGGGAAGGCAGTCTATGGCTATGCATACGATGCGCTCGGACGGATAACGCAGATGAAGGCGCCGGAGAACGGGGAGAAAACTTATACATACGACCGGTCCGGCAATCTGGTTCGTGAGGCCGACCAATCCGGCAGAAGCGTAAAGTATGCTTATGATAAGATGCACCGTCTGACCCAGACAAGCAATCCTCTGAATCAGAAGACATCCTACACGTATGACGAGCATGGTAACCTGAACAGCATCGTGACGCCGCTCGGACATGAGACCGGATATGAATATGACGCCTTGGACAGAATCCGGAAAGTAACAGAACCAGCCGGAAAGGTTACAGAACTTACGTATGATGCGGCGGGAAATCTGAAGCACATGGAGGAATATGGCGGTAAGAATCCAAGTGCGGGAAAAAAAGACAGACGCATTACGACTTATACGTATGACAAGGCGGGGAACAAAACTTCAGAGACGAACCCTCTTGGCGAGACGACGGACTATCTATATGACGCCATGAACCGTATCAAGGAAGAGACGGATGCTGCAGGCCATAAGACAGGTTATGAATACGATAAAAACAGTAATCTGACGGAAATCATTGATGCAAAAGGGGGAGAAGTAAGGCTTGCTTATGACGGCAATGGCAATCTGACCGGGCTGACGGACGGAAGCGGGAGGAAAGCTGCTTATGCTTACGACCGATCTGACCGTCTCATAGAGGCTGCGGTTGGTGTGGGAACAGAAGAAGCAGCATCTGTTCAGTATGTGTATGACGGACGGGATAATCTTGTATCCCGCACGGACGGCAATGGGTATACCACCAGATATGCTTATAATCTTCTCGACCAGATGACGGCTCAGACGAATGCGCTTGGACAGAAAGAATCATATAAGTACGATGATAACGGCAGATTATCACAGGTGAAGAGAGCATCCGGCCGGACGATACAGTATGAGTATAACAAGCTGGATGAACTGACAATGAAAGAATATTCTGAGGATGATGAAGGAGAAGTTCTTTTTGCCTATGACCAGGATGGCAGAAGGGTAGGTATGAAGAATCTGGCAGGAAGCTCTGTGTATACATATGACGATGCAGGCAGGATTACCGGTGTAAAAGGTGGAGACGGAAGTATCATCCTATACCATTATGACGATTATGGGAATATCAATGAAATCATATATCCCGATGGCAGCAGCGTGGCTTACACGTATGATAAGCTGGATCGCCTTACTGCTGTCACAGACCGCAGTGGGGAGAAGACATCATACAAATATGACACGTCAGGCTGTATGACTCATATAAAACGTCCAAACGGTACGGAATCTGTCGTGACTTATGATGAGCTGAATCAGTTGACAGGTATAGAAAATCTTGACGTCAATGGAAAAGTCATATCTGCATATACCTATCTGTATGATTTGAGCGGTAACATATTAATAGAAATTATCCGGCAGGACGGCAACACGACAAGGTGGGAGTACGGATATAATGAAAGGGGAGAACTTCAAAGTGCAGTCGCTTCTGGTGCGGTGAGCGAAACGATAACGTATGGATATGATAAGGCAGGAAATAAAGTGCGTATCACCCGTAGTGCGGAGAATGCCGGAAAGCATCTGGAACAGTCTGTAAAAGAGAACCGTTTCAGCCCGGTGAACCAGCTTCTGGAAAGTCGTGACAGTAAGGCAGGAATAACGACATATGAGTATGATATGGACGGGAACCTGATACGGGAACTTGGACCGGATGAAGAGATTCTGACTTACAGCTATGACACAGAGAACCGCCTGCGTGCTGTAAAAGATAACAGAAGCCTGCTCCAATCAGCACTTTATGACGGAGACGGTAACCGGATCTTTGTCGTGAACCGCAAAATAGTGTCAGAAAATGAGCCGGTCTTTAAAAAGGGCCGCATAGCAAGTGAAAAGGAAATGGATGATGACGTCCAGGAGGAGGGCAAGGACGCTGAACCAGGGCGTCCTGGCAAGAGGTTGAATCTGGCGGACGGTGAATCCGAAAGCGAAGAGAAGGTTGGATTCTGGTACGGCTTCTTCCAGAACCTGTCCCAGGGATTCACTGTCACAGATCTCTCTGTCAGTGACGCACTCCATCGCTATTGGGATAAGATTACAGGCTGGGTACATGTCCATATACTCGGCGATGAACCGGATGAAGAAGGAATTGTAAAGAACCCGGTAAAAGTGCTGCCGGAGCCTGATAAGACAGACACATTGCCAGAGACAGGGGAAGAAAGGAAGGAGGCATTGTACGATACAGTACTGATACCCTATGGCATAGAGGAAAGAGACTGGGATACATACGAGGCGACCATGTATATCAATGACGTAAATCGTGAATACGCAGAGTCGTTGATAGAATACGGAACATCAGGAAACATCAAAGCAGTATACGAGTATGGGAGCCAGCGTCTGAGCAGGGAGAAAGAAAATAAGACGGAGTATTACATGTACGATGGCAGAGGTTCGGTCGCAAACCTGACTGGCAGACAGGGCACGAATATGTTATCTTATAGCTATGATGTATATGGGGAGGCATCGGCAAGCGCAGAGACGGACAACCCATATACATTTAACGGAGAGTACACAGACGCCCTGACCGGAAACCAGTATCTCCGGGCAAGATATTACAATCCCCGGACAGGCAGCTTCCTGACAGAGGACAGCGAGCTTGGGAAGCTGCTGGAGCCTGTGACGCAGAACCGGTACACCTATGCTGGGAACGACCCGGTGAACATGAAAGACCCAAGCGGCCACGGCTTCCTGAGCAACGTGGCAAAAAAGATTGTCAAAACAGCCGACAAGGTCAAGGCATACTATGGAATCAAGCCGAAGCCAAAGGTAAAGAGCAGCAGGAAGTCCTATACGGTGGGCAGGGCACAGAACAGGAAGAGCGGATACGGAAGCATCTATGCCGGACCGGAATACGGAGGCTATTCGGCATATCTGAAGAACCGTGGGCGCAGCAGCCAGATGGGCCTTGGCGAAGCGGTGCGCAATGTGGTACGGATAGGCAGCAAGCTGGTGGCCAGGTATGAGGCAAAGAGCTGCACGACAGCGGAGAAAGCCAAGAAGCAGAAAGGCGGGGCAAGTGCGGGCGTACTGGTCGGATCAGCAGTCGGGGATTTGCTGTGGAACTCCGGTAAGGCAGCAGTCGTGAGCGGGGCCGTACGGGCGTCAGGGTCCGCACATGTGATAGTTGGCGGAGTGGTAGCCGTAACCGTCTGGTGGATGAATCCGATAGAGGCAGGCGAGTCCGAAGAGGACGTAGAGAAGGCACAGAAGAAATGGGAAGAGGCGGAGAAGAGTAAGGGGGAAAGTGGGTCTGGATCCTCGGATGATGAAAGTCCAACGAGTGAAAGGGTTGGAAAGCAAAATGGAAATGCTCCGCGGGATAACAAAAAACAAAATAAGCAAGTAAGGGATATAGGAAAAAAATTAGACTTAAATAAAGAACAGTTACGAGAGCTTCATGATGCTATATCGGGACAAGGATATAGTTATCAAGAAATTTTAGATTTAGCTAAAGACATGTTTGGGAAATAAGGAGAGACTATGTTATGAATAGTTTTATAAAGGAACTAGAGGGTCAAGCGTTTAGAAAAATAGGCAGAGCTTCGGATATGTGTTGGATTAGTTTCGGAAAAACAATAATAGTAAAAGATTATAAAGGGAATGATGTAGAAAAAGGTACGTATGCACTTCATATACAGTGCCCTTGGAGAATTATAAAAAATAGTACACAAAAGCTTTTACTTACTTCAAATGACATATATGAACCTAGTTCTAATTTACAATGGACAGAGGAGTTTGATTGGGATAGAATGGGAAATAATTTATTTGATGAAAATGTAAAACAATGGAATGATGAAAACGGAATTTATGTATTAAATGTTGATATTAGTCAATTAGGAGACATTCGGATTAATTTATCTAATGGTATGACGTTTGAAAGTTTTTTGAATATATCAACAGATGACGAGGCTTGGAGATTTTTTAAATGCAATAGTAAAGATAAACATATGATTTGTAGTGGTTTGGGAATTGTATTTGAATAACCAAAGTAATGCTTAAATCTCCTTGTCCATTCTAATCAATAAGATGGGCGTAACTGTCAGGAACAAGGTACCTTCGTTGGCGCAATACATTCTTGACAGGCACGCCCTTATTATTGAAACTATGCAAAAGAGGATTATTTTTTATCGAGCATAGTATCTATCCGTTTTTTAAAAATGACATTAGAAGCCTGTTTTAGGTATTTCTCCAAGTATCGGTAAAAGAGAAAATCAACAATCTCCCAATAATGCTCATTTCGCCAGGCAAACATGCTGATAATCACTCCAAGGTGAGAACGCTCTCCTTTTCGTCATGGTTTTGCTTATCAACCATAGCTTTTGCCCATACCGTTTCCACATTCTGCATAGTCTATGTGAGATTAAGCACCGAGGAAACCAGTTATTCAGATATCTCTTTCTTATAGGTCATCATATTCCCTGCCTTCAAGCAATGGATTGTTTGGCGTAATCTAAAGGATGGCGCAGATTTCGGGCAAAAAGATACAGAGCAAGAAATATCAATGATGTAAATCCTTATTCGCAGAGTTGCTGATAGAACGTGGAACATCAGGAAACATCAAGGACATGTACGACGGCAGAGGTTTGGTCGCAAACCTGACTGGCAGACGGGGAACGAATATGTTATCTTATAGCTATGATGTATATGGGAAGGCATCGGCAAGCGCAGAGACGCACAATCCATATACATTTAACGGAGAGTACACAGATGCCCTGACCGGAAACCAGTATCTCCGGGCAAGATATTACAATCTCCGGATAGGGGGAGAAGAGTAAGGGGGGAAAGTGTATCACAAAGCAAGAAGGCAAGGGATATCATCCAAGAAAAAAAGAAAGGAGCTATCAATAGAGAATTTCCGAGTGAGTGGTTAGATTCAACAGAAGAAGAAATTGAGAGAGCAGCTAAAAGAGGAGATAAATCAGCACAAAAAGCAAAGAAATTATTAAAAGATAAAAGATTTGATAAAGGAGATAATAGAAAATAAGTAGAGGGTGGTGAGATTTTGGAGAAGGATAATATAGATAAATTAATTATGAAAATATATAATTATTATCCAATAGGACTTAAATATGGGACTTTAGATTATATGGAATCAAAAGAATATTTGGCTAGAAAAAGGAAAGTTAGTCTAAAAAATGATAAAGACGAGTATAGGAAGGAGCTTTATGAGAGTTTATGTGCTATTTGCAAAGGATATAGTGTTGTAGATTGGACAGAAGAAAAGGCTGGGTGTTATGAATTTAAAATATTATTACATAAAAATCAGGGAATCCTTGATGATGACATAGAATTAATACAACGACTTGGGAATCAAAGATATGATATAAGAGTCTTTGTAAGTGCATTAGAACCGGTTTTTTATTTATTTGAAGAAAAAACAATATATAACCCATATGCAAATAGTTGGGAATTCATAACAGTAAACAGGGGAGGCGAGGAACAGGAGAAAATTGAGAGTAAGATAATTAGATTTTTTGAAAAAAAGGGGATTGAAAAAATTAAAGTTGATATTGCAAAAAAAGGTGTTAAGGGAATAGAGACTGAACTGAAATACTTTAATAAGGCAACGGTGTTTGATTGTCTATTTACAGACTTGGTAGCCATTAATTAAAGTGTTTTAGGAAAATAAGATATCATCAATATTATAAAAGATTGTAGATTAAATACTAAAGCTATATAAAAGTCCACAAAGGAAAAACAGTTAAATTATAGGAGAGATAAGCGGTGAGCCATTGTTGCGATAAAATGAGTTTATGGAATCAAGCCGAAGTCAAAGGTAAAGAGCAGCAGGAAGTCCTATACGGTGGGCAGGGCACAGAACAGGAAGAGTGGATACGGAAGCATCTATGCCGGACCGGAATACGGAGGCTATTCGGCATATCTGAAGAACCGTGGGCGCAGCAGCCAGATGAGCCTTGGCGAAGCGGTGCGCAACGTGGTACGGATAGGCAGCAAGCTGGTGGCCAGGTATGAGGCAAAGAGCTGCACGACAGCGGAGAAAGCCAAGAAGCAGAAAGGCGGGGCAAGTGCGGGCGTACTGGTGGGATCAGCAGTCGGGGATCTGCTGTGGAACTCCGGTAAGGCAGCAGTCGTGAGCGGGGCCGTACGGGCGTCAGGGTCCGCACATGTGATAGTTGGCGGAGTGGTAGCCGTAACCGTCTGGTGGATGAATCCGATAGAGGCAGGCGAGTCCGAAGAGGACGTAGAGAAGGCACAGAAGAAATGGGAAGAGGCGGAGAAGAGTAAGGGGGAAAGTGGGTCTAAGAATAGTGAAAAAGGTTCTGATAAGAAAGTAAATCCGCCTAAATATCCAGGAAATAATCCACAAAAATCACCAGGTAAAGGTTGGGAATGGAGAGGTAAAGGTGACCCTAGTTCAGGAGAGGGTAATTGGTATAATCCAGAGACGGGAGAAACTTTACATCCAGACCTAAATCATCCAGAACCAATAAAACCACATTGGGATTATAAAGGGAATGATGGGAACTGGTATAGATTATATCCTGATGGTTCTTTAGTACCTAAATAGGGAAAAGAGGTGTTTTTATGAATATTCATGATTTAGAGAGTGATTGGAGATATACGGGTCAAGATAAATATCTTTTTGGAGTCCAATTAGAAAAACAAAACTTTAATAGCTCAATTAGAGACCATGATCATTGTGAATTTTGTTTTGATACATTTAGTGAAGCACCAGAAGACTTGCATGAGGGATACTGTACAAGAGATAAATATCATTGGATATGTAAAGATTGTTTTGATGATTTTAAAGAAAAATTTAGTTGGGAAGTGATTAATGTCAATGATAAAAAGAAGTAAGATTGTAGACATAATTTGCTTTAAATCCTCTTGTCCATACTAAGACAAAAAAGGTGCGTACCTGTCAAGAACAAACGACCTTCGCTGGTGTATTACAATTCTAAACAGGTGCGCCTTTTATTTTGGCTTTGTGAAAGAGGATTATTTATTATCAGGCATGGTCTCAGCCAGTTTTTCAAAAGTGGCATTTGAAGCCTGTTTCAGGTATTTCTCCAAGTGCCGGCTATCATAGCTTCTGCCCGTACCGCTTCCACAATCTGCATAGTTTATGCGAGGTCAAGCGCCGAGAATCCAGTTTTCAGATGTCTCTTTCTTATAGGTCATCATATTCCCTGCCTTCAAGCAATGGATTGTTTTGCGTGATTTAAGAAATAGCGCAGCTTTCGGGCTAAAAGATACAGAGCAAGAGATATATATGTTATCTTATAGCTATGATGTATATGGGGAGGCAACGGCAAGCGCAGAGACGGATAACCCATATACATTTAACGGAGAGTACACAGACGCCCTGACCGGAAACCAGTATCTCCGGGCGAGATATTACAATCCCCGGACAGTCAGCTTCCTGAGCAGCGTGGCAAAAAGCTTGCCAGAACAGCCGACAAGGTCAAGGCATACTATGGAATCAAGCCGAAGCCAAAGGTAAAGAGCAGCAGGAAGTCCTATACGGTAAGCAAGGTATAGATTATAACCATACAGATAATGGTTCCCATAAAGTCCCTCATAGACTTGACTGGGACTGGAGTGGTGATAATGCTGTTAGAAAATAAGGAGGCAAGATATGAATTACAAAGAGATAGCAACTGAAGAAGATATAAAAGAGTTGATGGAAGAATTTTGTTATTTTCATGATAGTTGTATAAAAGAAATGAATTATGTTAGTGGGTGCTATGTTGACGTTAATAGAGCGATGCAACCGATTAACGTGAATCGAACAGTTGAAATTATTTTTCAAAGCCAAATGTCAGATTGTCGTACAATACAAGTACAATTTGATAAAATTAAAAAACTAAATTTAGAGCCACGTGATGAAGAGTATGACGCTATAATTTATGGAGCCTCGTTAATTAAAGTCAATATGACCTTTTATTGGAGTGAATGGGAAAACTTAAAAACAGAGGATATTAATTCGAGTAGAGGAACATGGATAGCAGCAGAGAGGATCAGATGGAAGAAATTAAATGATTCTGATATATATTAAATAATTATATTTATATATAATATGTCATCAAGTTAGTAAATTTTTTATATAAATATAGTTTTAATAGAGGAGTGTGGCAAGATGAAAGTATACTTACTTCAACATAGTTATGAATATGAGATTTACGAAGATATAAAAGCAGAGGAGACATAAATTATTGGTATATATAGCTCTCGAGAAAAAGCAGAGGAAGTTAAAGAGAAATTTAAGATGAAAAAAGGATTCTGTCGATTTTCAGATGATTGTTTTTATATTGATGCATATGAAGTGAATCAGGATAACTGGACGGATGGATTTGTAACTTGAGATAGCGAAAAGGACACTTGGATTGAGTGATTCTTTCTTGCAAGATCTCTATTAGTAGACTTATACTTATATCCTTTTGTCTTCTCTAAACAATAAAAGGGGCGTACCCGTCAAGAATGTATACACCACGGAAGTGGCTTGTTCTTAACGGGTACGCCTTTTTAGTGTAGTTTTGTAAAAGAGGATTATTTGTTATCAGGCATGGTCTAGATTAGTTTTTCAAAAGTGGCATTAGACGCTTGTTTAAGGTATTTTTCTTTCAAGCAATGGATTGTTTGGCGTGATATAAAGGATGGCGCAGATTTCGGGCAAAAAGATACAGAGCAAGAAATATCAATGATGTAAATCCTTATACGCAGAGTCGCTAATAGAACGTGGAACATCAGGAAACATCAAGGGCATGTACTACGGCAGAGGTTCGGTCGCAAACCTGACTGGCAGGCAGGGGACGAATGTGTTATCTTATAACTATGATGTATATGGGGAGGCATCGGCAGCGCAGAGATGGACAACCCATATACATTTCACAGAGGGTACACAGACGCCCTGACCGTAAACCAGCATCTCCGGGCGAGATATTACAATTCGGCTAATCCCCATAGCAGCAAAAAGCCGCAAGATCGACGCTATAAGCAACGGTAAGGCGGAAAGGAGTGATTTTCAATGGCGAATATATTGATTGTTGAAGATGAAAAGAATATGCAGGACATCATTGCCACGTATATGCAGCGGGGCGGACATACCTGCTTCACAGCGGACGATGGTGTGGACGCCTTGATGGTATTGAAAAACAATCCGATGGATCTTATGATACTGGACGTAATGATGCCCCATCTGGACGGCTTTTCCGTCTGCAAAATGGCACGGGAAATGAGCAATATGCCTATTATCATGCTAACGGCCAAAAGTGGTGAAAACGATAAGCTGAAAGGCTATGAATATGGGGCCGACGACTACATGACAAAACCTTTCAGCCCCAAAGTATTGCTTGCTAAGGCAAACGCCCTGCTCCGCCGTTCTTCCTCGGCCCCTCTTGACGCATTGAACTTCGGAAAGATAACGGTAGTGCCGTCCTCCCGCAAAGTATTCATAGACGGAAAGGAGATTGCTCTAACCCACAAGGAATATGAACTGCTGTATCTCTTCATGGCAAACCCGGGACAGATATTCACCCGCGACCAGCTGCTGAACAGAATCTGGGGATATGACTTCGGGGGAACCACCCGGACAGTAGACACCCATATCAAAACCTTGCGGCAGAAACTAGGCAACGAAGGGAAACATATCGTTACCCTCATCCGCTCCGGCTATAAATTCGAGGTAACAGTATGAAATTAAATGATAATTTTTCACTGCGGACAGTCCGTAAAAAGATACTGGTGGTATCTAAGCTGGCCGGTATGTTGCTTATCCTTTCATACATCCTTGCAACGAGGCTGGAAATGGAGCCTGATGTTTCATTTGCCGTCTGGTTCCTTTTTGTGCTTGCCATTGTTCTTGCTGTCGATTTCCTAATGGGGCGATTTATTTCAAAGCCCATTTCAAAGCTCAATCAAACGGCCCGGAAGATGGCGGAGCTGGATTTTTCCGTCCCTTGCGCTATTGCCACCAATGACGAATTTGGGGAACTGGCTTTCAGCATCAATACGATGGCTGATAATCTGCAAGAGACCCTTGCACGACTGGAAGCAGCTAATATGCGGCTTGAACAAGATGTGAAGCAGGAGCGGCAGCTGCTGGCCGAGCGAAAAGCACTGGCGGACCAGCTTTCCCATGAGATGAAAACACCGCTTGGCGTTATCCGCGCCTACGCCGAGGGCTTACAGGACGAACGTGACGAGGGCAAAAAGCGGAAGTATTCGGATATAATCATAACGGAAACAGAACGAATGAGCGGACTGATTACAACACTTTTAGATTTATCCGCATTGGAAACCGGAACTTCGCGGCTTAACCCGGAACGGTTTGACTTCGTGGAATTTCTGGAGACCGTCGCCGGGCGGCTGCTGATTGATGTGCCGGATGCTTGCTATGAATTGCATTACGAACTGCCAGAGCACAAGGTCTATGTCTATACGGATAAGTCCCGTATGGAGCAGGTGCTAGACAATCTGATTGTCAACGCAAAAAAGAACGTCATTGCGGATGGTATTTTGAAGCTGACCTTGATGGAGCAGGCGGGGACACTATATTTTTCCATCTATAATCAGAGTCCGCCCATTCCCGAGGAGAACCTGCCAAAACTGTGGACAAAATTTTACCGGGACAGCAATTCCAAATACAGCGGCTCCGGACTGGGGCTTGCCATCGTCGCGCAAATTCTGTCCATGCAGAAGTTTGAATTCGGCGTGAAAAATTGTTCCAATGGCGTCCAATTTTATTTTTTTATTCCATCCGTCAAATAAAAATGTGTTTGATAAACACCCCTGCCATTTACTTAAAAGGCAGGGCCATTTCTGTTTTTTGCGATTTCACGCCAGCTTCACACCGGGCTCACACCGACTTCACCTAATTTTCGTAAATTCATCTCAATAAGAGGGCAGTCGGCTCTCGCAGACGAAGGAGGGAATTCTATGACATTTTTAGGTTTGGAGTGGTACTGGTGTCTGGTGATTGTAGCGGTGCTGGCAATCTCTGTCCCGTTGAAGATTAAGTTCGTGAAGTGGTGGAGCAAGCGGGAGCAGGAGAAGAAAAAGGAACAGCACGGAAAATGGGGTGAGGATGAATGATTGAAGTAAAAGATTTGACGTATTCCTACGGCAAAGACAAACAAGTGCTGCAAGGCCTGAATTTCTCCGTGGAAGATGGAGAAATCTTTGGCTTTCTGGGACCGAATGGCTCCGGGAAGTCAACGACCCAAAAAATCCTGACCGGAATCTTGAAAGGGCAGGCTGGCAAGGTATCCCTGTTCGGGCAGGACATTTCTGCGGCACATACGCAGGAGTTTTTTCGGAAAATTGGAGTATTGTTTGAGTTTCCATATCTGTATGCCAATTTGAGCGCCGTTGACAATCTCAGATATTTTTCTTCTTTCTATCCGAAAGAGCAGGTGCGCAGCATCGAGGAAGTATTGGATGAATTGGAATTTAAGCCGGACTTCTTGAAAAAGCCTGTTTCGTCCTACTCAAAGGGTATGCGGCAGCGGGCAAGCATGGCACGGGCACTGATCAGCAATCCCAGGCTGCTGTTCCTGGACGAACCGACCAGTGGGCTTGACCCGTCCGGTGCTGTTTTATTCCGCAGAATCATTGAGGAAGAACGCAGGAAAGGGACAACGGTATTTTTGACTACCCACAATATGCTGGATGCCGATCTGCTGTGTGACAGGGTGGCCTTTCTGTCCAATGGCAATATCATGGCACTGGATACGCCCAAGAGCCTGAAAGAGCAGAACAGCAATCACCGCGTGAGGATTGACTATCTGTACCGGGGGAGGAGAGAAGAGCAGACGATAGAGGCCTCGGAATTAGAGGCGGGTATTCCCTTTGCACATGACGAGATTATCAGCGTCCATTCACAGGAGCCGACGCTGGAGGATATTTTTATCAAATATACGGGAAGGGGGCTGTCTTAATGTGGAAAAGCTTTTGTTCCCTGTTCAAAAAAGATTGCCGGATGATGGTTTCCGGGAAGTTTTTCCTCATGTCATTGGGATTTTTGGTCCTTTACACCTTGTACGTGAACTTTGGATATATCAAATTCATGGAAGCGGAAGCTTACAATGTGTACCTGTATGACCCTGTCGGAACGCAGACAACAGTATCTACGCTCGTTCAGAGAGTCTCATCAAAAGAAGCGCTTGACACGATCTTGCTCGAAGATACCGATGGCGTGGGCATAGATGCCAGCGCCGGGGAGCCACAGCTTATACTCTGTGAAGCATCAGAACATGCAGACCGTCACCGTACCGACTACGCGCTTTCTCTCCTGCAGCCGTCAGGGAATTACAGCGCAGAGGTGATTGGCTCTAATACGCCGGAACAAAAGGCGAGGAAAGAGATAACCTGTGAACTGCTGTTTTTTGAAATTGCCGCTGTTGGATTTTTAGGGATTGCCGCTGTGCTGTTCAAGGAAAAAGACATGGGAGTTATCCGTGTCCATGCTATTGTGCCCTTGAGTAAGAATCTGTTTGTCCTGTCTAAGCTGGCAATCTTCCTGCTGTCGGATCTTGTCTTTGCAGTACTTCTTACTGTGCTGAATGTTGGACGATTGGAGACCGCAGCCATATTGCCAGCGGTGCTGTATCAAACGGCGCTCCTGTCCTTGGTCATGGCCTTGATCGGGCTGGCCTGCGCCCTGCTTTTGAAAGATTTCCGACAGTTTACATTGGCTTACCTTCTGATTGCGATTTTTGTGGCTACCCCGGTGTTTTTGTCTGCTAATACAGCGGTAAAGCTGGATTGGATACAATATCATCCGTTCTTTCATATGTATATGGGCCTGAAAAATGCTTACTTTGGAACTCCCACAGATAGCCATGTCTACTATCTGGGGTGTCTGGCTGCAATCGCGGTATTATTTGCGGGCGTACAGTGCGCGTTCCGCAGGGAAATGGGAAAGGAGAGCTGAATATGAAAGGATTACGCTACCAACTGAAAAGCGTGCTGCGTGACAAGTTTTGTCTGATGACCTTTTTATTGCCCATTGTCGTTGCGGCCGCTTTGAACTTTGTCGGCACAATTGACTTCACTACGCTGGGGGAGTTACATTTTGGAGTTCTGCAAGGCGGTTTGCCGACGCAAACAGTTTCATGGCTGGAACGGTATGGCCCGGTGACGGTATATCAAACGATGGAAGAACTGACCGAGGCGGTCATAGAGCCGTCTACAAATCTAATCGGTGTAAAAGCGGATGGAAGCGGCATAAAAACGATGCTATCCGGCGACGAGCTGGATATATTCCGCCAAACGGCGGATACACTCCCGGACCTATACGAACAGCGACAAGCCGCCGGGCAGACAGAGGTCCATATATTAGAACGGCCCGATGTGATGGCTGGATTTCAAGATATGTTTATTGCTGTTACATTGATTGTCGCAATGTTTATGGGATGCACCTTTAACGCTATGAACATGATTTCTGAAAAGGAGGACGGCGTTGCATGTATCAACGAGATATTGCCAATGTCCCACAGCCGATATATCTTGCAGAAGCTCTCTGTCGGCTTTATCTGCGGGTGCCTGTCCTCCGTTATTACGGTTTGTATCTGCTTCCGGCTAACTTTAAAAAATGCGGCTCTTATGCTGGTGCTCATTGTCCTTTCCGCATTTGTGGCCGCACTGATAGGCTTATTCATCGGAAGAACCTCCAGCGGGCTGATGGTTGGCGTAGTTTATATCAAAATCGTTATGATATTCTTTATGGCTGTACCAATTTTACGTTTTCTTGTGGGAATCCGTCAGCCGCTTCTATCTGCGGTCTTCTACCTTGTCCCCTCGCAGGCGACTTTCGAGGGCATAATGGACGTATCGACCGGCAGCGGGGCGGTGGTGGTAAAAGATATTTTTATACTTTTGGCTCATTGTATCGGATGGTTCCTGCTATATATCGGCCTTTCCGTACATCAGAGAAAAAATGCATGAACGTTCTGACCTTATTTAATCCACTTCCTCAATCGCAGAGATATCGGAATCTATCACTAGGGAATAGTTCGTGTAATATATTACGAAGCCCGGCTTTGCTCCATTTGGCTTTTTGACATGTTTCTTTTCTATATAATCAATCTCCACCTTATCGCTTCCGCGGTTTTTGGAGTAATACGCAGCCAGCCTGCCCGCCTCTTCAAACGTAGTGTCGGGAAGTTCATTCCCGCCGCTTTTCACGATGACATGGGAGCCTGGGGCGCCTTTGGCGTGGAACCACCAGTCGTTCCCGTCCGCAAAGTGGAAGGTCAGCTCTTCGTTCTGAAGATTGTTTTTCCCTACATACATGTGGAAGCCGTCGCTTGAGACGTAGTGCAGAGGCCTGCTCGTCAGCCTGACTTTCTTTTTCGTATATTTCCTGCGTATATAACCGGACTGGGTCAATTCCTCTTTGATTTGCAGCAGGTCATCCTCATTTTGCGCGATATCGAGGGAATTGCTGATGGATTCCAGGTATCTTATGTCATCCGCGGTCTCTTTTATGAGTCCGCTCAAAGCTTCAAACGTACGCTTCTGCTTATTGTACTTGTTAAAATACTTCTGGGCATTTTCCTGAGGGGTGAGATTCTTATCCAGCGGAATGGTCACATCTTCGTTCGTGTAGTAGTTGAGAGCGGTAAGCTCAGAAGCGTCCTTTGGCAGATGATAACCGTACGTGTTGATCAGCTCGCCATATACTTTGAACTTATCGCGGTTTTCCGTATCTCTTAACTGCCGCTGCTGCAGATCATACTTCTTGCGGCTGCGCTCCAGCGCCGTCTGGACGACGTGTCGCAGATCTGCTGACTTCTGCCGGATGCGGGTCATCGCATTTTTGGCTGCATAAAAGGTGCCAAGCAGTTCAGAGACAGAGGAGTATTCCTGCCGCCGGTATGCTCCGTAATGGCTGAGCGGAAGGGCGGAGAAGTCCTTCGGATCACTGCCGCTGTAATAGATGGCCGGTGCAAAGGTTCCGTTTTGCACTTGCTCAAAATAATAGCTGAACTGCCGGTACAGGTGTGTCATCATATCATCGGACAAGTCTCTGGCGGTCATGGACGAGTCCAGTCCGGCCAGATGGCACACTTCTTCCGCCGCAACGGGGCTGATACCGGTAAAGCATAGATAGAGCGCCTTTCCGATTGGTGCCGGCCTGCACTTTAATAAGGTGGCAAAGGAGGTCTTATCCGTATCCAGAGGATCCTGCTTTTCCATCGTGTCCGGTATAAAATACCGGCGTCCCGGCAATACTTCACGCACGGAACTCATCTGTGCGGACACATGCTTGATGCTGTCTATTATCATGCCTTTGTCGTCGCAGAAGATGATGTTGCTGTGCTTTCCCATGATTTCTACTATGAGCGTCTTTTTGCACAGGTCGCCGAGTTCGTCCAGATGCTCGATATCAATATGGATAATGCGCTCCAGCTTTGGCTGTGATACAGCAGTTATCCTTCCTCCTCCGATATGCTTTCTGAGCAGCATGCAGAAGCCGGGGGCAGTCATAGGACTCGGTTTGTTGTCGGCCGTAAGATATATAAGTGGAAGAGAGGCGCTGGCAGAGATGTAAAGCCTTCGCTGTCCGGCAGGAGTCTTTACCGTGAGCAGCAGCTCATCGCTTTCCGGCTGGGTTATCTTGGCTATGCGTCCGTCTGTCAGGTTCTCGCCTAGTTCTTTTACTAAAGCGGCAATCGTTATTCCGTCAAAAGCCATGTCAATCCTTCCTTTCCTTCATCGGTTATGTTTCTGCGGTACGGGGATTTGCTGCCCCGCAGGCAGACACTAAGATGATTATACAGGACTTGGCAAATACAGGCAAGGAAACAATTGACGGAATTTTGCAAATGGATTATAATTAACGATGATTGTTACAAAGATTAAGCAGAGGACAATACGACATATAAAAAAGAGGTTTATATCATGATTAAGAGTATGACAGGTTTCGGGCGCTGCGAGATTATGGAAGGGGAGCGCAGGTTCGCCGTCGAGATGAAAGGTGTGAACCACCGTTATCTGGACATGAATATCCGGATGCCGAAGAAACTGAATTTTTTTGAGACTTCCATACGCGGCCTCCTCAAGAAATCGATACTGAGGGGCAAGGTAGACCTGTTTATCACATATGAAGATGCTTCGGAGAGCCAGGTTGCGCTGAAGTATAATGAGACGCTGGCAGGCGAATACCTCACATATTTCAAACAGATGGAGGAGGCTTTTTCGCTGGAGAATGACATCCGCGTATCCACATTATCACGTTATCCGGAAGTGCTTACGATGGAGGAGCAGGCTGTCGATGAAGAGGAGCTATGGAATGGATTGAAGCAGGCTCTTGACGGCGCCATAAAGCAGTTCGTAGAGACCCGCACGCTGGAAGGGGAGAATCTGCAGCAGGATATCGTAAGCAAGCTGGACGGGATGCTTGGGCTTGTCGCATACATAGAGGAACGCTCTCCTGAGATTGTGGCTGAATACCGGCAGAAGCTGGAGGAGAAGGTCAAGGAGCTGCTGGAGGATGCCCAGATGGACGAAGGCCGTATCGCTGCTGAAGTCGTTATATTTGCTGATAAGATATGCACGGACGAGGAAATAGTCAGGTTGAAAAGCCATATCGAACACATGAAGGAGACGCTGAAGTCGGACGAGGCGGGGATAGGGCGCAAGCTGGACTTTATCGCCCAGGAGATGAACCGTGAGGCGAATACGATTCTCTCAAAAGCGAACGACCTGGAGGTTTCTAACCGTGCCATCGATCTGAAGACAGAGATAGAAAAAGTCCGGGAGCAGATCCAGAATATCGAGTAGAGAGGTAGTAATCTATGAATAAGAAAGGAATCCTCACCGTGGTATCCGGGTTTTCCGGGGCCGGCAAGGGGACGATCATGAAAGAGCTGCTGAAGAAGTATGGCTGCTATGCCCTGTCTGTTTCAGCCACTACGAGAGCCCCGCGCCCGGGCGAAGCCGACGGGCGGGAATATTTCTTCAAAACAAAAGAAGAATTTGAAAAAATGATTGCACAAGACGAGTTGATAGAGTATGCTAGTTACGTAAATAACTATTACGGAACACCGAAGGCATATGTGGAAGGACAGCTTAAGGCCGGGAAAGATGTGATACTTGAAATCGAGATACAGGGAGCGCTCAAGGTGAAGGAGAAGATGCCGGACACCTTGCTTCTGTTCGTCACGCCGCCGTCTGTGGAGGAGCTTAAGAGGCGCCTCGTCGGAAGGGGTACAGAGACGATGGAGGTCATCGAGTCCCGTCTGAAACGTGCAGGTGAAGAGGCGGAAGGCATGGATAAGTATGATTATCTTATCGTGAACGACAAGCTGGACATATGCGTGGAAGATGTACATGAGATTATCAGAGGGGAACATATGAGAAGTTCCCGTAATGCAGCATTTATAGAGCATATGAAGGAAGAGCTGAAAGGAGAATAGTGTATGTTACATCCATCTTACACAGATTTAATGAAAGTGGTCAACAAAGATGTAGAAGAAGGCGAGACAAAGATAGTCAACAGCCGTTATTCTATCGTCATGGCTACGGCAAAGCGGGCAAGAGAGATCATCGACGGCTCTATGCCGCTTGTAAATACGAAGAATGGAGAGAAACCTCTCTCTGTCGCAATTGACGAGCTGAACTGCGGAAAGATTACCGTTGTCGGCGAAGAGGATGACAACTAAGGAAAGAGAAAGATGAGGCAGGTGCCCGGGCGGTATCTGCCTTTCTGACTATCAATGAGGAGATCGATCTATGAACATATTGTTTATTTCTCTCGGCTGTGACAAGAATCTCGTAGATTCAGAAGTGATGCTGGGGCTTCTGGACAGGGAGGGATATCAGATTGTGGACGATGAGGCGGAAGCGGACGTCATCGTCGTAAATACGTGCTGCTTCATCCATGATGCAAAAGAGGAGAGCATCCAGACGATACTTGAAGCGGCGCAGTATAAGGAGACAGGAAGGCTGAAGGCGCTTATCGTCACCGGCTGTATGGCGCAGCGTTACCAGAAGGAGATTGTGGAAGAGATACCGGAAGTGGACGCGGTACTAGGCACGGCCTCTTATGATAAGATAGCAGAGGCTGTGAAGGAAGCGCTGGAAGGACATCCATGCATGGAGATGGAGGACATAGACGCCCTTCCTCTTGTAGATGCGAAGCGTCTCGTTACGACCGGAGGACATTATGCCTACCTTAAGATAGCGGAAGGGTGCGACAAGCACTGTACCTACTGCATCATACCGAAGATAAGGGGCAATTTCCGCAGCGTCCCGATGGAACGTCTGGTGAAAGAGGCGGAAGAGCTGGCCGGACAGGGAGTGAAAGAGCTTATTCTCGTGGCCCAGGAGACGACGCTTTACGGTAAGGATATATACGGCGAAAAGTCTCTCCACCAGCTGCTCAGGGAACTGTGCAAGATTGAGGGGCTGCGGTGGATACGGATCCTGTACTGCTATCCGGAAGAAATCTATGACGAGCTCGTACAGGTGATAAAAGAAGAAAAGAAAATCTGCCACTATCTGGATCTTCCAATCCAGCATGCCAACGATGAGATATTAAGGCGCATGGGAAGGCGTACGAGCAAGAAGCAGCTAAGGGAGGTCATCGAAACGCTGAGGGAAGAAATCCCGGACATCGCGCTAAGGACGACGCTCATCACAGGATTTCCTGGAGAGACGGATGCACAGCATGAGGAATTGATGGAATTCGTAGATGAGATGGAATTTGAGCGGCTCGGTGTATTTACGTATTCGCCGGAAGAAGATACGCCCGCTGCCGCAATGCCGGACCAGATTCCGGAAGAGAGGAAGGCAGACCGGCAGGCGGAACTGATGGAGCTTCAGCAGGATATCGTATTTGAACAGGCAGACGCGATGGTCGGCAGGAAGGTTCTCGTCATGATAGAGGGCAAGGTCGCCGATGAGAATGCATACGTCGGAAGGACGTATAAGGATGCCCCGGGTGTCGATGGGCTTATATTTATCAATACGGAAGAAGAACTGATGTCCGGAGACTTTGCCATGGCGGAAGTGACCGGTGCTTCAGAATATGATTTGATAGGAGAGTTGATATCATGAATTTACCAAATAAGCTGACTGTACTCAGAATAATTATGGTTCCGTTTTTTGTCCTCTTTATGCTGACAGATATAGGCGGGGCCGCCAACAAGTGGATTGCACTGGTGCTTTTTTGCGTTGCAAGCCTCACTGACTTGCTGGACGGAAAGATTGCCAGGGCGAGGAACCTTGTGACAAACTTCGGAAAGTTTATGGACCCTCTGGCGGACAAGCTGCTTGTCTGCTCTGCGATGATATGCCTCATCCCGCTCGGCAAGCTGGACGCGTGGATTGTCATCGTGATCATCGCCCGTGAATTCATTATCAGCGGATTCCGGCTTGTCGCCTCCGACAGTGGAATCGTCATAGCCGCAAGCTACTGGGGAAAGTTCAAGACCGTATCCCAGATGTTTATGATCATCCTGCTGATTGCGGATCTCGGCGGGGTGTTCGATATGATTGGAACTGTGCTTATATGGGTATCCTTAGTACTGACGGTTGTGTCATTGATTGATTACGTTGCAAAGAATAAGGAAGTATTAACACAGGGAGGCATGTAAACATGACAGTAGAACTGATATCAGTAGGGACGGAAATCCTGCTTGGCAATATCGTAAATACAAACGCGGCTTATCTAGCGGAAAAATGTGCGCTGCTCGGGCTGTCCTGCTATCATCAGAGCGCGGTCGGAGATAATGAGGAGAGGCTTGATGAGGCAATCAGGCTTGCGCTTTCCCGTTCGGATATCGTTATCTTAAGCGGCGGCCTCGGACCGACGAAAGACGACATTACAAAGGAAGTGACCGCAAAGGTATTTGGACGGGAAATAAAAGAAGATGCCCATACAAAAGAGCGCATACAAGAATATTTCCGCCAGGTACACAGCGGCCAGATAACGTCAAACAACTGGAAACAGGCAATGGTTCCGGAAGGTGCAATCGTGGTGGATAATCATAACGGCACGGCGCCCGGATTGATTATTGAGGAGGACGGAAAGGCCGCCATACTGCTGCCGGGCCCTCCAAATGAAATCAAGCCAATGTTCGAGCGGGATATCGCTTCCTATCTCAACAAGCTTCAGCCGGAGGGCATCTATTCCAAGATGGTTAAAATCTGTTCCATCGGAGAAAGCAAGGCAGAGACGATGGTCTCTGATCTGATGGATGCACAGTCGAACCCTACGCTGGCTCCTTACGCCAAGACGGGTGAAGTCCACTTCCGTGTGACTGCGCGGGCGAAGAATGAGGAAGAAGCAGAAGAGCTGATGAAGCCGATGGTAGAGGAACTGTTCAAACGGTTTGGGGATAAGATATATACGACGGAAGAGGAGGTGACGCTGGAAGAAGCGATTGTCGAGCTTCTGAAGGAGAAGAATCTGCTCGTGACGACGGCAGAGTCATGTACCGGAGGTCTGCTGGCCGGCCGGCTTCTGAACGTGGCAGGGGCATCTGCCGTCTATAAGGAGGGATATATCACCTATTCGAATGATGCCAAAGAACGAATTCTTGATGTGAAGAGGGAGACGTTGATGGAGTACGGGGCTGTGAGTCCGCAGACGGCATATGAGATGGCTGCGGGAGCGGCAAGGGCAGCAGGTGCGGATGCGGCACTCAGCGTAACCGGTATCGCGGGACCCGGAGGTGGGACGAAAGAAAAGCCGGTAGGCCTTGTCTATGTAGGATGCTGCGTAAAAGGGAATGTGCGTGTAGAGGAATTTTATTTTACAGGCAGCCGTGATAAGAACAGAGATTATTCTGTCGTCCGGGCGCTGACGCTGCTGAGGGAGGAACTGCTCAGATACCATTCATAAGGAGGTAAAGTATATGGATATCAGAATTCTGCAGGAACAGGAGCTCCTGCCCGCGCTTCACCTCGTGTGGAACGTGTTCGTGGAAGAGGTGGCTCCTTCCTATACGCCGGAAGGCGTGGAAGAGTTCCGGAATTATATCAAGTACGATAATATAAGTCCAATGTTCCGGAACGGAGAGCTTATCTTTTTTGGCGCGTTTGAGGACAACGGGCTGAAAGGGATCATGGCTTTCAGGCGGGATGGGCATATCAGCCTGTTTTTTGTGCGCCGGGACAGCCAGGGAAGAGGAATCGGACGAAGCCTCTGTGATGCAGTTACGGCATACTGTGCAACGGTGCTTAAAGTGGACAAAGCGACGGTGCATGCAGCGCCCGGTGCAGTCGCACATTACACCAGCTTTGGCTTTCAGGCCACAGGGGAGGAGCAAGTTGTCAACGGCATACGGTTCCTTCCTATGGAACTTGCGATTGACCAATCTGCACATCTGTCTGCGGGAAAGAGCAGGACGCCTCTTATTGTGGGAATTGCCATAGGAAGCCTGCTGCTCCTGGCCGTTCTCATATTCGGCATATATATCGCTGTGAGAGGAATCAGCAGCTATATACAGGAACGCCATACTGACGTGTATGAAGAGCCCTATGACGACAGGGACGGACATGATTACGGGGATGATTATGGCAGCCACGACTATGACGGCCATGACAGGGGAGAGCATAACTGGGATGATTTCGATGGCAGCTATGGCGAAGGAGAAGCGCTGTCCGGGCTGGAGGCTGTCCCGGCGTATGAGGCCGGCGATTTCAAATACGAGACAGAGGAAAAGGTGTATTCGTATACCGACGAAGAGAAGACATCCATGATAGTGGACTTCCAGGTCAAATATCCCCAGATTAACGGTCTTGACAAAGAAGTCGGGACGAAGGTCAACGACGCGCTGAAAGAGTGCGCCATGGAAACGGTGGATAAGATATATACGAATCCGTCGGATAGCGTGAAGGAGGGCGTTCTGGCCTCCGAATATCCGGCCCTCGTCAGCTATGTAGAGTACAAGGTCAGCTATCTCAACAATGAGTTCGTCAGCGTCATATTCCAGGATTACAGCTACCAGGGAGACAGCAGTACATATTATGTGAACCTGAGGGCCAGGAACATAAGCCTCCGGGACGGCACGGTCTATGAAGTGAAAGATATCGTGAACACGGATAAGGCTTTTATGGACGAATGGCTGGAAGGGATGAAGGATGAGGCGGATGACGATTCATTTCTTTCTGAACTGAGCCGGGCGCAGATGGAGAGCGCTCTGAAAGGAGACAGCCGGGACGGCGTGTATAGGGCAAACTTTTTTGCCGATGCAGATGGAATCGAGATAGGGTTTGATTTCAACTATAAAGCAGACGATCCGGATGACCTTGGATATGCCTGGGTGACGGCGCCGTTTGATTTCGGCGATATTAGGGAATATAAGACAAATAGCGCCTTCTGGGACGAGATTGATTAGGCAATTTGTGAATTGACGAATGTCGAAAATTATGAGAAAATAAATCCAGTATGGTGTTAAAGATATAACGATGCATATTTGAAAGGAGTTTTAAAATGATTTATTCACATGAAGTAGAAATGATGTGTCCAGTGGCTCAAGGTGCAAATCACGGACCAGCTCCGATTCCGGAAGAAGCAAAATGGGTACAGGCAAAAGAAGTGAAAGATATCTCTGGTTTGACACATGGTGTAGGCTGGTGTGCTCCACAGCAGGGGACATGCAAGCTGACATTGAATGTTAAGGAAGGCATTATCCAGGAGGCGCTCGTAGAGACTATCGGATGTTCAGGAATGACACATTCCGCAGCAATGGCGTCTGAAATCCTCCCGGGCAAGACTATTTTAGAAGCGCTGAACACAGACCTTGTCTGTGATGCAATCAATACAGCTATGAGAGAATTGTTCCTGCAGATCGTATACGGAAGAACACAGAGCGCTTTCTCAGAAGACGGGCTTCCGGTAGGAGCAGGCCTGGAAGACCTTGGAAAAGGACTCCGTTCCCAGGTCGGCACGATGTACGGTACATTGGCAAAAGGTCCTCGTTACCTTGAGATGGCAGAGGGATATGTAACAGGTATCGCGTTGGATGACAACGACGAAATTATCGGCTACCAGTTCGTAAGCCTTGGCAAGCTTACAGACTTTATCAAAGCCGGCGACACTCCGAATGATGCCTGGGAAAAGGCAAAAGGCCAGTACGGACGTGTAGCGGAAGCTGCCAAGATCATAGACCCACGTAAGGAGTGATAGCTGCTTATCACAAATACATATCGGTAACAGAGAATAAATCAGGAGGACAAGTAAATGGCTTTATTTGAATCATATGAAAGAAGAATTGATAAAATCAATGAAGTATTAAACAGCTATGGCATTGCTTCAATTGAAGAAGCAGAAAAGATTACGAAAGATGCCGGGCTTGATGTATATAACCAGGTGAAAGGAATCCAGCCAATCTGCTTTGAAAATGCATGCTGGGCGTACATCACAGGCGCAGCAATTGCAATCAAGAAGGGCTGCAGGACAGCGGCGGAGGCGGCTGCGGCAATCGGAGAGGGGCTTCAGGCATTCTGTATCCCAGGGTCGGTAGCTGACCAGCGTAAGGTTGGACTTGGGCACGGCAACTTGGGAAAGATGCTTCTCGAAGAAGATACAGACTGCTTTGCATTCCTTGCAGGCCATGAATCATTTGCGGCTGCAGAAGGTGCCATCGGTATCGCTGAGAAGGCGAACAAAGTCCGCCAGAAACCGCTTCGTGTCATCTTGAACGGACTTGGGAAAGACGCTGCTAAGATTATTTCCAGAATCAATGGATTTACATATGTGCAGACGGATTATGACTATTATACAGGTGAACTGAAAGAAGTACAGCGGATTGCATATTCAGACGGACTTCGTTCCAAAGTAAACTGTTATGGAGCCAACGATGTGCGGGAAGGTGTCGCAATCATGCACAAAGAGGGTGTTGACGTGTCTATCACAGGCAACTCCACAAACCCGACACGTTTCCAGCATCCGGTTGCAGGTACATATAAGAAAGAATGTATCGAGCAGGGCAAGAAATACTTCTCAGTTGCATCCGGCGGCGGTACAGGGCGTACGCTTCATCCGGACAACATGGCTGCAGGACCGGCTTCTTACGGTATGACAGACACGCTCGGCAGAATGCATTCTGACGCACAGTTTGCAGGTTCTTCTTCCGTACCGGCCCACGTAGAGATGATGGGGCTTATCGGAGCAGGAAACAATCCGATGGTCGGAATGACAGTAGCCGTTGCGGTCGGGATTGAGGAGAGCGCGAAAGCGGGAAAGTTCTAAGAGAATCGTAATTTTATATTGCTTTATTACCAAGCCAGCGCCTCATGCGCTGGCTTATGTGTTTTTTAGTATTAAGTATGATTATCTCAAGGAGGAAAGACAAAACATTGCAAGAAATGTCAGGAATGGCCTCTCTTCCTGTGCTATAATGAATATGAAATGCATATTTAAGTCCAAAGGAGAGAATGTCAATGGAAAATCCAATGAGGCAGACGACGGATATTATCGTGCGAGGTCTTACTCAGAATAATCTGAAGCATGTTACATTTCATATACCAAAGGAGAAGATTACGGTATTTACCGGAGTATCCGGCTCGGGCAAATCGAGTATCGTATTTGATACGATCGCGGCAGAGTCGCAGCGGCAGATGAATGCCACTTATCCGGCATTCGTGCGGTCAAGGCTGCCCAAGCATCCGAAGCCGGCGGTAGAACAGATCGACAACCTGACGGCTTCTGTGGTGGTAGACCAGTCCCCTCTGGGAGGGAATGCCCGTTCTACGGTAGGAACGATCAGCGGCCTGTATTCCAGCCTCCGGCTGCTTTTTTCAAGAATCGGAAAGCCTTATGCAGGGACAGCCTCCTACTTTTCCTTTAACGACCCGAACGGAATGTGCAAGACGTGTTCCGGACTCGGCAGAATTACGAAAGTCGATATATCCTCTATACTAGATATGGAAAAATCGTGGAACGAGGGATGTGTCAAAGATTCCCTGTACAGGCCGGGCTCCTGGTATTGGAGGCAGTATGCCCAGTCAGGGCTGTTCGATCTGGACAAGCTGGTAAAGGAGTATACGGACGAAGAATATAACCTGCTGCTTTACGGCGCCCGGGATGGGAAGGGGGAGCCGGAACATCCGAAAGTGACCGGCTTATACCATAAATACACGAAAACGCTGCTGAACAGGGATATCAGCAGCAAGAGCAGGCACACCCGGGAGAAATCGCAGAACCTGATTGTTGAGATAGAGTGTACTGACTGTCATGGCAAGAGGCTGAACGAAGCAGCATTAAGTTGTAAAATAGACGGCTATTCAATCGCGGACATGTGCGGGATGGAGCTGACGCAGCTCAGGCAAGTCCTTTCCGAAATAGAGGATGCTACGGTAGGCGTACTGGTACAGACGATGATAGAAGGACTGGACAGAATGATAGAGATTGGGCTTCCTTACCTCCACCTCAACCGCGAGACTCCTTCCCTGTCCGGAGGGGAGGCGCAGCGGCTCAAACTTGTGCGGTATATGGGCAGCAGCCTGACCGGGATGACCTATATCTTTGATGAGCCGAGTGCAGGGATGCACCCCCGCGACGTCTACCGTATGAACAATCTGCTTCGGCAGCTTCGCGATAAAGGAAATACGGTCCTTGTGGTGGAACACGACAAGGATGTCATATCCATCGCAGACTATGTGATTGACGTTGGGCCGCAAGCAGGACAAGAGGGCGGAGAGATCGTATTTGCCGGCAGTTATCCCGAATTGCTGGATTCCGGAACCCTGACGGGGAAGGCGATGCGCCAGTCTCTCCCGGTCAAGCAGGTTCCCCGCCGGCCGACGGGCAGCCTGCCGGTCCGTGGTGCCTGCCTCCACAATCTAAGGAACGTAGATGTGGATATACCGCTTGGTATTATGACAGTTGTAACCGGCGTGGCCGGCTCGGGAAAGAGCACGCTGATATCCAAGGTATTTGCCAGACAGTACGAAAGCGGTGTCGTGATGGTGGACCAGGGGCCGATTACAGCAACGAACCGTTCCACTCCGGCTTCCTTTCTTGGCTTCTTTGATGAGATACGTAAGCTGCTGGCACAAGAAAGCGGCAAGGAGGAGGGGCTGTTCAGCTTCAACTCCAAAGGTGGCTGCCCGGTATGCGGCGGCAGGGGAGTCATCGTGACAGAACTTGCATACATGGATCCTGTCGTTACAGAGTGTGAGGCATGCGGCGGCGTGCGCTATAACGAAGAAGCGCTTGCCTGTACTTACAAAGGGAAAAATATCGTGGAACTGCTGGCTCTGACGGCTTCACAGGCACTGGAAGTGTTCGAGGACGTTAAGATCAGGAAACGGCTGAAAGTGATGCAGCAGGTAGGGCTGTCGTACCTGACGTTGGGCCAGCCTCTCAGTACGTTGTCCGGCGGTGAGCGCCAGAGAATCAAGCTGGCTAAGAACCTGAGTAAAAAAGGCAGCATTATTGTGATGGATGAGCCGACGACAGGGCTGCATATGTCCGATATCCAGAATCTGCTGAAGCTGTTCGATATGATCGTGTCCCGTGGAAATACCCTCGTGGTAATCGAACACAATCTGGATGTGATGAAGCAGGCGGACTGGATCATCGATATCGGCCCCGATGGGGGGAACTGCGGAGGGGAGGTCGTATTTACCGGAACGCCGGCAGATATGATTAAGAGCGGGACGACACTAACTGCAGACAGCCTGCGGGCCTCATGTTCCGGTTAAGGCAGTATGCAGGAGATGGCACTGAGACAAGTTGGCATGCAGGATGTGCATGATAATTGAGGAAAGGTGGTGGAAATATGGCTGTTATAAGACCTCCCTGCTAGAGGCAGGCAAGGGCACGGGCTCCTCCATGGCATAGCAGTATGCCTTATTGAACAATAGCAGTTCGATAAGTATAACTTTTAACGACACTGACAACATATAAGATGGAGGATAAGACGTATGAGTATAGATAATAGCATTACAGAACAGAAGCTGGCTGGAGCGCTGACGGCAGAGACGACGGAACTGATTCCATATCTGCCGTATCTGCTGCAGGATCTGTGGGAGCTAGGAAGCAGTCCCGCCGATATGATACGGCTGGTGAAGGAAAATATTAAGACCAGCAGCGAGACGCAAGTGATTGACCTGGGCTGTGGAAAAGGCGCGGTAACGGTATCTCTGTGCAGGGAACTGGGCGTCAGAGCGAAGGGGATCGATCTGCTCCCGGAGTTCATAGAAGTGGCCAGAGAGAAGGCGAAGGAATTCGGCGTAGAGCATCTGTGTGAATTTGCAGTACAGGATATCAATGTGTCCGTCAGCAGCCTGTCTGGATATGATATTGCGGTTCTGGGCGCGGTCGGTGACGTATTGGGCGATCCGGCAGAGACATTAGGCAAGCTGAAGAAGGTCGTCCGAAGCAACGGATATATCCTGATAGACGAGGCTTTCCTGGAGGGCGAACAGAAAGATGTGAGATACCAGAATTATGAGTATCTGACAAAGGCGCAGTGGAAGAACATATTCCAGGAGGCAGGCGTAGAGATGGTTGCGGAACTGACGTACCAGGATAGCCCAGAAGCCGATGAGACAAATGATTATAACAACAGGATGATTCGAAGAAGGACGGAGGAACTGTCCGAACGATATCCGGATAAAAGACGGATGTTTGAAGGTTATGTAAAGAGCCAGGAAGAAGAATGCGATGACCTGAACGGCGTCATATCAGGAGTCACCTGGCTTCTGAAGCTTCTGTAGGAAGGGTTAGTTTCATAACAGAACACAAAAGCCCCGCGGCACGGTGAATACCGTGCCGCGGGGCTTTTTGCGTACGGAAGGCATATTTGGCTTCTCATTTCTTCCACAGGTCATTATTGTGCGTCTTCTGCATAATACCCATCAGCTTCATACAGAGAAAAAATTCCGTCTCTCCGCCCTGGTGCTTATGCTTTGCGGTAACGGCGACGAGTTCGTCCAGAATCAATTCCGTACGCGTCAGCATCCTGCCGTCCAGCAGACAGGAGATAGGGTCTACATTGAGCCTGAGCTCGTATAGCCGGTAATACGGATTTGCCGCCATATACAGGAACGTATCATAGCTCAGCCTGCACTTCGTGAGTTCCAGCGGCATCCCGCCAGGCTGTATCTGATAATAGTGGTATGTACCAAGGACCATGAGCAGGCCTCTTTGGACCGGGTACTCCCTCGTGTTTATTATAATCTTACCCTGTCCGCCTCTGACGTACAGAAGGGTGATACCACTGTTGTTCTTGAGGACGCTTGTATTGGCCACTGTTTTGTTCACCGCTGTGATCGGAAACTGAAATTCCTTTTTAGAATAATAAGGCGAACTGGCGAACAGCGGCAGGTAGTTGATATTATTTTTCTTTCCCATTTTGATTTTTCCCTCCACGGTTCCTTTCCCTGTATTCGCTTGGGGCCATGTCATATATTCTTTTAAATGTTCTTGTAAAGGAGCGGCTGCAGTTAAATCCGACATGAACCGCGATATCCACGATGGGCAGATCTGTTGTAAGGAGAAGTGCCTCCGCATGTCTGATACGCGTCAGTATGGCCAGATCTTTGTAATGGGAACTGAAATTTTCGTAGACCAGATCCCGGATTACGCTTTCTGATATGAATAGCTTTTTGGAAGTCTCCTTAATATCTACCGGTTCGGAGTAGCTTGAATAAGAGTAGTTGAGCACTTCCATCAGCGTAGTATTCATAATCATTCCACGATACACGCCATGACCGTCGTTGAGCAGCAGCTTCCTGTATTCGATTGGCGTCGTCCCCATATATTTTTTGAAGATACGGTAGAAAGCCACATCGGAAGGGAAGCCGCTGTGGGCGGCCACATAGGATAGCGACATGCCGTCATAGAGCAGTGCGATAGAGGCGATATTCACCCTCACACGGTTGAGGAACTGGGAGAAGCTGTATCCGCTGATCGTACGCAGCTCCCGGTTCAGCGCCGCCGCGGTCGACCCGAAGTAGGAGGCGACACCCTGGGCGGTTATGTCCTCTGCAAAATGTGCGCTTATGTACAGGGCGGCTTTCCAGCCAAGCGGCCGCTCCGGAGGGCAATCCGGGCGGTGCTGCTTCAGGCTGTGATGGATAAAAAAATTAGAAAATTGGCCAAGTATAGCCACTTTAATAAGAGAACTGCCAGGGTCGAAGCAGGAATCTTCCTCTTCAAACTCATAAAATAATTCCTCAATCTTTTCCAGTCTGTTCCCGTCCAGATAGATGATGGGGGGAGCATCGATAATAGCGTCTACCGTGTCAGGTGCAGGTTCATGAAAAGTCAGGAAAGAGGACAGCGGATAATCATATACACATACGCTGAGCTTGAGGGGGTGGACGGATTCCGCCTTGATCGTAAAGGTGTGATATGACTGCAGCCAGACGAAAGAACCACGTTTCATAGGGAAAGTGACGCCATTGATGGTTATCGTCCCGCCACCGTCCGTGACTAATATGAAAGTAGATTCATTCTCCGATATAGGTGGTGTAATATCGCTGATGCAGTGCTTCTGGAGACGCAGATATTTGTCCTTTCCTGCAAAAAAAGAATGGACAGGCCTGCCGCAGATTGCTTTCGGTTTTATGGCTTCATTCATCGGTTTCTCTCCTTTTTGAGTATATTTTACTGATAGATGCCGCATAATTGGAGATTTAATGCAAATTTAATAGTATTATAACATGGTTTGTCCGCAGTTGAGTTACATTTTATTGGCAAAAGTGAATCTCTGAGGTTGTAATTCATCACGCTATTATCCAATGTCATGCAGTATGAAAATGTTAAAGTTATATCAAAGGAGGGGCAAGGGTTTAAGAGGATATAGATAATGAAATGAGGAGGGGTTAGATATATGAAGTCATAATCAACAAAACCTTGCTCCAAAGGAGAGAGAAATATGGACTTGATGGGTGATTTTTTTAACAAGTTTAATCTGGGGACATCGGATTTTGTCACGCCCGGGAAACAGCTTCAGTATATCTCGAAACATAAGGCTTATACGACTGCCATCATCTACATAGACAAAGACGAGTCAGTCTCGGAGATTACATGGAAGCAGCTGCATACCCGTTCCAACCAGCTTGCCTGGATGTTGAAAGATTCTGGCATCAAAGAAGGCTCTGTCGTAATGGTGGCGTTTCCTAATTCAATCGAGCATATCATAGCCGCGTACGCTATCTGGAAAGCCGGGGCCTGTTATATGCCCATCTCGAGCAAGACGGCAGAATCAGAGCTTGCAGAGATATGTGAAGTCATATCCCTGTCCGGAGCCTTCACTGACTTCGACGTACCTGATGTGAAGTTCCGCGTGGCTTCCAAGGAGATGTACAAAGTGATGGAACAGTATCCGGAAAAGACGCTTCCCGACGTGAAGGCCGATCCGAATATGATATCCCTGTCCGGGGGGACGAGCGGAAAGCTGAAGTTCATCCGGCAGAATATGCCAAGTGGAATGACGGACGGCATGCTCCAGAGCTTTTTCGCGATGTCAGGTATGGACTTTGAAATGCGGCAGCTGCTTGTAGGACCGCTGTTCCACGGTGCTCCCCACTCAACCGCATTCAACGGGCTCTTTGCCGGAAACATGCTCGTGATAACGCGCAACCTCTGTCCGGACAATATCGTAAAGCTGATCAAAGAATACAAAATCGAATACATACAGATGGTTCCGACACTTATGAACCGCATCAGCAAGCTGCCCGGCATCCGGAAAGAGGATTTTGAAACGATTAAAGTATTGAACCATACAGGAGGGTACTGCGCACCCTATCTGAAACGGAAATGGATAGAACTGCTGGCGCCGGAAAAGGTATACGAAATGTATTCCATGACGGAAGTGATCGGGATGACGTGCATCCGGGGAGATGACTGGCTTAAGCATCCGGGAAGTGTCGGACTTCCGGTGGGAGGCGGGCAGATATCTATCCGGGACGAGAGCGGAAAGGAACTGCCGCCATACGAACTGGGGGACATATATATGACTTCTCCGGGGGAATGTTTTGTCACAGAATATATGAACCATGAGCCGCTCGAAGTGAGCGACGGAGGCTTCCGAAGCGTAGGAGATATCGGATATGTGGACGAGGAGGGATATCTGTACTTTTCTGACCGCCGCAGCGATATGCTTGTCATCGGCGGGGAAAATGTATATGCGGCGGAAGTGGAAGCCGCACTCGTAAGGCACCGCAAAGTGATAGATGCGGTTGTTATCGGGATACCAGACGAGGAATGGGGCAGACGGCTGCACGCCGTTGTCGAAGTGGCGGATAAGATTCCGGCAGAGGAGCTCCGGTCATTTCTTGGCCAGTATCTGTCCCCGTATAAGATACCAGGCACGTTCGAGTACGTCAATACGATAAGAAGAGGGGACAATGGAAAGGCGGACCGGAAGAGGATCCTGAGTGAATGCCTGGAAAGAGAACAGTGCCTCTGCGGGAGTTAAACGGGTTACACAAAAAATTTACATATATCAGGAGGTTAAAAGATGGGTTACGAAGCACTATTTTCACCGTTCAAGGTCAGAGGGCTGGAACTTAAGAACAGAATCATATTGCCCGGCATGAACACGAAGATGACAAAAAACAAGCACGATGTAGGGGACGACATGATTGCCTACCACGTAGCGAGGGCAAAAGCCGGCTGCGCACTCAACATATTTGAATGTGTCGCTTTATGTCCCGCGCCTCATGCTTACATGTACATGGGGCTCTATAACGACCACCATGTCAGCCAGCTCAGGAAGCTCACCGACGCGGTACATGAAGTGGGCGGAAAGATGGGAATCCAGCTCTGGCACGGAGGATTCAGCCCACAATTGTTCTTTGATGAAACGAATACGCTGGAGACCCCGGATACACTTACCGTGGAGCGGATCCATGAGATTGTGGAAGAATTTGGAAGAGGGGCAAAGCTGGCCGTACAGGCAGGATTTGACGCGGTAGAATTCCATGCGGCCCACAGCTATCTGCCTCATGAATTTCTGAGTCCGGGAATGAACAAACGGACCGACGAGTATGGCGGAAACTTCGAGAACCGCTGCAGGTTCTGTTTTGAAGTCATCAAGGCCATTCGTGAGAATATACCGGAAGATATGCCGTTCTTCATGCGTGTCGGCTGCATCGACGAGCTGATGGAAGAGAACATGACAGAGGAGGAGATCGTCGAGTTTATCAATAGAAGTGCAGATCTTGGCGTAGATGTGGCAGATATCTCGCGTGGAAATGCCATGTCCTTTGCAACTGTATATGAGGTTCCTCCATTCAATCTGCCACATGGCTTCAATATAGAGAATATCTACAATATAAAGAAGCAGATTAAGATTCCTGTAGTAGGCGTCGGCCGCATCGATACCGGAGAGATGGCTAATAAAGTGATTGAAGAAGGCAAGTTTGATCTTGTAGCCATCGGGCGGGCACAGCTCGTTGACCCCGAGTGGGTTACGAAAGTACGAGAAGGGAGGGAAGAACTGATAAGACACTGTATCGGATGCGTCCAGGGGTGCTACGATGCCGTTATCAATCCGAAGATGAAGCACATCACCTGTACGAGGAATCCTATGCTCTGCCTCGAGTATAAGGGACTTCCGAAGACGGACACGCCAAAGAAGGTTATGATTGCAGGCGGAGGGATGGCAGGGCTCCTTGCGGCTGAAGTGCTTAAGAAACGGGGACATGAACCGGTTATCTATGAAGCCTCTGGTGCGCTTGCGGGCCAGTTCCCGCTGGCAGGCATCTCACCGATGAAACAGGACTGGGCCGCTGCCGCTAAATGGGAGGCGGAGGAAATCGGCCGTCTTGGCATCGAGTTCCATCTGAATACGGCTGTGACTCCGGAACTCATAGATGATTCTGCACCGGATCATGTCATCATCGCGACCGGCTCAGAGTATGTGGCGCCTGCCATACCTGGTGTCGACGGCCCGAATGTATATTCCCAGTATGAAGTGCTCAAAGGTGAGGCGAAGCCTGCCGGCCATGTGGCGGTAATCGGATGTGGGCTCGTAGGAGTGGAAGTCGCAGAATTGCTTGCATCCAGAGGAGTCCAGGTAACTGCCATAGAGAAGAAGGGAGTCGGAACCGGACTGAATATGCTCAGAAGGATGTTCATGAATCCGGAGTTCAAGCATTACAAGATAGCCAAGATGTCAGGAGCACTTGTGACAAGCCTGGAGGCGGGAAAGGTTCATTATGAGATTACTGACAGGAAGACGAAGGAAGTAAGCCAGGGGACGCTGGAATGCGATGCAGCGGTCATCTGTACGGGAATCACGTCCCGTCCATGTGAAGCGCTGAAAGCAAAGTGCGAGGCGTCTGGCATTCCGGTGCAGGTCATCGGAGATGCCGCGGCGGCCAGAGATGCAAGAGAAGCCACATTCGAGGGATATGAGGCGGCAATGTCACTGTAAAGGCCAAAGTCATAACAATAATGAAAAAAGAAAGGATGACAGATATGAGTATAGAAGAAAGATTGGAAGCATTGGAAAAAGAGATTCAGAGATTGAAAGATATTGAAGAGATTAAAAAATTGAAAGGCCAGTATTTCCGCTGCCTTGACGGCAAATTTTGGGATGAGTTGGAGACGACATTGTCACCAAACATCGTGACCTCCTACTCCGATGGCAAGCTCGTGTTTCACGGGCCCAAGGAGGTCACAGATTATTTCAAAAAGACGATGCCGAAAGAGGAGATAAGCATGCACATGGGGCATACGCCGGAAATTACGATAGACAGCGATACTACAGCAACCGGAAAATGGTATCTGGAAGATAAGCTTATCTTTACCGAAGGCAGCAAATATGCAGGAGCAGGCGTCAACGGCGGAGCGTTCTATACAGATAAGTATGAGAAGGTTGACGGCAAATGGTATATCCTTGAGACGGGATATCTCCGCGTATACGAAGAACACTTCTTCCGTGATCCGAAGATCAATATAACGATGAACATGCACAAAACAAAATAATCAAAGAGAAAAGGAGAAATGAAAAGATGGCTGGACTAAAAGATTTTCCAAAGTTTGGTGCCCTGGCAGGGCTGAACATACTCGACAGCGGGTCTAACATAGCAGGACCTTTAGGGGGAGGGCTTCTCGCTGAATGCGGTGCTACCGTCATCCACTTTGAAGGGCCGAAGAAGCCTGACAACCAGCGGGGCTGGTACGGGTATCCTCAGAACCACCGGAATCAGCTTTCCATGGTAGCTGATATAAAATCAGAGGAAGGACGCGACATATTCCTGAAACTGATCCAATGGGCGGATATATGGGTAGAATCCTCCAAAGGCGGGCAGTATGACCGGCTTGGGCTTTCCGATGAAGAGATCTGGAAGGTGAATCCTAAAATTGCTATCGTACATGTGTCAGGGTATGGGCAGACAGGAGACCCAAGCTATGTCACACGTGCCTCTTATGACGCGGTGGGGCAGGCGTTCAGCGGGTACATGTCTCTGAACGGGACGACAGAGGCGCTGAAGATCAACCCGTACCTGAGCGACTTTGCTTGCGGCCTGACTACGTGCTGGGCGATGCTGGCATGCTATGTGAGCACGATTCTGACCGGAAAAGGAGAATCTGTGGATATCGCCCAGTATGAGGCGCTTGCCCGTATAATGGACGGACGGGTGATGCAGTTTGCCACAGATGGCGTAAAGGTACCGAGAACCGGTAATAAAGACGGGCAGGCAGCACTCTTCAGCTTCTATACATGTAAGGACAAAAGAACGATATTCATCGGTATGACAGGGGCAGAAGTGTGTAAGCGGGGCTTCCCGGTTATCGGGCTGCCGGTTCCAGGTTCAGGGGATCCGGATTTCCCGGAAGGATTCACCGGATGGCTGATTGATTCTCCGGTAGGACGCCGCATGGAAGCAGCGATGGAGAAATATGTCGCAGAGCACACGATGGAAGAAGTAGAGGCTGTCATGCAGGAAAACCAGATTCCATGCCAGAGAGTATATGAGCTGGAGGACTGCATCAGCGATCCTCACTGGAAGGCGAGAGAAACGATTACAGAGTGGGATGACCCGATGCTCGGGCATGTTACCGGACTTGGACTTATCAATAAATTTAAGAACAATCCTTCCAAAATATGGAGAGGAGCTCCGCTGTTCGGCATGGATAACAGAGACATCCTGAGAGACCTGGGCTATACGGACGAGGAGATAGACGGATTGTATGCAAAAGGCATCACGAACGAATTTGACAGAGACACTACGATAAAGCGCTACCGTCTGAAGGAAGTGATTCCTCATATGAAGGATGAATAGCACAAGGCCTCAGCGGTACTACATACTGGTTATATATGCTAAAGGAGAGAGATTATGAATACTGCAACCAAATCGAACTATAAGAAGGGTTTCGTTCCATTTGCGATAGCCGCGCTTCTTGTCAGCCTTATCGGTGGATTTACAGCCGTTCTCGGTCCGGCATTTGTCGCGGATATCGGGATTGATTACAGTAATACGACATGGATTTCACTGGCACTGGCAATGTCCACCGCTGCCTGCGCGCCTATCCTTGGCAAGCTTGGCGACGTGCTCGGACGGCGCACGACGCTGCTGCTCGGCATCCTGATCTTCACGGCAGGTAATGCTCTGACCGCGGTTGCCACCTCACTGGCCTTCATGCTGGCGGCCCGGTTTATCGTAGGTATCGGTACTGCCGCAATCTCGCCGGTAGTCATGGCATACATCGTCACAGAGTATCCGCCGGAGGAAACGGGAAAAGGATTTGCGGTCTATATGCTCATATCAAGCGGCGCTGTCGTCGTCGGACCAACGTGCGGCGGCCTCATCATGAATGCGGCTGGCTGGCGTGTGATGATGTGGGTATGCGTGACGCTCTGTGCAGCCGTATTTTTTATCTGCATGTTTATGATTAAGAAGACTGCGTTCCAGAAGAGGAAGCTCACGGACTTTGACCGTATCGGCTCTGTCCTCGTCCTCATATTCTTCAGTCTGCTTCTGTGCGTACCATCCTTTGGACAGAATATCGGATGGGGTTCCGTGCAGTTTATCTCCGTTGCGGCTGTTGCGGCTGTATCTCTGCTCTGCCTTATCTTAGTGGAGAAGAAAGCAGGCAATCCTATTTTCAACGGGAAGTTCATGGCACGCAAGGCTTTTATCCTGCCGGTCATCATACTTTTCCTGACCCAGGGCCTTATGCAGGCGAACATGACGAACGTCATCGTATTTGTACGCTATACGCAGCCGGATAATGTCATCATTTCCAGCTTCGCGATTTCTATCATGTATATCGGCATGTCGCTCGGTTCCGTAATTATAGGGCCTATGGCGGACAAGAAGGAGCCGAGGACCGTGCTTACCTTTTCCCTGCTGCTGACAGGTATCGGCTGCGGCATCATGTATTTCTTTACAGAGGGCTCCTCGGTTGCCATCTTCGCGGCAGCGCTGGGCATTCTTGGTGTCGGGCTGGGAGGCAATGCGACTATCTTTATGAAAGTGGCCCTGTCGGGGCTGTCGAACGAGGTGGCCGGATCAGGTACTGGTACATACGGACTGTTCCGTGACATATCGGCGCCCTTTGGCGTAGCCGTATTCGTGCCGCTGTTCACAAACGGCGTGACAAGCCGCATGGCGGAAGCCGTGGCGGGGGGAGCCAGCGAGGGGGCTGCCACTTTGCTGGCGGCGGTGTCATCTATCAAGACGCTGACCATCATCGAGCTTGGCTGTGTGGCAGCCGGTATTGTCGCAGTCAGAATGCTGCCGAGAATACATGAGAAGAATTAAAGAAAAGAGGTATTTTTACATGGATATGAAAGATTCCAAACTATTTTCCCCGCTTAAGGTCGGTTCTCTGACACTTAAGAACCGGGTAGGCATGGCTCCTATGAGCATGGATTATGAGGCGGAAGACGGTACGGTACCGAAAAAGCTGGCGGACATATTTGTCCGCCGGGCGGAAGGCGGAACTGGTTATGTCGTCATAGATGCCGTGACAGTGGACCGTAATTACCAGTACATTGGCAATACGACATGCCTGGATTCAGACAGCCTTGTGCCTCAGTTTAAGGAATTTGCAGACAGGGTAAGTGCTGCCGGCAGTACGCTCATTCCGCAGATTATCCATCCTGGACCAGAATCTATCTGCGGATTTCGGAAGATACCGCCGCTTGGACCGTCTGTGAACACGAACGCCAACTGCCATGTGAGCCGGTCCATAAGCATTGACGAGATCCATACGGTTATACGCCAGTTTGGAGCAGCCGCACGGCGTGCGGAAGAAGCCGGATGCGGGGGGATCTCCTTGCACTGCGCACATGCATACATGCTACCCGGGGCTTTCCTGTCTCCGCTTCGCAATAAACGTATGGATGAGTACGGCGGCAGCCTTGACAACCGGGCCAGGTTTATCATCGAAGTGATAGAAGAGGTCAGAAGAAATGTCAGCGCAGACTATCCGGTGTTCCTTAGAATCTCGGGAGATGAACGGGCAGAGGGGGGCAACTCTCTGGAAGATATGCTTTATCTGGCACCGAAGTTTGAAGCGGCAGGAGTGAATCTGCTGGAAGTGTCCGGAGGGACACAGTATGAAGGGCTGGAATATATCATTCCAAGCCAGAGCAAACGCATCGGCATGAACATCTATGAGGCGGCTGAAATCAAGAAAGTGGTCGGCATCCCTGTCTATGCAGTAGGAAAGATCAATGATATCCGGTATGCAGCCGATATCGTAGAGAGAGGAATCGTGGACGGCGTATCTATGGGAAGACCGCTGCTCGCGGACCCGGATCTGTGCAGCAAGGCTTACGAGAACCGATTTGATGACATCACCCCGTGCGGCAGCTGCGGCGGGAGCTGCATCACCAGATCGGCCCAGAGCCCGCAGTGCCGCTGCCATATCAATCCCCTCGTAGGACGGGAGTACGATTTTCCGGACGTACCGGCCAAAAAGCCCAAGAAGACGCTTATCATCGGGGCGGGTCCGGGAGGAATGTATGCGGCGGTCACTGCGGCGGAGCGTGGGCATAACGTCACCGTCTGGGAGGCTGACGATAACATCGGGGGCCAGCTTAACATGGCGGTCGTGTCACCCGGCAAGCAGGAGATGACCAAGTGGCTCGTCCACCTGAATTACAGGGCCAAAAAAGCGGGGGTCGGGTTCGAGTTTGGCAAAGAGGCGACGGTGGAGGAGGTGCGGCGATTCGCCCCGGATGCTGTCATCGTGGCAACAGGCGCCAGGCCTCTCGTACCTCCGATCAAAGGAACGAAGGAGTATCCGGTGCTTACGGCCCATGATTTTCTGCGTGGCAGATTCGTCATTCCGAAAGGACGCGTCTGCGTCCTCGGTGGAGGTGCCGTGGCGTGCGAGACCGCCGAGACGATACTTGCGAATGCCCGGCCGACTGCATTTACGAGGGGCTATGAAGCCAGTATCGGCGATGTGGAAGTGACGCTCGTCGAGATGCTGCCTCAGCTGCTGACGGGCGTATGCGAGCCAAACCGGGCGCCGATGCTGCGTAAGCTTAAAAAGGGCGGGGTACAGATCAATGTGAATACGAAGATATTAGAAGTTACGGACCATGATGTGAAAGTACAGCGCGGTGACGGAACGGAGGAATGGCTGAAAGGTTTTGACTATATCCTCTTCGGGCTTGGTTCAAGGAACTATGATCCGCTTTCCGAGAGCCTGAAAGAGTTTGTTCCGGAAGTGCATGTCATCGGCGATGCCGTGAAGGCGCGTCAGGCAAGCTATGCCATGTGGGAAGGGTTTGAAGCTGCATACGGCCTGTAGCAGGTTATAAGGCCCGGCTGTTTTCGGCCCCGGTACACGTGTAGGCAAAAAAGAGGTGGAAAAAATGGCAGTAAAGATAATATCCGGAGAGCAGAAAGATGAGGCTTTGCTTATGGAAGTCATCGAAAATGCCCGGAAACAGAACTATACGCCCGATATGCTGTGTGAGCTCCAGAAAGTAATCGAGACGAAGTACTATTACTGGTGGCTCATGGATATGAAAAAAGAGGAATGTGCAAGAGAGTTGTTTGCGGAGGACTTCCATTACTACTATAACGGCCGGCTTGCCACGGATGACAGGGCAGCTCAGGCAAAGACGTCCAAGTGGACAAATTCGGCTCTTGTGACGATGCATATGGGACACCAGCCTATGGTATGGATCATGGATGAGACCCATGCCCGCGGCGTATTCCAGTATGAGGATCATCATGTCTGCAAAGAGGACGACAGCGTGATAGAGACATGGATGGTGTATTGCGATGATTTCAAGAAATATGAAGACGGCAGCTGGCACATCAGCACGATGCGCATGTACCCGAAGCAGGCCGATGGCCGGTACCGTAATCCCTTCCCCCCGGACGGCTGGATGCCGGAAGGATGGGAGGATGATTAAGGCCGTATCCCGTCTACGGTTATATATCGGATTCCAATGACACGTTTCAAGCCGAGTATTATGATATCATCATAATGAAGAGATGGAGTAAGCACGAGGATTTCCCCGATTTCACCGGGAATCCGGCGGCTTACTCTTTTTCTGTCTATGAGGCGTACGGATGCTTTCCTGTCAGCAAATCTTGCTGTTATCTCGGGCACGCCGGTTCACGAATTTGGAGAATAGGCCTCGACAAGGATTGTCCCCAGCTGCTTTTTCACCATATATTCTTTCAACGCTTTTTCATATATTACCTGCATTCCCATGCTCCTTCCCGTCTCTCTTGCTTCGTGTGCAGCCATGGCTGCCTGCCCTGGACAGTAATATTTTACCATGAACAGATGAATTATGATATAAAAACTGCAGTCAGGTTATAATAGGAGCAGAAAAACGGATGGGAATAGGACACGTTCGCAGCGACAGAAAGGAAAAATCATGAGATTTGATGCAGTATATTATAAACCGGACAGTTTAGATTATCCCCTTGGGAAGAAGCTCAAGGAGCAGTTTGGCAGCCTGCCCTGGATTCCTATCGAGAGCCATAATGCAATTCAGGAGATGAGGGACAAGCCCAATTCTGAGTTTGGCCGTATGAAGCGGAACCTCATCATCGGCACACGGAAAACACACAAGTACGTGGAGAACCATAAAGTCTCAGATTATCTTGTCCCTTATACTTCTTCCGGCTGCACGGCCATGTGCCTGTACTGCTATCTTGTGTGCAATTATAACAAATGCGCCTATCTCCGGCTGTTTGTGAACCGGGAACAGATGCTGGACCGTCTGATCAGGCAAGGGGAGAAGAGCAGCAGCCCGCTGACGTTTGAGATAGGAAGCAACAGTGACCTTATATTGGAGAATACGATTACGGGTAATCTGGAGTATACGATATCCAGATTCGCACACGAAGGGAGGGGAAAGCTTACTTTTCCGACGAAATTCGATATGGTGGAGCCGCTCCTTGATCTGGAACACAGGGGCAAGATTATCTTCCGCATGAGCGTGAATCCGCAGCCTCTGATTCAAAAGGTGGAGCTTGGTACTTCCAGCCTGCGTCAAAGGATAGACGCTGTCAACAGGATGTGCGCGGCTGGCTATCCGTGCGGCCTTCTGATAGCACCTGTGATGCTTACAGAAGGGTGGAGGGAGCTGTATACAGGTCTTTTGGAAGAACTGAACGAAGGGCTGAGCGGACAGATGAAAAAGCAGATGTTTATAGAAATCATACTCATGACATATTCATATATACACCGCGCCATCAACGGCGACGCATTTCCCCAGGCACCGGATCTGTATGACAAAGAGCTTATGACCGGCAGAGGAAGAGGCAGATACTGCTACCGGGCGGAAGTACGGGCAGAGGCGGAAGCTTTTTTCAGGACGGAAGTGAAGAGGATACTGGGAGATGTGCACATACTCTATATAAGCTGACCAATACGGCTGCATGCCAGATGAGGCTTTGAAGAATGGGAAGAAGCGTGGTATACTTGACATAGAATGACGCACCTGATGCACGGAAGCGGTCATGTTCGCGGTACAGCCGCAAAGCATCGGAGAAGGAGGAAGTCTATGGCAAGATACAAGTGCAGCGTATGTGGATTCGTATATGATGAAGAGAAAGAGGGGAGGAAGCTGACGGAGCTAGAGGCCTGTCCTGCCTGCAGGCAGCCGAAAGATTCCTTCCGGGAGTTAGAGGAAGAGGCCGGAAGGATGGTGGGATGTACTTACCGTTATATGGAGACGATTCAGCAGATGGCCGCCTCCGGGCGTCCGGTCATAGAAGCGATGGGGACGCAGATGCCGGTCCCGGGATTTGATGACATCCTGATATTGGGTGCGCAGCTGAATCCGCCCCCGCTTGACGCAGGGGAAGAAGTCAGTATCAAGACTGTAATAGGCAAAAAGGCGGAGCGCCCGATGGTGCTGGAAGGACCGGTGTACGTGTCGCACATGTCGTTCGGAGCGCTGTCCAAAGAGGCTAAGACTGCACTTTCAAAAGGCAGCGCGACGGCCCGGACAGCGATGTGCAGCGGAGAGGGAGGCATCCTTCCGGAAGAAAAGGACGCTGCCTATAAATACATATTCGAGTATGTGCCGAACAGGTACAGTGTGACGCCAAAGAACCTGAGGGAAGCAGACGCCATAGAGATTAAGATCGGACAGGGGACGAAGCCGGGGATGGGCGGCCATCTTCCGGGTGATAAAGTGACGCCCGAGATTGCCAAAGTGAGGGACAAGCCGCTTGGCAGGGACGTAATCAGCCCATCCAGATTTGAAGATATCACGACGAAGGAAGAGCTGAAGGAGCTGGTGGAACAGCTTCGCATATCATCGGAAGGGCGCCCGATAGGTATCAAGATTGCGGCAGGGCGTATTGAGAAGGATCTGGAATATTGCGTATATGCGGAACCTGACTTTATTACGATTGACGGCCGCGGTGGTGCCACTGGCGCCAGTCCCAGGGTTATCCGGGATGCCACGAGCGTACCGGCTGTCTATGCGCTGCACCGGGCTAAGAAGTATCTTGATGCGGCCGGGGCCGACATCGACCTCGTCATGACAGGAGGCTTTCGTGTGTCATCGGATGCCGTGAAGGCGATAGCTATGGGAGCGACAGCCGTAGCGGTCGCATCCGCGGCGATGGTTGCAGCGGGCTGCCAGCAGTTCAGAGACTGCGGCAGCGGCAGATGTCCCGCGGGGATAGCGACACAGGATGAAGTGCTGAGGGCGAGATTTGACGCACAGGCGGCATCCATTCGGGTTGGCAATTATTTTATGGCGATGTTTGAAGAGATTCGGACATTTGCCAGGATAACCGGACACAGGGATATCCATGACCTGACCGTAGAAGACCTGTGCACGACAAGCCGGGATATCGCGGACTATACCGACATTCCCCATGCATAAGCAGAGACGAAGGAGCGATATCCTATTGGGCCGGATTCCAACAGGATATCGCTCCTCTAAAAGTTACAGACGATGAGCACAAAGATGAGTATACAGAGACATGCTGTTCCGACAGCTGCCAGTATATGGAATATCTTATTCGCCTTTTCTTCTGATTGCAGAAGCCTGCGGACACCTGCATAGATGCCGATACCGATGGTTCCGCCCAGGGTATTATCGATAAGGTCCGTGATATCGGTAGCGCCGACTGCCAGGACATACTGCATAACTTCCAGAAAAAGGCTGTAAGAAGCAATCATCAGTATCTTTTTAGGTATGGAAAGGCGTCCTTTCAGCATACAAAGATAGATGCCTGCCGGTACGAAGACGAGTATATTCTGGAATATCTCCGACAGCTGTACCTTCCCATTTACGATAACAGAACCGCCATATGGTACAAGATTTATGCTGCGCATATGCCCGAATCCTGCCAGGGATAGCTGCATCTTAAACAGGATAATCCATGTGATAAGGATTACATATATAATCATGAGTACCAGAGTCAGTTTAGTGCGGCTTTGCTTTTGTTTCATATTATGTCCCTCCTCAGTTTCTATCATTTTAAATAATAAAAATGAATTTAAGAGAAGGTATTTCTTAATATATTTTTAAATATAACCGGCCAGCCGGATGCTTTCGTCTATGTCCTCTCTATCAGCTTCTCAATTGCCCGCCGCATGGATTCTATCTCTTCGGGAGATACATCGGTAGATGTATAACGTGTCTCCAGCTCAATCCGCGCGGCTTCTGCGTCGAATTCTCTTCTGATTATATGTTCAATGTCATCCTCTTCGCAGTCATCGATGTCGGTAAGCCTGTCGATTGCCAGTTGCGCCCTTTCTACTATGATGCCGATCAGCTGCCTGCTTATGGTCCTGACCTCTGACAGAGTCCTGCATTCATCTAATGATTTCAAATCAATGTATTCTTTCATAAAAGTGATACCTCCAAATTCATCATATAACAAAAAAGCCTGTATACAAATGGTAAAATATGTAAATTCCATGACGAAGCATTGTTTTTATTATTATATTTATATTTTCCGGATTGTGGTATGATATATAGAGAATCATGTTTATACAGGAGGTGGCAGGATGCGGTACCGGCTGAATGGAGGCATAGAGCCGATAGAAGAAGACGATGATATCGGGGACGATGAGGCGCTGGTTGAGATTATAACATCTGTGCAATATGAAGAAGACTACAAGAAGCAGTTCCAGAAGAAAATGCTTTTGAATATCTATCATACGCACTACTGCAGGGCAGACCTTCTGAAGGGCTGTGTTATCGGGGCCTTCGTCATTCCACGCAAAGATGACCTGCTCGGGACATACACGACATTCGGATTCTACATGACGGCGGAAAAGCTGGTGCTCGTGGATGATTCCGGCATAATTGATAAGCTCGTAAAGCATATGGCGGAAGCGCTGACTGTGGAAAAGACGTACACGGCGCATTTTTTCTTTGAACTCATGGAATATCTTGTCAAGGAAGACGTAATCTTTCTCCAGAATTATGAGAAGAGGCTCTCAGAGCTGGAGGGCGTGCTGCTGGAAGGCGTCATCGATGATTTTGACAAGAAGATGCTCACCATAAGGAAAGAACTGCTCGCACTGCAGTCCTATTACCAGCAGCTTACAGATGTGAGCGAGACGCTGGAAGAGAATCAGAACCATATGTTTGAAGAAGATGACTGCAGAATATTCGATCTGTATTCTAAGAGGGCGGACCGGCTGTTCGATAATACGAGACGGCTGCAGGAGTACTCCATCCAGCTGCGGGAGATGTATGAGTCGCAGATAGATATCAGGCAGAACAAGATAATGAAATTCCTGACGGTGGTCACGACGATATTCCTTCCGCTTTCACTGATTGCGGGCTGGTATGGCATGAACTTCGTCGGTATGCCGGAACTTTCCAGCCCTTACGGATATGGGGTGGTGATTATTGTCAGCATTGCGATTATACTGGTGGAAATCTGGCTGTTCAAGATAAAGAAATGGTTCGACTAGAAGGAGGCCCGTAGGATGATATTATGTATAGGTGACAGTATAACACTTGGAATCATGGGGTATTCCTATATCCCTTTTGCCGATAAGAGGAAGCAGCTTGTGAACCTCGGGTTAAACGGCGAATCTCTGCGTGGCGGTGCAAGGAGGCTTTGCAGGTATATGAGGAAACAGGCCTACAGAGAAGCGGATACGGTTATCTTCTCCCTTGGGACGAATGATATACTGCTTCCTTATCTGGGGAACCGGTCCCGCTTCTGGCATATGCAGTACAGGCTCAGGAATATCATCCGCAGATTCAGCAGCGATATCGGGGAATTTGCCGGATATTATGAGGAAGCTGTCAGACAGATGAAGCGTAACGGATATAAGGTCGTGCTTGTCGGCCTTCCCTATATCCAGCTTGCAGGCTATCCTCTTGGAAAGGTTGAGGCTTATAACAGCTGTATCCGGAGTATGGCAAGAACATATGAAACGGAATTTATCGATATCTATGAGATGCAGAGAAAACATGTGCGGCAAGACAAGACCTGCAGCTGGGGAAAGCTGAACGCAGGGAGGATTGCGGACGGACTATACATGCTGCTGTTTCCGGGAAGGAAGGATGTGCTCTCACGCAAGAGGAGCCTTGACGTGACCGTGGACGGCGTACACTTTAACTCCAGGTCTGCCAGGTTGCTGGCAGAGGCTGTCGGGCGCGCCCTGAAGAGGACAGAAGCAGAGACCGCAAAGAGATAAGAAGTGGCTGAAAGGAGGAACGGCACATGTTCTGGAATAAAGAAGAGGTATTTATGACGATGGAGGCCGGGCGCTATGCGAAAGCCAGGGCGATTTTGGAAGAGAATGGGATACCATACACGGTAAAGACGAAAAGCTCCGGAGGCTATAGCGCAAATTCACACAGGATGGGGAGCTTTGGAGAGCATTTTGACCACAGTATCACATATTACATCTATACGAAGAAAGAGCAAGCAGAGAGTGCGAGGTATCAAATACGGAGCAATCTGAACCGATGAAAGAAAGTTTCCAAATTGGAAACTTTCTTTCCTTTTGTTGCATCATATTCCGTTGAATATGCAGATAATCATACTATAATGAATAGTAAGAAAGGGGAGAAAAAGAATGGCTAATATGAACCTTGGGAAAAATATAATGAAATTCAGAAGGGAGACGGGAATTACACAGGAGCAGCTGGCAGAATATATGGGCGTGTCCAAATCTTCCGTATCAAAATGGGAAACCGGCAGCACATACCCGGACATCTGCCTGCTGCCGGAACTGGCGACTCTTTTCAATATCTCTGTCGACAGGCTGATCGGATACGAGCCTCAGCTTACGAAGAAGAGGATAACAGAACTGTACAGGGAGCTGGCGGAGGCATTCCCTTCAGAGCCGGAGGAGACCTATAAGAGAAGTGAAGAGCTGATCAAGAAATACTACTCCTGCTTTCCCTTTCTCTACAAGATGGCGCTCCTCTATCTGAATCATGCGGTACTGCTGGGAGAACCTGACAAAGTGATGGAACGCGCATCTGAACTATGCAGAAGAATAGAACAGGACAGCGCGGATGCCACGCTGATCAAAGATACGGTCTCGCTGGAGGTGACGATATTGATTATGCGCAATAAACCGCAGGAAGCACTTGACATCCTGGGTGAAGACGTAAGGCCGCTGGCACAGGATGCAGAGATGGCCGGCACGATATACCAGCAGATGGGTGACATAAAGAAGTCCAGGGAAATCTTCCAGATCTGCGCATATCAGCATCTGCTCTTTGCGATACAGGACTCGGTCAATATGATGATGCTGAACACGGAAGATGCTGAATTTTGTGATGAGACGATAAGACGCCTCTCAGAGATGATGAAGCTGTATAACATAGAAAAGCTGCATTTTTACACGGCCATCCAGTTTTATATGGCGGCTGCCGAGCTGTATGCCATGCGCCAAGATAAGGAGAATGCAGTTAGAATGGTTGAGAAGTTTACGAACATTATCGTTGCGCTGCCCGTTCCGTGGGGACTGGCGTCCGGCGACTCGTATTTTACCGAGATTAGAGACTGGCTCTGCAAGGTGGATGCGGACAAGGGGACGCCAAGAGGCTCAAAGCTCGTAAAAGAATCATTTGCGGCGGCACTTACACAGAATCCTGTATTCCAGGATATGCAGGAAGAGTTCCGGTTCCGGACATGTATTGAAAAACTTGAAAATTTATAGGAGGAATATAAGAATGGATGCATTAAGAGAATATCTGCCGGTCTTGCTGCCGGTTATCATCATTGAACTTGCCCTCGCGGTTACGGCACTCGTGCATGTGCTGAGGCACCCCCGTTATAAAATCGGAAACAGGGTGCTGTGGGTCATCGTAGTGCTCTTTGTACAGATTATCGGTCCGGTTGCATATTTCGTGTTCGGACGGGAGGATTCATAGATGGATACATTAGTAGTACAGGGGGTTAAAAAACGCTTTGGACAGAATGAAGTGCTGAGAGGGGTCGAACTCGCTGTCCCCCGGCATTCCGTATATGGGCTGATCGGGCAGAACGGTGCAGGGAAGACGACGACTATGAGAATCATCCTCGGACTGCTTGCACAGGATGCAGGGGAGGTGTATGTGTGCGGCGAGAGGGTGAAGTATGGGGAGACGAAGACAAACCGTTATGTGGGCTATCTCCCCGATGTTCCCGAATTCTATGGGTTTATGACGCCGGAAGAGTATCTGAGGCTGTGCGGCAGGATATCCGGGATGGATCTCTCGCAGATAAAAGAAAAGAGTGGCGAACTGTTGGAACTATCCGGGCTGAAAGAGAGCAGGAAGAAGAGGATAGGAGGATTCTCCCGGGGGATGAAGCAAAGGCTTGGCATCGCCCAGGCGCTGTTGAACAGCCCGAGGCTTCTTATATGCGACGAGCCTACATCGGCACTTGATCCTGTCGGGCGGAAAGAGATACTGGATATATTGGAACAGGTAAAAGAAAAGACTACGGTTATCTTTTCCACCCATATCCTGTCAGACGTAGAGCGCATCTGCGATTCGGTCGCGATTCTTAACGACGGCATCATCATACAGGACGGAAACCTGGAAGAGCTTAAGACGCGGCATTTGATAGACACTATGATCGTGGAGCTGCGCCGTCCGGATGACATGCAGGGACTGCTGAAGAAGCTGGAAGGCGTTAAGGTAAGCCGGCAGAACAAAGTGTCTCTCGTCATCCATGCCAAGGATATCTATACCGTCCAGCACCGGCTGCTGCACATGCTGGCCGACGGGCAGATAGCGGTAGAAAAGCTGGAAATTCGGGAACCGTCGCTGGAAAATCTATTTATGGAGGCAGTGAAATGAAGGGATATATAGCATTTACGAAAAAGGAATTTATGGAATATTTTCGCTCTTATAAGCTGCTTATCATATTGCTCGTATTTCTTCTGCTCGGGTTTATGAATCCGATATCAGCAAAGTATCTCCCTCAACTCGTGGAGAGTTTTCTGCCTGCGGGGATGCGTATGGACATACCGGAACCTGTCATTGCGGACGCATGGACGCAGTTCTTTAAAAACGTGCCCCAGATCGGCCTTGTCGTAATGGTCATCATGTCAAGCGGCGTGGTATCTCAAGAGCTGGGAAGAGGGACGCTCCTGCCGGTATTGACGAAAGGGCTGAAGAGAAAGGCAGTCTGGCTGTCTAAATTTACCGGTGTGGCCTTGCTGTGGAGCATAGGTTATTATCTTGCCTTTGCAGTTACATTTTTCTACAGCTTCCTGTTCTGGGACAAAACAACCGTGCCGGAACTTGGCCCTGCCATATTCTTCGCCTGGCTGTTCGGCCTTCTGCTCCTTAGCATGGTATTGCTGGGCAGCACGATGTCGAAGAGCTATGCGGGCGGCCTGCTGCTTGCGGGCGTGGTGGTGCTTGCCGGAATGCTGATGTCGATGCTGCACGGCATCAGCAGATACAGTCCGGTCAGGCTGGCCTCGGAGAACATGTCCCTTATAGACGGGACGCTGAAGGCAAAGGAGTTTCTGCCGGCGGCTGCAGTTGCCGCGGCGCTGATGGTGGCAGCAGTGCTGGCAGGAATTGTCCTGTTTGATAAGAAACAGTTGTAAAAAAGGGCAGATTATGTGATATAATAGGCTGACGGCATTGCTGTCAGCCTATTATAAGCTTAAAGGAAGAGAAAGACGATGTTTGGATATGTAACTATTTATGAGCCTGAGCTGAAGGTGAAGGATTTCAGAAAGTATAAGTCCTATTACTGTGGACTCTGCCATACGCTCAAAGAGCGGTATGGGTTTCTCGGGCAGATGACGCTCACATATGATATGACGTTTGCGGTAGTGCTGCTGACCTCGCTTTACGAGGCAGAAACAAGGCATATGACGTGTTCGTGCAAGGTGCATCCGGTGAAGAAGCAAGATATGCTGGTGAATGAATATACAGCATATGCCGCAGATATGAATATGGTACTTGCTTATTTTCATATGAAAGATGACTGGGTCGATGAAAAGAAGATTGGCGGATTTGCCGGAACCTATATGCTCCACCGCAAGGTCAGGCAGATTATTAAGAAGTATCCGAGGCAGAGCAGGGCAATCTGCCGGTCGCTGAAGGAGCTGGCGGCCTGTGAGAAGGAAGGCGTCACGGATATTGATATACCGGCCGGGTGTTTCGGCAGGCTCATGTCGGAGCTTCTCGTGTACCGGAAGGACCACTGGGAAGACCGGCTCAGGACCGTGGGGTTCTATCTCGGCAAATTCATATACATCATGGACGCATACGAAGATTTGGACAAAGACAGGCGGGAAGGATGCTATAATCCGCTGAAAGAAGCGGCCGCACATGCAGAGTATGAAGACAGGTGCCTTCAGATTCTCCAGATGATGATTGCGGAGTGCTGTGCCGGATTTGAGCAGCTGCCATGCCTATTAGATATAGACATTTTGCGCAATATATTATATGATGGAGTCTGGAACCGCTATAAAAAGGTTCAGCAACAAAAGAAGGAAGCGAAGGAATAAAGCGATATGACGAAAAATCCATATGAAGTATTAGGGGTATCCCAAAATGCGTCAGACGATGAGATAAAAAGTGCATACCGGGAGCTGACGAGAAAATACCATCCGGATGCCAATGTGAACAACCCGTTGGCCGATCTGGCAGAAGAGAGGTTCAAGGAAGTCCAGGAAGCCTACGATACGATTATGAAAGAAAGGGAACAGGGCGGCGGCTACCGTTACGGCTACGGCGCAAACGGTGGTTATGGCGGCACCGGCCAGCAGGGCGGCTTCGACAGTTCCCAGCAGAACGTTGAGATGCAGGCGGTGTATAACTTTATCAACAGCAGACGTTTCCAGGAGGCGCTGAATCTTCTGAACCGCATGCCGGAGCGGACGTCGCAGTGGTATTATGCGAGTGCGTATGCCAACGCAGGCATGGGGAACAATGTGCTGGCCAGGGATCATGCGGCCCAGGCAGTCAATATGGAACCAAACAATGTGCAGTACCGCCAGCTGCTGAGCCAGCTCGAATGGAACAGCCAGAGGTACCAGAACAATCCGTACGGCGGATACGGTGCCGGCGGGCAGACATGCGGCACCGGAAACATGTGCTGTGACTTGTGTATTGCAGACCAGCTCTGCGAATGTATGGGAGGAGATCTTTGCACATGCATGTAAAGGCAAAATCTATGGCAGTGTGCGGCCTGATGCTGGCGCTGTCGGTCGTCTTTATGGTCCTCGGCAGCGTGATAGAGACGAGCACCTTGTTCCTGCTGGCGGCTGCATCCTATTTTACCGGGATTGTCATCCGGGAATTCGGCCCTTTGATGGGGAGCGCATTTTGGCTGGCTGCAGTTCTTCTGGGATTTCTGCTGGCTCCGAATAAATTCTATGTGATTACATTTGCGGCAATGGGATTCTATATCGTGGCTGTCGAGACAGCCCACAGAAAGCTCGGGGCTTCACGGCTTCAGAACCGCAGGGCGGCATTCTGGATCATAAAGTATATCATATTCAATATTCTATATATTCCCGGGGTGCTTCTGTTTCAGGAGCTGCTGTTCGGCCGCGGTATCACAGGCATGCTTCTCGTCGGAATCATAGCCGCGGGGCAGATAGGCATATTCATATATGACAGGGCGTATGAATACGTACAGAGACACATATGGAGCCGGATGCGGGGGCATCTGATGCATTGAGAATACTGCGTTTTGCGAATAAGGATGGCAGAGCAGCCGTGACGACTGTTCCGCCATCCTTATTTTAAGACGCCGGCCAGATCCAGGGCATACAGAATCCCGCACAGGGTATCTGTCCCGGAGGAATGTCCTACAGCCTCAAAGCTTTGGACAATCTCAACGGCCGGTGGGAGGTCACGAAGCCTGCAGACTGCCTGGCTGAACTGGTTCTGAAGCGCACAGCGCAGGAACGTTCCGCTGATGTCATTCGTATCGGACAGATGGCGTTCCAGTTCGGCTGCCAGGCGGCGCGCGAAAGGATGATTGGAAAGCCGGCAGAGCGTAAGCGATGCCAGCACGCCGCACAGGAAGTCATCGCCGCTGGGCGTAAGGCCGATTCCAAGTCCGACGAGCCGTGTCAGAGTACGGGCCGCGTCCAGGTATTCACTTTTGCGTAGCAGGAGGCGGCAGCGCGACATATGTTCTCTGGCGGCGGAAAGAATCAGGCTGTCTTCGACTACTTTGCTGGAACAGGGTGAAAACAGCAGGCAGAAACCACCGGCTCTAGATTTGCCGACCGCCATCTGTACCCGGCTTCTCAATCCGTCACAAGAAGCACCGGAAGAGAACGCAGACAGCTTAGAATGATAGATATGTGCGGGGCTGTAACGGAAGACGGCCGGAGTCCCTGAAGACAGAATCTCTATGGATTCTCTGGACAAGCGTACAGCCTGTCCTGGCTCGATATGTAGGGATTCCAGCCTGTCCGCTGTCAGATTTGTAATAAGGCTGACAGGAGACTGCGGGGAAGAGGCGGACTGCAGGGCAAGAAGCTGCCCTGGTGTCTGAATATTAATCGTTTTGTTATATACAGAATGAACGGTGCCGGAAGAACATTGACACAGGAAATCGTCTGCATATGTGGAAGTATCCGTGATTACAGAAATCATAGCGTAACAGCTCCTTAGCTGGATGTGGTAGGCGGAGTCATGAAGCCGGACTCCAATCTAATAATTGATTCTATCAAATAATAGAATAAATTACAAAAAATAAATTAAATGATAATTATTTTTATACATATCAGACAAAAAAACGCTATTTTTTCCCGGTTTCATGTCATTGTTTTTCTCGATTGTATCTAATAAAATACAAGTTATGTAATAAATGGTTAACCAGAGTATGATAAAAAAAAGACAATTGGTACCTTTGACAAGGAGGAAAGCGATGTATGATTTAGTAGTAAAAAACGGAAAGCTTGTAACACCGGACAGAATTTATGAGGCTGATATTGCAGTGAAGGACGGCGTGTATTCCGCTTTTCTTGCAAAAGGAACAGATGCAGAGGCAAAAGAAGTTATCGATGCAAAGGGGAACTATGTGTTTCCGGGTATCATCGACTGCCATGCGCATCTTAACGAGCCGGGATTCGAGTACCGGGAGGATTTCGAGACCGGTTCCAGAGCGGCGGCTGTGGCAGGCTGCACGTGCCTGATCGACATGCCGCTGAACAATGACCCTTCTCTAATGAACAAAGAGATTTTTGACCTGAAGATGGGACGTATCAGCAAGCATTCGGTGATTGATTTCGCGCTTTGGGGCGGTATCGTAGGAGATTACGACAATCAGCCGGGTTCTGTGAAGAACAATATGAATGACCTGGTGGATCTGCATAACTGCGGCGTGGCGGCATTCAAAGGCTTCACATGTCCAAATGGCGACCTGTTCCCTACTGTCAATATGGGAAATGTGAGAAAGGCGCTGGAGATACTGAAGCCATACGATGCACTTTGCGGATTCCACTGTGAAGAGTTCGGCCAGGTACTGGAGCGTGAGAAAGAGGCAAAGGCAAGAGAAGGCAGAAGTGGTGAAGAGAAGATCAGGGATTTCCTCGATTCCCATGATGTATGGACGGAATATGTAGCCACGAAAAACGTGATCGATATGGCCCGCGCGACCGGCGGCCGTGTACATATCTGCCATGTGAGCCATCCGATGGTGGCACAGGTGGTAAAAGATGCTATCCATGAAGGGCTTCCGATTACGGCAGAGACCTGTCCGCACTATCTAGGGTTTACAGAAGACTTTGTATTCGAGAAAGGTGCCCCGGCAAAATGCACCCCTCCGATGCGCACGAAAGACGACATGGAAAAGCTTTGGGACTATGTGCTGGACGGGACGTTATCCTGTGTGGGCAGCGATCATTCTCCAGCGGCAGATGAAGAGAAGGACAATGCGACAAAGGATATATGGCATGCATGGGGCGGCTTGAATGCAATCCAGTTCTTCCTGCCGATGATGTTTGACATGGTTGTCAACAAGAAAGGCTTAAGCCCGACCCTGATTGCAAAAGTGATGGATTACAACCCGGCTAAAGTGTTCGGGCTGTATGGAAAGAAAGGTGCGTTCGAGCTTGGATTCGACGGTGACATCGTTATCGTGGATCCGGATAAAGCATGGAAATGCAGGCAGGAAGAGCTGCTGACGAAAGGGCATGTATCCTGCTTTGACGGACTGGAAGGAAAAGGTGCTCCTGTATATACGATCATCCGCGGTAAAGTTGTAGCTGCCGATGGCAGCTACAAAGAAGATGCGGTGGGATATGGAAGGTATGTGACTCCGGCAGACGCAAGATAACAAAAGAAGGAATGAAGGAGAGAGATTATGAGTGATGTAAATAAAGAAGTGAAGAAAGAATCCGGCTCACTGGCGCCGATTCAGGAAAAAGACAGAATCATGGGATGGGGGTCCTATCTGATGCTCTGGCTTGGCGGATGCATCTCCATCGGCACGCTGACGATGGGTTCTGCACAGCTTGACAAAGGACTTAACCTTATGCAGGTGTTCCTGGCCGTGCTGATAGGTTCGACTATTCTCGTTATCGGCATCTGCGTGAACGACCGTTTCAGTTATAAGTCAGGTGCGCCGTACGCGATACAGCTGAAGAGCGCATATGGTACAAAAGGTAATATCGTACCTGTAATGATTCGTGGGCTGCCTGCAATCGTGTGGTATGGGTTTCAGACATGGCTCGGGGGATCTGCAATCAACCAGATATCCATAGCAATCTTCGGATATGACAATGTCGTATTGTTCTTCATCTTGTTCCAGGTGCTCCAGATTATCCTGTCGGTAAAGGGCTTCCATGGAATCAAATGGGTGGAAAATGTAGGCGGTGTCGTCATCGTATGCGCGATGCTCTACATGCTCTATGTATGTGTTACCCAGTACTGGGGCGTTATCGGCGACAAGCTCATCAGCAGGGAAGGCTCCTGGGGGATGCCGTTTATTGCAGCTATCATAGCATTCTTTGGCAACAGTACGACAGTCATGCTCAATGCAGGTGACTACTCCCGTGAGCTGAAGGGTGGCTTCTCCGTAGGAAAGCGCGGTGTCGCTTACTTTATCGCCATGGTTCCTACGACGGTGCTGCTTGGCCTCATAGGCGCGATGGCTTCTACCGCCACAGGTATCGCAAACCCGATCAATGCATTTTCACAGATGGTTAATAACAAAGTGCTCTTAGTTGCAACACTCGGTTTCATCTTATTTGCACAGATGACGACAAACCTTGCCAGCAATGTCGTACCGCCGGCCTATGCATTTATGGACGCGTTTAAGATGAAGCACAGGACAGCGGTTATCCTTGTCGGTGTCCTGGCCGTCTGCACTTGTCCATGGATTCTGACAAATGACAGCTCGGCTGCAGGATTAGACCTGTTCGTCAAGGTCTATACAGCGTTCTTCGGACCGATATTTGCAGTTCTGGTAACAGATTACTATATTATGCACAGGGGTAAGATCGAGGGAGAGAAACTGGATGACTTGTATGATGATAAAGGAAACCATGCCGGCATCAACTGGGCAGCCATCATAGCGACGGCCGTAGGCGCGGTCATCGGGCTGATCAATGTAGACATATCCTTCTTTACAGCCACGATACCGACAGGGCTGGTATACTATTTCTGTATGAAGAAGATGCCGTCATGCGGACGTTTCAGGAAAGGAACTTCTCTCGAGAAGTGATAGGAGGCAATACATATGTATGATGTTCTAGTGAAAAATGGAAAAATTGTAACGGCAGATGCTGTCTCAGAAGGGAATATAGCCGTAAAAGACGGTAAAATAGCAGCCGTGCTGGCAGCCGGCATCGAGCCTGAGGCTTCAAAAGTCATAGACGCGAAGGGGAACTATGTGTTCCCCGGAGCCATCGATACGCACGCACATCTGAATGACCCTGGCTATGAGTGGCGGGAAGATTATGAACATGGTACGGCCGCGGCCGCGGTCGGCGGCTATACGACGATTATCGATATGCCGCTGCAGAACGAGCCGGCCATGACGAATGCAGACCTGTTTGACCGGAAGGTGGAAAAAGTGGACAGCAATGCCTACTCAGACTATTGCTTCTGGGGAGGCCTCGTACCTGATAATTTTGAGGATTTAAAAGGGATGCACGACAAAGGATGTGTAGCGTTCAAATCATTTATCGGTCCCGTATCCCCGGATTATAGTTCCTTGAATTACGGGCAGGCGTATGAGGCGATGCAGCGCATCAGAGAATTTGGCGGCCGGGCAGGCTTTCACTGTGAAGACTTTTCCATGATCAAATGGCAGGAGGCCAGGATGAAAAAGGAAGGCCGCCTTGACTGGCAGGGCTTTCTGGATTCCAGACCGGTCATCGCCGAGATGGTAGCGACCGTAGACATGATCGAGCTTGCCAAGGCGACGGGGTGCAAGGTACATATCTGCCATGTGAGCAGCCCGGATGTGGCACAAAAGATTAAGGATGCACAGCAGGAAGGCTATGATATAACGGCAGAAACATGTTCCCATTACTTAAGTCTCACGGACAGGGACGTGATAGAAAATGGACCGATGTTCAAATGCGCCCCTCCGCTCCGCTCGAAGGAGGAAGTAGACCGATTGTGGACGTACGTAGAAGACGGTACGTTCAGCGGAATCGCAAGCGACCATTCCCCGTGTTCCTATGAGGAGAAGTTTAAGGAAATCCTTGGCAATAAGATAGAGAATGTGTTCGATGTATGGGGCGGCATCAGTGGAATCCAGAGCGGCTTCCAGGTAGCATTCAATGAAGGGTGCGTCAAGAGGGGCGTGAGCCCGACTGTGCTCGCCAATGCTATGGCAAAGCTCCCGGCGAGAGCTTTCGGAATCTATGGCAGAAAAGGGGAGATCAAGCCTGGATTTGACGCGGATCTGGTAATCGTTGACCCGCAGAAAGAATGGGAGATAACAAGTGATTCTCTCCTGTATGTAAATAAAATATCTGCATTTGTCGGCATGAAGGGCAAAGGGCAGCCGGTATGTACGGTTATCCGCGGAAATGTCGTTGCCGAAGACGGAAAGATTACAGCAGAAAAGGGCGTTGGCGAATTGATCAGACGATTAAGCTAAGCCTGTGCATATCGAAAGGAGAGAGAAGATGAGTAATATCGTTGAAAATATGAATCTGAACCCGGAACTCGTCAAGAATGTGGATCCGGATCTTCAGCCGACCAAGAAACGTATCATGGGATCATTATCCTATGCGGCAAGCTTTATGGGAGGGTGCGTATCTATCGGTACGTTCTCCATGGGTGCGGGACTGATTGGGGTACTGACAGTAGGGCAGGCGATTCTCGCCATGATCATAGGATGCCTCGTTATCGCCATTGCACTCGTTGTAATCGGCAACTGCGGACATAAGTATGGGATACCTTACACGGTGCAGCTCAGAAGCAGCTTTGGAACGGCAGGCGTCAAGATACCGGGACTGCTCAGAGGCGTGCCTGCGATTATCTGGTTCGGATTCCAGAGCTGGGTAGGAGCCGGGGCCATCAACAGCTGTTTCAAGATCTTATTTGGATTTGACAATCTGCCGGTCGTCTATGCGTTGTTTACGCTTCTGCAGGTAGCGCTTGCAATCAAAGGTTTTGAGGGAATCAAATGGCTGGAGAATATTTCCTGTGTATTCATCATCGCTATACTGGCTTATATGCTGTACGTGGTGAAGACGCAGTTTGCGACAGAGATTGATGACGTGTTCTCTGGAATAAAGGGTACTTGGGGGATGCCGTTCTGGGCCGCCACGACCTCCTTCCTGGGCATCTATTCGACTATGATTATCAACGCATCAGACTATTCCCGTAACCTGAAGGAACATGTGAAGTCTGTGCGCACAGCAAGTATCTACACAGTGGCAATCCTGCCGGTAACATTGTTTATGGGACTTATTGGTCTGCTTGTCACTGCTGCGACAGGCAACAGCGATCCGGTCGTCGTGTTCTCTACGACGATGGGGAGCAAGTTCCTGACAATCGTGACGCTTCTGTTCATCGCCTTTGCCCAGGTGACGACGAACGTACTGAACAATATCGTGCCTCCGTCTTACGTATTGATGGAATCCTTCCACATGAAATGGTCGCACGCCACAGTCGTCGTCGGAATCCTCTCTGCGTGCTGCATGCCATGGAAACTTGTGACAGACCAGTCGGCGGCAGGGCTTAGCCTGTTTACCCAGTTCTACTCCGCGTTCCTCGGACCAATCTTCGCGGTCATGGCAGTAGACTACTATATCCTTCGCAAGAAGAAGCTGGATATCAACAACATGTATGACAAGCAGGGCATATACAAAGGCGTCAACTGGGCGGCCATCATCGCGATAGTCGTGGGCTCCCTCTGCTCGCTGCTCATCGTAGAACTGTCATGGTACATAAGCCTCATACCGACAGGGCTTGTCTACTACTTCCTGATGAAGACGATGAAGAGCTCGGCGCCATTCCGGAAAGGGACAATATTTGGGGAGTAAAGATTTTCCTATTTTCTTTATTCAAACGCTGAATAAAAATACAAGCCATCAGATAATTTAATATATCTGGTGGCTTATTAGGTTGTTACTAAATTGATATTTTGTAACTATGCATTATATGGATTCAGAATGGGAACCACAAACTGGGATTTTAATCTAGCGCTGCTTTACGTATCCAGGGCTTCGTCGAGGAACTTCAGCGTCTCTTCGAGAAGGCTTTTCGTAAACGGATCGTCTTCGATCCGGTCGAAATCGTGGGTACCGCCGGCCGCGATAAACTGTTTTGCGGCATATCGGCCCGTAAGTGCCAGGAATTCTTCATACGGGACATCTGGGTCGTTCGTGCTGTGTGCACAGAACAGCGGACATGGCAGAGAGGTGCATGTACGCAGGGTATAGTCCAGATAGAAGTATTTCTCGCGGCCTTCGTACAGCAGCGCCCGCCACCGGCCGGTCTGCCTTGCATAGACATAGATGCTGTAATGCGTGTCCATGCTTCCAATAGCCCGAAGCTCTGTCCCGGCGCTGTCCAGGCAGGAGGCTTCCACCGGAGGAAGAGAACGATAGTAGCTGCTTGGCGTTTCAAACCAGCCGTCGCAGAGAAAGCCGTATCCATAGTAGGAAAGGATGCCCTTCGGGGCGGTAGGAAGGTCACCCTGAGCGGCGGCCAGAAGACAGAGGTATGCGCCCGCGGAACGCCCCCAGAGGAAGAAAGGAAGTTCACCGTCACAGTACATTTCAGAGCATTCTACATAGTGCGAGATGGAAGAAGAGACATCATCCAGGATCGTAGTAAGCTTTGCCGCCGGCGCAAGGGGATAGTCATATGAGATGATGATATATCCTGCGCCTGTCAGCGTGTCGATATGGAGTTTGGGAAGGTCATCCCTTTCCCCGTATAAAAGCCCGCCTCCATGGAAATACAGTATACAGGCTCTGGGCACGGCACTGCTGTCTGCATAGAGGGTGGCATGTTTCTGGTATAATGTATTGCTTATTTCTATCACTTTTTTCTCTAGCATTTTGTAAGTCTCCTTTCAATCCTCATTTTAGCCGGGGCATATCGATGAAGCATATAGATAACACAGATAACGTGCAGCGAGGTGCATATATTTTTGTCTGCTGCGGATAAATATCTACAAAATGATACCCTTGTGCCGGAAGTGAGCCGGCTGTCGCTGCAATAAAGATATTATAACATAAAACCGGGGCAGGCAGACATGTGAAAAAAATGACAATGGGGTATAAAGTTGATAAAAATTCGGTTCGGTTTTCTCAATAATAATAATTGAAAAATCAGGAATTAGTTGTCATAATTGTGGTATAAAAACTGGTTGACCACTAGAGCAAATTAAGAGGAAAGAAAGAGAGGAATTAAAAATGAGTTATTTAAACGATCAGGTAGGGTACCGTGAGGAGCTTTTGATGACACGTTCCGTAATCAAGAAAGAGAATTATGTGCTTCTTGAGCCAGACGGACTTGTGAAGAACAGCATCCCGGGCTACGAGAACTGTGACGTGACAATCCTTGGCTCACCGGCGATGGGAGCATCTTTTGCCGATTATCTCGTGACGGCAAGAGAAGGCGGCAAGAACAGCGGAATCGGCGGTGAAGGGCTGGAGACGTTTCTGTATGTGATATCAGGCGAAGTTACGGTTAAAAATGCGGATAAAGAAGAAGCGCTCACAGCAGGCGGATATATCTTCTCACCTGAAAGCAACGTAGTATCTTTTGAGAACAAGGGCAAGGAAGAGGCTAAGCTTTTTGTATACAAACGCAGATACGAACGAGTGGAAGGCTACAGTGCATACACGGTTGTGGGCAATGCTAACGACCTGCCATGGATCGAATATGAAGGGATGGAGAACTGCCATATCAAAGATTTCCTTCCGGCTGCAGGTGATTTTGGATTTGATATGAATATGCACATTCTCAAATTTAAGCTTGGTGCGTCACATGGCTATATCGAGACGCATGTACAGGAGCATGGAATGTATTTCCTGCAGGGCAAGGGCATGTACCGTGTAGATGACGAATGGGTACCAGTCAAAGCAGGCGATTATATGTTCCTGGATGCATATTGCCCACAGGCTTGTTACGCAGTAGGCCGTGAGGAAGACTTCGCTTATATCTACTCCAAAGACTGTAACAGAGACGTGGTATTATAAAACCGGGGAAAGGCAGAAAGATAAGATGGGCAGAAAAGTTGTGATGTCTCAGAATGCAGGGAAGACAGGGCCGTATTCACATGCTGCAGATGCGGACGGCTTCGTGTTCTTATCCGGACAGACGCCAATCGATCCGGCAACCGGACAGCTGGTACAAGGAGATATCGCCGTCCAGACAAGGCAGAGCTTCTCCAACCTGTTCCATGTGTTGGAAGAAGCGGGACTGACACCGGATGACGTGCAGAAGGTCAACGTATACCTGGCGGATATGAATGATTTCGAGGCGATGAATGCAGTATATGCGGAGCAATTTACAGAGCCTTATCCGGCGCGGAGTACGGTTGGAGTTACTGCTCTTGTGGGGGGCGCAAAGATAGAAGTTGAAATGACTGCGAGAAGAAGCCGGTAATAAAAGAGAGATTATGAATAGCAAAGAGGAGCAGAAAAAATGAAACTATCTCGGGATGAATTAAAAAACCTGATGAAAAATAAACTGATAAAAGCGGGCTTAAGTGAAGAACATGCAGATATGACGGCAGAGATACTCACATGGTCTGACGAAAGGGGATACCATTCTCATGGTGCCGTCCGGGTGGAGTATTACAGCGAGCGGATTGCAAAAGGCGGCATTACGACAGCCCCTGCGTTTGAATGGAAAGAGACGGGACCGTGCTCTGCGATATATGAAGGGGACAACGGCTGTGGATATGTAGCGTCTACCCTTGCCATGGAAAAGACGATAGAGATGGCTAAAAAGTCGGGTATCGCCGTGACGGGCATCCGCAACATATCCCACAGCGGTTCCATCGGATATTATACAGAGATGGCTGCAAAGCAGGATCTGGTGGCAATCGCGTTCTGCCAGTCTGATCCGATGGCAGTGCCGTTCGGAGGAACGGAGCCTTACTATGGCACGAATCCCATCTCGTTTGCAGCGCCTACGGCTGATGACAGGACGGTTGTATTCGATATGGCAACGACAGTCCAGGCATGGGGAAAGATTCTGGATAAGCGCTCCAGACACGAGCCGATACCGGATTCCTGGGCGGTGGATGAAAAAGGACAGCCCGTGACAGATTCCAGCCTTGTCAACGCGCTGCTTCCGATTGCAGGCGCAAAAGGATACGGACTTATGATGATGGTCGACGTATTTGCAGGTGTGCTGCTTGGCGTCCCGTTTGGAAAGCATGTAAGTTCTATGTACCATGATCTCTCCAAGGGCAGAGATCTGGGACAGATGTTCATCGTCATGGATCCGTCCAGGTTCGTCGGACTGGATGCATTTAAGAAGTCGATGTCCCAGGTACTGGATGAGCTGGGAGAGATGCCTGCGGCCGAAGGATACGGTAAAGTATACTATCCGGGCGAACGTGCGGTCATGCGACGTGATAAGGCATATGAAACAGGCGGCGTGGAGATCGTAGATGAGATTTATAACTATCTCGTAAGTGAGGATGTACATTACGACAGATACGACCACAAAAACAGATTTGCCGAATAGGGGAAGGAGAACGTATGTTAAAGACAATTGTGAAGAAGGGAAGCTATCATGATTCCGTTGTTCTCATGCTTTTGACGAACCAGATTTCAACAATCAAAGGTGTGAAGAAGGTATCGATCATGATGGCCACACCCGCCAATAAAGATATATACAGACAGAGCGGACTGAGTACGGAAGAACTGGAGAGCGCGTCAGCAAATGACATGGTGGTCGTTGCGGATGTGGATGACGAGAGCCTTCTCGATACGATTATGCAGGAGACAGAAGCGTTTTTCAAGAAGCAGTCTACCAAAGAAGGCGACAAAAAGGGAGCCGAGGCGGTAAAGTCTTGGGATAAGGCGCTTGAGAAGCTGCCGGAGGCAAACCTTGCAGTTATCTCAATCCCGGGAGCCTATGCGGCATTGGAAGCTGACCGTGCGCTGGACGAGGGTATGAATGTGTTTATGTTCAGCGATAATGTGACGCTGGAAGACGAGATCCAGCTGAAAAAGAAAGCACATGACAAAGGGCTGGCAGTGATGGGTCCTGACTGTGGCACTGGAATTATCCAGGGCGTGCCGGTTGCATTTACGAACAATGTAACGCCCGGCTCTATCGGCATTATCGGAGCCTCGGGAACAGGCATCCAGGAGCTGACGACAATCATCGACCGTCTCGGGGAGGGCGTCAAGAATGCCATCGGAACCGGCGGACGCGACTTGTCTTCGGAAGTGGGCGGTACTACGATGATGGATATGATTGAGGCGATGGAGAGCGACACGAGCGTCAAAGTGCTCATCATCATATCCAAGCCGCCGGCTAAAGACGTAAGGGATAGGATTTCCGACCGTTTAAGCAACTTTAAGAAGCCGGTAATCACCTTGTTCCTCGGCGAAAAGCCGGAGTACCACGAGGAGAACTTCTACCACGCGTACACGCTGGATGAAGCTGCCCGTCTGGCAGTAGGGCTCGTAAGAGGTGAAGAGGTGAAAGAGGCGGAAGTGAACGTTGATTCTGCTCATTTCTTCAAACCGGAAGACAAGAAGACAATCAAGGCATATTATTCCGGAGGGACACTTGCAGGTGAGGCTGCCATGCTCATCAAAGACGCACTTGACATGAAAGTGCCGCCACAGAAGGCGGAAGGTTTCATGCTCAAGACCGGCGGACACATCGTGGTGGACCTCGGAGATGACGTATATACCCAGGGCAAGCCTCATCCGATGATTGACCCGGCCAAGCGTATCGAGTGCATGCAGGAAGCTATCGACGATGCGTCTACAGGGGTCATCCTTCTGGATATCATGCTCGGATACGGCTCCCACGAAGATATGGCAGGAGCACTTCTCCCGTCTATCATAGAACTGAGAGACAAGGCAGAAGCGGAAGGAAGGAGACTATTCTTTGTTGCCACAGTATGCGGCACGAGAAGAGATTTCCAGAATTATGACGAAGCAGTCGGCAAGCTGAAAGATGCCGGCGTCATCGTCTGTGAGAACAACAAGCTGGCAGTCCACACAGCTATCCGTGCTATCGGCATGGACTTCGAAGAACCGGCAAAAGAGATACGGGCGAAAAAAGTGGCGGAGATGGAAAGATCAGAGGCGTCAGAGAAACTGATTCAGCTTCTTTCCGAAAAGCCGAAGATTATAAATATAGGCCTGAAGAGCTTTGCACAAGTTGTAGAATCGTTTGGCTGCGACGTCGTACAGTATGACTGGATGCCTCCGGCAGGCGGAGATGTGAAGCTCATCAAGACGCTTTCCTTCCTGCGTGGCTATGAAGGCTTTGATATGGATGAGGCAAACCGGTCCGTGATTGCCAAAATTGTGGCAAGCCAGCCGGTCATAAAAGATGTCGTGCCTGCAAAGTCTGTTATCAAGGAACTGAATGAAGGGAAGGTTATCCTTCACGCCGGCCCGCCAATCCAGTATAAAGATATGCCGGACCCGGTTCAGGGTTCCTGCGTTGGAGCTGCCTTGTTTGAAGGATGGGCCGCAACAGAGGAAGAGGCGAGGAAAATCCTGGAGTCTGGAGAAGTCACGTTCATTCCGTGCCACCATGTAAAGGCAGTGGGACCGATGGGCGGGATTACTTCCGCGCACATGCCCGTATTCGTAGTGGAGAACACGACGGACGGCAACGAAGCGTACTGTACGATGAATGAAGGCATCGGCAAGGTGCTCCGGTTCGGCGCTTATTCACAGGAGGTCGTAGACCGGCTGCTGTGGATGAAGGAAGTGCTGGGACCGACGCTTGGCAGGGCAATCCGCTCCATTGATGGCGGCCTTAATGTCAATCCGCTCGTTGCAAAAGCAATCGCCATGGGAGATGAGTTCCATCAGCGTAATATCGCAGCATCGCTGGCTTTCCTGAAAGAGGTAAGTCCTATCATAACGAAGATGGATATGGATGAAAAGGACCGCTATGATGTCATCAAGTTCCTGGCAGATACAGACCAGTTCTTCCTCAACATCATGATGGCCACGGGTAAGGCAGTCATGGACGGGGCGAGGCTCGTCACAGAAGGTACGGTCGTAACAGCTATGTGCAGAAACGGCGTCGAATTCGGCATCCGTATCAGCGGCATGGGGGACGAATGGTTCACGGCACCGGTCAATACGCCTCAGGGTCTCTATTTTACAGGTTATGACGGTGAGGACGCGTGCCCGGATATGGGAGACAGTGCGATTACGGAGACACTTGGCGTAGGCGGAATGGCTATGATTGCAGCTCCTGCAGTAACGCGGTTCGTAGGCGCAGGCGGATATGAAGATGCCCTGCGTACAAGTACAGAGATGACCGAGATAACGATAGACCGGAACCCGAATTTCATCATTCCGAACTGGAACTTCCAAGGTACATGCCTTGGAATAGACGCACGGCTCGTAGTGGAAAAAGGTATCACGCCGGTTATCAATACAGGCATCGCGCATAAAATTGCCGGATATGGGCAGATAGGGGCAGGTACGGTACACCCGCCGGTCGAATGCTTTGAAAAGGCAATCACAGCGTATGCCAGGAAGCTTGGATTCGATTCAGAAGAATAGTAAACAGAGCTTTCAAGCTGGGAGGACAGCCATATGAAAAAGAAAAGAGTTGTTATTGCATTAGGAGGAAATGCTCTTGGCAAGAATTATGAAGAGCAGAAAGAAGCGGTTGCAAAGACCGCGAAGGTTATCGTGGATCTCGTGCAGCAGGATATGGAAATCATCATCACCCATGGCAACGGCCCCCAGGTAGGGATGATACAGAACGCGATGGATCAGCTTGCGTGTACGTCAGAAGATTATAAAGAGACGCCGCTGCCTACCTGCGTGGCCATGAGCCAGGGATATATCGGGATAGACTTGCAGAACGCAATCAAATATGAGCTTTACAGCCGTGAAATGGATGTGAAAGTGTCTACTATCCTGTCTCAGGTTGAAGTGGATAAGGAAGATGAGGCGTTCAAGAGCCCCACAAAGCCAATCGGCCGTTTCCTGACAAAAGAAGAGGCGGCGAAAAATGAGGAGAACGGGATTCCGTGCATGGAAGATGCAGGAAGAGGCTACCGCATCGTGGTGGCCTCCCCGATGCCGAAAAGAATCCGGGAACTTCAGACGATTAAGACACTCGTTGATGCCGGACACATCGTCATTACATGCGGCGGGGGCGGAATACCGGTAGTGAACGACGGCGGCAGACTCTCAGGCGTCAGCGCCGTGATTGACAAAGATAATGTGAGCAGCCTTCTCGCGGCGGAACTTGACGCAGACTATCTGATCATACTGACTGCCGTCGAAAAGGTGGCAATCAATTTCGGCAGAGAGAACCAGAGATGGCTCAGCGACCTGACGGTAGATGAAGCGAGGGAATACATAGCACAGGATCAGTTCGCAAAGGGTTCCATGCTACCGAAGATCGAAGCCGCCATCCGTTTTGCAGAGTCCGCAGAAGGGCGCCACACGCTCATCACTCTGCTTGACAGGGCGGCAGATGGAATTGCCGGCAGGACGGGTACCGTAATACATAAGTAATTAGGAGATAGAATATGAACGTACCAACAAATCTGTTTATGTGGATAATGGCATGTCTGCCAATCATAGTTTTATTACTGCTGATGATCAAGTTCCAGTGGGGGGCTACAGAAGCTGCTCCGGTAGGACTCGTCATAACGATTGTCACAGGAATCTTGTTTTACAAAGCGGATATCAGGCTTCTGGCGAGTGAAAGCGCCAAGGGAATATGGAGTGCACTGATCATCCTCCTGATCGTATGGACAGCAATCCTGCTCTATCAGGTTGCCGATGAGGCAAAGGCGTTCCTCGTCATCAGGAACGGGATGAGAAAACTGCTCCCCAATGAGCTCCTTGTCGTTCTCGCGCTTGGCTGGATCTTGGAGAGCTTCCTCCAGGGCATCACCGGATTCGGCGTACCGGTAGCGGTTGGCGCGCCGCTGCTGATCGGCATAGGGGTGACCCCTCTGTACGCGGTTATCATCCCGCTTCTTGGTCAGGCGTGGGGCAATACGTTCGGAACACTGGCCGCTGCGTGGGACGCGCTCGTGATGTCCACCGGCCTGGAGCCGGGAAGTCCTGATTATCTGGCCGCGGCATTCTGGGCAGGCTTATTCATCTGGCTGTGGAATGTCATTACCGGTCTTGTGATATGCTGGTTCTATGGCAAGGGCAGGGCGGTGAAGAAAGGGCTTCCGGCAGTACTTATACTGGCTGTTATCCAGGGCGGAGGCGAATTGCTGCTGACACAGGTGAATACGACGATATCCTGTTTCGTTCCATCCTGTATCTCGCTGGTCGTTCTGTTCCTGATAGGAAGGATGAAGATGTACAGAGAGGAATGGAGCCTTTCTGACAGCCCGATTATGAACCGCGCTTCATCTGCAGAGGATACCGCCGATGAAGCGCCGGAAGATATGTCCCTGCTGCAGGCATTTGTGCCGTATATACTGTTGACGGCGCTTACGATGATCGTACTCGTCGTGACTCCGGTGAACAAGTTCCTGGGACAGCTGTCCCTTGGGTTCTCATTCCCCGAGACTTCGACGGGATATGGATTTGTGAACAAGGCAGAGGCATGCTTCTCGCCGCTGGCGCCGTTCACCCATGCCAGCATGTTCCTGTTCCTTGCCTCTCTTGCAGGCATCGTATATTTTAAAAGGCATGGCTGGATCAAGGAGGGCGGCACAAAAAGAGTGTTTGCCAAATCAGTCGCAATGACGATGCCTTCCGGCATAGCGGTCATCGGCCTCGTCATCATGTCGAAGATAATGGGCGGAACCGGGCAGACCATGGTCCTGGCAGATGGCATCGCCAGAATCCTTGGCAAAGCTTATGTCATACTGGCGCCGGTGGTGGGCATGATTGGATCATTTATGACAGGAAGCAATATGTCTTCCAACATCCTGTTCGGCGACTTCCAGGTGACGACGGCAAACCTGCTTCATCTGGATAAGGCAGCATTCCTTGGAGCGCAGACCGCCGGAGGGGCTATCGGGAGCGCTATCAGCCCGAGCAAGATCATACTCGGGACGACGACGGCAGGAATTCTCGGAAGCGAGGGACAGGTACTGAAAAAGATTATACCAATTACGCTGACGACTACGCTCGTAATCGGAATCATCGTATTCGTGTCAGTGATATTGTAGAATCGGGAGATGTGGCACTATGGAAAAGAAACGTTTTTTTAAGACAAAAGAAGGCGGGCTTACGGCTGCATTCGTAGTCATACTGATAGCGTTCGTCCTTATCCTGGCAGGCCTTAAGATGCAGGGAGACGGGATGTGCGCGGCAGGATTCGTACTCATGGCCGCGGCAATGCTGTATTCGCCGCTGAAGGTATATGTGTTTGACCGCATGAAAAAGAAAAGTTAGATGAGATTCGCCGGTTGTGGCGAGAAAGGGTATATATATGGTTATTGAGGAGATTACAGGCAGAATCGCAAGAGATTTGGAGCATTTAAAACAATATACGGCGACACATGGAAATGGCTGCACGAGACTGCCGTTTACGAAGGAAGCAAGAAAGGCCGTAGATTATCTGAAAGAGCTGATGCACGAGATTGACCTGGAAGTATCCGAGGACGCGGCAGGCAATGTGTTCGGGGTATTGAAGGGAGAAGACCCGGATGCCCCCTGCGTGATGATGGGCTCTCACTATGACTCCGTAACGAACGGCGGAGACTATGACGGAATCGCTGGTGTCATCTGCGCGATAGAAGTGGCCCGCCTGCTCAGAGAAAAAGGTCTGAAACCAAAGAGGAGCTTTGTAGCCGCCGGATTTAACGATGAAGAGGGCATGAGATTCGGGACAGGATACTTTGGCTCCGGAGCGATGCTCGGGCACCGTGATGTAGAATATACGAAGAAGTTCTGTGACAAAGATGGAATCTCTATCTATGATGCAATGAAAGAGTATGGCCTTGTACCGGAGCATATAAGCGATGCGGCATGGGGAGACGGAAAGATAGGCTCCTTCCTGGAAGTACATATCGAGCAGGGACCTGTCCTTGATACGGAAGGCATTGAGCTTGGCCTCGTAGACTGCATCGTCGGAATACAGAGATATATGGTGACAGTCAACGGCCGTGCCGACCATGCAGGGACCACGCCTATGGATATGAGGATGGACGCAGTGGACGCGGCGGCGAAAGTGATCTCAAAGATTGCAGACTGGGCGAGAGAAAAGGCCGACGGTACGGTTGCCACGGTCGGATACATCAATACGGTTCCGGGCGGAATGAACATCGTCGCGGAGAAAGTTGAATTCACGGTAGACATCCGATCCAGAAACAACGACAACATTAATGACATTGCGGCCAGAATCAAGAAAGCGCTCGAGAGGGAAGTAGCCGAGTACGGCGGAAGCTATGAGATAGAAAACAAGCTGACGATCACTCCGGTGGAGCTCTCCGGTGAAATGCTGGATATCATGGAAGCGGAATGCAAAGAGCTTGGCTACAGTTACAAAAGGATGCTCAGCGGCGCAGGACACGACGCGCTGGAAATCGGGCAGAATCTCCCGACCGTCATGCTGTTCCTGCCGAGCAAAGACGGCAGAAGCCATTGTCCGGTTGAGTTTACGAAGTACAGCGATTTCGCGAAGGGTACTGTTATCATGCAGAAGCTGGCAGAAGAGCTGCTTGTCAAATAAAGGAACGGACTGGGGCGTAGGATCGTATGAACAGCCAGATGTTGAACCCGATATATAAAAAGGAAAATCTCCGCCAATTGAGAAGGTACCTCGGATTGACTCAGAAAGCGTTTATCTGCCGGTTCCTTCCTGATGCGCAAGGGGCGCCGTCTATGAGCGCGGCTACATATTCTAATGTGGAGTCCAGGGGTGGAAAGCGGCTTGACGAAGTGGTTCTGTCAGCCGCCTCTGCCCTGCATATAGACTCAATGATGTTCTCCATGAAGCCGGAGGAATTTGCACGGAAGATAGATATGCTTCTGCCTGCGACAAGAGCCGCGGAAGAGTTGTGCGGAAACAATGCCAAAAAAGGGAAGATAGATGAACTGCTGTTCAGGCTCACGATGTATTTTGCAGAAAAGCTGATGGATAAGGAGCTTAAAAAAGGAGACCAGATAGAATCCGACCGGGAGCTTGCAAGGAAGATGAACGTCGGACGTTCGGTAATCCGGGAAGCGCTTAAAGTGCTGGATGTTCTTGGGATGATTGACATCCGTCCCGGACAGGGTACTTATATCAGCAGCGCAGAAGCTGATTTTTTCATCATTCCCCTGTCATGGTCCCTTTTTCTGAACGGCAGCCAGGTGGAAGATATCCTTATGGTCAGGAACGTATTGGAAGTGAAAGCAGCGGAACTGGCGGCCGGCTGTAGTGAAGAGGCAGATGTCCATAAGCTGGAAGAAATCTCAGGGCTCGTCCGCACGGCTTACGTAGAGCAGAACGAAAGGGATCTGCTGGAGCATGATATAGAATTCCACACGTGCATCGCACAATGTTCCGGAAGCCAGGTCATCCACAGCATGATACAGACTATCAGCAATCTTATGAGGCACATCAGCGGTACAGGAATGGCAGACCACGGACAGCTGAAAGCTATCTGTGAGGAACATGAGAAAGTGCTTCAGTTCATTCTGGCCCGTGACAGCCGTGGAGCTGCACAGGCGATGGAGGAGCATCTGGAACAGTCTGTCACGAGATATAATTACAGATAATGCGACGAAAAAGACACAGGTATGACAATTTACGTTATACGGCTGTGTCTTTTTGTGTTATACTGAAGATATTCTTAGTCTGGGACGCTGTAAATGTCCGGCTGAGGCTAGTATCAATGATGACGGTGAGGTTGAAGATGGGATTTAGTGTAGAAGAGCTGCTGCAGGCAGAAGAGTTAAAGGATGTTAAAGTAATAGGCGGAGAGAAGTGGCTTGACAGGGAGATCAAAGGAGTTACGATTATCGAAGCTCCTGATATCGTCAAGTTTATAGACGGCGGCGAAGTGCTTCTCACAGGGCTGTATGCGTTCCGGTCATGTACCGTCGACGAGTTCAAAGGGTATCTCAATGAACTGACGAGAAAGAGCGTCAGCGCACTCGTCTTGAAGCGGGGGCGGAAAGTGGAGAATGCGGACACGAAGATTGGTCTTCTGATGGAGTTTTCTGAGACCCATGGAATACCAATCCTGGAAGTTCCCTTTGAATTCTCCTTCAGGGATATCATGAGCCTTATCATGGAGCGCCTGTTTAATGAGGAAGTGACAAGACTGAAGTATTTTAAAACTACATATGACAATTTTATAGCGCTTGCGCTTGCACCGGATTCCAAAGGAAAAGGAATCGACAATATACTGGACGTGCTTGCCAAGCTCATTCGCAATCCGGTTGCCGTTTTCAACCAGAATATGTCCTGCCTTGCCTGTACGGAAGGGGCGGACACGGAACTTAAGATCAGGAAAGACGCAGCCGCCTTTGAGCCGGGTACCTATTCTAATTACAATTACCTGAAGCAAAAGGGAGAAGTGGCCCAGTGCATCATCCAGGTCAAGATGAGCTTCCGGGAGAAGATATATCTCGTTGTCACCGAACTTAACCAGGCGTTCAACACGATGGACAGCATCGCGGCCGAGAGTGCCATTACGGCGCTCCGTTTTGAATTCTCCAGGCAGCATGCGGTGACAGAGCTGGAAAAGAAGTTTCAGAATGACATCATGCACAATATACTGAACGGAAAGGTGCATTCTATCGGAGAGCTCCAGAAGAATACGAGCCTGCTCGGTGTAGAGATAGATGGATGCTACCGGGTTATCGTGTTCGGGATGACGAATGAGGGCAGGGCGAAAGGCGACTTCAAGGCCAAGGTAAAGGATACGAACGTACTGAGCACCGCAATATTTGCCCACATTACAGATGCGCGGATACATAATGACCTGGACAAGATCGTCGTGATACAGAAGGTACAGAAGGAGCAGACGCAGGAAGAGTACCGCCGGGAGATAAAAGAAGTGGCAGAACAGGTGCAGGCAGATGTATCGGCATATAACAAGTATCTGAAAGTGAAAGCAGGAGTCGGGCGGATGGTAGAAGGGATAATAAACCTCCCGGAAAGCTTCAAGGAGGCGAAAGAGGCCTTTATGTTCGTTGACGTAGCCGGAGAGATATCTGAGGATGGAAATTCCCAGGCGATGATGTTCTCGGATCTGGGTATCTTCAAACTGCTATGCCAGCTTGATGATTCGTCTATGATGCTTGAATATGTGCCGGAGGGGCTTCAGAAGCTGTATAATTACAAGAAGCCGCAGAGGGACGATTTGATTGTCACTTTAAAGACGTATCTCGACAGGAACCAGAACCTGTCAAAGACGGCGCAGGACTTGTATGTACATTATAAGACCGCAGCCTACAGGATAGAAAAGATTACAAAGATAACAGGCATAGATTTTGACAATGCAAATGAAGTGCTGGCAGTCCGTATCGGCCTTGTGGTATACAAGATGATTGAGAATTACAATAAGGATTTCATATAATTTCCGGAGAGAAACAGGAAGAGAGAGATAGTTTATCCAGACTAGATAAATTATCTCTCTTTTTTTATCTTTATGCTCCGATGCATTCTGTTAAAAAATTATCTATAATGTGCAATATAGATAAAAAACATCTAACGAGTAACAGATATGTATACTTAATGAATGATTGGTATTTGGCTGCAAGTGTGCACAATTACCAAGTCGGAAAGCAGTATGGAGGGATTTTATGGACATTAACTTGGAAAGGGTCCTTTCCCGTCTGGAAGAGCTGTATCAGTGCGGTGCGCAGGACGACGGAACGTATACGAGGATGGCTTATTCGCCCGAAGATGTAAGAGGGAGAGAGACATTCAAGGGATATTTCCGCAAGCTTGGGCTGGAGCCCTGCATGGATGAGGCCGGCAATCTGATTGTCAGGCTGGAAGGAGAGCATCCAAATCTGCCGGCCATCGTGACAGGCTCCCATCTGGATACGGTTCCGGACGGCGGAAAATATGACGGGGTGCTCGGCTGTGTTGCAGGCCTGGAAGTGTGTGAGACTCTTATCGAGAATGGCACGAAGCTGAAGCATCCGCTGGAAGTCGTCGTATTTACGGATGAGGAAGGATTTCGCTTCGGAAGCGGGCTTCTTGGCAGCGGCGCCATGTGTGGGGAGGAGCTTCCTATCAGCGAAACAGACGAGGACATGTACGGGATGTCCAGGGGGGAAGTGATGAAAGCCTGCGGACTCAATGTCGCGGACGTGCCCAGGGCGGAACGTATGAAAGAGAGCATACACTGTTTTCTGGAACTTCACGTAGAGCAGGGGGCTTCTCTATATAAGAGCCGGACACCTGTTGGTATCGTATCATCCATCGCCGGCGTAAGCCGATATGAAATCAACATCAAGGGGGAGGCCAACCACGCGGGAAGCACCGTGATGGCAGACCGCAGGGACGCCCTCGTGGCAGCTTCCAGATTCATAGCCGCCGTGCCGCAGATTGTGAAGGAGTACGGCAATGCATATACGGTGGCGACGGTCGGCACGATGAAAGTAGTTCCCAATTCCGTCAATGTAATTCCGGGGACGTGTACCTTTAATCTGGAAATCAGAGACCAGGACGGAACGATGATAGAGCGAATCGAAAAGAAATTAAAAGAGCGGCTGGAACACATCTGCAATGAGATGGAGGAAGCGTGTTCTTTTGAACGATTCTCTTACCATGAACCCGCGCCTATGGCTCAGTGGGTCAAAAACAGCATCGAGGCATCCGTACAGGAGCTGGGCATTGGCTATGCCGTGCTGCCAAGCGGCGCGTTTCACGATTCTCTTATCATGACCTCCAGATTTCCGACGGGAATGATATTTGTGCCAAGCGTGGATGGTATCAGCCATTCAAGATATGAATTTACAGAAGGAGAAGACATCCGGCAGGGATGCAGGGTGCTTCTGGAAACGATTCTCAAGTTAGATGACATGGATGCTCCATGTTAAAAAATAAAAAGATAAAAACAAGAAAGGTAGGTAATGTTATGGACAAGAAAAAAATCGGAATCATTGGCGGAGGTATTTCAGGAACCTGTCTCGGATATCATCTGAGCCTTTATGATAATGCAGAGGTGGTCGTATTTGAAAAAGACACCATAGGAGGAGCTTCCACTGCTAAATCTGCAGGAACAGTATGCCTTTTTGACGATTCTTTACGAAACAGATATTGGGATGTGAGGCTGTATGGATTTGAATCTTATCTCAAGATGGAAGAGGAAGAGAAAGGCTCCGCAGGCTTTGACAAGACAGGAACGCTTGTTGTGGCCACAGACGAGAAGGTGGAGGCGACTATCAAGACAGGTATCGCGCTTGCAAAGGCTGCAGGCTATACAGGAGAATACATTACAGACAAGGACAGAATCAAGGAGATTCTTCCTGACATCTCAACAGAGAACATACTCGGAGCAGGATATACGCAGGATGACGGTTACTTTGACGGAACGATGATATCGAATACATATGCAAAGAAAATGCAGAAGAACGGCGGAACGGTCAAGACCGGCGTCAAGGTGACAGAAGTCAAGGTTGAGGACAAGAAGGTCAAAGGTCTCAAGACGAGCGACGGAGAAGACTATGAGTTTGACTATGTAGTAGACTGTACAGGGCCATGGAGCAAATTCACAGGTGAGATGGTGGGCATGGACGTACCGATCTGGCACACGAAGGCAGAAGCATTCTTCTTATGCCCTCCTGGAAAGAAATTAGGATATACGTTCCCTGTATTGAAGTATCCTGCATTCTATGCCCTTAGAGCAGGCGACAATATCTTTATCTGCAAGTCCCATCTTTCTATGGATTTGAGCAATCCTATGCATGCAGGGCAGTGGGATCCAGACAAGCTTCCGGCTACAGGCGGGACAGATGACTATTTCATCGACTTCCTGCTCGACCAGCTCGAGTGCAGGGTACCTGGCATCGTGGACAGCGGCCTCGTTTCATCCTGGCTGTCATACAGGGCGGAGCCGAAAGATTTCCTGCCAATCCTTGGAGAGACGCCGGTAGAAGGATATGTTCTCGCGACAGGGTACGGCGGAAACGGTGTCATCGAGGCACCGGCGGCCAGCAGAGACCTTGCAAAATTCATCATGCGCGGAGAGAAGACTCCATTACTGGAAGACTGGGCATTTGAACGTCTGTTAAAGTAACTATGCCTGATTGAACATCAGCGGTTCGATAAGGATGTATAACAGAGAGGAGAAGATATGAATATAGCAGTTCTTATAAAGCAGGTACCTGTTTCCAATGACGTTTCGGTAGACCCGGAAACCCACGCGCTTGTCCGTGCAAGCTCAGAGGGGATGATCAATCCTGCGGATTTGAATGCGATTGAAGCGGCTATGTTATTAAAAGAGCAGACGGAAGGCAAAGTCGTAGTATTCACGATGGGGCCTCCGGATGCAGAGAAGGCACTGAGAGACGCGATGGCGATGGGCTGTGATGAGAGCTGTCTCATTACGGACAGATGCCTTGCCGGAGGAGATACGATCGCGACAGCAAAGGTGCTTGCAAAAAGCATTGAGAAATATGGAACATTTGATTTGATTTTGAGCGGAGCGCTGTCGGCAGACGGCGCTACCGGGCAAGTGGGAGCGATGGCAGCTGAGTATATGGGAATCCCACATGTGTCAGAGATACAGGGGATTGTCTATGACGAGCACGCGGCCGGCAGTATTCTGGCGGTGAAAAAGTTCCAGGGGATGGAGTTTAAGATTAAAGCTGCACTTCCTGCACTCATGAGCGTGTGCTTTGGATGTAATGAACCACGTCTGGCAACGCTGCGCACAAAGCGGGCGGCAAAGAGCAAGCCGCTTCAAGTATTCACGAATGCCGAACTTGGAATGGCGGCGGATGAAATTGGACTGGAAGGTTCCCCTACCGTCGTGACGGACTCTTTTGAACCGGAAAGTACAAGAAAAGCGCAGATGCTAAGTGGTACGCCGGATGAGCTGGCACGAAAACTGAAAGAGTTAATCGAGACTGAGAAAGGAAAAGAATAGATGGCTGATGGAATATGTGTTTTCGCAGAGAATTATAATGGAAATATAGAGCCTGTCGTGGCAGAACTGGTCAGTGCGGCACATTTCATTAAAGAGACGACCGGTGAGAAGATTCAGGCGGTTGTTGCGGCCAGCGACTGTGAGAATCTCGTGAGCCAGCTTAACGGTTCCGGCGTGGATGAAATATATGCGGTCAGGACCGATCGGGACTGTACGTTCCAGGACGACGAGCTCAGCCAGGTGATTGCAGAGATGATTAAAAAAATCGACCCGTCAAGCGTACTCGTTCCGGCGACGGCAATCGGGCGTTCTGTATTCTCCAGAGTTGCGGCCCGCCTTGGCTGCGGTCTTACGGCGGACTGTACAGAGCTGCTCGTAGACAAACGGGAGGACGGAAGCTTCTACATCAAACAGAACAAACCTTCCTTCGGAGAAAATGTATTTGTCACGATTGTGACAAAAGAAGGATTCTATCCCCAGATGATGACGGTAAGGCCCGGCGTGTATACGCCTTATGAGGCGGCTGCTGGCGGCAGGGCCGAAGTGGTATATTTTGACGATATCGTCCTTCCGGAATCTAAGATAGAGATAGTGGAGATTCAGCCCGCCTCCAGCGATACGGACAGCATCCTCTCGGCTGAAGTGGTAGTCGTGGGAGGCCGCGGTGCAGAAAGTGAAGAGAATTTTGAATTGCTGAAAAAGTTTGCCGATAAGCTGGAAGCGGCAATCGGGGGCACGAGGCCCCTGGCGGATACCGGAATGATTCCGTTTGAGCATCAGATTGGGCAGACCGGCTTTACAATACGGCCGCGGATCTGCATCTCCCTTGGAGTGTCAGGGGCTATCCAGCATACGGAAGGAATCAAGGACACGAAGCTGTTTGTCGCAATCAATGAGGATGAGAATGCACCTATCTTCAACGTATCCGATTATGGAATCATCGGTGATATGAAAGAAGTGTTGCAGTCCTATCTGGAGCTATAACGGTCCCGCAAATTGACGAATCCCTCCAGAAGATATAATATAGACGTATACCAGACCAGGGAGAGATATCTTGCTATAGATATCTTTTTCTGGTTCATCGTCAGATGGACAAAGAAAGGAAGTAGGTTAGATGGAATTATTAGAGATCATGAGGAAACGACGGAGTATCAGGAATTATACGGATGAGCCGGTAAAAGAAGAAGACCTCCAGAAAATTATACAGGCCGGCCTGTTGTCAGAATCAGGAAAGGCGAAGCGCCCGTGGGAATTTATCGTCGTCCGGAATAAGGAAGTGCTGGAGCACCTTTCCCTGTGCAGGGAAGGCGGAGTAAAAATGCTGAAGGAGGCACAGTGCGCCATCGTCGTGACCGGTGATGCGGATGTGCAGGACGTATGGGTGGAAGACTGCTCTGTCGCCATGGCACATATGCATCTGATGGCCTCCAGCCTCGGTGTTGGGAGCTGCTGGATACAGGGCAGGCTGAGGAAGTCAGAAGAGGGCACGACGACAGAAGAATACGTCAGGGAGAAGCTTGGATTCCCGGAGAACTTCAAGCTGGAGGCGATACTGTCTCTTGGTATGCCTGCCGTGAAAATGCCCGCTTACAGTCTGGAAGAACTGCCGATGGAGAAAGTCCGGGTGGTTGTTTAGTGAAACTAGACTGCGTGCGGGGAGCCGGGTGGCATCTGCCTTCCCATCGGCGTCCACTTCACTAAACTCCTATTACAGGAGGAAAGAGCAGCTGTATGTGGAGCATGCCTTCTGCATACGTCACTTTTATACTGCCGCCCATTTGTTCTGTGAGCGTTTTGGCTATGGACAGGCCTAATCCTGTAGATTTGTTTGCTGTCTTGACCGTATAATACCGGTCAAGCAGCCTTCCTGCCTGTATTTCGTCCAGCCCTTCGGCATGGTTGGCAAATTCGATTTCACCTGATTCATATAAGGCGATCAGCAGATCTCCGTCACTGTATTTGACTGCGTTGCTTATTATATTGCCGAATATACGATAGAGCGCATTTTTATCAAGTCCACGTATAACGGCTTTTTCGGGCATGGTGACGGATGGTGTGATGTTACAGCCTTTCAGTACGGCGTAATAGGCCGATATGCTTTCTTCAAGAATACGGTTGAGGCTTACGGGCTCGCTGTTTCGCGCTATATAGCCGGACGTGGAGAAAGAGTAGTGGAAGAGTTCTTGCGTCAGCTCGTTCAGGACTTCCGTGCGGTCTTCAATAATAGTAATACAGCGACGGACATCCTCAGACATCTCTTTCTGTTCCAGCATATCCAGATAGCCGCGTATGGCAGTAAGCGGCGTCCTGATGTCATGTGATATATTTGTTATGGCATCCTTCACATTTGCGTCGCCTTGTTGGAAACGATGCCTTTCTTCTCTGAGAAGACGAAGCTGCGAATTGATATTTTCGGCCAGTTCTCTCATATAAGGGTCACGGCTTGAGATATCGATAAGCGTATTCGTCTCCGTTTCAAGCTTCTCTGAAAAGGCTTCTTTTATTTCCACGGCTGATTTTTGCAGTACACGTATTTTAAACGAGAGCAGGATGACTATGATAATCAGGGTGACGAAAAGGACACATAACAGGATTGGCATAGGAGCTCCTTTACTTGATATCTTTTTTGCGGAACACGACGATTCCGGCACCGGTTGTAACGATTGCAATTAAAACTGAGTATGCGGGAAGCTGCCATACATGAACGGCAGACATAGTGGCATACTGCAGGCTCTGGCCTGTCGGCAGGATGTCCATAAGTGCTTCATACACTTTGCGCTTCGTACCGGACACGTAGGATGGGTTGGGCTGAGCCTCCTGTTCCACGACATTTCCTTCATCATCCGTGTAAGTATAGCCTTCGTACATCTCAGGAGAGTTGAGAGCGGAACTGAGATATATGGCGGTAAACAGGAGGACAAATACGGTCATCACTACGGTTACGGCCGCGACTGCCTTGTTCTGTATCATCATGCTGAGGAAGGTGAAGACAGAAGTGAAGGCGATTACCATGAGGAGCGTTCCGGCCAGGGTGGCAAGCACGGTCTCCCCTTTTGCAACAAAAAAGCCGAACAGAGGGAATCCTATGCCTGCGGCAGTGATGAGGAACGACAATGTCATAAGAAGCCCGGCGGCTGTACACACGATCAGGTTGGCTAGGTATATACGTCCTCGAGTATGCCCGACCATGAGCTTATTGCGGATTGTGCCATCGCTGTATTCCGTACCGAGAAATAAGCAGCAGAACACGGCTGAGACTATTCCGACCATTATAGAGTATGAAAAGAATATATTATCGATGTAAAACCGTTCGCCATATCTTTTTGCATCCATATAATTTCCAAATATGAGGAATGCCCCGTATCCGGCCATAAATAGGATACCGAGCCAGAACACCTTATCTTTTTTCAGCCGTGCAAAGTTAGCACATAATAATCTATTCATATCTTTCACCTCCCAGCAGGCTTATATAATAGCTCTCCAGCGTTTCATCATGCTGATGTATGGCAGTTATGCTGCAGTGTTCTTCTGCAAGTGCCAGTACGAGGGCCGTGATATCGACAGCGGAAAAGACATCTGCGCACGTATCGGACAGCACCTGGTATTCAAGCTGCATATGATCCAGCATACGTGTGAGTACGTTTATGTCAGTGACTTCCATGCGGGTACATTTTCTGCACGCTGCGTCGAGCTCCTGAGCGCTGATCTCTTTCACCATGCAGCCCCTGTCGATGAAGCCATAATGGGTTGCCAGACGGGACAGCTCGTCGAGGATATGGCTTGATATGAGAACGGTAATCTGCCGTTCCTGGTTCAGCTTCAGAATGAGTTCGCGTATCTCGATGATTCCCTGTGGATCCAGTCCGTTGACCGGTTCGTCAAGCACGAGAAAGTCCGGGTTTCCTGCAAGGGCGACTGCGATTCCGAGCCGCTGGCGCATGCCGAGAGAGAAGTTCTTTGCTTTCTTCTTCCCTGTCCCTTCAAGGCCGACCAGCTTCAAAAGCTCCGGAATGTCATCAAAAGACGGCAGTCCAAGGATACGGTACTGTTCCCTTATATTATCTTCGGCACTCATATCAGGGTAGATGGACGGCGTCTCCACGACGGCCCCCATCCTCCTTCTGCATCTGGCAATGTCTTTGTCTGTATCTTTGGTGCCGTACAGCCGGTATCCGCCGGATGTGCATTGCTGCAGTCCGCATATGAGCCGGATCAGGGTCGTCTTTCCGGCGCCATTTTTCCCTATAAATCCGTATATAGCCCCTTTTGGTACGTGCATGGTCAGGTGATCCAGCGCCTTAAAATGTTTATAATGCTTGCTCAATGAATCTGTAGTCAGAACATAATCCATATGTGAAGCCTCCTTCTTTGTTGATACAGACAGTTTAGCTTATAATGGTTAAGGAAGCGGTTAAGAGAAAGGTAAAGATATCGTTAAGATTTTAATCTTCCTTCATTTTGAAGCCAATGCCCCATACAGATTCGATATAATCTTTGCCGCCCGCATCCAGCAGCTTTTTCCTTATATTGCTCATATGCACCTTGAGGGAACTTTCGGTGCAGTCGGGCGTGTCCTCGCTTATGCGTTCCAGTATGGCAGATTTTGTACACACGTGTGAAGGATGCTGTATCAATAACTTTAAGATGGCATATTCCGTCCGGGTCATCCTGACCGGCTGTCCGCATACAGTGACCGTGTGTGATGCCGTGTCTACGTCTATATCGTCATATATGAGGTTCGTGGACATACCTGCCGCGGCTGTGTTCCTGAGCTGTACGGTGATTCTCGCCAGCAGTTCCTTCGTGTCAAAGGGCTTTGTGATATAATCAGCAGCGCCGCCGAGCAGCAGAGATACCTTGTCTTCAACATCAGCCTTGGCGCTCATGATAATCACAGGTATATCTTTGATTCGGGGCAGCACTTCCTCACCACTCAGGCCGGGCAGCATCAGGTCAAGAAGAATAAGATCCGGTCTGCAGGAGGACAGAAGGAGCAGCGCCTCTGTGCCGGAATAAGCGCGGGTTACGCGGTAGCCCTCCCTGTCCAGCAGCTCTTCGAGCATAGTTCCTATATACATATCGTCGTCTATAATCAGTATGTGTTTCATTTCGGCCTCCTCCATACGGCATGTGATTCAACAGGCAAGGCGGCCTGCGCGAATTATTTCTTTTATAAGGATACTATACTTGTTTTGGCAGGTCAAATAAAGTAAACTGGATAAGGGACATAAACTATTTTTCCAGAAGAGACACTTGACAAAAACATAATAAATTGATATCATTAAAAAACAGAACGCACTCTGTTTTGGTGATGGAAGAAAAGAGGTGCAGTATGCAGAGAGTATATTCATTGCTGGTAGACAACAATCCAGGTGTGCTAAGCCGGATTGCCGGACTGTTCAGCCGCCGCGGCTACAGTATCGACAGCATCACGGCAGGCGTGACTGCGGATCCGAGATTTACGAGGATTACGATAGTGGCAAGCGGGGATGAGCTGATTCTGTCCCAGATTGAGAAGCAGGTGAGAAAGCTTGAAGATGTGATTGAAATCAAGGTTTTGAAGCCGGAGGATTCTGTCTACAGGGAGCTTATCATGGTTAAGATACTTGCAGACCCCGCGCAGCGGGCGGAAATCGTGTCGCTGGCTGACATTTTCAGGGCGAAGATAGTGGATGTGGAGAAAGAGTCTCTCATGGTGGAACTGACCGGGACTCAATCCAAGCTGGAAGCGTTTCTGAACCTGCTGGACGGTTACGAGATACTGGAACTGGCAAGAACTGGAATAACCGGGCTGTCACGCGGCATAAAAGATGTGACGATCATAGAGTAGCACGAACAATTAGGAAGCTAAAGGAATCACCCTTTAACGATAAAAGTAATGAAAAGCAGGAGGAATACATATGTCAGCAAAAATTTATTATCAGGAAGACTGTAATTTATCCTTATTAGAAGGAAAGACGATTGCCGTCATCGGTTACGGAAGCCAGGGACATGCACATGCCCTTAACTTAAAAGAATCCGGATGCAACGTAATCATCGGCCTTTATGAGGGAAGCAGGTCATGGGCCAAAGCAGAGGCGCAAGGATTTGAAGTGTTTACAGCGGCGGAAGCGGCAAAGAAAGCGGACATCATCATGATTCTAATCAACGATGAGAAGCAGGCTGCAATGTACAAAAAAGACATCGAGCCAAACCTGGAAGAAGGTAACATGCTCATGTTCGCACACGGGTTTGCGATTCATTTCGGACAGATTGTAGCGCCAAAGAATGTAGACGTAACGATGATTGCCCCGAAGGGACCCGGACACACGGTAAGAAGCGAATATCAGGCAGGAAAAGGTGTTCCATGCCTCGTTGCCGTAGAGCAGGATGCTTCCGGCAAAGCGCTTGACAAAGCGCTTGCATATGCGCTCGGTATCGGCGGAGCAAGAGCCGGTGTTCTTGAGACGACATTCAGGACAGAGACGGAGACAGACCTCTTCGGAGAGCAGGCCGTATTGTGTGGCGGCGTGTGCGCGCTGATGCAGGCAGGCTTCGAGACATTGTGTGAAGCAGGATATGACGCGAGAAACGCTTACTTTGAGTGTATTCATGAGATGAAACTGATTGTGGATCTGATCTACCAGTCAGGATTTGAAGGAATGAGATACTCCATCTCCAATACAGCAGAGTACGGCGATTACATAACAGGACCGAAGATTATCACGGACGACACGAAGAAAGCCATGAAGAAAATCTTAAGCGATATCCAGGACGGCACATTCGCCAAAGACTGGCTGACTGAAAACGCATGCGGCGCACCACATTTCAGAGCAATGAGGAAGCTGGCCACCGAACATCCGTCAGAAAAGATAGGAGCAGAGATCAGAAAGCTCTACAGCTGGAGCGATGAAGACAAGTTGATCAATAATTAATTTTGAAAGGGGTCAGACCCCTGCGTATGCAGGGGTCTGACCCCTTTCAAAATTCCCGCCGTTTTCTGAATACTTACTGTAATTTTCTGTACAGTATGTTAAAATATAATTATCTAATAAATCACGAATATTGCAGATCATGGCAGGAAGGAGAGTGGGCCATGGATATTAAATTACAGGATTTACGTTCCGAGAGAAACCCTAAGGCAAGGATTAAGATTATGCAGGGGCACTTCGCCAGAAGCCATTCCCATGTGAATACTTACATAGACATATCTACAGTCAAATGCCGGTGTAACAATGCAAGGGAAGCGGCCCGGGTGCTGGCGGAGCCATATCTTTCGTCCACACGGGTCGATACGATTGTCTGTCTGGATGGCATGGAGACGGTCGGGGCGTTTCTGGCCGAAGTGCTGATGGAGCCGGGTGCGATATCTGTCAACGGCAAAAGCAACATATCAGTCGTTGCGCCGGAGCAGAACCAGCTTGGGCAGATGATGTTCCGTGACAATACGAAGCGGATGATAGGCGGACAGCACGTGCTGATTCTTGCCGGTTCCATCAATACGGGCAGGACGATGCTTCAGGCGATAGACACGGTCGTCTATTACGGAGGAAACGTGTGCGGCGTGTGTGCCGTGTTCAGTGCGGCAACGAGGGTTGCCGGCATCGATATCCATGCCATCTTTACCATGAGGGAAATCCCGGGATACCAGGTGTATCCGGATCATGACTGCCCGCTTTGCAGGAAGGGGATTAAAGTCGATGCGATAGTGAACAGTTATGGATATTCTGGTTTATAGCTGATTTAGACAGCAATTATAAAAAGGAGGAGTATGACCGATGGATTCAAGATTTACAGATCTTCGTTCTGCCAAGAACCCAAAAGCGCGTATCAAGATAATGAAAGGGCATTTTGCCACGAGCAATTCCCACCTGAACACCTACATTGACATGTCAACCATCAAGACGAGACATAACAATGCGAGAGAGGCGGCAAAGGAGCTGTCGAACGAGTATGTCAACAATACGATGGTGAATACGCTTGTCTGCCTCGATGAGATGGAAGTTATCGGTACATTCATGGCGGAACAGCTCGCCGACGGAAGCAGCATGTCGCTGAGCGCCGGCAATAATATCTCTGTCATCACGCCGGAATTCGATATGCTCGGGCAGATAATGTTCCGGGACAACAAGCAGCGGATGATTCAGAATCAGCAGGTGCTCATACTGGCCGCTTCTGTCACGACAGGAAAGACGATACACAGGGCCATAGACTCTATCTTGTACTATGGCGGAACCGTCTGCGGAATCTGTTCTATATTCAGTGCGGTGAACAAGATAGCAGGGATGGAGATCAAGACCATATTCACGAGCAAAGATCTCCCGGATTACCGTGCATATGAAGCCGGAGACTGCCCGCTCTGCGGGGAAGGAAAGCGTGTTGAGGCACTGGTGAACAGCTACGGATATTCCAAGCTGTAAGAAACGTGGACAGGTTCAGGATGACAAACGGGACAGGGACGGAGGGTAAGCCGACGTCCCTGTCCCGCAAGGAGTGGACATCACTTCCATGGAAGGCATGAAAAAAACAGCCACTGACGGGATGGCTGTTCTTCAAAGATTCTCTATTCTAATTAAGCAATCGTGTTTACAGCTTTTGTTAAACGGGAAATCTTTCTAGAGCAGGTATTCTTGTGATATACGCCTTTGCTGCCCGCTTTGTTGATTTCTCTGACCGCAGTCTTAAGAGCGTCTGCAGCTACAGCCGCATCTTTATTAGCTACAGCAGTCTCGACTTTCTTAATACAGGTCTTAACTTTAGATTTGATCGCCTTATTTCTAGCAGCTTTCGTTTCGTTTACTAAAATTCTTTTCTTTGCAGATTTGATATTAGCCAACTCGTCCACCTCCAATATCTTATAAATTCTTTTTTCGATTTCATATTCGTTAGATCCGGACACGGACGTTCTAACGGAACATACTCATTCATTTTATTCCAAGGAATACATAATGTCAATACATATTTCTCAAAATATTGTAAAAACTAGCATTTAAATGACGACTAAAGCGAGGGTGTGGAAATGATTGAGAAGTATAGCATCAGAACAGACCTGGCATTGGAACAGAAAGAGCGTTTCGAGTCAGATAATGTTGAAGTACAAGGGGTTGTATTAGAAGAAAGTTATGATGAAGAACGTGAGATAAGGATTACCACGGTTAAGATCGAGACAGAGAAGGGCGCCAAGACGATGGGCAAGCCTGTCGGAACCTATATTACGATGGAAGCGCCGAATCTGGCCGTTCCAGATGAAGGGTATCACGAGGAGGTGTCCGAAGAGCTCATGAAATTTCTCCGGAAGTTTATCGATGAGGACAAAAAGGACTATTCCGTCCTTGTGGTAGGGCTCGGAAACCGTATGGTCACGCCGGACGCACTTGGCCCCTATGTGGCCGATAATCTTAACATCACGAGGCATATCGTGAAAGAGTACGGGAAATATGCCATGGGGGAAGAGGAGGTACATCTTATCAGCGCCATCGTACCTGGAGTCATGGCCCAGACCGGCATGGAGACGGTAGAGATTATCCGCGGCGTAGTCAAAGAGACGGAACCGGATATTATCATCGCCATTGACGCGCTTGCCGCAAGAAGCTCAAAGCGGCTCAACCGTACGATTCAGATTGCGGATACGGGCATCAATCCCGGTTCCGGGGTGGGGAACCACAGGAACGCGATTACAGAAGAGACGGTAGGGGTCCCGGTCATAGCAATCGGCGTTCCGACCGTAGTAGATGCAGCCACCATCGTAAACGATACGATGGAGAATCTTATCGCGGCGCTGGAGACTTCAGAGACGCTTCGGGGAGTGGGAGTCGTGATGCAGGGGTACAATGCCGCAGAAAAGTATGAGCTCGTAAAAGAGCTCATTTCCCCGCATCTGAACGGGATGTTCGTGACGCCAAAGGATATAGACGAGACGGTCAAGCGGATCAGCTTCACCATCTCGGAGGCGCTGAACATGCTGTTTGCGTAAGGGCGGTACCTGGGCCGGCAAGTCAGGACATCGGCTGCTGCAGACAAGAGGAAGGTTTATTGCAGAGGACATGCACATAATCACGATGGCAGCATCATATAGTGTTAAAACAGCAATAAAAATGTAATCAGATTAGGTGCGTGGTTTAATTTTGAAAGTAAGACATCGGATCAATAAAATAGTCATTGCAGTACCCGTATGCATTCTGGCAGTCTATGCCGGAATGCATACGCATGTAGACCCGGCGGGCAAGGTAAAGTATGAACTGAGCGAGATGCTCATGGAAGAATCACAGCAGATCTATCTCCCGGGATTCGCATATACACAGGGGAGCAGAGGAAGTTCCTTCAGAGACTGGGTGACGACGGCGGCCATGAATATGATGCCGCTTGGTACATATGTAGAAGGGAAGTCAAGCATACATACTGATGTAGAAGATAAAGAGACGTACGAGATGATACTGGCACAGCAGGCCAACGATGAGAATGCCGTCGATGAAAACGGCAAGCTCATCCAGAACGACGAAAAAGAACAGAACGAAGAGGCCGTACAGACTTCGGGGACAAAAATCGATACATCGATAGAAAAACTGAAGAACTACGAGTATCTCGTCGGTAATTTCTATGTAATCGACGGTGGAACGATGACCTCGGCCGATGAGCTGAATGCGGAGAAGCTGATGGCGAAAGATATGAAGATAGATGAGAAGTCGGACGGCCCAAAGGTCCTCATCTACCATACGCATTCCCAGGAAGCATTCGCTGACTCGAAGGATGGAGATGCAAGCACGACCATCATGGGCATGGGCGACTACCTGTCCACGCTGCTGAACGACAAGTATGGCATCCAGACGATGCACCATGAAGGTGTCTACGATCTCGTGGACGGCAAGCTGGACAGGAGCAAGGCTTACCAGCTGGCAGAGCCGGAGGTGCAGAAAATTCTGGAGGAGAATCCGAGCATCGAAGTTGTCATCGACCTGCACCGGGACGGCGTGGCAGAAGGGACGCACCTCGTGACCGAGGTGAACGGAAAGCCGACGGCCCAGATCATGTTTTTTAACGGTTTGAGCAGAACGAAGGCCAACGGGAACATAGACTATCTGAAAAACCCATACATAGAGGATAATCTTGCATTTTCACTTCAGATGCAGATTTCCGCCGCAAACAAATACCCCGGTTTCACGAGACGGATATACCTGAGGGGATATCGTTATAATATGCATCTGAAGCCAAAGACGCTGCTCATAGAGGCGGGAGCGCAGACGAATACGGTGGAAGAGATGAGAAATGCGATGGAAGTCCTGGCGGACACACTAGATAATGTGCTGACGAAGTAAAATGTGTTTGATTAACCCTATATTTTGTGCTACTATAATGAAAGCATGGAATTTTCTGCCGTTTTGAAGGCGGAAATTGATGAAGATACACATGAAAGGAACCAGAAGGAATGACAAAGAAAAATACATATGACGCTGACAGTATTTCTATATTGGAAGGGCTCGAGGCGGTCCGGAAAAGGCCAGGCATGTATATCGGAAGTGTTTCCACAAAAGGTCTGAACCACCTGATCTACGAGATCGTAGACAATGCGGTAGATGAACATCTGGCGGGCTGCTGTGATGAAATACGTGTGACGCTGGAAAAAGACGGCTCTGCAACCGTATCTGACAACGGCCGTGGCGTTCCGGTAGGGCTTCATGCGAAAGGCGTATCGGCAGAACGTATCGTATATACCACACTTCATGCAGGAGGCAAGTTTGACGATGCATCGTACAAAACGAGCGGGGGGCTGCATGGTGTGGGCTCTTCTGTCGTAAACGCCCTCTCTGCTTATATGGATGTGCAGATAAGCAGGGAAGGATATATCCATCATGACCGTTACGAGCGGGGCAAGCCTGTCATAGAGCTGGAGGACGGCCTTCTACCGACCATCGGAAAGACGAAGAAGACCGGCACGAAGGTGAATTTCCTACCGGATGATACCATATTTGAAAAGACGAGGTTCCGCGCGGAGGAAGTAAAGAGCCGGATGCATGAGACCGCTTATCTGAACCCGGCGCTTACGATTATTTTTGATGACTTGCGGGGAGAGGCTCCCGAGCATATCGTGTATCATGAGCCTGACGGCATCCTTGGTTTTATCAAAGAGCTGAACCAGAAAAACGAAGCCATCCACGAGCCGGTGTATTTTAAAGGGACCGCTGACGGCATCGAGGTGGAAGCCGCTTTCCAGTATGTCAATGAGTTCCATGAAAACGTGCTCGGGTTCTGCAACAATATTTACAATGCCGAGGGCGGCACCCACCTGACCGGATTTAAGACGACATTTACGACTGTCATGAACCAGTATGCGAGGGAGCTCGGTATACTGAAGGAGAAGGATGCCAATTTTACCGGTGCAGATATACGTAACGGTATGACGGCTATCGTCTCCATCAAGCACCCGGATCCGAGGTTTGAGGGTCAGACGAAGACGAAGCTGGACAACCCTGATGCCGCCAAAGCGGTCAGTAAAGTGACGAACGATGAGATAACAAGATACTTTGACCGGAATCTGGACAACCTTAAGAAAGTCATCTCATGTGCGGAGAAGGCAGCCAAGATCCGTAAGACAGAAGAGAAGGCCAGGACGAACCTTCTGACCAAGCAGAAATATTCCTTTGACAGCAATGGTAAGCTTGCCAACTGCGAGAGCCGGGATGCCGCGCAGTGCGAGATCTTCATCGTGGAGGGAGACTCTGCCGGAGGTTCTGCAAAGACGGCGCGGGACCGGATGTTCCAGGCCATACTCCCAATCCGCGGAAAGATTCTCAATGTGGAGAAAGCAAGCATAGACAAGATACTTGCCAATGCGGAGATCAAGACGATGATCAATGCATTCGGCTGCGGATTTTCAGAAGGATATGGCAATGATTTCGATATCAGCGGCCTGCGCTATGATAAGATTATCATCATGGCAGATGCCGACGTGGACGGGGCCCATATCTCTACGCTTCTTCTGACGTTGTTCTACCGGTTCATGCCGGAACTGATCTATGAAGGCCATGTATATGTGGCCATGCCTCCGCTCTACAAAGCCATACCGAAGAAGGGGGAAGAAGAGTACCTGTACGATGACAAGGCATTGGAGCGCTACCGCAGGTCACACGACGGCCCGTTTACGCTGCAGCGTTATAAAGGCCTTGGCGAGATGGATGCCCAGCAGCTCTGGGAGACGACGCTGAATCCCGAGACGCGGCTTTTGAAGCGCATAGAGATTGAAGATGCCAGGATGGCGTCCGGCGTAACCGAGATGCTCATGGGGACAGAGGTTCCTCCTAGAAGGACATTTATCTATGAAAATGCCACCGAGGCAGAACTGGATATATAAGAGGAGAAGATAAAATGCAGGATTCACAAATCATAAGAACCGAATATTCGGATCTGATGAAGAAATCATATATCGATTATGCGATGAGCGTCATCGTGGCCAGAGCTCTGCCAGATGTGAGGGACGGGCTGAAGCCGGTACAGAGGCGGACGCTCTACGATATGCACGAGCTCGGTATCCGCTATGACAGGCCATACCGGAAATGTGCCCGTATCGTGGGCGACACGATGGGTAAATACCATCCCCACGGCGACAGCTCGATTTACGATGCGCTTGTAGTCATGGCGCAGGAGTTTAAGAAAGGCATGATTCTTGTAGACGGCCATGGGAACTTCGGATCGATCGAGGGAGACGGCGCGGCCGCCATGAGGTATACGGAGGCACGTTTGGCCAAGCTTACGCAGGATGCATATCTGGCGGATCTTGATAAGGATATCGTAGATTTTGTCCCAAACTTTGACGAGACGGAAAAGGAACCCGAAGTGCTGCCTGTGCGTGTCCCCAACCTGCTCATCAATGGGGCGGAGGGGATTGCGGTAGGCATGGCTACAAGCATTCCGACCCATAACCTTGGAGAAGTGGTTGATGCTGTAAAGGCATACATGAAAAATGATGAAATCAGCACAAAGCAGCTGATGAGATATATAAAGGGGCCGGATTTCCCGACCGGAGGAATCGTGGTCAATAAGGACGAACTGCCGGACATCTACGAGAGCGGGGCGGGCAAGATCAAAGTCCGGGGTAAAGTTGAAACAGAGGATATGAAGGGCGGCAAGAAGCGGCTTGTGGTGACGGAGATTCCTTATACGATGATTGGGGCCGGAATCGGCAAGTTCCTCAATGACGTGTGCGCTCTTGTGGAGTCGAAGAAGACGAATGACATCGTTGATATCTCGAACCAGTCTTCCAAAGAAGGCATACGTATCGTCATCGAGCTGAAAAAGGGCGCGGATGTAGAGAATCTCACGAATATGCTCTACAAGAAGACACGTCTGGAAGACACGTTTGGCGTCAATATGCTGGCAGTAGCCGGAGGCAGGCCGGAGACGATGGGGCTTAAGCAGATCATCGAACATCACGTGGACTTCCAGTTCGAGCTGGCTACCCGCAAGTATAAGAACCTGCTCGTTAAAGAGCTCGACAGGAAAGAGATACAGGAAGGGCTTATCAAAGCGTGTGACGTCATCGACCTCATCATAGAGATACTGCGCGGCAGCCAGTCGGTCAAGGACGCGAAAGCATGTCTTACGAAGGGCGTGACAGAGAACATCAGATTCAAGACGTCCATCTCCAGGAAGATGGCAGCCATGCTCCGTTTTACCGAACGACAGGCGTCCGCGATACTGGAGATGCGGTTATATAAGCTGATTGGCTTGGAGATAGAAGCGCTTCAAAGAGAACATGAAGAGACGCTTAAGAATATTGCCTCATACGAAGATATTCTGAATAACTATGATTCCATGTCAGAAGTTATCATGGAGGATCTGGACAGGATTAAAAAGGAATATGGACGCCCCCGGCGCACCGCGGTGGAAAATGCCGCGGCAGCAGTATTTGAAGAGAATAAGATAGAAGAACAGGAGGTCGTGTTCCTTATGGACCGCTTTGGCTATGCAAAGACAGTGGACAATGCGGTATATGAGCGGAACAAGGAAGCAGCCGATACTGAGAACCGGTATGTGCTTTCCTGCATGAATACAGGGAAGATCTGTCTCTTTACCAATACCGGGAGGATGCACCAGTTAAAAGTGCTGGACCTGCCTCACGGCAAATTCCGGGACAAAGGCCAGCCGATCGACAATGTGAGCAACTATGACAGTACCCAGGAAACGATAGTCTATCTGTGTGACGCACAGCAGATGCAGATTGCAAAGCTGCTGTTCGTGACAAAGGCCGGTATGGTCAAGAAGGTGGACGGTATGGAATTCCAGGTCGCCAAGCGCACGATAGCGGCCACGAAGCTCCAGGACGGGGATGAGCTCGTAAGCGTGCAGGTGATAAATGACAGTCAGAATATCGTCCTGCAGACGAAGGACGGCTACTTCCTGCGGTTTCCTGCAGCGGAAGTATCTGAGAAGAAAAAGGGAGCCGTCGGTGTCAGGGGAATCAAGCTGCAGAGGAACGACGAAGTGGAACATGCCTATCTCTTTGAAGAAGGAACAGAGGCAAAAGTGGTATTCAGGGAAAAAGAAGTGACGCTTAACAGGCTGAAGCCGGGTAGGAGAGATACGCAGGGAGTGAAGAACAGAGGATAAGAAGCCGGAGGTGGGCGCGCTTGTGTAAGCTATGCGCCCATCGCCGGTTCTTTCTCCGTTGTCTCACGCCGGATCAGGACCGGTGTGACGACCTTGTGTATTGGCTGCGCAAACGGTGCAGGTTTGCGCTTCTTCCGTTCGTTCATCAGTTCTACGAGCAGGCTGACCGCTTCATGTGCCAGCTGGTCGATCTGCTGTCCGATCGTGCTGATTGGAATAATGGCTTCACGGGAGATGGGAGAGTTGTCAAAACCGATTATGCGGTAGTCATCCGGCAGAAAACCATACTTTCTTACAATCAGGTTCAGAAAAAGATTGGCATAAGTATCGCCGGATACAAAGATCCCTTTCTTCTGGCCGCCATAGTTTTCTTCAATCCGTTCAAACACAGACGTAAGGTTCTGTGAACATCTCTCAAAAGAAGTACCCAATTCAGTATAGATGATCTCATTTTGGATATCATGCTCCAGGCAGAAGTCCTGGAATCCTTTGATGCGTTCATAATCAGGCCAGTTCTCCGGGACATGAGAATTGATATGCAGCAGGACGTCACAATCGTGCCGGGCAAGCAGGCTTGCAGCCTGGGTCGCACCCATATAGTTATCGGTATTAACGCTGCATACATATCTGTCCTCCCGCTCAATCGTGACAATGGGGACTTGATATGACGCAAGTTCGTGGGAAGGTATCGTATGGCTTAGTATTATCATGCCTTCTATCTTATAGGCGAGAAGCTCCTGGATATACCGGCGTTCAATCTCTTCATTTTCATTTCCGGCGAATACGAGGAATTTATATCCAAATTCTTCATAGGTCAGCAGAATCTGGCTGAGCATCTCTGAGTAGTAATTCAGGTAAATATTCGGCACGATTATGCCGATAAATTCTGTTTTCCCGTTGGCGAGGATCCGCGCCACCTTGTTTTCCTTATAGTCAAGAGCTATGAGAGCGTCAGAAATGATTTTCTGGTTCTCAAGTGTAAGTGAATCCGGATTGTTAAAGTATCTGGATATGGTTGTTTTAGAAAAATTTGTATATTTTGCGATGTCATTGAATGTTATGTTTTTTTTCTTTGCCATATGTGCCTCTTTCTGCCTGTATAAACTTGCTTTTTATAATGTTCTAGAGCCAGTATAACAAAAAAAAGATTTAGAAGCAATAAGTAAACGGTTAAGTAACCGGTTTTGTTGAAAGTGTATAAATTCACAGCCCGAAATAGGTGAGATACACGAAAATCTATTTTATAATTGACGTTTCTATCTTCGGGTGATATGATAAAACCATAAAAGTAACCGGTTACTTTACCGGTTACTCATGGAGGGAATTAAACATGGAAAAGAAATGGTGGAAAGAAGCTGTAATCTATCAGATTTATCCACGAAGCTTTGCGGACAGTAACGGCGATGGCGTGGGAGACTTGAATGGAATCACAGAGCATCTGGATTATCTGGATGAACTCGGTATTGATGTGATATGGCTGTCTCCGGTATACCAGTCTCCAAATGAGGATAACGGGTATGATATTTCTGATTATCAGAGCATTATGAAGGATTTTGGAACCATGGAAGATTTTGACCGGCTGCTTGCGGAAGCACATCGCAGAGGCATCAGGATTGTCATGGACCTTGTCGTCAACCACACATCAGATGAGCATCGCTGGTTTGTGGAGAGCAGAAAGTCAATCGATAATCCGTACCGGGATTACTACATATGGAAAGAGCCGAAGGACGGCGGGGAGCCAAACAACTGGGGGGCCTCCTTCGGCGGTTCAGCCTGGGAATACGACAAGGACAGCAACATGTATTACCTGCACTGCTTTTCGAAAAAGCAGCCGGATCTGAACTGGGAGAATGAAAGAGTCAGAAAAGAAGTGTACGAGATGATGAGTTGGTGGTGCGACAAGGGAATCGATGGTTTCCGGATGGATGTAATCAGTATGATTTCGAAAGACCCGGCATACCCGGACGGTACGGTTGAGGATGGACGCTATGCAGACTTGCAGCCTTATGTGTGCAATGGGCCTAAGGTCCATGCATACCTCCAGGAAATGAACCGGGAGGTATTGTCCAGATACGATCTTCTGACAGTAGGAGAAGCGGCAGGCGTTACGGTTGATGAAGCCAAAAGATATGCGGATTCCAGGGGAACAGAGCTTGGCATGGTATTTCAATTTGAGCATATGGACGTGGCGGCGGGAGAGCATGGGAAATGGACAGATAAGCGTGCAGAGATGCCAAAGCTCAGGGCGGTTTTGAACAAATGGCAGACGGAGCTTGAGGGGAAAGCGTGGAACAGCCTGTACTGGAACAACCATGACCAGCCAAGGGCCGTGTCAAGATTCGGCAATGATTCCGATGAATACAGAGTAATCTCGGCTAAAATGCTGGCCACCTGTCTGCATATGATGAAAGGCACCCCGTATATCTACCAGGGAGAAGAGCTTGGCATGACGAATGCTTACTTTGACAAGCTAGAGCAGTATAGGGACATTGAAAGTATCCATGCGTATGAAGACTATACGAAGGCCCGTGTCATGAGCGGGGAAGAGATGCTCAGGTGTCTGAAGGCGGTGAGCCGTGACAATGCAAGAACGCCGATGCAGTGGGACGGCAGCAGAAACGGCGGGTTTACAGAAGGGATTCCATGGATAGAACTGAATCCAAATTATGTGACAGTGAATGCAAAAAAGGAAATGGAAGACGCTGACAGTATATTTCACTATTACAAAAAGCTGATTGCGCTGAGGAAGAAACATGACATTATCGTGTATGGAACCTTTGTCCCTCTGCTGGAAGATGACGATAATCTATACGCATATGAGAGGACGCTCAAAGGGGAAAAGCTTGTGGCGGCGTGCAATTTTAGTGAAAAGATTCAGCAATGTACAATATTTGAGGGGATGGCTGACCGTGGTACAGAGCTGATATCAAACTATGAAGCTCATGAACCAGGCGTGCTCCTGCCATATGAGGCGCGGGTTGTGTTGATATAAGCCCCTTTATGGGCAATAGATTGCAGAAAAACAAGGAGGAATGAAGAATGAGAAAGAAAGCAGCGGCGAGATTCATCGTGCTTGGACTCGCCGGGGTACTGTCGGCGTCGATGCTTACCGGATGCAGGTTCGGGTTTGCAAGCGATCCGGATGATCCGAATGAGGCAAAAAAAGAAGAGCCCATTGACACATCGGTGGATACATATCCATACGACTCTTCCCTTGAGGGAACAGAGATTACACTGTTGAATTCCAAGGCGGAGATTCAGGTTGCATTGGATAAGATGGGTGCGGAATATGAGAAGAAGTCAGGCGTCCACGTAGAGGTCATGCCTGTCACAGACGGCGATTCACCATACACGAAGGTGGTAAGCCTGTATAACTCCGGCAATCCGCCGACTATGGCAATCCTTGACACGACGGACGTGGTGGCACTCGCCGGGGAGAAGGCACTGGATTTATCAGGAGAACCGTGGATAGGAGAGGCACCGGGGTATGTGACCGAGATTGACGGAAAGGTGTACAGTCTTCCATTATGTATTGAAGGGCGCGGAATCATCTATAACAAGTCAGTGATTGAAAAGACGCTTGGCGAGGCGTTCGACCCGGCATCCATCCAGACGCAGGAAGCGTTCGCAAAACTGCTCGACAGGCTGGTCGACGCCGGCATGGAAAAGCCGGTATCTCTTGCCAAGGAAGACTGGTCGTTAGGCGCGCATCAGCTGCAGTATATATATGAGACGTATGACGGCACGTCAGAAGGAGCGCAGCAGGTGATAGAAGAGATCAAGGACGGGAAACTTGACCTGGAAACATATGGCCGCATGGATCAATTCACTGATATGTTTGATATATTGAAACAATACAATGTTGCAAAAGGCAATCCTCTCGGTGCCGATTATGATGAGATGGCAATTGACCTGGCGGACGGAAAGACAGCGTTCTGGTTCAATGGGAACTGGGCATGGCCGAATATAGCAGAAGCGGGAGCCGAAAGCGATGATCCGTATGGGTTCCTCCCGTATTACATGAATAACGACGAAAATGATTTTGCCAACAGCCGTATCCAGGCGTCCCCTTCAAAGCAGGTGATGGTGGACGGGCAATATGCAGATGCAAAGCAGCAGGCGGCGGCAAAAGACTTTTTAAAGTGGATCGTGTATTCAGAGACAGGACAGCAGATGCTTGTAAAAACGTGTAATCTGATTCCTCCGTTCCAGAATAATCCATATGAGCCGCTGGATCCGCTCAGCAGGGATATATATGAGAAAATGCGCAAAGACGAGGTGTTCAATGCATCCGCCATCGTGCCGAATGACCATTGGGCAGTGCTTGGCGCTGCGATGCAGAAATATCTGGCGGACAGAAGCGACAGAGAGGAACTGACGGCAGCTGTACAGGATTACTGGGCAGAACAGGAATAAAAGAGGGGGAAACGACATGAAATCAAATAAAAGAGGAAAAGATTTCTGCATATTTGCATTGCCCGGAATGTTTTGTTTTTTCGCAGTTGTAATTGTACCATTCATCTACGGGGTATATCTTACATTGACGGACTGGAACGGAGTGGCAAAGGTTAAAAATTTTATCGGGCTTAAGAACTTTGGCGGCGTAATGAAGGATACCCAGTTCTGGACCTCACTGCTGCTCACGTTTAAATATGTGATAGCAGTTGTTATCCTCGTCAATCTTATAGCGTTTATAATCGCATACCTTCTTACGAGAGGAATCAAGGGGCAGAATTTCTTCCGTGCAGGCTTTTTCACACCGAATCTCATAGGTGGTATCGTTCTCGGTTATATCTGGCAGTTTGTGTTTTCCAGGGTGTTCGTCAGCGTCGGAGAGTCTACAGGCTGGAACCTGTTCGGCGTCTCCTGGCTGTCAGACCCGACGAAAGCATTTATCGCCCTGGTCGCCGTGTCAGTCTGGCAGCTGTCAGGCTATATGATTCTCATCTATGTGGCAGGCTTTATGGGACTGAGCGAGGACGTGATGGAGGCGGCAAGCATAGATGGTGCTACAGGATGGAGAAAAATGAAAAGTATCGTGATGCCGCTTATGATGTCTTCCGTGACAATCTGCCTGTTCCTCACATTGTCCCGGGCATTCATGGTATATGACGTCAACCTTTCACTGACTGCAGGAGCGCCTTATGGAACGACAGAGATGGCGGCGATGCATGTGTATGAAAAGGCGTTTACGTCCCGCCAGTTTGGCCTTGGACAGGCGGAGGCGCTCCTGCTGTTTATCATTGTGGCATGCATCAGCGGAATTCAGGTATATCTGACGAAAAGGAAGGAGGTCGAGGCATGATGAATAAGACTACGATTGGCGGAACGAAGAGGAAGGCTGCCAACCTGCTGGCTATGGCTGGGTTGGTTATCGTATTTGCGGCGTATATGTTCCCATTCCTGATGGTGGTGATAAACGCATTAAAGCAGAAAAGGGATATTATCAAAAGCCCGTTTTCATGGCTCTTTACAATCAAAGGGCTGTCCTTTGACAACTTTGTAAAGGCATTCACGCAGATGGATTTCCTGAATGCGTTTAAAAATTCGCTCATTGTCACCGTTTCAGCTACTCTGCTCGTGACACTGCTGGCGGCTATGCTGGCCTATTATATTGTGCGCCATAACAATGGAATATCAAAAATCACGTTTTCCCTTATGGTGGCTTCCATGATTATCCCGTTCCAGGCAATCATGATTCCCCTTGTGAGCATATATGGCGGGACATTGAACATATTGAACCACAGAGCTACGCTCATATTCATGCATGTTGGATTTTCGATGACAATGTCGGTGTTTATGTTCCACGGTTTTATCAAAGGCAGCGTTCCGGTGGCGCTGGAAGAGGCGGCATACATAGATGGCTGTTCACGGACACAGACATTTTTTAAAATCGTGTTTCCTATTTTGAAACCGATTATATCAACCATGGTCATATTAAACTCGCTCGCATTCTGGAACGACTTCCTGCTTCCGTCTCTTGTGCTGACGGACAAGAAGCTGTTGACGCTTCCGCTTTCGACATACAGCTTCTATGGAACATACTCTGCTGATTACGGAACGATTATGGCAGGTCTCCTGCTCTGCGTGATCCCGATTCTCATATTGTACATCGTACTCCAGAAGCAGATTATCAGCGGGGTCGTGGCTGGTGCGGTGAAATAGCTCTTGAAAAGGAAGATAGGCAGATGTTAAAAGATGTACTTCATTTAAAGGCTCCGGGGAATTGGATCAATGATCCCAATGGATTTATCTATTACAAGGGGCAGTACCACATGTTCTACCAGTACTTCCCTTATGCCCCGGTGTGGGGGACGATGCACTGGGGCCATGCCACAAGCAGTGACCTGATTCACTGGGAGCATCATAGGACGGCGCTTTTTCCTACGAAAGATTATGACAGAAATGGAATATTCTCAGGGAGCGCGCTGGAATTAGACGGGAGACTGGCGGTGTATTATTCAGCGGTCCGGTATCTGAAGACAGACAAGGAGAACATCCATACTGCTGTGGACGAGGCTTTTGAAACGAGCCAGGCCATGATCATATCGGACGATGGGATGCAGTTTGACAACTGGAATGAAAAGCGTCAGATTATCCCGGTCGTCCACGATGACGAGACCGCGGACAGCAGGCACACGAGGGACCCGAAAGTGTGGGAGTACAATGGTATATATTATATGGCGCTTGGGAGCACGTACCGTGAAGAGGCAGGGCGCATCTTGTTCTACCGCAGTTTAAACGGGCTGGAATGGGAATACCTTAACCAGTACCGAAGCAGTAATTATGGCAGGATTATGGAATGCCCGGACATCTTCCGGGTGGATGGCAGCTATATATTCGTAGGTTCCGCGATGTATATCATGGAGGACGGCTTTGATTACAGACACCATGCGGTATGTGCGCCCTGCCGGTTCCGACCGGACACGTGCGACCTGAAGCTGCCGGATACGTACCAGTATATGGATTACGGACTTGATTTCTATGCGCCGCAGTCGAATGTCGATACGGTTGGGAGACGGGTGGTAATTGGATGGATGCGGATGCCGGAAGCGGCCGGCGACAGGGGAGACGGCCGTGGAGCATGGAATGGCATCCTCTCCCTCCCCCGGGTGGTAAAGTGCGGGGGAGGCCATGTGTGCTTCCGTGTGCATCCAGAGGTGGATCAGTGCTTTTCCCATGTTGTGGAGGATCAGGGAAAGCTTGACTTTCAACAGCCATTCAGGCTGAAAGCCTCGCTTATGGAAGGCAGCCGGCTTAATGTGGGCGGCTATGAGATCTGGATTGAAGATGACTGCCTCCGGACGGACAGAAGCAGGGTGTTCCCTGCTGGGGGAAGGCCCCGCCTTGTCAACTGCACGCCGAAGCTTGGTGGCAAGTATGAGCTTGATATCTTCGTAGAACCGAATGTAATCGAAATCTTTGTAAATAACGGCCAGTATGTGCTCAGCAACGTGGTGTACCATATGGAGCCGCATATAGAAGGAGAAGTATGGGAATTAAGTATGATGAGGGAAAACAAACGTTTACATTAGATACATTCAATACGACCTATCAGATGCAGGTGGACCGCTATGGTTTCCTTCTGCATCTGTATTATGGCAAAACCGTAAAGGGAAGCGTGGATTATCTGCTGACGTATCTGGACCGGGGATTCTCGGGAAATCCTTATGACGCAGGAAAAGACAGGACTTATTCCATGGACGTGCTCCCCCAGGAGTTTCCGTGCCACGGGACAGGAGACTACCGCGGCACTGCTTTTGCCATGCAGGAAGAAAGCGGGGCGTACGCCTGTGATTTCCGGTACAAGCGTCATGAAGTAAGAAAAGGGAAATATGGGCTTCCCGGACTGCCGGCTGTCTATGCAGAAGAAAAGGAAGCAGATACGCTGGAAATCATCCTGGAAGATAATGTGACAAGAATACAGGCGCACCTTCTGTATGGCGTCCTTCCGGGACATGACATAATTACGAGGAGCGTACGGATTGAAAATGCAGGAGAGCAGAAGGTCAGCCTGCTCAAAGTACAGAGTGCGTGTATCGATTTTACGAACGGAGATTTTGATCTCATTACTTTTTACGGGCGTCATGCTATGGAGAGGAATTATCAGAGAGAGCCCCTGGCGCATGGAAGCTTTGTGATTGGAAGCAGAAGAGGGACGTCGAGCCACCAGTACAGTCCGATGATGATTCTGGCAGAACGCGCGGCGTCTGAGGACGCGGGCGGGTGCCTTGGCCTTTCCTTTGTGTACAGCGGAGGGTTCAAGGCGGAGGCGGAGCTGGACCAGTATGGACAGACCCGGCTCCTCATGGGGCTTTCGGATGAGCGGTTCTGCTATCCTCTTGATCCGGGAGGGACATTTACCGCACCGGAGGTCATGATGACCTACTCATCGGAAGGACTGTCACGCCTGTCGCATAATCTTCACCGCTGCATGCGTGCGAACCTGTGCAGAGGGAAATATAAAGAAGCGGTCCGGCCGGTGCTGCTCAACAGTTGGGAGGCGGCATATTTTGACTTCGATGGAGAGACGATATACCGGCTTGCCAGGCAGGCGGCAGAAGCCGGCATTGACATGATCGTCATGGATGACGGCTGGTTTGGAAAGAGGGATGACGACTATTCCGGGCTTGGGGACTGGAAGGTGAACGAACAGAAACTTGGCATGACGCTTGGCAGGCTCATTGAGCGGGTGAACGCTCTTGGGCTTAAGTTCGGTATATGGATGGAGCCGGAGATGGTGTCTGAAGACAGCGAGCTTTACCGGCAGCACCCCGACTGGGTGCTGAAGATACCCGGCAGAAATCCGGTACGGGCCAGGTACCAGCTTGTGCTCGACTTTTCAAGAAAAGAAGTCGTGGATGCCATGTTCAGCCAGATATGTTCTGTTCTGGATGAGGGGAATATCGAATATATGAAATGGGATATGAACCGGAGCATCTGCGATGTGTATTCGGCAAGCGGTGAGAACGAGGGGAAGGTGCTCTATGACTATATGCTCGGCCTGTATGATATCCTTGAACGTCTGTGTAAGAAATATCCGGATATGCTTATGGAAGGCTGCAGCGGAGGGGGAGGCCGCTTTGACGCGGGCATGCTCTATTATACGCCCCAGATCTGGTGCAGCGATAATACGGATGCAATTGACAGGCTTCGGATACAGTATGGCACTTCCTTCGGGTACCCGATATCGGCAGTAGGCTCCCACGTGTCCGCAGTCCCGAACCACCAGACAGGCCGGACGGTGCCGATGCGGGCTAGGGCGGTTACTGCGATGGCAGGCTCCTTTGGCTATGAGCTGGATATGAACGGTCTGTCTGAGGAGGAGAAAGAGGAAATACGGGTACAGATCAGAACGTATAAAGCGGATGCCGCATTGATACGGCAAGGACTTTATTACAGGCTGACGAACCCGTTTGAAGATGAGCTGTGTGCGTGGGAGTTTGTTTCCGACGATGGGGAGGAGGCCTTGCTGTTCGCGGTCCGCCAGAATAACCATGGCAATATGACAGTATCTTATGTAAGGCTCAGAGGGCTATGTCCAGAAGGAGTCTATGAGGACATGGAGACGAAAAAGCAGTATTTTGGCAGTGCATTGATGGAGGCAGGGCTTGTGCTGGCTCCCAAGATTGAGGAATACGAATCATACAGAGTTCATTTAAGAAGGAGAGAAGGAAATGGCGAAGATGGACGATATTTTTCAGAAAAGGATGGAGAGGCATCACGATGAGCTGAGATGGCTCTATATGGAGCTCTACCATAATGATGATATGTTTGCCGAACTGTGCGGCCAGCTCTACCGCTATTATAAAATCAGAAGGGTAAAGCTCAGGAACCGGGATGAAAGGAGGGAAAAGGATTCCGGCTGGTTCAAGAAGCAGGATATGCTGGGGATGATGCTCTACATTGACAATTTTGCAGAAGACTTGAAAGATATGAGGGGGAAAATCGGATATTTGAAGGAATGCGGGGCCAGTTTCATCCATCTCATGCCATTCCTTGAGACACCGGAGGGCAGATCCGATGGCGGCTATGCGGTACAGGACTTCCGCAAAGTAAGGCCGGATCTTGGGACGATGGAGGAGCTAGGGGTTCTGGCCGATGAATGTCACAAAAGGGGGATGGACCTTTGCATGGACTTTGTCATGAACCACACGTCAAGTGAGCATGAATGGGCGATAAAGGCAAGGGAAGGGGACGGAGAATATATGAGCCGTTACTTTTTCTTTCATGATTCTGACATCCCGTGCACATATGAGGCGGCAATGCCGCAGGTGTTTCCGACTACTGCGCCGGGGAATTTCACCTACTTTCCTGAGATGGATCACTTCGTCATGACAACATTCTATTCCTATCAGTGGGATTTGAATTATAAGAATCCAAGAGTATTCAATGAGATGATGTATCATTTTCTCTATCTTGCGAATCAGGGAATCGATATCTTCCGGTTAGACGCGGTTCCCTACATATGGAAAGAACTGGGAACGGCTTGCCGGAATCTGCCCCAGGTCCATACCATTGTACGCATGATGCGCATGATAGCCGAAATCGTCTGTCCGGGCGTGCTGCTTCTGGGAGAAGTCGTCATGGAGCCGGAAAAGGTCGTTCCATACTTTGGGACGGTGGACAAACCGGAATGCCATATGTTATATAATGTGACAACGATGGCAACGACATGGAACAGTGTGGCGACAAGAGATATCAGGCTGTTGAAGCAACAGCTCGATATCGTGAATGCTCTTCCGAAGGAGTACACATTCCTGAATTACCTCCGATGCCATGACGATATCGGATGGGGGCTGGACTATGGCTCGCTTGCATATATGGGCATGAAGGAGATACCCCACAAACGGTATCTGAACGATTATTTCACAGGAAATGTCCCAGGCAGCGTGAGCAGGGGCGAGCTATACAACGATGATCCGGTTACGCGGGACGCGAGATTCTGTGGGACGACTGCTTCCATGTGCGGCATCGAGAGCGCAGGATTTGAAAACGATAAGCAGAAGCTCTGGCACGCGGTCCGCTTCGATATCATGCTCCATGCTTACATGCTGATGCAGGCTGGCATACCGATGCTCTACAGTGGAGATGAGATTGGACAGGTCAATGATTATTCTTATAAAGAAGACGCGATGAAGCGGCTGGATTCCCGCTATATCCACCGTGGGAAATTCCATTGGGAACTTGCGGCGAGGCGCGCAGACGGTTCGAGTGTGGAAGGGAAATTATTTCAGGGGCTTAAGCAGCTAGAGGAGCTCAGAAAGACAGAACCGGTATTTGGTGAAGCTGCCTGCATCTGTACGCGGGATGCGGGGGATATCTCAATACTGTGCATGATAAGAGAGACTGATGAGGACAGGATGCTCGGCGTGTTCAACTTCCATGACGGTAAGAGGACCGCATGGCTGAACGAGCCTGGAAGCTACATGGATATGCTGTCAGGTGAGCAGGTTGATTTGACGGCTTTGGAACTGGAGGGGCATTCCTTTGTCTGGGCGAAATGTTTGAAATAGTCCAGAAGGTAAAGTTTTTCCGGTATTTCCTTGCATTTCCGCTGAAACGGTGCTATACTGGATAACAGTTACATAATGAAAACGGCAGAAGAGTGAACGGAAGTTCACTCTTCTTTGTTGGTAGGAAAGGAAGTTGGGATTTGTCAAAGAGAGAAATATACGAACAGAAGACGGAAGAGATTCTTCTCCCCATCGTGGAAGAATACGGGTTTGAGCTTGTGGATGTCGAGTATGTGAAGGAAGGCAGTACATGGTATCTGCGTGCGTACATCGACAAGCCGGGCGGCATCAATATCGATGACTGCGAGAAGGTCAGCCGGAGGCTGTCCGATATACTGGATGAGAAGGATTATATGGATGACGCTTATATTATGGAAGTAAGTTCCCCGGGGCTCGGGCGTCCGCTGAAGAAAGAAAAAGATTTCAGGAGGAGCCTTGGAGAAGAAGTCGAGATAAGAACCTACCGCATGATGGATAAGCAGAAAGAATTTTACGGGATACTGAAAGATTATGACGACAGTACAGTTACGATATTGCAGGAAGATGAGACCTTAAAAACATTTGCCAAAAGCGACATCGCGCTTATTCGCTTAGCGTTCGATTTTTAGATTTTAGGAGGAGAAAAAGTAATGAACACAGAGTTATTAGAAGCGTTAAATATTTTGGAAAAAGAAAAGGATATCAGCAAAGAGACACTGTTGGATGCAATTGAAAATTCATTGCTGAATGCTTGTAAGAACCATTTTGGAAAAGCGGACAATATAAAAGTCATCATGGACAGGGAGACATGTGATTATAAACTATTTGCTGAGAAGACTGTAGTGGAAGAGGTAGAGGATGACCTGGAGCAGATAAGCCTTGAGAAGGCAAGAGAAATCGACAGCACCTTCGAACTTGGCGATATCGTACAGATTCCAATCGAATCCAAGTCTTTCGGGCGGATTGCCACGCAGAATGCAAAGAACCTGATTCTGCAGAAAATCCGGGAAGAAGAGAGAAAAGTTGTATATGACCAGTACTTTGAGAAGGAAAAAGATATCGTGACAGGTATCGTCCAGCGCTATGTAGGCAAAAATATCAGCATTAACCTCGGCAAGGCGGATGCCATGCTTACGGAAAACGAGCAGGTCAAAGGTGAAGTGTTCAAGCCGACAGAACGCATCAAGCTGTATGTCGTAGAAGTGAAGAATACGACCAAGGGGCCGAAGATTCTCGTCTCCCGTACACACCCCGAGCTTGTGAAGCGCCTTTTCGAGTCCGAGGTGACAGAGGTGAAGGACGGCACGGTCGAGATCAAGAGCATTGCAAGAGAAGCCGGCAGCAGGACGAAGATAGCAGTGTGGTCCAATGACCCGGATGTGGATCCGGTAGGGGCCTGCGTCGGAATGAACGGGGCAAGAGTGAATACGATCGTCAATGAGCTCCGGGGTGAGAAGATAGACATCATCAACTGGAGCGACAATCCGGCGATACTGATAGAGAATGCCTTAAGCCCCGCTAAAGTCATCTCCGTTATGGCAGATCCGGACGAAAAAGCGGCAAGCGTCATCGTCCCTGATTACCAGCTGTCTCTGGCAATCGGTAAAGAAGGACAGAACGCGAGGCTCGCGGCCAGGCTTACGGGTTATAAGATTGATATCAAGAGCGAGACTCAGGCAATCGAGTCTGGAGAACTGCCTGAGAATTATATGGAACTAAGTGAAGGTGTCTATGAAGAAGAGATGTATGAGGACGGCTTTGACGGCGAATACGCCGAGGAGTATCCGGAGGATTATGCGGATGGCACCGAAGAGATAGAATTTACAGAAGCAGAGGATTAGGGTGATTGTTTGAGCAGCAGCAGGAAGGTGCCTATGCGCAAATGCGTAGGCTGTCAGGAAATGAAGGGGAAAAAGGAAATGATTCGGGTTATCCGTACGGAAGAAGGGGACTTTCTTCTGGACGCGACCGGTAAGAAGAACGGACGGGGCGCTTATGTATGCAAGGCGAGAGAGTGTCTTGAAAAAGCGGTTAAAAATAAAGGCCTGGAGCGTTCGTTTAAACAGTCTATTCCAAGAGAAGTATACGATAAACTGGAAAAGGAGATGGAATCGCTTGGGCCAGAATAGGATATTGTCTCTGATAGGAATCGCCACGAAAGCCGGCAAGACGGCAAGCGGTGAATTCTGTACGGAGAAAGAAGTAAAGTCGGGGAGAGCCGCGCTGGTGATTGTGGCAGGGGATGCATCTGCTAACACGAAGAAAAAATTTCAGAACATGTGTGACTTCTATGAAGTGCCAATCTATTTTTATAAAGATAAAGATACCTTGGGGCATGCAATGGGAAAAGAATTCCGGGCGTCTCTTGCGGTACTTGACGAGGGATTTGCAAAAGGAATCAGGAAACATATGGATACAGAAGATAATACGATTGCATAAAGGAGGTAGTTAGTATGTCAAAAATCAAAGTATATGAATTAGCAAAGGAGCTTGATGTCCACAGTAAGGATATCATCGAGTTCCTGGGCAAGAAAAATATAGAAGTTAAGAGCCATATGAGCACGCTGGAGGATACAGACGCGGATATGGTAAAGAAGGGCATGGGTAAAGCGGAGCCACAGGATAAAGAGGCAGCAGCACCGAAAAAGAAAAATATCGTGCATGTATTCCGTCCGCAGAACACACAGAATGCCGGCAGGCACGGGAACCGGCAGGGCGGAAGACAAGGGCAGCAGGGGCAGCAGTCCCAGGGCAGGCCTATGCAGGTGAATAATGGCCGCCCTGCGAAGCAGCCGCAGGGTGCGCGTCCGGCACAGAACCAGGACAGACCGCAGGGTGCGCGTCCGGTACAGAACCAGGACAGACCGCAGGGTGCGCGTCCGGTACAGAACCAGGACAGACCACAGGGCTCCCGTCCGGCACCGTCTCACGACAGGCCGCAGAACGCGCGTCCGTCACAGCCGCAAGACAGGCCGCAGGGTTCCCGTCCGCAGCAGTCACACGACAGGCCGCAGGGTTCCCGTCCGCAGCAGGGACAGGACAGACCACAGGGCAGCCGCCCGCCACAGAATTACGACAGGCCGCAGGGGGGACGCCCGGCACAGGGATCAGACAGGAATAATGGCCGCGGAGAACGCCAGGGCAGCAGGCCGCAGAACGGCCGCCCGCAGAATGGCAGGCCGCAGAGCGGACGCCCACAGGGTGACAGGCCACAGGGAAGCCGCACAGGACGTCCCCAGGGCGGTGACAGGCCGTCGTATCAGAACGACAGAAACCAGAGCAGAAGACCGGGTGAGAGATACGACCGTCCTGGCGATAAGAAGAATACTACTAGTCCTTCCCCGGCACTGGAAGGCCAGAAGCCGCAGCGCAGCAAGGGCAAGGGTAAAGATGACTATAAGAAGAAAGACTACCGCCGCGGCGAGGATGACAGGAATAAAGGCAAGAAGCAGAAGGCTGACATCAAAAAAGATATCCAGAAGCCACAGCAGAAGGTAGTGAAGGTAGAAGAAGAGATCAAGGCAATCATCATTCCTGAAGTGCTTACGATCAAAGAGCTTGCTGATAAGATGAAGATTGTTCCTTCTGTCATCGTGAAAAAGCTGTTCCTCCAGGGAAAGATAGTCACGGTGAACCAGGAGATAGATTACGCTACTGCGGAAGAGATTGCGCTGGAGTTTGATGTACTCTGTGAAAAAGAAGAGCAGATTGATGTAATCGAAGAGCTTCTGAAAGAGGAAGACGAAGATGAGAAGAAGATGAAGAAACGTCCGCCGGTCGTATGTGTCATGGGTCATGTCGATCATGGCAAGACGTCCCTTCTGGACGCCATACGGCACACAAATGTGATAGACCGCGAAGCCGGGGGAATCACGCAGCATATCGGAGCCTATGTCGTAGAGGTGAACGGAGAACGTATTACATTCCTTGACACACCGGGCCATGAGGCATTTACGGCCATGCGTATGCGCGGTGCCAGCTCTACGGATATCGCGATACTCGTGGTTGCGGCCGATGACGGCGTAATGCCACAGACAGTGGAGGCCATCAACCATGCCAAAGCTGCCGGAATCGAGATTGTAGTTGCAGTCAACAAGATAGATAAGCCGAGCGCCAATATAGACAGGGTAAAGCAGGAACTGGCCGAATACGAGCTGATTCCGGAGGACTGGGGCGGAAGTACGGTCTTCGTGCCGGTATCCGCGAAATCGGGCGAAGGAATTGCAGATCTGATGGAGATGCTTATCCTCACCGCAGAAGTTATGGAACTGAAAGCCAATGCAAACAGACGTGCGAGAGGACTCATCATCGAGGCCGAACTCGACAAAGGCAAAGGTCCGGTAGCAACGGTGCTTGTACAGAAGGGAACGCTTCACGTAGGTGATTCCATCGCAGCCGGCTGTGCATATGGCAAAGTGAGGGCTATGATGGACGACAAGGGCAGACGTGTCAAAGAGGCAGGCCCGTCCGTGCCGGTAGAAATTCTCGGACTGAACGACGTACCGAATGCAGGAGAAGTATTCGTAGGCTGCGCGAATGATAAAGAGGCTAGAGGCTTTGCAGAGACATTCATCTCACAGGGCAAGGTGAAGCTGCTTGATGAGACAAAAGCAAAGCTGTCGCTGGATGACCTGTTCACGCAGATCAAGGAAGGCAACCTGAAGGAACTTGGCATCGTAGTAAAAGCGGACGTGCAAGGTTCTGTCGAAGCGTTGAAGCAGAGCCTTCTGAAGCTGTCAAATGATGAAGTGGTCGTGAAGATCATCCATGGCGGCGTAGGGGCAATCAATGAATCCGATGTCAGCCTTGCGTCTGCATCGAATGCCATCATCATCGGGTTCAACGTACGTCCGGACGCGACAGCCAAAGAGACGGCAGAACGAGAAGGCGTAGACCTTAGGCTCTACCGTGTCATTTACAATGCGATAGAAGATGTAGAGGCAGCGATGAAGGGAATGCTGGATCCGGTATTTGAAGAAAAGGTTCTCGGCCATGCCGAAGTACGGCAGACATTCAAGGCGTCCGGCGTCGGTACCATTGCCGGTTCCTATGTCCTGGACGGTACTTTCGAGCGCGACTGTTCCGTAAGGATTACCAGAGACGGAATCGTCATCTTTGACGGGCCTCTTGCATCTCTGAAACGTTTTAAAGATGATGTGAAAGAAGTAAGAGCAGGATATGAATGCGGATTTGTATTCCAGAATTTCAATGATATTAAAGAAGGGGATCTGGTAGAATCCTTCAAGATGGTTGAAATACCGAGATAATGCATGGGACTGCTCTGGAAAAGAGGAGTAAATAATGAAAAAAAGAAGTATCAAGAATACAAGGGTAAATACAGAAGTGCAGAGGGAACTGAGCAGTATCATAAGGGGCGGCATCAAAGATCCAAGAGTGGCGCCCTGGACCTCTGTGGTAGCGGTCGAAGTCGCTCCTGACCTGAAGACGTGCAAGGCATATATAAGCGTACTTGGAGATGAAGAGGCTCAGAAGGAGACGATAAAAGGGCTGCAGAGCGCAGAGGGATATATACGCAGGGAACTGGCGAGGACCCTCAACATGCGCAATACTCCTGAGATAAGATTTATCCTTGATCAGTCGATAGAGTATGGAGTAAACATGTCGAAGAAGATTGATGAAGTGACAAAAACAACAGTAAAGGATGAGACAGATGCTGAATAAGTTATTGGCTCAGGCAGATTCTATCGCAATCGGCGGACACGTACGACCTGACGGAGACTGTGTAGGCTCCTGTATGGGGCTTTACCAGTATATCCGGGAAACATATGTGGATAAAGAGGTGGATGTATATCTGGAGGACATTCCCGATGTACACAAGTTTATAGAGGCGACAAAGGATATCCGGCATGAGATTGTGGGCAAAAAGACATATGACCTTTTCATCTGCCTCGACTGCGGGGATGAGGACAGGCTTGGCTTTTCGCTGCCCCTGTTCCAATCCGCCAAAAGGACGTTCTGCGTAGACCATCATGTGAGCAACCGTGAATTTGCAGATGTAAATTATATATTCCCCGATGCCAGCTCCACTTCAGAGCTGATATATGACCTTATCGACAAAGACAGGATATCAGAACAGATAGCGGAGGCGCTCTACCTTGGCATCGTGCATGATACGGGAGTGTTCCAGTATTCCTGCGCATCGCCGGCCACCTTCGAGGCTGCCGCGGATCTTCTGAGGAAAGGGATTGACGGCCCGAAGATTATTGAAGATACGTTTTATGAAAAGACGTATGCCCAGAACCAGGTGCTTGGCCGTGCACTCCTTGAGAGCATCCTGCTCCTAGAAGGCCGGTGTATCGCGTCATATATTACGAAACAGCAGATGGAGTTCTATGGCGTGGATGCAAAAGACCTGGACGGCATCGTGAGCCAGCTGAGGGTTACGAAAGGGGTAGAGACGGCTCTGTTCATGTATGAGCTGGAGCCGAATCTCTGCAAGGTCAGCCTCCGCTCCAAGGACACGGTCGATGTGAGCAGGATCGCCCAGTATTTTGGCGGGGGCGGCCATAAGAAGGCAGCCGGCTTCAGCATGGCAGGTACACCCCATGACGTGATGAACAACGTGATAAGACAGATTGCGCTGCAACTGTAGAGGAACAGCAATGGAGGGGTCAGAAAATATATGATACACGGAGTAATCAATGTGTATAAAGAGAAAGGTTTCACTTCACACGACGTAGTAGCCAGGCTCAGAGGGATTCTAAAACAAAAGAAGATAGGACATACAGGAACGCTTGATCCGGATGCGGAGGGCGTTCTTCCCGTGTGCCTTGGCAAGGCAACCCGCCTCTGCGATATGCTCACGGATAATGACAAGACATATGAAGCGGTGCTGCTGTTTGGGACGGAAACGGACACGCAGGACACTTCCGGCAGTATCGTAAGGGAGCGGAGCACGTCACAATTGACAGAGGAAGCGGTTCAGGAGGCTGTTCTTAGATTAACCGGTGAATATGCGCAGATACCACCTATGTATTCAGCAGTGAAAATAGACGGAAGGAAGCTGTACGAACTGGCAAGAGAAGGGAAAGTTGTAGAACGGAAGGCGAGGAAGGTCCGTATCCATCATATCAACATTCTTGATATGCAGCTACCGAGGGTAAAGATGGAGATATGCTGTTCAAAGGGAACGTACATCCGTACCCTCTGCCATGATATCGGACAGAGCCTTGGCTGCGGGGGCTGCATGGAGCAGCTGATACGTACGCAGGTGGGACGTTTCCAGATAGATGGCAGCATCCGCCTGTCCGAAGTAGAGAAGATGAGGGATGACGGAACACTTTCCACCGCCGTCGTGCCGGTGGACGAGATGTTTCCGGATTACAGGAAGGTCGTGGCAGACCAGGAACAGGAACCTCTTGCATACAATGGAAATGCATTTCCGGGCAGACAGGTACCAAAGAAGGCGGATAGTTTTGAGGACGGCGAGAATGTCAGGGTCTATGACAGGGAGGGACATTTTATTGCCGTCTATGAATACCGGATGGCAGAAGAGAAGTTCAAAGTAAAAAAGATGTTTTTTGACAGAAGCAGTAGATAGAGGAAAAGCTATGCAGTATATAGAAGGTCTGGAAGCATATCATGGGGACGGCCGCAGTGCGGTGACGCTTGGAAAGTTCGACGGGCTGCACCTGGGGCATAAGAAGCTGATAGATATGGTGAAAGAATATGGAAGGCAGGACGATATAAAAAGCATCGTATGTGCCTTCGACATGAGTGTTTTATATAAGAAGAAGGGAATCGCACTGGAAGTCCTGATGACGAAGGATGAGAGAAGAAGCCGCCTGGATGGTGAAGTAGACGCTCTTGTGGACTGTCCATTTACAGAAGCGTTCAGCCAGATGGAGGCGGAGGCATTCATAGAAGAGGTGATTCAGAAGAGATTTCATGCCGCATATGTGGTCGTGGGAACAGATTTTCATTTCGGACACAAAAAGCGTGGAGATATCCACATGCTCCAGGCATATGCCCGGAAATACGACTATGAGCTCGTCGTCGTTGAGAAGGAACGGCGGGAAGGACACGTCATAAGCAGCACATATATAAAACAACTGTTAAAAGAAGGGAATATGCCAATCGTCCGGGAAATGCTCGGATATCCTTACGGCCTGCAGGGGGTCGTGGAACATGGCCGGAAGCTTGGCAGGACGCTCGGATTTCCTACGTTCAATGTCGCTCCCGCTGAAGAAAAGGCTATGCCGCCCAACGGCGTATATCTGGACCGGGTACGGGTCGACGGGACCTGGTATGAAGGCATCGCCAATATCGGTGTAAAGCCGACCGTTTCAGATGAGAACCGACTGCTCGTGGAAAGCTATCTCTTTGACTATTCCGGTAACGCGTACGGCAAAGAAGTGAAGATAGAACTGCTGGAGTTCTGTAGGCCGGAACAGAAATTTGCAGACGTAGAAGAGATGAAGAAATGCGTGGCCGGGGATATTGCCTTTGGAAGACGGTATTTCGGGATAGCAGCCGCGGATTAGATAGAGGAGAATACAAATGAGTATAACAACGTTTTTCTTACTGCTTGGGGGACTGGGACTGTTCCTTTTCGGAATGAAGCTCATGAGCGAGGGGCTTGAGAAAGCAGCGGGAGCCAAGATGAGAGGAATCCTGGAATTCTTTACGAAGAACAGGTTTGTCGGGATGCTGGTCGGTATCCTGTTTACGGCGGTCGTACAGTCGTCGAGCGCGACGACCGTCATGGTAGTAAGCTTCGTCAATTCCGGACTTATGAACCTGCTGCAGGCTTCCGGGGTAATTCTTGGCGCCAACATCGGTACGACCGTTACGGGGCAGCTGATTGCGTTCAACCTGTCTGATATCGCTCCGCTGTTCGTCATCATCGGCGTCATAATGGTCATGTTCTGCAAGAAGCTGAATATAAAGCGGACAGGGGAAGTGATACTGGGGTTCGGTATCCTGTTTATGGGGTTGAGCATCATGGGAGATGCAATGTCTTCCCTGCGGGAGTCGCCTCACATCGTAGAGCTGTTAAAATCACTGAGGAATCCGTTCGCCGCGATACTGACCGGTTTTGTCATAACGGCAATCCTGCAGAGCTCTTCTGCCACGGTTGGTATCGTCATCCTGATGGCATCCCAGGGATTGCTGGCCTTTGCTATCTGTCCGTTCCTGATTCTCGGATGCAATATAGGCTCCTGCGTGTCTGCGCTTATAGCCAGCCTTGGAGGAAAGAAAGATGCCAAGCGCGCTGCTATGATTCACTTCCTGTTCAACGTCATCGGCTCGGCTTTTATACTTATCGTGCTGCTCATTGGTGTCACGCCGATTACAGAGGCGCTCCTGAGGCTCTCCGGAGGCAACGCGGCCCGTGCCGTTGCCAATGCACATACGCTGATCAAGATCTGTGAGGTAGTCTTGCTGTTCCCGTTCATGAACTGGGTAGTCAAGGCGACATATAAGATTGTGCCGGGTACGGACGTGTCATCAGAAGACGGATTTGAACTGCAGTTTATCGGCGAAGGGTCTATCGTGTCACCTGCGACTGCCGTAGTGGACGGGATACGGGAGATTGAGCATATGGGCAGAATTGCAATCGCTAACCTGAAGACAGGTATGGATGCCCTGTGTTCCCTGGACGAGGAAGAAATCAATACGGTGTACGGCAGAGAAAAATATATAGATTTCCTGAACAAGAAGATTACAGACTACCTTGTGCGTGTCAATGAGATAGAACTGCCCCTGGCTGACGCCAAGCTCATCGGAGGCCTGTTCCATGTGGTGAACGATATCGAGCGTATCGGGGACCATGCGGAGAACTTCGTCGATTCTGCAAGGATGCGAATCGCCGACGGGGTGGAATTCAGCGACAAGGCGAAGAAGCAGCTCCATGATATGACTGCCATGGTTGTAGAGATACTGGAGTATTCCCTCGACATGTTTACGAACCGTAATCAGGAGCACATGCAGGAGATACTGGATCTGGAAGATGAGATTGACGACAGGGAGAAGAAGCTGCAGCGTTCCCATGTAAAGCGTCTCACGAAGAATAAATGTACGCCGGAGGCGGGCATGATATTTTCAGATACGATATCCGGTCTGGAACGTGTGGCCGATCATGCAACGAATATTGCGTTTGCGATTCTGGAACCAGAGGACAATGAGGAAGACGACGAAGAGGAAGATTAAAGGATGGCAGAAAATACTGCTTTACTTCCATGGTCCTCTATGGTATACTACATAGGTATGAACAGCCGGTGTTCGGTAATTGGACGACTCCAGCCATTGCTTAATGCCAGGCGGTGCAATATAGAATATAGGAGGAAGAACAGATGGTTTCAAAAGAGCAGAAAGAACAGATTATCGCTGAATATGGCAGGGGAGAGGGAGATACAGGTTCTCCGGAAGTACAGATTGCCATCCTGACAGCAAGAATCAATGATCTTACAGATCATTTTAAAGCAAATCCTAAGGACCACCACTCAAGAAGGGGCCTTCTTAAGATGGTAGGGCAGAGAAGAGGTCTGCTTGCTTACTTGAAGAACAAAGATATCACAAGATACCGTTCTTTGATTGAGAGACTTGGATTGAGAAAATAAACAGGTTTCAATGAAGTGCTGTTAACAGGGCGCTCTCCGTGAGGAGGGCGCCCTTATTTGATTCTTATTCGCCGCCGGAGCTGACAGATTCCAGCACGGAGATATACAGCATGACGAGAGCAGAAGAGAGCAGAAGGCCGCCCGCGATATCTGTAAGCCAGTGGACGCCGGATAAGAGCCGTCCGACTACAGTCACCACGATAATGAGGACAGACCATATATCCAGCAGGATGAGCAGCAGCCTTTTTCCACGCAGCAGATGCCGGTACTGCACCATCGCCGTCGCCATGATGCAGACGGCTGCCATCGTATGGGAGGACGGGTAAGACGGCTCCAGATTTTGAGACAGAATGACAGGCCTGTAATTGACAACTACGAACTCGAACAATATATAGATAGTGATGACCAGAATGTAAAATACGCCGAGAAGCAAAAGCCCTGGGTCTACCTTTTTGATGCTTCTTCTTTTGATGAGCTGGTACAGACCAAGGAACGAAAATCCAAGGGCAGCAGCGATTACGGCGACACCGAGCCAGTCGGTGATGTCATACCAGAGCATATTGATGCCTGTAAGCTCTGACACATATTGGTTGACGGTCGAAAAGCCCACCCGGGTGTGCTGCGGGCCCACAGGCATGACATCCACTACTCTCACGAGGACAGTGAAGATTGCGAACGTCAGGAAGAGGATGGATGTCACGGTAAGATGAATCTTTGTCTTTTTTCTTTTCATGATAGACTTGTCTCCTTTGCATGCTTTTGTAGTATTGCAGCTGCCGAAGCGGCTGTATCTTCATTATGGACACACATGCCGTGACGGACAAGAAACGGGCCGTCACATCAAAGAAGGGCCGCGACACGTTCCGTGTCAGGGCTTTTCCGGTACCTGCCTTACCAACAGGAAGACCTTTGAAGTAAAGAAGAAAAACAAGAGTACCGTCACATAGGGTTCCCTAGCCGCAGCAAAAAGGCAGACGGCCAGTCCGCCCAACACGGCAGAACATCGGCATACGATATCGGCCGCAGCCTCTTTCTCCATGCGGGTGAGCAGAAGCTCAGCACTCCCCAGTATGATAAAGGCCAGAAATACAGACCAGTATATCAGGAGATTATACTTCGTCTGACCAGTGTAAGACATCAGGTCCACTGCGTAGATATGGGAACCACGTGGCTGCCCATACAGAGGTAGAAAGATAAAAGATACCGCCGCGGCGTCAATGATTCCAAAGAGGCACCGGTACATTTTTCGGAAGCCGGAACGGTTTTCCGTCTCGGCAATCGTTATGAGCTCATCACTCGAAAGAAGCTCATCGATAGAGACGGAAAAGACCCGGGAAATACATTTCAGAGATTCGATATTCGGCCAGCCTTTCCCGCTTTCCCATTTTGACACTGCCGTCCTTGATACATACAGCTTTATTGCAAGCTGTTCCTGTGTCATATTATTCTGTTTTCTGAGCTGCTGCAGCTTTTCGTTAAATTCCATTCGCGACCTCCATAGACTTGCCTGACAGATATTCAGATTTACTTCATCTATTATGCCTGTCTGGGCAGAGAATATCAACTACATATTTTGTTAAATAAATAACAAAATTCTATTGCAATTTATACAAATATTCAATATAATAAGCTCAGATTGATAAAAAATTAACCAACAGAGGAGGATGACATGTTAGAACAACATTATTATGACAAGGCGGATGAAGTGATTGCCTCACATGGCGCGGGCCATGCGTCGCTCATTCCTATTATCCAGGACATACAGAGCGAATACCGCTATCTGCCTCCGGAGCTATTAAGCTATGTGGCGGGGAAGCTCGGCATTACAGAAGCGAAAGCCTACAGCGTGGCGACATTCTACGAAAATTTCTCATTTGAGCCGAAGGGAAAATATGTCATTAAAGTGTGTGACGGTACGGCATGTCACGTCAGGAAATCTATCCCGATTCTTGAGAGGCTCTACAGTGAACTTGGGCTGTCCAAAGAGAAAGTGACAACGGACGACATGCTGTTTACGCTGGAGACCGTATCCTGTCTTGGGGCCTGCGGGCTTGCGCCGGTACTGACGGTAAATGACAAGGTGTATCCGGCCATGACGCCGGATGCGGCCGCAGAATTGATTCATGAATTGAGAGGAGCGTAAAGATGCAGAAGATAGAAAATGTAGAGAAGCTGCAACAAGTCAGGGAGAATGCCAAGACGGCCATCGCACAGAGCAAGTGCAGAATACTGATCTGTGCAGGTACCGGGTGCCTGGCCGGCGGTTCCGGAGAAATATATGACAAGATGTGCAGCCTTGCGCAGGAATGCCCGGATGTAGAAGTCGAGTTCGGGCCTGAAATCGCCCATGGAGATAACGGCATAGGCATCAAAAAAAGCGGCTGCCACGGGTTCTGTGAGATGGGGCCGCTCATGCGGATCGAGCCGATGGGTATCCTGTATACGAAAGTGTCTGTGGACGACTGTGAGGCAATCTTTGAGAGGACCATAAGGAACGGTGATGTCATCCGGCATCTGCTCTATAAGCAGGACGGCATAGAGTACCAGCGGCAGGAAGAGATACCGTTCTACAAGAGGCAGACCAGGCTCGTCCTGGAGCACTGCGGACATATCGACGCGGAACACATCGAAGAATACATAGCGCATGGAGGATATGAAGCGCTCGGAAAGGTTCTCTTTGACATGAAGCCGGAAGAAGTGGTGCAGGAGATACTTGATTCTAACCTAAGAGGGAGGGGAGGAGGCGGCTTCCAGACCGGATATAAGTGGAGCCAGGTGGCCAGACAGAAGGAAAAGACGAGATATGTCGTCTGTAACGGCGATGAGGGAGATCCGGGCGCGTTCATGGACAGAAGCATCATGGAGGGAGATCCTCACAAGATGATCGAGGGGATGATGATCGCGGCATACGCGGTAGGGGCACAGGAAGGATATATCTATGTGCGGGCGGAATACCCGCTTGCCATCAGCCGCCTGAAGCTCGCCATCAGACAGGCGGAAGAGCGGGGGCTGCTCGGGGATGACATCCTTGGCTCCGGCTTCTCTTTCCGGCTCCATATCAACCGTGGGGCGGGTGCATTCGTGTGCGGCGAGGGAAGCGCCCTTACAGCCTCTATCGAAGGAAGCCGGGGCATGCCGAGGGTGAAGCCTCCCCGCACGGTGGAACAGGGGCTGTTTGCCAAGCCGACCGTACTGAACAATGTGGAGACCTTTGCCAATGTACCTATGATCATAAGCAGAGGGGCGGACTGGTACAAGACGATCGGACCGGAGAACAGTCCGGGAACGAAGGCATTTGCCCTGACGGGGAGTGTAAAGAATACGGGCCTTATCGAAGTACCGATGGGGACGACGCTGCGTGAGGTCATCTTTGATATCGGTGGCGGCATCAAAGGAGACGGCGGCTTTAAGGCAGTGCAGATAGGGGGGCCTTCCGGCGGCTGCCTGATTACCCAGCACCTTGATGTCAATCTGGATTTTGACTCGCTGAAGAAGATGGGGGCGATGATAGGTTCCGGAGGGCTTGTCGTCATGGATGACCATACATGTATGGTAGAGGTCGCACGCTTCTTCATGAACTTCACCCAGAACGAAAGCTGCGGCAAATGTGTTCCGTGCCGCGAGGGCACGAAGCGGATGCTGGAAATACTGGAACGCATCGTGCAGGGCAATGGAAGGGAAGAGGATCTGGATACGCTGGATGAACTGGCGAGGACGATTACCGAGACGGCGCTCTGCGGTCTTGGGAAGAGCGCAGCGCTTCCTGTCATGAGTACGCTTAAGCTGTTCCGTGATGAATATATGGAACATGTGGCAGAGAAAAAGTGCGTATCCCACACATGTACGGCTCTTCGCAGATTTGTCATCAGCCCGGAGCGGTGCAAGGGATGTTCCAAATGTGCCAGAAACTGTCCTGCAGGGGCAATCAGCGGCAAGATCAAAGAACCGTATGCCATCGACGATTCGAGATGTATCAAGTGCGGCGCATGCGAAAGCGCGTGTGCATTCGGTGCAATCCATATAGAAGCATAGGAGGAAAGAGACATGAAATATATGACAATCAACAACCGGAAGGTGGCGTTCGACGATGAAAAGAATGTACTATCTGTCATCCGGAAGTCCGGAATCGATCTTCCTACGTTCTGCTATCATTCTGAACTGTCAACTTACGGCGCGTGCAGGATGTGCGTAGTGGAAGATGACAGAGGGAAGGTGTTCGCCTCCTGCTCCGAGACACCGAGAGAGGGGATGGTGATATACACGAATACGCCAAGGCTCCAGCACCACCGGAAGATGATTCTGGAACTGCTGCTCGCATCCCACTGCAGAGACTGTACGACATGCCGTAAGAACGGCGTCTGTACGTTGCAGAAGCTGGCGCAGCAGCTTGGCGTAAGCTATGTCAGGTTTGAGAACAACAAGCCGCAGCTTCCGCTTGATGAAAGTTCGGACTGTATCGTGCGTGATCCGAACAAATGTATCCTCTGCGGCGACTGTGTCCGTACGTGTGATGAGATACAGGGCCTTGGCGTGCTGGACTTCGCATTCCGGGGCGCCAGGATGCAGGTGATGCCTGCCTTTAACAAAGACCTTGCTAAGACAGACTGTGTAGGCTGTGGACAGTGCAGGGCCGTCTGCCCGACCGGCGCTATCACGATTAAGCAGAACATACGTCCGGTATGGGAAGCGGTCGCCGACAAGGATACCCGTGTCGTCGTGCAGATTGCACCTGCCGTCCGCGTGGCGGTCGGTGACAAATTCGGCATACCGAAGGGTGAGAATTCGCTTGGCAAGCTGGCGGCAGCCCTTAGGAGGATGGGATTTGACGAGATATATGACACGAACTTCGGAGCCGATTTGACGGTAATGGAAGAAGCAAAGGAATTACTGGAACGAATCGAGTCAGGAGATAACCTGCCTCTGTTCACCTCCTGCTGTCCCGGATGGGTGAAATTCTGCGAGAACAAGTATCCCGGCCTGAGGGAGCATATATCCACATGCCGGTCGCCGCAGCAGATGTTCGGCGCCGTGCTGAAAGAGGAGGCGCGTATGGACACAGAGGAGAGGAGGAAGACCATAGTCGTATCTATCATGCCGTGTACCGCGAAGAAGGCGGAGATAAGGCGCCCGGAACATAACACGGACGGAGAGCAGGATGTGGATTATGTCCTCACGACGACGGAAGTGACACGTATGATAAAGGAAGCGGGAATCGACCTTGCCCAGATGCCTTCCGAAGCGCTGGATATGCCATTTGGACTGTCCTCGGGCGCCGGCGCGATATTCGGCGTAACCGGCGGTGTGACGGAGGCCGTCCTGCGCAGGCTCGTCGGAAACAGCAGGCAGGAGGATCTTGAAAACATCAGCTTTACCGGAGTGAGAGGGATAGAGGGAACCAAAGAAGCAGCAGTGACCCTCGGAGAGAGGGAGGTAAAGATTGCAGTAGTTAACGGGCTTAAGTGCGCCGACGAGGTGATGGGCAAGATTCAGTCCGGCGAATTATATTATGACTTCGTGGAAGTCATGGCATGCAGGCGCGGCTGCATCACCGGCGGGGGACAGCCGGTGCCGATAGGGGCGCGGACGAAGAAGGCAAGGCTGGAAGCGCTGTATAAGATAGACACGGTGGCACAGATTAAGCTGTCCAACGAAAACCCTATCATTCAGTCGCTTTACAGCGGCCTGCTGAAAGGAAAAGAGCATAAGCTGCTTCACAACGAAAGATAAGCAGTGTACGATGGACGGGCAGGGCGCCGGAGACCGGAGGCCCTGCCTGGTTTTGCGGAAAAAGTTGATTTGTGGAAAAGAGAAAAAGCAGTGGCGCAATTACGGCAAGTGTGATATAATATCATAGATTGTGGACAGGATTGACAGATCCGAGACCACTGAAAAGTATATTTTTAACTGAAAGTATGTTTTTCAGTAGTTTCGGCGTCTCCTGTCACACAGAAATGTATACTTGTTGAACCGCTGATGTTCAATAAGGTATGAGATAAAAGGAGAACAATATGTATAAGAAATTTGAGATGGAACTGGCCGGAAGGACACTCCGCGTTGATGTGGACAGGGTTGCAAAGCAGGCCAACGGAGCAGTATTCATGCACTACGGAGATACGACGGTACTCTGTACAGCCACGGCTTCTGAAAAGCCGAGGGAGGGAATCGACTTCTTCCCGTTAAGCGTGGAATATAATGAGAGATTGTATTCTGTAGGCAAGATTCCGGGAGGGTTTAACAAGAGAGAGGGAAAGGCTTCCGAAAATGCGGTACTCACATGCCGTGTCATCGACCGTCCGATGCGTCCTCTGTTTCCAAAGGATTACCGTAATGACGTGACGCTTGAAAACCTTGTCATGTCAGTGGATCAGGACTGCAGCCCAGAGCTGACGGCCATGATTGGTGCGGCGATTGCTACGACGATTTCAGACATTCCGTTTGACGGACCGATATCTACGACTCAGGTAGGACTTGTGGACGGCGGGCTCGTATTCAACCCGACTGCTGCCCAGAAGGAAGCTTCCGATATGGCGCTCACCGTGGCGTCCACAAAAGATAAAGTAATCATGATCGAAGCCGGTGCCAGCGAGGTTCCGGAAGACAAGATGCTTGAAGCCATCTTTGCGGCGCATGAGCTGAACCAGAAGGTGATTGCATTCATCGATACTATCGTAGCTGAGTGCGGTAAGCCGAAGCATTCATATGAAAGCTGTGCAGTTCCGGCGGAACTGTTCGATGCGATAAAGGAACTCGTTCCTCCACAAGAGATGGAAGAGGCGGTATTTACGGATGACAAACAGACACGTGAGGGAAATATCCGTGTCATCACAGATAAGTTAGAAGAAGCATTTGCAGACAAGGAAGAGTGGCTGGAGGTGCTCGGTGAAGCAGTATACCAGTACCAGAAGAAGACGGTCCGCAAGATGATTTTAAAAGATCACAAGCGTCCGGACGGCAGAGCTATCGATGAGATTAGGCCGCTTGCGGCAGAGACCGACCTGATTCCGAGAGTACATGGTTCTGCCATGTTCACACGCGGACAGACACAGATATGTACCGTCACGACACTGGCGCCGCTGGCGGAAGCGCAGAGGCTGGACGGACTGGATGAGGCAGAGACATCCAAGAGATATATGCATCATTATAATTTCCCATCATACTCCGTCGGCGAGACAAGACCGTCAAGAGGACCCGGCCGCCGTGAAATCGGTCACGGGGCGCTGGCCGAGCGAGCGCTCATACCTGTGCTGCCGAGCGAGACAGAATTTCCTTACGCTATCCGTACGGTTTCGGAGACATTTGAATCGAACGGCTCCACGTCCCAGGCGAGCATCTGTGCGTCCTCCATGTCCCTCATGGCTGCCGGTGTCCCAATCAAGGCTGCCGTTGCAGGCATCTCGGCGGGACTTGTGACAGGAGACACGGATGATGACTATCTTGTATTGACCGATATCCAGGGGCTGGAGGACTTTTTCGGCGACATGGACTTCAAAGTTGCGGGAACGCATAAAGGTATCACGGCTATCCAGATGGACATCAAGATCCATGGCCTGACAAGACCGATAATTGAAGAAGCTATCGCGACGACGAAGAAAGCAAGAACGTTTATCCTGGACGAAGTGATGAATAAGACGATTGCCGAGCCGAGGGCAGAGGTGGGTCCATATGCACCAAAGATTATCCAGATGCAGATCGATCCGCAGAAGATTGGCGATGTAGTGGGCCAGCGCGGTAAGACAATCAATGCGATTATAGAGCAGACAGGCGTCAAGATTGACATTACGGATGACGGCGCAGTCTCCATCTGCGGCGTGGAAGCAGACAGCATGGCTGAGGCGAAGCGGCTCGTTGAAATTATCGTCACGGACTTTGAGGCCGGACAGATTCTCGAAGGAAAGGTAGTCAGCATCAAAGAGTTTGGCGCTTTTCTCGAATTTGCACCGGGCAAAGAAGGCATGGTTCATATTTCCAAGATTTCAAAGGAGAGGATCAATCATGTAGAAGACGTACTGACGCTTGGTGATATTGTCACGGTCGTGTGCCTTGGCAAGGACAAGATGGGACGTATCTCTTTCAGCATGAAAGATGTCGCAAAATAGATGCAGGAAGAACCACAGAATACAGGGAACTGTTTCTGTGGTTTTCTTTACATAAAGGGCCTGCTTGCCATAAGCAGACATCATAATCCAGAAGGAGGATATGCAAGATGAAAGTATATATCGTAGGGATGGGCGCCCTCGGCGTCATGTATGCAGACTATATTAAGGAACACGGCGGTGACGTGTCATTCGTCATGAACGAGGAGCGGCTTTTAAGATACCAGGATAAGCCGGTTGTCTGTAACGGCAGGGAACAGGTATTTTCTATGGTGGATGAGGAAAAGGCAGATGCGGCAGACCTTGTAATCGTGGCTGTCAAGTACAATGGCATCAAGTCTGCCATACAGACGATGAAGAACTGTATCGGGAAGGATACGATTATCATGTCTGTCATGAATGGAATAAGCAGCGAGGATATCATAGCGGGAACATACGGGAGCGAAAAGCTGATTTATACCGTAGCCCAGGGCATGGATGCCATGAAGGCAGGAAACAGGCTCAAGTATACGCAGATGGGCGAGCTGTGCATCGGAAGCAGGGAGAAGATGCAAGAGCGCAATGTAGAGCAGGTGGCAGCTTATTTTGAAAGCATCGGTATGCCATATACGACAGATAAAGACATCATGCACAGAATCTGGGGCAAGTTCATGCTGAATGTCGGTGTGAACCAGACCTGCATGGCATATGGTACGACATATGAAGGCGTGCTGAAGCCGGGGGAGGCCCACGACATGATGCTTCAGGCCATGCGTGAAGTGATATCTGCCGCGAATGCAGAGGGGATAGCACTTGGAGAAGAGGACCTGGAGTTCTACGTAGGCCTTCTGAAGAAGCTGGATCCGGACGGCTATCCGTCGATGGCACAGGACAGAGTAGCAAGACGGCCATCAGAAGTAGAGATGTTTGCAGGGACAGTCATCCCTGTGTGCGAAAGGCATGGCATACCGGCGCCTGCCAACAGGAAACTGTATGAGATGGTGAAGGCGGTAGAAGAAGAGTACGCATAGGTACTAGGCCGCAGGCAACGGCGGAGGCGGATGATATGTACCAATACGAACAGAAGAGCAAGCACACCGGTAGAAGCAGAAGGCTGGAGATGCACGCGGGACAGAGACGGGAACCTGTTATCCAAAGATCATACACAGGTTCTGGGCCGGCGGAGCGATGAGCAGGCAGTCCTTCGGGAACATCTTGGCAATGCAGGAAAGAATCAATGACCAGAACCGGTCGGACAGGCGGAAACTCTGGAAGGAAAAATGGAAGCAGATCCTCTGGACCGTGAGGGACATCAATCAGTTGAGGGCAGACGGGCTGGAGGGCCAGCTGGAACAACTGAGAGCAAGTGGAGTCAGGGTCATGGACGCAGGCGAACTGCTGTCGGGCATGACAAAGATAACCGATATGGCTGGACCTGGATACATGGCAAGAGTGGCAGGCAGCATACATGGCGGCATTTATATGGATACGGATATCGGCGCCGGTTCGGTGGATCTGTCAGAACCTCTGTACCACCGTGACAGTGACGGTACGATACCGCTTGCCGGAGTACAGGTGCAGAACAGCCAGGCATATGAACGGCAGAAAAGGGATGGCAGGTTCGGCCCTATGCCCCCGGAGCTGGCCAGATCTGGTATAACCCAGGAGGACTGGAACCTGTTCCAGAGTACGCTCATGGATTTCCCAAAGCCTGTGTTTAACTACTTTTTCGCAAGCCGTCCCCGAAATCCCAAGATAGTAGCGGCGGCAAGCCGAATGCTGGCAGATCCGCTGGAAAGCGGCATGAATGTCATGGATGCTTTATTTACCGATAGTGACAGGCCCGAAGATTGGATGGTGCAGTGGCTGCTGGATCTGCAGTGGGCTACTTCGGCCAGCGATATGCAGGAAGGGACATAAAAGATTACGAGTAGAAAAAGGTATATACCTTTTATATAGGAGGAATGCTATGAAGCCAGACCGCGGACAGGGAGCCGGGTGGCATCTGCTTCACTAACAAGGGCGAGGGCGGCTGTGTGGCGTTACTGGCCAGCGGATGACCGCTGGCTGCGTGAGATGAGTGAAAATATTACAAGCTTAACATGTGCAGCATAGAGAACAAATTAGTCGTTGTATAGCGACTGCAGCGAGGCGTGCACGTCGTTGCTGCAAGAAGAGCCGGAACCAGGCAGGGGTATCATATCACATCCCCGTACCTGATTCCGGCTCTTCTTATATTAGGATTTCTTTTCATCAAAGGGCTTTAGCTTGCTAAGCCCTATATCACTATGCTTACATAGCAATGCCCTACCGTTAGCCGACAGCGCCACACAGCCACCCCCGCCCGTGCCAGTAAAGTAGATAGCCGCCGGGGAGGTATGGGACAGATGCGAAGGTATAAGCGGAAGGGGCGGAGAATCCTCACCAGATTCCTTGGCCCGTGGGGTGTGAGCCGCTATCGGCGAACATTCCACAGGCTTAGGAATCTGTGTGATAGTCGCAGTCCCGGACGCATCGCAGCAGATGCCCCTGCCTTCCCAGCGGCGTCAACTTCACTAAACTCCCATTTTTACGTAAGTTTAACACAGATCTCATCATATCAGTGGGGTTCATGCTGTAAAGTGGTCCATGTGCTAAGTGACATATGAAAGGAGTTATAAAGGTAATGTTGAGATTAGAAAATATCAGTAAATCATTTGACGGCGTGCCTGTACTAAAAGATATCAGCCTGGAGATCGAGAAGGGCGAGATCGTATCCATCCTTGGTCCGTCAGGCAGCGGCAAGACGACGCTTTTAAACCTGATTCTTGGACTTACGGACGTGGACGGGGGGAGGATTGTGTATGACGGAAATGACCTTACGAAGACGCCGATGGAAGAGAGGGGCTTCAATATCGTATTTCAGGACTATGCGCTGTTTCCCCATCTGAACGCATATAAGAACATTACATATGGCCTCCGCAATAAGCCGGACATCTCGTCGAAAGAGGAGGTGGAGGAGCTTATCGATTTGCTCGGGCTGCGGGAACATCTGGACAAACGCATAGATCAGCTCTCCGGTGGACAGAAACAGCGTGTGGCACTCGCAAGGACGATGGTGATGAAGCCGAAGATATTATTGCTGGATGAACCACTCAGCGCACTGGACGGAGTGATAAAAGAATCCATCAAAGACAGAATCAAGACGATAGCCAAAGAGTATAATCTGACGACTATTATCGTGACCCATGACCCGGAAGAAGCGCTGACATTATCGGACCGTGTGCTTATAGTCAATGAAGGGGCCATCTCACAGTACGGGAGGCCGGAAGAAATCATCAGCCGCCCTGGCAACAGTTTTGTGAAGGAATTTATATTGAACCAGCTTGAAATCAAAAGAAATAATATATTTTCTCTGTTTGACGGTCCTCTCGTCTCTGAGCCTGCATGGCAGGCGGGGTAAGCCATGGTCAGGAAAAAGAATACAGAAGCCAGGATTATCTGGCTATTGGTTTGTATAATGTTTGCGGCTTTTCTTGCATACCCGGCCATCCTGCTTCTTGTGGAATCTTTTAGGGGAGAAAGTGGCTTTTCCTTCCAGAACTACGCGGAAGTGTTCGGGACGAAAGGATTTGCCAGAGCGCTTCGCAACAGTTTTGCCATATCCGCAGGGGGATCGGTCATTACGACATGTCTGGCGTTCGTGCTGGCCTATACGGTAAATTATACGAACGTTAGCCGCACATTTAAGAAAGGGGTGCGGACGCTGGCCGTGCTGCCCATGCTGCTGCCGACAATCACGTACGGATTTGCTATTATCTATTCCTTCGGGAAGCAGGGGCTGTTTACGAAGCTGCTCGGACGACAGCTGTTTGACATATACGGTATTGCAGGCTTGCTCATCGGCTATGTCATCTATACGCTTCCGGTTGCGTTCATGCTCATCCACAATACGATGGGATATATAGACAGGAAATTCATGGTCGTATCCCGCGTGATGGGAGACGATGCGCTGTCTTCCTTCCTTGGGACGGTGGCACGGCCGCTGGTCGGAACTCTGGCCGTTTCTTTTATACAATGCTTCTTCCTCTGTTTTACAGACTTCGGCATACCGGCGTCTGTTGGGGGACGGTTTGAAGTCGTGGCAGTCGTGCTGTATAAAGAGATGCTGGGAAGCGTACCGAACTTCCAGAACGGAGCGGTCGTGGCGATGGTAATGCTGCTGCCGTCTGTCGTCAGCATATGGATCATTCATTATCTGGAACGCTACAATATTCGTTACAGCAAGCTGTCAGAGATAGAGATCAAGAAGAACAAAGTGAGGGATACGGCATGTGCCGCTGTTACGTCTGCCGTCTTGCTGTTCGTCGCCGCGGTGTTTGCAGTAATCTTCATCGTGCCATTTGTCAAAGGATGGCCTTATGATATGAGCTTTACGCTGGACAATGTCCGGAACGTGTTCGCAGACAGCGCGCTCACGGCAGTGTATGGGAATTCCCTGTATGTGGCCGCAGCTACAGCGGTGCTCGGCACGCTGCTCGCATACGGAGCGGCGGTCGTGACGGCAAGAAGCACGATTTCAAGCAGATTCAAAGGCGTGATAGAGGGCATTGCCTCGGTGACGAACACGTTACCGGGCATGGTGCTCGGCATAGCATTTATGCTGGCGTTTACTGGAAGCAGCCTGCAGAGCACATTTGCCATACTTATCCTCTGCAACCTGATACATTTCTTTGCCACACCTTACATGATGATGAAGAATTCTCTGGCAAAGATGAATCTGTCCTGGGAAAAGACGGCAAAGCTCATGGGAGACAGCTGGCTTAAGACGCTAGCCAGGATTGTGACGCCAAATGCCTTGTCCACCCTGGTTGAAGTCTTTGGCTACTATTTTATCAATGCAATGGTGACGGTAAGTGCAGTGATCTTCCTTGCCGGTGCCAGGACGATGGTCATAACGACGAAGATCAAAGAACTACAGCATTTTGCAAAGTTTAACGAGATATTTGTACTATCGCTGCTCATATTGTTTACCAATCTGGCAGCCAAGCTGATAATCCGCCTGCTTGCAGGCCAAAAATGGAAAGAGAGAAGGAGAGTTGAACATGAAGAGAATAAAAAGAATATTAATTGTGGTGCTGGCTCTGGGGCTTTTATCCGGCATGACGCTCACAGGGTGCAAAAATAAGGCAGAGGCGGCAGACAACGAGGTGGTGTTATATACAAACGCAGACGACGAGGCTGTAGAAGCTATGAAGAACGCCCTCGATAATCATGGCTTTGAAGGGAAATACATCGTACAGACCTTCGGTACGTCTGAACTGGGCGGCAAGCTGCTTGCAGAGGGAAATGACATCGAGGCGGACCTGATTACCATGAGCTCTTTCTATCTGGAAAGCGCACAGAAAGAACATGAGATGTTTGCAGATCTCACATTTGAGACAGGGGCGATGGAGGAATATCCAGCCTATTATACGCCGATTACGGCACAGGAAGGGGCGATTATCTATAACACCGAGATGCTGAAGGAAAATGACCTGCCAGTTCCTGGATCAATCAAAGACCTTGCAGATCCGGTTTACAAGGATATGATTTCCGTGACAGACATCCAGAGTTCATCTACGGCTTGGCTGCTGATCCAGGCGATCGTAAATGAATATGGCGAGGATGGGGCAAAGGGTATTCTTACAGATATCTATGCCAATGCAGGAGCGCATATCGAAGATTCCGGATCTGGACCGATCAAGAAGGTACGTGCGGGAGAAGTGGCAATCGGATTTGGACTCAGGCATCAGGCCGTAGCGGATAAAGAAGAAGGGCTTCCTATTGATTACGCAGACCCCTCAGAAGGCAACTTTACACTTACAGAGTCTGTGGCTGTCGTAGAGAAAGACAGCGGTAAAAAAGACCTGTCGATGGAAATGGCAGAATGTATTATCAAATATGGAAGGGAAGAGCTGCTTGAGACATATCCGATTCCACTCTATGACGGAGAAAAGGCTGACGATGCCAATCAATCAGGCAATCCAAAAGTATTTTCCGAGAAGCTGTCTGTTGACCTGCTGGAAAAGCATCAGGCACTATCTGAAGAATGCAAATAGAAAAAGGACATTAAAGAGAGGGAACAAGAAAATGAATGATTATAAACTTTTGACACCAGGTCCGCTCACGACGACAGAGTCGGTGAAAGGAGAAATGCTGTTTGACCATTGTACATGGGATGACGATTATAAGAAAATCACGCTTGATATCAGGAGAGAGCTGCTGTCTCTGGCACATGTGGAGGAAGAGGATCATACGGTTGTGCTCATGCAGGGGAGCGGTACATTCGGCGTAGAGTCTGTCCTGACCAGCATCATCGGCAAGGATGAGAAGCTTCTCATCGTGGCCAACGGGGCTTATGGTGAGCGGATGACGGATATTGCAGACCACAGCGGGCTATCTTATACCGTGTATCGTGAGCATTACGACAAGGTTCCTTCGTCGGATGCTGTTCAGCGGATGCTGAAGGACGATGCTTACATTACGCATGTTGCCATGGTGCACAGCGAGACGACGTCGGGAATACTGAATGATATAGAAGCAGTAGCGAAAGTAGTAAAAGCAGAGGGGAAAACGTTCATTGTCGATGCCATGTCAAGCTTTGGGGGCGTAGACATGGATGTAGAGAAGATTGGAATCGATTTTCTCGTCAGCAGCGCCAACAAGTGCATCCAGGGCGTACCGGGATTTTCCTTTGTCATCTGCAGAAAAGACAAGCTCATGGAGAGCCGGGGCAAGGCCAGGAGCCTGTCGCTCGACCTGTATGACCAATGGAAGACGATGGATAAGGATGGGAAATGGCGGTTCACATCACCGACACATGTGGTGCTCGCCTTCTCCAAGGCGTTAAAAGAGCTGGAGGAGGAAGGCGGCATACCCGCCAGGGCAAAGCGTTATGCACGCAGTAACCGGCTTCTCATTAAAAAGATGAAGGAATTTGGAGTGAAGCCTTATATAGACGAGAAGAATCAAGGTCCGATAATTACTACATTTTATTATCCGGAAAGCAGCAGCTTTTCCTTTCAGGAGATGTATGATTATATCAAAGAGAGAGGCTACGCCATCTATCCGGGCAAGGTGACAGAGGCGGATACGTTCCGCATCGGCAATATCGGTGAGATATATGAGACGGATATCATAAAGCTTGCAGATATTTTCCGGCAGTTCTTTCAGGAACATGGATTGGAGGTGACAGAATAATGCAGAAGACGGAATTGGTGATATTTGACTGGGCCGGGACGACGGTCGATTACGGATGCTTTGCACCGGTGCAGGCGTTCGTAGAAGCATTCCGGACGTACGGGATAGAGCCTGCGATGGAAGAAGTGAGAAAGCCGATGGGGATGCTTAAGATAGACCATATCCGCACGATGCTTGAGATGCCGAGGATATCCGGTCTCTGGAAAGAATGCCAGGGTCGGGGGTGGAACGAGGAGGATGTGGAGGCTGTCTACAAGAATATGGAGCGGCGGACGCTTGAAATCCTTCCACAATTTGCCGAAGTCAAACCGTACGTTCTGGAGGTCGTGGAAGAGCTCAGGTCGTTGGGAATCAAAATCGGCTCCACGACAGGCTATACGGATGAGATGATGGAAATCGTAGTCCCTGCCGCAAGAGCAGATGGCTATGTGCCGGATATGTGGGTCAGCCCGAATTCTGTCAAGAATATGGGAAGGCCATATCCGTACATGATTTTCCGCAATATGGAGACCCTCCAGGCGTCTTCCGTCAGCGGCGTCATCAAAGTAGGCGATACGGTGGCAGATATCAAGGAAGGGAAAAACGCAGGCGTAACGACAGTCGGGATTGTGGAAGGGAGTTCCGTCATGGGACTCTCCCGGACAGAATATGAGGCACTGGATGACAGCGGAAAGCTGGAACGGTGCAGAAGGGCAGAAGCCATATATAATGAGGCAGGAGCAGACTTTATCATAAAAGATATGCGCGGGCTGCTAGACATCATCGCATAGGGGACAGACCCCTATGGTAGAAAGGGGACAGACCCCTTCAAGCAGGGACAGACCCCTATGCGAAAGGGACAGACCTTGTAGAGGGGTCTGGCCCTTTTGCTTTATCTTGAAACTTTTGCGGCAAGGGGTTGTAAAATATAGTCAATAGGGTATTGTTATAGATAAGGGATGACCGAAGCGGTCAAACCGGTCTGGACAATGTAAGGGGTGAGAAGATGAATGAGAAGTTTTATACGCTTTCGGAAGAGAAGCGGCAAAGCATCATCAATGCGGCCATGGAGGTGTTCTCCCAGAATGAGTACAAACGTGCCTCCACGGACTTGATAGCGTCGAAGGCGGGTGTGTCCAAAGGGCTTCTGTTTTATTATTTTCATAATAAGAAGGAGTTGTATCTATACCTGTATGGCTATGTGATGGATGTGATGAAGGAACAGGTGGTGGATAAGAAATTTAATGAGATAACCGATTTCTTCGGACTGCTTTCCTATGCATCCCAAAAGAAGGTGAAAGTGCTGAACAAGAATCCGTACATAACGGACTTCGCCATGCGGGCGTTCTATTCAGAGAAGGAAGATGTGTCTGACGAGTTGAAGCAGATCAACCTATCCCAGATAGAAGTAATGTATCAAATGTATTTTGGCAATATCGACGCCTATAAGTTCAAGGAAGATGTAGAACCATATATGGTGATGAAGATGCTCATATGGATGGCGGACGGCTACCTGCATGATCTTAGGATGTCGGGAAAACCGATGTATGTGGATATGCTGCTGGAGGAGTTTGACCGATGGATGGATATGTTTAGAAAGCTCGTATATAAGGAGGAATACTTGGATGGGCGTGATTGAGATCAGCAATATAACAAAAGACTATGGGAGAGGACGCGGAGTCTTTGATGTGAGCTTCTCTGTAGAGAAGGGAGAAGTCCTCGGCTTCCTCGGTCCTAACGGGGCAGGCAAGACTACGACGATCCGCCAGCTCATGGGGTTCATCAAACCTGACAGCGGAAGTCTGTCAATCCAGGGGATGGACTGTTTTAAAAAAGCGGATAAGATTCAGAAATCAGTCGGGTATCTTCCGGGAGAGATTGCATTCATAGATTCTATGAACGGTATGGAGTTCATAAGATTTGTGGCGAAGATGAAGAAGATGAAGGGGATGGATCGGGCACACGAGCTTATGGAGCTGTTCGAACTGAACGCGTCGGGGAAGTTGAAAAAGATGTCCAAAGGGATGAAGCAGAAGATAGGCATCGTCTGCGCCTTCATGGACACGGGGGCGGATATCCTGATTCTTGATGAGCCGACGAGCGGCCTGGATCCGCTCATGCAGAACCGGTTCGTGGAACTGATACTTGCGGAAAAGGAACGAGGCAGGACAATCCTCATGTCTTCTCACATGTTCGAGGAAGTCGAGCGTACCTGCGACCGGGCGGCAATCATCCGTGACGGCAGGCTTGTCGCGGTGGAAGATATGGATAAGCTGAGAGAGGGCAGGCAGAAGACGGTGGAGATTACCTTTCTGGCGGCTGCGATGGCGGCAGATTTTGCTTCCGCTTTTCCGAAGGCGGTATGCCAGGACGGGTCCAGGACAGTGACTGCGCGAGTCGGACGGAATCTGGATTCCTTTGTAAAACAAGCCGGTACGTATACGGTGACGGATCTGAACGTGCGTACGCAGAGCCTGGAAGAATTCTTCCTGCATTTCTACGGAGAGGGGGCGGCGGAATAATGAATACGACGTTATTTAAAAAAGAGATCAAATCCAACTGGATACTGCTCGCCATCTTTCTGGCGGTGCTCGGCATGTACGGCAGCATGATTACCATGATGTTCGACCCAAAGATGGGGGACGGCCTCCGGGCGATGGCAGACAGCATGCCAGGCATGTTCGCGGCATTCGGAATGACAAATGTGGGAGCCACCCTGCTTGAATTCGTATCAAGCTATCTGTATGGCGTGCTGTATGTCGCGTTCCCAGGCGTCTTTATCATAATTCTGGCAAACAGGCTGGCGGCACGTTATGTAGACAACGGCTCCATGGCATATCTGCTGGCGGCTCCGGTGAAGAGATGGAAGATTATGCTGACGCAGGCGCTGTTCCTTCTGTTGTGCCTTGTCATCATGGTAGGGTTTGCGACCGGCCTGATTCTTATCGTCAGCGAAGTGCTGTTTCCCGGAGAGATGGATATGAAAGCATTCCTGCGGCTCAACACAGGCCTTCTGGGACTGCTCGTATTCTTCGGCGGTGCAGGCATGTGTGCCTCCTGCTTCTGCAATGAATCGAAGAATGCTTCCGCCATAAGTACGGCTGTCGTAGTATACTCCCTGCTGCTGCAGATGATATCAAGGGTGGGAGAGAAGTTTGAAAGCCTGAAATATGCTACCCCTCTGACGTTGTTCGATATCGACGGTCTGAGCGCGGGGGACGGCCAGGCATGGCTGATGTGCGCAGCCCTGTATGGGGCGGGAATTGTACTGATGGCTGCAGGCATAGAAAGATTCAGCAGAAGAGACCTGCCGCTTTAAGCGGCAGGTCTCTTCTATCGGAAGGATACATTTATGGCGCATATTTCACTCTTCGTGCCGACCCTCATATTCGGACCGAATACGCCGACACCGGAGGTGACAATATTGTGCATCTTACCTTTCTTCAAGTATCCGTATGCATTTTCCCACATAAGCTTTATCGTTACATTGCCGGGGAACATCTGTCCGTCGTGCGTATGACCGCACAGATCCAGATCCACCCCCGCTCGTGCAAGCGCATCCAGTTCCTTCGGCTCATGGTCGATGACGATGACAGGCTTGTCCAAATCCATACCTTCTGTCAGCTCTTCCGCAGTCCTGCGTACATCGATTCCTCTGCCGGGCCTCTCTTCATCGGCCCTGCCATACAGGTAGAAGTAATCCTCGATCAATATCCCCTCGTCCCTGAGCAGGGTGATGCCGGAGTCTGTGAGGAACCGGTCCATCCGCGGGTCACTTACTTTCTTCTCGTCATGGTTGAACGTGAAGCCGGCAAGAATCTTCTCCTGTACATCGTGATTGCCATAGCAGGCATATACGCCATAGGAGCTTTTGATGCCCCGCAGCGTCGCTGCTATTTTGTCCGGGTCATCCAGGGCATCGAAGTCATTGTCGAAGAAGTCGCCGGCTATGACGACGAGATCGGGATTTTGCGCGTTTATCTTCTGCACCATCTGCTTCATCTCATGATTACCGGTGTTGTATCCAAGATGCAGGTCAGCGGTCAGCACGACTTTCATGGAATGGATATTACCGGCATCTTTATCTATCGACACGTCATATTCTGTCGTACGGATATGTTTCCCATTCAGGAAGCCGTATACGCTGACGGACAATATGGCTGCGATGCATACCGCGCCGGCCGCGACGAAAGTCCGGCGGGATGAGAGCCGCTGCCGGTCGACTTTGATAATATATTTCAGCATGATGCGGATAAGGTCGGCTGCAGCTACGGTCAGCAGGATGTAGCACACCGTTCCAAACCAGATGTTCGTGAGCGTCTTGAGCCATCTCACAGGCCAGAAAAAGGATATGAGGATGGAAAGGGCAAAGAAGCTGTAGACGACGAGCACAGCAGCGCGGACCGGACGCTTTTTGAAATGGTGGGTGCAGGCGCTCATCCAGCGGATGAGCCAGCGGAATACATATATGTTCAGAAGTATATAGACCGGAGCAAGAAAAACAGCAATCATAATATGAGAACCTCTCTTTATCTTTAGTCTGAATGCCCCCAGCCGGTAAAGGTACGAATCCTCTGCCCTCTGAGGGCATTAAGATTGTAACATATTTGGTAATAAATTGAAAGGCTGTACATATATTGTGTAAAGAGGTGGACAAAGATGCAAAGAGACAGGATATTGAAGGTGCTGCCCATGAAAGTACGCCGGCTCATCGAAGAAGAACAGCTCCAGTTCGACTATCTGCAGGAGATCAGACTGAGGACAGGCAAGCCGCTTCTTATGGTTTACCGGGGAGATGAGCTTATGACAGGGCCGGGGCGTGGCGGACCCTACATTGTTACAAAGGAGGATATCAGAGAGATGATGGGATATATCAGCAACTATTCGCTGTACGCATATGAACAGGAGATGAAACAGGGTTTCATAACGATTGAAGGAGGACACAGAGTGGGAATGACCGGACAGGCGATCATAGAGGACGGAAAAGTAAAAAACATCAAATACGTATCTTCCGTAAATCTGCGGATTGCACATGAAGTGATTGGATGTGCGGATGCAGTATTCCCGTATGTCTCATGCAACAGGCAACTGTGCCATACGCTCGTCATATCGCCCCCCCAGGTGTGGTAAGACAACGCTTCTAAGAGATATGATACGCCAGATATCAGACGGAAATGCGTGGGTGAGGGGGATGTCGGTCGGAGTGGTGGATGAGCGCTCTGAAATCGGAGGCTGTTATATGGGGGTGGCTCAGAATCATCTCGGGATGCGCACGGACGTACTGGACTGCTGCCCTAAGGCAGAAGGCATGATAATGCTCATACGGTCCATGAGCCCTGAGGTGCTGGCGGTAGATGAAATCGGGGCCGCGGAAGATGTACATGCTGTCGAATATGCAATGCACTGCGGATGCAAGATGCTTGCCAGCATACACGGCGCCTCCATGGAGGAGATCAGGAAGAAGCCGCTGCTTGGCAGGCTCGTACAGGAAAAACGGTTTGAACGGTACATCGTGCTTGGCAGCCATCTGCATCCCGGACAGATAGAAGGAATATATGACGGCCGGGGAACGCTTCTGTATGAAGAACAGCCGGCGGGACAAGAGGTGTAGCCAGTGATGTTGAAGATAGCAGGCGGACTGCTGCTCATTGCGGGAACAACGCTGATGGGGATGAGGGCAGCCTCCGGAATTCAGGATGAGTACAGGCAGATGCAGTATCTGCAGCAGATCATCTATCTGCTGCAGAGCGAGATACGATACAGTAGAGCTTATCTCGGAGAGGCGTTCCTACATATCAAGGAACAGGTCCGGGAACCGTATGCAGGCTGGCTTGCGCAGATGAGCAGGAGCATGGACAGCAGAGAAGGCGGAATGTTCTCAGATATATGGGAGAGCGGGACGGAAGCATATCTGTCAGAAGCCGGGCTCCCGGAGGAAGAGAGAAAAAGACTGGCGGCCCTTGGGGGAAGACTTGGGGCGGCAGACATGGATATGCAGGTCAAGACGCTGGAGCTTTATCAGGAACAGCTGGCTGTTTCCATGTCGGAAAAAAGAGAAGGAATGAGGACGAAGATGAGATTATGCCGCTGCCTTGGAGTCATGGGCGGCATATTTCTGACAGTCCTGCTTGTATAGAGGAGGCGTGTATGAGTGTTAATCTGATATTTAAAATTGCGGCTGTCGGGATACTGGTATCGGTACTGAGCCAGGTATTGAAGCACAGCGGCAGGGAAGAGCAGGCTTTTCTGACAAGCCTTGCAGGACTGCTTCTCGTGCTGTTTTGGATCGTACCGTATATCTACGATCTGTTCGAGTCGATCAAGAAATTATTTTCACTTTAAATAAATAAAGAGGGGTTGCCTTATGAATATGGTTCAGATAGGAGTCATAGGTGTGGTAGGGACGCTGCTTGCCATACAGTTCAAAAGCGGCAAATCAGAATATGGTATCTATATCAGCGTGGTACTGAGCCTGTTCATCTTTTTCTGCATCATCAGCAGGCTGAACATCATCGTAGATATGATGCGGACGATCGGCAGCTATATCAATATGGACACTGCCTACATCGGGACGCTGATCAAGATGCTCGGCATCACATATGTAGCAGAGTTTTCCTCCGGCATATGCAAGGATGCAGGTTACCAGACGATTGCAGTGCAGATAGAGATATTCGGGAAGCTGGCGGTGCTCGTGCTGAGTATGCCGGTTCTGATGGCTCTGCTCGAGACGATAAAGGAATTTCTGTCATGAAAAAATGCATATATATAGTTATCGCTGTGCTGCTGCTGTCAGCCTCCGGCCTGGCCGGTACCGGCAGCATAAAAGAAGTACAGGCCCAGGACAGCCAGGACGGGCAGGAAGGTACGGTTAAGAAGGAAGAGGGAGAGGCCGGCAGTGAGGAGCAGGAAGATCCGGGAGTGGTCGAGAAGCAGATTATCAGCCAGTTTGATTTTGATGAAATCGATGACTCTCTGAACGAACTGTTTCCGGAAGAGCGGCTCGATTTTAAAGAGACGCTTATGGCTGTCATATCCGGGGACATGTCCCTGTCGGCGGACCTGCTGAACAGGCTCGTGTCAGATCAGCTTACCTATGTAGTGCGCAGCAATAAATCCAATCTCATACATATCCTGCTTATTGCCATTATCGCGGCCGTGTTTACGAACTTTTCCAACGTATTCCAGAACAGGCAGATATCAGAGGTGAGCTTTTATATGCTGTACCTGCTTTTGATCGCGCTCTGCCTGAATTCGTTTGAAATCGTCATAGACTGGGTGGAGGGCGGAATCGAAAATCTGACCTCGTTTATGGGCGTATTCTGTCCGCTTTACTTTCTGGCTGTTGCAATTGCCAAAGGGAGCGTGACGTCCATCGCATTTTTCAACCTTGTGCTGTTTCTCATATATCTCGTTGAAATGGTGATTGTGAATTTTCTGCTTCCGGCTGTCCACATATATATCATGGTCAAGGTGATCAATTATCTGTCGTCAGAAGATTATCTGAGCAAGCTGGCGGAGCTGCTGCAGGTTGTCATCGTATGGACGCTCAAGACGCTGCTCGCGTGCATCATAGGTCTGAATGTGATACAGGGACTCATAAGTCCTGCCATCGACACGGTAAAACGGAGCGTCGTCACGCGGGGAGCCGAGGCGATTCCCGGGATAGGGGATGCCATAGGAGGCGTGACCGAAGTCGTGCTCGGGACGGCAGTCCTCGTAAAGAACGGCATCGGGATGACAGGGGCAGTCATCTGCATCGCGCTCTGCGTCGCTCCTCTGATTCAAACCGGCATCGTCGTCATCATGTATAAGCTTGTGGCGGCTCTGATCCAGCCGGTGTCAGACAAACGGATCGTGGGATGTGTAGAGAGCGTCGGGGACGGATGCCAGATACTGATGCGGGTCGTATTTACGGTCGGGCTTTTGTTCCTCCTGACGATAGCCATCGTGTCGGCAGTGACGAGCGGAGTGTAAGGAGGCATTATGTTTCAGTATTTATATGAATGGATCCAGAATATCGCATTTTATATGGTGCTAGTCATGGCGGCCGTACAGGTGCTTCCCAATACGGGCTACAAGAAGTACATACGGTTCTTTACAGGGCTCGTGCTCATACTGATGCTTGCGACACCGATATTCAAAATTTTTGGAATGGATGAGAGGCTGGCAGACGTATATAACAACGAAGCCTATAAAGAAGAGATAGAACGGATAGAAGATTCCACAAGATATCTGGAGGATGTAGATGCATCCGATTATCTTGGCACGAGAGAGGAAGAGGAAGAAGATGAGGACGCCGGAAAGGGAACGGTAGAAGTGGAGGAGATTCATGTTGGAAGATAAAAAGAAATGGATGGTGAAGCTCAAGGAGCTGATTCCTGGAGGAAAGCTTAAGAAAGACCAGATTCTCATCATACTACTGGCCGGCATACTGCTGCTCGTGATTGCCATCCCGTCCGGCTCCGGAAGCAGGGAGAAGGGCAGCAGCCGGTCGGGAAGCGCAGATACGGCCTCGTCCGGCTCGGATGCCGCGAGAGATTCCTACGCGCGGGATATGGAGGCACATCTGGAGGAAGTGCTGTCGCAGATGGCGGGGGTAGGTGACGTGAAGGTGATGATTACGCTCAAAACTTCTTCTGAGAAGGTGGTGGAGAAGGATGTAGAGGGAGAGTCGGAGTCGGTGACGGAGTCGGACAGCCAGGGCGGCAGCAGGACGACACAGAATTCGACCCGCGGTGAGACGACCGTATACGACGGCGGCAGCTCTCAGGACGGGTCTCCTTATATAAGCAAAGAGATAAGCCCGCAGGTGGAGGGGGTGGTAGTGCTGGCATCGGGCGGGAACAATGCGGTCGTCGTTCAGAATATAACTGAGGCGGTTCAAGCATTATTTGGCATAGACACGCATAAAATTAAGATAATGAAGAAGAATTAAAAGAAGTGGTGAATTAGGAGGGTGAACAGTGAAACGAATATTTAGGAAAAACCAGGTGATTATTGCTGCTCTTGCTGTTATGATTGCCGCTGCAGGATATCTGAACTATTCCGGCAGACTATTCAATGACAAGGATAAGACCACAGAGACGAGTGGAGAGCTGGCTAATAAAGAGCTTCTGGACATCTCAGATGAGGACCTGGCAAGCGCGTCGGGAGACATCCAGAGCCAGGACAGTGACAGCGAAGGGAAAGACGGCAGCGTAGACGGCACTCCCGGAGAGGCTGTTCTCACAAACGGTGACGCCAGTGCGGTAGTAGCCGAGGCAAAAGTGACAAGAGAACAGGTGCGTGCCAAAAACAAGGAATCTCTCATGGAGATTATCGACAATGACAAGCTGAGCGACGAGCAGAAAAAAGATGCTGTGAACCAGATGGTTCAGATGACGGATCTGGCAGAAAAAGAAGCGGCAGCTGAGACCCTTCTGGCATCCAAGGGATTTAACGAGGCGGTTGTAAGCCTTACGGCAGAAAGTGCTGACGTCGTCGTCAACGCGGAAGAATTGAGCGATGCGAACAGGGCACAGATTGAAGACATAGTATCCCGCAAGACGGGAATAGACGCCCAGAACATAGTCATAACACCGGTACGCTCTGACGGCAAATAGCCGGTGGCATGGTAATAACACATATTGCCGCAGCATGAGGCATAGCCGGTCATGGCTATGCCATTTTGCTGTCCGTATCTTAGGAAAGAAGCGGAAAATTTCAATTGTAGATCAAAAGCGGGTATGTTATACTGACTAATGGTGTTTGAATGGGATATACTTACGATATATCTATATGGAACGGATTAAAATTAGGAGTGTTTATATGCCACAGATTAGCAATGAAATTAAAAATGAGATAAAAAAGAGACGGACGTTTGCAATCATCTCACATCCGGACGCGGGCAAGACTACGCTTACGGAAAAGTTTCTCTTGTATGGCGGAGCAATCAACACAGCCGGAAGCGTGAAAGGGAAAGCGACCTCGAAACATGCGGTTTCTGACTGGATGGAAATCGAGAAGGAGAGGGGAATCTCGGTCACCTCGTCTGTACTCCAGTTCAATTACGACGGATACTGCATCAACATACTGGATACGCCGGGACATCAGGATTTCTCGGAGGACACTTACCGGACGCTTATGGCTGCTGATTCAGCCGTTATGGTCATAGACGCGTCAAAGGGCGTGGAGGCACAGACGAGAAAGCTGTTTAAAGTCTGTACGATGCGTCATATCCCGATATTTACATTTATCAATAAGATGGACCGGGAAGCCATGGATACGTTTGAGCTTCTGGATGATATCGAACAAGAGCTTGGAATCGCCACCTGCCCGGTCAACTGGCCGATAGGCTCCGGGAAGAACTTCAAAGGAGTGTACGACCGTGCGGAAAAGGAAGTGGAGCTGTTTTCTGACACGAAGAAGGGGACGACACATGGTGAAGTGCGGAAAGTAAAGTTCAATGACCCGGAGATCGCATGGCTCATAGAGGATTCCCAGAGAGTGCAGCTGGAAGAGGAGATTGAGCTGCAGGACGGTGCCGGTGCGGAATTTGATCAGGAGCTTGTGAGCCGGGGAGAGCTCTCGCCTGTGTTTTTCGGTTCCGCTCTTACGAACTTCGGTGTCGAGACATTTCTTCGGCATTTTCTTAAGATGACATCCCCACCGCTTCCGAGGAATGCGGACAAAGGGGGGATAGACCCGATGGAGGAGCCAGATTTCTCGGCGTTTGTCTTTAAGATTCAGGCGAATATGAATAAAGCGCACCGTGACAGGATTGCGTTTATGCGTATCTGCTCCGGGGAGTTCGAGGCAGGCATGGAAGTATACCATATGCAGGGAGGCCGGAAGGTCCGTCTTTCTCAGCCGCAGCAGATGATGGCAAGCGAACGCAAGATAATCGATAAAGCCTACGGCGGAGATATCATTGGTGTGTTCGACCCGGGTATCTTCTCTATCGGAGATACGCTGACCGCATCCGCGGAACGTTTTGCATATGAAGGCATACCGACGTTCGCGCCAGAACATTTTGCACGGGTGCGTCAGGTGGATACGATGAAGCGTAAGCAGTTTATCAAAGGAATCAGCCAGATTGCCCAGGAAGGCGCTATCCAGATATTCCAGGAATATAATACGGGTATGGAAGAGATTATCGTAGGGGTCGTCGGAGTGCTGCAGTTTGATGTGCTCAAGTACAGGCTTGAGAACGAATACAATGTAGAAATCCGCATGGACAGCCTTCCATACGAATATATCCGCTGGATTGAAAATGAGGATGTAGATATGGCGAAGCTGACGGGGACATCAGACATGAAGAAGGTCAAGGACTTAAGAGACCGGCCGCTGCTTTTGTTCGTCAACGAATGGAGCATACGCATGACGCAGGAGCGCAACGAAGGGCTGATTCTGTCCGAATTTGGCCGCTAAGCATGCTTGTTCAGCTGTAAATGATCAATATAGTTTGCAAATAAGTGCAAATTTGTTATAATAAAAAGAAGCGGAAAACCAGACAGGAGGTTTATGGATTATGGGAAAAGAAGAGAGAGATGCATATACGATAAGAGCAGATGAGAATCTGGGCGAAGTGAAGATTGCCGATGAAGTAGTGGCAATCATCGCAGGCCTCGCTGCCATGGAGGTGGAAGGCGTGGCGTCCATGGCGGGCAATGCCACGAGAGAGCTGATAGGGAAGCTTGGCATGAAGTCTCTTTCCAAAGGCGTGAAGGTGGATGTGCTGGAGGGAATCGTGACGGTAAGCCTCGCTCTGAACCTGAAGTACGGATACAGCATCAAAGACGTTACAGGCAAGGTACAGGACAAGGTAAAGACTGCAATCGAAAACATGACAGGGCTTGACGTGGCCGATGTCAATATCCGCGTGGCCGGAGTGCAGATGCCGGAGGAAGCATAAGTGAAAAGAACACAGTTGAGAGAACATATCTTCAAGATAGTGTTCTGCATGGATTTCTGCAAAGAAGAGGAGATGCCGGAACAGCTTGCACTCTATACAAGACAGCTTGAGAGTGCCGGAGAAGAAGACTTAGAATACATCAGTGGCAAATCCCGAAAAATTGCGGCAAGGACAGAAGAGATCGACAGCCTTATCAATGCGCATGCCACGGGCTGGAAGACAGGCAGGATGAACAAGGTTGACCTCACCATCCTGCGGCTCGCCGTATATGAGATGAAATGGGATGAGGATGTACCGACCGGAGTCGCCATCGATGAGGCGGTAGAGCTTGCGAAGAAATACAGCGGCGAAGAGGGGCCCGCGTTTGTCAATGGCGTGCTTGCCAAGCTGGCTGATTAACCGGGAGTAAGTGGACGATGCAGAATGTATATACAGTAAAGCAAGTGAACGCATACATTAAAAATATGTTTACCCAGGACTACATGCTCGGCCGCATTTATGTGAAGGGTGAAGTCTCTAATTGTAAATATCACACTTCGGGACATATATATTTTTCGTTAAAGGATGAGTCTGGAACGATTGCCTGTGTCATGTTTGCAGGGCAGCGAGGCGGACTCTCTTTTCGTATGAGCGAAGGTCAGCAGGTGATTGTTATGGGGGCAGTGAACGTGTACGAGAGAAGCGGTTCCTATCAGCTCTATGCAAAAGAGATTCGTCTCGACGGAGAGGGTGTCCTGTATGAGAAGTTCCAGATGCTGAAGCATGAGCTGGAAGAGATGGGTATGTTTGCTTCGGAATATAAGAAGCCGATTCCGGACTATGCACAGAGAATCGGGGTTGTCACCGCACCGACCGGTGCCGCGGTGAGGGATATCATGAACATCGCCAGGCGGCGCAATCCATATGTACAGCTTATCCTGTACCCTGCACAGGTACAGGGAGAGGGTGCGAAAGAGAGCATCGTACGCGGCATCCGGATGCTCCAGCAGGCCGGAGTGGATGTGATGATTGTCGGCCGGGGCGGCGGCTCGATTGAAGACTTATGGGCATTCAACGAAGAAGAAGTGGCGCGGGCGATCTTCGACTGTCCTGTACCGGTCATATCTGCGGTAGGGCATGAGACGGATACGACGATAGCCGATTATGTGGCGGACCTTAGAGCGCCTACTCCGTCGGCCGCGGCGGAGCTGGCGGTATATGATTACAGGAAGCTGAGCGGTGAACTTGCAGAAGCCAAGGTGCGGCTGTCCCGGCTTATGAGGCAGAAAATCCAGATGGAAAGGCTGCGGACGAGGGAATACCAGACGAAGCTCAAGTATCTGCACCCGGAGCATAAGCTCAGAGAGCAGCAGCAGTGGCTGTCCGATATGGAGGACAGGCTTCGCGCCTTCATGCAGAGTAAGCTTATGGAAGCCAGACACCGGCTTGCCGTAAATGTGGAGACGATGAAAGGGCTGTCGCCGGTCGGCAAGCTGAACCAGGGCTATTCTTATGTGCAGAGTACGGCCGGCAGAGCGGTTAAGACTATCCGGGACGTGAAAAAGGACGACAGGCTGTCCATCTATGTGACAGACGGTATCATACGAGCGGTCGTGGACGAGGTGAAGGAGGAGGAACATGGCTAAAGCAGAGAAGGAGAGGAAGGACCAGACGTTGAATGAAATCTTCGGGGAGCTGGAGGAAGTGATAAAAGGGCTGGAAGCAGAAGACGTATCGCTTGAGGATTCCTTCCGACTGTATCACAGCGGCATGGACATGCTGAAAAGATGCAGCGATAAAGTGGATAAGATTGAGAAACAGATGCTCGTCCTGGACGAAGAGGGAGAGACGCATGACTTCTAAAAATGATTTTACTAGGAAGAGTGCACGCAAGGTGCAGGAGATAGAGACGATGCTTCAGAACTTCCTTCCGAAGCAGAAAGGGTACCAGAGCATTATCATGGAGGCGATGTCTTACAGCCTGCTTGCGGGCGGGAAACGGCTTCGTCCTATGCTCATGAAAGAGACGTATGACCTGTTTGACGGCAAGTCGAAGGCGCTGGAGCCGTTCATGGCATCGATTGAGATGATTCACACGTATTCTCTCGTACATGACGATCTGCCGGCCATGGACAATGACGAGTATCGGAGAGGACGCAGGACGACCCATATAGTCTACGGGGAAGATATGGGCATCCTGGCAGGGGATGCTCTGCTGAATTATGCATTTGAGACAGCGTTCAAGGCTTTCGTCACGGAGCCGGAGGACAGCCTGCTCATAGGAAGAGCGCTTGGCGTGCTCGGGGAGAAGGCCGGCATCTACGGAATGATAGGCGGCCAGGTAATCGATGTCAAAGAGACGGGGCACAAGATAGCTAAAGAAGTGCTTGATACGATTTATGAGCTTAAGACTGCTGCTCTTATCGAAAGTGCCATGATGATCGGTGCTATATTGGGAGGAGCATCAGAGGAGGAAGTAAAGGCGGTAGAACAGATAGCAAGAAATGTCGGAATCGCGTTTCAGATACAGGATGATATCCTGGATGTGGTGAGCTCGTCCGAGGTGCTCGGCAAACCGGTGCACAGTGATGAAAAGAATGAAAAGACGACGTATGTCACGCTGCTTGGAATAGAGGAGGCGGCTAAGATCGTGGAAGAGCTGTCACAGAAGGCGGTAGGGCTGCTGCACCAGCTTCCGGGTGAGAATGCCTATCTGGAGCAGCTGCTCATGCAGCTGATCCACAGGGACAAATAGAGAGGGTGCCTGATTATGTTAGAACGCATACAGAAGGAAAACGATATCAAAGAGCTTGATATAGAGGAACTATATGAGCTGTCCGGCGAGATCCGCCGGTTTCTCATAGAGAAGATCAGCAAAACGGGAGGACATCTTGCGTCCAACCTTGGGGTGGTGGAGCTGACGATGGCCATGCACCTGATGTTCGATCTTCCGAAAGATAAGATTATCTGGGACGTGGGACATCAGTCCTATACGCATAAGCTGCTCACCGGGCGGAAGGCCGGTTTTGATGAGCTGCGCAAATATGGGGGGATGAGCGGCTTTCCGAAGCGGAAGGAAAGTGAATGTGACGCCTTTGACACCGGCCACAGCTCCACATCCATCTCAGCCGGCCTCGGCTATGTAGAGGCGAGGGACATCAGGGGAGAGGACTATAGTGTCATCTCCGTCATCGGCGACGGTTCGCTGACTGGAGGCATGGCCTATGAGGCGCTGAACAATGCTTCACATCTGAAGACGAACTTTATCATCGTGCTCAATGATAACCACATGTCCATATCCGAAAATGTCGGTGGCATGTCGAAGTATCTGGCGAAGCTGCGTACGGCAGATTTCTATACCGGTCTGAAGAGAGGGGTTACGAACACGCTTCACAAAGTGCCCGTCGTGGGGGACTCTGTGATTGAAAAGATCCGCAGGACGAAGAGCAGCATCAAACAGCTCGTTGTTCCGGGAATGTTTTTTGAAGATATGGGAATCACATATCTGGGGCCGGTGCCGGGACATAATCTGCCTCTTTTGTGCAAGGCGCTTAAAGAGGCAGGTAAGATTAACGGTCCTGTACTTCTTCATGTCCTGACGGAAAAAGGGAAGGGCTATGGCCCCGCAGAGGAATTCCCGGAGAAATTCCATGGAATAGGACCTTTTGATATCGAGACGGGAGACGTGCTGTCAGATAAGAAGAAGGATACTTACACGGACGTATTTGGAAAGGTAATCTGTGACATAGCGGCGCACAATCCGGATGTGGCTGCCATAACAGCAGCCATGGCGGACGGCACCGGGCTTGACAGGTTCCGAAGAATGTTCCGGAAGAGGTTCTTCGATGTTGGAATCGCGGAGGCCCACGGCGTGACATTTGCTGCGGGCCTGGCGGCGGGAGGGGTAAAGCCGGTATTTGCGGTTTATTCTTCTTTTCTCCAGAGAGCCTATGACCAGATCATCCATGATGTCGCGCTCCAGAATCTGCCGGTCGTATTTGCGGTTGACAGGGCAGGGCTCGTCGGAAATGACGGTGAGACGCATCAGGGAGTATTTGACCTTTCTTATCTGAGCAGCATACCGAATATGGTCGTCATGTCGCCGAAGCATAAGTGGGAGCTGGCTGATATGCTGCGTTTTGCGGTCTCGTATGACGGCCCTATAGCGGTACGTTACCCAAGAGGGACAGCCTATGACCGGTACGAAGAATTCCGTGAGCCCGTCGTATATGGCAGGAGCGAGATGATATATGAAGAAGAAGACATAGCAATCATGAGTGTGGGACATATGTTCGAGGAAGCCGTGGGCGTATGGAAGGCGCTGAAAGAGCAGGGGTACCGGTGCACGCTTGTCAATGCAAGGTTCGTGAAGCCTCTGGACGAAGAGATGGTGGAGAAGCTTGGCAGGAAGCACAGAATGCTCGTCACGATAGAAGAAAATGTTAAAAGCGGGGGCTTTGGCGAACGCGTCCTCGAGTCCGTATCCAGGAGGCAGATTCCTCTTCGCGTGCTGACGGCCGCTCTGCCGGACGATTATGTGGAACACGGCAATATCGACGTACTGCGCAAGGAGACGGGAATCGACGGGCAGTCGATAGCGGAGCGTATCATAGAAGCATACACGGGAGTTGCAGAAGGTATATGAAAGAACGGTTGGATGTATTACTTGTAAAGAGGAACCTGGCGGCGTCCAGGGAGAAGGCGAAGGCAATTATTATGTCGGGCAGCGTGTTTGTGGAGGGCCAGCGGGAAGACAAGGCCGGCACTACATTTCCGGAAGAGGTTCAGATAGAGGTGAGAGGCAGCACGCTTCCGTATGTGAGCAGGGGTGGGCTGAAGCTCGAGAAGGCACTTCAGCACTTTGATGTGAGCGTAAATGGCAGGGTCTGTACGGATGTCGGGTCTTCCACCGGCGGCTTCACGGACTGTATGCTTCAAAACGGCGCGGTGAAAGTATATGCCATCGATGTCGGAAGGGGGCAGCTCGACTGGAAGCTCAGACAAGACTCTAGGGTCGTCTGCATGGAGAAGACGAATATCCGGTATGTGACGCCGGAAGACATCGGTGATCCGATAGCGTTTTCATCCATCGATGTGTCCTTTATCTCTTTGACAAAGGTGCTGGAGCCTATCCGTAATTATCTTTTGGACGATGGACAGATTGTCGCCCTCATCAAGCCTCAGTTTGAGGCGGGAAGAGACAAAGTCGGAAAAAAAGGAGTTGTGAGAGATCCAGACACGCACATCGAGGTGATTGGCAAAGTAATCCGTTATGCGATGTCCATAGGATTTGCCGTGCTGAATCTGGATTTTTCTCCTATCAAAGGGCCGGAAGGTAATATTGAATATCTTGTCCATCTTGAAAAGTGTGGGAAAACAGACAGGATCTCTGATACGATAGATATTGAAAAGACGGTGGGACAGGCTTTTGGCCTGCTGGCCAAAGGCTAATAAAAGAATGCTTGAGGATGCGTATGGACAGATTTTATATTGTGACGAATGACGGAAAGGATCCGGACCGCCAGGTGACGGGAAAAGTAAAGCGGCTGCTGGAAGATGGCGGGAAGACTTGTATATTGTGTGAGAAAGATGAGCAGAAAGTTATTATTCCGGAGAGCGTGCCGGATGCGATTGACTGTGCGGTTGTCATAGGTGGGGACGGAAGCCTCATTGAGGTCGCAAGACTTTTCAGAGACCGGGATGTTCCGGTTCTCGGCATCAACATGGGGACGCTCGGCTATCTGACCGAAGTGGAGCTTTGCCATCTGGACGATGCGGTGCAGCAGATTCTGCGGGGCGACTACGCAAAGGAAGAACGAATGATGCTGGAGGGGATATTTGAAGACGGGAGCAGCGATGTCTCTCTCAATGATATCGTCGTATCCAGAAAAGGTGAGCTGAGGGTCATCCATTTCAGACTCTATGTGAACGGGGAGCTGCTCAATGCCTATGAGGCGGACGGGGTAATTATCTCCACGCCGACAGGATCCACTGCTTATAACCTGTCGGCCGGCGGGCCTATCGTCGAGCCGACGGCTTCTATGATCGTGATTACGCCGATATGCTCCCACGCGCTCAATACGAGGAGTATCGTGCTGTCTGCCGAGGATGAGATTGAGATTGAGATTGGCAGGGGCAGGCATGATACGACGGAGGAAGTGTTCGTAACGTTCGACGGGGCAGATACGGTGAATCTGGAGACAGGCAGCAGCGTGACGATCAGGAAGTCAGAAGCCGTCACGGAGATTGTGAAACTGAGCCAGATGAGTTTTTTAGAAACGCTGCGCAGAAAGATGAAAGGAAACTAACATCATGAAAGTAAACAGACATGCGAAGATTATTGAGCTTATCAACAAATACCATATTGAGACACAGGAAGAATTGGCGGACTATCTCACGAACGAAGGATTCAAGGTTACGCAGGCTACCGTTTCCAGAGACATACGTGACCTTAAGCTTACAAAGGTTCCCTTTGAAGACGGAAAACAGCGCTACGCGGTTCACCAGAGTGCCCAGAGCGGCATGAGCGAAAAGTATATGCGCGTGCTCAAAGACGGCTATGTATCTATGGACATGGCTCAGAACATACTTGTCATCAAGACGGTGGCGGGCATGGCTATGGCCGTGTGTGCTGCGATTGATGCTATGAAGTGGAATGAAGTGGTGGGAAGCATCGCGGGAGACGACACAATCATGTGCGCGATCCGCAGTGTGGATGATACGGTCCGTGTTATGGACAAAATAAGCAAAATTGTCTTGTAGGAGGCAGTATGTTACAAAATTTACATGTGAAAAATCTTGCCCTGATTGATGAAATTGAAGTAGACTTCAAAGAAGGGCTGAATATACTTACAGGAGAGACAGGGGCTGGAAAATCTATTATTCTCGGGTCAGTCAGCCTTGCGCTCGGCGGCCGTTACACGAAAGACATCATACGTGCAGGTGCCGATTATGGATTCGTGGAGCTTGCATTTGTTGTGGAGAATGAGCGGCAGACGGAAAAGCTCAAAGCGCTCGACGTATTTCCGGAGGATGGGATGGTTGTACTGAGCAGGCGTCTCATGGCAGGGAGAAGTGTGAGCAGAATCAACGGCGAGACGGTACAGATGGGACTTTTAAAAGAAGTGTCTTCTGTATTGATTGATATCCATGGGCAGCACGAGCATCAGTCGCTGCTCTACAAGAAGAATCATCTGGAAATTGTAGACGCATTTGCAAGAGATTATGTCGGCTCCGTGAAGGAAGAGACGGCCCAGGCGTATTATATTTACATGGCGCGCAGAAAAGAGCTGGAAGAGGCAGATATGGATGAGGCGCAGCGTGCCAAGGAGCTTGCGTTCCTTAAGTTCGAGGTGGAGGAGATAGAGAAGGCGGAGCTCAAGCCAGGAGAGGATGAGGAGCTGGAGTCTTTATACCGCCGCATGGCAAACGGCAGGAAGATTGCCGATGGTGTTGCGGAGGCATATACCTTGACGAGCGAAGGAGAATCCAGCGCGAGCGAAGCGCTCAGCAGGGCGATACGCGCGCTATCCGAGGCTTCAGAATATGACAGGCGTGCGGAGGAGCTATACGGGCAGCTGGTGGAAGTGGACAGTCTGCTGAATGATTTTAACAGAGAGTTGTCCGATTACAGCAAATCGTGCGAGTTTTCTGAAGCAGAATTTATCGAGACGGAGAACCGCTTGAATGAAATGAATCATTTAAAACAAAAATACGGGAATACTATAGATGAGATTCTGGCTTATTGTACGGAACAGCAGGATAAGATTCAGAAGCTTGAGGATTATGAACAGTATATAGACACGTTAAAAAAATCCTGTGACAGAGCTGAAAAAGAGCTGAAGAAGCAGGCGGGCAGGCTGAGCCGCCTGAGGAAAGAACAGTCGGCGATTCTGGAGAGAGCAATCAAAGAAGGTCTGCTGGAATTGAATTTTGAAGATGTCAGCTTTGTGATACAGTTTGAGGAGCTGGCTGACTATACGGTCCAGGGTACGGATGATGTGGAATTTATGATATCGCTCAATCCTGGACAGCCCGTTAAGCCGCTCATCAACGTGGCCTCAGGCGGCGAGCTGTCCAGAATCATGCTGGCAATCAAGACGGTCATGGCAGACCGGGACGACATAGAGACACTGATTTTTGACGAGATTGACGTCGGAATCAGCGGACGGACCGCACAGAAGGTGTCCGAGAAGATGGCGGTCATTGGAAGGAAGCATCAGGTAATCTGCATCACCCATCTTGCACAGATAGCCGCGATGGCGGACTGCCACTTCGTCATAGAAAAGACGGTGACCGAAGAGAGCACAAAGACAGGTATCCGGCCACTGACAGAGGAAGAGTCGACAGATGAGCTGGCAAGGATACTCGGCGGTGCCAAAATAACAGATACTGTAATGAAAAATGCAAAAGAAATGCGGGAACTTGCAAAACAGACAAAAAAATCCAGAGTGAAATCGTGAAAAAATCATATACTAAGACAGACATGAAAGTGTCTGTCTTTTTTCGATATTGTCATAGGGGTCAGACCCCTGTCGCGACAGGGGTCTGACCCCTATGACAATTCTATACAATTTCAGGAGGGTTTGGTATGCGGAGATACTGGTACAAGAAAATACTTATCATTATTGTTACTTTTACGATTGCGGTGGGGGGCAGCTATTATCTTATCGAGGACCAGCACAGCCAGCTGAGACAGGAGGTGAGCGCGAGCGCTGAGTCCAAGCGGATGGTGATTCCGGGAGGGATGCCCATCGGCATCTATCTGGAGACGGAGGGAGTGATGGTTCTCGGTACGGATGCGGTCACGTCCGTGGACGGGATGGATTATGAACCGGCGGCACACCTTGTGAAGTCGGGCGATTATATCGTGGGGCTGGACGACGAAGAGATAAACAGCAAATCTGAACTGATATCAGCGATGAAGAAGCTGGATGAGGACGAGGTTGTGCTGAAGGTACGCCGCACGGACAAGTACATCAATATCAAACTGAAGCCGGTACAGTGCGGCACGAGGGATTATAAGCTAGGCATATGGGTGCGCGACAATGCACAGGGTCTCGGCACGATTACCTTTCTGAATACGGACAGCCAATTTGGAGCCCTTGGGCACGGAATCCACGACGTGGATACGAACGAACTCCTGGAAATCAATGACGGCACACTTTACACGACGAGCATCAAAGACATACAGAAGGGTGAGAATGGCGTACCGGGCGGCATGGAGGGCATTATCATCTACAATAATTACAATGTGCTCGGCAGCATCGAGAAAAATACGGAATCTGGGATATTCGGCCGTATTGAGCGGATTGATGCGCTTTTTTCAGACCAGACGCCGATAGAAGTCGGCAGCAAAGATGATATCGAAGAGGGAGATGCTGTCATACGGTGTTCCGTTGACGGCAAAGTAAAAGATTATGATATTCGTATTACAAAAATCGACAAAAACGCCAAAGAAGTGAACAAGGGAATTGTCATTGAAGTGACGGATTCCGAGCTCCTTAAAATAACCGGCGGAATCGTACAAGGCATGAGCGGAAGCCCGATAATCCAGAATAACAAATTAATCGGGGCGGTTACCCATGTGTTCGTTCAGGATTCCACGAAAGGGTATGGCATTTTCATAGAGAATATGTTGGATTATGTAGAATAGTCTGTAAACTGTCGATTGGTGTCAAGTTTTTACGACAGTAATTTCTTGCTTTGCTATATGCCGAAATATATAATAAATTCTGACGGTTTTTATATGAGGAAGGGAGGCTTTACGCCAAATGGGAGAGATAAACGTAGCGATAGCCGACGACAATGAGAGAATCTTGGATTTGCTTGGCGATATCATAAGCAATGACAAGGAACTGACACTTGTCGGTAAGGCGAATAATGGGGAGGACATGTATGAGCTTATTAGGCAGAAACAGCCGGATGTTGTCCTGTTGGACCTGATAATGCCGAAAATGGACGGTCTGAGTGTAATGGATCTTGTCAACGAAGATAAGGAAATCAAGAAACACCCGGACTTTATTGTCGTAACAGCGGTAGGTCAGGAAAGAATTACAGAAGACGCTTTTAAAAAAGGCGCGAATTACTATATCATGAAGCCGTTTAACAACGATATGGTACTGAACAGGATAAAACATGCGAACCATGTGATAAGACATGAGATGAAACAGATGTCCCCGGGGGAAACAACTTTAAGCCGTCAGCCGGAAGTGAATCTGGAAACGAGAGTAACAGACATGATACATGAGATTGGTATACCGGCTCATATCAAAGGATACCATTATCTGAGGGATGCGATCATTATGGCAGTGGAAGATATGGATGTGTTGAATGCCATAACGAAGGTTCTGTATCCTACAGTAGCGAAAATGCACCAGACGACAGCAAGCAGGGTGGAAAGAGCAATACGACACGCAATCGAGGTTGCGTGGAGCAGAGGAAAACTGGATACGCTGGACGATTTGTTCGGTTACACGGTAAGCAACGGAAAGGGAAAACCAACGAATTCAGAGTTTATCGCATTGATAGCTGACACGATTCGCTTGGAATATAAAAACAGATAAGACTTTCCTTCTGAAAAAAAATACGGTATAATAATACATATCGTGAGGTTGGGAGGAAAATCTGATGGAAAAAATATTATTTGCGGCTTCTGAGGCAGTACCTTTTATAAAGACTGGGGGATTGGCCGATGTAGTCGGTTCTTTACCAAAGTACTTTGATAAAGAAACGTATGACGTACGAGTGATGTTACCGAAGTATATGTGCATGAAGGATGAATGGAAAGAGAAACTGACGTATTGTACCCACTTTTATATGGACTTGAACTGGAGGACACAATACGTTGGGATACTGGAATTAGAATACGATGGAATTACGTTCTATTTTATAGATAATGAATACTACTTTAATGGATTTACGCCATATGGGGATATGTATTCGGATATTGAAAAGTTTGCATTTTTTTCAAAAGCAGTTCTCAGCGCACTGCCGCTGATTGATTTCAGACCTGACATTTTGCACTGCCATGACTGGCAGAGCGGTCTCGTCCCGGTATATCTGGATAATTTCCGATATGGAAATGAATTCTACAGGGGCATAAAGACAATCATGACCATACATAACCTGAAGTTTCAGGGAACATGGGATACGAAGAGAGTAATGGATATAACCGGGCTGCCGAGATATTATTTTGCACCGGATAAGCTGGAAGCGTATAAAGATGCCAATTATCTCAAAGGTGGCATCGTATACGCTGACCGGATTACCACGGTGAGCAGCTCCTATGCAGAAGAGATTAAGACTCCGTTTTACGGAGAGAAGCTGGACGGGCTTATGAACGCGCGAGCCAACTGCCTGTCCGGCATCGTGAACGGTATTGACTATGAAGACTATAATCCGGCGGATGACCAGCACATTGAGAGGAATTATTCGGTAGACAATTTCCGCAAGGAAAAGGTAAAGAATAAGATTGCGCTTCAGAAAGAGCTGGGACTGGAAGCTGACCACCGCGTGATGATGATTGGAGTCGTGTCAAGGCTGACAGACCAGAAGGGGTTCGATCTCATATCTTATGTCATGGATGAACTGTGCCAGGACGCGGTACAGCTGGTGGTACTTGGGACAGGGGAAGAGAAATATGAAAACATGTTCCGGCACTACGCCTGGAAGTATGCGGATAAGGTATCTGCAAATATATTCTATTCAGAACCGATGTCCCATAAGATATACGCTTCCTGCGATGCATTCCTGATGCCGTCCCTGTTTGAACCGTGCGGACTGAGCCAGCTCATGAGCCTGCGCTACGGGACGGTTCCGGTTGTAAGAGAGACGGGCGGTCTGAAAGATACGGTCGAGGCGTATAATGAGTTTGAAAAGACCGGAACCGGCTTCAGCTTCATGAACTACAATGCCCATGAGATGCTCGGCACGATCCGCTATGCAGAACGTATCTATTACGATAAGAAGAGGGACTGGAACAAGATTGTGGAACGAGGCATGCAGAAGGATTTCTCGTGGAAGAATTCTGCAAAGCAATATGAAGATTTATACGAAAGCATACTCTGTTAACAGCAGTGGATAAGATTACATCAAGAGGAGAACAGATGAAGATAAAAGAGATACTGAAGGATGAGGAGCCGCACATTTCGTTTGAGGTGTTTCCTCCGAAAACGGATGCAGGATATGAAAGTGTGCTGTCTGCGACAGAAAAAATAGCAGCATTAAAACCGTCATTTATAAGTGTTACCTATGGTGCAGGCGGCGGCACGAGCAAGAATACAGTAAACATCGCATCCCACATACAGAATGATTTAGGAGTAGTAAGCCTGGCGCACCTGACATGCGCGTCGTCCACAAAGGATGAAGTACGGCAGGTGATTGGAAAGCTGAAAGACGAGGGAATTGAAAATGTACTGGGTCTTCGCGGAGACATACCCGAGGATGTGCAGTTTCCTGTATCAAACCAGTATAAATATGCATTTGAACTGATTCAGGATATAAAGTCTCAGGGCAGCTTCTGCGTAGGAGCGGCCTGCTATCCTGAGGGGCATGTGGAAACGGAACACAAGAAAGACGATATTGAGAATCTGAAGAACAAGGTGGAATGCGGGGTTGACTTTCTCACGACGCAGATGTTCTTTGACAACAATATCCTGTATAACTTTCTATACCGTATCCGCGAAAAAGGAATCACTGTACCAGTGCTTCCGGGCATCATGCCGGTAACGAATTCCAAGCAGATGAAGCGGATATGCTCTTTGTCAGGAACGGCGCTGCCGGAGAGGTTCCGTGCCATTGTTGACCGTTTTGGAGATAATCCGAAGGCTATGCAGCAGGCCGGAATCGCATATGCAACCGACCAGATAATCGATTTGATTGCAAATGGGATCAACAACATACATATCTATTCGATGAACAAGCCGGAAGTCGCAGAGGCAATCATGTATAATCTGTCGGAAATAGTAAAAGTATAAGCGAAGCATAAGGGGAAAACATGGATACAAGGACGAAAGAAGCAGTTCGTTACTTGGGTTATGGCAGACATGCGGTAGATGATCATACACTTGCGCTGATAGGGGAAGCATTTGAAGAGCTGGACCTGATGGCAGCCAAGAGAATCGTCTACCGCATTTTTGGCTTGACACTGAAAGAGCAGGACTGTGTAGTGATAGGAGATTTATGCATCAGGAGCAGAAGCCTTTCCAAAAATTTAAAAGGCTGCGACATGGCGGCCGTACTAGGGGCGACTCTCGGCATTGAGATAGATATGTATATGAAGAAGCTGAGCATCACAAACATGGCCAAGGCGGTTATCGTACAGTCGTGCGCCGCCGCTCTGCTGGAAGAATATGTGGACAGCTGCCAGCTTGAGATTGAGCAGGAGGCGAAGGAACGGGGCCTGTATCTCCGCCCGCGCTTCAGCCCGGGTTACGGAGATTTTCCGATAGAACATCAGGAACAAATCCTGAGGATGCTGGACACCGCCAAGAAGATTGGACTGACGATGACCGGAAGCAGCATGCTGACACCGACGAAGTCTGTCACAGCGGTCATAGGGATGAGCAGGATCAAGGAACCGTGCCACAGAAAGGGCTGTGAGATGTGCGGGATGACAGACTGTCCCTATAGAAGATGAAGGAAGACAATGGCAAAGGAGAAAGTGGATGTTATCACAGAGACTTGGAAAAGAATTATTATATTTTGACGGTGGTATGGGCACCCTGCTCCAATCAAAGGGGCTGAGGCCGGGGGAACTCCCGGAGACGTGGAATTTGTTGCACACGGAAGAAATCATAGACATCCATCGGCAGTATTTTGAAGCCGGCAGCGATATCGTGCTGACGAATACATTTGGTGCAAATGCACTGAAGTTCCACGATACAAAGTACGATTTAAAAGAAATCGTGTCGGCTGCCGTCAGTAACGTCAAGAAAGCTGCTGAGCTTGGCGTTGCTGACGGGCGGGAGATCTATACTGCACTTGACATAGGACCGACGGGCAGGCTGCTCAGGCCGATGGGGGATTTGGCATTTGAGGATGCTTATGAAGCCTTTAAAGAGGTCGTCTGTTATGGGGAGGAAGCCGGTGCCGATCTCGTCCACATAGAGACGATGAGCGACACATATGAAGTGAAAGCGGCCGTGCTGGCAGCGAAAGAAAACACGGAGCTTCCGGTATTCGCAACGATGATTTTTGACGAGAGAGGAAAGCTCCTGACAGGGGGCGATGTGTTGTCTGTCGTCGCCCTGCTGGAAGGGCTTAGGGTGGATGCCCTCGGTATCAACTGCGGGATGGGGCCGGAGCAGATGATGCCTGTATTGGATGAGATAATACGGTACACCTCCATTCCTGTTATCGTGAAGCCGAACGCGGGTCTCCCGAAACAGAAGGATGGGGAGGTATATTATGACGTGGACCCAATGCATTTTGCAGAGGCGATGCATCTGGTCGTGCAAAAGGGCGCCTGCATGATTGGAGGATGCTGTGGAACGACACCCGCACATATCAAAGCGATGGCCGGAAGATGTTCGGGAATGGCGCCGAAGGCACCGGTAAAAAAAGGAGATACGATTGTATCGTCTTATGGGCAGGGTGTTCTTCTCGGTGACCGGCCGGTCATCATAGGAGAGCGCATCAATCCGACAGGAAAGAGCAGATTCAGGCAGGCGCTGAAGGAACACAATCTGGATTATATCCTGAGGGAAGGCATCACGCAGCAGGATAAGGGGGCCCATATTCTGGATGTCAATGTGGGGCTTCCGGATATTGACGAAGTATCTATGATGAAAGAGGTGGTGTGTGAGCTGCAGAGCGTCACAAGCCTTCCGCTCCAGATTGATACGGTAGATATAACTGCCATGGAGGCAGCTATGCGCATATATAACGGCAAGCCGATGGTGAATTCGGTAAACGGGAAGCGGGAATCCATGGACGCTGTGTTCCCGCTCATCAAGAAGTACGGCGGCGTGGTAATCGGACTGACGATTGATGAGGGCGGCATTCCGGACACGGCGGATGGAAGGCTCAAGGTTGCCGGCAAGATAATAAAGGAAGCGGGAAAATACGGTATTGACCGTAAAGATATTGTAATAGATGTACTTGCCATGACCATCAGTTCAGAGCCGGAAGGTGCAAAGATTACGCTGGATGCGCTTCGGAAGGTGAGAGAGCACTACGGTGTCCGTACGGTGCTCGGTGTTTCGAACATATCGTTCGGCCTGCCTTACCGCCCTGCGGTCAATGCCAACTTCTATACGATGGCGATGCAGTGCGGACTCAGCGCAGGTATTATCAATCCGTCCTCTGAAGATATGATGAGGTCTTATTACTCTTTCTGCGCGCTCATGAATTATGACAAGAACTGCGAGCAGTTTATCGCCCAGTACGGCAATCAGAAAGCGGCGGTCTCATCCGTACAGCCTTCCGGAGAGATGCCGCTCAAAGCGGCTATAGAAAAGGGGCTGAAGGAAGAGGCGTACAAGGCGGCCGTCCGGCTTGTGAGAGAGAAGGCGCCGCTTGACATTATCAATGAACACCTCATACCGGCTCTTGACGTTGTGGGGAAAGGTTTTGAAAAAGGAATCATCTTCCTTCCACAGCTGCTTATGAGCGCAGATGCGGCCAAGCTGGCTTTTGGGGTGCTTAAAGATGAGCTGGCGAAAAGCGGAGAATCTGCGGGGAAGAAGGAGAAGGTCATTCTGGCTACCGTTAAGGGGGATATCCACGACATAGGCAAAAACATTGTAAAAGTGCTGCTTGAGAATTACAGCTTTGATGTGATTGATCTTGGTAAAGACGTGGCGCCGGAGGCGATAGTTGAACGGGCAGTCTCGGATGATGTGCATCTCGTGGGCTTAAGCGCACTTATGACGACGACGGTCGTAAGCATGGAGGAGACGATCCGGCAGCTCAGACAGAAAAAGCCGGACTGCAAGGTTATGGTTGGCGGGGCTGTATTGAATGAGGAATACGCGGACATGATAGGGGCGGATTTCTATGGCAGGGATGCAATGCAGTCTGTATATTACGCACAGGATGTCCTGAACAGCAAGGAATGACAGATGTTTTTGATTTAATACAAGCCTTCATATTGACAGCTTTTTAACGATTCAGTATAGTGTTGGCAGGAGTAAATTAGTGGAAGATATTCAGGAGGAAACTGCTTTATGATGAGAGGACTGGATACGACGGTCAGGAAGCTTAGAAGAAAAGTATTCGAGGAGGTTGCCAGGCTTGGGTTCAAGGCGAATGCCGAGACGCTGAACGACGATATGGAGGCGATTCCTTATAAGATGGTGAACGAGGACACGGCAAAGTACAGGGAGAGCGTATACAGGGCCCGTGCGGTAGTCAGGGAGAGGCTGAGGCTGGCTATGGGGCTTTCGCTGCGGCCGGAAAATAAGCCGGTCCATCTGACGGCAGGCGTGGAGTCGAGCAATATTTCGGACAAGTATTATGAACCTCCTCTCATGCAGGTGATACCTTCCGCGTGCGAGGCATGTGAAGAGCGGGGGTATGAGGTCAGCAATATGTGCAAAGGCTGCCTGGCCCATCCGTGCATGGAAGTCTGTCCGAAGGAAGCCATTTCCATGATAAAAGGCCGTTCCTACATAGATCAGGACAAATGCATCAAATGCGGGAAATGTAAATCTGTCTGTCCGTATGATGCCATCTCCAGGAAGGAGCGTCCATGCCAGAAAGCCTGCGGAGTCGGAGCGATTGAGTCGGACAACTGCGGGCGGGCCCGCATCAACAATGACAAATGTGTATCATGCGGCATGTGTATGGTAAGCTGTCCGTTCGGGGCCATATCCGACAAGTCGCAGATATTCCAGCTGGCCCGCGCTCTGACGGAAGGCGATGAGATTGTGGCGGAGATTGCCCCTGCATTTGCCGGTCAGTTCGGCGACAACATTACGCCGAGGAATCTAAAGGCGGCACTTCAGGAACTTGGGTTCTCAGAGGTATACGAGGTGGCGCTCGGCGCGGACATCGGAGCGGTGGCAGAGGCGCATCACTATGTCAATAAAGTGACGACAGGTGAACTTCCTTTCCTTCTCACTTCCTGCTGCCCTTCATGGGCTATGCTTGCGAAGAAGTATTTTCCGGACCTGATAGACCAGGTGTCGCAGGAGCTGACGCCGATGGTTGCCACGGCGCGGACGATAAAGCAGGAACATCCGGAAGCGAGGGTGGTATTCATCGGCCCGTGCGCGGCGAAGAAGCTTGAGGCGATGCGCAGGACCGTCCGCAGTGACGTAGACTTTGTCGTCACCTTTGAAGAGCTTCAGGCAATGTTTGATGCCAGGGATATTGACTTGTCAAAATACGAAGCAGAGTCGTCCTTCCACAATGCGACCGGAGCAGGGCGAGGCTATGCAGTTGCCGGAGGTGTGGCAGAAGCGATAGAGAAATGCGTAAAGGAATACTATCCGGGCGTGGACGTAAGCATCGAACATGCGGAAGGGCTGGCGGAGTGCAAAAAGACACTTGCACTTGCCAAGGCCGGTAAGATGAATGGCTGCCTCATCGAGGGGATGGGCTGTCCGGGCGGCTGCGTGGCCGGGGCCGGAACCAATATCCAGGTCGCCAAGGCGCAGAAAAAGATAAAAGAATTCGTATCAGCATCGTCAAAACGGCTGCCGCCGAAAGAATTAGAAGAGATAGAGTTGAAATAAGGGACAGGGCAAAATGAGTTTGGGACGGGGGAAAATTAATTTTCCCCGTCCCAAACTCATTTTGCCCTGTCCCCGCCCGTTGACAAACAGCCGGGTTCTCTTTATAATTAAGACTTAAGTATCAAATTGTCCCGGATGCCTGTGGCTGACGGGTATTTTGGATATAGAAGCAGGAGGGCATATATGCAGAAATACGGAGTAAATGAATTGAGGAAAATGTTCCTGGAATATTTTGAGAGCAAGGGACATCTGATAATGAAGAGTTTTTCGCTCGTACCTCACAATGACAAAAGTCTATTGCTGATTAATTCGGGTATGGCGCCGCTCAAGCCATATTTTACGGGGCAGGAGATTCCACCGAGAAAAAGAGTTACTACATGTCAGAAGTGTATCCGTACAGGCGATATTGAGAACGTAGGCAAGACTGCCAGGCATGGGACGTTTTTTGAGATGCTTGGAAATTTCTCATTCGGCGATTATTTCAAAAAGGAGTCTATCCGATGGACGTGGGAGTTCCTGACAGAGGTGGTTGGTCTTGAACCGGACAAGCTGTATCCGTCTGTCTATCTGGACGATGATGAGGCATGGGAAATCTGGAATAAGGATATTGGGATTGCACCAGAGAGGATTTTCCGTTTTGGCAAGGAGGACAATTTCTGGGAACATGGTTCCGGGCCATGCGGACCTTGTTCGGAAGTGTACTATGACCGGGGGCCGGCATATGGCTGCGGCAGTCCGGATTGTACGGTGGGATGTGAATGTGACCGCTATATGGAGATTTGGAACAATGTATTTACCCAATTTGACAATGACGGCAACAATAATTATACAGAACTGGAACAGAAGAATATAGATACCGGCATGGGGCTGGAACGTCTGGCCTGTGTCGTGCAGGGTGTGGATTCCATGTTCGATATTGATACGATCAAAGCGCTGAGAGACTATGTGTGCCGTATCACAAAGACGGAATACGGGCAGGACGATGAGACCGATGTGTCCCTGCGAGTTATCACCGACCATGTACGTTCGGTGACCTTTATGATATCAGACGGAATCATGCCGTCTAATGAAGGGAGAGGCTACGTGCTGCGCCGCCTGCTGCGCCGTGCATGCCGTCACGGACGGCTGCTGGGCGTGGAAGGAGAATTCCTCGTAGAGCTGGCACAGACTGTAATTGATGGTTCCAAAGACGGATATCCGGAACTGGAAGAGAAGAAAGACTTTATCTTCAAGGTGATTGCCAAAGAAGAGGAACAGTTTAACAAGACGATCGACCAGGGGCTGACCATCCTTGCCGAGATGGAGGCCGAGATGGATAAAAAGGGAGAAAAGACACTGTCCGGCGGACATGCCTTTAAGCTGTATGATACGTATGGATTTCCACTGGATCTTACAAAAGAGATTCTTGAGGAAAAAGGATTGTCCGTTGATGAAGACGGTTTCAAGGCGTCTATGGAAGTACAGCGAAGGACAGCGAGAGAGGCAAGAGAAGTGACAAACTATATGGGCGCGGATGCAACGGTGTATGAGTCCATCGATCCGGGTGTCACATCAGAGTTTGTCGGCTATGACAATCTGTCGTTTGAGTCTGGCGTGACCGTTCTCACGACGGAAACGGAGATTGTGGATGCATTGTCTGACGGAGAGAAGGGAACTGTATTTACAGAAAAGACGCCTTTCTATGCCACAAGCGGCGGCCAGGAAGCTGATAAAGGTTATATACGTACTGCAGACGGGGAATTCCGCGTAGAGGATGTCGTAAAGCTTCTCGGCGGAAAAATAGGACATGTCGGCTATGTGGCAAAGGGAATGATTAAAACGGGCGATACGGTTACGCTTGAGGTCGATAAGGAAGTCAGGGCATTGTCTGCAAGAAACCACAGCGCGACACATCTGCTTCATAAGGCGCTTCGTACGGTTCTTGGGACGCATGTAGAGCAGGCCGGTTCCTCTGTAAACGCAGAGCGGCTCCGTTTTGACTTTACCCATTTCTCTGCATTGTCAAAAGAAGAATTGAGGCAGGTAGAGGATATCGTCAATCGCCAGATAATGGCCGCGCTGTCAGTCAAGGTGGAGAACCTGCCGATTGAAGAGGCGAGGAAGACAGGCGCAGCAGCACTCTTCGGGGAGAAATACGGTGACATCGTCCGTGTCGTAAGCATGGGAGACTTTTCAGTAGAGTTCTGTGGGGGAACACATGTGGAGAATACCGGCGTCATCACCGCATTCAAAATCATTTCCGAGACAGGAGTTGCAGCAGGGGTTCGGAGGATTGAGGCATTGACATCCAAGGGTCTGCTGAACTACTATGATGAACTTGAGAGAAGACTTGTGGAGGCGGCAAAGCTTGTCAAGGCTGCTCCAGATAAGCTGGCGGAAAAGATTACGCATCTCCAGGCGGAAAATAAAGCGCTTCACAGTGAAGTGGAAAGTCTCAAGAGCAGATTAGCCCAGGATGCCATGGGAGACGTGATGAATCAGGTTGTAGAAGTGAATGGTGTGAAGCTCCTTGCGACTAAAGTAGAAGGGGTGGATATGAACGGGCTCCGCGACCTGGGTGACCAGCTGAAAGAGAAGCTTGGAGACGGGGTGATAGTGATAGCGTCCGCCAGTGATGGAAAAGTAAATCTCATGGCTACCGCCACAAAAGGAGCCATAGACAAAGGCGCCCATGCAGGCAATCTCATCAAGGCAATCGCGGGACTTGTAGGCGGAGGCGGAGGCGGCCGGCCGAACATGGCTCAGGCCGGAGGCAAGAATCCGGGCGGCATCGATGACGCAATTGCCAAAGCAGGTGAAGTGCTGGAAGGGCAGTTATCATAGATTGCAGACTTCATTGTCAGAAGATTAACGTCATAAAAATAACTATGGTTGACAAATTCAAATGGTACACATATACTGATAAAAGAATAAAGCCAAGTGAAACGGCGAGGAAGATTTCTGTCTGTTTTTCAGCAGAAAACCGATGAAGCAATTGGAAAGCCACCTAATCTTTCCAAGAAACTTTCAGGTTCAGGTACCCGCCGTGGATGGAACTCTGGAAAGAGCCTTTAAAGGCCACCGTAGAAGTAAAGCTTTCAGGTAAAAATACAGAGGGTATAGGATACACTATAAGTATGCCTATACCCTCTTTTGTATTGTCTGAATAGTGTGAGAATCTTCATAGGGGTCAGACCCCTGTGGACAAAGGGGTCTGACCCCTATGAAAATTTAAGGAGAATGATTATGGAGCAGAAAAGGGAATTGAAGAGAAATTTAGGTGTGGCGACTGCCATGGCTTTGGTTGTCGGCTGTGTTATCGGATCCGGCGTGTTCTTTAAGCCACAGGCGATTTATACGGCTACAGGAGGAGCACCGGGTCTTGGCATGATTGCCTGGGTCATTACGGGTCTTGCGAGTATTGCGGCTGCCCTTACCTTTGCGGAAGTGGCAATCATGATACCGAAGACGGGGGGTATGGTGGCGTATCTGGAAGAAATTTATAATCCGGTTGTCGGGTTTCTGGCGGGATGGGTGCAGACGATTCTTTTTTATCCGGCCATGATATCGGCACTTGCAGTCGTTTGCGCGCAGCAGGCAGGGCTTTTTATCGGGGATGGCTTTACCGTGCCGCTCGCAATAGGCATCATCATACTGATTATATTTTTGAATAATCTTGGCTCCAAAGTCGGCGGGAGCATACAGGTCGTATTTACGGTATGCAAATTGATCCCTCTCGTTCTGCTGATGGTTTTTGGATTTGTAAAGGGCAGCGGCGCCAATCCGATTTTCAGCCCTATGGTAGGAGATGGTCTGAGTCCCGCAGTCGTACTAGGACAGCTTATGGTTGCCATATTATTTGCCTTTGAGGGCTGGACCGGTGTCGGCGCGATTGCCGGAGAGATGAAGAATCCAAGCAGAGACCTTCCGATTGCGATTGTCGGAGGAGTATCCGTAATCATGGGCGTATATTTCATCATCAACATCGCGTACCTGTGGGTACTGCCGGCAAGCGAACTGGCATCCCTTACGGCACCTGCATCAGCGGTAGCTCTGAAGGTCTTCGGTGACATCGGCGGGAAGATCATATCGGTAGGAATCATGATATCCGTATTCGGCGCCTGCAACGGTTTTGTCCTGTCTGGTTCCAGGGTGGCGTATTCCCTGGCGGCGGAAGGCAATTTCCCATTCAGCAAAAACCTTGCAAGGCTGAACAACGCACAGGTTCCAACGAATTCCATCATCCTTGTCGGGGGAATCGGCTGTGTCTATGCTATCAGCGGACAGTTCAACCTGCTCACGGACCTTGCGGTATTTTCAAGCTGGACGTTCTACACCTTGACTTTCATCGGCGTAATGAAGCTCAGAAAGGACCGTCCGGATGCGGTGAGGACCTACAAGGTTCCGCTATATCCGGTTGTACCGATTATTGCGGTTGTCAGCGGAGTGTACGTCATCGTCAACCAGCTGTTCATGTCAGGCCTGCAGTCTACGGTACTTTCCGTGGGCAGTATCATCATCATGCTGGTGGGACTTCCGGTATATGCTGTAGTTAAGAAAAATAAGGATAAGAAAAAAACTACAGCAAATGCGGAAAAAATATTGACGTAGTAGAAATATGTGATATAATCTTATGTAGTGCAATAAATATACCCGAACAGTCGTATGGTGCACAATATAGGACTGGAGGGAGGTTAGGTGTGAGTCTATGTCAAATGTAATCGTTAAAGAAAACGAGACGTTAGATAGCGCTTTACGCAGATTCAAAAGAAACTGCGCCAAAGCTGGCATTCAGCAGGAAATTCGTAAAAGAGAACATTACGAAAAGCCAAGTGTAAGACGTAAGAAAAAGTCTGAAGCTGCTAGAAAACGTAAGTATAACTAATATGTGCAGATAAATAGAGTGTTGGGGTACAACACTCTATTTTTACGTTGATGGAACATGTCGGTAGAAATACTCAGGAAGAACAGTGAGGTGGTAAAGATGTGGTGGAACAAAGTGATATTTGGCTGGAGTGCGTATCATGTCGTGCTGTGGTTCCTCGTGTACAGTATACTCGGATGGTTTGTAGAATCGGTCTATATGTCATTGTGCAACCGTAAAATTACAAACCGCGGTTTCGCTAGATGCCCGGTCTGCCCCATCTATGGAGTCGGCGCGCTGACCGTTTTTTTCATGCTGCAGCCATACAGCGAGCATCCGGTGAAGCTGTTTTTCATGGGAATGCTGCTTGCTACATCCATAGAATTTATAACAGCAGGTATCATGAACAAGATATTCGGCGAGATATGGTGGGATTACCGCAGGAAACCGTTTAATTATAAAGGAATCATATGTCTGGAAAGCTCTATCGCCTGGGGGTTCTACACGCTTGCGTTATTTGCGTTCCTCCAGAACATGATAGTCGGGATTGTGGATGTAATCCCTGTTATGATAGGAAAAATAGGCGGAACCATCGTTATTGTCGTCTATGCGGCAGATTTCTTCATCACCTTATACCGGGAGAAGAAAGAAGATATACCTGACCGTGTATGGCAGGTAAAAGACAAGCTGCTGGACAAGCTGTCTAAAGAATGATGGAAATATGTCACTTATGGCTGCTTTAGAAACCGCTATTGACGAAAAGCCAGGGAAGGTATATACTGATAATGTCACAGACGAAGACGTCGTATTTTAAATACGGCGTCTTTTTGCGTGGCTGCAGGTATTTGGCCTGCAGGAAACAATAGAAACGGCCCGGCATATGAAAGTGAGGAGATTAGTATGAGACTGAGGGATACGGGACTTACGGCCAGAGAACTGAAAGCTCTGACAGACAAGTACATGGTAGAGACTTATCCAAGATATGATTTTGTCGCAGAGCGGGCAGAAGGCATGTACCTCTATGATGAAAAAGGGAATGCCTACCTTGACTTTTACGGAGGAGTGGCAGTCAACAGCGCCGGCAACAGAAACGAGAAGGTTATACAGGCAATCAAGGAGCAGGCAGACGATATCGTACATACGTTTAACTATCCATATACAGTGCCTCAGGCGCTGCTTGCCAGGAAGATATGCGACACGATAGGAATGGATAAGATATTTTACCAGAATTCGGGTACGGAAGCGAATGAGTGTATGATCAAGATGGCAAGAAAATACGGTACGGATAAATATGGAAAGAACCGTTATCATATCATCACCGCAAAAAATGGATTCCACGGGAGGACGTATGGAGCCATGTCGGCGACCGGACAGCCCAATAGTGCCATACAGCAGGGGTTTATGCCTGTGGTACCTGGTTTTACTTATGCAGAATTCAACAATCTGGACGATTTTGCCTCTAAGGTGACTCCAGATACGATAGCTGTCATGATAGAGCCTGTACAAGGAGAAGGAGGCGTGCATCCTGCGACGCAGGAATTCATGACAGGGCTCAGGAAGCTCTGTGACGACCATGAGATGCTTCTGTTGTTTGACGAGGTACAGACAGGCTGGGGGCGGACAGGGACAGTGATGGCATATATGGGGTATGGTGTCAGGCCGGACGCGGTGTCCATGGCAAAGGCTATGGGAGGCGGCATGCCTATCGGAGCATGCTGTGCAAGGAAGGAAGTTGCCGAGGCCCTCGGCACAGGAAGCCATGGTTCCACTTATGGAGGGAATGCGCTTGCATGCGCAGCCGCGCTGGCTTCCATATCAGAGATTCTGGATAATGACTTGAGCGCAAATGCGGCAAAGGTAGGAAAATACCTGCAGAAGAAGCTTGCAGCCCTGCCGCATGTAATAGAAGTGAGGGGACGTGGACTGCTGTCAGGATGTGAATACGATATTCCGATTGCCGGGGAAGTGAAACGGGCAGCTCTGAAAAGACGGGCATTGATTACAGCCATCGGTGACAGCGTCAACAGGATGATTCCACCGCTGACAGCCACAAAGAGGGATGTGGATAAACTCACGGACATTATGATAGAAGCCATTGAAGAGGCGGCAGGAGGACAGACGGCCAAAGCGGGTTAAGCAGCTAGGCGTCATGCCCTCTGTCCTCTGTAATTTCAATATCTGGTAGGAGTTCAAAATAGAAGTCCTGAAATTCTTTTGCCAGTGCCTGATTAATAAGATTCTGTACAATCTTAAAGCGGGAGATGGATATCTCGTCCCGGTCAAATGTAATATATACGCTGATCCACAGCTTTCTGCCTGTCCGGACGATATCAAAGTACAGCCTGTCGTATCCGTACGCGTCCAGAACCGGTGTGATAATCTCTTTGATGCGGCAGACTGTCTCTTCCTCGGGGGGAAGCAGGAACAAGTCTCTGAGCCCTGTTATGACAGTACGGACAGGCACAGGCAGCATGAAGAGGGAAAGTACGACTGCTATGATCTGATCCAGATAAGGGGTGACCGCTGCAAAGGAGTCTGAGGTGATAACCGCAGGCAGGAAGAAGGCAAATGTCATTCCAAGCGAAGCAGCCGCATCAATCCTCCATTCCTGAATCTCCATGCTGACAATCGGAGAAGAAAGCCTGGCGTTCATACGGCGCAGCAGGACGATGACAGCGACGCTCAGGACGGAGGCAAACAGTTCGAAATATGCGATGGTAGAAAAGCTGACATGGCGTCCTCCGTGCAGCATAATCTGTATATTATTTACAATCAGGCCTACGGTCACCGAGGCCATGATGGTGCCCTTTACAGCCATGAACAAAGACTCTATCTGCATATAGCCGAAGGGCCTTTTTTCGCTTGACGGCTTATAAAGCAGCGGCACGAGGAACAGAGAGAAGAATATCATAAGCAGTTCCACGCCGTCGTAAAGTGCGTCAAGAAGTACGGCCTGTGAACTTGTGTACACAGCCATGATAAACTCCAGTATGACAAAGACAGTTCCGCCGGCCAGTGAGATTTTCAAGGCTGATTTTTCATGTTTCTGCCTGTGCATATCAGTGCTCATGGCATATACTCCTGGATAATTCATGGTACAGACGCGCTATCGGCAGACCGACCACATTGTTATAGTCACCGCTGATACATTTTACATGGATGGCAAAAGGCCCCTGGATGCCATAGGCTCCTGCTTTGTCAAATGGATCTCCTGTCATGATGTAGGACTGCAGCTCCTGGCGGGTAACAGGATAGAACGTTACATCCGTCTTTTCATAAAAAGTTCGGATATCCGGTGCATTGACGCTGCCCGTTAAGAGGGATACCCCGGTATAAACCTGATGGGTACGGTCCGCCAGCAGGGAAAGCATGTCATAGGCTTCCTCAGCACCGGAAGGTTTCCCAAGTATCTCGCCATTGTATACGACAACCGTGTCTGCACCGATTACAGTGCACGCCTCCCCCGGCAGTGCCTTGAATACGTGCAGCGCTTTCTGGCGGGCCAGGTTCATGACAATATCCGGGGGATTGCCTCCGGATATTTTTTCTTCTATATCGGCCGGCATAACGTCAAAGATGAAGCCGGCCTGCGTTAATAATTCCTTTCTGCGCGGCGAAGCCGAAGCAAGAACATATTTCACAACGCATACCTCCTCTTTGAAATCTGAATTTGCATTTATTATATCACAATACGGGTTTATTTTTTTACAGATTTGCTCTATAATGTAACTCGTGATGACAATCTGAAAGAGAATAGAAATAATGGAGGAATGAATATGTACATCAGTGAGATTACGACGACGGCCCCGGACGACGAGAGGATGCCGCTGGAGCGCAAAATGTATGAGACGCTTGACAAACTGAAGATTCCGTATGAGCGTGTGGATAATGATCCGGCGGCGTCTATGGAAGAATGTGCGGCTGTGGACAGGGCGATTGGCACGGAAATCCGTAAAAATGTATTTCTCTGCAACCAGAAGAAGACTACATTTTTCCTTCTTGTCATGCCTGCGGATAAAGCGTTTGACACGGCGTCATTCAGCAAGAAGCTCGGCGTATCGCACATGTCGTTTGCACCGCCGGAAAAGATGATGGAACATCTGGGCACGACTCCGGGTTCCGCAAGCGTGGCAGGTCTTCTCAACGACGAGGACGACTATGTGCAGGTGATTGTGGATAAGGAAGTGGCGGAGAGCGAATGGTTTGGCTGCAACCCCGGCATCAATACGAGCCATCTGAAGTTCAAGACGAAGGATCTGCTCACTAAATTCCTGCCACACGTGCATCACAGGGCAAGAATCGTTGAGTTGTAAAGGCAGCATGGATCATCAATCATATGGGTAAGGAACAGAAGAGTATGAAGTCAGAATCAGATTTAAAACAGTTGTTATATAGTATAGATCACAAAGGTTATCCGGCGTATAAGGGGACGAGGGGAAGCTACCGTTTTGGAAAGTATGAATTGTCTATAGACCATGTCCAGGGAGACCCCTTTGCGGCTCCGTCCAGGCTGAGTGTCAGAGTACATGGCCGCATGGCAGGATTCCCGGTAAGGCTGTATGATGAAATGCACAAACGCGTTGCACTGCAGGATTATGTGACCAGGCAGTTTGCGGCACAGGCGGCGCGCTATACGTTTCAGGCCAAAGGCTCGGGAAAAAGTGGAATTATCTCAGTGACACGCTGCGGCCAGGAAGTTCTGGAACGCACGGCCTGCACAATAGACGGGCAGACCGGGGATGTCACCGTGCGTTTTGAAGTTGGTTTCCCGGCTAACGGCCGGACGATTAACGCAAAAGAGCTGATTAAGATCCTTTATGATTATCTGCCGGCCTGCGTGGAAAAATCAATGCTGTATGGGAATTTAAACGCCCGGATGGTAGAAAAGGTTATGGAACTCAGCGTGGACCGGGAATTTATTCTTGGTGAACTGGACCGGCTTGGACTTGCAGCGTTTGTCGCTAACGGTTCTATACTTCCAAGAGAGTCAGGTGTGTCACAGAAACCGATGAAGGAAGCTGTCGCATTCGTCTCGCCAGCATCGCTGGAGGTTACGCTTGAGCTGCCTTTTAAAGGTAAGATTTCCGGGATGGGAGTCCGAAAAGGGATTACGCTTATCGTAGGCGGTGGCTATCATGGAAAGTCCACGCTTCTCAAAGCGCTGGAATCCGGGGTATATCCACATATAGCCGGAGATGGCAGGGAGTATGTCGTGACAGACTGCTCTGCGGTAAAGCTCAGAGCGGAAGACGGAAGGAGCATCAGACATACGGATATCTCCATGTTCATCAATGACTTGCCGAACGGGAAAGATACGAAAGCATTTTACACGGAAGATGCCAGCGGCAGTACGTCCCAGGCAGCCAATGTAGTGGAGAGCCTGGAGGCAGGGGCGAAAGTATTTCTCATAGACGAAGACACGAGCGCCACGAACTTTATGGTCCGGGACGAATTGATGCAGCAGGTGATTCACCGCGACATGGAACCGATTACACCGTTTATAGAGCGGGTAAGGGATTTGTATGAGATGTATGGTATCTCTACTGTCATCGTAGCGGGAAGTTCCGGGGCTTATTTTCAGGTGGCAGATGATATCATCCAGATGGACCGGTATGTGCCGAAAGAGATTACGCAGGCGGCAAAGGCGGCAGCCGAAGAATATCCGAGGCTGGAGCTGCCGGCGGACAAGCCTCAAATGCCTGGATTCAACAGATTTGTCAAAAACAATCCGGGATTGAAGCAGAAAGGGCGTATCAAGATAAAGACGCTTGGAAAAGACGGCGTGCAGCTGAATCATGACACGATTGACCTGCGTTATGTGGAGCAGCTGGCTGATACAGAACAGCTGACGTGCCTTGGCTACATCGTAAAACATATGGAAGAGTGCATGATGGACGGAAAGACAACGATACGGCAGCTTGTAGAACAGCTGGCATCCGATTTGGATAAAATGGGACTCAAAGCAGTCTGCGACGAGTCATATCTTCCGGGCAATCTGGCACTGCCGAGAAGACAGGAAATCTACGCTTGCCTGAACCGTTACAGACGGTTGGGGACACGTTAAAACGAATTGGGGACGGTAGGTTTTTTAAAAACCTCCGTCCCCAATTCGTTTTAACGTGTCCCCACTGCCTATAGCAGCAGATCATTCAGTGCGTCTTTCAGCGCACTCTGATAACTTACTTCGTCGACCGTTTCTCCGGCAATGATATCCTTGCTGCCGATTTCTTTTCCTGCCAGATAGTATTTCATCTCTCCGATTTTAGTTCCTTTTTTAATCGGGGCTTTCAAGTTCTTTTTCAATATTTTTTTCTTTTCAATGCTGTTCAGGTCAGCCCCGGTTGTGTCTATGTAGGCAAATGGCTCTATCTGTTCTGCCTTGATTTTCTTTTTCACTCCCCGGGTGAGTGGGGCGGGCTTGATAGAGGCGACTTTTTCTTCTTCGTATTTGTTGCATTTCCCGAACCCATAATTCAGCAGCGTGGTTGCATCGCTGAAGCGGGCTTTATGGTCGGGGGCAGCCATTATGACAGCAATCAATTCCATGCCGTTTTTTTCTGCAGTGGCTGAGACACAGTATTTTGCTTTGTCTGTTGACCCTGTCTTCAGGCCTGTCGCGTATTCATACTGGCGCACGAGCTTGTTAGTGTTAGTCAGCCCAAATTCTGTAGTTCCCTTTTTGGTTGTATGTGTTATGTTTTCCATCCATATCATGGAATAGTCCCGGATTTGCGGGTATGTAGTAATCAATTCGCGGGACATCAGCGCGATATCCCTGGCTGTCGTGAGATGTCCATCTGTATCCAGGCCATTACAGTTTACGAAATGTGTATTGTTCATGCCAAGCCCTTTGGCGCGTTCATTCATATTTTTTACAAATTCCTCTTCGTTTCCGCATATGTATTCCGCCATTGCTACGCAGGCATCGTTGGCCGATGCCACAGCGATACATTTGATCATCGTGTCGACGGTCTGAGTCTCACCAGGCTCCAGGAATACCTGAGAGCCTCCCATGGAAGCAGCAAATTCCGATGTAGACACAGAATCCTCAAGCTTGATTTTTCCGTCCTTCAGAGCGTCAAATATGAGCAGCAGTGTCATGATTTTTGTCACGCTGGCAGGCGGGCGCTGCTCATCTGCTTCTTTCTCGTAGATTACCTGTCCGGTCGAAGCTTCCATCAGGATAGCCGACGGCGCGGAGACGGTGAGGCCGGAAGCAGTATCCTGCCCGGCGCCGGAATCCGATTCGGTGTCCGTGCTTTCATCCGCGCCGGCATCACTGTTTGGTTCCTCGCTCTGGCCGGTGTCCTCTTCGTAGAGGAGGATGTTGTCCGGCGGCGCGGCAAGAGCGACAGACTGGGTACATAAAAATACGCATATTAGTAGAGCAAAGAATCGCTTCATTGGCAACTCTCCATATAGATTCTATTATTACCAGTGTAGTGGATAAGGAGAGAAAATATGACCTGGGACAGGGTAAAAATAAAAAGGGACACGTTAAAACGAATTGGGGACGGAGGTTTTTTAAAAAACCTCCGTCCCCAATTACCTTAAGAAATTTAAATTGCTCTTGTGTATTCTTTCAGCCATTCCTTTTCGTCTTCGTCCAGATGTGGTGAGACGATGTCGTATACTTTGGCGTGGTATGCATTCAGCTCGTCTTTGTCTGCCTGCGACAGCAGCTCCGGCTTGATGGCGTCCAGATCTATCGGCACATATGTGATCGGCTCGAAATACAGGAACTGCCCGTATTCTGTACAGTTGCCTTTTCTTACGACCATTTCATTCTCGGTGCGGATGCCATGGGAACCTTCGATATACAGTCCGGGCTCATTTGTGATTACCATGCCGGGCTCCAGCGGATGCTTTTCTTTCTCGCGGATAGCGCAGCGGAAGCCGGTCGGGGCCTCATGGATATTCATCAGATAACCCACGCCATGACCCGTTCCGTGATTGAAGTTCTGACCGCGTTCCCAGAGCGGCTGCCTAGCGAGCACGTCCAGATTATAGCCCGTAGTACCATAGAGGAACACTGCTGCGGCCAAGTGCAGGTTGCACTTGAGGACTGCCGTAAAGTCTTCTTTCATGTTGTCCGGGATATTGCCAAAGGCAAATGTTCTGGTGATATCAGTGGAACCTTCGTAATATCCTCCGCCCGTATCCGTAAGGAAGAGAGAACCTTCCTTCAGCGGTACGTTTGTCTCAGGCGTGGATGTATAGTGGACGATGGCTCCGTGTTCGCCGAACCCACAGATTGGCTCAAAACTTTGCCAGAGGTAGCCTTCCTGTTCTTTTCGGAACTCTTCCAGTTTATCTGCCGCGCTGAGCTCGGTTATCTCGATCTTGCCGATATTTTTCTTCAGCCAGTACATGAACTTTGTGACAGCCACACCGTCTTTAACATGCGCATTGACAATATTCTTAAGTTCCGTATCATTTTTCATAGCTTTCATAAGAATCGTCGGATTAATCTGCTCCACCACTTTAGTACCCTTTGGAAGGTTGTTATACAAAGCATAGTTGAGCCTGGAAGGGTCTACCAGCACGGCGTCGCTTTCTTTGAATGACTTCACATCCTCATACACCGCGTCGTAAGGATGGATGGAAATGTTGTCTGCGGCCAGCTTTGCCTTCATATCTTCCGTCAGCTTTCTCTCATCGATATAAAGCTTCATGTCTTCCATGGTGATGACAGCGTAGGAGAGAAGAAGTGGGAAATATTCGATATCATTGCCGCGCAGGTTCGTCGTCCAGCACACGTCGTCCAACGCCCCGATAACGTGTATGCCGGCCCCTGCAGCCTTCATGGCTTCACGGATGCGGATGAGCTTGGACGCGGTAGATTCTCCGGTATACGCCTCCTCGAGCGCGAATGCAGGCTCCTCTGACAGCGGCGGACGGTCTTCCCATATCCTGTCAACCAGGTCCTCGGAATAATCAATCCTTCCATTCTTAGGAGCGACAGCAGCTTCAAGGGCCTGTCCTTCCCCCATAGCAACGACACGACCGTCAAACCCCAATGTCCCGTTTTCAGGCAGCGCTTCCGCAATAAACTCTTCTACAGAAGGAACGCCAGGATTCCCCATCCTGAACAGTTTGACGCCGCTTCCATCCAGCTGCTTTTCAGCCTGTATAAAGTATCGGCCATCGGTCCACAGGCCTGCTTCGGTCGGCGTGATGACAGCCGTCCCGGCAGAACCTGTAAAGCCTGTGATAAATGCCCTTGCCTTGAAATGTTCCCCAACATATTCGCTCTGATGGCAGTCGTCCGTCGGCACCATGTAGATGTCGAAGCCTTTTTCTGCCATCAGTGTACGCAGAGCAGTGAGCCTTTCTCGTATATTCATGTTAAAACCTCCCTTTTGTTATAAATGTCTCTAGTATAAAATTCTAACATATATGTTTGCAAATTCAAAGGAATAATTATATAATTATCACGATATAAAAGGAGAAAAACATGTTAAAAGATAAAAAGTATTTCTTGTTTGATATAGACGGAACACTGGCTGTAGATGACGTCCTGTTTGACGGGAGCAGAGAGCTGATTGGGCATATCTCATCTATTGGCGGCCGTTCCTTCTATATTACGAACAATTCCACAAAAAGCAGAAAAGATTATATGGCCGGCTTTCAGCGATGGGGCATCCAGACAGACGAGGACCAGTTTATCACGGCATCATATGCCACCTGCCGGTATCTGAAGGAGCACTACTCCGGCAAGAAGCTCTTTATCATGGGAACCCCGTCCTTTGTAGAGGAGGTAAAGGGCTGTGGGTTTGCAGTAACAGAGCAGGCAGAGGAAGATACCGCGTGCGTGGTGGTCGGATTTGACAGGACGCTTTGTTATGAAAAGGTAGAAGAGGCCTGCAAGCTGCTGTTCCGTCCTGAAGTGGATTATGTAGGCACGAACCCCGATTACCGGTGCCCTGCATCCTTCGGCTTCGTCCCGGACTGCGGGGGAATATGTGAGATGCTCGATGTGACGGTGGACAGAAAGCCTTATTATGCGGGGAAACCGAACAAAGAGATTGTGACCATGTGCATGGAACAAGTGGGCGCTGTGCCTGAGGAAGTGCTTGTCGTGGGGGACAGGCTGTACACGGATATCGCCTGCGGCATTCGGGCAGGGGTGGAGACCGCTCTCGTGCTTACCGGCGAAGCGCAGGAGGAAGATCTTGACGGCACAGAATTCAGACCGGATTATGTATACAAGGATATCCGGCAGCTATACGAAGACTTCATCAGGCAAAGGAGAACAACATAAGTGACTGTCATACTATTTACAGGAATCGTGATATTGCTAGGTACCCTGCTGGAAATCTGGCGGGAAACGCATACGTTCAGAATGACAAGATATCAAGTGGCATCCCCTGCGTTCAGCGGCCTTTCGCGAGCCCTCAGAGTGGTATTCTTGAGCGATATGCACAATAAGACATACGGACCGGGCAACAGCAGGCTTTTGGACGCGGTGCGCAAGGAGCATCCGGATCTGATTCTCATAGGAGGCGATATGCTCGTCGGAAAGAGGGGGGCAGGGTTTCGCCCGGCGCTTCACTTCATAAAACAGCTTGCACATATCTGTCCGGTATACTATGCCGACGGCAACCACGAACAGCGCGTAAAAGAGAGTCCCGGAAAATATGGCATGGACATGGGGGCATATGTTAAGGAACTAAGGGAAGCGGGAGTGCATTTCCTGGAAAACGAATTTGTGTGCATGGAGCCGGCGGGCATACCAATCCGCATCTATGGCCTCTCTCTGCCAAGCCGCTGCTATGGGCGGTTCAAAAAGGCAGCGCTTCGGACGGAAGACATGACGAACATGATTGGGAGGCGTGGCAGGGGATGCTATAATATACTGCTTGCACATAATCCTGGCTATGCCGATGTATACAAAGCGTGGGGGGCAGACCTCATATTGTCAGGACACTATCACGGAGGAATCGTCCGCATTCCCGGTCTGGGAGGAATCATCGCCCCCGGTTTCTTTCTCTTTCCAGAGCACTCGGGTGGAAAATATATAGAAGGGGATTCGACCATCATAGTGAGCAAAGGGATTGGCAGCCACACGCTGCCGGTCAGGCTGTTTAATCCTGCCGAAGCAGTGGTTTTGGAATTTTGCAAAGAAAACTTGTGCAAACGGCCTCCAGACTGTATAATAAATTAGTTGTGACAGAATAGGACAGAAGGAGTATATATGGGTATACCAGTTAAGCTGCAGGTGTTCGAGGGGCCGTTGGACCTTCTGCTGCATCTGATTGACAAGAATAAAATCGACATATATGATATTCCGATAGTAGAGATAACGAACCAGTATATGGAATATATCCGGGCCATGGAGAAGGAAGACCTGAATGTGATGAGCGAATTCCTTCTGATGGCGGCAACGCTGCTCGATATCAAGTGCCGGATGCTGCTTCCAAAAGAAGTAAATGAAGAGGGCGAAGAAGAGGACCCGAGACAGGAGCTCGTTGAACAGCTGCTGGAATATAAAATGTACAAGTATATGTCCTATGAGCTGAAGGACAGGCAGGTTGACGGTGAGATGGTGCTCTATAAAGATCCGACTATTCCGGAAGAAGTTCTGGAGTATGTAGAGCCGGTAGATATGGATGCATTGCTCGGGGATCTGACGCTGGTGAAGCTGAACCGTATATTCAAAGATGTGATGCGCAGGCAGGTAGACAAGATCGATCCGGTCCGCAGCACGTTCGGGAAGATTGAAAAAGAAGAAGTCACGCTTCCCGAGAAACTGGACTATGTGACGGATTATGCCAGGATACATAAGAAGTTCAGCTTTCGTGAGCTTCTGGAGAAACAGTGTTCCAAAGTGCAGCTTATCGTAACATTTCTTGCAGTCCTGGAACTGATGAAAGTCGGAACGGTCTTCATCGAGCAGGAGCAGCAGTTTGATGACATAATCATAACATCCGTGTTATAGATGTGAGTGGGAAAGGTAGTATGGAAGAAGTGGAGATTCGTAAGTTAGAAGGCGTGATAGAGGCCATTTTATTTACCATGGGAGAATCGGTGGAGCTCGGCAAGATAGCATCTGCCATTGAACATGATGAAGATACGACGAGAAAGATTATCCGTCAGATGATGGTCCGGTATGATGAGGAGGACCGTGGAGTACGTATCATTGAACTGGAAGGCTGTTTTCAGATGTGTACGAAGAGGGAAATGTACGAATACCTGATCAAGATAGCAAAACAGCCGCGCAAATTCGTCCTGACGGATGTTCTGCTGGAAACGCTGTCGATCGTGGCGTACAAGCAGCCGGTCACGAAGCTGGAGATCGAGAAGATCAGAGGGGTCAAATCAGACCATGCGGTCAATAAGCTCGTAGAGTATAACCTTGTGTGCGAGGTGGGCAGGCTGGACGCCCCGGGACGTCCCCTTCTGTTCGGGACGACGGAAGAGTTCCTGCGCAGGTTCAGCATCCAGTCGGTAGAAGAGCTTCCAAGCCTTAACCCTGAACAGATGGAGAACTTCAAAACAGAAGCGGAGGAAGAGATACAGCTCAAGCTGGATGTATAACGGCCACTGACTCAGGATGAAAAATGTTCATAGTATCCATGTACAGAACATAGATTACAGTAACACAGATTATATGCGGTGCTGTATATGAAAAAGAAATACTGGATGATAGGTATGATAATGATGATAGTTCTCTCTGGCTTTCCTTCCTTCGGTACTCGTGCCGGGGATGAAGATGTCCCGGAAGAGCTGTCGCAGCTATACGCCCGGTCCGCAGTTCTTATGGATGCTGACAGCGGGCGTGTTTTATTTGGCAAAGAGGAAGATGTAGTCAGGCCGATGGCCAGTACTACGAAGATTATGACTTGTATCCTTGCGCTTGAGAACATGCAGGAAGACGAGGTGACGGCAGCATCGGATTACGCTGCGAGCCAGCCGAAAGTCCGGCTTGGAGTGAAGGGAAAAGAGGAGTTCCGGATGAAGGACCTTCTATATTCCCTTATGCTGGAATCCCATAATGACAGTGCGGTAGTGATTGCAGAAGGAATTGCGGGGTCGGTAGAGGAATTCGCCGGCATGATGAATAAGAAAGCAGCTGAGATTGGATGCAGCGATACATATTTTGTTACCCCGAATGGGCTGGACGGCTATGACGATGGGGGGACACACTCTACGACCGCAAGAGATCTGGCGGCTATCATGAGGTACTGCATTAAGGAATCGCCGAAGAAGGAACAATTCCTAGAAGTGACGCGCACGAAGGAGTACAGTTTTACAAATGTAAAAGGGGACAGGAGCTTTTCGTGCAGCAACCACAATGCTTTCCTGACGATGATGGACGGGGCTCTGTCGGGAAAGACAGGGTTTACGGGAGATGCCGGATACTGTTACGTGGGGGCGCTCGAACGGGACGGCCGGACATTTATCGTGGCTCTGCTCGCCTGCGGCTGGCCGAACAACAAAGGATATAAATGGAAAGACACGAGAAAGCTGATGGAGTATGGCATCACCAATTACCAATACGAGACGGTCTGGGAGGATATAGAGCTCAAAGACGTAAGGACGGAGCGTGGAATAAAAAGAGGCGATGAATTTGGCGGCGATGCAGAGATTCCGGTCAAGATTGCAGACGCAGACAAAGACTTCAAAGTGCTGCTCAAAGAAGGAGAAAAAGTAGAGGTGGACTGTAATGTGAAACAGACACTTGCCGCGCCGGTAAAAGAAGGAGAAAAAGTCGGCACGGTTACATATACGCTGGACGGCGAGGTCTTGAGGGAATACCCGGTCGTGACTACAGAACCCGCGGACAGAAAAAATGCCGGATGGTGCGCGAAGGTTCTTGTGAGGAAACTTCTGATGCAATAGGCATCTATCCATTACGAAATCTTATATCTCCATAATGAACGGTAATTTCACAAAATCCTGCAGGAATGATACTATATAAGTGAAGAAAGAGGGATGGAGTTCATGTGAAGGAGGTGTCATTATGGGAAACATTATAGGATGGACTATCGTAGCTGTAGCGGCGCTATATGGAATATATATCGTATTATCTGACAAAAAAAGGCACTTCTAGGCGGAAGACATGTTATGAACAGACGGCTGCATCCTGTATGCTGATTTCGGTGATCAGACAGGATGCAGCCGTTTTATATCAGAGGAGGTTCTTCCTGACGTAGTGGAGGAAGAGCTTCATGGCCGGCGAAAGGTCTTTGGCCGAGCGCAGGGCGATTCCCAAGTTGCGGTAAGACTTTGGCAGAAGTGGACGGGTCACATAATCCCCGTGATATAAAGATAGAAAAAGCTGAGGCATGATACTGACTCCAAGCCCATGTTCTACCATGGAGGCAATAGAATAATCATTCTTTCCGGTGAATTTTATGTCCGGCGTAATCCCCGCCTTTTCAAGCAGCGGATGTATATCTGCGTCATTGACCCGGTCATATATGATAAAGGGCTGGTTTTCAAACAGCTCAATCGGCACTTTGTCAAGCTCTGTGTATGGGTGCCCTTTTGGGAGGACCGCGAGGAGAGGGTCCTGCTCTACATGGATGAAGTCATAGCTTTTGTCTTTCTGAAAGCTTGTAAGGCCGATGTCTACCGTGAAATCTTCCAGCCATCTGGAGATTTCGCCGCCGCTTCCTTCCATAATCTGAAATATGATACCCGGGTAGTCGGCCTGGAACCGGCGGATGATATGGGGAAGCCAGTGTATAGAACAGCTGACATAAGTCCCGATACGTAACGTTCCTTTTTTCAGCCCTTTCAAGAAAGAAATCTCCTGATTGACGGTCTCGTTGGAAAAGAGCAGGGCCCGGATAGATGGGAGCAGGGCCTCGCCCTCCGGTGTAAGGGAGACGCCCTTGTGGCCTTTATAGAACAGTGGGAAGCCGACTTCGGTTTCAAGCGACTTCATCATCTGTGTGATTCCGGACTGCGTATAGCCGAGCTTTTCACCAGCCTTTGTAAAACTGCCGAGATGGATGGCCGTCAGCAGCACTTCACATTTTTTCAAATCCATTATCCCTTTCTCCTTTCCCTTTCGTCTGCATGTACCTATTCTAATTATATAACAGATGGGGCCGGAAAAGAAAGTTTTAAGGGTAGATTTTTCTGCCGATACATGTATAATCTACAGTATACGGAAAAGATAGAAGCCCCGTCCAGAGGGGGAAGGAGGAGAGAAGATGTCGATAGAAAGAGTGAGGGATTATTTTCGGCAGTATAGTATGGAAGAACGGATAAGGGAGGTGGATGCATCAAGTGCTACCGTTGAGACGGCGGCCGCAGCGCTTGGATGTGAACCGAAACGAATCGCAAAGACGCTGTCGTTCCGGGCGGGTGAAGATATCATCCTTATTGTGACAGCTGGCGATATGAAGATAGACAATAAGAAGTACAAATTACGGTTCGGGTGCAAAGCCCAGATGCTGAAGGCGGAAGAGGTGGAACCGCTCGTTGGCCATGGCGTGGGCGGAGTATGCCCGTTCGGTATAAATGACGGCATAGACGTATACATGGATGTGTCGCTGAAAAGGTTCGATACCGTGTTCCCGGCGGCCGGAAGCGGAAACAGCATGATAGAGCTTTGCATAGATGAACTGGAGCGGTACGGAGGCAGCAGCGGATGGGTCGATGTGTGCAGGGAACGCTGAGACAGGACCCTTGAAAAAGATACATGCCGTTGTTGCAAAAGGAAAGGAATTCTTTTATAATATCTGAAAGGAAGAGTATTTTACAAGCTGGCCTTTTCTTCGTACGACTTAACGGAAAGGAGGGAACAGCTGATCTGATCAATTCTGACGTATCGGAGCAGTACATCTGCTCCGCTGTCCTGATAGGGCTACAGGCCTTTTCTGATGGAATCGCAGCCGCTTCTGGCAGAATCCACGACTAAATTCTTGGAGAAAGAAAAGCAGGAATATTCTTTCGGTCTTTTGCCGAGATTTTGTTGATTTTAATATTGACATTTCCCGGCAAGTATAATACTATATTAATCGAGGAACGAACATTCGTTCGGCAATGAGAAGGAGAGCATGTTATGGTAAGTGATGATAAGAAGAAAGCGCTCGATGCGGCGATATCGAAACTAGAGAAAGATTTTGGGAAAGGCACTGTCATGAAATTGGGCGATCCGGCAGCTCAGGTGCAGGTTGAGACGGTACCGACAGGTTCCCTTAGCCTTGACCTGGCCCTGGGGCTCGGCGGCGTACCGAAGGGGCGTGTGATAGAGATATATGGGCCGGAGTCAAGCGGTAAGACGACAGTGGCGCTCCACATGATAGCTGAGGTGCAGAAGCGCGGAGGGATAGCGGGTTTTATAGATGCTGAGCATGCGCTGGATCCTGTATACGCGGGCAACATAGGCGTCGACATTGATGAACTGTACATATCACAGCCGGACAGCGGAGACCAGGCGCTTGAGATAACTGAGACGATGGTGCGCTCCGGCGCGATGGACATCGTTGTCGTCGATTCCGTGGCCGCGCTCGTGCCGAGACAGGAGATTGAAGGCGATATGGGAGACAGCCATGTAGGACTTCAGGCAAGACTCATGTCCCAGGCACTGAGGAAGCTGACGCCTGTAATCAGCAAATCAAACTGTGTCGTAATCTTCATCAACCAGTTAAGGGAGAAAGTAGGAATCATGTTCGGCAATCCGGAGACGACTACCGGCGGCCGTGCGCTTAAGTTCTATGCGTCTATCCGTATGGATGTCAGAAGGATAGAGACGCTGAAGCAGGGCGGAGAGATGGTCGGCAACAGGACGAGAGTTAAGATTGTGAAGAACAAGATTGCGCCGCCGTTTAAAGAAGCTGAATTTGACATAATGTTCGGAAAAGGAATTTCCCGCGAAGGGGATATCCTGGATTTGGCCGCAGGTATCAATGTAATCAATAAGAGCGGCGCCTGGTATGCTTACAACGGCGATAAGATTGGACAAGGGCGTGAAAATGCCAAGATGTATCTGGCGGAGCATCCGGATATGCTGGAAGAAGTAGAGGCCAGCATCCGGGCGCATTATCATCTGGGAGAGGATGCGGACGCAGCGGCGGAAGAGGCCGGCCAGCAGGATAGCAAGAAAAAAGAATCCAGGAAAAAGGACGAGGATGAATAAACATGACGGTCACGAAGATTGAACGTGTGACAAAGACGAGATACCGGATATATGTGGACGGACAGTTCGCCTTTATATTGTATAAAGGCGAACTGTCCCGTTATCTTATCTCGGAAGAGGAGGAAATCACAGAAGAGACGTTTGAGAGAATCAGGACGGAAGTGATATTAAAAAGAGCCAGGCTTAAAGCCATGCATCTGCTGAACGACATGGACCGCACAGAGGGACAGCTCAGGACAAAGCTCAGGCAGGGCGGCTATACGGAGGATATGGTAGATGCGGCCGTAGACTATGTAAAGTCTTTTGGCTATGTCAATGACGATGCTTATGTAAGAAGATTTATAATGGGCAGGAAAGAGAGAAAGAGCAAAAGAGAGATATCCGGAGCACTCTGCCAGAAAGGGATACCGAAAGAACAGATAGACGCTGCCATGGAAGAATGTTATGGGAAGGAAGATTCTCATGCAGCCATACGGAAGATTCTGGAAAAGAAAAAGTATGACCCCGCTACTGCTCAAGACGCTGAAAAGCGCAGAATCATGGGCTATCTGACACGCAAAGGATTCAGCTATGATGACATCCGTCAAGTAATACAAGTTTCTGAGTGGAATGCTTGACATCTTTGTGAAAACAGTATAAAATTTAAGTGTTGTATTTGTACAATGAAAATTAAATAAGGAGGTGCTCCTGTGCCGATAGGAATAGTTATTGCTGTAGCCGTGGTACTTGTCATATTAACAGCGGCAGTCAGTCATTTTGTTACGGTCTCCAATCTGAAGAAGAATGCAGAGTCTAAGATTGGGAATGCGGAAAGCAAGGCCAGAGAAATTATTGACGACGCGGTAAAGACAGCCGAGGCCAAGAAAAAGGAGTCTCTCTTGGAAATTAAGGAAGAGTCTATCAAGAATAAGAACGAGCTTGAAAAAGAGACAAAAGAACGCAGGGCAGAATTGCAGCGTTACGAGAAAAGAGTCCTTTCCAAAGAAGAGGCACTGGATAAGAAGTCAGAGGCTATCGAAAAGCGTGAGTCAGGGTTTGCAGCAAAAGAAGAACAGCTTAAGCAGCGCGAAACGAAAGTGGAAGAGCTGAGTAAGCAGCGAGTACAGGAACTAGAAAGAATCTCAGGACTTACCTCCGAACAAGCAAAAGAATATTTGTTAAAAACTGTTGAAGAAGATGTTAAACATGATACCGCTAAGATGATCAAAGAACTGGAGACGCAGGCGAAGGAAGAGGCGGACAAGAAGGCAAAGGAATATGTCGTCACCGCCATCCAGAGATGCGCTGCAGATCATGTGGCGGAAACTACAATTTCGGTTGTACAGCTTCCAAGTGATGAAATGAAAGGGAGAATCATCGGAAGGGAAGGACGTAATATCCGCACCCTTGAAACGCTTACGGGCGTAGAGCTTATTATCGATGACACCCCGGAGGCCGTTGTCTTGTCAGGCTTCGATCCAATCAGGAGAGAGGTCGCAAGGATAGCGCTTGAGAAGCTGATTGTTGACGGACGTATTCATCCGGCAAGAATTGAGGAGATGGTAGAGAAAGCGCAGAAAGAAGTAGAGACGATGATTCGTGAAGAGGGAGAGGCGGCAGCACTTGAAGTCGGCGTACATGGAATTCATCCTGAACTCATCAAGCTTTTGGGACGGATGAAATTCAGAACAAGCTATGGGCAGAATGCACTCAAGCATTCTATCGAAGTTGCGCAGCTGTCCGGTCTTCTGGCGGGAGAAATCGGCCTTGACGTCAGAGTGGCGAAAAGGGCAGGGCTTCTGCACGATGTAGGAAAATCTATTGATCATGATGTGGAAGGCTCACATATTCAGATTGGAGTGGATCTCTGTAGAAAATACAAGGAATCCGCCACGGTCATCAATGCGGTAGAGGCTCATCACGGCGACGTAGAACCGGAAACTTTAATTGCATGCGTAGTACAGGCGGCAGATACGATATCTGCGGCAAGACCAGGTGCGAGAAGAGAAACAATTGAAACATATACAAACAGGTTAAAACAATTAGAAGATATCACCAATCAATTTAAAGGTGTTGATAAGTCTTTTGCAATTCAGGCAGGTAGAGAGATTCGTGTAATGGTAGTTCCAGAGCAGGTATCTGATGCAGACATGGTATTGATGGCCAGAGATATAGCAAAGCAGATAGAGTATGAGCTAGAATATCCTGGGCAGATTAAAGTCAATGTAATCCGTGAGTCACGTGTTACTGACTATGCCAAGTAGAAGATAAATGTTGAAGGGAGCTGTCACGCTGAGCAATCAGCGGGACAGCTCTTTTTTTGTATCATAGGAAACTTCGTTGATCATTTAATCTGGTTATTATTTACCCTTAGTTCTGCCCTCGAGCATCTACTTTTCGGCCGGTGCATATGCAATCAATACGATGTCTTCCTCTGTCTGCTGCTTCAGCTTTTCCTGCAGTTCGTTGATTTCTTTTATACAGTCAGACGAGATATGGGCAATCTCATATTCATGCTCCATGGGAATCACCTCCACAGTTAGTATTGGCAGAACATTAGAAATTAAACGCTGTGCCAAAATATCACGCACGCTCCGCCTGAACTGGAATTTTCAATCTCGGCGGAGCCTCCAAGCTGTTCTGCAAGCTGCTTTACGATATAAAGTCCAAGCCCCGAATGTCCGCCTTTCGTCCTGCGGGCGATATCCCCTCTGTAAAATTTGTCAAACGCTTTCTGCAGGTCCTGGCTGCCAAATCCAGGTCCGGAATCACAGATCCTATAACATACCCGTTCTTTTTCAAGCGATACATCCATCGTAATCCTGCCGCCTCGGGGTGTATACTGTATGCTGTTGGATATGATGTTGTCGATGATACGTGACAGCATTTCCACATCCGTCCTGACGGGGGAGAGCAAGTCGCCGTGTATATCCAATGCCAGCTCGATGTCTTTGCAGCAGGACTGTAATCGATAATCCTGTACCTTTTGCGACAGCAGTTCCCGTATATCTATGGCAGTGGGCTGTGGCTGGATATCCGGCCGCTCCAAATCCGCCGCATCCTGCATCCTCTGGACGAGAGAGGCACTTTTTTCTGTGTTGGCCTTTATGACGGAAAGATAACGGTGCCATTTTTCGCTGTCATCGGGAGTGCTGTCCAGCAGCGCATCCGTATATGCCAGAATGACAGAAAGAGGAGATTTCAAATCGTGGGCCAGAGCCTCTGTCATGAAGACTTGTTCCTGTTCCATGTGCCATTGGGCGGATAACGAGCTTTTCAATTCTTCTTTCATCTCAGAAAATGCACTGCAGAGCCTGCCCAGCTCATTATCTGAATGATAGTCGATCTCAAAGTCAAGGTTCTTCTCCCGTATGTTCTTGGCGGCGCCGGTTAGAAGCCGAAGCGGGTAATTGATTTTCTCAGCCAGTATCCTGGAAAACAGAAATGTAAAGCCGATAATATACATAAACGGTGAAAATAGAGCAATGCCAATAACTACAGCGGTCAGACGTCCCCGGTCATTGGCAAACGTCATTTTGATCTGATAGGAGAGAAGCACGGCTCCTTCTATATTCCCGCCGGCCTCTGTAATAGGGACGGTATGGATATAATATCCGTCTCGGAAGATGGTTGTATTCAGGAAGCTGTCAAATAATTCGTCTCTCGTATCAAACAGCTTTTGCAAATGGGTACCATACAGGATATTGCCGTCATTATCTACGACCTGATAGGACATATCCTCCCCTCGTATGACATCTGCCAGATCAGCCCCGCCCTCCTGAATCAGGAGCTCTGTGCTCTTTTCTTGGACATATGCTTCGATGCCGGGAATCTGCCGTTCATAGTAATCGGCCGGGTATATATCTTTGCCAAGCGACTTCGTGAACAGGTGATAAGCGAGGGCGCAGGTAAGCGCGGACGCTGCTGCGCTGGCAGCTGCAATCATGATGAGGGTGCGCCGGAACAGGGGAGCAAATGATTCGTTTCTCATCTTAAGTCACCTCCTTGGTACTGCGTTTTGTTCCATTTATATCCGATCCCCCAGACTGTTTGAATATACCCGCTGCCTGGTGCGGCGGTGGCAAGCTTTGACCGGATTCTTTTGATCCGTTCGACAACGGTTGCGGAATCGCCGTCGGAATCAAACCCCCAGACTTTTTCATAGATCTGTTCTCTTGAAAAAACCTGCCCTGCATGGAGGGCCAGAAGTTCAACGATATCATATTCCCGTTTCGTAAGGGGCACGCTCTTTCCATCTACGATGACCTCCCGTTCCTTTATGCAGATGCTCAGGTTTCCGAAATACAGCTTCGAACGTCTGCCCTCTGCGTTGATATACTGGGACCGCGCTTCCCTGCGCAGGCTGGCCTCGATGCGGGCCATCAGTTCTCGCAGTCCAAAGGGCTTTGTGATATAGTCATCTGCGCCGATGGTCAGCCCTTTGACCTTATCGGCCTCTGCCTGTTTTGCACTCAGAAAGATGACCGGGCACAGCACATCGTCCCGGATTGCCCTGCAGACGTCAAAGCCGTCCCTTCCCGGCATCATAATATCGAGAATGATAAGATCCGGCTGCATTTTGGACAGTGCTATCCCTGTCTGCCCGTCATAGGCAGCCAGCACCTCATGGCCTTTGGCCTGCAGCTCTTCTTCAAGAAGCGTTACAAGGTCCACTTCATCGTCTATGATTAATATTGTGCTCAAAACAGAACTCCTTTCTTGCTGGATGGCATATGTAGCAGCATCTGCTTACCCATATGTTTTCCTTCCTTCCCATATGTTAAACCAGATGATCCCGAGTATCAAGGATAATGCGAGGCCAGCCGAAACTGCAGCCAGTGCGGCGGCCCCGGTTCTTACCATCCCGGATATGACTGCCGAGGACGGCATGGTTCCCCCGTCTTTGAGGAAGCAGGCTCCAGGCAGCATTCCGAGCTTAACGGGCCACGTCCACGGGACAAGCGGCCATGCGTCCGAGCCTAGACGTGTGAGTCCGAGCAATGCCGCCATTAAGAGGCCGCATATGCTCATGCCGACAGACGCGCCCATGCCCCATGAGAAACTAACCCACAGATGGAGTGCCAGCAGTGGAAGAGAGCCGGCCACTGAAAGGGCTGCTGCGGCTATGAACAGGCCGGGCGAAGCATAGACTGGCGACTCTATATTCATTCCCACGCAGAAAGTCAGCACTGCGATAAATGTACACGTAGACAGGCAGAAGAGTAGTAAAAGAAATTTTCCGAGATATAATCTGGCTCTTGGAACCCCTGTCGTTAAAAATCCATTAAAATCTCCGGCCAGTTCTTCTGAGTGGACAACAGCACCTGACAGGACGCCGGCGCCTATTGGAATGATGAATACCGTCCACAGCGTAAAAAAGCCCTCAAAGGCAAATTCCGGGGTAAATCCGGAGCGGACCGAAAGGTAGACAGCAGCGCAAGATGAGAACACGACAGGCATGCAAAAGGTAAACCGGCGGATGGCTGTCCGTTTCGTCTTAAGCCATTCTGATGAAAAGAGCATCCACATCATTCTTCCCTCCTTTTAAACCATGCCGCAGTCAGAAACGAGACGACAAGAAATGCAGTGATTGAGACTGCGATTCCAGCTGGTATGACGGAAGCATCCAGCAGAGGGTTCCCGCTTTCTAATACCATACCGTTTGGGTGTACTCCGATGACAGGGCACATCAGCCTCGTTGCCCAGCTCCATGGCACTGCAATCCAGTATGGATGCGGAGCGGCTAAGATACCCGCAGCCATTCCTGCAAAACCGATACCTATGCTCAGGAAGATGCCTCCCTTTGTAGCAGCCCACAGCTGGAGCGGAATAAGTACGAGAGAAGTAATCCAGCAGAGCGCGCCGGCTGCAATAATCTGCCCGATAGGAACAGAGCCGGATCCGGACAGCACACCCGCCATGACGGCTGAAATGGTCAATACAAGTGTAGAAAACAGGCTGTGGATGGACATAGCGGCAATCTTATCTGCCCAGAGTGCCGCAGGCGGTACATCGTGAGCACGAAGGGAGCGGTAATTGCCGGATTTTTTTTCCTGTGCGGCAGCCAGTGTGGCAAATAACGCGAACCCAAGGGGCAGGAATGCCAATGGCCACCAGTTGTATACGAGAGCGAGCAGGCTCTGCCACATCCATCTGCTGTTCTCAGACAGAGGATGTTTCATAAGCGTGGCATGCATTATCACTGCATATACTGTGAAAAATAAGGGAATAAAGACAACCAGCCTGCGCATAAATGTTCTTTTGTACTTTAGCATTTCTGATTTCAGTCCATGCATCTTTCCTGTCCTCCTTTGAGAATGACATCTGTGAAGAATTGCTCCAGATTCTTGCCGGGTGCCGGCGTGCCTTGGAACAAGAGCCGCCCTTTGTCGATGATTCCAATCGTGTCTGCAATCTGTGCGACCTCTGAGAGTATGTGGCTGGATAAGAGTACGGTAATCCCCTTATCCGGTAACGAGGCAATAAGCCCGCGCAGTTCCTGGATACCAAAAGGGTCAAGCCCGTTGGCCGGCTCGTCCAGAATAAGCAGCTCTGGTTCACAAAGCAGGGCGGCGGCCAATCCGAGCCGCTGTTTCATTCCCATGGAAAATTGTGCGGCCCGTTTTTTGCCCGTACCTTGCAGATGGACGGTATCCAGCACTTCATCGATTTTTACCTCTGGTATGCCGAGAAGCTTTGTATGCACAAGAAGGTTTTCTTTTGCCGTGAGGTTGCCGTACAAAGCGGGGGATTCAATCAGAGAGCCGATTCTTCCTAATACAGCTCTCTCCCAGGGCTTCCTGTTGAAGAGAATCTGTCCGGCGGATGGCCGGAGGAGGCCGACAAGCATTTTGAGTGTCGTAGATTTTCCTGCGCCATTCGGTCCGAGAAGTCCATAGATGCTGCCGCGCTCGATTTCCAGGGAAATGCTGCTTACGGCTTGCTGGCTTCCAAATCTTTTTGATAAATTTTTTGTTTCCAGAATGAAATCTTTCATGTCTGAACATCCTTTCTTTTATAAGTTGAATTGTGCTGTATGATGAATACTAGCACAAAAGAATAACATTTCTATAACGTTCCGGATTATCAGCGTTAAAAAAGTAACGTTTGACATTTCATACTGTAATAATTATAATTACAGTATGCGGCAGCATAATGGTTAAAATATGAGTGATGGGATGTGGAGGCTGCGATGGAAAAAGAAAACAAGAAGCGACAATACGAAACAAACGTGGATGAGACATCAGACGGCTGGCGAGAGGGATATATCGGAACCTATGCGTCTGAAAAGAGCAGAGGGGTCTATCAATTTTCAGTCAATATCGAAAGCGGTTGCATGACAGAACCAGAGCTCCTCTACGAAGCACATAATGCAAAATGGGTGTCCCTGGCAGGGGATATGCTTGCTTTTCCGACAGAGCGGCAAGGCAGGGCAGGAACATGCTTTGCACGCCTCACGGATAAGGGGGCAGGTCTTGTGGGAGAGATACTGGAAGAAAAAGACACGCCTTGTTTCATCCTGCAGGAGGGGGCGTACGTATATACAGCCAACTACCACGATGGCACGGTAATGATATATCATATGGGAAAAGAAGGACCTGAAGCGGCCGGCAGGATTGAAAATGGAGGGGAGGCAGGCTGCCACCAGATTATGATCCACGGGTCCTATGTGATGGTTCCCTGCCTGACGCAGCATCGTATCCGGCTGTTTGACCGGACAGATGGCTTCCGCTCCTGCGGTGATGTCCGGTTCCCGAATGGGAGCGGACCAAGACACGGGGTATTCAACACATCACATACGCTGCTGTATGTAGTGAGCGAATGGAGCAATGAGCTGTTTATCTTTGAAGTGCAGGACAATACGTTTCTACTGCGCCAGCAGATATCTATACTTCCCGAAGAGGCGGAGAGCGGGAGACAGAAGCAGGATGCGTCTGCTGCGGCGATACGCCTTACGGGAGATGAACGGTTTTTGTATATATCCATAAGAGGGCTGGATCTGCTGGCTGTTGTGGATGTCACCGGGAACAGCGCCAAGGTGCTGGAACACGTACCATGTGGCGGAGAACATCCGAGAGATTTTGTCCTGACGGAGAATGAGAAGTATCTGCTTGTGGCAAACCGTTTTTCGGGAGAGGTAGTCAGTTTGGAAAGAGACAGGATGAACGGCAGGATTATAGGAATCCGAAGCCGTATCGGCATGCCCGAGGGAGTTTCTCTGGCGATACGGCAAGGCAGCGAATGGAAGAAGGAGGTAATATGATGCAGAAGACAGAGATTGGAGTCATCGGCCTGGCAGTTATGGGAAGAAGCATTGCCCTTAATATGGCGGATCATGGATTTAGAGTGGGAGGATATAACAGGAGCCGTGAGGTGACAGACACGGTGGTACGAGAGTACCCCCATGAGAACCTCATACCTTTTTATGATATGGAGTCGCTCGTGGCGTCTCAGGATCGTCCGAGACGGTTTCTGATTATGGTGAAAGCGGGAAAGCCGGTCGATATGGTGATTGAACAGCTCGTTCCGCTGCTGGATGATGGGGATATGATACTGGACGGAGGGAACTCATTTTTTGAGGATACGAGAAGGCGTGAGAGAGAACTGAAGGCGAAGGGCATCTATTACTTTGGCACCGGCGTATCAGGGGGAGAGCACGGCGCCCGTTTCGGACCGTCCATCATGCCGGGGGGAGATGAGTCTGCCTACAGCCACGTCGCCCCGGTATTGGAAGCAGTCGCAGCCAGGGCCAAAGGGGAACCGTGCTGTGCCTACATGGGCCCTGACGGTGCCGGGCATTATGTAAAGATGGTGCATAACGGGATAGAGTATGCGGATATGCAGCTCATAGCGGAAGCGTATCTGCTGCTGAAATATGCCGGAGGCTATACGAATGAGGAGCTCGCTGCTATATTTGAAGAGTGGAACGAAGGGGAGCTGAAGAGCTACCTCATTGAGATTACGGCCAGGATATTCCGGGAATCAGATGACTATGCCCAGGGAGAACTGGTGGACTATATACTAGACAGTGCCGGACAGAAGGGCACCGGACGGTGGACCAGCCTGGAGTCGCTGAAGCAGGGGGTGAACGTATCGATGATAACTGCGGCCTGCAATGCGAGGATCATGTCCAACAGGATGGAAGAGAGAAAGGCGGCGCAATCGCTGATCAGCGGTTCTCTCCGTAGGCCTGCCGTGGATAAAAGGGAGTTTGCCGAGATGGTCAGAAGAGGCCTGTACACGGCGAAGATTGTCGCGTATGCCCAGGGATTTGACTTGCTCAGACATGCCTCTGCGGAATATGGATGGAATCTCAACTATGGCAGGATAGCCGCCATATTCCGTGCAGGGTGCATCATACAGGCTCAGTTCCTCGATGAGATAACAAATGCATTTGACAATGATTCGGACCTTACGAATCTGATGCTGGATTCATATTTTCTGGAAGGCGTCAACCGGGGGAAGGAGAGCCTTCAGAATATTCTGTGCCTTGGCATCCAGAACGGAATTCCACTGCCGGCTATGAGCCAGGCGGAAGCTTACATCGATGCATTCAGAGGGATGCCGGTGGGAGCGAATCTTATCCAGGCCCAGAGGGACTGTTTCGGGGCCCACACATTTGAAAGAACAGACCGGGAAGGAATCTTCCACCATGACTGGGGGCAGGACAATGCATAAGGAGCAGACATTTACAATTTTTGGCGGTACCGGGGATCTGACGTTCCGCAAGCTGATTCCGGCGCTTTATAACATGGCGGCTGCAGGTAATGAGCAGCTCAACGGTCAGATTGTCATTATAGGAAGAAGAGACTACACGAGCGAGGCATATCGGAAACTTGCGGGGGAATGGGTTGAGAAATTTGCCCGTCTTTCGTACAGAGAAGAGATTTATAACAAGCTGGCGGAGCGTATCGTCTATTACCGCATGGATTTTACGGATGAAGAAGAGTTTAGAGGGCTGGACGAATTTTACAGAGCATCCGGTGCCGGCGGCCATATTTTCTATTTTGCAGTGGCACCCCGCTTTTTCAGCACGATAGTAAAAGGGCTTAAGGCTGTCCATGGAGCCGGCAGCGGCAAGGTCGTCATCGAGAAGCCTTTCGGGGAGAATCTGGAGGCGGCAGAAGAGCTGAATATCATGATGGAGGCATTTTTCCAGCCTGACCACATATACAGAATTGACCATTATCTCGGCAAGGAGATGGTCAGGAATATCCAGACGATTCGTTTTGCCAACCCTATCTTCAGTAATATATGGGATGCGGAGCATATCGAGTGCGTTCAGATATCTGCACTTGAGGAGGTTGGGGTCGAGACGCGGGGCGGTTATTACGATCACAGCGGTGCATTGAAAGATATGATGCAGAACCACCTGTTCCAGATACTCACAATTGTTGCGATGGAGCGTCCGCAGGGACCGGGCGTGGAAGAGATGCACCGGGAACAGATGAAGGTACTGGAAGCACTCGCCATGCCGGAGGATGCTGCCGGAAATACTGTGCTCGGACAGTACAAAGGGTACCGGAACGAGCAGGCGGTAGATGCCCATTCTGCCACGGAGACATATGCAGCGCTGCGTCTCTTCTTGGAGAACGACAGGTGGAGAGGGATGCCGTTTTATATCCGGACGGGGAAGAAGCTTACGAAGCGGGAGATGCAGGTGGCAATCGTATTTAAAAGCTCTGTGCCGGGCGTGCCGCAGAACATCCTGAATATTAAGATACAGCCGACGGAAGGTGTATATCTGCAGTTCAATATAAAGAGGCCCGGTGAGCTGGATGAGATTATCCAGGCGAAGATGGACTTCTGCCAGAGCTGTTCATATATCAACCAGATGAATACGCCGGAGGCATATGAGAGGCTGCTGGGCGCATGTATCCGCGGGGAGAGGTCCTGGTTTTCCCAATGGGATCAGGTGGAGACGAGCTGGAAGTATGTAGATGCTTTGCGGGAACGTTACGTAGGACAGAGACTTCCCGTATATGCGTATGAACCCGGCAATGCAGGACCGGACGAGGCGGATAGGATGCTGGAGCGTTATGGCCATGCATGGTTCGATTGACCGGACGGGGGAGCTTAGGCAGGACTTGTGGATAATGCAGGATTGGAGAAGTAAAATTGCAAAAACAGTATTTGAGACTCGGAATAATGCCGTTGTAAATAATAAAAAGAATATTATGGAAATTAATCTTGCAAAACGATGTGTCTTATACTATAATAATCTACTAGAACGTGTTATAAAATAAGAAAAAGATAGGATGGATGGAACAATGGCGTTAACATTATCAGAAAAGGCGGCTAGAGTAAAGCCGTCATCAACACTTGCAATCACCGCGAAAGCGAAAGCGATGAAGGCGGAAGGCATTGATGTAGTAGGATTTGGAGCAGGGGAACCGGATTTTAATACACCGGATAATATTAACGAGGCTGCGATACATGCCATCCGGTCTGGATTCACGAAATATACCCCCGCGTCCGGGACGGAAGAGTTGAAAAAGGCGGTGAGCAGGAAATTCCGCGACTTTAACGGGCTTGATTATGCAGCGAATCAGATTGTCGTGAGCAATGGCGGAAAACACTCGCTTACGAACATCTTCCAGGCAATCACGAATCCGGGGGACGAGGTAATCATTCCGGCGCCGTACTGGCTGACATATCCGGAGATTGTCAAGCTGTGTGACAGCATCCCTGTTGTCATCTATGGCACGAAGGAGTCCGGGTATAAAGTAACGGCGAAGCAGATTGAAGGCGCGATTACGAACAAGACGAAGGCGCTCATATTGAATACGCCGAACAACCCGACCGGTATGGTATATTCGGAGGAAGAGCTGCGTGCCATCGCTGACGTGGTGGTGAGGAATGACATTTATGTCGTCGCAGATGAGATGTATGAGAACCTTATCTACGGGGAAAAGAAGCATGTGAGCATCGCCTCTCTCGGCGAGGAGATTTACAAGAGGACAATCACATGCAGCGGCCTGTCCAAGAGCTATTCTATGACAGGATGGAGGATTGGCTATACCGGTTCCAGCGTGGAGATTGCGAAGCTTATGGGAAGCATCCAGAGCCATCAGACATCCAACCCCAACTCTATCGCCCAGAAAGCAGCGCTGGAAGCGCTGGAAGGCCCTCAGGACGCTGTGGATGCCATGCGCGAAGAGTTTGACGCCAGAAGAAAATATATGTATGAGCGCATCCAGAATATGCCTCTGCTGGACTGTCTGGAGCCTGAGGGGGCATTCTATACGTTTGTCGACTTTACAAATGTTCTGGAGAAGTCTTATAAAGGTGTCCGTATCGGAACGGCGTCCCGTGCCGCTGAAATCCTGATTGAAGATTACCGTGTGGCCGTCGTTCCATGCCAGGATTTTGGATTTGACAATTTCGTGCGCCTGTCCTATGCTATATCTATGGAAGGCATAGAGAAGGGACTGAACCGGATTGAGGAATTCGTAACTTCTCTATAGACATCGGAGAAAGGGAAGAGGCAGGCGGTATTATGAGCGGAGAAGTCAGAAGGACAAAGCGGGAACTCATGTATGAAGGCGCTATCCTGGAGGTGTATCGGGATACGATGGAATTTGCCAATGGCAACAGCGCCAGGTGGGACTATATCCATCACGCAGGGGCGGCTGCCGTCGTGCCGGTTCTGGACGATGGCAGAATACTTATGGTGCGGCAGTACCGCAATGCCCTAGAGAGGGATACGCTGGAGATACCGGCGGGGAAGCTGGATGGGGCAGGCGAGCCGGGAATCGAGTGCAGCAGAAGAGAGCTGGAGGAAGAGACCGGTTACCGGGCGGGAAAGCTCGACTGGCTCATCACGATACGTCCTACGGTTGCCTACTGTGACGAGCGGATTGAGATTTTCGTGGCAAGAGACTTGACTGCATCGAGACAGAACCTTGATGAAAACGAGTATGTGGATGTCAGGCCATATGAACTCTGCGTACTGAAAGATATGATTTTTGACGGAAGGATAGAAGATTCCAAAACAGTCGCGGCACTGCTGGCATATGAGTCCAGATACCTCCTGTGAAGGGAACGGCAGCTGCCGTCTGAAGCTAAGCAGACATAAAATAAGAATATATCGGAAGACCCGGCATATAATGAAGTATCTTGACAAGAGGAGGAGTATTTGTGAGGATACGGGAAAACAAAAAGTATTTTGTTTTATTTTGTATGCTGGGTTTTTTGATTGGAATCTTTTATGCTAATATTGTGTCAAAGGATTACATAACAAGCATGGGAATCTTCAATGATTTCTTTTTAAACCAGTATGCCCAGACAGATATAGGTATGGCAGAATATGCCTGGTATATCATTCGGATTCGGATGATGCCGGTCATCCTGCTCTTTGCGCTGGGATGCACTAGATTCAGGAAAGGGATTGTCGTGGCATTTCTGCTTTGGACAGGCTTTTCCTGCGGTATGATAATGACGTCCGCTATCATGAAGATGGGAGTCAAGGGTATCGTGCTGTGCCTGCTTGCGATGACGCCGCAATTTGCATTTTATATCGCGGGATATGTCGTGCTGCTCTGGCATCTGTTTTCCTATCCGGAATCTAAGTGGAATCTTACCAAGACGGTCTGCTTCCTGCTTCTGATCGCACTTGGCATTGTCCTGGAGTGCTATGTCAATCCTGTGCTGATGAAGATGTTTCTGAAGACTTTGTGAGTTTAGTGAAGCAGACGCCGCTGGGGAGGCTCCCCAGCGGCTATCTACTTTACTGGCACGGGCGGGGGTGGCTGTGTGCCGCTACTGGCTGATGGAAAGCTTTCGCTGTGTCAGCACAGTGATAAGGGGCAAAGCAGGTTGATAACCTTAGTTGAAAGTGATTGTCATGAAGAAGAGCCGGAATCAGGCAGGGGATGTTATGTGATATAACATCCCCTGCCTGATTCCGGCTCTCAGACTGTAGACAAACTACATTCCTGTTATGGATTTATTCATGTAGTGTATAAAAATACAGGACACCAGATAATTAAGGATATCTGATGTCCTGACAACTTATATTTAAACTGAAATTTTCCTCCCATATAAACTGGGTTTTGTCGCTCTGTGAGTTGTGCTTATTTTGTATGTTTCCAAGGTCTCTCATTACCAAGCCATTTTTTATCCGTCCAGTATTTCTTATCTACAGCAAACAGAGCCAAATCATTTTTTTTATGAAACGATCTCAACATTAAAAAAATAAATTTATACTTTATCCCCGGTGATGTATTTCCTTTTTTTGCTTTGATTTTGCATGCTGTTTTATCTATTTTAATTGCAATTTGTTCTTTTTTCTTATCATCAACACCTTCCCATGATGCTGCCATTACCTCAAAGGGAAGCTTATACACCTTCGGTATACCTAAGTAAAACATCTGCTTGGCCATTGATTTTGTTACACCTTTCGTTCCAAGTATTGCCCCTGTGCTAACAACGACAGCTATTTTTGATAGCAGACCTTCTTCAGGTCTGTGGCCAATCCATGCAGTAAATATATGCTCAAAGAATCCTTTTAAGTGCGATGTCATCCCCATGACATAGTTCGGTGAACCGATTACTATAACATCTGAGGAAAGCATGGAATCAAAAATAATGCCTACCTTCTCCGAATGTGGGCAATGCTCTCTACCCTTATATAGGCAGGCCGCACAGCCCGAACACCCATCGCTCAAATCTCTCGGCAGAAAAAATTCGTCAATATTGTCACTGATTTTTTCCGCAGTCATTCTCGCTATATGATATGTACTGCCTTTGTGGTTTTGCCCATGAATTAACGTTATTTTCATTCAGTTTTGCCACCCTTTCAATCAGTATAAAATATAAATAACCTTTGTTGCAATTCTAATTTAGCTTATTATACATTATTTCAGAACAAAAGGAAAGCAATGCATATTTATTCTCATATATGCACTGTTAAACTGATAAATAGACTTTGTCTACAGTCTGAGAGCCGGGTGGGAGATGCGCAGGTGTAAGCGGAAGAGGCGGAGAATCCTTTCCGCAGCCCTTATCCTGCGGGATGCAAGCTGCTATCGGCGCGCATTCCGGAGGGTTAGGGATACGTGAAATAGTCGCAGCCTCGTACGCATCGGAGCAGATGCCATCCGGTTCCACACCCGCAGCCACTTTACTCAAACACACTTTTTCCTGCGAACTGCCAGATAATAATACAGGTAGAAGATGCAGAACAGGAAGATGCAGAGCTGGCTTGCCAGCAGTCCCCACAGATAGCCCCGGATTCCATATACCGGGATCAGGAGGAGTACGCTGCCGATACGGATGAGCAGGCCGACAGCGTTGATGACAAAGGAGAGAGTCGTTTTGCCGATACCGTTGATGATGCTGATAAGGGTGTTGTCTGTGTAGAGGAATGGGCATATCCATGCGAGGGTGACGATGAAGCTACCGGCCGCGGGGCTGTGGAACAGGAAGGAACCGATCCAGCTGCCGGTCAGCAGCAGAAGGGCGCAGCAGCCGCTGCCGAGCAGCACGCAGCAGGACACGACTTTCTTGATAATGGCGGACATCTCCCTCTGGTTATCAAGAGCCTGTATCTCTGCGACAGTCGGAAGTAGCATGGTGGAGATGGAATTGGTAATGGCGGAAGGGAACAAGATGCAGGGAAGTGCCATTCCGGTCAGTACGCCATATGTACTAAGTGCTGCTTTATTCGTCATCCCATATGCCTGCAGCCGCAGCGGAATCGAGATAGCTTCCACGCTTTGCAGGACGTTGAGGAGTACCCGGCTTCCGGTGAGCGGGATGGACAGGAAGAGAAGCTCTCTCATATTCCGGCCGAAAGAGGGCAGGGCGGGCCGTATCTTCCTCAACGACATGGATTTTCCCGTGACAGCCTTCAGGCAGAAGAGGGAGGAGATGACTTCCCCGGCTATCAGCCCGGCCACTGCGATGGATATGCCGAAGGTGACACCATTTTTCTGGCCGAATACGTAGATGAGATATACGGACGTGATTCTGGCCACCTGTTCGATGAGCTGTGACGTGGCAGGCACTCCCGTCATCTTCAGACCAAAATAGTAGCCGCAGATACAGCTGTGGATCGCGGCGAAAGGAAATGCATAGGACAGGATGACGAGCAGCTCGGCGCACCGGTCGTCCTTCAGGAAGGCCGATGAGATGAACCATGCGTATTTCTGCAGCAGCAGTGTAGTGATGCATGAAATTATGACAGTAAATACGATGCTCGTATACAATAATTCTCTGGCTTCTTTTTCCTGACCAAGCGTAGTGCGCTTGGCAACACAGCGGGATAAGGCTATTTCAATTCCGGCGGAAGTAAGTGAAAAGCAGAGGGCATAGATGGGGAAAATGAGCTGATAGAGCCCGACGCCTTCTTCGCCGAAAGTATGGCTCAGAAAAATCCGGTAAAAAAAGCCCATGAACCTGGTGGCAAAACCGGTAAGGGTAAGGATGAAAGTTCCTTTGATAATGGCACGTTTTCTGGACATAATTAACTCCTATAGGATATCGTTATAAGATATTCAGGATATATGCTTGACAGAACAGAATTAAAAGTGTTATTCTACAGAAAGATAAATCCCAGTAAAATACTAGGAATTAAAGAAGAAGGTGATAGCATGAAGCTTTCAACGAAGGGGAGATATGGCCTGCGGGCAATCATAGATCTGGCCAGATATGCGGAGACAGAGCCTGTCTCTATCAGCAGCATAGCGGCGAGGCAGGAGATATCAGAGCGATACCTTGAGCAGCTCGTCGGCCTGATGAAGAAAGCGGGACTTGTAAAAAGCATTCGGGGTGCCGGAGGGGGCTATGTGCTGGCGCGGGATATGGAAGATATATCAGTCGGTGATGTGCTGCGTGCACTGGAAGGAAGCCTTGAGCCGGTGAAATGTGCTGCATTCTACACTGAAGACGGGTGTATGGCGTCAGACGGCTGCGTGACGAAATACGTATGGCAGAAGATCAATGACAACATCAACCGGACGGTGGATCAAATCAAATTGGATGAATTGGTTCTGGAGAGCAGGCGTGTCAATCCACAAGGAGAATGTGCCAATCCCCAGTGCAATAAATAAAAACTTAAGGAGGAAGAAGATATGGGACAATTTATATATTTGGACAATGCCGCGACGACAAAGACGGCGCCAGAGGTTGTGGAGGCGATGCTTCCTTATTTTTCAGAGAAGTTCGGAAATCCATCTAGCGTGTACGGATTTGCCTCGGCAAATAAAGAAGTCATAACGGCACAGAGGGATATCATCGCAGCCGCGCTTGGCGCCAAGAGCAATGAAATCTACTTTACGGCAGGAGGTTCGGAGGCGGATAACTGGGCGCTGAAAGCGACAGCGGAAGCATATGCGGACAAGGGAAAACATATTATTACGACGAAGATAGAGCACCATGCCATTCTTCACACCGGAGAGTATCTCCAGAGCAAAGGATTTGACGTAACATATCTCGATGTGGATGAAGAGGGTATCGTCAGGCTGGATGAGCTGAAAAGTGCAATTCGTCCGGATACTATCCTTATATCAGTCATGTATGCCAATAATGAGATAGGGACGGTCCAGCCGGTGAAAGAAATTGGCAAGATCGCCCATGAACACGGCATACTGTTCCACACAGACGCGGTTCAGGCATTTGGACAGATACCTGTCGATGTCGACGAGTGCCATATAGATATGCTGAGTGCCAGCGGACACAAGCTGAACGGACCTAAGGGAATCGGTTTCCTGTATATACGTACAGGCGTTAAGATTCGTTCCTTCGTCCATGGCGGGGGCCAGGAGAGGAAGAGACGCGCGGGAACGGAAAATGTTCCAGGTATCGTAGGTCTCGGTTCCGCGGTAGAACGCGCGATGAGGACGATGTCAGAACGCAGTAAAAAAGAAAGTGCCCTGAGAGACTATATGATTGAGCGCGTGGAAAAGGAGATTCCGTACTGCAGACTGAACGGGCACAGGAAGAAACGTCTCCCGAACAATGCTAATTTTAGTTTCCGCTTCATCGAGGGAGAGTCCCTGCTGATTATGCTCGATATGAAAGGCATCTGCGCGTCGAGCGGTTCCGCCTGTACGTCAGGTTCCCTCGATCCGTCCCACGTACTGCTTGCAATCGGCCTGCCTCATGAGATCGCACACGGCTCGCTGAGGCTGACGTTAAGTGATGAGACGTCTAAGGAAGATATCGATTATGTCGTTGACCATTTAAAGGAAATCGTGGAGCATCTCAGGAAGATGTCCCCACTCTATGAAGACTTTGTAAAGAAAAATTCTTAAACGTACGAACAAGGAGGAAGACAGATATGTATTCAGAAAAAGTAATGGACCATTTCCAGAATCCGCGCAACGTAGGCGAGATAGACGGCGCAAGCGGTGTCGGAACGGTAGGAAATGCAAAATGCGGTGATATCATGAGGATGTATCTTGATATAGATGATAGCCATATTATCCGTGATGTGAAATTCAAGACTTTTGGCTGTGGCGCGGCTGTCGCCACAAGCAGTATGGCAACAGAACTGGTCAAAGGCAAGACGATAGAAGAGGCGCTGAAGGTGACGAACAAAGCTGTCATGGAAGCGCTGGACGGACTGCCGCCGGTAAAGGTACACTGCTCTCTGCTTGCGGAAGAGGCGATCCACGCCGCACTCTGGGATTACGCCGAAAAAAATGGTATCAAGATAGAAGGACTGGAAAAGCCGAAATCAGATATCCATGAGGACGAAGAAGAGGAAGAAGAAGCATATTAAGCGAAGGTGGCAGGATGGAAAATAAAAAAGTTGTCGTAGGGATGTCCGGCGGCGTAGATTCTTCCGTCGCCGCTTATCTTCTGAAGGAGCAGGGCTACGATGTCATTGGTGTCACGATGCAGATATGGCAGGACGAGGAGCGCGCGGTACAGGAAGAAAACGGAGGCTGCTGCGGGCTGAGTGCTGTAGAGGATGCGAGAAGAGTGGCGGCCCGCCTGGAAATTCCGTACTATGTAATGAATTTCAGGCAGGAATTTAAAGAGCATGTCATCGACTATTTTGTGGAGGAGTACACACATGGACGTACACCTAATCCTTGTATTGCCTGCAACCGGTATGTGAAGTGGGAATCTCTCCTTAAAAGAAGTATAGATATCGGGGCAGATTATATCGCAACCGGCCACTATGCGAGAATCGACCAGCTTCCAAACGGAAGATATGGGCTGAAAGTATCGGCCACAGCGGCAAAAGACCAGACATATGCGCTCTATAACCTGACACAGGAGCAGCTTAAGCGTACGCTTATGCCTGTCGGCATGTATGAAAAAGAAGAGATTAGAACGATTGCCTGCGGCCTTGGCCTTGCGGTGGCAGACAAGCCGGACAGCCAGGACATCTGCTTTGTTCCGGATGGAGATTATGCCTCGTTCATAGAAAAAGAGACCGGAACGGGCATGCTTCCGGGTAACTTCGTTACTGCAGACGGCACCATAGTCGGTAAACATAAAGGAATCATACACTATACGGTAGGGCAGAGGAAAGGTCTGGGACTGTCCCTCGGGCATCCGGTCTTTGTTCTGGAGATACGGCCTGGGACGAATGAAGTCGTGGTTGGGAGCAATGAAGAATCTATGTCCAGACGTGTGAGGGCGGACAAGGTGAACTTCATGTCTGTCGGGGAGCTGTCGGAGAAAAAGAGGGTGTGGGCCAAAATCCGGTATAACCACAGAGGCGCCTGGTGCACGGTAGAAATGACAGGTCCTGACGAGATAGTCTGTACTTTTGAAGAGCCGCAGCGGGCCATCACTCCCGGACAGGCGATTGTACTCTATGACGGAGAATATGTCCTTGGCGGGGGAACAATTATAGGAGATGAATAGGAAGAATATGAGAGCAGATGTGCACATGCATACATCATTTTCACACGATTCTAAGGCGGCGCCTGAGGAGATGATCCTCGGGGCGATAGACAAAGGTCTTGAGATGATTTGCTTCACCGACCATTTCGATAAAGACGAGATGGAATGGGGAGAAGAGAGCATCTTCGACCCGGAAGAATATTTTAAGGTGCTGCGTCCTCTTCAGGAAAAGTACGAGGGCAGGATCGATATCCGCATCGGCGTGGAACTCGGCCTGCGCCCGTATCTGGGGGACTATTACAGGGAACTTACAGCCAGCTATCCTTTCGACTTCGTGATTGGATCCGTACACTGCGTCGATGCGGCGGATCCTGCGACAGGGAAGCTTTTTGAGGGCAGGACAGACGAAGAGGCATACAGGATTGCATTTGAGGAGATACTGAAGGATATCCGTTCCTGTAAGGATTATGATGTGCTTGGACATCTCGACTATGTAGTCCGCTACGGGGCAGGCAGGGAGAAGGCCTATGTATATCATGCATTTGCGGACATCATCGATGAGATACTCCGGACGCTCATAGCCGGCGGTAAAGGGCTGGAACTGAATACGGCGGGCCTCAAATACGGGCTTCCATTCGCCCATCCGCATCCGGATGTGCTGAGGCGTTACCGCGAACTTGGCGGTGAGATGGTCACCGTCGGGGCAGACGGACACTGCCCGCAACACATCGCGTATGATTTCCAAAAGGCGGGAGATATCCTGAAGTCATGCGGCTTCACATATTATACAGAATTTTCCGGCAGGAAGCCTGTTTTTAAGCAACTTCCATAAAAATGGTAAAAGCCCTTGAATTTTTGTATCAAATTTAGTACAATTATAAACGGTTGATGATTCTTTAACGATGTTAAGGAGTTTCAAAAATAAAGGCTGTGTAACAGTTAACAAACAAACTTTAGGAGGAATTAATCATGGCAGTAAAAGTAGCGATTAATGGATTCGGGCGTATTGGACGTCTTGCATTCAGACAGATGTTCGGAGCAGAAGGGTATGAAGTAGTTGCAATCAATGACTTGACATCTCCCAAAATGTTAGCTCACTTGTTAAAATATGACTCTTCACAGGGAAAATATGCTTTGGCTGACAAGGTAGAATCTACCGATGACTCTATCATCGTAGATGGCAAAGAAATCAAGATTTACGCTAAAGCGAATGCCGAAGAACTTCCATGGGGAGAAATCGGCGTGGACGTTGTTCTTGAATGTACTGGATTCTATACATCAAAAGAAAAAGCATCTGCACATGTAAAAGCAGGCGCAAGAAAAGTCGTTATCTCAGCACCGGCTGGAAACGACCTGCCAACTATCGTATATAATGTAAACCACGACATTCTGAAACCGGAAGATACAGTTATCTCCGCTGCTTCCTGTACGACCAACTGCCTTGCACCGATGGCAAAGGCACTGAACGACCTCGCGAAGATCAAATCAGGTATCATGTGCACGATTCATGCTTACACAGGCGACCAGATGACACTTGACGGACCTCAGAGAAAAGGCGATCTCAGAAGATCCCGCGCGGCTGCTCTGAATATCGTTCCGAACAGCACAGGCGCTGCAAAGGCTATCGGCCTTGTCATTCCTGAACTGAACGGCAAGCTGATCGGTTCTGCACAGCGTGTTCCAACACCTACAGGATCTACGACTATCCTGACAGCAGTTGTAGACGGAACAGTTACGGTTGACGATGTAAATGCAGCGATGAAAGCAGCAGCTACAGAATCCTTCGGATATAACACAGACGAAATCGTATCCACTGACGTTATCGGCATGAGATATGGTTCACTGTTTGATGCTACCCAGACAATGGTACTGCCTTTAGATAATGGAACAACAGAAGTACAGGTCGTATCCTGGTACGACAATGAGAATTCTTATACGAGCCAGATGGTAAGAACAATCAAATACTTCTCTGAATTAGCATAAATCTGCTTTAAGACTCACAAAGGGGTCCGGTCTATATTGGGCCGGATTCCTTTTAAATTATCAGAATATAGAGGGAATTTTCATAGGGGTCAGACCCCTATGCCCAAAAGGGGTCTGACCCCTATGAAAAGGAGGCCATCAAATGCTTAATAAAAAATCTGTGGATGATATCAATGTAAAAGGAAAAAAGGTACTTGTCAGATGTGATTTTAACGTGCCGCTTATCGACGGCAAGATAACGGATGAGAACCGTCTTGTGGCGGCGCTGCCGACTATCAAGAAGCTTGTTGCGGACGGCGGCAGGGTAATCTTGTGTTCCCATCTAGGCAAGCCGAAGGGGGAAGCGGTTCCTTCTCTTTCTCTTGCCCCGGTCGCTCAGCGCCTGAGCGAGCTGCTTGGACAGGAAGTAAAGTTTGCCGCTGACCCGGAAGTGGTAGGGCCGAATGCGAAAGCCACCGTTGCAGAGATGAAGGACGGCGACATCATACTGCTTGAAAATACACGCTACCGGGCAGAGGAGACGAAGAACGGTGAGGCATTCTCCAAGGATCTTGCGTCACTGTGCGATGTGTTTGTCAATGATGCGTTCGGAACCGCGCACAGGGCACACTGTTCTAATGTAGGAGTCACCCGGTTCGTCGACACGGCTGTCGTAGGCTATCTCATGCAGAAGGAGATAGACTTCCTCGGAAATGCAGTAAACAATCCTGAGAGGCCATTTGTCGCCATTCTGGGCGGCGCAAAAGTATCCAGCAAGATATCCGTCATCGAAAATCTGCTGGACAAGGTGGATACCCTGATTATCGGAGGCGGCATGTCCTATACATTCAGCAAGGCACAAGGCGGCAGCGTCGGCAAATCACTGCTTGAAGAAGATTACTGCAGCTACGCGCTGGAAATGTTGGATAAAGCAAAAGAAAAAGGCGTCAAGCTGCTTCTTCCTGTAGATACGGTTATCGCGGATGATTTTTCCAACGATGCAAATTCTAAGGTGGTAAAGGCGGGAGAGATTCCGGCAGACTGGGAAGGGCTTGACATAGGTCCTGAGACAGCCGCTATGTTTTCGGAAGCGGTAAAAGATGCAAAGACCGTTGTATGGAACGGACCGATGGGTTGCTTTGAGATGCCGAACTTTGCAAAAGGTACAGAGGAGGTTGCAAAGGCCCTCGCGGACACAGACGCCACGACGATTATCGGGGGCGGAGATTCCGCGGCTGCGGTAAACCAGCTTGGGTACGGAGATAAGATGTCCCATATATCAACAGGCGGCGGAGCTTCGCTCGAATTCCTGGAGGGCAAGGAGCTGCCGGGCGTAGCCGCAGCTAACGATAAATAAATGCTTTAGCAGATCAAATTTATGAAATAGGAGAGAAAAAGATGGCAAGAAGAAAGATTATAGCTGGAAACTGGAAGATGAACAAGACACCGAGCGAGGCAGTCGCGCTCGTGGAAGAATTAAAGCCGCTCGTGGCAAACGAAGATGTGGACGTAGTGTTCTGCGTCCCCGCGATTGATATCATCCCTGTCGTAGAGGCGTGCAAAGGGACGAACATCCAGGTAGGCGCTGAAAATATGTACTTTGAAGAGAGCGGTGCCTACACAGGTGAAATCGCTCCTGCTATGCTCACGGACGCAGGTGTAACATACGTAGTCCTCGGACATTCTGAGAGAAGAGAGTATTTTGCAGAGACGAGCGAGACTGTCAATAAGAAGATGCTGAAGGCATTCGAGCATGGGATCACTCCGATCATGTGCTGTGGGGAGACGCTTGAGCAGAGGGAGCAGGGTGTTACGATGGATTTCATCCGCCAGCAGGTTAAGGTCGGTTTCATGGGTGTCACTGCAGATCAGGCAAAGACGGCAGTTATCGCTTATGAGCCAATCTGGGCTATCGGCACTGGAAAGACAGCCACGACAGAGCAGGCACAGGAAGTATGCGCAGGTATTCGGGCATGTATCGCTGAGATTTATGACGAAGCTACGGCAGAGGCCGTCCGCATCCAGTACGGAGGTTCTGTAAATGCTGCCACGGCACCGGAGCTGTTTGCACAGGCAGACATCGACGGCGGCCTTGTAGGAGGGGCTTCCCTGAAGGCTGATTTCGGAAAAATAGTCAATTATAAATAAGTGACAGCGGGAGCCGCAGGAAGCAGATTCCTGCGGCTTTTCCTTTCCCGGCGGCATAACGCGGCATGCCAGTGGCTCCTGAGGGATACTGCGTGCCAAACGTTATAAAGTGGAAGGGACGCCTTGAAAGATAGCAGGATATCATGTAAAATTAAATTTTGGAAAAGAGTAAATAGTAGGAGATGAATTATGAGTAAAAAACCAACAGTATTGATGATTCTTGACGGATATGGGCTAAACGACAGCAAAAAGGGAAATGCCGTGGAAGAGGGCAGGACTCCTATTATGGATAGGCTTATGGCGGAGTGCCCGTTTGTAAAAGGCTATGCAAGCGGAATGGCTGTCGGGCTTCCGGACGGGCAGATGGGAAATTCTGAAGTCGGGCATCTGAATATGGGTGCGGGACGCATCGTATATCAGGATCTTACGAAGATTACGAAAGCGATTCAGGATGGAGATTTCTTTGAGAATGAGGCACTTCTGGCAGCTTGTGAAAATGTGAAGAAGAACAACTCTTCTCTTCATATGATGGGCCTTGTGTCGGACGGTGGTGTCCACAGCCACAATGAACATATATATGGGCTGCTGGAACTGGCAAAGAGACAAGGAATCAAAAAAGTATATGTACATTGTTTCCTCGACGGCCGTGACACGCCGCCGGCATCTGGAAAAGGCTATGTGGAGGAACTCGTTGCAAAGATGAAAGAGATTGGCGTCGGCGAAGTTGCCACTGTAATGGGGCGCTACTACGCTATGGACAGGGATAACCGTTGGGAGCGTGTAGAGAAGGCATATGAGGCTATGGCCGAAGGCAGGGGTGAAACTGCGCCAGACGGACCGGAAGGCATCCAGGCTTCCTACGATAAAGATACGACAGACGAGTTCGTCCTACCCACGGTCGTGGTGAAGGACGGCGCACCCGTGGCAACTGTGAAGGATGGTGATTCCATCATCTTCTTCAATTTCCGTCCGGACCGTGCCAGAGAGATTACGAGAACGTTCTGCGATGACAAATTTGAAGGATTTGACAGAGGAGGGCGCATTAAGACGACGTTCGTGTGCTTTACAGAATATGATGTGACGATTGAAAATAAGCTGGTCGCTTTCGTAAAAGATGAGATTACGAATACATTTGGAGAATTTCTGGCAGCAAATGGAAAGACGCAGGCCCGTATCGCTGAGACGGAAAAGTACGCGCATGTCACATTCTTCTTTAACGGAGGCGTAGAAGAGCCGAATGATGGAGAAGACAGAATACTCGTGAAGTCTCCGAAAGTGGCTACGTATGACTTGAAACCGGAGATGAGTGCATATGAAGTATGCGATAAGCTTGTCGAAGCCATCAAGTCTGACAGATACGACGTTATCATCATCAACTTTGCCAATCCCGACATGGTAGGACACACAGGAGTCGAAGCTGCCGCAATCAAGGCAATCGAAGCAGTAGACGAATGTGTGGGCAGAGCAGTGGCGGCACTGGAGGAAGTAGACGGGCAGATGTTCCTCTGTGCCGACCATGGCAATGCGGAGCAGCTGATAGATGATAAGACAGGAGAGCCTTTTACGGCACATACGACAAATCCGGTCCCGTTCATCCTTGTGAATGCCGACCCGGCGTATAAGCTGAGAGAAGGCGGATGCCTTGCGGATATCGCCCCTACGCTTATCGAGTTGATGGGAATGGAACAGCCTGAAGAGATGTCAGGCAAGTCTCTGATTGTAAAGGGATAATTGACTTCCAAAATAAAAGCAGAATCCTGGTTTTTATTCTTATGTAGACGGGCAGGCCGAAGGTACATGCAGATATGTACCTTCGGCCTGCCCGTCTATTTTGCATCATTCCATATTCTTATTGGCGGTTGACAGCATGAGCTTGATACGGTTCAACTGGTTGACCTCGCTCGCGCCGGGGTCGAAGTCAATCGCTACGACATTGGACTTCGGATAGCGCCTTCTCAGCTCTTTTATGACGCCTTTGCCCACGACATGGTTTGGAAGGCAGGCGAACGGCTGCGTACATACGATGTTGGAGGCGCCGCTGTGGATCAGCTCCAGCATCTCGCCGGTGAGGAACCAGCCTTCTCCCGTCTGGTTTCCGAGGGAGACGATTTCGGACGCCATACGGCCAAGATCTTCAATACGCGCCGGAGGATCAAAATGCCGGCTTGCTTTAAAAGCTTCTGTAGCAGGAGCGCGGAACCATTCCAGCACTTTGATGCCGAGGTTGCCGAACGTCGCCTTCGATTTTTTGAATCCAAGATGCGACACCTTGAAGTTCTGATTGTAGAAACAGTAGAGCAGGAAGTCAAGCAGATCGGGTACGACGGCCTCTGCACCTTCACTTTCCAGAAGTTCGACGAGATGGTTGTTGGCAGCCGGAAGAAACTTGACGAGAATCTCGCCGACGACGCCGACCCTTGGCTTCTTTACGTCCAGCAACTGTATATTAGTGTCGAAATCCTCGACTATCTCCCGGCACAGTTTCTTGAACTTTCGTCTGGAAGGATATCCCTCAGATACGAATCTGGCACATTCCTTCACCCATTTCCTGTGCATTTCATTTACAGAACCGGGAACAGCCTCATAGGGACGCAGCCGGTACACGCACTTCATGAAGATATCCCCGAATATGGCGGCATATACGCCGCGCAGCGCCAGAGCGGGCGTAATCTTGAACCCTGGATTGCCCTCCAGGCCGCTCAGATTGATGGAGATGACCGGTATGTGAGAGTACCCCGCTTTCTTCAGCGCCCTTCGGATAAATCCGATATAGTTGGAAGCACGGCATCCTCCGCCTGTCTGGCTGATGATGACCGCCAGCTTTCCGGTGTCGTATTTTCCGGACAGAATGGCTTCCATAATCTGCCCTACCACCATCAGAGAAGGATAACATGCATCGTTATTGACATATTTCAACCCTACATCGACCGCCTGCTTGTTGTCGTTCGGCAGCACATCTACATGATACCCGGATGCGCGGAAAGCAGGTTCCAGCAGCTCAAAATGCATCGGAGACATCTGCGGACAAAGTATCGTGTAGTCCTTGCGCATCTCTTTCGTGAACGGCACTTTCTCTATAGCAGAGGAAGAGACGCTGCGTTTCGTGTTTCGCTGCTCTCTTACACGGATGGCTGCAAGAAGCGAACGTACGCGGATTCTGGCGGCTCCTAGATTATTGACTTCATCAATCTTAAGTGAAGTATATATCTTGTCTGAGTCTGTCAGTATATCGGCCACCTGATCCGTCGTAACAGCATCCAGCCCGCAGCCGAATGAGTTGAGCTGTATCAGGTCCAGATTATCTACCGTCTTTACGTAGTTTGCCGCGGCATACAGCCTTGAATGGTACATCCACTGGTCCATGACGTTCAGGGGACGTTCCACCTGCTTCAGATGTGAGATGGCATCTTCCGTAAGTACGGCGATATTGTAGGAATTAATGAGCTCCGGCAGCCCATGGTTGACTTCCGGATCGATGTGGTAAGGACGCCCTGCAAGAACGATTCCCCGGTTGCCCGTTTCCTCGAGGAACTTAAGCGTCTCTTCGCCTTTACGTCTCATGTCCTCCCTGCAGGCTTCCAGCTCTTTCCACGCCTCATGAACGGCAGCCTTGATATCCTCCTTTAGTATGAGGAACTTAGAGGCGAGCTCATCCGTCAGGCGCCGGGACAGCGTGTCTTCATTGGCGAAGGATATAAACGGGTGCATGAAATCCACTTCCTCATTGGCGATAGCGTCGATATTGTTTTTGATGTTTTCCGGGTAGGAAGTTACAATTGGGCAGTTATAGTGGTTGTTGGCATCTGAGAACTCGTTGCGCTCATAAGGGATAGAGGGGTAGAAGATATGTTCAATCCCCTCGTTTATGAGCCATTGTATATGTCCGTGTGCCAGCTTTGCCGGATAGCACTCAGATTCGCTTGGAATCGATTCGATACCAAGCTCATATATCTTCCGGGTAGAGGCTGGCGTCAGCACGACCCGGAATCCAAGCTTTGTAAAAAAGGTAAACCAGAACGGGTAGTTTTCGTACATGTTCAGGACACGGGGAATCCCGACAGTTCCACGTACGGCCTCCTCATCACTGAGCGGCGTGTAGTCAAAATAACGCCTGGCCTTATAATCGAACAGGTTCGGCAGCTTGTTTTCATTCTTCTCCTTGCCAAGACCACGTTCACAGCGGTTACCTGTGATGAATCTGCGTCCGCCGCTGAAATGGTTGATCGTGAGGCGGCAGCTGTTCGTACAGCCTTTGCACTTCGTCATGGTTGTCCTGTATTCCAATGCCTTGATGTCTTCGATAGAGAGCATGGTAGTGCCTTCACAGCCGATATAACGCTCCCTTGCGATGAGCGCTGCACCGAAAGCCCCCATAATACCTGCAATATCGGGACGTATGGCCTGGCAGCCGGCTATCTTCTCAAAGCTTCTCAGAACGGCGTTGTTATAGAACGTACCGCCTTGGACGACGATATGGCGCCCGAGTTCTGCGGCACTGGACACTTTGATGACTTTGAAAAGAGCGTTCTTGATTACCGAATAGGCAAGACCGGCGGAGATGTCGGCTACTTCAGCTCCTTCCTTCTGCGCCTGCTTTACCTTGGAATTCATAAATACGGTGCAACGGGTACCAAGGTCGATGGGATTTCTGGCAAAAAGCGCTTCATGTGCAAAATCTTCAACCGTATAATTCAATGATTTTGCAAATGTTTCTATAAAGGAACCACAGCCGGAAGAGCATGCTTCATTGAGCTGCACGCTGTCCACAGTCTGGTTTTTAATTTTGATACATTTCATATCCTGGCCGCCGATGTCCAGGATACAGTCGACATCCGGTTCGAAGAAGGAAGCGGCATAATAATGGGCCACTGTTTCCACCTCCCCCTCATCCAGAAGAAGAGCTGCCTTGATCAGTGCTTCCCCATATCCGGTTGAGCAGGAATGTACAATCTCTACCTCTTCCGGAAGCTGGCGGTAGATGTCTTTGATTGCATAGATTGTCGTACCGAGCGGGTCCCCTTCGTTATTGTGGTAGAAAGAGTACAGCAAAGTACCGTCTTCTCCCACAAGAGCCGCTTTGGTCGTCGTCGATCCGGCGTCAATGCCAAGGAATGCTTTGCCCTTATATGTGGCAAGGTCTTTCACCGGTACCTGATGCTTATCATGGCGTTCTTTGAACTCCGTATAGTCTGTCTCGCTGGAAAACAGAGGCTCCATGCGATCAACCTCAAATTCCATCTTTATCTTTCCGGCCAGCCGATTCTGCATCTCCTGGATTGGAATATCCAGGTCCTTTTTGGAATTCAGGGCAGAACCGATAGCTGCAAAAAGATGAGAATGCTTTGGTGCAATCGTGTGTTCGTCGTCCAGCTTCAGCGTGCGGACGAACGCTTCCTTTAACTCGGACAGGAAATGGAGGGGGCCTCCCAGAAAAGCGACATGTCCGCGGATTGGCTTGCCGCACGCCAGTCCACTGATTGTCTGGTTTACCACGGCCTGGAAGATGGAAGCAGCCAGATCTTCTTTGGAGGCACCTTCGTTGATGAGAGGCTGTATGTCAGATTTGGCAAATACGCCGCAGCGGGCCGCGATGGAATACAGGGCTTTATAATTTCTGGCGTATTCGTTGAGGCCGGAAGCGTCTGTCTGCAGCAGAGAGGCCATCTGGTCGATAAAAGAACCTGTACCGCCGGCACATACGCCGTTCATGCGCTGTTCCACATTGCCGTTTTCAAAATAGATGATCTTGGCATCTTCCCCGCCGAGCTCTATAGCTACGTCTGTCTGCGGAGCATAATCCTGAAGGGAGGTCGATACGGCAATTACCTCCTGGACGAAAGGAACGCCAAGGTGCTTGGCAAGTGTCAGTCCGCCGGAGCCGGTGATGACCGGCGACACCTGTATAGGTCCTAGCTTATAGACCGCCCTGCCAAGCAGGTCGGTGAGGGTTTCCTGGATATTGGCAAAGTGTCTTTCGTAGTCTGAAAAGACGACGTCGCTATTGTCATCTAAAACGGCGATTTTGACCGTCGTAGAGCCAATATCAATACCCAATGTATATAATTCTCTATGACTCATGATATGTACTCCTTATACTGGAAAAATATGTATTGCTTCTTATTAAATGTAGTTAGCTATTTACAACTTGTAACATTATACGACAAAAAAAGCGAAAAGACAATTCGCAAATGTAATAGATTTATAAAATTGCTGTTAAACTTCATAGGTATAAATTGACAAACAGAGTGTGAAACGGTAGAATGTCTACAGTGTCTAACATATGAAAGCAGGGAGCAAATATATGAATTGGTTGAATAAACTTGAACGGAAATTCGGCAGATATGCCATTCCGAACCTGATGTATTATATTATTATCTTATATGGAGCCGGTTTTGTGCTGAATCTTTTGAATCCTCAGTTCTATTCTCAATATCTGAGCCTGAATGCCGGGGCAATCCTTCACGGACAGGTCTGGAGAATTGTAACCTTCATCATCCAGCCGCCATCAACCAGCATTCTGTTTGCCGTACTTTTCCTGTATCTGTATTACATGATAGGGAAACAGCTTGAGATGGCATGGGGAGCATTCCGGTTTAACCTGTATTTTTTTGCAGGTTTACTGTTCCACGTAATTGCTGCGATTCTAGTATACCTGATAACAGGGGTGACGCTTACCCTGAATACCGGGTATCTGAACCTGTCCTTGTTCTTTGCATTTGCCGCGCTGTATCCAGACGTACAGCTGCTCGTGTTTTTTGTCATACCGGTGAAGGTGAAGTGGCTTGCCTGGCTTGACGGGGCTTTCTTCATCTGGGCGATTATACAGGCGTTCCTGCCCGCTTACGGCGGAGGCTTGTACGGCATCTTCTATAAGGCGAATGCCCTTGCGGCGGCTGTTTCCATCCTGAATTTCGCGATATTTTTCTTCGGTTCCAGGAATATGAGGCCATATTCGCCAAAGCAGGTGAAACGGAAGAAGGAATTTTATAAAAAGGTTCAGCAGGCGAAACGGCCGGACAATGTATATGAAAATGGAGCCCGGCACAAATGCGCGGTCTGCGGCCGGACAGAACTTGACGACCCGAACCTGGAATTCAGATACTGCTCCAAATGCAACGGCAATTACGAATACTGCCAGGATCATCTGTTTACACACACGCATGTAAAATAAGTAAGGAAAGAGAGAATATATAAGAGGTTATATGACTATGAAGAAAACGAAAATCATCTGTACGATGGGACCAAATACGAATGACGCAGGGCTGATGAGGAGGCTTGTCCAGAATGGCATGGATATAGCAAGGTTCAATTTCTCCCACGGAGACCATGAAGAGCAGAAGTCCAGAATGGATATGCTTAAGAAGATCCGGGAAGAAGAGAAGAAACCAGTTGCCATCCTGCTTGACACGAAAGGGCCTGAAATCCGTACAGGAGTATTGAAAGGCGGCAAAAAGGTCAGTCTGGACGCGGGCGATAAATTTGTGCTGACGACGAAGGAAATAGAAGGGGATAAGACAAGGGTCTCGATTACATACGGAGGTCTTGTGGAGGATGTGCAGATTGGGAAGAAGATTCTGATTGACGACGGGCTCATAGAGCTGACCGTACGTGAAAAGACAGATACAGACATTATTTGTACTGTCGATAACGGCGGGGAGCTTGGGGAACGTAAAGGTGTCAATGTACCGAACGTACCGATACGCCTTCCGGCAATTACGGAAAAGGATAAAGAAGATCTGAAGTTCGGGGTTGAACAGGAAGTTGACTTTATCGCTGCATCCTTTGTCAGGAATGCAGAGTGCATACTGGAAATCAGAGCGTGGCTCAAGGAATGCGGCTCGCCTTATATTCCGATTATCGCTAAGATAGAAAACGCGGAGGGTATCAAAAATATAGAAGAGATTATACGGTGCGCGGACGGCGTCATGGTGGCCAGAGGTGACCTTGGCGTAGAGATACCGGCCGAAGAAGTGCCTTATCTTCAGAAGATGCTCATCCAGAAGTGTAATGACTACTATAAACCGGTTATCACTGCCACGCAGATGCTGGATTCAATGATTCGTAATCCCCGCCCCACAAGAGCAGAGGTGACTGATGTCGCAAATGCGGTCTATGACGGTACGGACGCCGTGATGCTCTCCGGAGAGACTGCACAGGGGAAATATCCGCTGGAGGCGCTCCAGATGATGGTGCACATTGTGGAAAATACAGAAGAGCATCTTGACTATGAGGTGATTCTGGAAAAGGCGGCAGAACATAAGAGAAAAGGGATCTCCAGTGCTATCGGCTATGCATCCGTAGCAGCGGCAGATAATCTCGGCGCCAAATGTATCGTAACGCCTTCTGTCTCCGGGGCTACGGCAAGGGTAGTCTCCAAGTTCAAGCCGAAGGCAGATATCATCGGCGTGACACCGAACGAAGCGACGCTGAGAAGGATGCAGATATACTGGGGGGTAAGACCGTACAAATCAATCGAGTTCAATACGACTGAAGATATACTGACCGGTGCTATCGAGCTGATCAGCGCTAAGCAGGTGGTGGAACCGGGGGACATTATCGTATTGACGGCAGGCATACCGTCCCCGAATATCAAGCGCTCAAAAGAAGGCGTCAGCAATATGATGAGAATAGCAGTGGTAGATTAGGAGAATGGCACGGTATGACCGTGCTTTTTTCTATTATTGTACGGTTTTGTTATTGACAGGTGGCTGGGATTGTAATATAGTGTTCCCATGGAGAACTACTAGAAGAAAGAGAAGGACAAAAAGATGGAAAGTACGACATTTGTTGAACGTCTGCTGGAATTTGGACTGACGAGGCAGGAAGCGGCCATATACCAATGCCTTCTGGGAGAGGGGAAGACGACGGGGTATGAGGTTGCCAAGTTAATTGGCATATCCAGATCCAATGCTTATAATTCTCTTGCAAGCCTTACGGAAAAAGGAGGAGCTTATCTGGTGGAAGAAGGTACAACGAGGAAGTATGTGCCGGTACCGCTCAGAGAGTTCTGTAAAAATCATATAAGGATGCTGGAGGAATCGAGAAACTGGCTTATCTCTCATCTCCCTAATGAAAAGAGCAGCGCAGAAGGATATATTACGATAGAAGGAGCCCGCCATATACTGGACAAGATGAAAAACCTGCTCGGACAGGCGGAGAACAGAGTGTACATCTCATGTACGCGGAATTACCTGCTTCTTTTCGTACGTGAGCTGGAAGATCTTGTCGCGGCGCGAAAGAAGGTCGTCATTATCACGGACCGGCCGGTCCATCTTGCCAATGTGAAAGTATACATGGGAGAGGACAGAGGGATGCAGATAGGGCTGATTACGGATTCGAAATATGTGCTCACGGGAGAGTACGGGGAGGGCAGCATGAACACGTGCCTGTATTCCGGGCAGAAGAACTTTGTAGAGCTGTATAAGAGGGCATTAGGAAATGAGATAAAATTACTTGCGCTACGGGAGGAGAATAAAGAATCATGAAAAAAGAGACATTTGTAAAAAAAGAGCAGCTGGACGAAATCATAAAAGAGTATCCGACTCCTTTCCATCTGTACGATGAGCAGGGGATACGCAGGAATATGGAGGCGCTCCGGGATGCATTTTCATGGAATAAAGGATATAAAGAATATTTTGCCGTAAAAGCGACACCTAACCCGTTTCTCATCGACATACTGCGGGAATATGGCTGTGGCTGCGATTGCTCTTCCTATACAGAGCTTATGCTGTCGGAGGCAGTCGGGATTACCGGGGATGACATCATGTTCTCCTCAAATGATACGCCTGCGGAAGAGTTCGTATATGCGGAAAAGCTAGGTGCAGTCATCAACCTGGATGATATCACACATATTGATTTTCTGGAAGAGACGATTGGTTATATTCCTGAGACGATAAGCTGCCGTTATAATCCGGGCGGCCTGTTCAAGATCAGCAACGATATCATGGATAATCCGGGCGATTCCAAATACGGCATGACAACAGAGCAGCTGTTTGAAGCTTTCAAGATTCTGAAAGCCAAAGGCGCTCGAGAATTTGGCATCCATGCGTTTCTTGCCAGCAACACGGTAACGAACGAATACTATCCGATGCTTGCCAAGATATTATTTGAAGAGGCGGTCAGGCTGCAGAAGGAAACGGGAGTACATATAAAATTCATCAATCTTTCAGGAGGAATTGGCATTCCTTATACGCCCGATCAGGAGCCGAACGATATAAGAATCATCGGTGACGGCGTACGACGCGTATTTGAGGAAATCCTCGTTCCCGCGGGTATGGGGGATGTGGAGATCTATACGGAGCTTGGCCGTTTTATGCTCGGGCCTTACGGATGTCTAGTGACCGAAGCAATCCATGAAAAGCACACCCACAAAGAATATATCGGTGTAGATGCCTGTGCCGTAAATCTCATGCGCCCGGCAATGTACGGGGCATACCATCATGTTACCGTAATGGGGAAGGAAGACTGTCCGTGTGACCATAAGTATGATATCGTCGGCTCCCTCTGCGAGAACAACGATAAATTCGCGATTGACCGTATGCTTCCCAAGATAGAGATGGGAGATCTCCTCGTCATCCATGACACAGGGGCGCACGGCTCCTCGATGGGATACAATTATAACGGCAAGCTGAAATCAGCGGAGCTGCTGCTGAAGAAAGACGGCAGCACGCAGCTCATAAGACGGGCTGAGACACCGGCAGATTACTTTGCAACGTTTGACTGCTTTGATATCGGTAAAAAACTGCTGGATTAATGGTAAAATTTGCTTTTTCCATGGGCCTGATATATAATGGATACATTAATACTTTATGTAGGAGGGTAACTATGAAAAAAACAAAGAAAATAAGCCTGCTTGCACTGGTGCTCGTTCTAGCCATGGTAATGCTGAGCGGCTGCGGAGGAATGTCCAAAGAGGACGCAAAAGCATATGCGCAGTCCGTACTCGATGCACAGTATAAAGGAGAATTTAAAGAGTATATCAAGCAGACGGACGCTACCGAAAAAGAAGCGAAAGAACTGTATGAAGGCAACCTGGACGAGCTGCTTACGGAAGCCGGTATTGATAAGTCGACATTATCAGAGGAGATGGTTGAAAACTACAGAAATTTATTTCTCGACATCGGAAAACAGGTGGACTATAAGCTTGGCGATGCCAAAGAAGCGGACGATGATTCCTTTACCATCGATGTTAAGATAAAACCGCTGACAGCATTTGAGGGACTTGACGACGAAGTCCTGAGCGCGGTTCAGTCTGAACTGGCAGACGCGGCGGAGATTCCTGCCGAAGACAAAATCAATGAAATGGTATATGGAAAAATGTACGATATTCTGGCGGAAAAGATAGCCAACCCTGCATATGGGGACGAGCAGATCGTTACAATCCATGTTAAGCCGGATAAGGAAGGTGTATACTATATACCAGACGAAGATTTGACAGCATTGGATAATGCGTCACTTTTATAAAATAATTGTTGTAAATATCAGAACAATATGATACAATAAATCTCGGCTTGAGAAGGCCGGGATGAGCGGATGTGGCGGAATGGCAGACGCACAAGACTCAAAATCTTGCGGGGGCGACCTCGTGTGGGTTCAAGTCCCACCATCCGCAGCCGACGAAGAACACCGGAACCGAATTCCAACGGTTTCCGGTGTTTTTTTGCATTAAATTTTAAAGTGTCCCTCCATGTCCCGCTGCAAGTTGTTAAGATGCAGCTATCAAAAAAAGGAGGTACACAACATGGAAGGAAACGTAAACTTTATACCGGAAATTTACATCGGTGAAAATGGCAACTGGTTTATCAACAATTATGATACGGGGGTCAAGGCAAGAGGGGATGACGGTATCACGCCGCACATCGGTGAAAATGGCAGCTGGTACATAGGAGATGTGGACACTGGAGTATCGGCAACTGGCCCGAAGGGCGACAAAGGAGACGAGGGTCCAAGAGGCCCACAGGGACTGACAGGAGCCACAGGGCCGCAAGGTGCTACAGGTCCACAAGGATTGACGGGCCCACAGGGTCCGACGGGAGCCACGGGCCCACAGGGTGCAACCGGACCGAAAGGAGATACCGGCCCTGCAGGTCCACAGGGTCCAACCGGGGCTACCGGACCAAAAGGCGACATAGGTGCCGCCGGTCCACAGGGCCCGAAAGGAGACAGGGGAGATGCAGGGCCTGCCGGTCCGAAAGGAGACAAAGGAGATGAGGGTCCTGCAGGTCCGGTAAATATAGCCGACAATCTGGATACGGACGAAGAAGGGTTTGCGCTGGATGCGAGGCAGGGGAAGAAGCTTCATGAAGACCTGCAGGCCGTAAGCAGTATCTTGGACGGTGCTGTGCTAAATATCAGTTCCTATCTGAAGCCGTCAAATGATATCCTGGCAGAAGCATTGAAGACGCAGCATATGCTTTCCCTCGTGTCATCCGGGGAATATACGACGAACGTGCCGAACAAGTATTACAAATATACACTTGGAATCGTGCTGAGGCGTACGAGCGACCAGATTACGATAATCCTCTTTGGCCGGGATAACGGGCTGGCGACAAACCGATGGGACGGTACAAACTGGAGCGGCTGGAAGATCAGGTAACAGCTTCCATATTGAGTTTCGGGGCAATACGGCGTATAATATCCTTATACTAAGACGGAGGAGTGTTTTCTATGAAACGTTGCATTGTAATGGCTGGAATAGTTGAAATGGCAGAATAAGCATACAGGAGGGTTAATCAGATGGCTATTCCAGAAAAACTCATCTATCCACGTACGGGGGATAAAGATACCGTATATTTAGAGAACGTAATCACCAATCCGAACATAAACGTCGGCAGCTACACGATGTATAATGATTTTGTAAATGACCCGGTTCTGTTCGAGAAGAACAATGTATTATACCATTATCCTATCAACGAAGATAAGCTTGTAATCGGGAAATTTTGTTCCATCGCGTGTGGTGCAAGATTTTTGTTCAACAGCGCGAACCACAGCATGCATTCATTGTCCACGTATCCGTTCCCCCTTTTCTTCGAAGAATGGGGACTTGACCGCAGGGACGTTTCCCGTTCCTGGGACAACAAAGGGGATATCATGGTAGGCAATGACGTATGGATTGGATATGAGGCTGTGATTCTTGCAGGCGTCACCATAGGAGACGGGGCAATCATCGGTACACGTTCGCTCGTGACAAAAGATGTGCCGCCGTATACGATAGTCGGAGGCGTGCCGGCAAGACCTATCAGGAAGCGGTTTTCCGAGGAGACGATCCATGACTTGCTAGAAATCAGGTGGTGGGACTGGCCGAAGGAAAAAATAGAGGCTAAGATCAGCGCAATACAGTCAGGCTGTATAGAAGAAATGAAAGTTTCGTAAAGCTGCGTCGGGCGATGTGACGTTGCTATGAAAAGAGCCGGAATCAGGCAGGGGATGTTGTCTCATCTAACAGCCCCGTACCTGCTTCCGGCTCTTTTCAGCCCGGAAGAAGTCGTCTGCCGGAACCGGTCTGGAAAAATAGTACCCCTGTCCGATGTCGCAGGAGAGCGACTTCAAAAATTCAAGCTGTTGTTCCGTCTCGATTCCCTCGGCCACGGTAGCGGCGGACAGATCCTTTGCCAGATGTATGACATTGCGTATGATGGCTTCGTTCCGGCCGGATTCTGCCTGGAAAGAGAGAAATTCCCGGTCCAGCTTAATCTCGTCGACATGCAGTTCCCGCAGCGTATTGAGGGAAGAGTAGCCGCTTCCGAAGTCGTCCATGGACACCTTGAAGCCCATGGCGTGAAGTTTGGCGATGACTGTCTTGATCCGCTCCAGATTATTCATTGCAACGGTTTCCGTCACTTCCAAGATGATAAGCGCCGGATTGACGGCGTAGGAGCGGACAATCTCTTCCAGCTTGTTCAGGTATTCCGCATCATAGAAAAAGATCCGTGACTGGTTCACCGCGATGGGCACAGCGGGGTATCCCATCTTGCCCCAGTCCGCCAGGCGGCGGCAGGCTTCTTCCAACATGTACATGTCCAGCCTCGTGATGAACCCGTTCTGTTCAAATACCGGAATGAACTCATCGGGATATATCATCTTCCCGTCACCGGGCAGCCAGCGCACAAGTGCCTCTGCGCTGTGCAGAAGCCCTGTGTTCAGCGAAAATTTTGGCTGGAGATACATGATAAATTCATGATTTTCAACCGCATTCCACATCCGGTTCTCTATTTCTGTCCTTCTGGCGGCCTTTTCGTGCAGATGCCTGTCGTAGAAGGCGATGGAATCCATCTCATTCCCCTTTACGCTTTCAAGCGCAAGCAGCGCGCCGTTCATTACGCTATCAAAATCGGTATTCACTGCAGACCTTCCGCTCTCGCTCTCATCGATAATCATTACTCCGAAATTGCAGAGGATATGATAATCCTGGTTCCGGCTCAGCCTGAACTTATGAATCTGCTCCTGAATCAACTTCAGCCGCTTGGCCAGCTCTTTCTGGCGGCGGCATTTCAGAAGCATGCCAAATTGGTCTGCGTTGTCCCGGTAGCAGAGCTCATGCTCGCCGATGTTGGCAGCAAGCACGGCGGCGATATGCCTCAGCAGCATGTTGCCGGCATCGTAGCCATAAAATTCATTGACAAATTTAAAACCGTTTATATTCAGCAGCACCATGGCATAATTTCTGGAGTCGTTAAAGAGCCGCTGCATGTCGAGGATAAATTTGTTGCGGTTGTCCGAACCTGTAAGGACATCTGTGTACGCAAGCCTTGTTATCTCCTCTCTGCTTTTTTTGATAATATGATAGATATACAAAAAGAGGACAGAAAAAAGGGCGGTAATGCAGATCATGATTACAAGGAAGACGGTCATAAGCGTACTGAAATTTTCACTCAGGTAATCTTGTGGAACGACACAGAATAAATTCCAGTCATTGATTCCGATTGGTAGGATCGTCGTCCAGTATTTTTGATTCCTGTATTCAAAAGTAGAGAAGGAGCTCTGCCCGGATTTTGCGGACTGCTCAATATATTTCCTGTCTTCAGGAGATACATTCCCGTCATCAAAGATATTTTTAATGTCTTTCTGGATTACAGCGTGGGAAGAGCGTACGACATAGTCTCCGTTGCTTCGTATGATATGTGTGTATGCGTTTCCTCCGAAAAGTTTCTGCTCAATGATGGATGAGAACACGGTCGAGCTTGTGGTGGCAGTCAAAGCACCTGTGACGGCGCCGTCCAGATAGACAGGAACACTATAGCAGTTTACCGTATCGCCTGAGAATATATCCGTAAGGGTATCAGATACGGTGTCCTCCCCTGCGAGCGTCTTCTGTATGAAAGATTCATTTCCGACATCGATACCATAATGCTCCGCGCCGTCAGTATCTATGAAATACCCCGTGCCGTCAGACTGGATGTAACCCATCCGCAGGAAATCGTTCTGACTGCTTTCCGCCCGAAGCTGCTCCAATATCTGAGCCAGACCTATATCCCCGCTTTTTTCAATAAAAGTTGACAGTGCCCGCAGTGTCTGAAGGCTGCCGTCAATTTTTATATCTATCGCGTTCTTGTACTGGGACACGACTTCGTTCAAATATTGTTTCGCTTCCTGCTCCTGCGTATTCTTAAGACTCTTATAGGAAAAGATACTGATGACGGACAGGACGACTGCGATGACGATGCCAAGCATACCGGCAGCTGATATTTGCTTTCTTAGACTCTGGGACTTTAATTGCTTCAACATAGATATCCTTCTTTATATACGGTTTTTTATTTTCCGAACCTGTCTTTCATAATATTGTATCATGAAAATGCCTGCAATATAAATTATATAAGATTGTTTGAAATGTGACAAGCTGTTTGAGCAAAAGATCATATCAGATGGATGAAAGAAATAAAAGGTTATGCCTTTTAAAAAATAAGACTTTGGTGTATAGTAGTAAAGTAGGTTTAGCAGATTGGAGAACGATATATGGCAGAAAAAATCGTATTGATAGACGGACACAGTATATTGAACAGGGCTTTCTATGGCCTTCCCGACCTGACCAATTCAGAAGGCCTTCACACGAATGCCGTCTATGGATTCCTGAATATTATGTTTAAGATACTGGACGAGGAGGCGCCGGAATATCTGACTGTTGCCTTCGATGTACATGCCCCGACCTTCCGCCATGAAATGTACGCAGAATACAAAGGGACAAGAAAACCGATGGCAGAAGAACTCAGACAGCAGGTGCCTGTCATTAAAGACGTGCTCAGAGCCATGGGCATCAATATTATTGAGAAAGCAGGGCTGGAGGCCGACGATCTTCTCGGGACGATATCAAAGCATTGTGGGGAGCGAGGGATGGAAGTCGCTGTCATCAGCGGGGACAGAGATCTTCTGCAGCTTGCGACCGAACATGTGAAGATCCGCATCCCCAAGACGAAGCAGGGGAGAACAGAGATAGAAGATTATTATGCCGCGGATGTAAAGGAACGGTATCAGGTGACTCCTACGGAGTTTATTGACCTGAAAGCATTGATGGGCGATTCCTCCGATAATATTCCGGGCGTTCCAAGTATTGGGGAAAAGACTGCCACAAAAATCATAAGCGAATACCATTCCATTGAGAATGCATATGAGCATGTGGATGAGCTGAAGCCGCCGCGGGCCGCCAAAGCGCTCAAGGAGCACTGGGATATGGCGGTCATGAGCAGGAAGCTGGCGGAGATAGATGTAGATGCGGAGGTCGAATTCAAGCTGGATGAGGCTGAGCTTGGCAACGTATTTACAGAAGAAGCTTATGGATGGTTCCAGCGGCTGCAGTTTAAGAACCTGCTCGGCAAATTTGATGTGAAAGCACCGTCAAACACTGTAGAGGACAGTTTCAGAGAGATTACTGAACTGGCGGAAGCCGGCAGGGTATTGGAAGAGGCGAAGCATGCAGCACTTGCAGGAGCCGCGGTGTTCAAAGATACGAAGGGGACCCTGCCGCTTTTTGCCGGACAGGCAGTTGCGGGAGGAATCGGACTCTGCTACGGGGAAGACAAGATATTCTGTATCAGGGCCGGCAGCGGCATCACGATGGAATATCTGCTTGCAGAGCTAGAAGAAGTGTCCGGAAGCGTGAAGACGTTCTCTATGTTCGATATCAAAGAATCGATGAAATATGTCTCGGTTGCAGACCCATTGACATGTTTTGACGTGACGATAGCGGCCTATCTTCTAAATCCGCTGAAGAACGACTATACGTACGAGGACGTCGCGCGCGAGCAGCTTGGACTTATGCTGGAAGAGAAGGTGGACGATTATGTAAAGGTATGCTATGAGGCGTACACGGCTTACGCCGCTGTGGAGCCGCTCCGCCAGAAGATGGAAGAAGAGCTGATGGGACATCTGTTCACCGATATAGAGATGCCTCTCGTATTCACCTTGTACGATATGGAACGCAGTGGCGTCAGGATTGAGGCTGAAGCACTCAAATTTTATGGCGAGCAGCTTGGAATCAAAATTGAAGAGCTGGAAAAAGAGATCTACGAAGCGGCCGGAGAGGAATTCAACATCAATTCACCGAAGCAGCTTGGCGTTATCCTGTTTGACAAGATGGGGCTGAAAGGCGGCAAAAAGACAAAGACTGGCTATTCGACCGCAGCTGACGTGCTCGACAAGCTGGCGCCGGATTATCCAGTCGTGGCTCAGATATTGGAATACCGCCAGCTTACGAAGCTGAAATCGACTTATGCTGACGGGCTTGCGAATTATATCAGCGAGGATGGGAGGATCCACGGCAAGTTCAACCAGACGATTACGGCGACCGGAAGAATCAGCAGCACAGAGCCGAACCTGCAGAATATTCCGATTCGGATGGAGCTTGGCAGGCTGATCCGCAAAGTGTTCATACCAGAGGACGGTTATGTGTTTATCGACGCGGACTATTCCCAGATAGAACTGCGTGTCCTGGCGCACTGCTCCGGTGATGAACAGCTTATCAATGCATACAAAGAGCAGAAAGATATCCACCGCATTACTGCGTCCCAGGTATTCCATGTACCGTTCGAGGAGGTGTCAGACCTTCAGAGAAGGAACGCAAAAGCAGTCAACTTCGGCATCGTATACGGAATCAGCTCGTTCGGGCTGAGCCAGGACTTGAGCATCACGAGGAAAGAAGCGGCAACATACATTGACGATTACTTTAAGACCTATCCGGGTATCAAGATATTTCTGGACGATACGGTTGCACATGCCAAAGAGATGGGCTACGTTGTGACCCTTTTCGGGAGAAGGCGTCCGGTTCCGGAGCTGTCTTCCAGCAATTTCATGCAGCGGTCATTTGGTGAGCGGGTGGCAATGAACGCCCCGATCCAGGGCACTGCGGCAGACATCATGAAGATAGCGATGATAGGGGTGAACAGGCGCCTGAAAGAGAACCATATGAAGTCGCGGCTCGTCCTGCAGGTACACGATGAGCTGCTCATAGAGGCGTTCCGGCCGGAGCTGGAGGATGTGAAGGTGATACTCAGGGAAGAGATGGAGAATGCAGCGTCTCTGGAAGTTCCGCTGGAAATAGATATGCATACAGGAGACAACTGGTACGAAGCAAAATAGCAGAGGGATAACATATGAAGATTATTGGCATCACAGGCGGTGTGGGAGCTGGAAAGACACAGATACTGGAATACTTGAATGACAGGTACGGTGCTACCATATGCCAGGCCGACGAGGTGGCGAGGAAGCTCCAGAAGAAGGGGACAGACTGCCACAGGGCGATTGCCGGGCATTTCGGGGAGAAGATACTGGACAGCAGAGGAGAGCTGGACAGGGAGAGGCTGGCTCAAATCATATTTACCGATGAAAAGGAACGTGCCGCTCTCAATGAAATCGTCCATCCTGCGGTAAAAGAAGAAGTACGAAAGATAATAAAACGAGAAGAGAGAAAGCATACGAGCCTTTTTATCCTGGAGGCGGCCCTTCTCATAGACGATCATTATGAGCAGATCTGCGATGAGATATGGTACGTCTATGTGGAGGATGCCATCCGGAAAAAGCGGTTGATCTATGCAAGAGGATATGACGCGGAGAAGGTGGATGATATTATCGCATCGCAGCTTCCCAAAGAAGTCTTCCTCAGGAACTGTGACAGAGTTATCGATAACAGCGGCCTTTTCGAGGAGACAAAGATGCAGCTGGACGAGATGGTCCGGAATCTTTGGTAATCTGGACATCTAAAGTTCAGACATATATAAAGGACAGGAGTGTATACATACATGAGACTATGCAGCATAGCTAGCGGGAGCAGCGGAAACTGTATCTATGTGGGGGATGACGACACGCATCTGCTCGTAGATACCGGAATCAGTAAAAAAAGGATAGATGCGGGATTGCATACGCTTGGAATCAAGGGCGACGAGATTGAGGGCATCCTGATTACCCATGAGCATATCGACCATATACAGGGGCTTGGCGTATTCAGCAGGAAGTACGAAGTGCCAATCTATGCCACGGGTGGGACGATAGAGGGAATCCGATGCACGAACAGTATCGGCAGGATGCCCGAAGGGCTGCTGCATGAGATTAATATAGACGAGTCATTTTCGCTCGGCAGTCTGGACATACAGCCATTCGCCATCTCCCACGATGCGCGGCAGCCGTCCGGCTACCGTATAGAAGATGGCGACAAGGCGGTCGCGGTAGCTACTGACCTCGGCAAATATGACGCATACACGGTAGCGCATCTGAAAGAGCTTGACGCAGTGCTTCTTGAGGCAAACCACGACATCCACATGCTGGAAGTAGGCCCTTATCCTTACCCGCTGAAACGCAGGGTGATGGGAGAAAAGGGGCATCTATCCAATGAATTGTCAGGGCGGCTTCTTTGTGATATACTTCATGACAATCTCAAATATGTAATGCTTGGACATCTGAGCAAGGAAAACAATTACGAAGAACTTGCCTATGAGACGGTCAAACTTGAAGTCAGCCTTGGGGACAATCCTTATAAAGGAGAAGATATTCCGGTGATGGTAGCCAAGCGGGATACAGTATCAGAAATCATAACAGTGTAGGAAGACAGGAGGAAGATCATGAAGAAATGTATCATTACAGTAGTTGGAAAGGACACCGTGGGTATCATAGCCAGAGTCTGCACTTACCTTGCAGAGACGAACATCAACGTGCTCGACATCTCCCAGACGATTGTCAACGGGTATTTTAATATGATGGCTGTCGTTGACGTGACAACTGCTACAAAAGAGATTGCCGCGGTCTCGAAAGAGCTGGAAGAAGTAGGGCTTGGGATTGGAGTGACGATCCACTGTCAGAGAGAAGAGATATTTGAAAAGATGCATCGTTTATAAGCAAAGGCAGAAAGGACAGGAAGACGGCCCATGATAAACATATATGAAGTCAATGAGACGAACCAGATGATAGAACAGGAAAATTTGGACGTAAGGACGATTACGCTTGGCATCAGCCTTATGGATTGTATGGATTCCAATCTGGAGGCGCTCAACGAAAAAATCTACAGGAAGATTACTTCCACGGCGGAGAACCTCGTCTCTACCGGGGAGCAGATCGAGAGGGAATATGGGATACCAATCGTTAATAAGAGAATATCTGTAACACCTGCGGCGCTGGTCGGCAGTGCGGCCTGTAAGACAGAGGAAGATTTTGCGGCGCTGGCCCGTACGCTGGACAAAGCTGCTAAGGAAGTGGGAGTCAACTTCATAGGCGGATATTCCGCCCTTGTATCTAAAGCGATGACAAAAAGCGATGAGGCTCTTATACGTTCCATCCCGCAGGCACTGGCATGTACGGAGCGGGTATGCAGCTCTGTGAATGTCGGTTCTACGAGAACGGGAATCAATATGGATGCGGTCCGCCTGTGCGGAGAGATGGTCAAGGAAACGGCGGAGGCGACAAAAGAACACGACTCCCTCGGCTGCGCCAAACTCGTCATTTTCTGCAACGCGCCAGATGACAATCCGTTCATGGCAGGGGCGTTTCTCGGTGTGACAGAAGGTGATGCGGTTATCAATGTAGGAGTCAGCGGGCCAGGAGTAGTGAAACATGCCATCGAGCAGGTGCGCGGCAGGGGATTTGAAGAATTGTGCGAGACAATCAAGAAGACGGCGTTCAAGGTGACGCGGGTCGGCCAGCTTGTCGCGGGAGAGGCATCCAGACGGATGGGCGTCCCGTTCGGCATCGTAGATCTGTCTCTGGCGCCGACGCCGTCCGTGGGGGACAGCGTAGCGGAGATCCTGGAAGAAATTGGTCTGGAGCGGACCGGGGCGCCAGGTACGACGGCGGCGCTGGCCATGCTCAATGACCAGGTTAAAAAGGGAGGTGTTATGGCATCTTCTTATGTGGGAGGCTTAAGTGGTGCTTTTATACCGGTGAGCGAAGACCAGGGGATGATTGATGCGGTAAATGCAGGAGCCCTAACGCTGGAGAAGCTGGAGGCAATGACGTGCGTCTGTTCCGTGGGTCTTGACATGATAGCCGTCCCCGGCAAGACGAAAGCTTCTACCATCTCCGGAATCATCGCGGATGAGATGGCTATCGGGATGGTCAACCAGAAGACGACGGCGGTCCGCCTCATACCGGTAATCGGCAAGGATGTAGGAGATACGGCGGAATTTGGAGGACTGCTTGGCTATGCCCCGATAATGCCGGTCAATGAATTTGACTGCAGCGGGTTCGTGAACCGAAAAGGGAGGATTCCGGCACCGATACACAGTTTCAAAAATTAGAGAGGTAAATAAATGGGAAAAGTAGCAGTTGTGACAGACAGCAACAGTGGAATAACACAGGAAGAAGGGAAAAGGCGGGGCATCCGCATACTGCCGATGCCATTTTATATCAGCGGGGAGCTGTTCTATGAGGATATAACGCTCAGCCAGGAAGAGTTCTATCAGAGGCTTGGAGAGGATGCGGAGATATCCACTTCGCAGCCGTCTCCTGCAGATGTGATGGAGCTGTGGGAGGAACTGCTGTCCGAGTACGATGAGATCATCCATATACCTATGTCCAGCGGACTGAGCAGTTCCTGTGAGACGGCAAAGATGCTGTCCAAGGAATTTGACGGCAAGGTGCACGTCGTTGATAACCAGAGGGTATCTGTCACGCAGCGCCAGTCTGCGCTGGATGCGATGGAGATGGTACGCCGCGGCATGACGGCATCTGAGATAGAGGACGTGCTCATGAGGGAAAGGCTGGAGGCGAGCATCTATATCACGGTGGACACGCTGAAATATTTGAGGAAAGGCGGGCGTATAACCCCAGCGGCGGCAGCGCTCGGCACAGTGCTGAACCTGAAGCCGGTGCTTCAGATTCAGGGAGAGAAGCTGGACGCGTTTGCAAAAGTACGCGGTATAAAAGCAGCGAAGCGTACGATGCTGAACGCTATGGAAAAGGATATAGAGGAGCGTTTCAAAGGCAAGAGGGTCAATCTGGAAGCCGCCTATACGTGCCAGGAGGAAGAGGCACTTGCGTGGAAGGAAGAGATTGAGGCAAGGTTCCCGGGGTATGACGTCCACATGGACAGACTGTCCTTAAGCGTAGCCTGCCATATCGGACCAGGAGCGCTTGCGGTCGCCTGCAGCAGGGTGACAGAGTTATAGAGCCTTATTGCACGGCGCTCATCACACGTGCATCTATAGGATGACGATGGACTGCTCATATTCATTTACAAAGGGCAGCTTGAACTTATTTGTTATGATTGCTTCATACAGGTTGGATGCAAAGATGTCCTGCTCCAGCATCCGGCTGCCGGTACCGCTCAGGGAATCCGCCTGGGCCAGCTTTGTAACCAGAGGGACCCGGGAGTGGGCTTTCATGTGGGTAAGGACATTCGCCGCGTCTTTCCGGAATCCGAGGATATGTGCATAATGGCAGTATCCGTCTTCCCTGCAGGAGAGCATATCGTATTTCGTTATGCCGAGCAGTATGTGGAACAGGCTTCTGCTGATTCGTGTGTAAGTCATATCTCTCGTCTTCAGAAGGTCGCAGAACTGGTCGAAGGTGATAAAATCATTGGCATGGTTCATGATGCGGTTTGCCAGGTCTTCTGTGATATCAACGTATTTGACGAGCGTGTCTTTCGTCTCCGTCAGCAGCTTATACTTTAACAAGAGAGAAAAGTCGTTGGAATATATCGGATACCGCGTACGGTGGGTCTCCTCCAGAAGCTTTATACAGGTAGGGGGAACCTGACCTTCCAGCCGGGTCAGCACTTCTGACATTACCGGCTCGTCAAACATGCCTTCATCCTCAAGGTGGATGGAGTTGCTTGCATAGGCAAGGAGCTTTCGTATGGCTGATGCGGAGCTGTAACTCTCAGAAAGGGATTCGTCGTGGTACCCGGATACCATGCGCTTGATCGTATATGTCTTTATAGGGCTCTTCTTCAGATACAGTGCCTTGATATATTCTATGCCGAGAATATTGTTCGGCTGTTCCAGCACGGCGTCAAGGGAATCATCCCTGAGGTAAGATTTCAGCGCCAGCTGGCGGGCGCGCGGAAAGGAAAGACCTTTCCGCAGCCCTTCTTGCAGTGAAAACTTATATTCTTCCGGCTCATCCGCGACTACGTGCGCAATCTGTTCCAGTCTGGCGTAATCGCCGCATTCGCTTCCAAAGCAGATGGAATCGACACAGCCAAGCTGTTCAAACAGGGATACGGCACCTGCCGCAAAGTATTCTGCGCTGCCTGTCGCAAAGCAGACCGGCAGTTCCATCACGACGGGCACACCTGCTTCCAGCGCGACTTCGGCGCGCAGATGCTTTGGCATGATGGCAGGCGCTCCTCTCTGTACATAGTTACCGCTCATGACGACGACCGCGGCGTCTGCTCCCGTGATTTCTTTCGCCTTCTCTATATGGTATAAATGCCCGTTGTGAAACGGGTTGTATTCCGTAATCAAACCTACTATTTTCATGAGAATCTCCTTGTATATCCTTCTGAAATTGATTATACTATAAAAAGACCGGGTTCGCAAAACGAATTACGTGTTTTAAGGGAGAAAGCCTTGGGAGAGGAGGGGTACGATGAGCGAAGAATCCAGCCGCGGCGATGCAGATTTTGGCGAAAATGCAGAAGCGCCGTATGATGTACCGGGAGAAGCGGAAGATTATCTGGAAGAGCGGGAAGAGCTGACAGAAGAACGTATTCTGGAAATGCTTGAAAACCGCCAGTATAAAGAGCTCAAGGAAGAGCTTGAAAATAATATGTACCCGATCGACCTGGCAGATATCCTGGAGGATTTCGAGCAGAAGCAGCTTGTGATGGTATTCCGCCTCCTGGCAAAAGAAGAGGCGGCAGAGACATTTACTTACATGAACAGCGATATGAGGGAACTGCTTATCAACGCGCTCACCGATTCCGAACTGGAAGAGGTCATGGAAGAGATGTATCTGGATGATACGGTAGACGTGCTGGAAGAGATGCCGGCCAATGTGGTAGACCGCCTTCTCATGGCGACAGACGAGGAGACGAGGCAGCAGATCAATGCGCTGCTCCAGTATCCGGAGGACAGTGCCGGAAGCGTGATGAACGTGGATTACATCGCGCTCAGGAAAGAGATGACAGTGGCAGAGTCCATACTGAAGATCAGACAGGTAGGTCTGAACAAGGAGACGATATATACATGCTATGTGACGGAAAAGCGCAGGCTGATTGGCGTTGTGGATGTTAAAGAGCTGCTCACGACAAGCGAGTCCAAGACCGTGGAAGAGATCATGGATACGAATATGCTCTATGCCCATACGACGGATGATCAGGAGGAAGTGGCCCGCACGATAACGAAGTACGGACTGATAGCACTTCCCATCGTGGACCATGAAATGTGCATGGTCGGTATCGTCACGGTCGATGATGCCATGTATGTATTACAGGAAGAGACGACAGAAGATATCAGCATAATGGCCGGCGTAAGCCCCAACGAAGAATCTTACTTCGGGACGAGTGTCATCAGCCATGTGAAGAACAGGCTGCCGTGGCTGATGTTCCTTATGCTATCCGCAACAATTACCCAGATGATCATGAACCACTATGAATCTGCACTGGCTGTCATGCCCCAGCTTGCAGGCTTTATTCCGATGCTGATGGGGACAGGCGGCAACTGCGGCTCCCAGAGCTCTACGCTCGTGATACGCGGTCTTGCTGTGGGAGAGATTGAATTCGGAGATATCGTAAAAGTTATTTTCAAGGAGATCAGAGTGGCACTTCTCGTCAGTATCATACTGTCTGCCGTGAATGGAATACGTATACTTGTCATGGGACAGGGGAACGTGATGATTGCGGTTGCCATCGGTCTGACGATGGCATGCACCATAATACTGGCGAAGATCGTAGGCTGCACGCTTCCTCTGATTGCCAAGAAAATCGGGCTCGACCCTGCTATAATGGCTACTCCGCTCATTTCTACGCTCGTGGATATCAGCACAGTGACGGTATACTTTGCGATTGTCAGCCTTATATTTTCCATATAGCCGGGGCGTTTTTGCATAGATTGGTCATATTTACCAAGATGTTAAATAAATAACGCTTATTGTATTGAAAAATAGACATAAGATTACAGGAAGAGACCTTGTTTACAAGGTCTCTTTGTATTATAATAGAAATACTGAGAATAAATGGAAAGGAGTCTATCAATCATGGGATTTATAGATGAAATCAAGGCAAAAGCCAAGACAAGCATGAAAACAATCGTGCTTCCTGAAACAGAGGATATCAGAACATATGAAGCGGCAGAAGCTGTGTTAAAGGAAGGCACGGCACATGTGGTACTTGTGGGAAGCAAGGAAGAGATTGAAAAAAACAGAGGTTCTTTCGATGTCAGCAAAGCGACGATTGTAGATCCGGCCACGAGCGAAAAGACGGATGGCTATATTGCCAAACTGGTAGAACTGAGGCAGAAGAAGGGGATGACGCAAGAGCAGGCAAGAGAACTGCTCCTTACGAATTATCTGTACTACGGGGTCATGATGGTGAAGATGAAAGACGCGGACGGCATGGTATCAGGTGCATGCCACTCTACGGCAGATACGCTTAGGCCCTGCCTTCAGATACTGAAGACGAAACCAGGTACCAAGCTTGTGTCGGCATTTTTCATAATGGTCGTTCCGGACTGTGATATGGGGGCGGATGGGACGTTCGTATTTGCGGACGCAGGACTTGAGCAGAACCCAGATCCCGAGAAGCTGGCGGCAATCGCGCTGTCCTCAGCGGATTCGTTCAGACTCCTGACAGGAAAAGAGCCGGTGGTGGCGCTTCTTTCACATTCCACGAAAGGAAGCGCAAAGCATGCCGATGTGGACAAGGTAGTGGAAGCTACACGTATCGCGAAGGAACACGCACCAGAGGGTCTTATGATTGACGGTGAATTCCAGCTTGACGCTGCCATCGTACCAGAAATAGGCGCATCAAAGGCGCCGGGAAGCCCGGTGGCAGGAAAGGCCAACGTACTCGTATTCCCTGATCTGGATGCAGGAAATATCGGTTATAAGCTCGTTCAGAGACTTGCCAAAGCGGAAGCGTACGGACCGCTGACACAGGGCATCGCCGCACCGGTCAACGATTTGTCCCGCGGCTGCAGCGCGAAGGACATCGAAGGGGTAGTGGCAATCACGGCTGTTCAGTGCATGGCTGAAAACTAGAAGGCTAAAAAAGAATAAAAGAGAGGTAATTTCAAATGAATGTATTAGTAATCAACTGCGGAAGTTCATCTTTAAAGTTCCAGCTGATCAACTCTGACACGGAGCAGGTGCTGGCAAAAGGGCTCTGCGAGAGGATAGGAATCGACGGAAGCCTTACCTATCAGCCGGCGGGCGGGGAAAAGGTCAAGTCAGACAAGCCTATGCCGACACATACGGAAGCAATCCAGTATGTCATCGATGCCCTGACCGATGCACAGACAGGTGTCGTAAAGAGCCTGGATGAGATTGGGGCGGTAGGGCACCGTGTCGTACATGGCGGCGAGAAGTTTGCAAGCTCTGTCGTGATTACGGATGAAGTGCTCCAGGCAATCGAGGAATGTAATGACCTGGCACCGCTTCATAATCCTGCCAACCTGATTGGAATCAATGCATGCGAGAAACTGATGCCAGGCACCCCGATGGTGGCGGTATTTGATACTGCATTCCACCAGACGATGCCGGAAAAGGCTTATATGTACGGCCTTCCATATGAGTATTATGAAAAATACAAAGTAAGACGCTATGGTTTCCATGGGACAAGCCACAGCTTCGTATCCAGGAGGGCGGCGGAAATCGTGGGCAGGCCTTATGAAGAACTCCGCACCATCGTATGCCACCTTGGGAACGGTGCCAGCATCTGTGCCGTCAAGGACGGGAAATCCGTGGACACTTCCATGGGGCTTACCCCTCTGGAGGGGCTCGTGATGGGAACCCGTTCCGGTGACATCGATCCGGCTATCATGGAATTTATAGCGAAAAAGGAAGGGCTCGACATTGCCGGTCTGATGAACATGCTGAACAAGAAATCAGGTGTGCTCGGTCTTTCCAATAACCTTTCCAGCGACTTCCGGGATCTGGATGCCGGGGCAAAAGAAGGAAATAAGCAGGCGGCTGTCGCGCTTCAGGTATTCGCCTACAGAGTCGCAAAATATGTCGGTGCTTATGCAGCTGCCATGAATGGCGTGGATGTTATCGCGTTTACGGCCGGGGTGGGAGAGAACTCTGGTCCGGTACGTGCCGATGTACTGGGCTATCTCGGCTATCTTGGAATTGAGGTTGAAGAAGAAGCAAACAATACGCGTGGGGAAGAGATTACGATTTCCACTCCGGATTCCAAGGTTAAGGTGATGGTGATACCGACGAACGAAGAGCTTGCGATTGCCCGTGAAACAGTTGCGCTTGTATAGTAAGCCGCACGGTGGCACAATATCTATACAAAATGACGAATTATAGGTTGACAAACCTCTTTTGCACGGATATAATAGTCTAGGTATGAATAGGGGTGACTATATGTTGATTGACCTATCCGAAGTATTGTCTGAACCGCATAAGCCGCTTGACGTGACGGCAGCTTGTACGATGCGTACGTTTCAGGGAGATGCAGGCACGTATACGGTCATGCCGGAGACGGATGTCCATATAGCTGCAGAGTACAAAAGAGGCGGAAAGCTTCTGATTGAAGGTACGTGCAGGCTTAAGGTGCTTATTCCGTGCGACCGCTGTCTCACAGAGGTGCCGGAGGAATTTGACCTGGAATTTACGAAGCAGGTCAAAGTGTCTGAGTCAGAAGAGGACAGCGGACAGACAGAAGATTATGACGAAGCGAATTATATTGACGGATATCATCTTGACGTAGACAAATTACTCTATAATGAGATATTAGTAGGATGGCCGATGAAAGTTCTATGCTGTGAGGACTGTAAAGGAATGTGCAGCGTATGTGGTCAGAACCTAAATGAGGGAACCTGTGACTGTGAAGACCCAGGTCTTGACCCTAGAATGTCAGTTATCCGCGATGTGTTTAAGAATTTTAAGGAGGTGTAACCTATGTCAATTTGTCCAAAGAATAAATCTTCTAAAGCAAGAAGAGACAAAAGAAGAGCTAACTGGAAGATGAGCGCTCCAAACTTGGTAAAGTGCAGCAAGTGCGGTGAATTAATGATGCCTCACAGAGTGTGCAAGGCTTGTGGCTCTTACAACAAAAAAGAAATCATAGCTCAGGACTAATAAGTGAAAGCAAAAAAGGCTTCCCGGTTTACCGGGGAGCTTTTTTCGCGTATCCGGAACTTATCAGATTCTGATACCATTTTAACACCATTTTAATATATGGCCCGGCGTTTTAACACAGCTTTAAGACAGGGCATGTTAGAATGAGTCCAGTTCAATGGAAAAGGGGGTTAAAGTGATGATGGATATCGCTATGGCGGGTATCCTGCTTGCATGCTTTGGACTGATGAAGGCATTTACCGAATGGTGCAGCAGACAAGTGGATACAGATACCGCGGAAAACGTCCGGGCTGAATGACGCTTAACAGATGCAGAGGATGGACATACGTGAAGGAAGGAGAAGCAAAATGATATTACTGGGAATAATTATACTGCTGCTTGCGGCATATCTGATCTATGCTCTGGTTCATCCGGAGAAATTATGATATCAACTGAGTTAAGAGTAATAAACAGGAGGACAAGAAAGTCATGTTACAGATTGCGCTGACTTTAGCGATTTTCGTATTAGCCGTGATACCTATGGGGAAATATATGTACCATATCACGACCAATAAAAGAACGTTCGCAGATCCATTATTCGACAGAGTAGACAATGGCATATACAAAGTCTGCCGGATCGACAGAAAAGGAATGAGCTGGAAGACATATGCATTAAGCCTTCTTATGACCAATGCTGTCATGGTATTGGCGGGGTATCTCGTATTAAGATTACAGCATGCATTGTTTCTGAACCCAAACGGAATAGAAGGAATGGAACCGACTCTATCCTTCAATACAATAATAAGTTTTATGACAAATACAAATCTCCAGCACTATTCGGGTGAGTCGGGGCTTTCCTACTTAAGCCAGATGCTCGTCATCATCTTTATGATGTTCACTTCAGCAGCATCCGGTTATGCGGCGTGTATGGCATTCTGCAGAGGGCTTGCAGGGAAGAGGAAAGATCTCGGCAACTTCTATGAAGATATGGTGCGTATAACGACACGTATTTTAATTCCATGGTCCATGGTCTTCGGCCTTATATTGATCTGGCAGGGATGTCCGGAGACATTCGGAGCCAATATTACGGTAGAGACGATTCAGGGAAAGCTTCAGGATTTTGCGGCAGGCCCCGTGGCTGCGCTGGAAATCATCAAGCATCTCGGAACAAACGGAGGAGGCTTCCTGGGGGCAAACTCTACGACACCGTTTGAAAACCCTACAATCATCACGAATATCGTAGAGCTTATATCCATGATGATTCTTCCGGGAGCGTGCGTGCTGACATTTGGAAAGATGTGCATGGACCGGAAAAAAGAGAAAACTGCGGCAGCTGTTAAGATCAAAGAGCCGGTATTTGGAAAACAGGGAAGAACAATTTTTGCAGCCATGTCGATCATATTCCTTGTAGGGCTGGCCGTCTGCTTCGTATCGGAAAAGGCAGGGAATCCAGTTCTTGAGACAGCGGGAGTCGGACAGGAAATGGGAAGCATGGAAGGAAAAGAAGTAAGGTTCGGTGTAGACCAGTCAGCATTGTTTACCACGGTGACAACTTCTTTTACGACTGGCACGGTCAACAATATGCATGATACACTTACACCCCTTGGAGGGATGGTGCCGCTGCTGCACATGATGCTGAACTGTGTGTTCGGTGGTAAGGGGGTGGGCCTGATGAATATGCTCATGTACGCGATACTTACCGTATTTATATGTGGCCTGATGGTAGGGCGTACACCAGAATACCTTGGTAAGAAGATAGAAGGCCGGGAAATGAAGCTTGTGGCGCTTGTACTGATTATACATCCGCTTCTGATTCTCGGGTTCTCAGCGTTGGCCGTATCTACACAAGCAGGTCTTGAGGGCATCACCAATCCTGGTTTCCACGGCCTGTCGCAGGTTCTGTATGAATATTCTTCAGCGTCTGCCAACAATGGCTCCGGTTTTGAAGGGCTGTCAGACAATACATATTTCTGGAATATCACGAGCGGGCTCGCAATGTTCTTCGGACGTTATATCGCGATTATCGCACAGCTGGCAATCGCAGGTTCGCTTCTTGCAAAGAGACAGGTGAAGGCTTCCATAGGAACGATGAGGACAGACAATGTAATATTTGCCATACTGCTTGTATTCATCGTATATATCTTCGCTGCTTTAACATTCTTCCCTGCACTTGCGCTGGGACCAATAGCAGAGCACCTTACCTTATGGTTTTCATAAAATGATGTTGGGGTCCCAAAGTCACGCTTTTTCATGCAGGCATGAAACGCATGACCTTTTGACCCTGGTATCATAAAATTTAGAAAGGGATGTAAGAGAAGAAATGTCTAAGAAACAACAAAAAACAAAGTTCGTGACGAATGATATACTGAGAAGCTCCATAACGGGTGCTTTCCAGAAGCTTCATCCGAAATATATGGTTAAGAATCCGGTCATGTTCGTAGTAGAGATAGGCTTTGTGCTGACCTTGATTATGACGATAGTTCCAACTATATTCGGCGATGATGCGTCGCTTGGCTATCTGAGGTCATACAACGGGATTGTCTGCGCCATACTCTTTGTTACGGTATTATTTGCGAACTTCGCTGAATCTGTAGCGGAAGGACGTGGAAAAGCACAGGCGGCATCGCTTAAAAAGACTAAACAGGATACACAATCCAGGCTGATTGGCAGGGACGGGACGGAAAGCACCGTGAGCGCTTCACGGCTGAAGAAGGATGATATCGTACTTGTTAAAGCCGGGGAAGTAATCCCAAATGACGGTGAGGTGGTGGAAGGTATCGCATCGGTAGATGAATCAGCGATTACCGGGGAATCGGCACCTGTCACCCGTGAAGCTGGAACGGATTTTTCATCCGTTACAGGCGGTACGACCGTAGTCAGCGACTGGCTGAAGATACGTATCACCTCCAGGCCGGGAGAATCTTTCCTGGATAAGATGATAGCGCTTGTAGAAGGGGCATCCCGGCAGAAGACGCCGAATGAAATTGCTCTGAACACACTGCTTGTGGGACTTACGGTCATTTTCATGATTGTAGTCGTATGCCTCTATCCTTTTGCTACATACTCTGGTGTACAGATACCGGTATCTACTATGATTGCTCTTCTTATATGCCTCATACCAACGACGATAGGCGGGCTATTGTCCGCAATTGGCATAGCAGGGATGGACCGGGTGACAAGGTTTAATGTCATCGCCATGTCCGGTAAAGCGGTAGAGGCATGTGGAGACGTTGATACGATGATTCTTGACAAGACAGGCACAATCACGTTCGGAAACCGTCTTGCGGCCGACTTTTATCCAGTAAAAGGGAAAAGCAAAGAAGACCTGATTGATTATGCCGTGATGAGCTCTCTCTGCGATCCGACGCCGGAAGGAAAATCGACCGTAGAGCTGGCACGGAGCCTGGGAACCAGGATAGATGACAATGCTGCAGAACAGATAGAATTTATAGAATTTACCGCACAGTCAAAAATGTCGGGAGCCAATCTCCCAAATGGTTCCATCATCAGGAAAGGAGCTGCAGACGCAATCAAAGCTATGGTGAAGAAGGATGGAGGCAGCATTCCAAAGGATCTGGATGAGATTGTGGAAAGAATAGCAGGTCTTGGGGGGACACCTCTTGTCGTCTCGGCAGATAATGTCATATATGGTGTCATCTACCTGAAGGATACCGTAAAGCCCGGGCTTGTTGAAAGGTTCCAGAGACTGAGGGATATTGGCATTAAGACAATTATGTGTACCGGAGATAATCCCCTTACAGCGGCCACAATCGCAAAAGAAGCCGGTGTGGACGGGTTCATCGCGGAATGCAGGCCGGAGGACAAGATTACGGCAATCAAGAATGAGCAGGCGGAAGGCAAGCTTGTAGCGATGACCGGAGACGGCACGAATGATGCCCCGGCACTTGCGCAGGCCGATGTTGGCCTTGCTATGAATTCCGGCACCGCTGCAGCGAAAGAGGCTGCTAATATGGTGGACCTGGATTCTGATCCGACGAAGATTCTGGAAGTAGTGGAAATAGGCAAACAGCTTTTGATAACAAGAGGTTCGCTGACCACCTTCAGCATCGCTAACGATGTGGCAAAATATTTCGCAATCATACCGGCAATGTTTACGCTGGTGATACCACAGATGCAGATGCTCAACATTATGAAGCTGTCTACACCGATGTCGGCAATCTTATCGGCACTGATATTCAATGCAATCATTATACCATGTCTGATTCCTATCGCTATGAGAGGTGTCAAGTATCAGCCGATGAGTGCAGAGCGTATGCTTTTGAAAAATATGGGCATCTATGGTTTGGGCGGCATTATCGTACCGTTTGCAGGTATTAAGCTAATTGACTGTATCGTTGCACCTTTACTGTCAGTGCTTGGAATATAGGAGGGAACTACAATGAAATCATTTTTGAAATATGTGAAAAGTGCTGTGATACTGACTGTTCTGATGCTAATCGTCTGTGGACTTGCATATCCTGCGGCGCTGACAGGGCTTGGACAGGCAATCTTCCCGCACCAGGCGAATGGAAGCCTTGTGACGGCAGAAGGGGAAAAGACAACAGATTCCGATAAAGCAGTAGGTTCCGCTATCGTGGGCCAGGACTTTTCGGATGACGCAAGATATTTCCAGGGCAGGGTATCGGGAGTTAATTATAATGTGTACACAGAGGGGGATAAAGCAGACGGCTCATATACGGGACCCGGGTCAGGCGGATCAAACCTGGCACCTTCCAATGAGGAGCTGAAGAAGAGGGTAGATGATGCTGTGGAACAATTTCTGGAAAAACATCCGGATGTAAAGGAAGGAGAGATTCCGGCCGATCTCCTGACGGCGTCGGGATCTGGCATGGATCCTGACATCACTCCGCAATCGGCCAAGATACAGATACCTGCCATCTCGGAAGCCACGGGACTAAGCGAAAGGGAACTTGAAGACATCGTAAACCGCAATACAGCCGGCAAGACGCTCGGGATATTCGGGCACGAGAGAGTCAATGTCCTGAAATGCAATCTTGAAGTTGCCAAAGCGCTTGGTGAAATATAACCTTAACTGCCGTCAGTCTGACAATGGCTGCCGGCAGCTTTTTAGCGTATAAATAGGAGAATGTGGATGAATAGTGACAAAAGGCCAAGTTCAAAAGAAATGCTTGAAAAGATTCAGGCGGAAGAAGAGAAGGTACATCAGAAAACATTCGGCATGCTTAAGATATTTCTCGGTTATGCGGCCGGAACCGGCAAGACATATGAGATGCTGGAGGCCGCCAGGGAACTTCAGCACAGCCATGTTGACGTAGTGGCAGGTTACGTAGAGCCTCACGCCCGTCCGGAGACTGCCGCCCTGCTGGAAGGGATGGAACAGATTTCTTTTCTGATGGTGGATTACAAAGGAGTAAAGATACGGGAGTTTGACTTGGACGCGGCCCTCAAGCGCAGGCCGAAAGTCCTTCTCGTTGACGAGCTGGCCCATACGAATGCTCCGGGCTGCCGTCATCAGAAAAGATACCAGGATATCGAAGAACTGCTGGAGCACGGAATCAATGTATATACGACGGTCAATATCCAGCATTTGGAAAGCCTTAACGACAATATTGCAGGCATTACTTCGATACAGATGAAAGAGAGGATACCGGACAGTATTTTTGACAAGGCGGAGCAGGTAAAACTGGTGGATATTGAACCAGAAGAACTCATCCAGCGCATGAAGTCGGGCAAAATATATCAGGGCATACAGGCCCAGCGGGCGCTCCAGAATTTCTTTACGAGGGATAAGCTTGCAGCACTGCGCGAGACAGCACTGCGGCGGATGGCGGACAGGGTGAACCATCTCGCGGAGGAAGAGAAAAAACGTCTCGGGGGCAGTGAAATCTCTACTGCCGGTGAACATGTGATGACCTGTATATCTCCCGCGCCGTCCAACGCAAAAGTAATCCGAGCGGCGGCACGCCTCGCCTATGCGTTCCACGCACAATTTACCGCTCTGTACGTAGAGACGAGAAGCCTTCAGAATGCAGATGATAGAGTAAAAAAGCGAAGAGACGATAACATACGTCTTGCAAGGACGCTTGGAGCGAAGATCGTTACGGTAAACGGTGAAGATGTGGCGAGACAGATAGCACAATACGCTAAGGTCAGCAATGTGACGAAGATTGTCATGGGCAGGACCGCACACAGAATTCTGTTCGGACAGACGAGGAAGACCCTCGTCGAGAGTCTGAATCAATATGCTCCGTCGCTGGATGTCTATATCATACCGGATCTTCAAAGCGGCATCGGACAGAAGATTTCTTTCGCTGCGGGTATGGGAAAAGGGTTTAAGAAGGTAAAGGGTTCCGACTTAATAATCATGGGAACCATGATGGCGGCCAGCACCTCGGCAGGGCTCGTTCTCAGCCGTCTGCAGCTGACAGAGGCCAACATAATTATGGCATATCTGTTAGGCGTCATGCTGACCGCCATCCATACACAGGGCTATGTATGTTCGGTGCTCGCATCTGTATTAAGCGTACTGCTTTTTAATTATTTTTTCACCATGCCGTTCTATAGCCTGCATGCATATGACAAGGGCTATCCCCTGACTTTTGCCATGATGTTCGCGGTGAGCCTCCTGACTTCGTGGAACATGTCGAAGATACAGAAGCAGAATGAGGAAAATGCCAAGCGCGCATACCGCACGGAGATACTGCTCATGAACAGCAAGAAGCTAAGACGTGTAAAAAACCGAAAAGAGATTGGCGATGAGCTGGCATCGCAGATACAGAAGCTTATGAACTTTACTGTCATCGTGTATATGAAGAACGACGGACAGATACAGGAGCCTTCTGTCTACTTGAGAAGTGGAATTGGCTGCCAATGCAGGGAAAGGCTGATTCAAGACTATACTTCTAAAGAGGAACGCGCGGTAGCTGCCTGGGTGTTTGAAAACGGCCACCGGGCCGGATGTACGACACATACGCTTCCGAGCGCGAAGGCCATCTATCTCCCGGTCATGGACAGCGACAACGTGTCGGCCGTTATAGGGATGATACTGGAGGAAAGAAGGGAAATTGGTACTTTCGAATATGATTTGATATGTGCAATGCTCGGGGAGGCGGCACTCGTATTTGCAAGGATTCAGAAGATGGAAGATATGGCGCGTAATTCTTTCACAAAATGATTGATTTTTAGAGGGATGTCTAGTAGAATTAATCCTAGTAGTGCTGGGAGGAAGAAAGAATGACAGAAATTACAAGAGTAGCGCTGGATGCCATGGGCGGTGACAATGCCCCGGGCGAGATGGTCAAGGGTGCTGTAGATGCCGTTGCCAGAGAGAAAAGCATCAAAGTTTATCTCGTCGGTAAGGAAGAGGCCATCCAAAAGGAGCTGGATGGCTGTATTTACGACAGAGACCAGATTGAAATTGTGAATGCCACAGAGGTGATAGAGACGGCAGAACCCCCGGTCAACGCCATACGTAGAAAAAAGGACTCTTCCATCGTTGTCGGCATGAAGATGGTAAAAGCGGGTGAGGCAGACGCTTTCGTGTCAGCGGGAAGTTCGGGCGCCATCCTCGTCGGGGGACAGACGCTCGTAGGAAGAATCAAGGGAGTAGAGAGGCCGCCGCTTGCGCCGCTCATCCCGACGAAAACAGGGGTTTCCCTTCTGATAGACTGTGGCGCCAATGTGGATGCCAGGCCATCACATCTCGTACAGTTTGCTAAGATGGGATCCATATATATGGAGAGTATATTAGGTGTGGAACGTCCCAGGGTCGGGATAGTCAATATCGGAGCGGAAGAAGAGAAGGGCAACGCGCTTGTCAAAGAGACGTTCCCTCTGCTGAAAGAGACAAAAGGCATTCATTTTATCGGCAGCGTCGAAGCGAGGGATATCCCTCACGGGGCGGCAGACGTCATCGTGTGCGAGGCTTTTGCGGGAAATATCATACTTAAGCTTTATGAAGGGGTGGGAGATGTCCTGATCAAAAAAGTGAAAGCAGGAATGATGACAAGCCTGAGAAGCAAAATCGGGGCACTGCTCGTAAAGCCGGCCTTAAAGGAGACGCTTAAGGCGTTTGATGCAAGCGAGCACGGCGGAGCGCCGCTGCTTGGCCTGAACGGGCTGGTGGTAAAGACACACGGAAGTTCAAAGTCCAAGGAAGTCACGAATACATTAATACAGTGTGTTACATTTAAGCGGCAGAGAATTAATGAAAAGATTAAAAATTGTATTCAAACGGATGCTGCATCCGCTGAATAAAGACTACTCTATGGAATAAGAAAGGAAGAAATGGTATGGAATTTGAAAAGTTACAGGAAATCATTGCAGATGTATTGAATGTTGAGGCAGGGGACATTACAATGGAGACGACTTTTGTGGATGATTTGGGGGCTGATTCCTTAGATATTTTCCAGATAATTATGGGAATAGAAGAGACCTTTGATATCGAAATCGATAATGATGATGCGGAGAAGATTGTATCCGTAGGCGATGCGGTGGAACAGATTAAAAACGCGACAAATAACTAGGCATATAAGATGCGAAAAAGCCCGGTAGGGCTTTTTCGCATTATGAGGAGAGCAGCTATATGAATCAGGATCTGAGGCAACTGGAAAAAAGAATCGGCTACACTTTTAAGGATTTCGGCCTGCTGAAAAAGGCCATGATGCATAGTTCATATGCCAATGAACAGCATCTGCACAAGTATGAGTGTAACGAACGGCTCGAATTCCTCGGTGATGCGGTGCTGGAACTCGTATCCAGCGAGTTCTTGTTCTATGAACACACGAAGATGCCGGAAGGGGAACTGACCAAGACGAGAGCCGGAATGGTGTGTGAACCTGCGCTGGCGTTCTGCGCCAGAGAGATACAGATTGGAGATTTTCTCCTGCTGGGAAAGGGCGAGGATGCGACGGGAGGACGTAAGAGAGAGTCTATCACGTCTGACGCGATGGAAGCGCTGATTGGAGCTATATATATCGATGGTGGTTTTGCTAATGCGAAAGAGTTTATCGAACGGTTTATTCTGAGGGACCTGGAGAATAAGAAACTCTTTTTTGATAGCAAGACTATCCTGCAGGAGATCGTACAGGCCAACTTTAAAGATGTGATAACCTATCATCTTATTGGGGAAGAGGGGCCTGACCACGACAAATCTTTTCTTGTATCCGTGCACATTGGAGAGGAAGCGTACGGTACAGGACGTGGACGGACGAAGAAGGCAGCCGAGCAGGAAGCTGCCTATCAAAGCATTCTGAAGCTGCACGAGAAGAACATAAAGTAGGTGGAGTATGTATTTAAAGAGCATAGAAGTGCAGGGATTCAAGTCATTTGCACATAAGATAAAATTTGATTTCCACAACGGCATAACAGCCATCGTAGGGCCGAACGGGAGCGGGAAAAGCAACGTCGCGGATGCGGTCCGGTGGGTACTCGGCGAACAGAGGGTCAAGCAGCTGCGCGGAGGCAGCATGCAGGACGTCATCTTCTCAGGCACAGAAAACCGGAAGCCCCTGAGCTATGCATCTGTGGCTATCACTCTGGACAATTCCGACCACCATCTGCCGATAGACTACGAGGAAGTGACGGTGGCCAGAAAGCTCTACCGTTCAGGAGAGAGTGAGTATCTGATCAACGGCGGCGCCTGCCGTCTTAAGGATGTCAACGAGCTGTTCTACGATACCGGGATCGGGAAGGAAGGATATTCGATCATCGGACAGGGACAGATAGATAAGATATTGAGCGGCAAGCCGGAGGAACGCCGGGAATTGTTCGACGAGGCGGCTGGCATCGTGAAGTTCAAGCGGCGCAAGAATATGTCCGTGAAGAAGCTGGAAGAGGAAAGGCAGAATCTTCTCAGGGTCAATGACATACTGTCAGAGCTGGAGAAGCAGGTGGGACCGCTGGAGAAGCAGGCGGAAAAGGCAAGAGAATACCTGAAGAAGAAGGAAGAGCTGAAGAAGTATGACATCAATATGTTTCTGCTGGAGACGAGACGGCTAAGCGAGCAGATAAAAGGGATAGACGGCAAGCTTGAAAACGCGCGTACAGAGCTTGACGAGGCCGGCGGCCGTTATGCGGAAATGAAGGCAGAGTATGAATCGGTGGAAGAACAGGTAGACAGTATCGACGCATCGATTGAAAAGGCAAAAAGCCAGCTGAATGAGACAAATATGCTGAAACAGCAGCTTGAGAACCAGATAGCACTATTGAAGGAACAGATCCACAGCGCGCATATGAATGATGAACACTATGACCAGCGGGCCAAGACGATTGAGAGTGAGATTGCGGAGAGGGAACAGCAGCTTTCAGAGCTTGTGAAAGAGCAGGAGAGCATCCAGATGGAACTGGATGAAAAAGGAAGGCTGGAACGTGACGCCAGAGCACAGCTCATTGAAGTGGAGACGAAGATCGCTACGCTGACGGCGTCTATAGAAAGCAATAAGAAGGACATCATCGAACTGCTCAACAACAGAGCTTCCACCAAGGCCAAGATTCAGCGTTATGATACGATGCTGGAGCAGATACAGGTGAGAAAAAGCCAGATGACCGAACAGGCTGCAGAGTCTGTGAAAGAGGCATCCGAACAAGAAGTGCATCTGGAGGGGTTCCAAAAAGAGCTTGAGGAGATTTCGGGCCAGATTATCGAGCTGACCGAAGAGAGCAGTTCATACGACGACAAGATTAAGGAGCTTCAGGATAAGCTTGCGGGACAGACCGAGCAGTTCCGAATCGGACAGACCGCATACCACAGGGAGCAGTCCAGGCTGGAGTCTCTAAAGAATATCACGGAACGGTATGACGGCTACGGCAACAGCATCCGGAAGGTGATGGACAACAGGGAAAAGGAAAAAGGGCTTCTCGGTGTGGTGGCGGACATCATCAAAGTCGGCAAGGAATATGAGATTGCCGTAGAGACTGCGCTTGGCGGCAGCATACAGAACATTGTCACCGCAGATGAGGACACGGCGAAACGCATGATCCAGTACCTGAAACAGAACAAGTTCGGGCGGGCGACCTTCCTTCCGCTCACAAGTATCAAGGCCAACGGTGGAATCTACAGGCAGGAGGCATTGAAAGAACCCGGCGTGATCGGTACGGCGGATAAGCTCGTCATGACAGAGGAACGGTTCCAAGGGCTGGCAGAGTATCTTCTTGGGCGAACGCTCGTCGTGGACCACATCGACCACGGCATAGCCATCGCACGCAAGTACAGGCAGTCTATCCGTATCGTAACGCTGGAAGGAGAGCTGATCAATCCGGGGGGCTCCATGACCGGCGGCGCCTTCAAGAACTCAAGCAATCTGCTGAGCAGGCGCCGTGAGATAGAAGAATTTGAAAAGACGGTCCGACAGCTCAAGAAAGAGATGGACGAGCTGGAGGCATCCTCCGATGCGCTGCGGCAGGAGCGCTCCGGGTATTATGACAGGCTGGAAGAACTGAAAAGCAGGCTGCAGAAAGCATATGTCATCCAGAATACGGCGAAGATGAATGTAGACCAGGCGGAGGCTAGAATCCGTTCCGCCAGAAATTCTGCATCCGCCCTGACAAAGGAAGCCGAGGAACTGGATGGGCAGATAACGGATATCATCGACAATCAGGAGTCCATCAATGTAGAGCTTGATACTTCGGAGAGTCTAGAAAAAGAGCTCACAGACAGGATAGAGGAAGAGCAGAAGACGCTGGAAGGCGTGCGGGAAGAGGAGAGCCGGAAGCAGAAAGCCGCGGAAGAGATTCATCTGGCTTATGCGGGACTTGAGCAGAAACACGCATTCCTGCTTGAGAATACCGGACGTATCCAGGACGAGATCGCCAAGTTCCAGGAAGAGCTGAGCGAGCTAGAGGCTAATAAAGGCGGCACTTCCAGGGAAATAGAAGAAAAGCAGGAACAGATTGAAGATCTAAAGGGCACCATACTGAATTCAAAAGAGCTGTTCGTCGAAATCCAGCAGGAAATTGAGAGGTTCAAGCAGGAGCGGGAAGACTTGAACAAGAAGCATAAAGTATTCCTCCAGAAAAGGGAAGACCTGTCCAGCCATATGTCAGAGCTGGATAAGGAAATATTCCGTCTTGAGAGCCAGAAGGAAAGTTATGAAGAAGCTTCTGAAAAGCAGATGAACTATATGTGGGAAGAATACGAGGTCACATACAACCACGCGCAGGAGATAAGAGATGAGACGCTTACCGACCTTGCAATGATGAAAAAGCAGATACAGGTGCTGAAGAGTGAAATCAAGGGACTAGGCGACGTCAATGTCAATGCCATCGAGGATTATAAGAATCTGTCGGAGAGATATGAGTTCCTGAAAAACCAGCATGATGACCTCGTCGAGGCAGAAGCTACGCTCTTACAGATTATAGAGGAACTTGACGAGGCCATGCGCAGGCAGTTCAGGGAGCAGTTTGACCTGATATCGGTAGAATTTGACCATGTGTTCAAGGAATTGTTTGGCGGAGGGAAAGGAACCCTTGAGCTGATGGAGGATGAGGATATCCTGGAAGCTGGAATCCGGATCATCGCTCAGCCGCCGGGGAAGAAGCTGCAGAATATGATGCAGCTGTCAGGTGGTGAGAAGGCGCTCACTGCAATTGCCCTGCTATTTGCCATACAGAACCTGAAGCCGTCGCCATTCTGCCTTCTGGATGAGATTGAGGCGGCTCTCGATGACAGCAATGTCGTAAGATTTGCAAAATATCTGCATAAACTGACGAAGAATACACAGTTTATAGTTATCACGCATAGAAGAGGAACGATGACAGCGGCAGACAGGCTTTACGGAATTACGATGCAGGAAAAAGGTATATCGACGATGGTATCCGTAAGCCTTCTGGAAGAACAGCTGGATAAATAGGAGGGTTTATGTCCGAGGAAGTAATTATAGAAGAAATGAAGGAATCTGAAGAGAAAAAAGGCTTTTTCAGCCGGCTCGTATCAGGCCTGACGAAGACGAGAGATAACATCATCTCAGGCATGGACAGCATTTTCAGTGGATTTTCCAAGATTGATGAAGCATTTTATGAGGAGCTGGAAGAAGTGCTCATAATGGGCGATCTTGGGGTTCAGGCAACTGACGGCATACTGGAAGACCTGAGAGAAAAGGTCAGGGCCATGCATATTAAAGAGCCTTCCGAATGCCGCCGGCTCCTCATTGACAGCATCAAGGAGCAGATGGATATCGGAGAGACAGCTTATGAATTTGAAGATAAGACTTCTGTCGTGATGGTCATCGGTGTAAACGGCGTCGGAAAGACGACGACAATCGGAAAACTTGCAGGAAAGCTCAGAAGCCGACATAAAAAAGTGGTACTTGCGGCGGCGGATACGTTCCGCGCGGCTGCGGGGGAGCAGCTGAAGGAATGGGCAGACCGGGCGCAGGCGGAACTGATTGGCGGGCAGGAGGGCTCAGATCCGGCTTCTGTCGTATATGACGCGGTGGCAGCGGCAAAAGCCCGTCACGCAGATGTGCTCCTGTGCGATACGGCGGGCAGGCTCCACAATAAGAAGAACCTCATGGAAGAGCTGAAGAAGATGAACCGTATTATTGATCGGGAATTCCCCGGTGCATACAGAGAGACGCTGGTCGTGCTCGATGCAACGACCGGACAGAATGCTCTCATGCAGGCCAGAGAGTTTAATGAAGTCGCCGACATCACGGGAATTATCCTGACGAAGATGGACGGGACCGCAAAGGGAGGAATCGCGGTAGCTATCCAGGCAGAGCTTGGAATACCGGTCAAATATATCGGTGTGGGAGAGACGATAGAAGATTTGCAGAAATTTGATGCAGATGCATTTGTTAACGCGTTATTCACGACTGAAAAGCCGGAAGAATAAATACGAGAAAAAAGGGAGGTATTCGTATGATGACACTAGAGAAATTCGAGCAGGCAAGCGAGCTCGTAAAAAATGTAACCAATCCCACCAAACTGGTCTACAGTGAATATCTAAGCCAGCCAAGCGGCGGAAAGATATACCTGAAGCCTGAGAATATGCAGTATACAGGTGCATATAAAGTTAGAGGTGCTTATTATAAAATCAGTACCCTGTCAGAAGAAGAACGTGGGAAGGGACTGATTACCGCCTCTGCAGGCAACCATGCCCAGGGAGTTGCCTACGCGGCGCAAAAATATGGATGTAAAGCGACCATCGTAATGCCGACAGTGACCCCGCTCATCAAGGTAAACCGTACAAAGAGCTACGGTGCCGAAGTAATCCTTCACGGGGATGTCTACGATGACGCGTGTGAGCATGCCTTAAAACTTGCGGAGGAGAATGGATATACGTTCGTCCATCCGTTTGATGACCTTGACGTTGCAACCGGGCAGGGAAGCATTGCGATGGAAATCGTACAGGAGCTGCCCACGGTAGATTACATACTGGCTCCGATCGGCGGGGGCGGACTGATCTCGGGTGTGTCTACCCTGGCAAAGATGCTGAATCCTAAAATCAAAGTAATCGGCGTAGAACCGGCACAGGCAGCCAGCATGACGGCGGCGCTCGCTGAAGGCGCCCCTGTCACGCTGCCAAGCGCCAATACGATAGCAGACGGCACGGCTGTAAAACGGGTCGGTGAAAAGATATTCCCGTATGTCCAGGAGAATGTGGACCGGATAGTTACGGTGGAAGATGACGAGCTGATTGGCGCATTCCTGGATCTCGTAGAGAACCACAAGATGGTCGTGGAAAATTCCGGGCTGCTCACCGTAGCCGCGCTGAAACAGCTGGATTTAAAGGGAAAGAAGGCGGTAGCAATCTTAAGCGGGGGCAACATGGATGTAATCACGATGTCCTCTATCGTTCAGCACGGACTTATACAGAGAGACCGTATCTTCTCCGTATCTGTACTCCTTCCGGATAAGCCGGGTGAACTCGTGCGCGTCGCTTCCACGATAGCAGACGCCCAGGGAAATGTAATCAAGCTGGAACATAACCAGTTTGTAAGCACGAACCGAAATGCGGCTGTGGAACTGCGTATCACTATGGAGGCATTCGGTACAGAGCATAAGCATGAGATTATGCAGGCGCTGGAAGACGAGGGATTCCGCCCAAGAGAAATCGGTGCAAAATTATATTAATGTAAAGGGGATATGCATATGGAACATCACATTCCACAGAAGGGAGAATGCTACCGTCACTTCAAAGGAAACCGATATCAGGTTCTGGCGGTAGCATCCCATTCTGAAACTGCCCAGCAGCTTGTCGTCTATGAAGGGCTGTACGGGGAACATCCGGTATACGCCAGACCGCTTGAGCAGTTCATGAGCAGGGTGGACAGAGAGAAATATCCGGACACGGCACAGGAGTTCCGCTTCCAGCTGGAAGGAGAGGATGGAGATCCGATCGGGGAAGAACGGAGCCTGATTATGGAGTTTCTGGATCTGGATACGAAAGAGGAAAAGGTTGAATTCCTGCAGAGGGAAAGGATGAACATGACAGAGGACTTCCTAAGCGCGGCGGCCATGAGTCTGGACTATGTGGAGAACAGCGAAGATCTGGATCTGCGCTATGAAGGCCTTATGCATTATCTGAAGACTTTGATACGATTTGAAAACAGGAGGGGGAGGTAAAGAAGTAGAAAACAGGCTGTAAGATAAAAGATGCGAAGAACGCAGACTCCAGATAGCTGAGACGGGAAAGCCGGATGCTTTCCCGTCTCAGCTATCACTTCCTTTAGAAAAGGGATTGGAAACCAGTCCCACTGCGGCTAATTTAATACTATTTTAATATATCAGGCATCTCCTTTAACACCTATTTTATCTCCCACCTGTTATGATTTGTTTAGAAAGAAGGAAGAAGTTCAGGAGGTAATGATACATGAAAAACGGTGAAAAGGATCAGATGAGCAGAGAAGAGCAGGAGTTGAGCAATCTTTGCAGATTGATAAAGGAATATGTCAAGAAGGATGACTGGGCGGCCTGCATGGAGGAGATTCCCCAATATATGGAAATGTATCCCGACAGTGCTGTTCCACACAATCTGATGGGTATCGTGCTGGAAAAACAGGGGAAGCATCCGGAGGCCATGAAGCATTTCCGCGCAGCATGGTCGCTGGACTCCACTTTTGTCCCGGCGAACCGTAATATGGACGCCTATTCCATCTATGACAGGAAAGGAGAGGTAGAGCCCGCCTATACGATGGAAGACTGTATGCCGAAAAGAGAACCGGGAATTGTCCAGAAGACGAGTTTTTTCCTGAAGAGCCTGCTGACTGTACACCAAAAGAAGGCAGGCGCTGCTTAGAAACCTAAAAATTCTTGCGCCGCATGATATTTTGAAGTAAGATATACGCAGGTGAAAAAGATGGAATCAGAAGAAAGAAAAGAACAGCCCAGACGTGGTAAACTGAAGATATTTTTTGGGTATGCGGCGGGCATAGGGAAAACCTACGCCATGCTGCAGTCTGCGCAGAAAGCGAAGGAATCCGGAATAGATGTAGTGGCCGGCTATATCGAACCTCATACGAGAGCGGAGACGATGGCTCTGACACAAGGGCTGGAGATGCTGCCGCTGAAAGAATTGAAGTATCATAAGCTGGCGCTGAAAGAATTTAACCTGGAGGCAGCGCTTGAGCGGAAGCCAGAACTGATTCTTGTAGATGAGCTCGCGCACACGAACGCGGCAGGATGCCGTCATGAAAAGCGGTACCAGGATATCAAGGAACTGCTTCAGGCAGGTATCGATGTCTATACGACAGTCAATGTACAGCATGTAGAGAGTCTGAATGACACCATCTCAGGAATAACCGGGATTGTCGTAAGAGAGCGCATCCCGGATTCGGTGTTCGACAAAGCGGAACAGGTAGAGCTGGTTGATATTGAGCCAGAGGAACTCCTGGAGCGAATGAAAAAGGGCAGGATATACGGGGAGAACCGGGCAGACAGGGCGATGTACAATTTTTTTACAAAAGATAAGCTCCTCTCTCTGAGGGAAATTGCCCTGAGAAGAATGGCGGACCGCGTGAATCTTGCCCAGGCAGCAATGGCTCATTCCAAGCGTGAGACGGCAGAGCATATCCTCATCTGCCTGTCGCCGTCACCGTCCAATGGTACGGTAATCCGGCAGGCATCCAGAATGGCAGTGGCTTTCCATGGAAAGTTTACGGCACTTTATGTAGAGACGCCGGAAGCGTCTGAGATGTCAAGGGAGGATATCCGGCAGCTCAATGAGAATACCCGTCTGGCAGAACAGCTCGGTGCAAAGGTCGTAACCTCGTACGGCAGCGATATCGTGGAAGAGATTGCAGCTTATGCAGAAGTTGCACGTGTCACGAAGATTGTGCTTGGCAGGACGTATACGAAGCGCAGGCTTCTGTTCATAAAAGACAGCTTTTCAGAACAATTGAGCAGGCTGGCCCCGTCTCTGGAGATTTTTCTGATTCCGGATGCATATGACAGGAAGTATAAATCGGTGAGGAAAAGGAAGAAGCCGGCTGTGGAGCAGAAACGGATATGGACAGACGCTGGAATCTGTGCTTTGGGCCTTTTATGCTCAACGGCGATAGCATTTCTGCTGAACCGTTTCTTTGGATTCAGCGCGGCCAATGTCGTGATGGTGTATATGATCGGCGTCCTTATGTCTGCCGTATTCACAAGCCGGCAGATATGGGGGATCATAGCCAGCGTGATGAGTATCCTCATCTTTAATTTTTTCTTCACGGAGCCGTACAGGACACTGCAGGTAAACGACCCAGGTTATCTGATTACCTTCTGTGTCATGTTCATAACCGCTGTCATCAGTTCAGCGCTGACGAAAAAGGTTAAGAATTACGCACAGCAGAATGCGAAGAAAGCATACAGGACAGAGATACTTCTTGAGACAAGCCGTAAGCTCCAGGACGCCGGTTCCCTCGAAAACATAGCTGGACGGACGGCGGAACAGCTGAATATGCTGCTGGAGCGCAATGTCTATTTCTATCTCGGAAAACCAGGGAAGGACAGCCGGCCGGTCGTGTGCAAAGCAGATGAGGAAGCCAGTGACGCGCTGGGCGATTCGGAGCTGGCAGTCGCACAGTGGACGTACCGGAATAATAAACACGCCGGTTTTTCCACACAGACGCTCCCGGGTGCCCGTTGCCTGTGCATGGCGGTACGCAGCACAGACAAAGTATTTGCCGTCGTTGCAATCGATATGGAGCACAGAGACATCTCCGCGTTTGAAGAGGGCATCATGGGTGCGATATTAAACGAATGTGCATTTGCGCTGGAGAAGGAAGAGCTGATCATCGAAAGGAAAGAGGCGGACATGAAGCTTCAGAAAGAACAGCTGAGGGCCAATCTGCTTCGTTCCATATCACATGATCTGCGGACCCCGCTGACGAGTATTTCGGGCAACGCGGAGACGCTGATGGGGAATGACAGCCAGTTAGGCACTGTGCAGAGAAAAGCTATCTATAAGGACATATATGATGACTCTATATGGCTTATCAACCTCGTTGAAAATCTTCTGTCAGTCACAAGAATCGAGAACGGTTCCATGAAATTGAACATACAGGGAGAGATTGTGGAAGATGTCATCACAGAAGCGCTCAAACATGTCAACCGGAGGGGAAGGATGCAGAGCATCCGGGTGGAGTGTGATGAACTTCTGATGGTCCGGATAGATGTAAAGCTTATGCTGCAGGTAATCATCAACCTTATAGATAATGCGGTCAAATACACGCCTCCCCATTCGGAGATATGGATAAGGGCGAAGCGCATCGGAGACAGGGCGGTCGTCTCCGTCTCCGACAACGGGCCGGGCATTCCAGACAGTGAGAAGCCAAAGCTGTTTCAGATGTTTTATACGTCCTGCAATTCGGTGGCGGACGGCAGGCGTGGAATGGGGCTTGGACTTACGCTCTGCCAGGCGGTTATCAATGCCCATGGCGGAGAGATAAAAGTATATGACAATGTTCCGAAAGGTACGATATTCAGATTTGAACTTGAAGTGGAGGATGTGATACTATGACAGCAGATGGTAAACCTTATGTTCTTGTGGTAGAGGACGACGCGCCGGTCAGAAATCTGATAGCGACAACACTGGAATCTCAAAATTATAAGTATATGACTTCCGTGAACGGCGGTCAGGCAGTTATGTCCGCAGCTTCAGGAAATCCTGACATCATCCTTATGGATCTGGGGCTGCCGGACATGGACGGCGTGGATGTGATCAAGAAGATACGTACATGGTCTGTCGCCCCCATCATAGTAATCAGCGCAAGAAGTGATGACAGAGACAAGGTGGATGCGCTTGACGCCGGGGCGGATGACTATCTTACCAAACCGTTCAGCGTAGAGGAGCTTCTGGCCAGACTGCGCTCTACGCTTAGACGGATACAGTATCTTACACAGAAGGGAGACAATGAGGCGAGCATATTTCACAATGGCAGCCTCACGATTGATTATGGAGCGGGAACCGTGCATGTAGGAGAAAAGGAAATTCATCTGATGCCGCTGGAATACAGCCTTCTCTGTCTTCTGGCTCAGAATGTCGGCAAGGTATTGACGTATCAGTTTATTCTGGATAAGGTGTGGGCCAATGCTATCGAAAGCGATATGTCGTCGCTTCGTGTATATATGGCTTCCCTCAGGAAGAAAATTGAAAAGGACAGCGGCCAGCCACAGTGTATCCAGACTCATATAGGTATCGGATACCGGATGGTCAGGCTGAACTGAAGAGGCAGGCCCATCGCTGCAGCAATGTAACGATGGAAGGAGGCAGGCGTCGTAAGAGCCTGCCTCCTTTTTTTGACTTGACATACAATGTATAATTGTATACAATTATACATATTGAGGCGGTACCACGTTAAAGTGCCGTACTATTTCATTTTAAGGAGAGATGATGATGGAAGACAGGAAAGTGTATCTTGACAAACATACGAATCTATTACAGCTGGAGGAGCATATGTATCCGCTTGTGGACGTGGAGAAGCCCAACGTGTTCCGCAACTTGTTTCATTATGACGAGATACCGAAAATTGCTTTTAATGACCGTATCGTACCGCACAGCATGCCGGATGAGATATGGATTACAGATACGACCTTCCGGGATGGCCAGCAGTCGAGGGCTCCTTACAGCACAGAACAGATTGTGTCCATGTACGATTATTTCCACAGGATTGGCGGTCCGAAAGGGAAGATAAGGCAGTGTGAATTCTTTTTATACAGCGGCAAGGACAGGGACGCGGTATACAGATGTCTCGAGAGAGGTTATGAATTTCCAGAAGTGACGAGCTGGATCCGGGCCAGCAGGAAGGACTTTGAGCTTGTTAAGGAGATTGGCCTTAAAGAGACAGGTATTCTCGTGAGCTGCTCGGACTATCATATATTTTACAAGCTGAAGATGACAAGACGCGAGGCGATGGAGCATTACCTTTCTGTAATACGGGAATGCCTGGAGACGGGGATCCGTCCCCGCTGCCATCTGGAAGATATAACAAGGTCGGATATTTACGGTTTCGTTATTCCGTTCTGCCTTGAGCTGATGCATCTGATGGAGGAGTACAAGATACCGATAAAGATACGTGTATGTGACACGATGGGCTATGGTGTGAATTATCCTGGTGCGGTGATTCCCCGTTCGATACCGGGCATCATCTACGGACTGCGTGTCCATGCCGGAGTTCCAAGCAGCCTGATGGAATTCCATGGACACAACGATTTTTATAAAGCCGTCAGCAACTCGACGACAGCGTGGCTGTATGGTGCCAGCGGGGTAAACTGTTCCTTGTTCGGTATCGGGGAGAGGACCGGCAATACTCCGCTCGAGGCTATGGTATTCGAGTATGCCCAGATACGGGGGACGCTTGACGGCATGGATACGACAGCGATAACGGAGCTTGCGGAATACTATGAGAAGGAGATTGGATACAGGGTTCCTTCCAGGACTCCTTTCGTCGGAAAAAACTTTAATGTGACAAGGGCCGGAATACATGCAGACGGGCTATTGAAAAATCAAGAGATTTATAATATATTTGATACGGAGAAGTTTTTAAACCGTCCTGCGCTCGTAGCGGTATCCAATACTTCCGGCCTGGCGGGCATCGCCCACTGGATCAATACATATTACCGCCTGCGCGGTGCCATGCAGGTAGATAAGGGCTCGGAGCTTGTAGGGATGGTAAAGGCCTGGGTCGACAAAGAGTATGAGGACGGACGTGTCACCGTGCTGACGGACGAGGAGCTTACAAGTGTCATTGAAAGCACCTGCGCACAGCTTGGCATCAGCCTTAAATAATGAATCGGGGGTAAGAAGACGCAATGGAAGAGTATCAGGACCGCTCGCTGCGGGGAAGGGTGTTCCAGAAGCTGAGAGAGGATATCCTCTCCGGGGTATATAAAGAACATGATGAGCTGAGAGAGATTACGATAGGTGAGACGCTGGGGGTCAGCAGGACTCCCGTCAGAGAGGCGCTGCGCCAGCTGGAGCTGGAAGGGCTTGTCTCGATAGTGCCGAACAAAGGGGCTTATGTGACCGGCATTACGCAGAAAGACGTGCATGACATCTATAAGATCCGGTCCATGCTGGAAGGGCTCTGTGCACATTGGGCGACAGAGCATATTACAGAGAAGCAGATTGAGGAGCTGGAAGAAATCATCCTGCTGTCGGAATACCATCTGAGGAAGAAGGGGAACGAGCAGGCGGAGCAGGTGAGTGAACTGGATGGAAAGTTTCATAAAGTCTTGTATGAAGCGTCAGATAGTCGTATACTGGAACATGTATTATCTGATTTTCATAAATATGTGCAGATGGCGAGAACGATGTCCGTTGGTGCGAAGGAGCGGGCGGAAAAGTCCATAGAGGAGCACCGGGCCATACTGGAAGCTATCAGGCAGAAAGATGCCTGCAGGGCGGAACGGCTCGCCAACGAGCATATTATGAAGGTGATGGAGAACCTTCACATAGAGGAGTAAAAAGAAAAGGAGAGTTACAGAAAAATGGCAAAAATCAAGATGACAACACCAATCGTAGAGATGGATGGTGACGAGATGACAAGAATCCTCTGGCAGATGATAAAAGAGAATCTGCTGGAACCTTTTGTCGAATTGAACACGGAATATTATGATCTCGGGCTTGAGCACAGGAATGCAACCGACGATCAGGTGACGGTAGACTCTGCGAACGCGACGAAGAAATATAAAGTGGCAGTCAAGTGCGCTACCATCACGCCGAATGCCGCCCGTATGGAAGAGTACGATTTAAAAGAGATGTGGAAGAGCCCCAACGGGACGATTCGTGCCATCCTTGATGGAACGGTGTTCCGGGCGCCTATCGTAGTCAAAGGGATTGAGCCATGCGTGAAGAACTGGAAGAAGCCGATTACGATTGCAAGGCATGCCTACGGTGATGTATACAAAGGCGCTGAGATGAAAATACCTGGAGGGGGGAAAGTGGAGCTCGTATATACGGCTGATGACGGTTCTGAGAGCCGGGAGCTGGTACATAGATTTGACAGAGCCGGTATCGTTCAGGGAATGCACAATATCAATGAATCCATTGAGAGCTTTGCACGCAGCTGCTTCAATTATGCTCTGGATATCGGGCAGGATCTCTGGTTTGCCACAAAAGATACGATTTCCAAGAAGTATGACCATACATTCAAGGATATTTTCCAGGAAATCTTTGAAGAAGAGTATGAGGATAAGTTCAAAGAGGCGGGCATTACCTATTTCTACACGCTCATTGACGATGCGGTCGCCCGTGTCATGAAGTCAGAGGGAGGCTATATATGGGCGTGCAAGAATTACGACGGAGATGTGATGAGCGACATGATATCCTCGGCCTTTGGTTCTCTCGCGATGATGACCTCCGTACTCGTATCCCCGGAAGGATACTATGAATACGAGGCGGCCCACGGCACGGTGCAGAGACATTACTATAAGCACCTGAACGGAGAAGAGACATCCACGAACTCCGTGGCCACGATTTTTGCATGGTCCGGCGCGCTCAGGAAGCGCGGGGAGCTGGATGGCAGCGATGAACTTATGGAGTTCGCGGACAGGCTTGAGAAGGCGACGATAGATACGATAGAGGAGGGCCGGATGACAAAAGACCTGGCACTTATCACGACGATGGAGAACCCGACGGTGCTGGACAGCGAAGGATTTATAAAGGCAATCGCGGAAAAGCTCGCATAAAAACTAATTTTGGTACGTGATCCTTTTCAAAAAGGTTACGTACCAAATCGTGTTTTGTGGTGTACCAAAGTGACGGAAGGCCTGTACCCGAATACAAGGGTATACAGTAGTAAGACACCGATGTAAGGACGAAAAGGGGAGAACCGAGATGAATATACTGATGATTAACGGAACCATGCGGAAGGGGTCCACATATACGATAGGAAAGATGTTTATAGAAAAGACGGCGACGGAGGGGGATACGGTGAAAGAGCTGTTCCTGCCGAGGGATATGCCGGAATTCTGCCGGGGATGTGCCGTGTGCATCTGCCAGGATGAGAAGAAATGCCCTGATTACCTCATATACATGCGCCGGATTACAGAGATGATTGACGAGGCGGATCTCCTCGTGTTCACGGCTCCGGTAATTGTATATCACGTGCCTGGCCAGCTGAAAGCGTTTCTGGACCACTATGGATACCGGTGGATGGTGCACCGCCCGGAAGCGTCCATGTTCCGAAAGCAGGCAGTGTGCATCACCACGGCCGCCGGAAGCGGAATGAAAAAAGCATTGCGGGACATGACAGACAGCCTGAGATACTGGGGCGTGGCGAGGATATACACTTACGGCATCGCTCTAGGCGCCGGAATAGACGACAGCAGCAGGGAGAAGATAGAGACAGCGGTTAATAATCTCGCACTGAAGATAGAGCATGATGCGGCGAAGGTGACGCCGGCATTGCGGGCGAAAGTCTTGTTCCACATCATGAGAATCATGCAGAAAAAAATAGGCACGACAGAAGTAGATAAGAAGTACTGGGAAGAAAAGGGATGGCTTGGGAGAGTACGTCCGTGGAAATAAATTGTCAGAATTGTTAGGGGTCAGACCCCTGTGTTAACAGGGGTCTGACCCCTATGAAATTATCCGGCCAATTCTTCCCATTTTATATACAATTCTTCGAGTTCTGTCTGAATTGCTGCTTTTTCCGCTGCCAGTTCCTGGCACTTCACGGAATTGGTGTACACCTCCTCTAGTGTCATGAGCGTGTCTATCTCAGCATCCCGTTCTTCCAGTCTGGTAATGCGTTCTTCGGTCTTCTTGAGGTCGTTCTGGCGTTTACGCTCTTTTGCCTGGGCTTCTTTCTGCTCCTGCCAGCTCAATTTGGACTCGGACACTTCTGCAGGCGGTGCAGATGAAACGTCGGTCTGCCCGGTTCCTGCATACACTGCAGTCAGTTCTTCTTTCTTCTCAAGATAATAATCATAATTACCAATATAATTGACAAAGGTCTGGTTGACCAAATCCAGAATCCTTGTGGCGGTCTCGTTGATGAAGTAACGGTCATGCGACACATACAGCACAGTCCCGGTGTAATCGTTCAGAGCCTTTTCCAGGATTTCCTTGGAGGTGATATCCAAGTGGTTGGTCGGCTCATCAAGAATGAGGAAATTCGCCTCCGAGAGCATGAGCTTGGCGAGAGATACGCGTCCTCTTTCCCCTCCGCTTAAATCGCCGATCAGCTTGAACACGTCATCACCTGTGAACAGGAATGCCGCCAGCATATTGCGTATCTGCGTGTTAGTCAAATCTGGATAATCATCAGAAATCTCATCAAAAATAGTCTTATCCATATGAAGCACATGGTGCTCCTGGTCATAATACCCGATCTGTACATTCGTTCCGAGCGTAAATGTTCCGCTGTCCGCGCTGGTCACGTTGTTGAGTATCTTAAGCAGAGTCGTTTTGCCCGTTCCGTTATCACCTATGACAGCGACATGTTCCCCGCGCTTGATATCAAAGCTGACGTCGGAAAAAAGATGCTGCGGCGGGAAAGATTTGCACAGATGCTCTACGCTAAGCACATCATTACCGCTTACGCAGGAAGGCTCAAGAGAAAGATGTATCTCTGCGTTGACTTCCTGAGGTTTTTCCGCCGGCTGCATCTTGGCAAGCATCTTCTCCCGGCTTTCGGCCCGTTTGATGGACTTTTCCCGGTTAAAAGAACGCAGCTTTTCAATGACTGCCTCGTGGTGCCGGATTTCCTGCTGCTGGTTCAGGTACTCTTTCAGCTTGGCGTCACGAATCAACTTCTTCTTTTCAGCATACTGGCTGTAATTGCCCATAAAGACGGACAGTGCCCCCAGTTCGATCTCAAGGACCTTCGTGACGACCCTGTTCAGGAAATACCGGTCATGAGAGACGATGAGCACCGCACCCTGGTAATTTAAAAGATATGTCTCCAGCCACGCGATAGAGTTGAGGTCCAGATGGTTGGTCGGCTCATCCAGAAGAAGGATATCAGGCTTCGCCAGCAGAAGCTTGCCGAGAGAAACTCTCGTTTTCTGCCCCCCGGAGAGCGTGTCAACTTTTTTGCCAAAATCCGTCTCGTCAAATCCAAGCCCTTTGAGAACCCCGGTAATCTCGCTTTCGTAGGCATAGCCGTTGGCGCGCTCGAAGGCGGCGGTGAGACGGTTATATGTATCGAGGCGCGCTTTTAAAGCATCCCCTTCGAGATGCTTCAATTCCAGTTCTATCGCACGTATCTGGCGTTCCGTCTCGATGACCTCAGCCTTAGCGGTCTTCACTTCTTCGTAGATAGTGCTGCCGCCCGACATATCCTGATGCTGCGCAAGATAGCCGAGCGTCTTGCCCTTCGTGACGATGACGTCCCCGGAATCGGCCGGAAGCTCACCGACTATCATTTTCAGCAGGGTGGATTTGCCGGCGCCGTTCGGCCCCACAAGGGCAGCTTTTTCATAGTCCTCTATATGAAAAGACGCATCCCGCACAATGACATCTTCCCCAAATGCTTTATTTATTCCATGGCATGCTAGTATCATAATGTCCTCCTGCAGCGTCCCGCAGTGCTTTAAAAGCAGGCGCCGCTAACATTCATTATATCGAAAATAGGACAAAATACAACTAAAAGTTTGACTTTGAAGTGACAATTCTATATAATATTTTTTAGAACGTAACAGGAAGGTGAGTGGGCTAGTGGAAGAAAGAGAAATCTCTCAGGCGGTGATTCGGAGGCTGCCAAGATATTACAGATATTTGGGGGAACTGCTGGAAAATGGAGTCGAAAGAATATCATCCAACGATTTGAGCAAGAGAATGAAAGTAACAGCATCCCAGATTCGTCAGGACCTCAACAATTTTGGCGGGTTCGGCCAACAGGGATATGGCTATAATGTAAAGTATCTATATACAGAAATCGGCAAGATTCTCGGTCTGGAAGAAAATCACAATATCGTCATCATCGGAGCTGGCAATCTGGGACAGGCGCTTGCGAATTACGCTGCATTTGAAAAACGGGGCTTTATCTTGAAAGGCATCTTTGATGTGAATCCCAGGTTGAACGGAGTTTCAATCAGAGGCGTGCCGATTCGTATGATGGATGAGCTGAAAGACTTTGTCCAGAACAACAATGTTGAGATTGCTGTCTTAACCATCCCGAAGGACAAGGCGATTGAAGTCGCAAATCTCCTGGTAGATAATGGAGTAAGGGCAATCTGGAACTTTGCACATACGGATTTGAACCTGCCGGACCACATTATCGTCGAAAATGTTCACCTTATCGAGAGCCTTATGAGGCTTTCCTATAATATAAGCCGTTATAACGAAGAACATAGCGATAAAGAATAAAGAAGTATAAAAACGTGTAATGATGGGCATGTGCAGAACAGGCTTGTCTTTACACGTTCTTTTATATACCGGAACTTTTCACAGATGAGAAAAGACCGGCAAAATAACAGGAGGTGAGAGGTATGAAATATCTGTTGAATGCATCCCAGATGAAGCGTGCGGACCAATATACGATTGAGCAGCTTCAGATTCCATCATTAGAACTGATGGAACGAGCCGCGGAGGCATGCGTGAATTACATGGAAGGCAGCGGGCTGGATCTGACAGAAGCATGCATCGTATGCGGAACCGGCAACAACGGAGGAGACGGCTTTGCCATCGCCAGGCTGCTCGCGGAAAAGGGACATAACGTTACAGCTGTTCTCGCAGGGGATGAAGAACAGTGTTCGAAAGATACGAAGGAGCAGATAAAGCGTTTACGGCAGACTGGAACCGAGATTGCCAAAGATTACGAAGAGGGAAGATACAGCATCATCGTGGACGCATTGTTTGGCGTCGGGTTAAACCGTAATCTTGAAGGCCGTTACAGGGAGCTCGTTGAAGCCATGAACCGTTCAGAGGGATACCGGCTGGCCGTAGACATTCCGTCTGGCATATGTGCGGACAACGGCTCTGTCATGGGGACAGCTTTCCGGGCAGACGCTACGGTGACGTTCCAAGAGAGGAAGCTCGGGCTTGAATTTTATCCGGGAAAAGAATATGCGGGGGAAGTAGAGACTGCCGATATCGGAATAGATGCATCAGAAGTCAAGAAAGAGAGCGGTACGGCCTTTACATATGAAGGAAGCGATTACAGACGCCTCCTTCCTGAGCGCAGAGCCGATTCCAACAAGGGGACGTATGGGAAGGTGCTCATCATCGCAGGGAGCAGGGGCATGTCCGGAGCCGCTTACCTGAACGCCAAGGCGGCTTATACAGTGGGAGCCGGGCTCGTACAGATATATACGTCAGAGGACAACCGCGTCATATTGCAGACGCTTCTGCCGGAAGCTGTCATCAAGACATATGACTTTTACGATGAAGTCGAACTGCTCAAGCTGCTGAACCGGGCAGACGTAGTAAGCGTAGGTTCCGGGATTGGAACGAGCGACAAATCAAGGAAGATACTCAGAACGGTGATGGAAAATGTAGAAGTACCTTGTGTGATAGACGCGGACGGGCTGAATCTGATTGCTGACCACAAGAAGTATCTTGAACGGCTGCGTCATGAGAACTTCATTTTCACGCCGCATATGAAAGAAATGTCCCGTATGACAGGGAAGGACATCCCGGAGCTAAGGTCAGAGAGAATGGAGATTCTGCGGGAATTTGCAGAAGAATACAGCGTCACCTGTGTGCTGAAGGACGCACGGACAGTCACCATGTCGGCGGGAAGGCAGCCGTATGTGAATCTGTCAGGCAATGCATCTATGGCGAAAGCAGGCGCGGGCGATGTGCTCGCAGGAGTGATAGCAGGTCTGCTGTCACAGGGGCTCGGTCTCAGAGAAGCGGCAGAGCTTGGAACGTATCTTCACGGCAGGGCAGGGGAACTTGCAAGCCTGGATAAGGGAAGCTACAGCGTCATGGCTTCTGATTTGATAGAGTATGCAGGCCGGGCTATGAAAGAACAGGAGGGCAGATAGATGAAAGAATATAACAGGGTGTGCGCCAGGATAGACCTGGATGCAGTGGAATATAATATAGAGATGATGAGACGCAATATCAGAGAAGGGGCGAAAATGCTCGGTGTCGTGAAGACGGACGGCTATGGTCACGGAGCAGTGCAGATAGCAAAAATGCTCTCCCCGAAAGACTACATGTGGGGATTCGCGGTCGCGACGCTTGACGAAGCTGCCGTACTGCGCCGTGCCGGAATTGAAAAGCCGTTGCTTGTACTGGGCTGCATCTTTCCGGATCAGCGGGAAGAAATGATAAAGGGTGACATCCGCATGACGTTGTATACAGAAGAAATGGCCCGCCAGGTGTCTGAACTTGCGGTCAAAATGGGAAAGCAGGCATATATTCATATTAAGCTGGATACAGGAATGTCAAGACTTGGATTTATGATTGGGGAGGAAGCAGCGGAAATTATCGAGCGTATAAGCGAGATGCCAAACCTCGTCATGGAAGGAATGTACACACATTTTGCGAAAGCAGATGAAATCGATAAGTCTTTTACGGAAAAACAGATTAAAAACTATGTGTGGATGAAGGAGACACTGGAAGAAAGAGGGGTAACGTTCCAGTATTACCACTGTTCGAACAGTGCAGGAATCATCGATGTACGGGAGGCGAACATGGATCTCGTCCGTGCCGGTATCTCTACCTATGGCCTGTATCCGTCTGAGGATGTACACAAGGAGAATGTCCCGCTGAAACCGGCCATGGAGCTTATCAGCCATGTGGCACATGTCAAGTGGGTCGAGGCGGGCACGCCGGTGAGCTATGGCGGGACGTATATAACAGACAGGAAGACAAAGATAGCCACGATACCGGTAGGGTATGGAGATGGATATCCAAGAAGCCTCTCCAATAAAGGGTATGTCCTGATTCATGGGAAGAAGGCACCTATTCTCGGCCGTGTATGCATGGACCAGTTTATGGTAGATGCGACTGAGATAGATGATGTGAAGTATGCAGATAAAGTAACACTGGTAGGAAATGACGGAGATGAGAAGCTGCCGGTCGAAGTCTTGAGCGGGCTTTCCGGAAGATTCAACTATGAATTCGTATGTGACCTTGGGAAGAGAATTCCGAGAGAATTTATCCGTCACGGTGAAGTTGTGGAACAGATGGATTATTTCGCATAATTCCCGGTATTACTGCAGCTCTATAGAATACATTTGAAAAAGATGGAAATACTAATCTTATCTTAAGAAAATGGAGTGTGAAATAGAGTGCAGGTTAGACGAGGAGATATATATTATGCAGACCTGAGTCCGGTGGTCGGTTCGGAACAAGGCGGCATCAGGCCGGTATTAATCATACAGAACGACGTAGGGAACAAACACAGCCCGACCGTCATCTGTGCCGCTATCACATCGAAGATGAACAAGGCGAAGCTGCCTACGCATGTAGAGATTGACGCAAAAAAATACCAGATCGTGAAGAACTCAGTCATATTGCTGGAACAGGTGAGGACCATAGACAAACAGAGGCTCAAGGATTTGGTATGCCACCTTGACAAACAGATAATGAACAAAGTAGATGAGGCGCTGAAGATCAGCTTCGAGCTTCATACATAGTAGAAGGAGTATAGAAAAGCAGTTATGGAAGAAGGCAGTTTGTTTCAGAGGATGAAACAGATATTTCAGATTAAAGAGGACGTCGAGGATGAAGGTGTCTGGAAGGAAGCGGCGGAATTGATTCGCAATATATTCCGCTATATGGATAAAGATGCAAAGGATATCATGACTCACCGGAAGAATATCGTGGCTATTGACGGGAATGAGAATCTTGCGGATGCGCTTCAGTTTATGCTTGATGAAAGCTATTCCCGTTTCCCGATATATGAAGATGATATTGATGAGATTATCGGTACGATACACCTTCGGGAAGCAATGACCTGCTATTTCGATGAGGACCTGCGCCAGGTACCGGTGAGGCAGCTTGGCGACTACATAAGGCCGGTGGCATTTATCCCGGAGACAAAGAGCATCGATACGCTGTTCAAAGAGATGCAGGCAGAGAAGAACCACATTGCAATCGTGCTGGATGAATATGGACAGACATCAGGTCTCGTGGCAATGGAAGATATACTGGAAGAAATCGTCGGCAATATTCTTGACGAATATGACGACGAAGAAGAACTCATTGAGATGTTTCCGGACGGAAGCTGCGTTGCCAGCGGCATGACGGATCTGGAGGACCTGGAAGATCTGCTGCCGGTGACGTTTGAAAAGGAAGAGTACGAGACGCTCAACGGTTTTCTTGTTGACCAGCTCGACAGGATTCCGTCCGAAGAGGAGACATGTATCATAGAATACGGCGGATACCGCTTTGCTGTTCTTTCCGTAGATAATAACACAATCGAAAGAGTTAAGATTGAAAAACTAAACGAAGAGTGCTAGAATAGAAAAAGTGCGGAAACAGCGAAAAGATAAGGTATAAGGAGAGATATAGAACATGTCAGGACATTCAAAATTTGCAAACATAAAGCATAAGAAAGAAAAAAATGATGCCGCCAAAGGCAAGATATTCACGAAGATCGGAAAGGAGCTTGCCGTGGCGGTTAAAGAAGGCGGGAGCGCCGATCCGGCCAACAACAGCCGTCTGCGTGATGTCATTGCCAAAGCGAAGGCTAACAACATGCCGAACGACACGATTGACAGGAATATCAAGAAGGCGGACGGTGACGCAAATGCCGCTAACTACGAATATATTACATATGAAGGCTATGGTCCCAACGGAACAGCCATTATCGTCGAAGCGCTGACGGATAACCGCAACAGGACCGCCACGAACGTAAAGAACGCATTTACAAAAGGAAGCGGCAATGTCGGGACTCCGGGCTGCGTGTCCTTTATGTTTGATAAAAAGGGACAGATCATCGTATCCAAAGAAGAATATGAAGGTGATGCGGACGATCTTATGATGCAGGCGTTAGACGCAGGGGCAGAAGATTTTGCCGAAGAAGAAGACAGCTACGAAATCGTCACCTCCCCGGAAGGCTTCAGCACAGTGCGGCTGGCAATGGAAGAGGCCGGTATCCCTATGGCGGCGGCAGAAGTGACGATGATTCCACAGACATACGTAGAGCTCACCGATTCAAAAGACATCCAGAACATCCAGAAGACGCTGGACATGCTGGATGATGACGACGACGTACAAGACGTATACCACAACTGGGACGAATAGCTGAGCGGGGACGAATAACAATGCCTGGTTGCAGGGGCATTGCCAGAGAGGAGACTTATGGAACAGACAAAGCAGGAACTAATCCAGCTCTTTCAAGAGATGCTGACACAGATCAAACATTTTAAACGCAAGACATATGAAGGCATTTTCAAGGATGGCTATGACAAGTTCAAGGGCACGGTTGAGGATATCGCCCGCCTGTGCGCGGAAGCTCCGGACGAGGAGAAAGATTCCGTAGTTGAGGAACTGGCCCATGTCATCCCTGACTATGCGGTAGATAAGATGCACGGTCTGTCAAAGGGCAAAAAAGAGAGGAATTCCGTAGACTACAATATGAATATGGCGGTCTACGTGGTGCCGATGATTACATATACCCATAACGAGTATTGCGAAAAGGTGGCGTCACGTATGGTGGAAGTGTGGAATGAAAAGCACGTCACGACACTGACTCTTGGGCATTCAAGCTATGATGACATTGCCGGGGGCTTCAAAAAAAGGCTTCTGCTTCATCACGACGGCAGTCTGTGAGCGGCAGGACAAGCCGGATGACTGTTATGAGCTGATGACGCTGCGCGCATACAGGGACGAATATCTGATGAGCACAGAGGACGGACGGGCGCTTGTGGATGAGTATTATGACATCGCCCCTGGAATCGTCCAGATTATCAATATGCAGAAGGATGCGGATGAAATCTACGAGGAATTATACAAGAACTGCCTTGCCCCGTGCATCAGCTGTATCGAGGCCGGAGAAGAGGAACAGTGCAGAGAACTGTATACACGCATGGTCCGCGGTCTGCAGAAAAAATACTTATATTCATAGGAGGACTTGTATGAGCAATTACAAAATGGAAACAAAATGTATCCAGTCAGGATATCAGCCTGGAAACGGAGAGCCCAGGATTCTTCCGATATACCAGAGCACCACATTTAAGTATGACAACAGCGAGCAGATGGGACGTTTGTTCGATTTGGAGGAGTCCGGCTATTTCTATACAAGACTTCAGAATCCGACAAACGATGCCGTGGCAGCTAAAATCTGCGATATGGAAGGCGGCGTGGCCGCAATGCTTACGTCCTCGGGACAGGCGGCCAGTTTTTACGCTATCATGAATATTGTAGAGGCGGGAGACCACATCGTATGCGCATCGGCACTCTACGGAGGTACATATAACCTGTACGCCCACACGATCAAAAAGATGGGGGTGGACGCCACATTCGTGGATCCGGACTGTACGGAGGATGAGCTTGACGCGGCTTTCACCGACAGCACGAAAGCCGTATTCGGAGAGACGATAGCCAATCCCGCCCTCGTAGTCCTGGACTTTGAAAAGTTTGCCAAAGCCGCGCATGCGCATGGAGTACCGTTTATCGTAGATAATACATTTGCAACGCCGGTCAACTGCCGTCCCTTCGAATGGGGGGCGGACATCGTCACCCATTCCACGACCAAGTATATGGACGGCCATGCCACAAGCGTGGGCGGCGCCATCGTCGACAGCGGCAATTTCGACTGGGCGGCACATGCAGAGAAGTTTCCGGGGCTTACGACTCCGGATGAGACCTATCATGGCATCGTATATACGGAACGGTTCGGAAAAGGCGCTTATATCACGAAAGCAACCGCACAGCTTATGAGAGACCTTGGCTCTATCCAGGCCCCGCAGAATGCGTTTCTGCTCAATATCGGCCTGGAGACGCTGGCCCTGCGCATGGAGCGGCACTGCCAGAACGCGCTTGCCGCGGCAAGGTATCTTCAGAATCATGAGAAGGTCGCCTGGGTAAGCTGTCCTGCACTGCCGGGAGATAAGTACCATGAGCTTGCACAGAAGTATATGCCTGGCGGCACATGCGGCGTCATAACCTTTGGGCTGAAAGAGGGAAGGGACGCAGCAGTAAGGATGATGGACAGCCTTCAGATGATTGCCATCGTGACACATGTCGCAGACGCGAGAAGCTGCGTGCTTCATCCGGCCAGCCACACGCACCGGCAGATGAACGAGCAGGAGCTCATGGAAGCAGGCGTTCAGCCGGATCTGATTCGTTTCAGCGTCGGCATAGAGAATATCGACGACATCATCGCTGATTTGGAACAGGCATTAAAGCAAGTATAAAAAAAGCAAAACACCTCCATACTATTAAAAATGGTATGGAGGTGTTTTTATATGGCAGATCAAGAGAAAGAAGAACAGAAAAATGATCAGATTAAAGAGATGGGAAGCGTCAACCTGGATGAAAATAAAAGCAGCCATCACATCAAGCTGCTGACCATCATCGGTGAGATAGAAGGCCACGAGGCCGTATCTGGTAATACGAAGGCAACAAAGTACGAACATCTGCTGCCGATGCTGGCAGAAGTAGAGGACAGTGAAGAGATAGAAGGAATGCTCATCCTGCTGAATACGCTCGGCGGTGACGTGGAGGCAGGACTGTCTATCGCGGAGATGATTGCGTCACTCAGCAAACCGACCGTGTCACTTGTACTGGGAGGAAGTCATTCTATCGGGGGCCCCCTGGCGGTGTCGGCACAGTATTCATTCATCGTGCCGAGCGGGACGATGATAATCCATCCGGTCCGTTCCAGCGGCATGTTCATCGGGGTGGAGCAAAGCCTGCGGAACATGCTCCGGACACAGGACAGAATCACACGGTTCCTTTCAGATCATTCTAACATTACCCAGGAACGAATTGAGAAGCTGATGCTGAATCCGACAGAACTTGTAAAAGACGTCGGCACGCTGCTCGAGGGAGAAGATGCCGTCAAGGAAGGGCTTATAGACGAAGTCGGCGGCATGAGCCATGCATTGCATAAATTGCACGAAATGATAGACGAGGAGCGGAAGAAAAAGCACGAAAATATGTAATGACAGCCCTTTTTAAAAATGCTATACTATAAATAGTATGTGCCAATAAATAAGGGGGAAATATTATGGCTGTAAAGTCAAAAAAGAGGAAGAATACGCGGCAGACAAAGAAAAAAAACAGCGAACAGAGTTTTGTAAGGGATGAGATCATCATTTGGTCAACACTTGCTGTCAGCATCCTGGTACTGATCAGTAATTTTGGGATGGGCGGATTTGTGGGAGCGGCCATTTCATCATTTCTGATGGATGTATTTGGATGGGCAGCATATGTAATCCCATTTGTCCTGTTTGGATTTGTTGCCTTTATTGTATCCAATAAAGGCAATTTTGCCGCATATATGAAGGCAGTTACGGGGCTGGTACTGCTTGTCCTCGTATGTGTTCTGCTGCACCTGATAGACGGCAGAGGCGGCGATCTGGGGGAGGTTCTTGCGGGAGCGCTCGTGCCGGCCATCGGAACAGCTGGTACATATGTTGTCGATATTATACTGATGATTATCTGTATCGTAATCATAACCGGAAAGTCTGCGCTTAAAGGTGTCAAGAAACAGAGTGACAGAGCGTATGACAAGGCCAGGAGAGATGCGCAGAAGAGACGGGAGCAGGCGGAAGAAAGAAGAGCAGACAGAGATAGGAAGCGCAGCGAGCGCCAGGAGGAGAAGAAACGGACAGCCCATCATGTGGAAGGAGTATCTTTTGATACTACGATTGCCAAAAAATCGCCGGAAGTCAAAGAATTGACAGCGGTGCCGTCCGGCAACCCGCTGCAGGGGAATAAAGAAGAGCCGCAGTTCGTCATCAACCGCGGCGAGATGCCGAAACCGGCAGATCTGCAGGAAGAGCCGCTGCCAGAGACAGAAGAAGAGGCTTTTGCTACGGACAGGCCTGTACATACGGCAGAGAAAGGGAATGACAAGGCCGGCATAGCCGCTGCGGCTGCCAAAGTAGCAGCAAGCGTTGCCGCGGCCGAGGCAAGGCCGAAGAAGGCATATAAGTACCCGCCGGTCTCTCTTCTGTCGAAGGGAAAGAAGAATTCGGGCGAGTCGGATGCGGCGCTGCGCGAGACGGCGATGAAGCTTCAGCAGACGCTTCAGAACTTCGGGGTGAATGTGACGGTTACGAATGTAAGCTGTGGACCTGCTGTTACCCGTTACGAGCTCCAGCCGGAGATGGGTGTGAAGGTGAGCAAGATCGTAGGGCTGGCGGATGACATCAAGCTGAACCTGGCCGCCGCGGATATCAGAATTGAGGCACCGATACCAGGAAAAGCCGCCGTGGGAATCGAGGTTCCGAACAAGGAGAATGCCGCTGTCATGCTGAGGGACCTGCTCGAAACGGCAGAATTTAAAAACAGTACGTCGAAGCTTTCTTTTGCGGCCGGTAAAGACATCGGCGGCAAAGCGGTTGTCACAGATATTGCGAGGATGCCTCATCTGCTCGTGGCCGGTGCTACAGGTTCCGGAAAGTCGGTCTGTATCAATACCCTCATCATGAGCATCCTGTACAAAGCTGCACCGGATGAGGTAAAGCTGATCATGGTGGATCCTAAGGTTGTTGAACTCAGTGTATATAACGGCATTCCCCACCTTATGATTCCGGTGGTCACAGATCCGAAGAAAGCGGCGGGAGCCCTGAACTGGGCTGTTGCTGAGATGGAGCGGCGGTATAAGGCGTTTGCAGAATATAACGTGAGAGATATCAGAGGGTATAACGGCAAAGTTCCTGATATGCCTGAGATAGACGGCAGGAAGCCGGAGAAAATGCCCCAGATAGTTATCATCGTGGACGAGCTGGCTGACCTGATGATGGTTGCGCCGGGAGAAGTGGAAGAGGCCATCTGCCGTCTCGCTCAGCTTGCAAGGGCGGCGGGAATCCATCTAGTCATCGCGACCCAGAGACCGTCTGTCAACGTTATTACAGGGCTGATAAAGGCCAACATGCCTTCCAGGATTGCATTTTCGGTGTCTTCCGGCGTGGATTCCCGGACAATCATAGATATGAACGGCGCCGAGAAGCTGCTCGGCAAAGGGGACATGCTCTTCTATCCCTCCGGGTACCAGAAGCCGGCCAGAGTGCAGGGAGCCTTCGTGTCGGACAAGGAAGTGCAGAGCGTCGTAGAATATCTGAAGGACCGTAACGGAGACGCTGCATACAGTGAAGAGATAGAGCAGCATGTCAATACGAGCGCGGCAGGAGGCTTTACAGGCGCCGGAGCGACGGAAGGGGAGGAACGCGACACGTATTTTGCGGATGCGGGCCGTCTCATTATAGAAAAAGAAAAGGCATCCATCGGCATGCTGCAGCGGACATTCAAAATCGGCTTCAACAGGGCCGCACGCATTATGGATCAGCTGTGCGAAGCAGGCGTCGTAGGGGGAGAAGAAGGTACCAAGCCAAGGAAGATCCTTATGACGGCAGATGAATTTGAACGCTATATGGAAGAGTAAGCTTACAGAATAAAGTGGAAAGGGAATGGTTGACAAATGAAGACAGATATTCAGATTGCACAGGAAGCTAATATGGCACATATCAAAGATGTTGCCGCTAAAGTGGGAATTACAGAAGACGAGCTGGAGTATTACGGAAAGTATAAAGCGAAGCTGTCCGACGACATTTGGGAAAAAGTAAAGGAAAGGCCGGATGGAAAGCTTGTGCTTGTCACCGCGATAAATCCTACGCCGGCCGGAGAAGGAAAGACGACGACGACGGTAGGCCTCGGAGAGGCGATGGACAGGCTCGGTAAGAAGGCGATTATCGCGCTTCGGGAACCGTCTCTTGGACCTTGCTTTGGAATCAAGGGCGGCGCGGCCGGCGGAGGCTATGCCCAGGTCGTGCCGATGGAGGATCTGAATCTGCATTTTACAGGAGATTTCCATGCGATTACTTCCGCCAACAATCTGCTCGCGGCACTTCTGGACAACCATATACAGCAGGGGAATGCGCTTCAGATCGATCCACGGCAGGTAGTGTGGAAGAGGTGTCTTGACATGAACGACAGAAGCCTGCGCAATATCGTGGTCGGGCTCGGTAGCAAGATGGACGGCATGGTAAGGGAAGACCATTTTGTAATTACCGTTGCATCTGAGATTATGGCAATCCTCTGTCTGGCAGATGATATACATGATCTGAAGAACAGGCTTGGAAGGATTATCGTGGCTTACAATTTTGCCGGCGACCCTGTAACTGCTGATGACCTGGAGGCTACAGGCGCCATGACCGCACTTTTGAAAGATGCCATTAAACCAAATCTGATTCAGACACTGGAACATACCCCTGCCCTCGTCCATGGAGGACCCTTTGCGAATATCGCACACGGCTGCAACAGCGTGCGGGCGACGAAGATGGCTCTGAAGCTGAGCGATATCACCATAACAGAGGCAGGCTTTGGTGCTGATCTCGGCGCAGAGAAATTCCTGGATATCAAGTGCAGAAAAGCAGGTTTTAAACCAGATGCGGTTGTTTTGGTTGCAACTGTGCGCGCTTTGAAGTATAATGGTGGAGTTGCGAAAGAGGATTTGTCAAAAGAGAATATAGAAGCCCTGAAGAGGGGAATCGTAAATCTGGAAAAACATATTGAAAACATTCAAAAATATGACATTCCTGTAGTAGTAACCTTGAACTCATTTATATCGGACACGGATGCTGAAAATGAGTTTATCCGAGATTTCTGCGAGCAAAAGGAGTGTGAATTCGCCTTGTCAGAAGTGTGGGAAAAAGGTGGAGAAGGCGGTATCGCACTTGCCGAAAAGGTAATCGATACGCTGGATAATAAGAAGAGCCGGTTCCATACTCTGTATGAGGATACGCTGTCTCTGGAAGAGAAAATCGAGACGATATCGAAAGAAATCTACGGAGCAGGGGGCGTCGTATACGAACCGGCTGCACAAAAGCAGCTTGCGAAGATTACGGCTATGGGATTCGGGAATCTGCCTGTCTGTATGGCGAAGAACCAGTATTCCCTGTCCGACGATGCCAAGAAGCTCGGCCGTCCGACTGATTTTGACATACATATCAGAGAAGTGTATGTCAGTGCAGGAGCAGGATTTGTCGTAGCGCTGACAGGCGCTGTCATGACGATGCCCGGGCTTCCGAAAGTGCCGGCGGCAAACGGCATCGATGTGTCCGCTGAAGGCAATATAGTAGGATTATTTTAAGGAGTTAAGAAGATATGGCCATGTTAATCGACGGGAAAGCAATTTCCGCACAGATAAAGGATGAATTAAGGGAGGAAGCGGCGTATCTGGCTGCAGAGGGCAGGCATGTCTGTCTTGCGGTCATCCAGGTCGGCAGCGACCCGGCATCCTCCATATATGTCGGAAACAAGAAAAAGGCATGTGACTATGTAGGAATCGAATCATTGTCATATGAATTAGAAGAGCATACCTCAGAGCAGGAGCTGCTCTCCCTGATTGACAGGCTGAACAGGGACGATAAGGTAGATGGCATACTCGTACAGCTGCCGTTACCGGGGCATATCGATGAAAATGCGGTTATCCGCGCCATCCATCCTGATAAGGATGTGGACGGCTTTCATCCGGAGAGCGCGGGACGGCTCTGTATCGGCGAAAAAGGGTTTGTACCTTGTACGCCGGCGGGAATCATCCAGCTGCTGAAGCGTTCCGGCATAGAGATAGAAGGGAAGGAGTGTGTCGTTGTCGGCAGGAGCAATATCGTAGGTAAGCCTATGGCTTTGCTGCTGCTGAGGGAAAACGGGACCGTGACGGTGGCGCATTCCAGGACGAGAGATTTGAGGGAAGTGACAAAGAGGGCAGATATACTGGTAGCTGCAGTTGGGAAACCAAAGTATATAACAGCAGAGTATATAAAAGAAGGGGCAGTCGTCATTGATGTCGGAATACACAGGAACGAAGACAATAAGCTGTGCGGAGATGTCGATTTTGACGACGTAAAAGAGAAAGCGGCGGCAATCACACCAGTTCCAGGAGGAGTTGGGCCGATGACAATTGCCATGTTGATGAGCAATTGTGTTGAGGCTGCAAGGAAGTAGGAGGTTAACGTAAAGATGAAATGTAGGTATTGCGGGCACGAAATACCGGAAGGTATGTTATATTGCGAAGCATGTGGAAAGGAAGTCCGCATTGTTCCCGACTATAATCCTTTAGACGATATGCTTACGGCACAGATCAAGGTGTCTATCAATGATGAGGAAGGTGCCTTGTCCGACAGTGATTATGACATGTTTACGGGAGACATGACCGCCAGGGGCAGAAATACGGGCACCGGCCGGAACACGGGCGCAAGGCGGAACACCAATGCAGGGAGGAATACCGGACGAAACCCCGCAGGGCGGAACACCGGACGGAATACGGGCAGAAATACGACAGGCAGGATGATGTCAGAAAAAGAGCAGCGCAGAAGGCAGATGGAGCGGCGGAAAGCCCTCAAACGGAAAAAGCGCAGGAAAGCTCTCATCATCCTGGCTGTGCTTGTCGTTGCTGCTGTGGCGATTGGAATCGTGTGCTATCAGAATTCTTACAAAGGCATCGTGAACAAAGGGTACAGTGCACAAAAAGAGAAAGCATACGAAAAGGCGGAGACCTATTTTAAAAAGGCCATTTCCAAGAAGCCGGAAAAAGCGGACGCTTATACGGGCCTTTCCAAAGTATATATATCCCAGGATGAACTGGACAAGGCAGAAGACGTATTCTTAAATGCCATAGACAAGCAGACGAAAAATGCAGATCTTTACGAAGCCTGTGTGGACTTCTACATGGATACAGACCAGAAGATGCAGATTCCCGTACTTCTCGAGGACGTGGCAGACAACGTGGCGGAAAGGCTGGGCGGATATATCATAGACGGACCCTCTTTCAGCCTGGACGACAAAGAGACCTTTGAAGAAGTGCAGGAACTTACGCTCAAGACTGACGAAGAGGCGGTCTACTATACGACCGACGGAAGCGAGCCTGACACAAAGAGTGAGAAATACAAAGAACCGATCCATCTGGAAGAAGGCGAGAACATCATCACGGCTATCGCTGTAAACAAAGAGGGCGTGCCAAGCCTGCCGGTGAAGAAGACATTTACCGTAGAGCTGCCGGTAGAGGATGCCCCGGCCGTATCCCCGTCCACAGGGCAATACAGCACGGCCATGCAGATAGAGATCAAAGTGCCAGATGGCTACGAAGCCTATTATACGATGGATAAAAGCGAGCCGACTACCGCATCCACAAAGTACGAAGGTCCGATAGACATGCCTCAGGGCGAGACGATATTCAAGGCTGTCCTTGTAAACGGCAAAGGACGTACGAGCGGAGTCACGACAAGAAACTATATGTACGAACCAGAATAAATTGTCAGACAATATAATGAATTTTGAAAGGGGTCAGACCCCCGGCACGCCGGGGGTCTGACCCCTTTCAAAATTTATCAAATTGTACGAAAATAAATGCAAGAATTTCCATTTATGGTATTGCGTTAATTATTTAACAGGACTATAATATACATATATTGATAAATAATTAACAAATAATTCAAAAGGAGATGCGGACAATGAGCAGATTTACATTACCAAGAGACGTTTATCATGGAAAAGGCTGTCTGGAAGAATTGAAGAATCTGAAGGGAAGGAAAGCGATTCTTGTCGTGGGCGGCGGCTCTATGAAGCGCCAGGGATTCCTGGACAAAGCGGTTGGATATCTGAAGGAAGCGGGGATGGAGGTTGAGCTGTTTGAAGGAGTGGAACCAGATCCGTCCGTAGAGACTGTCATGAAAGGCGCGGAGGCTATGCGTAAGTTCGAGCCTGACTGGATCGTATCCATGGGTGGAGGATCGCCAATAGACGCGGCAAAGGCCATGTGGGCTTTTTACGAATATCCAGACACGACCTTCGAGGATCTCTGCATTCCATTCAACTTCCCTGAACTGAGGCAGAAGGCAAAATTCGCGGCGATTCCATCTACATCAGGGACCGCAACTGAGGTTACGGCATTTTCAGTTATCACAAACTATGAAACCGGAGTAAAATATCCCCTTGCTGATTTTAACATTACGCCGGACGTGGCGATTGTCGACCCTGAACTGGTGGAAGGGCTCCCGGTGAAGCAGGTGGCTTATACGGGGATGGACGCGCTGACACATGCGATTGAGGCTTATGTCTCAACCTTGAACTGTGCTTTCACGGATCCTCTTGCACTGCAGGCGATTGAAATGGTACTTGACTATCTGCCTGCCTCCTATCATGGAAATATGACGGCCAGGGAACAGATGCACTATGCACAGTGTCTTGCGGGAATGGCATTTTCAAACGCGCTGCTCGGCATCGTGCACTCTATGGCTCATAAGACGGGGGCGGCATTTTCCACTGGCCATATCACCCACGGATGTGCCAATGCCATGTATCTGCCATATGTGATCAAATATAATGCAAAGGATGCCGCGGCCGCGTCCCGATATGCCGAAATCGCGCGCCGAATGGGGCTTGACGGAACATCTGAGCAAGCGCTGATCAACAGCCTGTGCAAGAAGATAGATGCCATGAATGCAGAGTTCGACATTCCTAAGACACTGAAGGAGTTCGGCATCCTGGAAGACGAGTTTAAGGAAAAGATTGCAAACATATCAGAGCTTGCCGTCGGCGATGCATGTACAGGTTCTAACCCGCGCCCGATTGATCCGGCTGCCATGGAAAAGTTATTTACGTGCATATATGACGGAACAGAAGTCGATTTTTAACATAAATAAATAGAAGACAGGTGCCGTAAAGCGCCTGTTTTTTAGTGAGGATATTTGTCACCCAGGCAAATAAGCCACTTGATATTTCGTAATATATGCATTATTATGGAATAAGTATTAAATATTAGGAGGAAACGAGATGTACAAGATATTAAAAGCCGAAAATCCGGCTGATAAGATTTATCTTATGGACGTAGAAGCGCCGCGTATCGCAAGGCATTGCGAGCCGGGCCAGTTTGTCATCGTGAAAATGGATGAAAAAGGGGAGAGGATCCCACTTACGATATGTGACTATGACAAGGAAGCCGGAACAATCACGATCGTATTCCAGACAGTAGGCGCGTCCACGGAAAAGATGGCCGGACTGAAAGCAGGAGATTCTTTCAGAGATTTCACAGGCCCTCTCGGCTGCCCGTCTGATTTCATACATGAGGACATCGAGAGCCTGAAAAATAAAAAGATGCTGTTTGTTGGCGGAGGTGTCGGCGCGGCCCCTGTGTACCCTCAGATAAAATGGCTCCATGAGCACGGAGTGGATGTGGATGTCATCGTAGGATCCAAAACAAAAGACATGCTCATCCTCGAAGACGAGATGAAGGCTGTGGCAGGCAACTACTATTCTTGTACGGATGACGGTACATACGGCCATGCAGGCATGGTCACGACAAAGATCGAGAAGCTGGTAGAAGAAGGGAACAAATATGATGTCTGCGTGGCAATCGGCCCTATGATCATGATGAAGTTCGTCTGTCTGCTGACGAAGAAGCTCGGCATTCCGACCATCGTCAGCATGAACCCGATAATGGTAGACGGAACCGGAATGTGCGGAGCATGCCGCCTCCATGTGGGAGAAGACATAAAGTTTGCATGTGTTGACGGTCCGGAATTTGACGGACATCTCGTCAATTTTGATGAGGCGATGAAGAGACAGCAGATGTACAAGACACAGGAAGGTCGAGCGCTGCTGAAATTACGAGAAGGCGACACCCATCACGGCGGATGTGGCAACTGCGGAGGTGACAACTAATGGCTGATGTATTGAAGAAAGTTCCTGTCAGAGAACAGGAGGCAAAGGTAAGAGCGACTAACTTTGAGGAAGTCTGCTACGGATATGATAAAGAAGAGGCGATGGAAGAGGCAGTCCGCTGCCTGAACTGCAAGAATGCGAAATGCATCCAGGGCTGCCCTGTCGCAATCGATATACCTGGATTTATTTCAAAAGTAAAAGAAGGGGATATCGAAGGAGCGTATAAGGTGATAGGAGAGTCCTCGGCGCTTCCGGCTATCTGCGGACGCGTATGTCCTCAGGAATCCCAGTGTGAATGCAAATGCATCCGCGGGATTAAGGGGGAACCCGTCTCCATCGGAAAACTGGAGCGTTTTGTGGCCGATTATGCTCTGGAGCATGATATCAAGCCTCAGAAGGCGGAAAAGACGAACGGCCATAAGGTTGCCGTTATCGGTTCCGGCCCGTCAGGGCTTACGTGTGCCGGCGACCTGGCAAAGATGGGATATGACGTGACCGTATTTGAAGCGCTTCATGAGCTTGGCGGCGTCCTTGTGTACGGTATACCTGAATTCCGTCTTCCGAAAGAGAAGGTAGTTAAGAAAGAGATTGAAAAGGTAAAAGAGCTTGGAGTTAAGTTTGAGACTAATGTCGTAATTGGCAAGTCCACTACGATTGACCAGCTCATGGAAGAAGAAAAATTCGAGGCTGTGTTTATCGGTTCAGGTGCAGGCCTTCCGATGTTCATGGGAATTCCGGGTGAGACTGCGAACGGAGTATTCTCTGCCAATGAATACCTGACAAGAAGCAACCTGATGAAGGCGTTCGATGACAGCTATGACACGCCGATTGCAGCCGGCAGGAAAGTTGCAGTCGTAGGCGGTGGCAACGTGGCGATGGACGCGGCTAGGACAGCCCTCCGTCTCGGCGCTGAAGTACACATCGTATACAGGAGAAGCGAAGCCGAGCTTCCGGCCAGAGTGGAGGAGGTACATCACGCGATGGAGGAAGGGATCATCTTTAACCTCCTAACGAATCCAAAGGAAATCCTCGTTGATGAAAACGGATGGGTATGCGGCATGAGGGTAATCAAGATGGAACTGGGCGAGCCTGATGCTTCAGGAAGAAGACGTCCCGTGGAGATTCCGGGATCTGAGTATGAGATAGAGCTTGACACTGTCATCATGTCACTTGGAACCTCTCCGAATCCGCTGATTGCATCCACAACAAAAGGGCTGGAGACTAACAGGAGAAAATGCATCGTGGCAGAAGAAGAGAACGGCCAGACAACAAAGGCATGCGTATATGCCGGCGGAGATGCCGTTACAGGCGCAGCGACGGTAATCCTTGCAATGGGAGCCGGTAAAGCAGGCGCGAAAGGAATCCATGAGCTGCTGAGCAACAAATAAATACAAAACACCGTTATGACGTATAAGGGACCGCTGCCTGAATAAGGCGCCGCGGTCCTTTTTTACGCCACATTTTCTTCTTGAATTTTACCCTATACCGCTGCCGGTGAATATGGTATGATTATGTGGAAAATTACAATTAAGAAAGAAGGTTTAATATATATGACAATATTTTGGGGCCTGATGATTCCTTTTATCGGCACGACCGCAGGAGCGGCGTGCGTTCTGTTCATGCGAAGAGAGCTGAAGCCGTTGATTCAGAAAGCGCTGCTCGGATTTGCGGCCGGCGTCATGGTCGCTGCTTCTGTATGGTCGCTGCTCATACCAGCCATGGACATGTCCGAAGCCATGGGCAGATTTGCATTCGTACCGGCGGCCGTGGGATTCGTCATCGGTATCGCATTTCTGCTTCTTCTGGACAGGGCTATCCCTCATCTGCACATCGGGTGCGACGAGACGGAAGGGCCAAAGTGTACACTGAAGAAATCCACCATGCTCGTGCTTGCGGTCACCATACATAATATACCGGAAGGTATATCAAGTGGTGCCGTGTTTGCCGGGCTGCTGACCCACAACACCAATGTCACGGTGGCGGGGGCCTTTGCGCTGTCTATCGGAATCGCGATACAGAATCTGCCGGAGGGCTTCATCGTATCGCTGCCGATTCGAAGCGAAGGCAACGGAAGAGGAAAGGCGTTCCTGTACGGTACGATGTCAGGAATCGTGGAACCGATAGCAGGGGGAATCACCGTTCTCCTGGCGGCCTACATCACGCCGATACTGCCCTATCTGCTGGCGTTCGCGGCCGGAGCCATGATCTATGTCGTGGTGGAAGAGCTGATTCCCGAATCGGCAGAAGGAAGCCACAGCAATATAGGCACTATCGGATTTGCATTAGGGTTCGTGCTTATGATGGTTCTCGATGTGGCTCTTGGCTGATACGACAGAGATAATCGTGCCACAGGTATGTGATATACGGAAGAAGGGAAATGAAGTACATGCATATTACGATACTTGCAGTTGGAAAAGTGAAGGAAAGATTTTACCGGCAGGCGGTCGATGAATTTAAGAAGCGTCTTGGCCGCTACTGCAGACTGGACATTATCGAGGTCCAGGATGAAAAGACGCCGGATAAGGCGGGAGAGGCGCTTGAGTGCCAGATTAAAGAGAAGGAAGCTATGCGCCTGCTGAAGCACATCAAAGAAACAGACTATGTGATTACGCTGGAGATTGATGGGGAGCAGCCAGATTCCGCCGTCCTGTCCCGCAAGCTTGGCAGGCTCGGGATTGACGGGACGAGCAGCATCACGTTTGTCATAGGAGGTTCTCTTGGCCTTCATGAGGCTGTTACAAAACGTTCTGATTACAAGCTGAGCTTCTCCAATATGACATTCCCGCACCAGCTGATGCGCGTCATATTGCTGGAGCAGATATACCGAAGCTATCGGATTATGAACGGTGAGCCATATCATAAGTAGATATGTTTTGCAAATTAAAGAATAAATGATAATATACAGACAAAAAGGATTTAGAACGGGTAAGATGCCATACCGCTAAAAATGTTGCGGGGAAGCGGATGGACAGTAGCGTCTATCCGCTTCCCTGCTGTTACGGGATTCTGCGTTTAAGAACAAATCGGTTTCGCCCGCCTTTTTTGGACTCATACAGGGCGGCGTCCGCCTCTGAATAGGAGACATCAAACGTAAGGCCGCCGCATGGATAGACCGCGCCTACACTGACAGAGACAGCGGTGCCCGGATTGGCGTATTCGATGTTCAGGGAGCTTGTTATATCAAGCAGCCTGCTTTCTGCGGCATCTGTGGAAGATATTCCGGTCAGGAAGAGGATGAATTCGTCACCACCCAACCTTCCGCACACATCACGCGTATCTGCCATCGAAGACAGGACTTTCCCAATATCGCCGAGCACCCGGTCCCCAAACTGATGTCCGTAAGCGTCGTTGATTTCTTTGAAGTGGTCTACGTCCAGCATAGCAAGCATTGAGCGGGAGCCGGCGTCCTTATCCGCCAGGCCGGCAGTAATTTTCTTGACGGCTGTCCCCCTGTTGAAGAGCGTGGTGAGAGAGTCGATTTCAATCTGATTCTTCAGACGGATACGCTTCTGTATCTTCTCATCTATGTCCTGGACAAGGATAAATGCGCGGACATCTTCAGTATAAGGATCGGATATGAGCTGTACCGTTCCTGACGCCCAGAAAATAGCGCCTCCGTCCCTTTTACGGCGGTATTCGATATAATCCGTCTTCGTGCCGGAATAATATGCGGACAGAAGTCTGTCGCGGCTGTAGAACCGCAAGTATTTTTCCTGATCTTCTTCATACACACAGTGTTCAAAATAGTAGCTGACAGCTTCCGTAAAGCTTTGAATATGCCTTGGAAGCGTGTTCAAAAGGCTGTCTTCGCTGCCGGCATACAGATTCTTTGTCAGATTATATTCATAATAGCCAAGGCTGTTGGCTTTCTGCTGCTCGAAGAATCGGCTCCATTTCTCGTAGGCAAACGACTTTTCCCGCTGTGATGTCACATCTTTATAGGAAAGGATAGCGCGTTCCGGGCTGCCACATTTATCAAAAATCAGACGGTATTTTATCTCATACCAGCCGAAAGCACCCCCATCCCTGCCGGCCATCTGTATCGTGCATCGGCCTTCAGGATTCCCTCTATTCATTGAGTCAAACAACTGCATATAATCCCTTATGCTGTCGCCTTCAATCTGGCCTGCGGCGATTATGCTGTAAGGTACATTTTCCAGCCGTTTTGGCCTTTCATATTCGCCATCGTCGTAAGGATGTTCCAGAACATGTGTCTTTACATCATAGATGTCCATATAGTTATCTGTCGACAGGAATGCAATCCGGTTCTGCTCTTCACTGATTCGCAGCTCTTCCTCCGCTTTCTTGCGGTCGGAGATGTCAAGCAGCACGCAGTTGAGACAGTAATCACTGCCCGCCTTGTCGATATATCCCTTGACGAGCACCCATCCGGTACTGTGGTCTCTCATAATTACCCGGTGCTCTATCTCAAAGGTAGGGCTATCCATAAGTTCCAGACAGCGCGCCACCTTATGCCGGACCGTCTCGAAGTCATCCGGGTGGATAATGAACTTCTCATCCGTGAAGCCGGCCGCCGCCGCGTCTGCAGACGTGTACCCATATATGTCATAATAGATTTCATTGGCCTGCAGTATCGTGAATACATTATCCGCAGCTACACGGCAGATTCCGCATGGAAGCAGGCGGAATATCCGGTCCCAGATAGTCTCGTCAGTCTTGATAAAAGATAAGAGTATATGTCCGGTATTTTTCAGGTAAATGACAGCACCGCACAGCGGCACCGGCATGCCGCCAGTGGTACGGCATCTGAATTCAATGGAAAAGCTGCTGCTTTCAGCAACAGCTTTCTCGATTACCGTAATCACGGAATCTTTGTCCTCTTCATAGACGAGGCCGACAAACAATGCATTATCCTGCAGCAGCGATTCCTCCGTGTCATAGCCAAGAACAGAGGGGAGGTTCCCTTTGGCCGACAGGATAGGGTATCCCGGTGCGTTTCTGCAGCATAGTGCACCTGCGTTGAATGTTTCTTCAAATAATTGAATCAGAATATCTTTACTTATCCTTTCTTGTTCCGTCAGTTTCTGCATCATATTTTTTACAACCATTTTATGTTCTCCCAGAGGTTTTGTAGTGAAAGCTGATAGCCATGCTACAGCTTTGAAGCTGTATCATGCATAATTATATTGGTATATTAATATATTCCGAATACGCCTGTATGACACAGGCAGTACTACGTATCATGCTGTAAATAAATGGAACACCGCATGTCGATTTTCAACTGGCTATATAGAGGGTGCTGATGTATAATAAAGTCATATGTTTGCGTCAGCTTACGAGAGAACACACGCCTTGCACTGTTATTGTTGGCTTTTTGCGGCGTTAATGTCTGTCGGCGTACGTCCGCCCCGTTCCGCTGCCTTGTAAACTGACGCTGGCAGGAGGGATTGGATGGAGTTTATACGTATGGACATGGTATTTAATGTTTTGACAGTTTTAGAGATTATTAGTGTTGAATTTATAGCTATCTGGACACTTTCCCGCAAGAAGCACAGCCTGTTCTTGTCATTGGGGCTATATGTGGCCATCACACTGCTGCTGATGCTTTTTATGGTATTTGTAGCAGTGAGGCTGCCGGACTACGGCAATGGCAATGGCCGTCTGATGGTTTTGGGAGTGCTGTATTTTATCCCGGCGCTCGTAAACTATGCAGGCGATGTCAAAAGCAGGATCATAATCGCGTTTTATTCATTCTCGTACGGACTTGCCGGATTTGCCATGGCAGTCAGAATCGGCTACCTGTTTGACGAGAGTTATCTTGCCGGGACGGTCCTTGCGGCCCAGACACTGCTGTATGCACTGACATTTCCGATGTACCTCCGCTTTTCTAAACATCAGTTTATCAGCTATATACAGAAGGCGGGAAAGAGACAGAAAAATCTGCTCATACGCTATACGATTGTCAGCTTCCTCTTGATTATCGCCTACAATAATACGATGGTAATGGATGTCTCCATGCTCAGAAAGCTGTTCGTCTATATGCTCCTCCTTTGTTTTATCATCCTATCATATAGCCTGTGCGTATCTTACCTGAGGGCGGATGACGACAATCAGGAACTGAGCGAGCTTACAAGGATTGACCGTCTTACGCAGCTTGGAAACCGCATCGCGCTGAGAAGCAGTCTGGATATGATGGCATCGGAGAAAGGGACATTTTACCTTATTTTTCTGGATCTGGATGATTTCAAATCTATCAATGACCGTTATGGGCACGCGTCTGGAGACCGCTATCTGCGGGCATTTTCAGATATGCTGAGGGAGTGTTCCGAAGAAGAGGATCAGTTTTTCAGATTTGCAGGTGATGAGTTCATCGGCCTGACCTGTGATGCCATGCTTTATAAAAAGATAGAAGAGCTGAATACGGGCAAGGTCAGGATAGATGAAATGGATTTTCTCGGAGTATCTGTAGGTATGGCCAAATATCCGGATGAGGCTGAGAGCATCTCTGAACTGCTGGAACTTTCAGACAAGCGTATGTATGAATTCAAGAGGGATAGGGATTGAGCCTTAAGCCTTGGGACGGAGCTCTTGTACAGATTGTGCAGGGCTCTTTTTTTATGGCGACGGAATCTCATTTATCCGTGGTCATACAAGAGCCGCATATGGTATTTTATATATTTAAGGATTTTTTAATAGTCTATCCGCTATACTGTACCCAGCAGGCAGCAAAGTACAGCAGCTGCCAAGTAAATGGAAAGGGAACGGATTATGATACGAAACATACTAAAAAGGGATATGAAACGAAGAAAAAGCGTAAATCTAATACTTTTTCTATTCATAATGATAGCAACGATATTTCTGGCCAGCAGCGTCAACAATATACTCGTCGTGACGTCTTCTGTCGAATATTACATGGATTATGCCAATGTGCCGGATATCAATCTCGTCATAACCGGCGACAGCGAGAAAGAAACGTTAGAGGAGTGGATTGGCGATAAAGGGCCGGGCGTCGAGGAATATGATTATAATACGCTGCTTACGCTCATAAAAAAGAATATCACCTTTAGGAAAGACGGAGGTGACGAACAGCCAGATCTCAACGGCGGCGTGTATCTTGGTACGACGGATGCCCGCTACTGCAAAGTCTATGACCGGAACGGCAAAGAATTTGCGCTGGCAGACGACGAAGCCGCGTTAAGCACGTCCGTCATGGAAAGCAGCGGTCTGAAGGAAGGAGACCGTATCACTGTAAACGTCGGTGGCGAAAGCAGGGAATACCGGATAAAAGTACAGACGAAGGATGCGGCTTTCGGCAGCGAGATGGTGGGCATGACCAGGATCCTCGTCAATCCGGAGGAATATTCACGCTTTGCAGACAAGAACGAAGGTGAAATGATCGGTCTGTACTATATAGACACGTCCGAAGTGAACCAGTTTATAAAAGAACTGAACAGGCAGAATTTTTCCACGGTTATAAATACAGTTACGAAAGATACGTATTCTCTGGCCTATTCGTTCGATATGATCATGGCGGCTCTGCTCATCCTGATTGGAATCTGCTTGATTCTGATTGCTCTTCTTGTGCTGCGCTTTACCATCGTTTTTACCATTGAGGAGGATTACAGGGAGATTGGAATCATGAAGGCGATTGGATTGAAAGAATTTGCAATCCAAAAAATATATCTGACAAAATATGCCGCTCTCGTCTGCGGCGGCGCTCTGGTTGGTTTTGCAGCCAGCGTTCCGGTCAGCAGGCAGATGGTGGCTGGCGTAAGCAAAAATATGATAATGGAAGACAGCAGCGCCAACATAGGCATAAACCTGCTCTGTACGACCGCTGTCGTATTCTTCGTGCTGCTGTTCTGCTATAGCTGTACGAGAAGAATGAATAAGATATCGGCCATCTCAGCCATACGGGGAGGCCATACGGGAGAACGCTTCGGCCGGATAAGGGGGCTCACCCTTCATCGGAGGAAAAGGCTTCCTGTTCCGATGTACCTCGCAATGAACGATATGGTCCGGCAGACGAAAAGATACTTTATATTGATGGCAGCCTTCTGTCTGAGCTTTATACTGATAACAATCCCGCTTAATACGCTGAATACGATGCGGAGCACAGAGATGGCCGGAAAATTTGCTATCAATCCGGAAAGTGCTGCATATGTTGAAGACATCGAGCGGCAGGGAGGAAGCAGCATTAAGACTGGCCACGAGCTGGAAAAAAACATGAAGCGGGTGGAGGATGAATTGGCGGAAAAAGGATATCAGGCTTCGCTCACCGGCATTCCCATCTATTTCTTCTCTTTTAAAGAGAAGGAGAACGGGACGCAGAGCAAAATCATGACAATCCAGCCGCTTGGCGGAAACGCGGACTATATGACGTATCAGCAAGGTGAAGCTCCCTTGCTGCCGGACGAGATTGCATTTTCAGAGAAAATTCTGGAGGAAAATGGATGGGAGATTGGAGACAGGGTAGAGACCGGAATGGAAGGCAGAACAAGAAACCTTATCATAACTGGAACCTATTCCGATTATATGCAGATGGGGAAAAGTGCCCGCTTAAACCCTGAGATAGATCTGAGGGATGAGCCTATGTTCGATTGCTGGAACATCATGGTAGATATGGAGACGGACCAATCACAGGAAGAGACGGCCGGAGAACTTAAAAGTGCACTTCCTGCCTATGGGTGGCTAACTGCCCAGGAATTCGTTGACGGCAATGTGGGAGGAATTCAGAAATCCCTGCAGGATCTGGTGATACCGATGACCGGAATGCTGTGCGGGGTAATCATGTTGATCACCCTGCTGATGGAAAGGCTTTTTATCGTGAGAGAAAAAGGAGAGATTGCCATGATGAAAAGCATCGGATTCAGAAATGGCAGCATAAAAGTGTGGCAGGTGCTCCGCATGACAGGAGTCGCACTTGTCTCCATGGCGGCGGCCGTCCCGCTGTCTCTTGTCAGCAACCGGTGGGTGCTCAAGCCGATATTTGCAATTATGGGTGCGGATGTAGATATACAGGTCGTATCGTGGCAGGTATACGGCGTGTATCCGGGCATCCTTTTGGCGGGCATTGTCGCTGCAGCCTATCTTGCGGCAGGCAAGATAAAGAAAATAGACATACGGGAATTAAATCATCTGGAATAGGAGGAGAGATAGAATGAGAGCATTGAACGTCAGTAACTTGTGCAAAACATATATAATCGATAAGCGCCATATTAATGTGCTCAGAAACGTGAATCTGGACATAGAAGAAGGGGAAATGGTAGGCATCATGGGCCCGTCCGGCTCAGGGAAGACGACACTGCTTTATACGGTCAGCGGCATGGACAGCGCGACCGCAGGAAGAGTGGTATTCTTCGGCCGGAATCTGTCGGATCTGCAGGCCGGCGAGATGAGCGACATCAGGCTGAATGAGATGGGCTTTGTATTCCAGCAGATGTATATGCTGAAAAATCTGTCTATATATGATAATATTGTATTGCCGGCTTACCAGTCGCCGGAAGGAAGAAGTAAAAAGGGCAGGGAGCGTATCGATGACTATGCGAAGATACTGCTTAAGAAGCTCTGCATCAGCGAGATAGCCGGAAACGACATCAACGAGGTGTCCGGGGGGCAGCTTCAGCGGGCATGCATCTGCCGCAGCCTCATCAATCATCCGAAAATCATATTTGCCGATGAGCCGACCGGTTCTCTGAACAAGCAGAATTCTAACGAAGTAATGGAAGAGCTGAACCGGATCCATGCAGAAGGAACAAGCATTCTGCTCGTGACGCATGACATGAAAGTCGCGTCCAGATGCAGCAGGGTCCTGTATATCGAAGATGGCAATATAAGGGATGAGATAGCGCTCGGCAGCTGGAACGGGGCCAAAGATGCAAGACAGAGAGAACGAATACTGAATGACTGGCTTATTAAACTGGGATGGTAAGCAAAATATGGCTGATATATTACTAGTAGAAGATAACGATGAACTGGCCGGGCTGCTGCGGGAGCTTCTCGTGGACAGCGGATATTCCGTCGTGCATGCGGCCAGTGGGGAAGAGGCGCTCCGGTATGCCGAACAGGGGAGCGTGCGCCTCATGATTCTGGACATCATGCTGCCCGGCATGGATGGCTTTGCCGTATGCCGGGCAGTCAGGGCGGTGCAGAACGTGCCGATTCTTATCATGAGCGCGAAATCCGACAAGCAGGACAAGCTTATGGGTTATGAACTGGGAGCGGACGATTATATGGAGAAGCCTGTGGAGCCAGAGATACTGACCGCCAAGGTAAATGCGATACTGAAGCGTACGGAAGGCCGTCAGGAAGCGGCGCTCATATCTTCCGGAGCGATTACAGTCGATCAGAAGGCACGGACGGCATCTCTGAAGAACAGGCCGTTGGAACTGAATATAAAGGAGTATGAACTTCTTCTCCTGTTCGTCCGGAATCCGGGCAAAACGCTCCGAAAAGAATATATATTCGGGAAGGTTTGGGGGGCAGACAGTTTCAGCGAGAGCCAGACACTGACGGTTCACGTCAAAATGCTGCGGGCCAAGATTGAAGAATGCCCCAGAGAGCCGAAGCGGATCGTGACGGTCTGGGGAGTGGGTTACAGATATGAAGAAATATAATGCCGTGATTCTGGCTGCAGTCCTTATCTATCTATTTTCAGCCGTTACAGCAGGAATTGGAATATACAGTACAGCTGCGGTGCGGAGCGCTGAGTATAAAATTGAAATAAACAAGATATATGGTGCCCTGCAGGAGGGGGTTTTGCTGCAAGATGTTGACCTGTCATCTTTCCGGCACGTAAAAGAAGTCTCTTATCTGCCGGAACACCAGCTTAAGGAAGAAAAGAAGTCGACCGCTTTTTATGAGGAGAAGAACGAGCTCGGAATCCAGGTTGTTCCCCTGTTTAAAGATGGTGTCCTAAAAGGATTCCTGAGGTTCGATTATGAAAAACCGCCTTTTCAGGCGGAAAAGATTTTTCTGCTGACGGAGGTGTCTCTCGGTATCATGGGGGCTGCTCTCATTTTCGTTCTGTTCTATCTGAAATCACGGCTGATAGGGCCTTTCCTCCGCCTGAAAAAATGCCGTATGAACTGGCGAACGGCCACCTGTCCGGGGAAGTGACAGAAGAGAAAAGCCGGTTCTTCGGTGATTTCGTATTGGGCATGAGCCAGTTGAGGGATGCTTTGTCATACGCCAGGAAAAGGCGTCTGGAACTCGAGAAGGAGAAGAAGACGATGCTGCTGTCGCTTTCGCATGACATCAAGACGCCGCTGCATACGATACGGCTATACGGGAAGGCACTGGAAGAAAATCTGTACGGCGATGGACCCCAGAGGATACATGCGGCACATCAGATTGGTGAGAAGGCGGCGGAAATCGAACGTTATGTGGAAGAAATCATGAAAAATTCCAGAGAAGATATCCTGGACATCCAGATAAAGGAAGGCGAATTCTATCAAAAGGACCTGATGGACAGGGTATTGGACACGTATTGGGAGAAATGCAGAATCCGCATGGTGGATTTGAACGTTGGGGCATATGACAATCTTCTGCTGAAAGGGGATTTGGAACGAGCCCTGGAAGTATTCGGGAATCTTTTTGAAAATGCTTTCAAATACGGGGACGGAAGAAGGATTGAAATTTCTTTTTTTGAAGAAGACTACTGCCATCTCATACGGATTTACAGTACCGGCAAACCAGTGACGGACAACGAATTCAATCATATCTTCGAGAGCTTTTTCCGTGGGGCCAACAGCAGGGGAATGGAGGGCAACGGACTGGGTCTGTATATTTGCCGTGAGATTATGCGGAAGATGGACGGTGAAATATTTGCCCAGAAGGACGAAGACGGCATGGCATTTGTATTAGTATTCCGCTAGGCAGAGACAGAAATGTCAGGCTGATTCCAGATATTACATGTTGCCGAAGCTTCTTTTTATGGTAGGATATAAATCGTAACAAATGTGTAATATATTTGTAACAATTATATAGACCAGAAGGAGGAGAAGATGAAATACAGAATTTTCATTACATTGGCTGCAGTTGCAGTCACAGCAAGTATGGCAGTGCCGGCAGTATCACATGCGGCAGAAGGGAACAGACCTGTAAGAAAAGGATATGTAATTGTCGGGAGTGGCAGCGGTGTCAGCGTAAATGAGATTACGGATGACCAGCTGAAGCAGAAGCTTAACATAGAAGAAATTATTAATAAACTTTGTCCTGGCATTAATGGCGGCGGACAAAACAGGCCGGACAACAAGCCCGACACCGATGTTCCAGAGACTCCGGATATGCCGGATGTTCCGAGTACGCCGGATGTGCCAGATACAGATGAGCCGGATACAGATAAGCCTAAGCCAGACCAGCCGGACAACAAGCCGGGTCAGGATGACAGCAGCAATAATACATTTGCAGAACAGGTGGTAACGCTTGTCAATGCAGAGAGGGCGAAGGAAGGACTTCCGGCGCTGAAGATGGCTGAAGATGTTTCAAGAGCAGCGCTCGTACGAGCGAAAGAAACTGAAATCTCTTTCTCACATACAAGACCGGACGGCAGAGGATTCAATACCGCACTTACAGAACAAGGAGTAAAATTCCGCGGTGCCGGTGAGAATATCGCATGGGGCCAGAAGACTCCGGAAGAGGTGATGAAAGGCTGGATGAATAGTCCGGGCCACAGGGCAAACATAATGAATTCCAGATACACGACTATCGGCGTGGGACACTACCAGAACCAAAAGGGAACGAATTACTGGACCCAGTTGTTTACTTACTAAGATGCATATGGATAGACAAAGTTACAGGGAGATGCAGCTGCATCTCCCTGTAGTTCTTTTGGAAGCTGGCAAAGTGCACATCTCCCGCATTTACCCTAACCACAATATTCTTCCAGCAGCGATTCAAATATGTGGATATGTATCTCTTCATCCCGGATAATGCGTTTCAGGCATTCTACGATATGTGTGTCCTTTATCTTCCGGCATTGTTCTTCATATTTCTGGACTGCTTTTTTCTCACCATTCAACGAGTTGATAAGCAGAGGGCGGATTTCTATCGGATAATTATTGTAGGCCGGTGTCCAGTATGCCATCTGGTTTCCGCGGTAAGTCCAGAGGCGGGGGTTCTCGCCCATCATCCTTGCAATCTGACCGAATATTTCCAGATGGTGCATTTCCACGATGCTGATCTTGTGAAAAATCTTAGATAAGCGCTCGTCTTCATCAATGAGCAGATTGTTGTAGAGGTACAGACTTACGGCAGACATTTCTGAGTTCTGGCCTCCCATATTATCGAGCATCATTCTACCGTAGGCTCTGTTGCGTTCACAGATACGGACCGGAGGATACGGACCGGAAGCGGCGTAAGACGGTTCTTTCGGCACCTGGGGCCTGGCATCGTTACATTCGCATTCGCAGTTACGGTTTACATCATTATTCATATCATACACTCCTTTTACTTTAAGGCTCCTGACTAAACAATCTATGAATAAAAAGCGAAATATATACGGATATTTGAAGAATTCAAGAGGTGTAATGTGGCAAAAAGCCCTGCTTAGTGGTATGATTAACCGATGTAGAGGAACTTACGTAGGAAAGGTGGATGAGGAACGATATATGAAGAAAGGTTTATCGAAAAGACCGGCATTCAAGTTCAGGTGGAGATACATACTAGCCGCGACAGTCCTGTTTGCCGCATACGTCATCGCTGGGACGGTTCTGTCCTACGCGATGCAGCCGGGCGTGAGCCGGGAATATAAGCAGATGTTTGATCCCAAGGACTGCTATTCGGACGAGGTATCGTGTGACAGGGCATGCGTGATAGAAGACAATGAACAGGCGCTGGAGGAACGGCTTAGGATGATTGGCCAGGCGAAGAAGCGGATTATTTTGTCTACGTTTGACTTTCATGCAGACAAAAGCGGTAAAGATATGATAGCCGCATTGATGGATGCGGCGAAACGGGGCGTTGACGTTAAGATACTTGTGGACGGCTTTTCGGCGCTGCAGCAGATGGACGGCAATGAGTACTTCTATGCCCTTTCGACTACAGGCAATGTGGAAATCAGGGTATACAATAGAATCAACCTGCTCATGCCGTGGAAAAGTATGGGACGCCTTCATGACAAATATGTCATTGCAGATGACGGACTGTATCTGCTTGGCGGACGTAATACGTATGATTATTTTCTCGGTGACAGCGGTTACAGGAATTATGACAGAGATGTGCTCGTATACAGCCGCTCTCCCCAGGACAAGGGAAGCTCTGTCCACGAGCTGGAAGAATATTTTGAATCCGTATGGAATCTGGATGATTGCAGAGTGTTTCACGCCAGTCCCGGTGCCGTTTCCAACGGGGAAGTATCAAGAGCAGAGAAGGAGCTCGAACAGCGGTACAGCGATATGTTGAAAAAATATCCTGTGATTAATGAGAAAGCGGACTATGAAGGGATGACATTCGAAGTGAACAGGATTACGCTGCTGTCCAATCCTGTCCACGTATATTCCAAAGAGCCCCGGGTATTCTATTCGCTTACAGAGCTTATGAAGGACACAGAAGAAGATATATCGATCCATACCCCGTATATCATCTGCAACGACTGGATGTATGCGTCTCTGAAAACGGTATGTGCCGGAAGCAAAAAAGCTGCACTGATGACGAATTCGGTCGCCAACAACGGAAATCCTTTTGGGGCTTCTGACTATAAGCTGAATAAAGGGAAGCTGCTGGAAACGGGGATTACGGTATACGAATATGAAGGCGGCGTGTCCTATCACGGAAAAAGTATTACGATAGGAGATGATATTTCAATTGTCGGTTCCTTCAATATGGATATGCGGAGCGCCTATCTGGACACAGAACTCATGCTTGTTATCGACAGCGAAGGTGTAAACAGCCAGCTGAAGGGGTATATGAGGGAGTATGAGGCAGAGTCGGTCAAAGTGCTGGATGAAGATACGTACGACATACCGGAAGGGGTCACAAGACAGGATATCAGCAGCAAAAGGGAGTTCAGGGTCAAAGTCCTGACATTGTTCAACTGGCTGCGTTTTCTCATGTGATAGTTTTGACTGTCAGACATGCGGGACTGGGGATATGGAAGAAAGGAGGGCTTATGAAGAAAAAAGTACGAAAGACGGTGGCAATTATTGCGCTTGTGATTGTGGTCCTGGCAGCGGCGGCAGTCTTATACCTGACAGTCAGGGAGTACCGTCCTGAGGCGGTGGAAAAGCTGGAACCGTCAGAGGGGACAGGGGAGCTGAAGGCTGGAGAATCATTTGCCATACTGACATACAATACAGGTTATGCCGGCCTTGGCAAAGAGGAGGACTTCTTTATGGACGGTGGTAAAAAGGTGATGCCAGACAGCCGGGAAGTCGTGGAACATAATCTGGAGGGAATATCATCCATTCTAGAAGAGCAGAATGCTGACATATATTTTCTGCAGGGAGTAGATTTGGATTCAAAGAGGTCTTACCATGCAATCTGAAACGCTGCATGCTGGAGACAAGAATCCCTCTGGACGATACGGTCAGAGAGCTCGTGCTTATCAACTTCCACCTGGAAGCTTACGACAGCGGGGAAGGACGATATGCCGGAAGGGTTTTCCTTTGCCGTCTCAGACAATGTCCCTACATGTCGCCTGTTAAATGCGCCGTACAGCGGCAATTATGATGATTCCCAAGTATATGTCATCGATGGATTTATCGTGTCGGACAATATCAGGGTAACTGCGCTTAAGAACATAGATGTGGAGTTTGAATACACGGACCATCAGCCGGTCCTTATGGAAGCGGTGCTGATTCAGTAGAGAATGACAAGTACAGAAAANA
>NZ_KQ236743.1:935953-1079000 GCF_001185345.1 Dorea sp. D27 | reverse complement strand
AAGGAGCAGATTTTCAACTATCTGCTCCTTTTTTCTGTACTTATCATAGCATAAAACGGCTGATTTTTCAAGACTTGTAATCATATGCGCACGGTCATATAATAGACGACTAAGGTAAAGGAGGTACATGGTATGGATAAAGCATTATATGAGCTTCTTTCGGCCAACAGGGATAAGGAGGAGCTGGCTGCGGTAAATTCCTGCAACGAAATAATCGGAAGGCAGTTCGGCCTCAGCCTTACCCGGGAGGAGGCAGCGGCCTTGATTGCAGCAAAACAGGAAAGCCTGAAGAAGCATCAGAGGGTGGAATTTGGCAGAGGTATCCTGGATAAGCTGATGTTCGTGTTCTGTGATTCCCAGTACATCAGCCGGCAGGATTATGCCGAGACGCTGGCCAGGCTTCAGGACATCTTCTATGTGTTCAAGAATGAGGCACAGGACAGGCTGACAGACGAAGAGCTGCTGACTTTTATGAAAGAGCAGTTCGAGACGGTATGTTTTAGAGATATGGAATATCTGGAAGGGACGTGCCTGACACGCTTTTCGGCTGCGGTGAGGGCCGGGTACCGGGGATATGAGGCGTTCGGGGGAAAGGGGGAATACGAAGAATTGAGCGAAGAGCAGCGTTGGGACAGTGAACTGTATACGGAAGCCCTCAGAGAATTGTTCTGGGAGTAGTAAAGGAGGAGGGGACATATGGAATATAAGCTGGAAGAACTCGTGCCGGTCACGGCCATGCTGGCGGAAAAGTATACGTCAAAAGAGAGCAGCTCGGTGACCTATGAAAACGCGCAGATGCTCATGGGAGCGGTTATCTATTGCATAGAAGAGCAAGAGGCCGCATGTGGCAATGTACCGGCCGGCGGCAGGAAGGTGAAGGCGGCGGAGGCCTACGAGGCAGGTTATGCACAGGTGCTGGATAAAACGAACCGTGCGAGGGAAGCCTACAACAGGCTGACGGCAGATTTTGAAGATTATGGCTGCAGGAACTACAAGGATACGATTACTGGAGGAATGCCCGCCTTCTTCCTCTATTATGACGTGCGGTTCCAGCCCCAGAACCATATCATAACTCTGGATTACCCAACGGTCGGAACATATGTAGACCGGTGCGGAATAGACCTCATATATGAATATCTGTGCGATATAGAGACGGAAAGCAGGTTATTAAGCTGCTTTCAGACTTCGGCAGTGAGAGAGCTGCTTCGCAGGACTGAGGAACGGTTTGGAGTCCTGTATATGGAGAATCTCTGTTCTCTTGCCCTTCTTAACGCCATAGGATGTATCATTGCAGAACATCCTTTTTCAAGTCTGGTATTGGAGAAAAACGACATTGAGAAGATAGGAATGTACTTCCGCGAGGATAGCCTGCCGGAAGTAGAACGCAAGGCCGGCGCTTATATCCGTATGATTGCGGAGGCGGCCGGGCTTGGCAGCGAGCAGGAATATTTTCAGAACATGAGGAGAGAGTACGCGCTTCGGATCTTCCATGGCACAAAACATCGTGTGCTGGAAGCGCTCTTCCTGTAATCTTCCGGAAAGGGAATATTTCCAGGGACAATGTATAAAGGGCAGAAGCCACACATAGATTACTATAAAACTATGTGTGGCAGTGTTTTATGAAGGCAAGAAAGAAAGAGCGCAGACAGGATATAGAGAGCCAGTCGTTCAGGAATAAAGTTGCAGAGGCCTCCGAGATGCCGAAAGACGTAGTGCTTGGGATGCCCGTACTTACCATAACCGGGCAGTTGGAGATGAACCTGGAGAATTACAGGGGCATACTGGAATATACAGACGCCCTCGTACGCATACAGACGAAGATCGGGCAGATCAGAATCGCCGGTAAGAACCTTCAGGTTGCATATTATACGAATGATGAGATGAAAGTGACTGGGCGGATAGAGTCCATAGAATATCATCACTAAAGGGGGATAAGATTTGCTTTTATCCATGATTCGATATATAAAAGGATACGTACAGATTCGTGTAATCGGTTATTCGGCAGAAAGGTTTTTGAATGCATGCAGCCACAGAGGTATCTACATATGGGGACTGAGACCGTCTAACGGAGCGTATGAGATGTACATGTCTGTTGACGGTTTCCGCAAGTTAAAACCGATTATCAAGAAGACCGGAACAAGAGTGGTGGTAGCAGGGCGGTTCGGTCTTCCTTTTTTTTTACACAGATACCGGAAAAGAAAATTATTCTTTATCGGCGCCTTTTTAAGTGTCGCGCTCATATACATATTATCTCTTTTTATATGGGATATCGATATAGAGGGAAACCTGTCGCAGACGGATGAAAACATTCTGGAGTTCCTTCAGACGAAGGAAGTCGAGCACGGGATGAAGAAGTCCAGCGTGGACTGTGCCAGAATTGTAAAAGATATCCGCAAAGAATATGACGGAATCATCTGGGTATCCGCCTCCATCCAGGGATCCAGACTTATCATACAGGTGAAAGAAAATGAGGATTCCCTGCCTGCCGCTGGCGGCGGCGAGGAGCTGAAAGAAGAGGATACGGGCAGCGCCGATGGGAAAGAGGAGGAAGAGCCGCAGGATATCGTGGCTGACATTGACTGTACCATAACGGAAATTATCACGAGAAAAGGAACTCCGGAAGTCAAGGAAGGAGATGCGGTCAAAAAAGGTGATCTGCTCGTGTGCGGCAGAGTACCTGTAAACAATGACGCCGGTGAGACGACCGGATACCACTATCATAAATCGGACGCGGATATCAAAGGGAAAGCAGTCATACCATATGAACAGGAGCAGGACATAACCTATATTGAAAAGGAGCTTCCCGAGGTCAAAAGGCAGGAGCTGTATATCAAGATCGGAAGATATCGGTTCGGACTCGGGAGCAGAAAGCATGGTTATGAACATTATGAGGTCCTATCTCAAGAAAAACGCTGGAAGATAGGAGAGGAATTCTACCTGCCTGTATCGACGGGAACACGTACGATTCAGCCGTATAGGACGGAGAAGCATAAGTACAGTGATAAACAGCTTCAGGCTATGCTGAGCGCCCGGTTTGACAAGTATTGTGAAGATTTAGAGAAAAAGGGGGTAGAAATTATTGAGAATGATGTTAAAATATACACAGGGTCCGAAAAAGCGATAGCGAAAGGGAACCTTACGGTCATCATGCCTATAGGCGCCACGGCGCCTACGGAAGTCGTCGATGTGCCGGAACAAGAAGAGGATGGAACGTCAGGAGATAATATAGATGGGAATGATGGAGACAGTCATTGATATGCCGGCGGAGCATGAACAGAATGTATTCGGCCAGTTCGATGCATATGCCAAAAAAATTGAACGTACGCTGCATGTAACACTCATAGCAAGAGACGGGAATGTCAAGATAATTGGAGAAGCGCTGCAGACAGAACGGGCAAGGAAAGTACTGGAACAGCTTGTCGGCCTTTCTATGAGGGGCAATACGATACAGGAACAGAATGTGGATTATACGCTGTCCCTCGTGATGGAGGACAGTGCGGAGAGCGTCGTGGAGATGGATAAGGAGTTCATCTGCCATACGCTGCAGGGAAAGCCCATCCGTCCAAAGACGCTTGGGCAGAAAAAATATGTAGATGCCATACGGCGCAAGATGATTGTGTTCGGTCTTGGCCCTGCAGGAACAGGGAAGACATATCTGGCCATGGCGATGGCGATTACAGCATTTAAAAATAATGAGGTGGGCAGGATAATACTGACAAGGCCGGCCATAGAGGCGGGTGAGAAGCTCGGGTTCCTGCCCGGAGACCTGCAGAGCAAGATTGACCCATATCTCAGGCCTCTTTATGATGCCCTCTATCAGATTATGGGCGCGGAAAGCTTTCTGAAGAACTCCGAAAAAGGACTGATTGAAGTGGCCCCGCTTGCATATATGAGAGGCCGTACGCTCGACAATGCCTTTATCATACTCGACGAGGCGCAGAACACGACTCCTGCGCAGATGAAGATGTTTTTGACGAGAATAGGGTTCGGTTCCAAAGTAGTCGTCACCGGCGACGCGACGCAGAAGGATCTGCCTTCCGGGCAGATGTCCGGGCTTGACGTGGCCGTTTCTGTCGTGAAGCATATCGAGGACATCACCGTCTGCCAGCTGAGCAGCAGGGACGTGGTGCGGCACCCACTCGTACAGAAGATTGTCAAGGCTTATGAAGATTATGAGAACAGAGGCCGTGCAAAAGGAAAAGACCGAAGGAGAAAATAAACAAAATGACGCTTTATTTTGAGGAAGAAGGGGAGTCCCGGCTGGATATACCGTGTGAGGATCTGGCACGGGAGGTGGCGGAAGAGACGCTGGAATATACAGGCTGCCCATACGAGGCGCAGGTGAACGTGCTGCTCACCACGAATGGACATATGAAGGAGATGAACGAGGAGTTCCGGGGAATCGGCCGCCCGACAGACGTGCTTTCCTTTCCGATGGCCGAATATGGACATCCGGGAGACTTTGGCTGTCTGGATGAGCAGGACGGCTGCTTCGATCCGGAGTCCGGGGAACTGGTTCTTGGCGATATCGTGATATCCAAAGAGAAGGTGATATCCCAGGCAGAAGAGTTTGGACATTCTGTCAAAAGAGAATACGCTTTTTTAATCGCCCATTCTATGTTACACTTAATTGGGTATGACCATATGGAGGAAGAAGAACGCCTTGATATGGAAGCAAGACAGAAAGAGATTTTGGACAGACTAAACATATTACGATAAACGGAGCATGAAGTATGGCTGAAAAACGCAGAAAAAAAGAGGCCAATTTCCTTATACAAGGATCTATTCTTGCCATTGCAGGGGTGGTTACTAAGATAATTGGCGTTATATATCGTATTCCGCTGCGGAATATCGCGGGACAGGAAGGGATGGGCTATTATGGGGTGGCTTTTTCCATCTATATCGTGGCACTTACACTGACATCCTACAGCCTGCCGCTGGCCGTGTCGAAGCTAGTGTCGGCCCGTATCGCGGTAGGTGAATATAAAAATGCATATAAAGTGTTCCGGGGCGCATTGATGTTTGCCGTCATGGCAGGCGGATTCGTCGCCCTCCTCATCTTTTTCGGGGCAGGGTTTATCGCGGACAATATCATGTCCATCGATATGAGCGTATATGCGCTGCGGGTGCTGGCTCCGTGCATACTGATCGCAGCGGTGCTGGGTGTCATGCGAGGGTTCTTCCAGGGAATCGGTTCCATGGTGCCTACCGCCATCTCGCAGATCATCGAGCAGATAGTGAACGCGGTCATCTCCGTGACAGGAGCTTACGTACTGTTCAGTGTAGGCAAAGGAATAGCCAAGACGAGGGGAAATGACTCATACGGTCCTGCCTACAGTGCGGCGGGAGGTACGCTAGGCACCGTGGCGGGGGCGCTGACGGCGCTGCTTTTTGTACTGTTCATCTTCATGGCATACAAGAAAGTCTACAGGAGGAAGATGCGCAGAGACCGCAGCCGCCACAAGGAATCATATAACAGGATATATAAAGTGCTGTTAATCACTATCGCTCCGGTCATACTGAGCGCGACCGTCTACAATATCTGCGATTTTGTTGACAGTGCCATGTTCAGCAATATTATGGCCGCCCAGGGAGAGAAGAAGATCGTATATACGAAACTGCTCGGCATACTTACCGGAGATTATACGACACTGATCAACGTGCCTTTATCTATCTCAAGCGCTTTTGCGTCATCTCTTATACCGAGCCTTGTCGCCACTGCACAGACAGGCAGCCGTAAGCAGATACATAGCAAGATCAACATGGTAACCCGGTTCAACATGATGATTGCAATCCCGTGTGCGGTTGGTTTTCTCGTGCTCGCCAAGCCGGTACTGGACTTGCTGTTCTATGGTTCGGACAATACGACGTCTGCCTATATGCTGCAGCTTGGAGCCATCTCCGTCGTGTTCTTCTGCCTGTCCACAGTGACGAATTCCGTACTCCAGGGCCTGGACGATATGATGACACCGGTCAAGAATGCGGCGATATCGCTTGGCATCCATGTGGTCTCGCTGTTCTTGTTCATGGTTATCTTCAAATGGAACATATATGCAGTCATTTTGAGCAAGATCGTATTTTCCGGCGCAATCTGCATATTGAATTCACATGCGCTGCGAAGCCGCATCGGCTATGTACAGGAGCAGAAGAAGACCTTTATCATTCCCGCCATATCTGCGGCTGTCATGGGCGTGGTAACCGTTGTAGTGCATCTCGTCGTGGAACTCTTTATCGGCAGCAAGGCGGCGACGATACTTGCGCTTCTGGCGGCACTTGTCACGTATGGCATCACGCTTATCCTGCTTGGAGGCCTGACAGAGGAGGAGATGCTCGGCATGCCGAAGGGGGCGACTATCGTGTCGATATGCAGAAAACTGCATCTGATCCGCGGTGAGTACAGATAACAGAAAATCAGCAGTTTTGTATAAATAATTGAAAAACAGCCAATACTGTACTAAAAAAGGAGTTGTCCTTATGAAAAATAAGTATGGTATTGGCTTTTTTGCGGCTGCAATCATAACGGTACTTGCGGTATCCAGCGCATACCAGTTGAGTTACCAGAAAGCAAAAGAACGGGCGGAGGCGGAGACAAAGATAGAAAAAGAGCAGGAGACTGCCAAGGCCAAGACGGAACCGTCGGTGAGGACGGAAGGGTCAGCTTTGAAAGAGGACTGCTATTACCTTATGGAAGTCAATGGATATATCGTCGTCTATCTGAGTGACAAGAAGACACCTTATGAGTACACGGATATCCGGTATGATGAACTTCCGGCAGCCGTGCGCGAGGAGATACGCAACGGCAAATATATAGAAGATACAGGAACGCTGTACGGCTTTCTGGAAAATTATTCGAGTTAGATAAGTTCATAATAAGAAGTGGACTTTCATCCTTTTATAGTGTATTATGAATACCGTAATTTCGATGATTTCAGGAAGGACAAAAGAAAAATGGACGGTAAGAAGATAGCGAGAATAAATGAATTATATCACAAGTCCAAAGCAGAAGGGCTTACAGATGCTGAGCGGAAAGAACAGCAGGTTTTGAGAAGAGAGTATGTGGATGCTTTCAAGCAGAACCTGCGCAGCCAGCTGAATCAGATTTCAATAGAAGAGACAGACGGTACGATAACGGATTTAGGTGAGAAATTTGGCGGAAAAAGAGGAAATTAGAAAGTTAATTCTAAAAAAAAGGCTGGAAATCAGCCCGGTGGAATGGCAGAACGGCACAGAAGCAATCACAAGGGAGATCATCTCTCATGTGTGGTTTCGTGAGGCCACAGATATCTACTGCTATGTCGACTGCAGGAAAGAGGCCGGTACAAGACCGCTGATGGAAGAGGCGTGGCGGCTTGGAAAGACAGTATGGGTACCAAAGGCCGAGGAGGTGGAGATGGATTTCTATGAAATCCATTCTTTTGATGAGTTGTCCAGAGGGTGCTTCGGCGTTCTGGAACCAGCCATAGGGGCGGCGGCTGACGGCAAGGACGGGCTGGTAATCATGCCGGGCGTGGCCTTCGATGCCAGACGCGGCCGGATTGGCTATGGAAAGGGATACTATGACCGGTATCTGAGAAAGCATCCGGGGCTCCATACGATTGCGGCTGCATTTGATATCCAGATTGTAGAGGAAGTGCCTCAGGAAGAAGAGGATGTCAGACCGCAGCTTATCATAACAGAGACAAGAACTATATAGCGGCGGAAAGGATGGATAGGAATGCAGTTTGGACTGCCGAAAGACCCCATGCTGCTTTTGAGCGTGGTAAACACGAAGATAAGAGACTATTACCACACGCTTGACGCGCTGTGTGAGGATATGCAGGTAGATAAAAATAAGATTGTAGATACATTGAAAGGAATCGATTATGAGTACGATGAATCCAGACATCAGTTTGTCTAGTGAGATACCGGTCACCGAACCGGAGAGGCAGTATTATTACATAGAAAAGGCCAGGCGGCATGTGGCGGCTAAATCGGAGGAGATTGGACGGGCGCTTACTTTTTGTGTGACGACCTTCGGCTGCCAGATGAATGCCCGCGACTCTGAAAAGCTGAGGGGGATACTGGAGCGTATCGGTTATGAAGAGGCAGAGGAGGACAAGGCGGATTTTGTCATTTATAACACATGTACGGTCCGGGAAAATGCAAATACGAGAGTGTATGGCAGGCTTGGACAGCTGAAGCCGCTGAAGCGGAAGAATCCCCATATGATGATAGGGTTGTGCGGATGTATGATGCAGGAACCTGAGGTGGTGGAAAAGCTGAAGAAGAGCTACCGCTTCGTGGATCTCATATTCGGTACGCACAATATATATAAGTTTGCAGAGCTGATTGTCTCACGTCTAGAGTCGGGCGGTATGGTGATTGATATATGGAAAGATACGGATAAGATTGTGGAAGACCTGCCGAACGAAAGGAAATATGCCTTTAAATCGGGTGTCAATATCATGTTCGGCTGCAATAATTTCTGCAGCTACTGTATCGTGCCATATGTACGCGGGAGAGAGCGGAGCCGTGCACCGGAAGCTATTATACGGGAAATCGAACAGCTTGTGGCAGACGGAGTGACAGAAGTTATGCTTCTTGGACAAAATGTAAACTCATACGGGAAGACGCTCGATACGCCAATTACTTTTGCGGCACTTCTCGAGGAAATTGAAAAGATAGAAGGACTGGAGCGCATAAGGTTCATGACGTCACATCCAAAGGATCTGTCTGACGAGCTGATTGAAGTGATGGGCAGATCACGCAAGATATGCAGGCATCTGCATCTCCCCGTACAGTCCGGAAGCACAGACATACTAAAAAAGATGAACCGGCATTATACGAAGGAACAGTATCTGGAGCTGGTCAGAAAGATCAGGGCGGCAGTGCCGGACCTCTCTCTTACGACAGATATCATTGTCGGTTTTCCCGGCGAGACCGAGGAGGATTTTCAGGAGACTTTGGATGTCGTGCGCAAGGTTCGATATGACAGCGCGTTCACCTTCCTCTATTCAAAACGTTCAGGCACCCCTGCTGCTGCTATGGAAGAACAGGTACGGGAGGATGTCGTGAAGGACCGGTTTGACCGGCTTCTTTGTGAAGTCCAGAATATTGCCCGCGAAGTATGCGCGGTGCATGAAGGGAGCATACAGCGGGCACTGGTAGAATCTGTAAGTGAACACGACAGCTCGCTCGTGACAGGAAGGCTGAGCAATAATCTGCTCGTGCATTTCCCGGGTACGGAAGATATGATAGGTACATATGCAGACGTAAGGCTTGACGAATGCCGGGGCTTCTACTATATCGGCAGTCTGGAGGCCGGCCGGTGACGCATGGCTGTTAAGAAATAAATACCACCCATATTATAAGCCAAAACGCTCAAACTATAAGTAAGAACATATAGTGAGGGCGTTTTTACATGAAGAAAATAAGTGAGTATCTGTTTTTTATCAGCTTAGGAGGCTGTATTTATTATACATTAGAAGTAGTTTTCCGCGGTTTTTCACACTGGAGCATGTTCCTGCTCGGCGGTATCTGCCTTCTCTTCTTTGAGATACAGGGCAAGGCGGTCAACTGGGAGGATCCCCTCTGGAGGCAGCTCATGAGATGCATTGTTTTTGTGACATCAATGGAGTTTATAACCGGCATTGTGGTCAACAAGTGGCTGGGCCTTGGCGTGTGGGACTATACGAACCAGCCGTTCCACCTGTTCGGGCAGATCTGTCTGCCCTTCGTAGTCTTGTTTTCGGGGCTGTGCGTCATAGGCATCCTATTGAGCGGCTACTTGTCATACTGGCTGTACGATGAACCAAAACCACATTTCCATGTATTGTGATGAGAATTTTAAGTCTTTTATATTTTAGAGATTAATGATATAATAAAATGTAAAAAATTAGACAAAAGAGGAGAAAAGCGTGGCTGAACTTACCCCGATGATGCAGCAGTATGTAGATACGAAAAAAGAGTATCCTGACTGTATCTTATTTTATAGATTAGGCGATTTTTATGAGATGTTTTTTGATGATGCACTCACTGCATCGAAAGAGCTGGAAATAACTCTGACAGGGAAGAACTGCGGGCTTGACGAACGGGCGCCTATGTGCGGCATCCCTTACCATGCCGTGGACGGCTATCTGAACCGGCTCGTGTCCAAAGGCTATAAGGTAGCAATCTGCGAGCAGATGGAGGACCCGGCGACGGCAAAAGGTCTCGTCAAGCGGGAGGTGGTCCGTATCGTCACACCTGGGACGAACCTGGATACACAGGCACTCGATGAGACAAAGAATAATTACATCATGTGTGTGGTATATATCGCGGACCGTTACGGTCTGTCGGTGGCAGATGTCACGACCGGGGACTACTTTGTGACAGAACTTGAAACAAGTGGAAAACTGTTTGATGAGATTTATAAATTCATGCCCTCAGAGCTCATATGCAATGAGGCTTTTTATATGAGCGGCATGGATATGGAGGTGCTGAAGGAACGTCTCGGGATTACGATATATGCGCTGGACGCCTGGTATTTTGACGACGCACTCTGTCAGCGGACGCTGAAAGAGCACTTCAGGGTGAATTCTCTGGAAGGCCTCGGACTGGGGGACTATGACTGCGGTGTCATCGGGGCGGGAGCCCTACTTACATATCTGAAAGAGACGCAGAAGACAGACCTGGCCCATCTGACAAAGCTTACCGGATATGCGGCTGGTAAATATATGATGCTGGACAGTTCCACGAGGAGGAACCTGGAGCTTTGTGAGACGCTGCGTGAAAAGCAGAAGAGAGGCTCGCTTCTCTGGGTGCTCGACAAGACGAAGACGGCGATGGGGGCGAGGACACTTCGCAAATATATCGAACAGCCTCTCATTGACAAAGAAGCGGTAGAACGGCGTCTTGACGCGGTGGAAGAATTCAAGGCAGGAGCAATAGCGAGAGAAGAGATCAGGGAATACCTGAGTCCTGTCTACGATCTGGAACGACTCGTCTGCAAGATTACATACAAGTCCGCCAATCCGAGGGATCTGACCGCATTCAGAAGCTCTCTGTCCATGCTGCCTCATATCCGGTGCATAATGGGCGATATGAACAGTCCGCTTCTGAGGGAGCTTTTTGACAATCTGGACACGCTCGGGGATTTGTGCCGGCTTATCACGGATGCCATCCAGGACGAGCCTCCTCTGGCCATGAAAGAAGGCAATATCATACGGGAAGGCTACAACGAGGAAGTGGATCGGCTCCGGGCTGCGAAGTCGGATGGAAAGGAGTGGCTTGCGAAGCTGGAAGAACAGGAGCGGGAGAAGACGGGTATCAAGAATCTGAGGATCCGTTTCAATAAAGTGTTCGGCTATTATCTGGAAGTAACAAATTCGTTCAAGAATCTCGTCCCGGATTATTATACGAGGAAACAGACGCTGGCCAATGCAGAGCGTTATATCATCCCTGAGCTGAAAGAGCTGGAGGATACGATACTGGGAGCAGAAGACAAGCTGTATGCGCTGGAGTATGAGCTGTACTGCGAGGTGCGGGACACGATTGCCGGAGAGATCGAGCGTATCCAAACGACCGCCAAGGCGGTGGCACAGATTGATGTCTTTACCTCCCTTGCGCTTGTGGCGGAACGTAATAATTACGTGCGCCCCAAGATGAACGAAAAGGGAGTCATCGACATCAAGGATGGAAGGCATCCCGTCGTAGAAAAGATGATTCCGAATGACATGTTTATCGCCAATGACACGTTCCTGAACGACAGGAAGAACCGCATATCTGTCATCACTGGGCCGAATATGGCCGGAAAATCCACATATATGAGGCAGACAGCACTCATCGTGCTCCTGTCACAGATTGGCTCCTTCGTACCGGCGTCTTCTGCGGACATAGGGCTTGTAGACAGAATATTCACAAGGGTGGGAGCCTCTGATGACCTGGCTTCCGGACAGAGTACATTTATGGTTGAGATGACGGAGGTTGCCAATATACTTAGGAATGCCACAGGCAAAAGCCTCCTCATACTGGATGAAATCGGGCGGGGTACGAGTACCTTTGACGGGCTGAGCATCGCCTGGGCCGTGATTGAACATATCAGCAACAGCAGGCTGCTCGGTGCCAAGACGTTGTTTGCAACCCACTATCACGAGCTGACCGAGCTGGAGGGCAAGATCGACAATGTGAATAATTACTGCATCGCGGTCAAGGAGAAAGGCGACGATATCGTATTTCTGCGCAAGATTGTAAAAGGCGGGGCGGACAAAAGCTATGGCATACAGGTGGCCAAGCTGGCAGGCGTGCCGGATACGGTCATCGAGCGGGCGAAAGAGATCGTGGAAGAACTGAGCCATGCGGACATTACCGCCCGGGTAAAGGATATCGCGGTAAACGGCCATGAGGCTAAGATTAAGACCAAGAAGTATGACGAGGTCGACCTGGCTCAGATGTCGCTGTTCGATACGGTAAAAGACGATGACGTGATTGATGAGATAAAGAATCTGGATGTGAGCAACCTGACCCCGATTGATGCGCTGAATACGCTGTATCAGCTGCAGAACAAACTGAAAAACAGGTGGTAATATGAATAAGATACAAGTATTGGACCAGGTAACAATAGATAAGATTGCCGCGGGAGAGGTGATTGAGCGCCCGGCCTCTGTCGTGAAGGAGCTGGTGGAGAATGCGATAGACGCGGGTGCTACGTCTGTTACCGTAGAGATCAAAGAAGGAGGCATCTCCTATATACGTATTGCGGACAATGGCTGCGGCATTGCCAGAGAAGAAGTGCCTTCCGCGTTTCTGAGACATTCTACGAGCAAAATCCGTTCTGTGGATGATCTCGTACATATCGGTTCCCTCGGGTTCCGGGGAGAGGCGCTTTCCAGCATTGCAGCGGTGTCACAGGTAGAACTGGTCACAAAGACGAAAGCGGATACTTTTGGCACGAGCTACCGCATCGCGGGCGGAAAAGAGGAAGCGCTGGACGATACAGGTGCACCGGACGGGACGACATTCCTCATCCGTCAGCTGTTCTATAATACTCCTGCCAGAAGAAAGTTCTTAAAGACACCGATGACAGAGGCAAGCCATGTGGGGGAACTGGTGACGAGACTGGCGCTGTCCCATCCTGAAATATCTTTTCAGTTTATCAATAACGGACAGTCGAAAATTCACACTTCTGGAAACGGCAGCCTCAAAGATGTCATTTATCACGTGTATGGGAGAGAGATTACGGCAAATCTGCTCGCTGTAAACTACGAGCGCACCGGGATGAAGATTACAGGTTATCTGGGGAAGCCTCTGATATCAAGGGGAAACCGCAATTTTGAGAATTATTTTATCAATGGCAGATATGTGAAGAGCAGTATGATAGCGAAAGCCATCGAAGACGCCTACAAAGACTTTACGATGCAGCACAAATATCCTTTTGTCGTGCTGCAGATGGAGATAGACGGAGAACATATCGATGTCAATGTACATCCGACAAAGATGGAATTACGGTTTCATAACCAGCAGGATGTCTATAATTCTGTATATGAGGCGGTTGACCGGGGACTCCACGCTGAGGAGCTCATTCCCCATGTAGAGGTTCCGGAGCCGCCCAAGGCGGAGGCTGCGATGAGACAGGTGGCAGCAGAGGCACCGGCGGCTCCTATACGGGAAGAAGCGCCTGCCGGGAAGAATCCGGGCCAGAAGGACGTGGAGTACTTCATGGAGGAGATGAGAAAGAGAGTCCGCTCCTATCATGATCAGCATTCATCTGCCGAAGTGCAAGATAAGAATGCCATATTCAAGCCGGATGTTCAGGCAGACCGGATACGCGAAGCCGTAGAATATGCGAAGTCCGGCGGCGGACAGAGAGAAAACATCCATGGCCGGAAAACGGACAGCCCGGCGCTGCAGAAGGGCAGCGGGACCGGGAAGCAGATAGATATGTTTGAAGAAAAGCTGCTCGACCGTGAGAGGAAGGCAGAGTATAAGCTCATCGGACAGGCGTTTGACACATATTGGATCATCGAATTCCATGACAGCCTATACATCATTGACCAGCATGCGGCGCATGAAAGGGTACTATATGAACGCACGCTGAAGAATATGAAGACGAAGGAATTCACCTCCCAGTATATCAGCCCGCCGATCATCCTGAATCTTACGATGCAGGAGGCGGAGCTCCTGAATACTTACATGGAGCAGTTTACAAAAGTCGGATTTGAGATAGAAGAGTTTGGGCAGGAGTCTTACGCCGTGAGAGCAGTACCGGATAACCTGTTCAGCATTGCCAAAAAAGAGCTGCTCATGGAGATGATAGACAGCTTGTCCGATGAAATAAGCAGAACCCTGTCACCGGACCTGATTGATGAGAAGGTGGCATCCATGTCATGCAAAGCTGCGGTCAAAGGTAATATGAAGCTGTCGGCGGCGGAAGTGGATGCGCTGATCGGCGAACTGCTTATGCTGGAGAATCCGTATCATTGTCCGCATGGCCGCCCTACTATCATCGCCATGACGAAGCGGGAGCTTGAGAAGAAGTTTAAGAGGATCGTATAACTATGAAGAAGAGACCATTAGTGGTACTGACCGGGCCTACTGCTGTCGGCAAAACAAAAGCATCTATCTCACTTGCCAAGGCAATCGGCGGCGAAATCATATCCGCCGATTCGATGCAGGTGTACAAATATATGGACATCGGCTCCGCTAAGATAAGGCCTGAAGAGATGCACGGCATACCGCATCATCTCGTGGATGAGCTTTTGCCGTCGGAGGAATTTAACGTCGTCCGTTTTCAGGAGATGGCGAAAAAGGCGGTGGAGCACATCTATGGAAGAGACAGGATTCCTGTCGTTGTCGGCGGAACCGGCTTTTATATCCAGGCGCTGCTCTATGACATCGATTTTGCGGAGAACGGAACCGGCAGCGACATCCGGGACCGGCTTGCCGGTTATGCGCACAGACACGGCGCCGAGAAGCTGCACGAGCGTCTTGCGGAAGTGGATGAAGCATCCGCCGCCCGCATACATCCGAATAATGTCAAACGGGTGATTCGGGCGCTGGAGTTCTATGAACAGACCGGGCAGAAGATTTCTGAACATAACGAAAGAGAACGGGCAAAAGAGTCCCCTTACAACGCGGTTTACTTTGTGCTGACGGATGACAGGGGGCATCTCTATGCCCGGATTGACGGGCGGGTGGACAAGATGATAGAGGATGGCCTTGTGGATGAAGTGCGCGGCCTGAAGAAGATGGGGTATACGAAGGAGATGGTATCCATGCAGGGGCTTGGCTACAAAGAAATACTTGACTATCTTGACGGAAGATGTACACTGGAAGAAGCAGTCTATACGATCAAACGGGATACGAGGCATTTTGCAAAGAGGCAGATTACATGGTTTAAGAGGGAGAAAAATGTAATCTGGATCGACAAGAAGACGTATGGATATGACGAAGAAGAAATGGTACACGCTATGATAAAACATTTGGAGGGAGTACTATGTTTAGAAGATTTTTCGGGGGGAACCAGTTCCTGAAGAAAATGAACACATTGATGGAACTTTATTCACGCAGCCATAACGCGGCTGCTACATACAAGCAGCTGCTGGAGCTCGCTCCGCTCATCTGCACGAAGGGGGAGGAAGCTCTGTACGATCTGAACCGCGCGGCACTTCTGTATGACATGAAGCGCTACCGGGAATCGGCAGACATCGTTCTGGAGATAAAGCCGCTGAATCCGGAATTTGACGCCAGATGCGCGTCTCTTAAGACAAAGATAATGAACGCATGGCAGGGAGGAGACAATTGCTAAGATGCCTGATATAACAAAACTTTATGAAGAAATGGGAATACGAAGCGCTGTCCTTGCATTTGGCCGGGAGCTGGAGGCGGGATTGAAAGAACGCTTTGAAGAGATAGACAGGACGGCGGAATACAACCAGCTCAAGGTCATTCACGCCATGCAGGAGAACCGTGTGTGCGAGGCGTGCTTCAACTATGCAAGCGGATACGGATACAGTGACCAGGGCAGAGATACCCTTGAGGAAGTGTATGCTTCTGTATTCCATACAGACAGCGCCCTCGTACGGCCTCAGATTACGTGCGGAACCCATGCGCTTTCGTTGGCGCTTGGCGCCAATCTGCGCCCGGGGGACGAACTGCTGTCGCCGGTTGGAAAGCCATATGACACGCTGGAAGAAGTTATCGGTATCCGGCCGTCCAGCGGTTCTCTCGCAGAATACGGAATCACCTACAGACAGGTGGATCTGAAAGAAGGCGGAACCTTTGATTATGACAGAATAGAAAAAGCGCTGAATGAACGGACGAAGATCGTGACGATACAGCGCTCCAAAGGCTATCAGACACGGCCGAGCTTTTCTGTGGAGCAGATTGGGGAGCTGATTGCTTTTGTGAAGAGGCGCAAGCCCGGCATCATCTGTATGGTGGACAACTGCTACGGCGAGTTCGTGGAGACGCTGGAGCCAAGCGACGTAGGCGCGGACATGGTCGTCGGATCGCTCATAAAGAATCCAGGCGGAGGCCTGGCGCCGATAGGAGGCTACATCGCGGGCAGAAAAGAACTGATTGACGCCTGCGGCTACCGGCTTACATCACCTGGACTCGGCAAAGAGGTAGGAGCATCGCTCGGTGTGATGCAGTCCTTCTACCAGGGGCTTTTCCTCGCTCCGACGGTGGCTGCCAGTGCGCTGAAGGGAGCGATATTCGCCGCCGGGATATACGAAAAGCTCGGTTTCAGCGTCATACCAGACAGCAAAGAGAGCAGGCATGATATCATCCAGGCGGTACAGCTTGGAACCCCGGAGGGGGTCATCGCTTTCTGCAGGGGAATACAGGCCGCTGCGCCGGTAGATTCCTATGTGTCTCCTGAACCATGGGCGATGCCTGGCTATGACAGCGACGTAATTATGGCAGCCGGGGCATTCGTGCAGGGATCATCCATCGAACTCAGTGCGGACGGACCGATCAAGCCTCCGTATGCGGTCTACTTTCAGGGAGGGCTGACCTGGCCCCACGCAAGACTAGGGATTCTCATGTCTCTCGAATACATCGTAAGAGAAGGGCTTGTCAAAATCTGACGGCGGGAAAGGAGTCAGAAGCAATGGGTAAGATAGCTATCATCGGCGGCGGCATCTCCGGCATGGCGGCCGCGATAACAGCGGCACGCACGGACAGCAGCGCGGAAGTGTTTATACTTGAGCATAATGAAATTCTCGGTAAGAAAATACTTTCTACCGGCAACGGGCGCTGCAACCTCACGAACATGCAGCTGTCGGCAGATTACTACAGAGGCGGCGGAGCGCAGCTGGCAGAGGCCGTACTGCGGCAGTTCAGCCTCGAACAGACGCTGGAATTCTTCCACAGCCTCGGACTTCTGACCCGGTCACGGGGAGACTATGTATATCCCCGTTCCGAGCAAGCCGCAGATGTCAGGGAAAGCCTGCAGATGGAACTGGAACGCCTTCAAGTAAGCTGTCATTTGGAGGAGCATGTGAGGAGCGTCCGCAGGGACGGACGGGGATTTGCCATCGAGAGCGGAGACAAGCTGTACCGGGCGGACAAGGTAATCCTTGCCTGCGGAAGCCGCGCTTCCCAGATTGCAGGCTCGGACGGAAGCGGATATGCCCTGGCGCAGGGATTGGGACATACGCTGGAACCGGTCGTTCCGGCTCTCGTCCAGCTGAAGGTACGCGCCAACCCTTTTGCCAAAGCGTCGGGAGTAAGGACGGAGGCAAGGATTGCAGCCAGAATCGACGGCAGAGAGAGGGCCGCAGATACAGGCGAACTGCAGATTACGAGCTACGGCATATCAGGCATCCCGGTGTTTCAGATCAGCCGCTTCATATCAAGAGGTCTCTATGACAGACGCAACGTACAGGTAGAGGCAGATTTTCTGCCGGATGTGTCATATCAGAATGCAGAAAGCCTGTTAGCCCGAAGGGCGGAACAATTCAAGGAGCGCAGCGCAGAGGGATACCTCAGAGGAATCTTCAACCGGAAACTGATTCCAAGACTGTTGGATCTTGCACATATCAAGGCAAAGATGCCGGCCGGGAACCTAACGCCGGCTCAGATCAAGTCTCTCGCCGCTGTATGCAAGCATACGCTGCTCGACATCGAGGCCACGAATGGTTTTGAACAGGCGCAGATTTGTGCAGGAGGGGTGAAGACATCCGAGATAAGCCCGGACACGATGGAATCATTATACGTGCCTGGTCTATATCTGGCAGGTGAGATGGTGGACGTGGATGGAATCTGCGGAGGATATAACATCACATGGGCAGTTGCCAGCGGTCATATTGCCGGCTGCCATGCAGCCGGCCGCTAACCATTCAGATTAATATACTTGGTTCACTGGGTCAGCCGTGCATCGCCTGGTATCGCCGTTCACAGACAGATGGACAGGAATATGAGAAGAACAGAAGGCCCGGTGCAGAAGCGTGCAATCGTTTCTGTTCTGGGTCTTCTCTCTATATTTTTCAGGTAAAATGCGAATCGGTGCCAGTGAGATTATAATATAAGAAAGGGATATTGAAATGATACGTATTACACAGCTTAAGCTTTCCGCCGCCCATACAAAAGAGGAATTGAAAGAAAAGATACTGAAATTGCTGCGTATTGACAGACATGCGCTGCTTTCTTATACAATCAGAAAACAGTCGCTGGATGCGAGAAAGAAACCGGACATCTATTACGTCTATACGGTTGACGTACATGTATCAGACGAGCGGTCTGTTAAAAAGCGCATAAAAAATAAACAGATATCGTTTTGCGGACCGGATCCGGAATATGTGCTGAAGACAGAAGGAGAGCGCCCGCTAAAGCACCGTCCTGTAATCATCGGGACAGGCCCCGCGGGTCTGTTCTGCGGCTATGAACTTGCACTGCATGGATATCGCCCGATTCTGCTCGAAAGAGGAGCGGATGTAGACAGGCGGCTTGAAGATGTGAGGCAGTTCTGGGAGGGCGGGAGACTGGATCTGCAGTCCAATGTCCAGTTCGGAGAAGGCGGTGCGGGAACGTTTTCAGACGGCAAGCTGAATACCCTTGTCAGAGACCCGCAGCTGCGCAACGCAAGGGTGCTCAAAGTATTTGCAGAGCACGGGGCGCCGGGAGAGATTCTGTACCAGAGCAAGCCTCATCTCGGAACCGATATGCTTTCCGGCATCGTAAAAAATATGCGAAGGACAATAGAGAAGATGGGCGGGGAGGTCCGCTTCCATTCTCTCGTAAGAGATATCCGGACAGCCGGAGAAGGGAAAGGCAGGCGGCTTGCACAACTGGTTATTGAAGATACGGTAACAGGAGAGCAGTACCGTCTCGAGACAGAGGCCGCGGTCTTTGCAATCGGGCACAGTGCGCGCGATACATTCGAGATGCTGGAAAAGAGGGGACTTCCGATGGAAGCGAAGTCTTTTGCCATAGGGGTACGCATCGAGCATGCCCAGTCTATGGTAGATGAAGTCCAGTATGGAAAGGATTATCAGGGAAAGCTGCCCCCGGCGTCTTATAAGCTCACAGCCTCAGCCTTGGATGGGAGAGGGGTGTATACGTTCTGCATGTGTCCGGGCGGCTATGTCGTTAATGCGTCATCCGAGGAGGGAAGGCTTGCGGTTAATGGCATGAGCTGCCATGACCGTGGAGGCCAAAATGCCAACAGTGCAGTAATCGTGACCGTGTCTCCTGAGGATTATGGCGGCAGCGGGCCGCTTGCCGGTGTGGAATTCCAGCGGAGGCTTGAGGAGGCCGCGTTCCGTGCCGGAGGAGGGAAAGTGCCGGTCCAGCTGTTGAAAGACTACCGGGAAGACAGGCCGTCTGCGGGAGAAGGAAAAGTTGCCCCGCAGATAAAAGGAGCCTGCCGTTGGACGAATGTCCGAAGCATATTTCCGACATTCCTCGCGCGTGATATAGAAGAGGGAATCCTTGCTTTTGAACGGAAGCTTCCGGGGTATTCCGGGGACGATTCGGTGGTATCCGCAGTGGAGAGCCGTACGTCATCACCGGTACGGCTTGTACGCGGAGCGGACATGCAGAGCAGCATCCGGGGCATCTATCCATGCGGCGAAGGAGCAGGGTATGCGGGCGGTATCACATCCGCGGCAATGGACGGTATGAAGGCGGCAGAGGCAATCGCCAAATTATACCGGCCATTCGACAAACATGACGAAGCCTTAAGAAATTTTTAATGGGATAAGTATATACACTCATTCTTAAATATGATAAAATATACTGAGTTTTCTATTGAGATAAATGAGGAGGAGTACATATGAAGGGAACTGGAAGCAAGAATGCCTGGGCGCTTTTTCTGCTCATTCTTACGGGAATCGTGCTCGGTGGATTTATCGGAATGCTGGCGGACAAAGTACCGGCTCTTTCCTGGCTCGGGTACGGCCAGTCTTTCGGACTGGATGAGCCGGTCGTCCTGAATCTGGGACTGCTGGTAATTACGTTCGGGCTGACGATAAAGATTACGATTGCAAGCATCATAGGCGTAATAATATCAATCATCATTTACCGCTTCTTGTAAGTCTCTCTATGAAGTGTCGTACGAATCTGCTGATAAAATGAATCAGGCAAATACCATTCGAGAAATTCCAGAGATGGAACGCCCATACGAAAAGTGTGAGCAAAGGGGGGCTGGCAGTTTAAGCGATGTGGAACTGCTGGCTGTATTGTTACGTACAGGCACAAGAGGTGAAAATGCATTGACGCTGGCACAAAAGATTCTTTATCATACCGGCGAGCCGGGGATACTGAGCATCCACCAGTTCAGCATCGAGCGGCTGAAGCAGATCAAAGGGATAGGGAAGGTGAAAGCAATTCAGATATCGTGCATCTCGGAGCTGGCAAAAAGGCTGGCGAAAGCGTGCGCGGGAGAGTCGCTGTGCTTCACCCGTCCGGAGTCCATAGCCGGTTATTATATGGAAGACTTAAGGCATGAGAAGCAGGAACAGATGAAGCTTCTGATGTTAAATTCAAAATCAAAGCTCATCGGTGAGACAGACATATCCAAAGGGACGGTCAACGCGTCACTGATTACGCCGAGAGAGCTGTTCATAGAAGCGCTGCAGAAGAATGCGGTCGCAATTGTTGTTCTGCACAACCACCCGAGCGGTGACCCCTCGCCCAGCAGGGAAGACAGGCTGCTGACACAGAGAATCCGGGAGGCAGGAGCCTTAATAGGAATTGATCTGTTAGATCACGTCATCATTGGCAATAATTGTTATATGAGTTTCCGGGAGGAGGGCATACTATAAGAAAGGGCAGTGTCAAATGGCTAGGAATATATACGGATTAGACCTTGGGTCTTATGAGATCAAGGTCTACGATAAAAAGAAAGATGAGATATGGAAAGAGAAAAACGTGATAGCGATTGCTAATAAAAAGGAAATCTTTGCGGTCGGAGATGATGCGTATGAGATGTATGAGAAAGCGCCGGATAATATCGAAGTCATATTTCCGATGCAGGAAGGTGTCATATCCCATTTCAACAATATGCAGTTCCTGCTCCAGAACCTGTTGAAGAAGGAACGGCAGTTTGCCAGGGGCTCTGAATATGTCATCGCGGTACCAACCGATGTGACGGAGGTGGAGAAGAAAGCTTTCTTCGACCTCGTCATACACTCCACCGCCAAAGCGAGGGAGGTCAATATCGTGGAGCGGTCCATAGCCGACGCAGTAGGTCTCAATCTGGACGTGAAGAACACGAGGGGACTGTTCATCGCCAATTTCGGCGGAGAGACGACAGAACTGTCGGTTCTGGCCGGCGGCGGCATGGTACTGAACCGGCTTGTAAAAGTGGGCGGAGCCACTTTCGACCAGTCTGTCGCCAATCTTGTCCGGCACAGCCATGACTTTCTTATCGGCAGGCTGACGGCAGAGATGCTCAGGAAAAGGTTCGGTGTCTTTACAGAAGACACGTCTTCTACCCTGAGGGTAGCAGGAAGAGATATGATCATGGGTGTGCCGATACAGAAGGATATCTCTGTCAGCCTCGTGCGCGCGGCTTTGAAGGAACCACTTCAGGAATGCATTCGGGCAGTCTATTCACTGCTGGACCGTACGCCTCCTGAAGTGAGGAGGGCGATATATAAGAACGGCATCTTCCTGACTGGAGGAATAGCCAATACGCCCGGTCTTGAGAATTATATCGAAAAAGCGGTGGGAATACCGGTCAGGACTGCAGTAGAACCAGACATCTGCGCGGTGACCGGATTAAAGAAAATTATTATGTCAAAAGATTTGAGAAAACTTGCATATTCAATGTTAGATGAAAATTATAGGTGGATGAGATAATATGAAAATCAAAAATCAATCTTCACTTTCAAGTAAATACTGGCTGCTCATCGCAGCCGTTGTCTGCGTGATACTTATGGGCATCGGCAGCCTTCCCGGCGTGAAGGGGCCGCTGCGTATCGTTGCGAACTATACCGTGATACCTATGCAGAAAGGAATCAGCTATGTAGGGATGTGGATGAGCGATTTTTCCAAGAATTTTGAGACGTTGAAAGATATGAAGAAAGAGAACAGCGAGCTCCAGTCAAAAGTGGATGAGCTGACAATCGACAATACGCGGCTCAGGCAGGACCAGTACGAGCTGGAACGTCTCAGAGAGCTGTACAAGCTGGATGAGAACTATTCGGATTATAACAAAATAGGTGCTCATGTTATCGCCAACAACGGGACGAACTGGTTCAGTGATTTTACGATAGACAAAGGAAGCAGGGACGGCATCAAAAAGAACTGCAATGTGCTGGCCGGCAGCGGCCTGGTCGGGATTGTCACGGAGGTAGGGCCGAACTATGCCCAGGTGCGGTCTATCATTGACGATGCCAGCAATGTGAGCGGCATGGTGCTGTCTACCTCGGATACGTGTATCGTGCGGGGAGACCTGAAGCTTATGTCGGACGGACGGATCCGATTTGAAAAGCTCGCGAACAATGACAATAAGATTGAAGTCGGAGAGCAGATTGTAACGTCCCATATCGGAGACCGTTTTTTGCAGGGACTGTTCATCGGATATATCAGCGAGATAAAGGTGGATTCCAACAACCTGACCCGTTCCGGATATATTACGCCGGCAGTCGATTTCAGCAAGCTGCAGGAAGTTCTCGTCATTACGACGACAAAGCAGGATATGGTCAATAAGGATGACAACACGCAAGGTGGAGGTGAGTAATTTTGAAACGCAAGGTGATTACCTTTCTCATAATTCTCGTCTGCTTCCTACTGGGGAGCACCGTGTTCCACGCGCTTTCCTTTGCCGGGATCAAGCCGAACCTGCTCATCATCGTCACGGCTTCCTTCGGCTTCATGCGCGGCAAGAAGACAGGTATGGCGGTAGGGATAGTCTCCGGCCTGCTTATGGATATCTTCTGGGGCGGCACGCTTGGCTTCTACACGCTGCTTTTTGCTGTCATCGGTTATATAAACGGATGTTTCCGCCGCCTGTTCTACGATGAGGATATCAAGCTTCCGATTGCGCTCATCGCTGCGAGCGAACTGCTGTATGGACTTGTCTTATACATTTGCTTTTATATGCTGCACGGAGATTTTTCATTCGGCAGCTATCTTATAAAACTGATTATGCCGGAGCTGGTGTACACCATCCTGGCCACCCTTGTACTATATCAGATCATATTACACATTAACCGAAGGTTAGAAGCAGAAGAACAAAGGAGTGCAAGTAAATTTGTATAGCTTATGGGACCGGATAAAATCCGGGATATATGAAGTAGTAAAATCAAGAGTATTTGTAGCGGTCATCGTGTTCTGCGTTCTGTCGGCAATCCTTCTGCAGAGGGTATTTTATCTGCAGATCGTGAAAGGGCAGAGCTATGCAGATGAGTACAAGCTCCAGATTCAGAAGACGAAAGAGATTCAGGGCACCCGCGGAAAGATATATGACCGCAGCGGCAATCTGCTCGCCTATAATGAACTTGCCTATTCTGTCACGATAGAAGATAACTGGGAAGATTCTTCTGAAAAGAACAAGGAGCTTAATAAGGTTATCCAAACGGTGATAGATATTGTAGAGTCCAACGGTGACACGGTAATCAATAATTTTGGAATCATATTGAACGGCGACGGCAATTACATGTATGTGGCAGAAAATGACACGCAGCGCCTCCGTTTTATTGCTGACGTATACGGCAAGAAGACGATAGATGAGCTCAGTGATAAGCAGAAGAGCAGTACGGCACAGGAGATTATCGATTATCTCTGTACAGATAAGCTGTACGGCTATGGCATCGACGAAAAGAAGATGGACAAAGAAGATGTGCTGAAGCTTGTCAATATAAGATATGCAATCTCCCTCAACAGCTTCCAGAAATTCATCGCGACTACGATTGCAGAGGACGTAAGCGACGAGACGGTGGCTGTTATCATGGAGAATCTGGATACCCTGCAGGGGGTCGATATAGAGGAGGAGTCTCTGCGCCGCTATACGGACAGCAAGTGCTTTGCTTCGGTCATCGGTTATACCGGGCAGATATCCCAGGAAGATTATGACGCTCTCAGCAAGAAAGAGCAGGAAGCATATTCCAAGCAGGATACGGTGGGCAAAGCCGGCCTTGAGAAGACGCTGGACAAGCAGCTGCAGGGGAAGAAGGGGCAGGTGAAGCTCTACGTCAACAGTGTCGGGAAGGTGATAGAGACGATCAAAGGAAAGAATCCGGAAGCGGGGAATGATGTCTACCTTACGCTCGACGCCAATCTTCAGAAAGCAGCTTACAATATCATAGAGCAGGAACTTGCGGGTATCCTGCTGTCCAAGATACAGAACACGCTGGATTTTGACAGGACGAAAGTAGAGGACGGCAGCGATGTTATCATTCCGATCGGCGACGTATATAACACGTTCCTATCCAATGATATACTGGATATGAGCCATTTTGAGGAGGAAGACGCAGGAACTACAGAGAAAGAAGTTGCGGCGGCCTTTGGCGCGAGGAAGGAAGAAGTCCTGAATAATCTTGTAGACGTACTGACGGATCCGGATGAAAAAGCATATAAGGAGATGTCCAAGGAGATGCAGGCTTATATGACGTATATCGTGTCGGAAATTCTGACGAACACGACGGGTGTCATCAAGTCAGGCGCCATAGATACGAACGATTCGACATATAAGGCATGGAAAGATGAGGAGTCCATCAATATATACACGTACTTAAACTATGCAATATCCAAGAACTGGGTCGATACGTCCAAGCTGAAAGAGTTTGTCGAGGACGGCAGATACTCTGACGCAGGGGAGCTGTATCAGGGCATGGTGAAATATATTATCGACTATCTGGACTCTAACAGCGGATTTGACAAACTTATATATAAATATATGATAAAATCAGGAGCAGTGACCGGCAGGCAGATATGCCTCATGCTCTACGAACAGGAAGTGCTGGAATACGATGAGGCACAGTATAACGGTCTGAACACCGGCAGCATAGGAGCTTACGATTTCCTGAGAGGTAAGATAAAGGACCTTACAATAACGCCGGGACAGCTGGCGCTGGAACCTTGTACAGGCTCGATCGTGATGACAGATACGAACAGCGGCCAGGTGCTTGCATGTGTATCGTATCCGGGATATGACAATAACCGTCTGGCCAATGCGATGGATTCTGAATATTACAATAAACTTCTGACCGACCAGTCAAGGCCGTTCTACAACAATGCGACACAGGAAAAGACAGCACCCGGTTCTACGTACAAGCCTCTCGTTGCAGTGGCAGGGCTTACAGAGGGTGTCATCAATACGGATTCCTATATAACGTGCCACGGCGTATATGAGAAGATAAAGCCAAGCCCGAAGTGCTGGATATATCCGCAGGCCCACGGCACGCTGAATGTCGAAGGGGGAATCGAAAACTCCTGCAACAGCTACTTTTATGAGGTAGGGTACCGTCTCGGGCTGAAAGACGGCGGGCTGGATAGGGTTGCCTCGGACAACAACGAGGGCAGCGCGTCAAATTCGTATTATTCCAGCGACCTGGGACTTGACAAGCTGAAAAAGTACGCCCAGGCCTTTGGCCTGAATGAGACTTCGGGCCTCGAGATTGATGAATCCAGCCCCCAGATATCGGATGAGGACTCCGTTCGTTCCGCTATCGGACAGGGCAGAAACAACTATACGACGAGCCAGCTGGCCAAATATATAACTGCAGTAGCTAACAAGGGAACCGTCTATGACCTGACACTGCTTGACAAGGTAGCGTCTGTAGACGGGAAGACGATAAAAGAATATGAACCTAAGGTCAAGAACCAGCTTTCAGACGTGTCCGCCTCTACCTGGAATGCAGTTCACAACGGTATGCGGGCAGTGATTGTCAACCATAGTGCAACTTTCTCAGATTTGAATACAAGCAGTTTAAAACTGTCAGGAAAGACAGGAACAGCACAGCAGAGCACAACTCATCCCGATCATGGATTATTCGTAGGCTTTGCGCCAAGCGACAGCCCGGAGGTGGCGTTTGCAATCAGGATTGCAAACGGATACAGTTCTACTTACGCCTCTGAAGTGGGCAGAGATGTCATGAAATACTACTATGAGATAGCTCCGGAAGATGAGATCATCACCGGTGAAGCAGCAACAATCGGTAGCAGCGCAACAGGAGGGGATTAGCAGAAAGGATGAGTGAATGTGAAAGACCCGGTTCTCATTAAGAGTAATAAATACGGCATCACTATCCACCTGGACGGAGAGATGCCTTACAGAGATTTATTACCGGAAGTCAAGACCAGATTCGAATCCGCCGCGCATTTTTTTAACAATGCAAAGATGGCAGTGGAATTTGAAGGACGGACATTTACGGAGGAGGAAGAGCGCCTGCTCGTTGAGACAATCGAGGAGGCCGCGGGAATACACATACTCTGCATTATAGAGAAGAACACATATACAGAGCAGATGCACAAAAGAATGCTGGATGAGAGCCTTTCGGAAATCCATGAAAGAGACGGCCAGTTCTATAGAGGTACACTGAGAGGAAGACAGATTTTAGAATCTGAGACGAGCATCGTCATCATCGGAGATGTAGAAGAAGGTGCCAAGGTGGCCGCCAAAGGTAATGTGGTGGTCATCGGCACGATATACGGCACAGTGATTGCAGGTGCCGCAGGTGATGGCAGTGCGGTCATCGCAGCACTCCATATGAGCCCCAAAAGGCTTCGCATTGGAGATATTGAAGTAAAACCGAATGTAGGAGGAAGTTTATCATGGGCGAAGTTATCGTAATTACATCAGGAAAAGGCGGAGTCGGCAAGACGACGACAACGGCTAATATAGGAGCTGGCTTATCCCAGTTCGACAAAAAGGTCATAGTGATTGATACGGACCTGGGGCTCAGGAACCTGGATGTCGTCATGGGACTGGAAAACCAGATCGTGTATAATCTGGTGGACGTGATTGAGGGCACATGCAGGCTGAAGCAGGCGCTTATCAGGGACAAGAGGTATGAGAACCTGTGGCTGCTCCCATCAGCGCAGACGAAGGACAAGTCGGCCATATCGCCGGGCCAGATGAAGAAGCTGACTTCTGAGCTGAAAGAAGAATTTGATTACATACTTCTGGACTGTCCGGCAGGAATCGAACAAGGGTTCCAAAATGCCATCACAGGTGCAGACCGCGCAATTGTTGTTACGACGCCGGAAGTATCTGCCATCAGAGATGCCGACAGGATAATCGGACTGTTGGAGAACAACGGCCTGACGCAGGTAGAGCTCATCATCAACCGTATCCGTATGGATATGGTCAAACGAGGAGATATGATGTCCGTGGATGATGTCACGGAGATATTGTCTGTTCCTCTTATTGGCGCTCTTCCGGATGACGAACATGTCGTCATCGGAACGAACCAGGGCGAACCGGTTATCGGCATCGATTCTAAAGCTGGCAAGGCATATCTCAATATATGCAAGAGGATCATGGGAATAGAAGTACCTTTTATGGATTTGAATACTGAAACAGGATTCTTCACTAAACTTTCACAGTTATTCAAGAAAGATTAGGAGGGAACCAGATGTTAAGAAAATCTTCTGTGTCGATAGCCAAAAACCGTCTGAAAGTGCTTGTCACATCAGACCGTGTACAGTGTGCGCCGGCGGCATACGATAATATCTGCCGGGAATTATACAAAGCGTTGTCCAAATATATGGAACTTACAGAAGATGAATTTGATGTAGAGATAACGAGAACTCACATATTGATTAAAATAGCAGGAGAAGAGACGTGAAATTACCTCGATTTACAAAACCTTACCGGTTAAAAGATTACAAGTTCACATTAGTCATATCCGTACTGGCTCTGTCGATACTCGGCGTGCTCGTAGTCGGCAGCGCCAATGAATCATACCAGAACAAGCAGATAGTCGGCCTAGTGCTGGGGCTGGGCGTGATGGCGGTCGTATCCCTCATTGATTATGTATGGGTACTGAATATGTACTGGCTCATCTATGGATTTTCCATATTGAGCCTTTTGCTCGTGCTGTTTATCGGGGATGAGGTCAATGGGGCAACCCGTTGGATAGACCTGGGCTTTACGACGTTTCAGCCGTCGGAACTTGCCAAGATTCTGTTAATCCTGTTTTTTGCCAAGTTCCTCATGAAGCATGAAGAGGACATCAATTACAGGTGGACTATCATAAAATATGCGGCGCTGGCTGGCGTCCCGCTGGCACTGATTATCGTGGAGCCAAACCTTTCCACTACAATATGTACGGCGCTCGTTCTCTGCCTGCTCATATATATCGGTGGGCTGAGCTACAAGTTCATCGGAACCGTTCTGCTGATACTGATACCGACAGCAATCATATTCCTGAGCATTGTCGTCCAGCCGGATCAGAAGATACTGAAGGATTACCAGCAGGAACGTATCCTCGCCTTTCTGGAACCGGAGAAGTATGCCAGTGACGGGGCCTACCAGCAGAACAACTCTGAGATGGCTATCGGCTCCGGACAGCTGACAGGGAAAGGGCTCAATAACAACACGACGACATCCGTAAAAAACGGGAACTTTATTCTGGAGCCGCAGACAGACTTTATCTTCGCCATCGTGGGGGAAGAATTAGGTTTTATAGGTTCTTGTGTTGTTATTGCACTCATATTAATAATTGTGATACAATGTATTCTGATAGGGGTCCGATCGCAGGATATGGCGGGGAAAATCATATGCTGCGGTATCGGGGGGCTCATCGGGTTCCAGAGCTTCATTAATATCGGGGTCGCCACGAAGGTACTTCCGAATACTGGGGTTCCGCTGCCGTTTGTAAGTTACGGACTGACATCGCTGGTCAGTTTATATATCGGTATTGGATTTGTTTTAAATGTAGGTCTACAGCCGAAAAAATATCAATAAGGAGTGAATACTATGAATATAGGCCTGATTGCACATGATTCCAAGAAAACGCTGATGCAGAACTTCTGTATTGCATACCGTGGAATTTTAAGCAAGCATAATCTGTTTGCCACCGGAACGACCGGACGTCTCATCGAAGAGGTGACAAATCTGAATATCCACAAATATCTTGCAGGACCGCTGGGAGGGATGCAGCAGCTTGGAGCTCAGATTGGGCAGAACGACATTGATGCACTTATCTTCCTGAGGGATCCGCTGAGCGCTAAGCCGCATGAGCCCAATGTCAACGACGTCGTGCGTCTCTGCGATATGCATAACATACCGATGGCTACGAATCTGGCCACGGCGGAAGTGATAATATTAGCAATTGACAGAGGGGATTTGGATTGGCGTGAAATGTACCGGTAAGACTATCATCCTGTGTGCCGCTGCCGCCGGCGTGCTGCTTACAGGATGCGCGCTGTCCGTATCCGGCAGTGCAGCCGTCGGATACGAGGCGGAACATTATAATAAGAGTATATATGAGGCAGAGCTGTTTGCAGAGAATCTGTGCGTTGCAACAGAGGATGTCCCTCTTGATAATGCGCCGGAAGCCGGTAATTATACTGCGGCCGCACTGTTCGATTTAGACAGGAATGAGACGGACTTTGCCTATCATGTGCATGAGAGGCTGTATCCTGCCAGCACGACGAAGATTATGACAGCACTGGTCGCGATTAAGAACGCAGATTTATCTGACGTTGTCACGGTCGGCGCGGATGCGGATGAAAGCAGCTTTGCGCCGGATGAGCAGACGTGCGGTCTGAAAGCAGGTGACAAGCTGACACTGGAGGACTTGCTGTATGGCCTTCTTCTTTATTCAGGCAACGATAACGCGGTGGCAATCGCAGACTATGTAGGGGGCAGCATGGAAGGATTTGCAGAGATGATGAACGAAGAAGCCGCCAGGCTTATGGCGACGGAAAGTCATTTTCTGAATTCCAACGGACTACATAATGAAAATCATTATACGACGGCATATGATCTGTATCTGATTTTCAACGAATGCATCAAGCAAGATGAGTTTTTGGATATCATAGAGACAAAGGCATATACTGCTGATATTACAGGCAGTGACGGAGTCAAGCGCCAGATTACATGGGAGCCGACGAGCTTCTACGCGCTGGGAGAGGCGGCGCTTCCGCAGAATGCAGCTGTCATCGGCGGTAAGACCGGAACGACGAAAGAGGCGGGCAACTGCCTGATTCTGCTGTCTGAAGACCGACAGAATAAGCCGTACATATCCGTAGTCATGGGTGCGGACACAAAATCGATATTATATGAAGATATGACTGGGATTATTGAAGCGATTCCGGAAGAGGAATAATAATAGAGGGGCATCTCATTTCAGGGATACCCCTCTTACTTATGAACGGCTGCCTGGTGTATTGGAAATTCTGCCGTAAAGGCTGATGAGGTATAAGCCGCATAAACCTACGATTGTATAGATGATTCGTGACAGCCAGGAGAGATTACCAAAGAGAAAAGCTACGAGGTCGAATCGGAAGATTCCGACCAGAAGCCAGTTAATTGCACCTATGATAACAAGTGTAAGAGCGGTATTGTCAAACCATTTCATGTGATTTCCTCCTTTTTTCGATGCTAAACATAGTATGTCTGCACCAATTCAAAAATATACATAAGAAAGGAAAATTTGTCAGATGGATCAAAACCCGTATTATTATCCATATTCACAATTTTTAAAAAATAAATATGGAGAGAAAGTATACAAGCTCCCGATAAATCTTCCTGTCACATGTCCAAACCGGATTACAGGCAATGGCTGTATCTTCTGCGCTGCGTCCGGTACAGGGTTCGAAGCGATGGAGGCGGAGGTTCCTGTGGCTGTTCAGATAGACAGGACGAAAGCGTATATTTCAAAGAAATATCATGCGGACCTGTTTATCGCATATTTCCAGAACTATTCGAACACCTTCCTGCCGCCGGAAGAATTCCGGTCGTTTATAACCGAGGCGGCAGAGATAGATGATATCGTTGAAATTGCCGTGTCAACGAGACCGGACTGCATCACGGAAGAATATCTGGACATATTGCAGGAGATCGGCAGAGAGCATCACGTCGGGATAACGGTGGAACTGGGACTTCAGACGGCCAATTACCATACGCTTGAGAAGATGAACCGGGGGCATACGCTTGCGGCATTTATAGACGCGGTCCTGATGATCCGCCCTTATGGATTTGATATATGCACGCATGTAATCCTCAACCTTCCGGGAGACGGCAGGGATGACTGCATGGAAACAGCGAGAATACTATCTGCACTGAAGATTGACACGGTGAAAATCCATTCTTTGTATGTGGCGAAAAACACACCATTGTGTGAAGCTTATGAAAATGGTACAATAACGTTGTGCTCAAAAGAAGAATATATAGAACGTCTCATACTTTTCCTCGAGCTTTTAAGTCCTGACATGGCGGTAGAGCGGCTGTTCAGCCGTATACCAGAAAAAGACGCCGTGTTCTGCAACTGGGGCGAGAGCTGGTGGAAATTGAAGGATGAAGTGACGGGGGAGATGGAACGGCGCGGAACTTTCCAGGGAAGGACATTCAGCTATCTTCATGGCGCCGCCTTACATACGCTAAGAGACATACGATAACACAGGGGGTTATATTGTGGCAGGAAACGATTTGACCAACATACAGGTTTACCGGAAAAAATGGAATATAAACATAGGGGTCATCATATTTGGCGTCATATTTATCTATCTTGTAGTGACCGTGCTTCTCTACCTGACAGACAAGAAAGTATCTGCTTACGAAGTGCGGGAAGGTTCCATATTAAAAGATACGGCTTATACCGGATTTATCATCAGGCAGGAAGAAGTCGTCAATGCAGATGCGGACGGCTATATCAATTATTTTGCTCCGGAGGGAACAAAAGTTGGCGCCAAGACACAGATATATACGCTTTCCTCTGATACGCTTGATTTTAACGAGCCGGACAGCGGGGAGGCCGCCAGCCTCACTGCGGAAGAGCAGGCGGCACTGCTTGTAAAGACGCAGTCTTTCAGCGAGAATTTTAATGAAAGCCAGTACGGTGATGTCTACACACTTAAGAATAATATCTCTGCGGTGCTGGAGAGCAAATCGAGCCAGAGCAGGCAGTCACAGCTGGAAAGCATGATCAGCGAGGGGAAGGAAGAGTTCCAGGTATATCCTGCGTCTGACGATGGCATTGTCATCTACTCCACGGATGGCTATGAGGGGCTGGATTTAAAAGACGTGACGAAGGATATGGTGGAAAAGAAGGATTATGAACGCAAGAGCATAAAGAACAATACGAAGATAAAGGCAGGAGAGCCGGTATATAAGCTGATTACCGATGATGCGTGGACACTAGCCATCGTACTCGATGATGATACGGCCCAGGAACTGGCAGAGACGAAACAGGTGAAAGTCCGTTTCACAAAAGACAACGAGATGGCTGTTGCCGGTTTCGCCATATATAATACGAAGGATTATAATATCGGATTCCTTACATTTACAAGTTCTATGATAAGGTATGCGGAGGAACGCTATCTTGATATCGAGCTGATACTGGAAGACGAATCCGGTTTGAAAATACCGAAATCGTCGGTAGTCAGGAAAAAATTCTATACCGTACCGGAGGATTATCTGACGCAGGGTGGAAACAGCAAGGAAACAGGCGTGCTCATCGACACAGGGAAGGATAACGCTGAATTCCAGAAGGCAGATGTCTACTACCGGGATAATGACACGGGGATGGTGTATCTGAACCCGGACGCTTTTGAAGAAAATACCGTACTGATCAAAGCAGATTCAAATGACACGTACAGGCTTAAGGATACAAAAAGCCTGAAAGGCGTCTATAATATTAATAAAGGATATGCGATCTTCAAGCAGATAAAGATATTGTGCGAGAGTGATGAATACTATATCGTAGAGTCGGGAAACAACTTTGGACTTGCCAATTATGACCATATCGCCCTGGACGGCAAGGCGGTGAGAGAGAACAATGTCGTATTTTAAAACAGAGGAGTGATGATGATGCTGAAAGAGAATCTGGAACAAGTAGAGGCCAGAATCCAGCAAGCCTGTGACAGGGCTGGGAGGGACCGCAGCGAAGTGACGCTTATAGCAGTGAGCAAGACAAAGCCCGCAGATATTCTGAGAGATGCCTATGACCTCGGCGTACGCGTGTTTGGGGAGAACAAGGTGCAGGAACTGGTCGACAAATATGGGGTGCTGCCGGACGACATCAGATGGCATATGATTGGACACCTGCAGAGGAACAAAGTAAAATACATGATTGATAAAACAGAGCTGATTCATTCTGTCGATTCTGTGAGACTTGCTGAAACAATTGAAAAAGAAGCAGAAAAACATAATATTACTGCAAATATATTGATAGAGGTAAATGTTGCGAGAGAAGAGAGTAAATTTGGTGTGATACCTGAAGAATTAGATGAAATTGTAGAGAAAATTGCAGGATTTTCTCATCTTAATGTGAAGGGTCTCATGACAATCGCTCCGAACGTCGAAAATCCTGAGGAAAACCGGGCTGTTTTCGCCCGTTTGCGCAAATTATCTGTTGACATTGCCAACAAAAACGTTGATAATATGAATATGAGTATACTTTCCATGGGTATGACCAATGATTACGAGATTGCAATTGAAGAAGGGGCCACCATGGTACGAGTGGGAACCGGTATATTCGGTGAGCGCAATTACGCTCAAGTATAACGTAAGATAGGAGATTTTTTATAATGGGAGTATTAGATAAGTTTCTGGATATCATGAAGCTGAGTGATGATGATGATTACGATGATGATGATTTCTTCGACGATGACTACGAGGACGACGATTACGAAGAGAAGCCAAAGAGAAGTTTCTTCCGGAAAGAAAAGGACTATGACGATGAGGAAGAAGAGGATTACGAACTTCCGGCCAGAACATCTTCCAAGTCTTCCCGTTCGAATAATAAAGTAACACCGATGCGCCAGCCCGCCAGGAGAAGCGGGGTAAGCATGGAGGTATGTGTCATCAAGCCCACTTCTGTCGATGATGCCAGGGAGATTACAGAGACCCTGCTGTCAGGCAGGACAGTCATTCTGAATCTTGAGGGGTTGGATTTGGAAGTGGCTCAGAGAATTATAGATTTCACGTCAGGCGCTACGTTTGCCATCAACGGCAATCTTCAGAAGATTTCAAACTACATATTCCTCGTGACACCTACCAATGTAGATATCTCGGGGGATTTGCAGGATTTGCTGAATACGTCTTTTGACGCGTCATCCATGAGGTCAAGATTTTAGGACAGGTTATGAATAAGGAAGAACAGTTATTACAGAAAAGGCTGGCCGAGCTGTCGGAAACGGCCTTTGCACGCGGTATTGTTACATTTTCTGATTTTCTAAATTTGAATGAGTTGAATATACTGCATACAACACCAAAGGATATGTTTCCTGCACGTTACGAAACATATGGTGGCTATGGTTTATCAGAGCGTCAGATGGTTGCATTTCTACCTGATGCTCTTTATTATGAATATGTCTATCCGGTCAGTGCCATTGAAATCAGGCCGGTCAACAGGAAGTTCGCCGAGGAACTGACCCACCGGGATTATCTGGGGGCACTCATGAATCTTGGAATTGAACGCTGTAAGTTAGGGGACATCATGGCAGACGACGGCCGAGCCGTGCTGTTTGCGAAGGAAGAGCTGGCTGCCTACATTACGCATGAGCTGACAAGAATCCGTCATACGACCGTACTGGCGGAACAGTGTACCGCCGCGGAGTTTGATTATGTACCCAGATACGAAGAATTAAAAGGAACTGTACCATCCATAAGGCTGGACACGGTTCTGTCTGTCGCATATCCTCTGTCGAGGAGCAAGCTGACTTCCTATATCGAAGGAGGCAAGGTATTTGTCAACGGGAAGCTGATTACGAGCAATGGCTGTCAGATTAAGGAATCAGACCGTATATCCATACGGGGCATGGGGAGGCTTGCTTACGAAGGAATCCTTTCCCGGACGAAAAAAGGCCGGTATATGATAGCTGTTCGCAAATATATATAGAGAGATGGCATGGGGAAGAATGGACAATAACAATATGAAAGAAGCTAACAGAATGAAGCATTACGCGGCTGCTGTCATCGCGGCGGCCGCCGGTGTGATGCTGGACCAGTTCACAAAACATCTGGCAATAACCAGACTGAAGGGCGGAGAACCATTTATACTCCTGAAGGGGGTATTCCAGTTTGAATATCTTGAGAACAGAGGTGCTGCCTTCGGGCTGTTTCAGGATCAGCGTATGTTCTTTTTTATCAGCGTGGCAGTCATATGTGCAGTCGTCATATGGTTTTACGTTAAGGTTCCTATGGAGCGACGGTTCCTGCCGCTCCGTATCTGCGCGGTAATGATAGTGGCCGGCGCGTTTGGAAACTGTATCGACAGGGTGCGGCTCAACTATGTAGTTGATTTCTTTTATTTTAAGCTGATTGATTTTCCAATATTCAATGTGGCCGACATCTATGTGACCGTATCTACGTTTGCGTTAGTCGTGCTCCTGTTCTTTTACTATAAGGAGGAAGATTTTGAGCGAATTTTTCACCGTCGAAAATGATGAGGGGGACCGGATAGACCGCTACCTTACAGACGAGCTTGCCGACAGGTCTCGTTCCTATATACAGAAGCTGATCAAGGATAATCATATATTAGTGAACAATAAGCCTGTAAAAGTCAATTACAGGCTTTCTTGTGGTGATATGGTTGAAGTCAGCATACCAACTGCCACGGAGCCCGATATACTCCCGGAGGACATCCCGCTTGATATTCTGTACGAGGATGCGGATATCATCGTCATAAACAAACCGAAGCAGATGGTCGTACACCCTGCTCCTGGACATTACCGCGGAACGCTCGTCAATGCGCTCATGTTCCACTGCGGGCAGGAGCTTTCCGGTATCAACGGTATGATGCGCCCAGGTATTGTACACAGGATAGATATGGACACGACAGGTTCCCTCGTCGTGTGCAAGAACGATACGGCACACCAGTCGCTGTCAGAACAGCTGAAGGAGCACAGCATACGCCGTGTCTATGAAGCAGTCGTGCACGGGGGCTTCAGGGAGGTGAGCGGCACCATCGACGCTCCTATCGGACGGCACCCCACGGACCGAAAGAAGATGAGTACCCATGCAAAAAACAGCAGAAGAGCCGTGACACACTATAAGGTGCTGGAGCGCTTTGGAGAATATAGTTATATTCAGTGTGAACTGGAAACAGGCCGGACACATCAGATTCGTGTCCATATGTCGAGCATAGGCCACCCCCTTGTCGGCGACGTAGTATACGGGCCGCGGAAATGTCCTTTTCCGGGCCTGCAGGGGCAGACGCTGCATGCGAAGACGCTTGGAATCGTCCATCCACGCACCGGCGGGTATCTGGAAGTTGAAGCGCCTCTCCCACAATATTTTGTGGAATTGTTAGACCGGCTAAGGGATATTTAGTGTAATATTTTCGGAAAATTGTGTACATTTGAGATATATTGTTATATAATATAGGCATACTTACAAAGGAGTGTGATTGCATGGCTGAAAAGACTAATACAATTATTACGATAGGAAGACAGTTCGGAAGCGCAGGGCGTGAAATCGGCTATAAGGTCGCTAATGACCTGGGAATTAAACTCTATGATAAGGAGATGCTTGACAGAGCAGCGAAAGAGAGCGGCATATGCCAGGAGCTCTTTGAGACACATGATGAGAAACCGACCAACAGTTTTTTGTATTCGCTTGTCATGGATACGTATTCTCTTGGATATTCCAGCGGAAGCTATACAGATATGCCTATCAACCACAAGGTGTTTCTGGCGCAGTTCGATGCGATCAAGAAGATAGCTGATGAAGGTCCCTGCATTCTCGTGGGCAGATGTGCAGACTATGCGCTCCAGGAATACGAAAATGTGCTGACCGTATTTATCCACGCCAGCCTGGATGCACGTACAAGGCGTATCGCGCGTATCTATGAGCTGACGGATGCGAAGGCGAAAGATATGTGCCAGAAGACGGATAAGAAGCGCGCAAGCTACTATAACTACTACACGAACAAAAAATGGGCTGACGCAGAAAGCTACAACATATGTCTCGACAGTTCCGTGCTCGGCATCGAAGGTACTGCCGAAGCCATCAAAAGCCTGGTGCGGCTGAAAGAAAAAGGGGTGGACAGGAAACTTTAACCGGATAGGTTAAGCATAGAGCAGATAACGGGAGGGAAGCAGGCCTGCTTCCCTCCCGTTATCTGTAATCATATGAAAAAACAGCTGGTCGGGTTAAGCCGGTCACCTTGTGTGCAGGATTCGTTCCGGCCATCCCTTTATGCTGCCATTTAAAATAGCGGTAAACATCCGCTGCTTTGCCCCGGGATGTTCTGTATTCAGCTGCTTGACAAGTTCTTTCGCATACTGCCGTTTCGTATAACCGTCTATGGGGCATCTGCTCGCTACTACCGGCAGGTCATATTTGTTTTTAAAACCTATGATATCTGCCTCGTCCACATACATGACAGGCCGTATGACAGTAAGATCCATACGGTCCAGATATGTCCGTGGCGAAAAGGAGTAGAATCTGCCTTCAAATAAAAGAGAGAGCAGCATCGTCTCAATAATGTCATCCTTATGGTGTGCATAGGCCACCTTATTACATCCCATCTCCTTGACTGCCTGGTTCAGGGCCCCTTTCCTCATCTTTGCGCAGAGCGAGCAAGGATTGCTTTCCCTGCGTTCTTCAAAAAGAATATGGGCAATATCTGTCTTGACGATATTGTAAGGGACTTCGAGGCTTTCACACAGCCCGATGACCGGGGTGAAATCACACTCGCTGTATCCAAGGTCTACCGTCACCGCGCTCAGTTCAAACTTCTTCGGATAAAATCGTCTGAGGCCGTGCAGCGCGTACAGCAGTGTCAGACTGTCCTTGCCGCCGGATATGCCGACCGCGATATGATCCCCTTCCTCAATCATTCCGTACTCCTCGACCGCCTTCCGCGTATAGCTCAACAATTGCTGTAGTTTCATATGTCAATAATTCCTTTCTGTGCATCTCTTTATCAGCATTTCTTCCGTACCTGCTAATATTATCTCATTTCCGGAGATATTACAAGCTTGATTCTCCGTTGCCTGCAGCGGGATATTTGACTCGGGATGCACTATCATGTAAAATGAAACGAGAGGTTGATGGGATGGAGAAGACGAATATATTAATCGTAGAAGATGACAGGGCGATTGCCGATGCAGTTGCCTATACGCTTGAAAAAGAAGAATTCCGGCTCATACATGCCGGCAGCATGTCAGAGGCGCTGCCATATCTCGGAAAGAGGGATATCGGCCTGTATCTGCTTGATGTCATGCTGCCGGATGGGACCGGTTATGATTTGTGCAGAAAAGTCAAGAGATACCACAATGTACCGGTTATTTTTCTGACGGCCTGTGACGAAGAGGCCAATGTCGTCATGGGTCTGGATATCGGGGCGGATGATTACATCGTGAAGCCATTCAGGATCCGGGAACTCATATCACGTATACGCAGTGTATTGCGCAGGTATGACGGCCGTCAGGTCAGCGGATCCGTGCCGGTCTACCATGCAGGGGATATCAAGGTTCTTACGGACGAAGGCAAGGTATACTGCCGGGGGGAAGAAATCTGCCTCAGTGCTCTGGAATACAAGCTTCTTCTTTACCTTATCCGCCACGAAGGGCAGGTCGTCACAAGAGAGCAGCTGCTTTCCCATATCTATGACATCGCAGGGGAGTATGTGAACGACAATACGCTGACCGTGTACATCAAGAGGCTGAGGGATAAGCTGGAGATACAGCCGGGCCATCCTGGTCTCATACAGACAGTGCGCGGACTTGGCTATACGATAGGAGAATCACATGTTTAAGAACAGGGAAATCTTATATTCCGTTTTATTTATCCTAATCCTTTCCGGCTTATCTGCTGCAGTATGCATGCGCGTTCCGGCTTTGGGCGTGTATGTCGTGCTTGTGGACGGCCTGCTGTATACTGCCTGCTTCTCAGCCTTTTCACGCTACCGTTATGGGAAGCTTAGAAAGCTGTCGGAATTCCTGCGGAAGGCGCAGAAGCACATGCTTCCGCTTGAGGTGCCTGACCAGTTGGAAGGAGAATTGAGCGTGCTGAAAAGCGAGCTCTATAAACTGCTCACCAAGTGCCATTCTCAGGCAGAACTACTGCATCAGGACAGGCAGTTCCTCGCTGACACGATATCGGACATCTCCCATCAGCTTAAGACACCGATGACATCCATGAATGTGATGATCGATCTGCTGAAAGACGAAGCACTGCCGCCGCAGAAGCGTCTGGAATTCACACGATCCCTCCATACCCAGCTGTCCCGCATGGAATGGCTGCTGTCCGCAATGCTTACAATGTCACGGATTGACGCGGGATCTATCACGCTGAAGAAGGAAACGGTAAAGGCAGCGGACCTGATACGTCAGGCATCGGAACATCTTCTCATACCGATGGAACTGCGTGGTCAGCGTCTGGCGGTTCCGGATGCACCTGCGGCTGTGTTCCAGGGAGACTTGCACTGGAGCTGCGAGGCAGTATCCAATATACTGAAGAACTGTATGGAGCACACTCCATGTGGCGGAACTATCACGATTGGTGTCAGGGAGAATCCCATCTATACCGGTATTCTAATACGAGATGAGGGTGGCGGCATCAGCGAAAAGGATAAGCCGCATGTATTTGAGCGCTTCTACAAAGGTGCAAATGCTTCTCCGGACAGCGTGGGTATCGGACTTGCCCTGGCAAAGCAGCTGATTACCGCGCAGGACGGAACGATTGAGATTGAATCAGATTATGGAAGAGGTACTCTTTTTAAAATCAAGTTCTACCATTGCAATATGTGACAATTTTGTCACCTTATCTGTCACTTCGCTGTCACCTTCCCTGTATATACTGGAATTATAGCGAAAGAACGCTGTAAGGAAGGAGGCATCTTATGGATATCATCCAGATATTGACTATCCGCCATCTGAAACAAAACAAAAAACGGACCTTGGCAACAGCCGCAGGTATTTGGACGGCTACCGTACTGCTTACAATGCTTTCCGTCTTCCTGACATCCTTCATGCAGAAGCTGGAAGCGGCAGATGTGGCGCGGGAAGATGTAAAGCCGCTGCTCAGTGCCGCATCTGGCATGATGGCGGTCGTACTGGCCGTCCTCGTAATATTTCTGTACAATATGCTCATTATGTCATTCAGGGACAGAGGACGCTATCTCGGCATTCTGGCCAGTGTAGGGGCGACACCGTTCCAGAGAAGGAAGATTGCGTTTATGGAGACTGTCATACTGGGAGGCGCCGCTATCCCCACCGGCATCGGGGCAGGCGTGCTGCTGTCGGTCCTTATCTTCCCGTTTGACACCGTCGTGTCCTGGCGCGTATTGGCGCTCATATTTCTGTGCGAATGTGCGGCCGTACTGCTGACAGGTATCGTAACGATCGGAAATCCAGCCAAGAGACCTGTTATCGATTTCATACGCAATGTGACGGATAAAAGAAGCTTCAAAAAGCCGGTTATGCTCCCCGGCTGGATGGAACGCTTCTTCAGGACAGAAGGGAAGCTTGCGCTGAAGAATATCATATTCTTTAAGAGACGTTATATCATTACCGGGATATCCTTTATCATATCCATGCTCTTATTTCTGGACGGATATATCTATTTGAATTACCTGGACGGCCGCTACGAAGCCCGGGACAGGCGTCCGAAAGATAACGCGGATATGGTTCTGGAGGAAGCGTATAACAAAAGAAATGACGCGTGGGAGGATTTTACCGCAGAGGCCGTTACCCTTCCTGGCATAGAAGAATATTCCATCCAGGAACGGGCGGACATGGGTACCGTACTTTTTGAAGCGAAAGACATCAATCCAAAGCTCAAAGAATATAGAAGCTATATATTGGGAACTTCCTATAAAAATCCCATAACGATAGGGGGCATAGAAGGGGAAACACAACATGGATATGCCATGAATCTTGTGGTCATAGGCATGGATGAAGACGGGTTCCGCGCTTATCTGGATAAAGCGGGAGTTTCTGGTCCCGGCGATGTGGGGGATGGAAAGATTCCGGTGCTCATCGAAGACTATCCGGTCGTCAAAACCGGCGGGACTACAAGGTACAGGAGCGTGCTCTCAGAACAGGTAAAAGGCCTCTTGTCCGTATACTCGGATGCCGGCCAGTGGATGTACCCGGAAGATGTATCCTACGGAAAACAGGTGGATGAATTCGTGAAGTGGGAGTTCCAGGTGCTCGGGGTTACGACGGAGACAGCGCCGTGCTATGTAGACAGTCCTGTCGAGGAGCCGAATACGATATACTTCTATACGACACAGCAGGCACTGGAACGTCTTGTAAAGAATAAAGACTTTCCGAAGGATGGGTCGGGCACATACCGCAGACTGGCAATAAAAGTAAAAAGCAAAGCGCCAGAGCTTCCTGATAATGTGTTGTTTCCCGCCGTAGTACAACGAGGGAACACTATATACCGCAGTCTGAAGCTTGCAGCATCATCCTACGCTTTCCTCTCCAATGATACGACGTGGAACGCTCTGCAGACCCGTGAAAGAGAAACCGCAAAAATGCAGGAGGAGACTGCAAAGATTGGAGAGAAGTACGGACTGTCTGACGGAGGTGGGATGGATATCGACAATTTCGACTGGTCCCAGGTCGATTACACGTGCGACAGCTATCCCGCTCAGATAATGGGGGCGCTTACAGAGCCTTTCCCCCTTCTCAGACATCTATTCGTCTATGGAGTCCTTATCTTTCTGACAGTGATAAGTGTATTCCAGATGATCAAAATCATTACATCTGCCGCGCAGATGCGCCGGCGGGAATTTGCAGTGCTGCTGTCCGTCGGCATGAGCAGGCGCCAGATAGCAAAGATGCTCTATCTGGAAAATCTCATATGCACGGCCGGTGCATATGTGGCTGGTCTTGCGGCCAGTGTTTCTCTGGCTTTTGTACTGTTCCAGTCATGGGGAAAAGAACAGGCGGTGGAACCGATGTTCCCTTATCAGATTATCGTGATGGAGACGGTGGCCTTCCTTCTGCTTATCCTGCTATCGGTATATCTGTCATTCAGAAATGTTAAAAAAATACAGCTTATTGACATAATCAAAGAAGAAACGGTATAGGAGGGGTGTTTATGGAACTGCTTAAAGTAGAAAATGTAAGCAAAATATACGGGACAGGTGATAATGAAGTCAAAGCACTGGACAATGTGTCCTTTACAGTGGACAAGGGGGAGTTCGTCGCTGTCGTAGGGCCATCCGGTTCCGGAAAATCTACGCTCCTTCACATGCTTGGAGGTGTGGATGTCCCCACATCCGGCAAAATCTGCGTGGAAGGAGCAGACCTTGGCAGTATGGATGAATCAAAATTGTCGATTTTCCGAAGAAGGCAGGTAGGACTCATATATCAGTTTTACAATCTGATTCCCATCCTGGATGTACAGGAGAATATTATGCTGCCCCTGCTGCTCGACGGTCAGAAGCCGGATTCAGCCTATCTGGAGGAATTGGTAGAAACGCTCGGACTTTCGGAAAGGCTGCATCACCTTCCGAGCCAGCTGTCCGGCGGACAGCAGCAGCGTGTATCTATAGGACGGGCGCTCATCACGCATCCCGCACTTGTCCTTGCAGATGAACCTACGGGAAACCTGGACAGGAAAAACAGCGCGGATATCATCTCGCTGCTGAAAGAATCAAACCGGAAATACCGGCAGACGCTTATTGTAATCACCCACGATGAAAGCATAGCTCTGCAGAGCGACCGCATTCTCTATCTGGAGGACGGGAAGCTTACGGACAGGTTTAAGTAAATGCAGACGCCGAAGGAGAGGTGTGGCAATGGTGATCAGCCCTTTGTCAAGTAGACAAGTAAAATATCTAAAATAAGACGATAGGTATCCGCCATATCAAAACACAGATATGGCGGATATTTATGTTATGCACACCATTTGGCTTAGTAGGCTTCTTTTGTATTTTGCAGCAAAGGAGGTCATCCGTTTCCATTCCCGCAGCCACATCACCAGACATAAGCTAAACTTATGGCGAAGCATTATTTTTAAATTATACAGGCTGATTTTTACATGCTAGAATGAGAATATCAAGATAGTGTTATTAAAATAACAAATACTCAAAAAGGAGGAAACAGGAATGGCAAAATATGTTCCAGGCACGTATGAAGGAATTGGCCGGGGCTACCGGGGAAAACTTATCGTAAATGTGGATGTCACAGAAGAGAAAATCAAGGATATTAAAATCATCAAGCATAAGGAGGTGCGCGGGCTTGCATGGGATCTGCCTACTTCCCCTGTGGAGGTCATACCGCCCCAGATTATTCAATATCAGTCGCTCAATATCCCGCTTGTAAATGGTGCCGATCTGACAAGCAGTGCTATTCTGGAAGCAGTCGCGGCAGCCCTGAAGGCGGCCGGAGCGACGGACGAAGATGTGGAGAAGCTGAAGGCGGCACCCGGGCCTGAAGCTCCGGAACCTAACGATGAGGTCCGCACTGTCGATATCGCCGTATTTGGCGCCGGTGCCGGCGGCCTTGCAGCTGCAATCGAGGCCAAGGAAGGCGGCACAGATGTAGTACTTATAGAAAAGCAGGGCATCACAGGCGGTTCTACGGCCCGTTCAGGAGGGAAGCTGCTGGGAGCAGGGACGAGATGGCAGAAGAAGCAGGGAATTTATGATACGAAAGAGATGTGCTACGAATATCTGATGGAAGTCGGCAACCGCAGAGGCGATTTCATGGACGCGGCAAAGAACCGCTATCTCGTAGAGAACTTGAATACTACGATAGACTGGCTCGGGACTATGGGCTATAAGGTACAGGACGTGGAGGCAATTCACGTATCCATGCAGCCGTGGCGTGTACATAACAGTATGGGAGGCGGTGGTCAGACCAACGGTCAGGGCGGGGAGATAACTACTCCGCTGACGCACCACTACGTAGATGCACTGGGCGGAGAAATCATCTATAATACCGCGCTGAAGGAACTTCTGACAGACGAAGGCGGCAAAGTCAACGGTGCGGTATGCGAGCGGGCTGACGGCTCCAAGCTGACGGTATATGCAGCGAAAGGGGTCATCCTTGCCACCGGGGGCTATGCCCGAAACAAAGAGATGTGTGCCCGGTATCCGGTGGCCCATTATTTTTCTACAGCACCAAAGAGCAATGTAGGCGAAGGCCTGATAGCAGCCGAGAAAATCGGAGCCCGCAACTTCGTGCATCCTGGCATACAGGTCGTATATACGAGCCTGACCTGCGGCATCGGGATCAATGACGAATCTGGGTTGATCGTAAACGACCGGGGCGAGCGGGTCGTCAATGAATGGAGCTACCAGTACCATGTTTCTGACGCACTGGCTGCCTCTGGAAGCAATTGCGGGTGGTATATCACGAGCGGAGAGGAGCCTTATGGAGGAGTACAGTATGGGTTCAAGCAGGCAGTGGAGGGAACAAGCCGCGACAAAGCCGCTGACAGCATCGAAGCACTTGCTGCTATGATCAAGTGCGATCCGGATGTACTGCAGGCAACATTTGACCGCTACACGGAACTGGTCGCCAAAGGCGAAGACGAAGACTTTGGAAAACCCGCCAGATTCCTGCACCCGATTAACGGGCCGAAATACGCGGCGCTCAGGCTTCATCCTTGTGTTACCGTTTCCTTTGGAGGGCTGGAAACCGATATATCGGCCCGTGTGCTAGATAACGAGGGCCGGCCTATTCCTGGACTGTATGCGGCAGGTGAAGTGGCGGACACGGGCATGTTCGGAACAGAGTATCCGACCTGTGGGACATCAATCGGGGGCGCTTTGTTCTATGGGAGAATCGCAGGACGTGTGGCATCCGGTCAGTCTATGCTTTAGGAGACGGCAATATGGTACAGGAACGCATCACTTTTGAAAGGAGAATGAAATAATGGAAGGAACAGGGCTTAACAACTTTCCACAGTTTGGCGTACTTGCAGGGGTAAAGGTACTCGTCTGCGGGGGTGCGATCGCGGGTCCTTTTGGCGCGACGCTGCTCGGAGAGACGGGCGCGGAGGTCGTACACTTTGAATCGCCGAAAAACCCGGACAGCACGCGCGGACATTATGGCTATTCACAGAATCACCGCAATCAGATATCCATGGTAGCTGACATGAAGACGGAGGAAGGGCTTGAGATATTCAAAAAGCTCATCCGATGGACAGATATTTTCATCGAATCCTCAAAAGGGGGCACTTATGAGAAGATGGGACTTACGGACGAGGTCCTTTGGGAGCTTAACTCAAGGCTTGTCATCGTCCATGTCTCCGGATTCGGGCAGACCGGCGTGCCTGACTATATCAGACGGGCGTCCTACGACGCTGTCGGGCAGGCATTTTCCGGCTATATGAGCTTCAACGGCACGCCGGAGGAAGCACTGAAGGTGTCTCCTTATCTGAGCGACTATGTTACGGCGCTCAATACGTGCTGGACTGCACTTGCCGCCTATATACATGCCCTTCGGACAGGTAAGGGGGAATCCGTAGACGTGGCACAGTATGAGTCGCTGGCGCGCATACTGGATACGCGTCCGATAGAGTATTTCACAGACGGTAGAGAATTTGAGCGCACCGGCAACAAAGACTCCCAGGCCGCACTGTTCAGCTTTTATACATGCAAAGACGGAGGAACCATTTTTATCGGTATGAACGGCAATGGGCCTGTCCACCGCGGCTATCCGATTATCGGACTTCCCAAGCCGGGCGACGGAGATCCTGAGATAGACCAGGTCATCTCAGGCTGGGTGGCGGATTCAGACCTTGGACGCAGGCTGGAGGCCGCTATGGAAGAATTTGTGTCCCAGCATACGGTCGATGAAGTCGAGAAGGTAATGCTAGAAAACCAGATTCCATGCCAGAAAGTGTGTTCCCTTAAGGACTGTGCGGAAGACCCACACTGGAAAGCGAGAGAAGTATTTGCCGAATGGGATGACCCGATGATGGGCAAAGTCAAAGGACTTGGCATCGTGAACAAGTGGAAGAACAACCCCGGTGAAATCAAGTGGGGTTCTCCACTGTTTGGAGAGAATAACACAGAAGTGCTGCGTGACCTGGGTTACACGGACGAGGAGATAGAAGACTTTGCCAGACGAGGCATTACGGCGTCCTTCGATTGGAAGCAGACGTACGAAATCTACAAGCTGGAAGAACTGTTCCCGCATTACCGGGAGGGATTCACCGAGCACTGGAAGAAGGAAGCAGAAAAGACGTCCAAGCAGAAAAAATGAAAGGAGGATGATCTTATGAGATTTAAAGGAAAAGCGATTATTGTAACAGGGGCCAGTTCCGGTATCGGACGTGCTGCAGCCCGGCAGTTTGCCATGGAAGGGGGCAGCGTCATTGCCGCCGCACGGAGGATGGATAGGCTGGAAGAACTGAAGGCCGAAGCAGAGGCAGAAGGAGGGGCCGGCCGCATCTTTCCTCTTCAGACAGATGTCCGTGTGCCGGAGCAGATTGACCGGATGTTCGACACTTGTCTGGAAGAGTTCGGCCATGTAGACGTGGTTGTCAATAATGCAGGAGTTCTGGACGGACAGCTGCCTATCCATGAGACTCCACAGGAAATCTACGACTATGAGTATGAGACGAACCAGCGTGCAGTCTATCTTGGCTGCCAGCGTGCAGTCAGGATATTTCTGGAGCAGGGCACTCCTGCAAATATCGTGAATGTTGCTTCTGCCGCATCCATAAGAGGATTGAAAGGCGGCACGACATATGTCATGACAAAACATGCCGTCCTTGGTATCACACGCAATATCTCAGCCAGCTTCTTTGAACGTGGGATCCGCTGCAATTGTATTCTGCCCTGCAATATCAAGACGGAAATCAACCGGGCGGCCCGTGAGAAGAATATCGGAATCCTCGACTGGCAGATGCGTGCCGGCAATGCAGCTCCGCTGCATACGATTACACCGCACGTGGAAGGCGCCAAGCCGATTTTGGGCCAGCCGGAAGACTGTGCCAGCATCATTACATTTTTGGCCGACGATGCTGCCTCACGGTATATATCGGGAGCCGAAATCAAAGTGGACGCCGGTTTCCTGAACATGTAGCGGAACAGATGATTTACGTGACGGCAGATATGCTGTCATAAGATTATGATATTGAACATTGACAGTATTATGTTAGATTTTGTCCGTGTAACTGTTACTTATTGCGGCAAATCATAAACCAATTAGGTTGTAATATGCAGTGCGTTTATCCAATGTCATAATGTGCTAAATGTTAAAGTTATATCAATCAAAGTTTTAGTACATATAAAGCGAAACAGAAGAAAGGGAGGATAATTCATGAATCTTGTACAAGACAAAATCACAGTAATAACAGGTGGGACCAGAGGCATTGGATTCAAAGCGGCACAAATATTCATCGATAACGGAGCAAAGGTTTCCATATTCGGTGAGACGCAGGAGGAGGTTGACACGGCACTGGCAGAGTTGAAAGAACTCTATCCGGAAGAAGAAGTGCTCGGTTTCGCACCGGACCTCACATCCCGGGACGAGGTTATGGCGGCGGTCGGAAAAGTAGCCGAAAAGTACGGGCGGCTGGATGTTATGATCAATAATGCCGGGATTACGATGAATGACGTGTTCTCAAGAGTGACAGAGGAGGCATTTAAGCATATCATGGATGTCAATGTCATAGGCGTGTTCAACGGCGCGTGGGCTGCTTACCAGTGTATGAAAGAGGCAAAACAGGGCGTTATCATTAACACGGCGTCTGTCACCGGTATCTATGGATCCATATCAGGTATTGGATATCCGACGAGCAAAGCAGGTGTTATCGGCTTCACGCACGGCCTCGGCCGGGAAATAATCCGCAAAAATATCCGCGTAGTCGGCGTGGCTCCCGGCGTCGTGGACACGGATATGACGAAAGGACTTCCGCCTGAAATCCTGGAGGATTATCTCAAGTCATTCCCGATGAAGCGTATGTTGAAGACAGAAGAGATTGCCAACGTATATCTCTTCCTTGCATCTGATCTGGCCAATGGGATTACGGCCACTACAATCAGCGTGGACGGTGCCTACAGACCATAAGTGCAAGAGCAGACAAGTTACATAATAGACGTCCATCGTTTTAACAGGGCAGGTCAGAGATCCGGCGGTTATACCGCGGGATTTCTGCCTGCTCTATATATTTGCGCTATAATGCCGGATCGGTCTTTGCAGCCTGCTCTTTGAGCGTCATGAGGAATTCTTCACGTATGGGATTGGAGCTGCTCTCCATATAGATGACAGAACAGCTTGTCTTCAGCTTCCTTCCGGCAATCGGTACATAGGACAGTCCTTCCATCGGCACGTCTTTCATACATTCTGGTACGATGCTGAAGCCGATGTCCGATTTGGCAAGCAGCGCCATGCTGTAATAATCATTGGCATAGATCACTTCGTTTCCTCCGAGTCCGAGGAAGTTCATGACATTCCATATCTGCCATTCGTAGGAGGTGAAATCATTTTCTACGGTACGAAGCAGAGGCTTTCCCGCAAGCAAGGAAGGTTCCAGACAGCCATACCGGGCATATTCGCTGTCTGAACTGAGGAGGAACAAGCAGCAGTCGTAGCGGAGCGGGCACGATTTCAGCCATTGGCTGTAGTTGCGGTCATAGTCGGACACGACCGCCAGATCCAGATATCCGTCCTCCAGCTGCCGCAGGACTTTCTTCTTCCGCTTCCCGTAGATAAGCTCTACCTGGGAGGACGGATGCCTTTGGTAGAAGCTCGTTACAAGAGGCGTGACGGCAATCTGTTCATATGCGCCGGAATATCCAATCCGCACCTGCGGCTTATCTTCTTCTGAAAGCTGGCGGGCATGAGAGACAGCCTGGTTATAATCAGCCGTGATATACTGGCAGCGTTTATACAGGTAGCCTCCGGCTTTCGTGAGGGTAACCCCTGTATTGCTTCTGTTGAAGAGTTTAAAACCAAGTTCCTCTTCATATTTCTTGATCTGCAGGCTCATGGCAGTCTGGGATATGAACTGCTCACTGGCCGCTTCTGTAAAATTCAGATATTTGGCGGCGGAAAGAAAGAATGGAAGCCGTTTGATACTCATGGCAGTACCTCCTGTTATGGTTCTATTGTATCATAAATCAAGCCTATGGCAATGGAGAATTGTCTTGAAAAACGTTAACCCGCATGGTACAATATGCTAAGAAAATGATAGATACGGCTAATTTAGAACGAATCGGACCGGACAGGAGGAATTGGCATTGAGTTCCTCCTGTCCGACTTCTTGTCCGGGTGCTTGTGATGCAGTTCGGACATGTTTTGCTGCATAGACGGCAGGGGCAGCCAGCGTTTTGCCGGAGGGATAAGGGGGGATATCTATGAGTGCTAAAAAGAAAATCTTGGTAGTGGAAGATAATGAAATCAACCGGATGCTGCTGTGTGAAATCCTGAAGTCGGAATATGAAGTTCTCGAGGCGGAGAACGGAAAGGAAGCCCTGGCAGTTCTGCAGGAATGCCACGGGGATATATCCTTGATTCTGCTCGATATCGTCATGCCCGTCATGGACGGACATGCCTTTTTGTCTGTCATACAGAAGACACCATACGCGTCCGTTCCGGTTATCGTAACGACGCAGAGTGACAGCGAAGACGATGAAATCACGGCACTGTCAAGCGGCGCGACAGAATTTATCACAAAGCCGTACAGGCCGCAGGCCATATTGCGGAGGGTTGCGAGCATCATCCGCCTGCGGGAGACTGCGGCAATCATCAACCAGTTCCAGTTCGACAGCCTGACAGGGCTGTACAGCAAAGAATTCTTTTACCGGCGCGTCAAAGAGACGCTGGAACATAATCCAGGAAAAGAATATGATATCCTCTGTTCGGACATCGAGAATTTCAAGCTTGTGAATGATATTTTCGGGGTACCTGCGGGAGACCGCCTACTATGCAGCATAGCTTCGATATATGCGAAGCTCGTCGGAGAGAAAGGCATTTGCGGACGTCTGCATGCGGATCAGTTTGCCTGCCTGGTGGAGCGCAGAGATGATTATGCAGATGAATTTTTCGTGCAGGCCGACAGAGAGCTCGGAAGGATAAGCAACATGCGCAATACCGTGATGAAGTGGGGCGTCTATGCTGTTGAGGACCGTACGCTGGCCGTCGGCCAGATGTGCGACCGTGCTCTTCTTGCCGCGCGGAAAATCAAAGGACAGTATGGAAAGCATTATTCGAGATATGATGATGACCTGCGCAACCAGATGCTGCACGAACAGGCAATCACAGACATAATGGAAGAAGCGCTGGAAGAAGAGCAGTTTGTCATCTATCTGCAGCCGAAATACAGTATCAGCACTGACAGGCTTGCCGGCGCCGAAGCGCTTGTCCGTTGGGAACATCCAGAGTGGGGGATTCAGTCTCCGGCAGCCTTTATACCACTTTTTGAAAAAAATGGCTTTATAACAAAGCTGGACCAGTACGTCTGGGACAGGACATGTGCTGTCATGCAGGAGTGGGATGAGAAAGGATATCCGCCCATACCGGTCTCTGTCAACGTGTCCCGGGCAGATGTCTATCAAGTGGACTTGGCGGAAGTTCTGATGAAGACGGTCCGAAAATATGACATTGCTCCTGCACGTCTGCATCTTGAGATAACAGAAAGTGCCTATACGGAAGATCCGGAGCAGATCATCACTACGGTCCAGCATCTCCGAAAGCTGGGGTTCATCATAGAGATGGATGATTTTGGAAGCGGCTATTCCTCCTTAAATATGCTCAACCAGCTGCCGCTTGATATATTGAAGCTGGATATGAAATTCATCCAGAGCGAGACGGCAAAGCCGATTGATAAAGGGATTCTCGGCTTTATCATGGGACTTGCGCGGTGGATGAAGCTGAGTGTGGTTGCGGAAGGAGTGGAGACACGGGAACAGCTGGACCGGCTGAGGGAGATTGGGTGTGATTTTGTACAAGGGTACTTTTTTGCACGTCCAATGCCATGTGTGGATTTTGAGGCTCTATTGAAGCGGCTGGATACAGAAGTGCAGGAGAAGGAGAGAATGCCGGAAGAAAGCCTGTGCAGCGAATCCTCCCTCGGATATATACTTATAGCGGAAGAAGAGGAAGCATGCCGCCGTGAACTGAGGAACCTGTTTGGCGGCAGGTACCAGATTGTGGAGACAGCTAACGGGCAAGAGACGCTCGGCTTCATCGTACGCTTTGAACGTGAGATTTCTGCCGTCGTATTAAGCCTGACATTGCCTGACATGGATGGGTTTTCCATACTGGAAGTTCTACAGAGGGAAAAGAACGTCTGGAATATCCCTGTCATTGCCACGGCGCGGCCGGACATACGGACAGAAGAAAGGGCTGTCGAGGCAGGCGCCGATGATTTTGCGTACAAGCCTTACTCCTCGAGAATGATGGAAAGACGTCTGGCTCACGCGATGAGACGCTCAATCTCTTACGAGCGGGAACAGGCTTTACAGGAAGAAGCCGGAAGGGACTATCTGACCGGACTTCTGAACCGGAGGGGGCTCAGTGATGCCTCCAGGGCTCTGCGCAAGGAGGATGCACCTCTGGCAGTATATCTTTTTGACTTGGACGACTTGAAGCAGATCAATGATACGTATGGGCATGAGTGCGGCGACCGGCTTATTAAAAAGTTTGGCAGGCTGCTCGGCGAACACACAAGGAGCAGCGATATCCTGGCCCGGTTCGGAGGAGACGAATTTATCGCCGTCATCAAGCAGATGGGTGTGGCCGATACCGCCCTGAAAAAGGGCGAGGAGATCTGCAGGGCCTTCCAGGAAGGAGAGCTGACGGAACAGTTTGCCACGAGCTGTACGGGCGGCGTCGTCATATGGGATTACAACGTGCCCCTGGCCAATATCATCGTTGAGGCCGATAAGGCATTATACCGGGCCAAACGCGGAAACAAAGGCTGCTGCTGTTTACAAAAAGGATGTGACATATGAAAATACAATTAACTGCTTTAGAAACAGTAAAACAATTCTGCCACTGCTGGTTTGTCCTGCGCGATTTGGACGCGACCGTCTCTTTCCTGTCGGATGGCGTGAGCTTCGTGGGGAGCGGGGAAGGCGAGACGGCCTTTGGAAAAGAAGCAATGTCGGACTACATCAGACAGGACATCGCAGAGGTTCCGGAACCCTTTGCGTGTAATATATCGGTCATCTATGAGCAGATGCCCAAGGAAGGGGTCCAAAGCCTCTCTGCCGAGATAACCCTCAAGAATTCACTATATACGTGGTATCTGCGCGGCTTCTATATCCTCGTTCTGGAAGAGGGCATATGGAAGTTGTTCAGCATCCATGTCGCAGAGCCGAGCAGGAACCAGACCGGCGACGAACACTATCCCCAGGCACTGGTGATGGAACATATCTCAAGACAGCGTCAGAAGCTTCTGAACGACTCTGTCCCCGGCGGTATGATGGGCGGATACATAGAAGAAGGGTTTCCTTTCTACTTTATTAACGATAATATGCTGGATTATCTCGGATACGAGGATGAAAAAGAGTTTTGCTCCGATATTGGAGGTATGATTTCTAATTGCATGCACCCGGATGACCGGGAGATGGTAGATGCGGAAGTCGCTGTCCAATTGGAGCAGGGAGACAGGTATACGGTCGACTACCGGATGAAAAAGAAAGATGGTTCTTATATATGGGTGCATGATGTAGGACGGAAGACGGTTTCAGAAGATGGAAGAGAGGCTATCTCCTCTGTCTGCGTCGATATCACGAGCCAGAAAAAGGCACAGGAAGAAGTGCTGCATCTCTACAATAATATACCCGGCGGAGTATTCCAGTGCAGATTTGACGACGATTTTTCTGTAATCGGCGCCAACGACGGACTGTTTGAATTCCTTGGATACAGCAGGGAAGAGTTTGCCGCCATGGGGAACAAGATGTCGGCGGTCATCTATCCTGAAGACCTCTCTGCCATGCCGGAGAGGCTGAACAGTCAGCTTAAGCACAGCAATACGATCCAGCATCAGAACCGTCTCGTCTGCAGGGACGGAAGCATCAAATGGGCATCTGTCAAGGCACAGCTCGTGGAGGAGCAGAACGGAGAGCGGCATTTTTACTGCGTGCTCGTAGATATCACGGAAGAAAAACGCCTGCAGGAGAGGGTAAATGAACTGTACGAGCAGGAGATGACATATTTTGCCGAACTGTCATCGAAAGACGGTACATTCCAGGGGCGTATCAACGTCACGCAAAACAGAATGGAGAATTACATATCGACAGCGAATGTAGCCGTGTCACGTGTCGGCGACACTTATGACAAGATGGTTGAGAAGCTCGCGGATTCCGCGGTAGAAACACAGTATGGTCAGCTGCTTCGTGAAACGCTTGAACGCTCGAGGGTACTGGCAGATTATGCGGCGGGAAAAGTGGATTATAATTTCAGCTTCCTTCGCAGGCGCAAGGATGGAACGGCTTTCTGGAGCGGATCCAGCTTTCGTTCCTGCCTGAATCCAGAAACCGGCGATGTCATAATGTTCTTCTATACGCAGGATATAACAGAGCAGAGGCTGCAGGAGCTGCTGCTGAAAAAGATTACGAAGCTGGATTATGATATTATCACAGAAATCGATATTACGACTTCCGGATACCGGCTTGTCGGGTTTTCGGACGAGTGGGAGCAGTCTATACCGCTGCAGGGAGATTTCCAGCAGCAGATACGTGAGGTGGCCAGCCGCTGCATGGAGGAAGGCGCCCAAAAAGAGTTTCTGGAGAAGCTGGACTACGCATACATGAAGGAGCGGCTGGCAAAAGAGAATTCATACACTTTTATACTGGAACTGACTGAGAGCCATGGTATACGTATCAAGCGGTTCCAGGTGTTCTATATCAACGAGGATCTGGGACGTGTATGCATGACGAGGGCAGATGTGACGGATGTCGTAAGGCAGGAGCAGAAGCAGAAGGAAGAGCTGGCCGGAGCACTGGTGGCGGCCGAGCAGGCCAATGCTGCGAAGTCTGATTTCCTTTCCCGCATGAGCCACGAGATACGCACGCCGATGAACGCGATTATCGGCATGAGCACCATAGCCGCCCAGTCTATCGGTGACGATGAGCAGGTAGAAGATTGTATTTCTAAGATAGGCATATCATCACGATTCCTTCTGTCCCTGATCAACGATATTCTGGATATGAGCCGCATTGAGAGCGGAAAGATGCTGCTAAAGAACGAAAGGATTCCAACGGAAGAATTTCTGAACGGCATCAATTCAATCTGTTATTCACAGGCCGCTGCCAAGCAGGTGGACTATGAATGTATCATTGACCCCGTTCTTGATGATTATTATGTGGGGGATGCGATGAAGCTTCAGCAGGTGCTGATCAATATCCTGTCTAATGCCATCAAGTTTACCGGTGAAGGAGGAAAAGTGACATTCTCGGCTGCAGAGAGGAGAAAGACGAAGTCCGATGCGACTCTGCGCTTTATCGTAAATGATACGGGAGTCGGTATGGATGAGAATTTCGTGCCCCATATTTTTGAGCCTTTTTCACAGGAGTCTACCGGGACCACCGCATTGTACGGAGGCACGGGACTGGGTCTTGCCATCTCTAAGAACATCGTAGACCTGATGGATGGAAACATTGCGGTGCGTTCGATCAAAGGAATCGGTACAGAGTTTACGGTAGATGTCAAATTAGGAATCAGCGAAGAAGAGAAGCTCCGCCATCACCAGAAAAAGCAAAATTATAATTTTTCTCATCTGAAGACTCTCGTTGTCGACGATGATGTCGCCGTATGTGAAAGTGCAGTCGTAACCTTGCGTGAGATGGGAATTACGGCAGAATGGATTGACAGTGGGAGAAAAGCGGTAGATAAAGTGAAGAAACTGTGGGGTGAAGGCCGCTATTACGACATGATTCTCATAGATTGGAAGATGCCGGAGATGGACGGGCTGGAAACGGCCCGGCGTATACGGTCGATTGTAGGGCCGGAGGTCACCATCATTATCATGACCGCTTACGACTGGGTTGCCATCGAACACGAAGCAAAGCTGGCAGGTGTAAATCTGCTCATGAGCAAGCCTATGTTCAAATCCGCTCTGATATCCGCGTTTACGAAGGCTCTGGGAGAGAAAGAGGAGCAGGAGAAGAAGCCGGAACCTGAGGATTATGACTTTACGGGCAAACGGGTGCTGCTGGCTGAAGACAATGCGATCAATACGGAAGTAGCTGTGATGCTGCTGGAGAGCAAGGGCTTTCAGGTAGATACATCAGAAAACGGGCTGCGTGCGCTGGAGATGTTCAGCAAATCCCCGGCAGGCTACTATGATGCCATACTTATGGATATCCGTATGCCGATAATGGACGGACTTACGGCGGCATCGAATATACGGCACCTCAGCAATTCTGATGCAACGGAGATTCCTATCATTGCCATGACTGCGAATGCCTTTGATGATGATATCGAAAAGAGCAAGGCGGCGGGTATGGATGCACACCTTGCCAAGCCGATTGATCCGGGCCGGATGTATCAGACGTTATATGACTTTATCTTTGAAACAGAGTCATGAATATATGAAGGTGTGAACGGAAGACAGCCCTTAGGGAGCCATGGACAGAAGGCCCAGTCCACTTCCCAAGGGCTGTCTTCAGCTATTTATCCCGTAACCGGTATTGCGAAGGCGTACATTGATATATCTCCCTGAAAGATTTAGAAAAATAGCTCATCTCGCTAAAACCACACAACTGTCCTATGTAAGAGACCTTCCATTGCGTTCCATCTAATAATTCCGCTGCATGCTGCAGCCGGTATCTTTTCAGATATGAGATCGGCGAGATGCCCAGTACATTGCGAAAGCAGCGCAGGCACTCGCTTTCGCTGATAGAGGCGCTGTCTGCAATTTTGCGGACGGTTACATTTTCCGAATAATTATCCTTTATATATGTAAGCATTATTTTAATCCGTTCACTGTGCTGGAACAGTTTTTTCTGATTGGCGGCTGATATTTCGGGATGGTTTTGGGTAATCGCTACAAATAATTGTGATAATAGATAGCGGACGTTGACCTCAAAACCATAGTCACTGTGAAGACATTCCAGCCATGCAGACTGGATAAGCTCATTCGCTTTTTTGTGTTCTGTCTTATGAAATGGCAGCATGGCAATTCCCGCGTTCGACGTAACCGGACGAACAAATTTACGCCAGAAGACGCTGTCCATATTGCCTCCAACTAGATTCGCGTGGAAGACTAAGGAATCTGTGGAACATCCCTCCGGATTCTGAGCCTGTATCGTATGCAGTATGCTGCTGTTGATAAAAAAGCATTCTCCTTTTGAAAGCTGCCACTGGCCGTTTGGAGTCCTGATCGTTATGGTCCCTTCCCGGACAATTCCAACTTCTAATTCCTCATGCCAATGCCATGGAATGGATTTTTGCTTTAAATCATCAAAATAACATGCAACAGGAAATTCCACTGTTCCATCCTCCAAATATTCATGCCTCTGGCTGTCGATAGTGGTGTCACCAAATGTCAGCATTACATTCCTCCATATCCTGACCGTATTGTCATATTAACTGGCTGAATTCTATTATCGATTTATATTTTTAGCTGTTATAATTATACCATAAAAAAGGAAATTACGATAATCATCTTATCTCCGGGAGGTACCTTATGCTTAAACTCAATAAAAATCCATGTCTTATGATTACCGCGGCAAGCTTGCTGAGCTATCTGCTTTTCGGGCTGTTTGATAGTCTGAAAGGATCCACCTTATCTAATCTGCTGGATGATATGAATTTCAATTATTCTATAGGCGGGACCATTGTTATGGGGCAATATGCGGGGTATTTTGCCGCCACCTTCCTGGCAGGCTTCTTAACAGATTATTGCGGACAGAAGGCAGCTTTGGTTTTTGCCGGTGCCTGTATGGTACTTGGGGTAACGGGATACTCCTTTTCTTCTGCGATGCCTCTGCTCATATTATTTATCTTCTTTATGGGAATGGGACTTGGTGCATTAGAACTGGTCGGATGCAATATAATTACAGAGTGTTATCCGGATAAGAAAGGTGGTTATCTCAGCTTATTAACTTCCATCGCCGGACTCGGCGCAATCATTTCTCCGGTTATTGCAGGATATATGCTTGGCGAGGGGATTTCCTGGCGCTTGGTCTACCGATGTGGTTTATTGCTCCTCATACCGTCCACCTTTTTCTTCTGTATGATTAAAAATTCATCACGGCCCGAAACCGGACCGGCCGGATCACATGCAGAAGAGAAAGAAGAGTCGAACATACGCAGCATCCTCTCACAAAGAGGAATCCTGCTCATGTATCTTGTGAATTTTTCATACATGGCCGCTGAGATGGGCGTTGCAACATGGATGGTTGATTTCTACAGAAAAGAGAAGCTGTTCTCCGTTGTGGACAGCTCCAGGTTCTTGTCCATGTTCTATATCGGTATCACATTAGGCAGGCTGCTCGGCAGCTTATTTGTAGACAGGGCAGGGCGGAGAAAATGTGTGCTGGCTGCGTCTGCAGCGGCATGTATCTGTATGCTGCTCGGTGTATTCGGTTCACCGCTGTTTGTCATGTGCGCGGCGCTCACCGGCCTTTTTTACTCCATTATCTTCCCGGCAGGGACAGCCATACTATCCAGTCTGCCACATGGTGATTCTGCCAGGATTCAAGGTATTTATTTTGCATGCGGAGGACTTGGCGGCATGTTCGGACCATGGATCATGGGAATCGTCAGCGATTTTATGGGGATTGACTGGGGCATGGCTCTGGGATGTGTATTCTGTGCCGGAATCTTTCTGCCAACCTTGCTGCTGAAGAAAGCTGAAGAAATAGGAGCCTCAGCTTAACTTTCCCGCAGCTTCACTGCCGATGCCGCTTTCCTGCGCCTGTCTTCATCAATGGCGGCATAGTGCTTCTTCGTCGTGTTGACATCCTTGTGTCCAAGGACATCGGCCACAAGATAGATGTCCCCAGTCTCTTTATAGAGCGAAGTACCATACGTGCTTCTGAGCTTATGCGGGGTAATCTTTTTGTTCGGAGTAACTTGTCTGGCGTATTTTTTAACCATATTCTCCATTGCCTGGATTCCCATACGCCGGCGCTGGGTGGAGAGGAAGAGGGCATTTTCATGGCCGGAGAGGGGAGTGGCAGCCGCCCGGTCTCCGGTGATATAGCTTGTAAGAGCCATTTCTACTTCTTCTCCAAAATAGACGACCATCTGGCTGCCTCCTTTACGCGTCACTGTGATTCCATTGTTCTTGAAATCTACATCCGTCAGGTCAAGTCCGACGCATTCCGATACGCGGATTCCGGTACCAAGAAGCAAGGTCAGTATCGCCAGATCCCGGTTCTTCGTCTTACGGTAATACGTCAATGCCTGTCCGGACAGCCTGCTTCCGCACGTCTCGACATAATCGAGGAGCAATGCAACCTCATCGGCGTCCAGACGTATGATTGCCTTGTCATGGAGCTTCGGCATATCAACGAGCAGCGTTGGATTTTTCATGATTATCTGATGTTTAAAATAATAGCTATAGAAGCTTCGGAGGGCCGACATCTTACGGGACAGTCCTTTTTCACTGTTTGTGATCAGTTCATCTTCATGCCTGTATACTTTCAGATATTCCATGTATTCCTCGATATCTACCGGTTCCAGCTTTTCAAGATCACATACTTCAAACTGATCGATTGTATAATTTTTATAGCTTGGATTGGCTTCCATAAGAAAATGAAAAAACACACGTATATCGTAGGCATAGTTAATTCTTGTTTTGGCGGAAGACTTTGGCTCCATCGCACGAAAATAATCCTTTGCAAATGGCGGCAGCGTCTTCAGGACTTCCCTGAGCCGCAGCGTCTGGTTGATCTGTGTCTGCTCATGATATGTTCTTGTCTCTGGCATTATAATAAAATCCCCCTTATATAGCTTATTATAGAACGGTCTGTAATCCCTTGATTAAGCAGATTATATCATTGTTTTAAATTCCTGTCCATATCTTTTGGAAAAATCGGTATTTGTCGTATAGATATGTCACAAGATTATACTGCACATTATCTCGTACAGCATAACGGCGGCATGCCCCTAATCGCATCGCTGCTCTTAGGGACATGCCGCCAATAGGTGAGTATAATATATATAAGGCTTCGAAAAGCTTATATATCTATCTGAACTCAGTATCATAATACGCTATGGTCAGATACTGGCTCTCCTGGATGTCATCGGAACCCAGGCCGTTGATTTTCTTGACTTCATTAATATATTCATTCACGGAACTGTATTCATCAGTCATAAATTCTTCTGCGATTCCCCAGAGCGTATCACCTGGCTGTATCTCTATGCTCTTGTAATATCTGTACTCTACAGGGGCATCCTCCCGGCTGTCGCTAGCATCAGAAAAATTGCAGCCGAGCAGGATGCTCATGCACATTATCAAAACGAACGCCGATATCGCTGCCGTGAATTTCTTCATGCATACTTGTCTTCTTCTCTTGCTTGCCGCATATAACCTGTGTGCATCCATAGCTTCCCCTCCTCGTCAGGTTCTGTCAAAACGAACAACCGTTCTATATGAAGATTATATAATCCGAACGCACGTTTGTCAATAGTATTTCGGAAATTAATCGAACATATTTTCTAAACATTTGTTTGCTTTTTTACTTTTGCTATGATAAAATAAGTATAAAAGCAGAAAGTACGGATGAAATCAAGGAGGTTTTTTATGGCGCAAGGTAAAATCAGTCCAAAGCAGCAGGAAATATTAGAATACATAAAAGCACAGATACTGGAACGGGGTTTTCCACCAGCGGTGCGTGACATCTGCGAAGCCGTAAATCTTAAGTCCACCTCTTCAGTCCACTCCCATCTGGAGACGCTGGAGAAGAACGGTTATATCCGCAGGGATCCGACCAAACCGAGAGCAATCGAGATACTGGATGATTCTTTTAATTTTACGAGACGGGAAATGGTAAACGTACCGATTCTGGGCCGCGTAGCAGCGGGAGAACCTATTCTTGCCGAACAGAATATAGAGAACTACTTTCCTATCCCGATGGAATACATGCCTAACAAGCAGACGTTTATGCTTAAGGTAAAAGGAGAAAGCATGATCAATGCCGGTATCCTTGACGGGGACTACGTGTTGGTGGAAGAACGTAAGACGGCCCGCAACGGAGAGATGGTTGTAGCGCTCGTCGAGGACGGGGCCACGGTCAAGACCTTTTATAAAGAGGAAGGCATCATCCGCCTTCAGCCGCAGAATGACACGATGGACCCCATCATCGTGCGGGATGTCCAGATATTGGGCAAAGTGATTGGGGTATTCCGTTTTTTTGATTAGAACTCTTACTGGAAAGAAGCGCCGGTCAAATTATCCTTATGACCGGCGCTTCTTTTCATTACTTTTAAGTTACCTGGTGTCCTCCAAATATCTTCCTGGAACCATTCCAGGCACCGATGCCCATAAGGACGGCCAGGGTTATATTCAGATATGACATCGGGATGTCAAGCGTTCCGATACTCATGTCCTTCATTCCGAGCACTAAGGCAACATTGAAGTCGCCGGAAGGCATAATGGACAGAAGCTGATTGAGCAGAAGGATATCCAGCTTGTCAATCAGCACAATCGGAAGGACATACAGAAACAGGGCAGCCAGAACTGCTGTAAATGAATTTCTGGAAAGTGCTGACAGAAGCAGTGTCATACATGTCAGAAGTATACAGCCAATAAATGCAAATACGGTAATGAGAGCCAGCGCCTGCATACAGCCGACCGTATACGGTACAGTCCAGAACAGTCCATGTACGGCCACCTGAATCGCTGCATCCCACCCTTTCGTTCCATATTGTACCACCATTGCTGCGGCTGGCAGAACAATCGTGAATAAAGCGAGCAGTACGGAGAAGCTGATGGATGCCAGGATCTTGGCATAGATACATGTGCTCTTTCCTCTTTTTCCTGTCAGTATGAGGGCATCCATGCCGCTTGAGTACTCTTCCGAGAACACTGGCGCAACCGTGATGACTATGAGGAAGCCGGCAATGAGAAGCATGGACTCTATACACACCATGGCAGTCTCCCACCCCCTCGTATAACCTATCTGGAATGGCTTTTCTTTCGTCTGGGGATAGGCTTCCTCAATGTCAGCGTCGTCCACAGGCTTTATCTTATCCCAGGATTCCCAGACAAACATAGCGGAAATAGATTTTGTCATCCAGTCTCCTCTATAAGATAACTCCTCCGGATTACCGGATGCAGCGGCAGACCGGAGGATGTCGTTTACTTTCTCAGCATCCAGCTTCCCACGGTACCTATCCGCCACAGCCTTCTCATATTCCACAGCCTCTCTTCCGTGATATGTCTGTCCATCTGCTGTTTTCACTTCCAGGCCTGCGGCACTTTGGTTGACGAGTAATACTATCATTACGGCAGCATAGGCCGCAAGCGCCGCCATGACGATTTTCTTATGAAGCAGTTTGGCAAACTCAAAACGAAACAGCTGTCCCATATGGCTCCTCTCCTTCCCTGCTGAAATAATGCAGATATATATCTTCCAGCGTCGCCTCTGTTTTCACCGCGTCCTTGGACGGCCTTTCTTCAGATACGATGCGCAGGATTGTCTTGTCACCTTTCCTCTTTACATTGACAATCGTATACTTTTCTTCCATTGAGGCCGCCATGACCGGGCTTACCTCGCATTCCCACACAATGCCTTCCGTCTCTGATATAATCTCTTCCAGCGTTCCGGTCTTGATAAACCGTCCCTCCTTCATGATGAATATCTTATCGGCGATGTATTCCACATCAGCGACGATATGAGTAGAGAGAAGCACTATCTTATCCTTTGAGAAAGAGCTGATAAGATTCCGGAAGCGCACACGTTCTTTTGGATCAAGGCCTGATGTCGGTTCATCCAGCACAAGAATATAAGGGTCGTTCAGCATTGCCTGGGCGATGCCGAGCCTGCGCTGCATCCCCCCGGAAAATGTCTTGATCTTCTTATCCTTCTCCTGCAGCAGGCCGGTGAGCTTCAGCAGCTCTATAGAGCGTTCCGCTGCGGCCGTCCTGTCCAGCCCTTTGAGTGCCGACATATAAAGTAAAAATCTGAGTGCGGTAAACTCCGGATAATATCCAAACTTCTGGGGCAGATAACCCAAGATATTACGGTATTGCTCTCCCATCTGATGGATATCCTGATGGCAGTAGCTGATAACGCCTGAAGTCGGATTCAGGATATCACATATAAGACGCATCAGCGTAGTCTTTCCGGCTCCATTTGCCCCCAAGAGACCATATACGCCCGGTTCAAGGCTCATGTCCAGCCGGTCGACAGCCAGCTTCTCCCCGTATTGTTTCGTAACCTGATCTAGCTGTAATTCCATATTTCCTCCCATCCTTTCCCCTTTTGGCCGATAAACCTGACATAAGAATATACCTGTATACCAAGAATGACCGCCGCAGCCGCGGGCAGGACTGCGGCTGCGGCACTCCCGATGCCGCCAGAAAGGATCCCCTCTATCTTGTCTTTATATCCTTGTACGTACAGGGAGACGCAGCCGAGAACAGCTCCGGCACATATGAGCATATAGCCAGAGGCGCTTCTTCTTATCTTACGTATGAGATACATGTAACAGGAACAGGATAAGGCAAAAGGAACGATAACCCAGTATAGGTAGCTGCTCAATGACGTGCCTTCCCGAACCATCGCTGCCAAGAGGACGGCTAAAATGCACGTATCCGTCAGGCCGAATATGAGAAGCCTCATGCCGCAGATCTCTTTCAGGCTGAATCTGGCGGACTGCTCCAATTCCCACATGCCATCCGAAAAGCTGCGCAGCAGCACCGGAAACACGGTTACGCCGAGCACGGGAGAACCGGCTGACAAGACCGTAAGCGCGCCAGACCTTGGAGCGTACATAATGGCCCACAGCCCCGCCGTCAGCAAGATACCTTGTACAAGCCAGAGAAGCTTTGGGATGTATGCTATCTGTGTTTTAAGGCGTATCCAGTATGGACACCGGTTCTGTATGCCTTTTTTTCCATATTCGGCTTCGATAATGTACACCGCCGTATTTCTTCGTTCCGGAACGGCCGCCGGAGATCTGTACCCACTCAGGACCTTTTGTATTTCTTTTTCTTTTTTAGAAAGGCTCAAATCAATTCCTCCTCATTCAGCAGATTCCGAAGCTTCTCCATGCTTTGGCGCAGCCGGGATTTGACAGTCGGTATCCTGCTGTCCGTTATAATCGCTATTTCCTTAATGGAAAGCTCGTGGTAGAATCTCAGGATTACCACATCTCTCTGCATACGGGGCAGTCTGTCAAGTGCTGCCCTGATGACCTGTCCCCGCTCCAGATGTCCAAGATTCCTGTCCGGCTCCGCCTTGCCTGGCATCATGCCAAGCGTGACTTCTTCTGACGGTATCTCTTTCTGTCTGCGAAAGTAGTCATAACAGACATTCCGGGCTATCCGTAACAGCCATGCCTTGAACTTCCGTTTTTCAACATATGTGCCGTAAAACCGGATCAGCCGCAGAAATGTCTCCTGCGTACAGTCATAAGCGGCATCTTCACTGCCTGTCATGTAATATGCAAAACGGAAGATTTCATCATAATACTGCGTTATCTTTCTATCGTCCAGTTTCCGGCACCTTCTTTCTGTCTGTAAAACGTCTTACCTATATATAACGCGTGGGTTCCTGAAAAAGATTTAAAAAATGTGAGTTTTGTAAAATCAGGCCGCATGCAAGAAGAACCGGAATCAAGGGAGGGAATGTTATGTGAGATAACATCCCCGTACTTGATTCCGGCTCTTCCTCATTATGATCTGGCGTCACACGTCCGCCTTTGCACGGCGACCGCTTTCCTAAACGTTCAGCTCTTCGCGCTGTACGGCCTTTCCGTCGTTCCAGATTCGTTCCAGATTATAGAAGGAACGGTTTTCTTTTTCAAATACGTGCACGATAACATCACCATAGTCCATAAGCACCCATGAACCGCTGTTTTTGCCTTCCTGCTGTTTCAGATGATAGCCGGCCTTCTCCATTTTTTCATCTACATTTTCTACAAGCGCCTTGATCTGGCTGTCGCTCGTTCCGTCTGTAATGATAAAGTAATCTGCGAGTACCGATATGTGAGATATATCGATAATCCGTATGTCCTCTCCCTTTTTATCCGATAATGCATCGTATGCGATGCGGGCCATCTCTACTGCATGTTCCATATAAGCTATTCCTCCTTTTTACCAAGTTTTTCTTTATAATATTGATATGCCTTTTCTGTCATTGGGTCAATCGGCATGTTTTTGGATTCCAGATATACGAGGGAATCTTTAAGGATCCGGTAAAGACATTCGTCTATATCGGAAAATGCAAGCTTCCTCACCGTAGCCATATTGGGGAGTTCTTCTCTTCCCGGCTCAATATAATCAGAAATAAATATGATCTTCTCAAGCAGCGTCATATGCGGTCTGCCGGTCGTGTGGCTTGCAATGGCGTCTATCACATCCTTATCACGGATATGGAATTTCTTGGCGGCAAGGTACGCGCCAAGCTTTGCATGGAGAAGGCTCGGATTAGAAAGCTCTATGTCTGACACGCTCAGGTGATACCTGTCACATAATTTTATCTTCGTATCTGGCGCAATGCATTTTGCACAGTCATGGAGAAGTCCCGCCATGAGCGCCTGGTCTACGTCTTCGCCGTACCGCATCGCCATAGCGGCCGCGGTGTACATGACTCCGAGAGTATGCTCATACCTTTCTCTGTCCAGATCTGCCTTTAACCTTCTGCGTATTCTGCTTATCTTCTGCTTCATATTACACTTCCTTATATAAATGATGATTCTTTATATATTCTCGTACCTTCTCCGGCACCATTCTGCTTATATCTCCGCCCTGCTTAAGCCTTGTCCTCAATTCACTGGACGAAATGTGCATGAGCGGCGTTGCAAGCAATTCAATCTTAGCATGGAATTTCCCCCTGAGATAATTGATCTGCCTGCACATCTCTTCTTTCGTGTCGATATCGTCCCTGTAAGCGGCAAGTATCGTACATGTAGGAAATATCCGTTCCGGATGGATCCAGCCTTCGATGGCAAAAAGCGAATCTGCACCGATGATAAAATAGAACTCATAGTCTTCATATATTTTATTGAAATGCTCTAACGTCTCAAAGGAATAGGATATTTCTTTCTTCTGAGCTTCATACTGCTGAAGATGGAAACTTTCATACCCTTCTATCGCAAGACGCACCATCTCCACCCGGTCCTCCACGTCTGACTTGATAGATGTGTGGTGCTTATGTGGTGGATTCCCGTTGGGCATGAACCATACTTCGTCAAGATGAAATAACTGGTACGCCGCCTCGCCAAGCATGAGATGCCCATTGTGTATCGGATCGAATGTTCCGCCCATTATGCCTATCTTCATATATCTTGACCTCTGCTTCGGAAATTAAATCTGTGCAATTTTTATTTTGGCAGCTCTATACGTCTGTTTTTGTCTTTGCCTTCTTTGTAAAGGACGATTTTCTTCCCGATAACCTGAACAACCTGGGACTGCGTACGCTCCGCGAGAAGCTGGGCCATTTCCTTTGGGTCGTCGGCACAGTTCTTCAATACGGCCACCTTGATCAGCTCCCTGGCAGCAAGCGCTTCTCTTACCGCTTCTGTCACCTCTGGTGTTATGCTGTTCTTTCCAACTTGAAAGACCGGATCCATGGTCATGGCCAGCCCCTTCAGATACGCTCTCTGTTTTGTCGTCATCATACTGCCGCTCCTCTTCTATTTGTAATAATCAAACTGTAATCCATACATCCGCACCGTATCCCCTTCTTCGATACCGGCAGCTTCCAGCTCGTCCAGAATACCGGTGTCTTTGAGAAACTTCTGGAAGAATGCAAACCCTTTCTCGGAATCCAGATTCGTATATCCGAGCATCTTCTCAATCTTAGGACCTTCCACCACGTACATGCCTTCATCTTTCTCTATCGTATACGGAAGGTTTTCATAAATGAGTTCATCCTCCGGAAAGTATTCCTGTTCAAATATGACCGGACTGCTGTCGAGCTTGCCAAGCTGTTCAGATACATAATACAGCAGTTCGCTTATACCCTCGCCTGTGGCACCGGAAATCGGAAACACCTTGATTCCCTTCGGTTCAAATTCTTCTTTCAGCTGTTCCACAGGATTCTCCCCGTCTTTGCCGAATATCAGATCGGTCTTATTGGCGGCAATGACCTGGGGCCTCCCTGCTATCTCCAGATTATACGCCTCAAGCTCCGCGTTTATTTTATAGATGTCATCTACCGGGCTGCGGCCTTCACTCCCTGCCGCGTCAACCACGTGAATCATCATCTTCGTCCTCTCAATATGGCGGAGGAATTCATGTCCAAGGCCAACCCCTTCTGATGCGCCTTCAATCAGGCCGGGGATATCTGCGATGACAAAGCCCTGTGCCCCGTCCAGGTCCACTACGCCAAGATTTGGGTTAAGCGTCGTAAAATGATAATTGGCAATCTTTGGCTTTGCGTTGCTCACTCTTGACAAGAAGGTGGATTTCCCTACGTTTGGAAATCCAATCAGGCCTACATCCGCAATGACCTTCAGCTCCAGGCTGACCCACAGCTCGCGGGACGGCTGCCCCGGCTGAGCGTATTTCGGAATCTGCATGGTAGATGTCGCAAAATGCTGGTTCCCAAGCCCTCCTCTGCCGCCTTTTAGCACGACCTGCCTTTTATTGTCTCCGGACATATCTGCGATAACCTTGCCGGACTCCGCTTCTTTGATAACCGTTCCCTCCGGAACCTTCAGTACAATATCATCCGCGTCCGCCCCATGGCATCTGCGTTTTCCACCCTGTTCCCCGTCTTTGGCTGCGTATTTCCTCCTGTGGCGGTAGTCCTGAAGCGTATTCAGCCCTTCGTCCACCTCAAAGATGACATCTCCGCCGCGTCCGCCGTCGCCGCCGTCCGGGCCGCCGTTTGGTACATACAGCTCTCTGCGGAAACTCACATGCCCGTCACCGCCTTTGCCGGAACGGATGCATATCTTCGCTCTATCTGCAAACATAATATTTTCCTCTTTCTGCTTTCTGTCATAGTCTTACCTAATATGATGCTCAATATATATCATATCATGACTGTGACATGGATTCAATTGGGGACGGGGAAATTGGATTTTCCCCCGTCCCCAATTGAACCTGGTTAAAATAACCCTGCCAGTTTTTGGCAGGGTTATCCGTAATCTCACTATTGTGCTGCTGGATAGATAGAAACCTGTTTCTTGTCTCTTCCTTTTCTTTCAAATCTTACAACGCCGTCAGCGAGAGCGAATAATGTATCATCTCCGCCGCGTCCGACATTCAAGCCTGGATGAATCTTAGTTCCACGCTGTCTGTAAAGGATATTTCCAGCTTTGACAAACTGCCCGTCAGCTCTTTTCGCACCAAGTCTTTTAGACTCTGAATCCCGGCCGTTCTTGGTAGAACCGACCCCTTTCTTATGAGCGAAAAATTGAAGGTTTAATTTCATCATGTTTTTACACCTCCTCGAATATGATATCGATGTATTGCGTGTAATCTTCATCGTCCTCCATTGCCGTCAGTCCCTGAACCATGGTCTTTAAAAGAAGTTCCGCTTCTTTAGAAGGATGCCCTGCGAGCCTGCATTCCATACTGCCGTCATCCTCATCAGACACAAGGGAAAACTCGTCCCCGGTAAACTGTTCAATCGCGTTAACGGTATTGATCATCAGTATAGACGCAGCCGCACATACGATATCCTGTCCACATTCATCCTGTCCTGCATGCCCTGAAGCTCTGAAGCCTACGCATTCATTCTTTTCATTGTGATAGATAGTTACCTTAATCATCGGTAGTTCCCTGATTAAGCATTGATCTTGTCAATCTTTACAGCAGTATACTGTTGTCTGTGACCATTTTTCTTATGGTATCCAGTTTTTCTCTTATACTTGTAAACAATGACTTTTTTTGCTTTTCCATTTTCAATTACAGAAGCTTCTACGGTTGCACCGTCAACAGTCGGATTTCCAACTTTCAATCCGTTGTCGTCTACTGCAAGCACTTGGTCAAATGTATAAGTCTCGCCGGCTTCTGCACCAAGTTTTTCTACTTTAATGATATCGCCTTCAGCTACTTTGTACTGTTTACCACCTGTTGCTATAATCGCGTACATATGGCACCTCCTATTATCATTACTCGCCAATTGTGGTGGCCGCATAAAATTGCAGCGCTTGAAAACCTCATTGTGCGGCATACTGTTGTATTATAGCACAGACTTTTGTCAAAATCAACCAAAATATTATGATAATATCTGTTTTATTCGTACTTGCCTTTTACCTGCTTCCGTCCTGTCAGAATGCGTTCATTCTTGGCGGCGAAAGAGCGTATACGGGCTTTCAAAAGCAGCCTGCGGCCTTCCGGAGTCCTCGTATATATAAGATCATGCTTTCCCATCCTCTTCTTCATGCATAGCCGGAAAGCAACAGCATCTTCCTTTTTCCTGCCGAATGTGTCTGGGACAGCATAACAATCGCCTATCCGTACGCTGCCCTTCCTATGTAGCAGGATATATCTTGGGTTGTCAATGATACCAAAGAACTGTGCCAGGCACTCCGCAAACAATGTCTTATCCCGTGTAGTTCCGCCTCTCAGGCAGGAAAGTACAAGAAACTCCTCCTCATTGACTTCTACTCTGCTGTGCTGCGGCGCTTCCATCTTACCGGTCCGTATCAGGGCATCCAAAATACCTTCTGCCGCCTGTTTCATCCGTTTCTGTGGCGTGCACAGTCTGAATATGCGGACGCCATATCTGCCTGCACAGACTGCGGCTGCAAGAAATAAGATACCGGTGGCGGCGGACCAGAATGATCCCGCTTCCAGTCCTGCCTGTAGAAAAATCCGGAACAACATGATCAATACCATGCAGATCCACGAGACGATTTCCACGGCTACCGCATTCAGGAACAGATAGCCTGGTTCCAGTATCCGCTTGTCTGCTTCCTGGACTTCTTCCACACACATATCGTCATAGATGACTTTCAAGGATTTTTCCCAGGAACGTCTGAGCGCATCCCGTTTTCCAGACTTTTCAAGCATTTTATTGTTGATTCTTCTTATATCGCCGTTACAATCCGGTTGTGTATCAAGTTCCAGCCTCCCGATTCCACTTTCAATCACGTCCTCTTTATAAGAAATACCGAGAAATGCATCAAATCTGCGCACCAATGTTTCATAATCTCCAGCCGTCTTCCCCTCTTGCTTCCCGTCCCCCGTGACACTGTAGATACAGGCCAGATGCCAGATATTGCTCGTCTTGTCCGGCTGTTCCGGGAAGGTACGGATTGCACGTCCGCGCATCTGGTTGCTAAGCATAAAAGAACCCACGTAGGTAGCCAGAACCAGGGCGTTGATACATGGCGAATCCCAACCTTCCCCCAGAAGAGATTTTGTCCCTACCAGTGCATGAATCCTTCCCCTTGTAAACAACTCTGTTATGACCGCGACTATGTCATGGCTCTTCCCTTTCACCGTAAGCCTCCCATATCCGGTGCCCTCCAGTTCTTCGAGAGCCCCGCCGCAGGCACAGGCCTGGAGAAGCTGTGCAAGCTCAGTCTCGACATCCATCGGTACGATGATTACGCTTCCGCTCAATACGCCCAGACGGATTCCCTCTATAGAGGCCCTTCTGAGATATTCAAATATAGGGACCGCTCCGATTTCTCCGGTGAAGGCCTCTGCACCTCCGATCTGGCTCAGATATTCCCTCTTGATATAATCACACAGGACGAGAAGCCGCAGACCATGTCCCAAACTGGCATATTCTGCTTTCACAATTTCCAGGATGCTCTTCAGCTTCCCTCTGCTTTTAATCAAAATCTTATCGATTTCATCATTTCTGACGAGTCTGACCCTTCTGCGGTGTATGCAGCCCGCCTCTTTCAGCCTGTCAATCAGCCCTTCTCTGTAGACCGTATCGGAGGGATATGCTTCTGCATCATCGTACAGGAACCCCTGAAGCAGAACCTCAAGCCATGCATGATCCAACATGGGGAGATGACCTTTCGTGCCGATCAGCTTCTTCAGATATGGGGAAAAAGGAATTCCCATCTCCTGCAGATATATTAAGATGGATGAAAAATACTTCGGATCCTCCAGGAATTTCTCTCCGTATCCTTCCGGGTCGAGCAGACCTTCGTGGGAGGCCACCATCTTCTTAAATTCCTCATCCGTCCGGAGTTCCCTGACAAATGCCCCTGCCCGCAGAGTGTATTCTCTGACTGTATCCAGTTCGTCTTTCGTAGGCCAGCTGAAGCAGACATAATCCTGATGTGGGCACAGGCTGCCTTCCTTAACCAGTTCCGGTGTGAATATCTCTTCGTCAATCGGGCCGCACAAGTCGATATATCGCTTCCATTGGGCCGGCGTACTGTCATATGGCGGCGTCGCTGTAAGAGAAATAAGCTTTACATCCGGTAGATGGTTCAGAAATAGTTCCAGCGATTTCCACCATTCGCTGCGCAGATGATGCGCCTCATCCAGACAGAGGGTGCGTATCTTCGCTTCACGAATGGCCTCATATATATCCACATTCGAATAATCCACCATCTCTGCAGTATTTTCTTCGCCTTCCTCTTCTGAATCCTCCAAATGTCCCACATACTGCTTCATACAGCTGTAGAGCGCCTGGTATGTGATCGCTGTAATGGGCCTGGCGCTCCTGATATCGTTGGAGAACCATTCTTTTGCATCTTCTCCTTCCTTAAGAAAGCCTTCTTCCATCCTGGATATCCATTGCTGCCGGATGGTTATGCTCGGCGACAGAATCAGACACGGATTCCCGAGCCTTCTTATAAGTTCAATTCCTAACGTTGTCTTCCCGGATCCCGGAGCCGCCACGATGTGCACTTTATTATCGGAAAGGTACTCTTCTGCATGATGAAGAACACGTTCCTGATAGCTCCTCCATATCCCTTTGAATTCTAACACCCCGTCATAAATGTTCATGTGATCCATTCCTTTCAGGCAAAAGTGACTTATATAGTTCCGCCAGTCCTGTGTTCAGGCATTACATTTGCGTAGATGATGCCGGCCATTATGATTACGGCACCTGCCAGCTGGAGTCCCGCCATCCGTTCATCCAGCAGGAGGAAGGAAGCTGCCGCCGTAAAGACAGGCTGTGAGCACATGATAAGCGCCGCTTTCGTAGAATCAAGCCTGCTGAGCGCAAAGTTCTGCAGGCAGTAGCTGATTCCCGTACAGCCGATGCCAAGATACAGAAGTGCGCCCCATGCTGCAGCAGGCACATCGGTAAATGCAGGCATGGCCTCATTGTTTGCTATTCCCAGGACGAGACATACGGCACCGGTCAATCCGGCCTGGTAGGCTGCCAGCAGCAACGGCTCCATATGCTTCAGATAGAGAGAGCTGAACTCAAAGACGCAGGCGACGAGAAAAGAACTTGCAACGGCCATAGCCTCTCCCGGACCAAATGTGAAGCCTCCGCTCCCGCAGCAGAGCAGATAGGTACCTGTAACAACAACGAGTATCGGTATGTATTTTTTCTTGTCTATTTTTACTTTAGATACGAACCGCATGAGAAACGGGGTAAATATGACCGGCAGCGCAAATAGGAAACCGGCGCTTGTCGCCGTCGTATATTTAAACGTCAGCGTACCGAGGATATACGCTCCCGCCGTAAGCGCTGCAATCAGCGTACCCGGTTTCCAGAAGGATGCTCTCATGCCGCCAGAGATTCTTTTGTGGAATATGAGTACGAGAAACAGGCTTCCCATGAGGAAACGCACGGATACATATAAGAAGAAAGGAAAGGAGGACAACCCGTATTTCGCTATCGGGTTGCCTATGCCGAGCAAGATATTCTGTATCAGAATAAGGGAGCCATAGAAAAGGCTGCTTCTTTGCTTCATATTATATATTATCCTCCCAATCCGCCAGTCTGTCTTTACAGGTCGTCCGTCAGAGCGCTGCTCTTGGCATAGGCGGTGCTTTTCGCCTCAAAAAAGTCGGTTTTGATGAGATTTGCGTTTGCATATTGTTCTACCCACTTCATGTTCTCGGGAATCCTGTCATATCCGTCATATACCGGCTCAAACCCGAGACCTGCACATCTCAGGTTTCCAAGATGGCGGATATAGCCTGTTACCATTTCCTTCGTAAGCCCTTGTATCTTGTCCCCGATGACATAGTGCCCCCATCGGATTTCCTGCTCGCAGCCTTCTTGTATCATACGACGGTATACGTTTATATCTTCTGCAGTGAACAGCCATGGCTCTTCTTTTTTTAATTCTTGGAGCATGCTGCGGAACAGCCACAGATGCGTGTTCTCGTCCCGGTTGATGTATCGGATCTCCTGTACAGAACCCGGCATCTTTCCATTGCGGCCAAGATTGTAGAAGAACATGAAGCCACTATAAAAGTATACACCTTCCAATATATAATTTGCAACAAGTGTCCTCACTAGCGACTGTGCACTTTTTGTCTCCTGGAACTCGTTGTACAGGCCCCCGATGAACTCGTTTCGCTGAAGCAGATGTTCATCCTCTTTCCACTGGTACAGTATCTCCTCGCGCTTCTGCGGCTCACAAATCGTATCCAGCATATAGCTGTAGCTCTGGCTGTGCACCGCCTCCTGGAACGCCTGGATGGACAGGCAGAGGTTGACTTCATTGGCCGTGATATATGCACCTATATGAGGAAGGTTCGCTGTCTGTATGCTGTCCAGAAAGATAAGGAAAGAAAGAATCTTATCGTAGGCTCTGCGCTCCTCGTCAGGAAGGTGCAGATAATCCTTTATATCAACCCCCAGGCTGATTTCCTCCGGTATCCAGAAGTTGTTCATCGCCTGCCGGTACCAGTCGCTGACCCATGTATATTTCATATTGTTAAAATCATTGAGATTTGTCGTATTGCCGCCAATCATCCTTCTGCTGAGGACATCGGTGTCCCCATCCGGATTGAAAAGCATCTTCTTCGTAAGCTCTGCCATATCATTCTCCTCTCTGCTCATGTACTAGGAAGCGCACACATCGCACTCTTCCACCTCCAGGCTCCTGGAGCGTATATAATAGACGGTCTTTACCCCGCACTCCCATGCAAGCACATACAGATTCAGCACGTTCCGGAAGGTGTATTCATTTGTAATATACAGATTCATGCTCTGTGCCTGATCGATATGGCGCTGGCGTACGCCACAGGCACGGATGGACCATGTCTGATCAATCAGGTGTGCGTTCTTGTAATACCAGTATGTGTCCATTGATAGTTCAGGTGCGACCCTTGGTATGAGCCCGTTCTTTTTTTCTTCCAGATAGAACCTGTGCATGACCGGATCAAGGCCCGCCGTTGTACCGGCGATGATGCTCGTACTGCTTGTCGGGGCCGCTGCCAGCATATAGCCATTCCTTACGCCGCAGGAGGCAATCCTCGTGCGAAGCTGTTCCCATCCGGTCCCGGTAAGCCCGCGCTTGTCAAAATAAGCTCCTGTCTGCCAGTCGCTCCCTTCAAAGTAGGCGTAGGCCCCTTTCTCCTCCGCGATATCACAGCTTGCTTCTATAGCGGCACGGTGTATCGAACGGAACACTTTATCGGCAAAAGCAAGATGCTCCCCGCTCTCCCATGCAATCCCGTTTTTGGCGAGCATATGGTGGTATCCGCTGACACCAAGCCCGACAGGACGGTATTTTTCATTGTTCAGCTTTGCGTACGGAACCGGAAAGAAATTAAGGTCGATGACGTTGTCCAGTGCGCGCATCACAGAGGACACCGTCTGTCGGACCTCTGTCTCGTCTGTCACGTCGATATGGCCGAGCGAGAGGCTGGCCAGGTTACACACGACAAATTCCCCTGGTTTTGTCACAGTGACGACAACCGTTTCCCCGTCAATTTCCTCGATGGTCTGTTGAACCTCTTCCACCGCATCCATATTCTGGGCAATCTCTGTGCATAAGTTGCTGCAGTAGATGATGCCTCTGTGTCCGTTAGGATTCATACGGTTTACCGTATCCCGGTTGAAAGCGAACGGAGTTCCAGTCTCTACGGCACTACGGATAATCAGACGGATGATTTCTTTTATTGGTATGGTTCTTTTCGATATCTTCGTATCCTGCACGCAGTCCAGATATTTTCTTTCCCACTCTTCACCGTAACAGTCTTCCAACGCGTATCCTTTCACAGCCAGTATCTCATGCGGACACATGAGGTGCCATTCCCCTTCGATATCGTCCCTTGCCTGTCTCCAGAAGTAATCGGGATAGCAGACAGCCGGAAATACATCGTGTGCCTTCATCCGGTCGTCGCCGTTGTTCGTCCGAAGCTTCAGGAACTCAGGAAGATCCCTGTGCCACACATCGAGATATACGGCCACTGCGCCCTGACGGACCCCAAGCTGGTCAACGGCCACTGCGGTGTCATTGGCAAGCTTGATCCAGCGGATGACCCCTCCCGCCGCCCCTTCAAATCCACGTATGGTACTGCCGCTCGCACGGACCTTTCCAAAATACAGCCCCATTCCGCCGCCATATTTGCTCACTTTGGCGAAGCTGTCTATGCTCCGGTATATGCCGTCCAGACTGTCGGGAACCGTGTCAATGAAGCAGGAGGAAAGCTGATGGTAAGGCTTCCTTGCATTGGAAAGCGTAGGCGTTGCCATCGTCACCTTAAGCAGGCTCAGCATGTCATAGAAGCGTCTCACCCATTCTGAGCGCCGGTCCTTTTCCTTCATAGCAAGGTGCATGGCAATCCCCATGAACATCTCCTGCGGGGTTTCAAGCACAGTGCCCTGGCGGGTGCGGATGACGTAACGGTTCAGGAGCAGATCCAGGCCGGAGTATGTAAAAAGCCTGCTGCGGTCCTCCTGTATCATCCTGCCGAATGCTTCGATCTCCTGCCTGCTGTAATTAGCAAGGATATAGCTGCCATACAGATTCTCTTCCGTCAGAAATACGATCTTCTCATAAAAACCGGCGATACCATATCTTTCCATGGCCTCGTCCAGCTTGTCGTGAAATCCGGCGTACAGCAGCCGGGCGGCAACCAGTTCCCATCCAGGTGCCTCCTGGGTAGTGAGCTCCACAGCCGCTTTCGTAAGCAGGGACAGCTTTTCCCTTTCATCCATCCCCCGTTTCTTAAGCGATTCGTATTTGCTGTACAGGCGGGACAGATCATATTCAGGTTCTTTAAAATCTCCTTGTATATGTGCAAGAACTTGTTCCAGCCCTTTGATTTTTATGTCTTTCATTGTTCTTCCTCCATATAATCACAATTTGTTGTGGATATATCAGATATTATCACAACATATGGTATTTATCAAGATGCAGTTATATCCAGAAATTGCCTCGTTTCATCTTCCGTGGTAAAATCGGCATCAAGAATCGCTTGACTAACGCCTGTCTGTAAGTATACATTAAAAGATAGAATAATACGCAAAGGAGTTTTACATATGGAACATTTAATAACCCCGGAACACTATTCATCTCCGCTTACAATCCGGGAAACAGAAGTTGCAATCAAGGAAGTGAAGGATCATTTTGAACGCGCACTGGCCAAATCCCTGCACCTGACCCGTGTCTCAGCACCTTTGTTTGTAAAGCCGGAATCAGGCCTTAACGATAACCTAAACGGAGTAGAAAGACCGGTTTCTTTCGATATCAGAGAACAGGAGGACGCGCCGGCAGAGATCGTCCACTCTCTGGCCAAATGGAAGCGTTACGCCTTGAAACGTTATGATTTCCATTCCGGAGAAGGCCTTTATACAGATATGAGCGCTATCCGCAGAGACGAGGATACAGATAACATCCACTCTATCTATGTAGACCAGTGGGACTGGGAAAAAGTCATCTCGAAAGAGGAACGGAACACGGAGACGCTTCAGTATACCGTCCGTAAGGTATATTCTGCACTGAAAGAGACGGAAGAATTCATGTCCAGACGATATAACTACATAGAACCGTTCCTTCCGGATGAAATAACATTTATCACGTCGCAGGAACTGGAAGATCTTTATCCCGGGTCTGACGCAAAGGAACGGGAGTACCGCATTGCAAAGGCAAAAGGTGCCGTATTTATCTCCCAGATTGGAAAAGTGCTTGCCTCAGGCGAGAAACATGACGGGCGTGCTCCTGATTATGATGACTGGGATCTGAACGGTGACATCATCGTATACTATCCGGTTCTGGATATTGCCCTCGAGCTTTCCTCTATGGGAATCCGGGTGGATGAGGAGGCGCTCCGCCGCCAGCTGAAGGCTGCCGGCTGCGAGGACAGAGCAGAGCTCGAGTTCCAGAGGACGCTTCTGAACGGCCAGCTCCCCTATACCATCGGAGGCGGAATCGGCCAGTCCCGGATCTGTATGCTGTATCTGAGAAAGGCACACATCGGAGAAGTACAGTCTTCCATATGGCCGAAAGAGATGCTGGAAGAAGCTTCCGCCCACAATATCAATCTTCTGTAGCCGGGGCGCCGGTCAGCCAGACCGTGGGCGTACACGTTGCTGCTGCAAGAAGAGCCGGCATCAGATAAAGGGCTGTTATGTGAGTGAACATCCTCTGCCTGATTCCGGCTCTTCCTCATTACTATAAACGGTGCCTTCGTTTACGACCTCTCCCTTTCATTCTTTGGCTTCCACTGCAGTATAATCAGCGCAGCCACCACACATACGATTCCGATAAGATTAAACATATCCAGCGACTCGTCGTATAGGATGACGCCGAACAGGCTGGCGGCAACCACCTCAAAAGATGCTATGATAGAGGCTTTGCTGCTCTCGATGTATTTCAGCGCTGCGGAATAGCAGATATAAGGCAATGCGAGCGTGATGACGCTTCCAATTACCGTCACCGGCATTTTCGACGTGTTTTCCGTTATAATCTTCACCATAGAGGCAGGTTCTGCAATAACGAGCGACGCGAGGCTTGCCAGTATAAAAGTATAGACCGTGACGGTCAGTGATTCATATTTTCCCATCAATACTTTGCCGAATATGCTGTACAAGGAATATCCGAAGCCGGCGCTCAATCCGATCATCAGCGTGATAACTGCATTGCCGCCCACATTTGCGCCAGACAGTCCAACCACGAGTACACAGCCTGCGAACGAGAGGAGAAGGGCCGATATTTTTTGGACCGTCAGCTTCTCTTTGAAGAAGAGGACGGACATGATCATCACGAAAAACGGTGCCGTGTACAGCAGCACGACTGCTACAGAGAGGGATGCTCTCTGTACGGTAGCCGCATAGGCCAGATTATTGATAAAAAGGCTTCCGAGTCCGGTGCCCAGAAACCATTTGATATCTTTTTTCTCAATCTTCAGCTTGCTGCGGTCTGTGATAAGCAGGAACAGTATGAGTACCACCGCGGCAGACGTGATTCTGACCGCGGCAGTCTGCCTCGTGTTAAAACCGATTGCCGCCACGTATCTTGTTATGATACCCATGGAGCCCCATAGTACCGAAGCCATCAAAACGAATACAGGTGCTAGTCTTTTCATAGGCTACATCCTTGTCCTTTCCTACATTTACAGAAGACCAAGTATCCGCATCGCGTTTTCTCCAGATATGCGGCGTTTCTCCTCCTCTGTAAGGTCCATTGATTCCAGATAGCTGATAAATTCCTTCTGCCCGGCCCACGGAGAATCTGTAGCAAACAGAATCTTATCGCTGCCATGGGTTCTGGCAATTCTTATAAACTGATCGTCTGATATTCTTCCAAGCACGACTCCCGTATCAAAATAGACATGTTTCCCTACGAGGTGCTCTTCCACCTGGTCCCATTGGCCGTTGCCTCCGAGATGGGCCAGCACGAGCTTTTCCGGATGTACTTCATCGATAAGCTCCGCCGCCATCTGCGGAGTACAGTGCACGTCTTCAGGGCACTTGGGATCTTGGCCGGCGTGTACGCTTATTATCAAGCCTAGTTCTGACGCATAATCTACAATCCGTTTATATCGTATATCATCAAAGTACACTTCCTGATAGTCAGGATGCAGCTTTATTCCCTTCATGCCCATCGATTTGATCTGCCTGAGCTGATGCTTATAGTCATGGCTATCGGGATGGATACTGCCAAAAGAGACGATGCGGCCCTCCTGATGCTCTGCCGCGAACCGGTTGATAGATTCAAATTGAGAAGGTTTCGTCACGATTGGCAGCGCGACGCTTATGTCCACGCCGGCCGCTATGGCGGAAGCCTTCAGCCCTTCGTACGTACCGTCCGTGTATGGTTCTATGTGACAGACCGAAGCCAGGAAACGAAGGGTCCCTTTCGCGATTTTATCAGGAAACATATGTGTATGAAAATCAATTGTCATTGTGCTCATCCTTTTTCTGTTATGTCTTTTTGTCCTTGTCCGGCCGGATATTTGCTTTTCAGCGCTTATCACAGTCGCTCATCTTGTCGTAGCAGTATCCGATAATATCACGCCGTGTGATAATACCGATAAAGTGTTCTTCATCATCGACGACCGGAACGAAATTTTGTTCCATGGCCTTTCCAATCAAATCCTCCATATTTGATTCCGCGTTGACGCATTGGTAATCAAGCCTTCTTTCTATCTTTTTGATGCTGATGTCTTCTGCATCGTGAAGATTCATCAGATCAAGCCGCTTCAATCCCCACAGCAGATCGCCTTCCGTTATGGAGCCGACGTATTTGCCGTCCCGGTTCAAGATGGGCACGGAAGAGTATTTGTGGTATTCCATAATTTCCAGTGCCTGACGGAGTGTATGGTAATCGTATATGTAAGCCAGCTCGCTTTTGGGCTTCAGAAAAAATAATATATTCATTGCAGACCTCCCCTTGTCTTTTTATATCTGCGTTGTTACAAAAATATCGTACAATGCTCTGACTGCAGCTTCAAAATCATGGTTGCGCACACCGATTATGATGTTCAGCTCGCTGGAACCCTGATCGATCATCTTAACATTTACGTTAGCGTGTGCCAGCGCCGAAAAAATGCGCCCCGAAGTCCCTCTTGTCGCACGCATGCCGCGGCCCACGACGGCAATCAGGGCAAGATCTGATTCGAGTTCAAGAAAGTCTGGTTCTACCGCGCGGTGGATGCCAGCTATCACTTTCTGCTCCTTCTCCTCAAATTCATCCTGATGCACAAAGATTGTCATCGTATCTATACCTGAAGGCATATGTTCGATAGATATTTCATTTTCTTCAAATACTTCCAGCACTTTTTTACAGAAACCGACTTCGGAATTCATCATTGCTTTTTCAACCGTGATAGATGCGAAATCCTTTTTCCCCGCGATTCCGGTAATGGTGAACCTTGGCTTACGGCAGGTTCCTTCTACAATAAGCGTCCCTTTATCTTCCGGTATATTCGTATTCCTGATGTTGATTGGAATACCTTCCTTTCTGACAGGGAAGATGGCATCTTCGTGCAGGACGGTCGCTCCCATATATGACAGCTCTCTGAGCTCCCGGTATGTAATGACGTCAATGGCCTTTGGATTCTTTACGATTCTTGGATCGGCGACGAGAAAGCCGGACACATCCGTCCAGTTTTCATACATGCACGCATGTACGGCTTTGGCAACGATGGATCCTGTGATATCGGAACCTCCCCTTGAAAAGGTCTTAATCTTCCCGTTCGGCATAGCCCCGTAGAATCCGGGTATCACGGCGCGCTCGGTATGTGCAAGCCTCTCGGACAATATCCTGTTGGTAACGGTTGCGTCAAATTCTCCGGACTCATCGAATGCGATGATCTCTGCAGCATCTATAAACTCAAAGCCAAGGTAGGCGGCCATTATTATTCCGTTCAGATATTCTCCCCTGGAGGCCGCATAGTCCCTTCCTATCTTTTTGCTGAAGTTCTCTTCTATCGTCTTGAATTCTGCATCGAGAGACAAATCCAGCTTAAGTCCTTTGATAATATCCTTGAACCTGGATTTGATTTCTTTAAGCTGTCCTTCAAACTCTTCTTCCATGATGGCCTGACCGTAACAGCTGTACAGCATATCTGTCACCTTTGTATCATTCGGCGTTCGTTTACCGGGTGCGGACGGAACTACATAGCGTCTTGCGTCATCTCTTCTGATTATTGCTCCTACTTTCTCAAACTGTGCGGCACTTGCCAGCGAACTTCCGCCAAACTTTACAACTTTCTTCATCTTTTCTGTAATCCTCCATAACTGCCTTTGTTTTCTTGCGTAATTCTCTATTTATATTACATCATTTTTCGAGCATCCGCAATGGAATATCTGTCGTAAATAGCACTCCGTTGATTCCGGACTTTCGTGCTGCTTCTACATTTTCCCTGCAGTCATCGAAGAAGACGGCGCTTTCAGGCGTGATGGCGTACCGTTCGATAAGGAGGCTGTATATAGCGGGATCAGGCTTCATCAGACGCTCTTTCCATGAGAATATGCCGCCGTCGAGCATGTGCAGGAACGCCAGCTGTTCCTCTGACTGGCGGTACATTTCCTCTGAATAGTTGGAAAGGTAATAGAGCCGCGCTCCCTGCTCTCTGAGATACCTGATCCATGCCTCCGTGAAGGGATAAGGGACGATAGAGCGGCCAAAATCCGCGAACACCTCCCGTATCTGAGATTCGGCATCCGGTGCATTTTCGATAAAGAGTTCAAGCCACCGGCTCGTCGTAACCAGGCCCGAGTCGCCCATACTCCAGTCTTCGTTCCGGAACATGGCGTTAGCTACCGTCTCATACGTGTCCTGGCTATATCGGAAAGAGGCGAGGTAATCCTCCCACGCAAAATCGATCAATACATTGCCTATGTCTAGTATCACCGTATCTATTTTTTTACCAAGGTATTCCATCTGTTCCTCCTGTCTGCGGTACCGTCCGCTTCTGTTACTGGTGGATGACGTCTGCGAATGAGGCGTCTGCTGCTCTTCTCAGATCTGCGGGGGCAAGTTTCAGCTGCATGCCAAGCTTTCCTCCGCTTACATACATATGGGGCAGCTGCTGCGCTGATTCCTGTATCACCGTCGGATACTGCTTCTTCATCCCGATAGCCGTACATCCGCCCCGGATATAGCCGGTCACTTTCGTCAGTTCTTTCAGATGCAGCATTTCAAGGGATTTCTCGCCGACAACTCGGGCTGCCTTTTTGAAATCAATCTCCGATTCAATAGGAATGACAAACACATAGCATTTACCGCTCCTGCCGACCGACACAAGCGTCTTGTACACAAGGCTTCTGTCCGTCCCGAGCATATCTGCCACGTGGAGGCCATCCACAAAATCATCACACTCATACGTATCATACTCGTATGGTATCTTCATACGGTCAAGGATACGCATCGCATTCGTCTTAACTTCCTTCTTTCCCATTGCTCCTCCTTTGAAAGGGGTCAGACCCCTATATGCATAGGGGTCTGACCCCTTTCAAAATTCCTTTTATTTTCTGACTTTTTATCAAATTATATATCATCAAATAAACTTAACTGCTCACACCGATAGGGGGCTTTGTAGTCGTGTATAATATCTTTCATATGATATAATATCCCATTTTCCTCGCATTCCTTTTTAAAGCAATCCCAAAGCCTCCCTGCTCTGGGACTCCTGCACTCGTAATACGTGCCATACTGTCTATTATATTTTTCTATAAGCTGCCGATCTGGAAATAACTGTTCAAGCTTTTGGAGATACCACTGTCGCTGATTGTTTCGCAACGTTACTCCGAAAGCGGGATAAATAAAATGGGCCCCGCTTTGCGCGGCTTTCTGTACAATCAGCCGTATATTGTCTATCGTATCTTCCAGAAAAGGAAGAACCGGCATGAGCAGAATTCCTGCTGGTATTCCTCGTTTTGCCAAATCATGAAGTAGTTCAAATCGGTGCGAAGAAACCGGCGCCCCTGGTTCTATTTTTGAAGAAAGGCTGTCATCAGCTGTAGTAATTGTAACTTTACACAATACTGGGGAATGTTCCTTTATGCTCTCGAGTATATCGATATCCCTTACTAGCATCGTGCTTTTCGTTGCAATCGTAACGCCAAATTCAAATGCATCACATAATTCAAGTGCATGACGGGTCAGCAGCAGTTCCTTTTCGTACGGATTGTACGGGTCACTCATAGCACCGGTGGCTATGACGCCCTTTTTTGTCTTCCGCCTCAAATCATCCCTGATAATCTGCAGCGCGTTTTCCTTCGCACGGACCACATCAAACCTGTCGATGCCATAGCAGTCCGATCGGCTGTCACAATAAATACAACCATGGCAGCAACCTTTATAGATATTCATATTATAATCCGCACCAAACCATTCCCCAGGCTTTTTCATGCGCGTCACAATTGTTTTTGCCGGTATATACTCCATAATTTTCATAGGGGTCAGACCCCTTCATATCACAGGGGTCAGACCCCTATGAAAATTCTCTCCTTTTTCTGATTTCTTCTGGTCTTTTCATTATAACTGTGATATCATGTTTGCACAACAAGAAAGGAGGTAACTATGCCGAGAAAACCAAGAATGCGCAGTTCTACGGACATGTATCACATCACGAACCGCGGCATAAATAAAAACAACATTTTCAACTTGGAAAATGACAAAAAAAAGTTCTTGCGTATCTTACAAAAGTCATGTCTACAGTATCCTGCTGAACTCTATTCCTATTGCATTATGTCTAATCATTTTCATCTGCTTCTCAAAATTCCCTTTACTGAACTGTCAGCCTTTATCCAGCAGCTTTCCACTACATATGCAGTGTATTATAACTCCAAATATAATAAAAGCGGCCATGTATTCCAGGGGCGTTTTCACAGCGAAGCTATACAAAACGAAAAATATTTCTGGTGCTGCATGCGCTATATCCATAACAATCCTATGCAAGCATGTCTTGTGCCCTCTCCCGTAATGTATAAATTCAGTAGCATGAGAGAATATGTAAAAAAATCAAGATTTCTCATTCATCCTAAAGCTTTCCGCATTTATGTCCAACATTTTCCGAACACGATTGACTTCCAGCAATTTCATAACAAACATGACCGATTCATATATATTGATACGCCAGAAGAAGTGTATGAAAGAAAAAAGCTTCTCATTGAGAAATGTTCTAAATATTTTCTTGCAGGAAAGAATTTGCCTTCTGAAGATGCAATTTTCTGGTCGTCTGAACTGAAGAAAGAATTTATAAAATATGCGTCAGACAATTTGGATGTTTCAAAAGCAGAAGTCGGACGATATGTTAAATTTTGAAAGGGGTCAGACCCCTGTGTACACAGGGGTCTGACCCCTTTCAAATTTCCAGCTTCTCAAGTGGTACCAGATTACCGTCTTTTCTGGCATATACTTCCAACCTATGGTAATGTACAGGTATCTTTTTTATATCCATCCCCATGTATCTGACATATGTCTCCATCACCAGGTCCGGCTTGAGGTTCTGTTCGCTTCCAGTGGCGAGCAGCAGATATATGCTGTCTTCGTTCACTGTAAAATCGTAAATCATCGGTTTTATGTCTACTTCTTTCTCGCTGCGCTTCGTCTTCTTCCACACGACTATCTGTTCCTGATTCATGAAGGATTCGGCCTGCTCTTTCCATGATTCGGGTATTCTTATTACTTCTTCCGATGTCTGGAATGTTTCAGGGAATGTCACTTCATAGCCGGCCGCAGCGACGATGGTCATGCCGCTGCTTTTCCTGTCATCTGCTATCTTTACGAGGCTTACGACTTCTATTCCTTCTACCATCACTGAATTAAGCCGCCCTACAGCATCTGCCGACGTGACCGGCTCTGCCAGTTCGATATCGAGATACTCTGCATCGCTTGTAATCCCGATTCCGAGAGGCTGTGCAAACGACATGATCATATGCGGACTATAGCCTGATGTAAAGGCAATGGGGATGTCGGCACGCCTCATCGCTTTCTGGAAATACCGCATTACATCCAGATGACCGATAAACTTCATCACACCTGTTTTACGGAATTTAATTCTTGCCTTCAATACAGACACCTCCTCCCCATCTTGCCGCGCCGCAGCCGGAACATTTCTGGCGGCAGTTTGGGGTCACTTCCCCATCCATGGCCCGTTTCCACTCCCGCACGAGAAAATCTTTTGTAACGCCGATATCAATAAAATCCCACGGGAACACTTCCTCCAAGGAACGCTCCCTTTGATTGTAAAACGCTATGTCGACACAAGTATTTTCAAATGCCTGCATCCACTTCTCATTGTCAAAATGCTCGCTCCAGGAATCATACAGACAGCCGAGCCGGTATGCCTCCTCGATAACAGCAGCGGTTCTGCGGTCTCCTCTGGCAAATACCCCTTCGAGCACGGTGACTTCCGCATCGTGCCAGTGATAGCGGAGGCTTTTGCGGTTCAGCTGCTCGTTGAAGGCATGCTTCACTGTCGCCGCCCTGGAGATGTATTCGTCATTCGTATACATCTTTGCCCATTGGAACGGAGTAAATGGTTTTGGTATAAAGAAAGAAGTGCTTGCCGTAATCTGGCATTTTCCATTGCGTTCTTCTTTTGGAATCTCATAATATCTTCTCGCCACCTTATCCGCCAGCACCGCGATTTCTTTCCTATCTTCTTCTGTCTCAGTGGGAAGTCCAAGCATAAAATAAAGCTTCACCTTGCTCCAGCCGCCCTCGAAGGCCTCTCCGGCCCCGTTAAGGATCTCCTCCTCCGTAAGCCCCTTGTTGATGACATCCCGCATACGCTGAGATCCCGCCTCCGGTGCAAAAGTAAGACTGCTTTTGCGTATATCCTGCACTTTGCTCATAACATCCAGAGAGAACGCATCGATACGGAGAGACGGCAGGGATATATTGATCCCCTTCCCTTTGAACTCATCTATGAGAAATGTCACCAGCTCCTGAAGGCAGCTGTAGTCGCTGGAACTCAGGGAGCTCAGGGATATCTCTTCATGTCCGGTGCTTTTGAGCATCTTATAGGCGTACTCCTTGAGTACATCCACCTCACGTTCTCTCGTAGGACGATAAAGCATACCCGCCTGGCAGAACCGGCATCCCCGGATGCAGCCACGCTGAATCTCCAGGACGACACGATCCTGGGTCGCTTTGATAAACGGTACGACCGGTGCCTCAGGATAGGGAATTACCGTCACATCCATGGCGACCTGTTTCTTGATCTTCTCCTTGGCATGTACGTTATTTGGCACGAAAGACGCGATTGTCCCATCGTCTTTGTAGCTGACATCATAAAAAGAGGGCACATATATCCCCTCTATATGGGCGGCAGCCTCAAGAAATTCCTTTTTGGCCCCGCCTCTTCTTTTTATTTCTTTGTATACATCCAATAGTTCGTCATATACCGTCTCTCCCTCTCCCATATAGAACATATCGAAAAACGGCGCCAGCGGCTCAGGATTGTACGTACATGGCCCCCCGCCAATAACAACCGGCGAGTCTTCCCCTCTTTCCTCTGCTTTAAGTGCCATCCCGCTCAGCTCAAGAATCTGTAGGATATTCGTGTAGCACATCTCATACTGTATCGTTATTCCAAGAAAGTCAAACTCTTTGATATTGTCCTGGGACTCCAGCGCGAACAGAGGAATTCCCTCGCTTCGCATGATGCGGTCCAGGTCTGTCCACGGTGAATACACGCGCTCACACCAGACATCCTCCCTCCGGTTGAACATATCATATAATATCTGTATACCGAGATGGGACATTCCGATTTCGTACACGTCCGGAAAACACATGGCAAAACGTATTTCCACCTCGCTGCTGTCTTTCATCACCGAGTTGACCTCGTTCCCGATATAGCGGGCAGGCTTCTCTATTTTTAGTAATATTTCATCACTTAACGCTAATTTCCTCATGGTATCTCCTTAAATTTAGTCAGTAGCATTACTATGTATTAGTCATATATCAAACCAGAGCGGGCATCACCTTTATTCATACATCTGCCCAGCGTTTCCAGCATCTGTTCCACCTGGATCGGCTTCGACAGATGACCGTCCATGCCGCTCGCTATAGACTTTTTCGTATCTTCATCAAATGCATTGGCAGTGAGTGCTATGATTACGACCGTACGGGCGTCCGGCCTGCCCGAGGTCCTGATGCGTCTGGCAGATTCCAGACCGTCCATGACCGGCATCCGGATATCCATCAGAATCGCGTCAAACTCTCCGACAGCGCTCTCCCAGTACCTGTCCAGCGCTTCATGTCCATCTGCGGCACAAGTCACGTCAAACCCGTTCATTTCGAGAATCGACTGTGCAATCTCCCTGTTGAGCTCGTTGTCTTCCGCCAGCAATATACGGCGCCCACGGAAGTCCACGGGCGGTACCGCCTCCTTCTGCAGTTCCGGCGCTTCTTCCTCATGTGCATAATCAAAGTGCAGCGTAAAGATAAATTCCGAGCCCTTTCCTACAGAGCTGCTCGCCTCCAGCGTTCCTCCCATCATCTGTACAAGACGGCTTGAAATCGCAAGACCCAGCCCCGTTCCTCCATTACGGGACGCCGTACCGGCATCTGCCTGTTCGAAAGCATTGAAAATACGTGACATCGCCTCCCGCTCGATTCCGATACCGGTATCGGCGACCGAGAAACGCAGCACGGCCTGCGGCACCAGCTCTGTCACTTCCACCCGCACGGTAATGCTTCCCTGCTCCGTGAACTTGACTGCATTACCGATAATATTGACAAGCACCTGGTTCAGCCTGAGGCTGTCGGCATATAAAAGGCGGTCTGCACTGTACTCGTTCTCAAAAACCAGTTCCAGATGCTTTTCTTCCGCCTGCGCGCGGAATAAAGATTCAAGATTGTCCAGCTGCTGTACGAGATTCATGGGGCTGTAGTTCAGCTCCATCTTTCCGCTCTCTATACGGGACATGTCCAGGATATCATTAATCAGGCTCAAGAGATAGACGTTGGCAGATTCAATCTTGTCCAGACAGCCCATCAGCTTATCCCGGTCATCCAGCACACTTTTGGCTATCGTCGTCATACCGCTTATCGCGTTCATCGGCGTACGTATCTCATGGCTCATCCGCGAGAGGAAGTCCGTCTTAGCCCGGCTCACCGCGTCTGCCTTAGATTTCATGATGAAAGAAGGGACTATCTTGACCAGCTCCTTCAAAAGCTTGCGCTGTTCCTGCGTCCACTCATAATGTGCCTCATCTATTTCAAAACTCATAGAGCCGACATACTCGCCATAATTCCAGATGCCCCCGTGGAGGCAGGAAGCGATATGGGAGATGCCTTCTCTTACGTTATGGTCTGCCAGCCCGTCCTCATCATACATATTAGCACAGATTTCAAAATCTTCATCAGAAGCATAGAAATCCTGTCCGAGCTGAAGGTCATTTTTATTTCTGGCCCACTGGTAGGTAAACCGATAGCTGAGATAGGCACGGTCCGCCTCAATGATGGACACCCGGTCAAAATGATACGTCCTGCCGATTCGGGACAGAAGAAGGAATACCGCATCGTCCAGATTCTTTGATTTCCCGAGCAGATCCAGTGCAAAAGATACAAGGTCATCGTCCGGCCGTGACGTCTCCATCTTAATGTCATTGACCAGATGCTTGTCGGTATAGAGCTGCGTAAGAAATACGCCAAGCTCATTGGACGTATCCAGATAGCAGGCGGCAGCTCCCTTGCCGTTCTCTTTGACATACTTCAGCGTACTTTCCGCACAGCGGTAAAGGGCATTATATTCATCCACGACTTCCGTACTGCACATGCCGACGCTGACCGACACGTTTATGTTCTTCTCGGTATTGACCAGTATATTCTTTACCTGGGCTGCAATGCGGGGCCCGGTTACGGTAGCCTCCGCTTTGTTGCTATTCTTAAAGAATACCATGAATTCATCGCCGCCGAGACGTATCTGGATATCGTCCGGCCCGCTCTCCGCCCTCAGCAGCTCGGCCACTTCCTGCAGGACAGCATCCGCAAAAATGCCGCCTTCCGCTTTGTTGATCTGCTTGAAGTCATCCATGTCGAAGAGCATCATGACTCCATGCTCTTCCGGCCTCTTGCCGCTCAGATATTCCTGCACTAGACGTATGCCGCTCTCTTTATTGTACAGGCCTGTCAGACGGTCGCGGGAACGCGCCTCTTCAAGCGCGTTTTCCATTTCTTTCTGCTTTGTAATATTCTCTACAATACCGATAACGAGCTTGGGACGCCGGTTTTCGTCAAACTGTATGACCGACAGCGTCTCCCTGCACCAGTAACCTCCGTCAATCCCCTTGAAATCACAGGAGGCAGTGCTCTCGCCGCTTTGGATCCGCTCGTACATCTCATAGAATGCCGGCCTGGATGTTTCGTCCACATGTTCCAGAGCGAAGCTGTAGGGCATGTCTTCAAACTGCGCACGGCAGCGGTATATTTCACGGGTGCGTTCCGGCACGATACATTCTTTCGTCTCAGGGTAATAGTAGATTTCACATGTAGTCGTATGTTCCAGCGCCAGATGCAGAATCTCGTTGCTTGCCTCCAATTGCGCAGTCAGGCGCTCGTTGCGCTTCTCTGCCTTCTTCCGCTCGTCGATATCCATATAGACGCTCTGAATCACGTCTTCCCCGTCAATGTCGACAATCCGCTCTGCGCTTCCGATGATCCAGCAAGGTATCCCGCCCTTCCTCAGCAGACGGTATTCAAAGCTGATTTTATCTCCCGGCTTCTTAAGCTTTGTAAGCAATTCAAGAATATACTCCTTGTCCTCATCCGCTATAAGGATATCTGCCCCCCATTGCCCGATGGACCAGAATTCTTCCGGCGTATAGCCGAAGATTCGGATTGCCTCCCTGTTGGCACTTTTAAAAACTGCCCGATGGTCCATCAGCCGATACTGTACAATTCCACACATGACAGACTGGAACAGACGATTATAATAATCCGTCTGCCGCTCCGGTTCCATCCTGCTGTCTGCTTCGCCTGGCTTCATCTTACCGCCCCTCTCTCCCGTAAAGCCAGCAGCTATGTAGAAAGCACTCGCTTTATTGTCCGTAATGTATATTTAGAATGATATCACATCTGTGATGGAAACTCAATGTACATGTGGCCGCCGTATCAGGCCATCTGATTCATCCTCCGCAGTCATATCAGGCACTTTTGGCAGATGCTTTCCGATTAAACACATCCCTGTCCAGTGCTTTATTCTGGTGTGCGACTATCGTAGTACATACCGCGTCTCCAGTGATGTTGACTGCAGTCCTCGTCATGTCCAGAATCCTGTCTATCCCCATGATAAGGCCGATGGCTTCCACAGGCAGCCCGACGGAATTAAATACCATCGTGAGCGTGACGAGGCCGACGCTTGGAACTCCGGCAGTCCCGATAGAAGCCAGCGTCGCGGTCCCGATAACGGTAATATAATCCATCAGCTCAAGGCGGATGCCGAATGCCTGCGCCGCAAACACGACCGCCACACCCTGCATGATTGCCGTACCGTCCATATTGATTGTGGCGCCGAGCGGTATGGTAAATGAAGATATCCTTTTCGATACTCCCATCTTCTTAGCAAGCGTGTCGATGGACAACGGTATTGTCGCATTCGATGTCGCCGTCGAGAATGCAAAAGCCATGACAGGAAAAAAGCTTTTGATGAACTTCAGCGGATTCAAGCCTGTAAACAGTTTCAATAGTCCGAGATAAACGACAAAACACTGTACCGCCAATGCAATCAATACCCCTATCATATATTTGCCGAGCGGCACGAAGGCTGAGAACCCGATACCCGCGAATGTCTTGGAGATGAGGCAGAATACACCGATTGGCGCAAGGCTCATAACCATCATCGTCATCTCCATCATGATATCATTGAACTGGCTGAAGAAATTGCTCACCGTCTCGGTCCGCTCTCCCAGTTTTGCAAGTATGATGCCGATGATAAGTGCGAATACGATAATCTGAAGCATGCTGCCGCTTGCCAGCGAGCTGACCGGATTATCGGGAATGATGTTTAGCAGCGTATCTGTAAGGGAGGTCGTTTCCGCGCTTCCCACATCTGTTGCGCCGGCCTGTATCTTAGACATGTCCAGCCCCCGTCCGGGGTTGATAATATTACCTACAGACAATGCCACCGTTATGGCGAGGGCGGTCGTACAGAGATAGAATATGAGCGTCCGCACTCCTACGGTGCCCAGTTTTTTCGTGTCACCGATCGACATGCTCCCGCATACGAGAGAACAAAATACGAGCGGCACGACGAGCATCTTCATAAGCCGGATGAATCCCTGGCCGATGACATGCAGCACACCGTCTACAATGACATCATCTTTTATAGAGCTGGCAGGTACTGCGTAGCATAGAAGGATGCCGAATATGGCACCTGCAATCAGCGCTATGAAAATCTTTGTCGTAAGTCCTAGCTTTTTTTCTCCCTTTTTCTCATAATACCCATCTATCCGATTCCTCCTTTGCTCTTCCACTCTTCCATATATTCCTCCAGGGATGCTCTCCAGCCGGGCATCTCATATACGTCAATGATTCTAAGTATAAAGTTGTCCAGCACTGCATAAGCCGGGCGTACGGAAGACAGTTCTGATTCACGTGCCTGCACCGCCGTCAGTTCAGCTTCCAGGCCCGCCTGTTTCAGGATTTCTTTTGCAAACTCATAGCGGCTGCACGTTCCTTTGCATGTAGCATGGTACGTGCCGTACTCATTCGTCTGAATCAGATGCAGGATAATCCTGCCCAGATCCCTGGCGCTCGTAGGGGAACCAAACTGATCGGAAGCGACAGAAAGCTCTTTCTGTTTTTCGGCTTTCTGAAGCACGCTGTTAACAAAGTTATCACCTCCGCCGTATACCCAGTTGCTGCGCACGATAAAATGCTTGTGCGTGAACTCTTTTACATAGTTTTCTCCGGCTCGTTTAGACCGTCCGTACACCGTTAGCGGATTGGTGTCATCAAACTCCGAATAAGGAGTCTTGCTCAGGCCGTCGAACACATCATCGGTAGACAGCTGTACAATCTTTGCCCCTGTCTTTCTTGCAACGATGCTCAAGTTCCTCGCCCCGAGCGCATTTACCCTGTAGGCAAGCTCAGGCTGTTCTTCACACAGCCTGGTATCCGTGACCGCCGCACAGTTGATAATCACATCCGGCCGGTTGATCTCACCAAATCCAATCACCTCGTCTGTATGTGTGACATCGAGTTCTTCTTTATCTGTGTTGAACACTTCCGCTTCAAGCGGATCCAGTACTTCGTTCATGGCAGTACCAAGCTGCCCTCCCGCTCCTGCAATCCAAAGTTTAATCATATGCTCTCCTCCCGTATCTCATAATCTGCTTAGTGTATATATTCCAAACGGAACACATCGTTCCTATACCATAAGAAAAGCGTTGATCAGTTGCAATCAACGCTTTTATCTATTATATCAATAGTTGCCGCCAGTGTCAACAAACGTGCCGGTTCCGGGCTTTCCATCATTTGCCTTAAAGATTTTTCCATACTTCTGCGACATCCATATCTGTCGTTATCTCCTGGATGACCCGGTCACTGTTCACATGTTTCACCTCAATCCCGTTATTTTCCATAGCAACGAAAGCTGCAAACAGCATAAAGCACAGGAATACCCGTATTCCAAACGTACTGACAGCACCTGTTTCCTCTTCCCCGTACAGTTTGTGGTAGGCAGCGCCATATCTCGGATGCACGGCCGGAGGCATCTTACGGTCACTGTACAGATACCGTGTCTCATCCAGCAGCTGGCGCCGTCTTTTTTCAGAATTGTTCATGTCGCATCCCGTCCTTTCCAGGCAGCTGACATCGTACTTACTTTCTGCCTGGAATATTATATGCGGTACATATACGGTTTCATTCCCGTTTTAACGGTCTGCAAGTTCCTTTACGATATCTTCCCAGCTGATTCCCTTCTCTACCATAAGCACCATGGCATGATAAAGGAAGTCCGCCATTTCATATTTGACCTCTTCCGGGTTCGGATTCTTGGCGGCGATGACAATCTCCGTCGCCTCCTCCCCAACTTTCTTTAATATCTTGTCTATCCCCTTGTCAAACAGGTAGTTCGTGTAAGAGCCTTCCTTGGGATTTTCACGTCTGTCAAGGATAGTGCCATACACCGTCTCGAACACCTGCAGCGGGTTCGTCTCATCATAGTCGCTGCCTACGAGAGGCTGGAAGAAGCAAGTCGGGTTTCCTGTATGGCAGGCTGTGCCCACCTGGTCCACCTTGGCAAGCAGCGTGTCATAGTCGCAGTCTATCGTCAGTGATTTCACATACTGGAAATGTCCGCTTGTCTCACCCTTTGTCCAGAGCTGCTCTCTGCTTCTGCTGTAGTAGGTCATCTTCCCGGTCTTGATAGTGTGGTAGAATGCCTCCTCGTTCATATAAGCGAGCATCAGCACTTCCTGGGTCTTATAATGCTGTACGACGACCGGTACGAGTCCCTGTTCATTCGTCTTAAACTGGGAGAATTCCATCATGCTTTCAAAGGAAGTCATCTTTATCTCTTCCTGTCCGCATTTCTCCTTGAAGTCTACGAAATCCATATCTGTCTGGCTGACGAATTTCCCTGACAGCCCTTTTACGCCCGGACACTTCAGAATTTTAAACAGCTCCGGCTCCTCCATCGAGTCTGTGACGATTACGCACGGAACATCTGTGACATTCATAACCGAATTCAGGTCGAGCCTGTGCATGAATACAATCTCGCTGCTGTAATCCTGAATAAGATGCTGGTGCTTGAACAAAGCATCAAAGTCATTGAGGGATACGGCAATCTTCTCTTTTCCAAAACGCCGGGCGGCGTCTTCAATCAGTTTAACGCTTTCCGCCTTGGAAAAGTTCAGCATCGCCCGCTTGGCTCCCGCATACAGTATCTTCTTTATATCCTCCTGCCGCCGGATGTTGCCTCCTGCCACCATCGGTATACGGATGACACGGTTGATCCGTTTCATCAGGTCAATCGACTCATCATGCTCTTCGTCGGCGTCAGACAGGTCGAACACGAGCAGCTCGTCTGCTCCGTGGTCACTGTAATATTTCGCAAGACCGATGACGTCGTCTGTCAGTACCGTCTCGTCTGTAAACCATTTTACTGCTTTTCCTCCCCTGATAAATATGCAGGGAATCAATCGTTTATAGCTCATTGTATCCAGTCTCCTTTATAGGCTTCCTTTTGTAGTCCATGCTTCCTTCATCCGCGGCTCTGCCATGGTTGCCATATCAAGCGCTTTCCCAAAGCTTTTGAACATGGCTTCCGCCATGTGGTGGCTGTTGCCGCCGTCCAGTATCTTCAGATGGATATTCATCATGGCACTGTAGGACACGGCGTAGAAGAATTCCCGTACCATCTCCGTGTCCAGACCACCTATCCGATCTGCCGCAAACAGCGCGTCATACCCAAGGTAAGGGCGCCCGGACAAGTCTACCGCACAGAGTGCGAGCGTCTCGTCCATGGGAAGGATAACATGGCCATATCTTCTGATGCCGGTCTTGTCCCCTGCCGCCTGCGCGATTGCCCTTCCCAATACGATTCCCGTATCCTCTACGGTGTGATGGCAGTCCACGTGCATATCACCTTTGACCTTTACTGTCAGGTCAAATAACCCGTGCCGCGCGAATCCGTCCAGCATGTGGTCGAAGAATCCTATGCCTGTGCTGATGTCGTTCTGTCCACTTCCATCCAAAGTGAGCCTGACGGCAATATCTGTCTCTTTTGTCTTTCTCGTACATACGGACGTCCGTTCCATCCTCTCATCCTCCTTATCCTTCTTCAAAACGAACTTTAATAGAGTTAGCGTGCGCGGTCAGTTGTTCTGCTTCTGCAAACGCCTCGATATCTGTATGGATTTCCTCCAGCGCTTCTCTCGAATAGCCGATGATGCTCGATTTTTTGATAAAATCATCCACGGAAAGCGGGGAGAAGAACTTTGCTGTCCCATTAGTCGGCAGTACATGGTTCGGGCCGGCAAAGTAGTCGCCAAGCGGCTCGCTCGCATATTCTCCGATGAATATGGCGCCCGCATTCCTGATTTTTGTCATAACCTGATACGGGTCTTTTGTCATAATCTCAAGATGTTCAGATGCGATGTCATTGGCCACGTCTATCACATCATCCATCGTGTCGGCCACAAGGATATAGCCATAGTTATCTAATGATTTCTTTATGATCTCTGAGCGGGAGAGCTCTTGTGCGAATGCGTCTGCCTGGGCCGAAACTTCCCTGGCCAGCTTTTCGCTCGTCGTTAGGAGTATAGAAGAAGCCATTTCATCATGCTCCGCCTGAGACAGAAGGTCAGCAGCCACATATCTCGGATTTGCCGTCTCATCCGCCACTACGAGAATCTCGCTCGGACCTGCTATAGCATCGATGCTCACATGACCGTACACCGCTTTTTTTGCAAGCGCAACGTATATATTTCCGGGCCCTACAATCTTGTCCACCTTCGGTATGCTCTCCGTTCCATAAGCCAGTGCACCGACTGCCTGTGCGCCGCCTGCCTTGTATATCACGCCGGCACCGGCTTCTTTAGCCGCCACAAGCGTATGGGGGCTCACCTTCCCATCCCTTCCGGGTGGAGTAGCCATGATAATCTCTTCGACACCGGCCGCCTTGGCAGGCGCGATGTTCATAAGCACGGAAGAAGGGTATACGGCCTTGCCGCCCGGTACATATACGCCTACCCGGCAGAGCGGCGTGACTTTCTGACCGAGAATCGTACCGTCCGGTTTGCTGTCAAACCAGCTGTACTGGCGCTGTTTCTCATGGTATGTACGGATATTGGCAAGAGCTTTCCTTATTATGGCAAGAAGGGACGGATCTGTCATATGATATGCTTCCTCGATCTCCTCTTCCGTCACTTTGATATTATCAGCATCAATCTCTGCTCCATCGAACATTTTCGTATAGCCGAAAAGCGCTCTGTCCCCTTCTGTCCTTATTTTTTCCAGGATATCCGCCACGCGTTGTTCGTATTCCGCATAATTGTTCGGACTCCGTTTCAGCAGGTCTTCCAGTACGTTCCGCTTGGTTTCATTGTCCAACTTAAGTATTCTCATATGATCTGTCCTCTCTTTTATCTGCTGCTTTACTATTGCAGATGGCCGCGCAGCTTCGTGAGCAGCGTCTTGATTCTCGTACTTTCCATACGCATGCTCACAGGGTTCACGATCATCCTGGCTGAAAGTGGACACACTTCATCCAGCACTTCCAGCCCGTTTTCCTTCAACGTGGAGCCCGTCTCTACGATATCCACAATCACTTCCGAGAGTCCGACAATCGGCGCCAGCTCTATGGAACCGTTCAGTTTGATAATCTCCACAGTCTGATGTTTCGTATTATAAAAGTAGTCCTTTGCAATATTGGGATACTTGGTGGCGACTCTTATAAGCTCGTGGTGCTGAAGAAGAGGGGCAGCTTCCTTATAGCCACAGACACACATGCTGCACCTGCCGTATCCAAGATCCAGCACCTCATGCACCTTGCGCCGTTCTTCCAGTATCGTATCTTTCCCTGCCACGCCGATGTCCGCTGCTCCGTACTCAACATACGTGGGGACATCCGGCCCTTTTGCAAGAAAGAACTTAAGCTTCAGTTCTTCATTCGTAAATATCAGTTTTCGGGAATCTTTGTCTTTCATCTCTTCACAAGTGATTCCTATCTTTTCGAAAAGCTCCAGCGTCTGCCTTGCCAGGCGCCCCTTCCCAAGGGCAAATGTCAGATATCTCATAGTTTAGCTCCTGTCTCTTGAGGCAATCACTTTGTGCTCACCTGTCACCAGGTTTATCATCGTAATTTCCCCGTTTTTATTGATGTAAATCAGATTTCCTGCATAATACTCTTTCCCATATTCGATATAGTCCTCTATGAGCTTGCCTTTGGATTTTTTGACGAGCTCGGTATTTTTGGCCTTTTTCCTGAAATCTTTCGCCAGTACGAGCGCCTCTTTCAGCCGTTCCTCATCATATACGATAAGTGTATTTTTTCTTGTGTACACGATGCGTACCTTCTGTCTTGATAATGCATTCATCAGTTCGTCGATTACGATGACGAACCCTATAGAAGCAGACTCTTTTCCGAATTTTTCAAGCAGCTGGTCATACCGTCCCCCTTTGACAAAGGCATCCCCTGTACCAAACGTGTAGCCCCGGAAGATGATTCCGGTGTAGTACCCATAAGTACCACTCATGCTCAAATCAAATGTTACATACTCTTCCACCCCATATATCCTGAGAACGTCATAAATCTTCTCCAGACGTTTGATTGCCATAATACCTTTGGAATTGGGAGCGATATTTCTCGCCTGGGCAAGTATCTCTACCCCTCCTGCAAGTTCGTCAAGAGCGGCAAATGCTTCCTTGGAGCTTCTTTTCACATGGATGCTGTCGAGAAATTCTTCCACACCGAAGTAATTCCGGTTGTTGATGAGCTCCCGAACCCGTTCTTCCGCCTCTTCGTCCAGATCCGCATCTTCTATCAGGCTCTGGAAGTAATCTACATTCCCAACGTTCAGCTGGAACTCTTTCAGCCCGATGGAAGTAAGGCATTCGATGACAAGTGCCAGCATCTCCGCATCCGCCTCGGCAGAATCATCTCCCATGAGTTCCGCACCCATCTGCGTATTCTCCCGAAGCCGTCCCTGATAGCTGGAATGGTTAATGAACGTATTTCCGGTATAGCAGAGGCGAATCGGAAGCTGTTCGTCTCCGTACAGCGTTGCTGCCGCTCTGGCGACAGACGGGGTGATATCCGGCCGTAGAACGAGCGTATTGCCGTCCTTGTCAAAAAATTTATACAGATCTTTTGAGGGAATTGTGCCTATCTCCTTCCGAAACACGTCAAAGTATTCAAATGTAGGCGTCTGTATGTCGTGATACCCATAAAGATGGAATACTTTTTCGAGCCTGCTCTCCAGCGCCAGCTTCCGCCCACATTCAACATTATATATATCCCGGACCCCTTCCGGCGTGTGTAGTAATTTCTTCATATATCCTCCTGCTGTGTCCTGCTGTGTAGTAATATGGAGCGCCGCTTTAGCGTGCTACCATGATAAATTCCTTACTGCATTATACGCATTTTATCATTCTTTGTCAAGCCGCTCCCTAATCTCCAGGTCCAGATTCATCGCATCCAGATAAGGGACGTAGCAGCCATTCTTCAGTTCCATCAGAAAACGCGGGTCCAGCTCATCATAGCGGAAGCTTTTCCTGCCGCCGTCCTCCGCCCGCTTCCAGAAGGCAAGCATCTCATCATAGCGCATGTAATACAGGATGTTTCTGGACGAAAAATAGATGATCAGAAAGGACAGCCCCCCCTGCTTTTCATAGCCTCCCATAAACATCACCTGATGACTGTGGATATTCTGAAGGGGAAAGGTATCCGCGACACATTCCTTCGCGTCAAAACAGACCGGTATCCCCTGTACTGCACCGATATAATCCACCGTGCTGCGCTGATCGAAGTAGGCCAGCGTTATCTGCCTGTGTTCCTTATCCATCTTTACCGGCGTAATCGGCGTCGGAATCTTCTGTATGAGCGCCAATCCCATCTCCTGATATCGTTCGTTCGTCCGGTTGATCAAGTCTTCTAGCGTAGAACCTCTAAGGCCTCTTGAGTTCCATGTTCCCATGCCGTCTCCTTTATTACTTTCTGAAATATATCAGGCACCGGCGCCCGGAACCTTCTGTCCGAGAGCGCTGCCAGCTCACCGTCCATGTGCGGGAGGACAAGCTCATATGAATGGAGCATCTGTGACGTGACGCCATACATCTGTCTGTACCGGTCGTTCACGACCCTGTCTCCATACTTATAATCTCCACACAGCGGATGGGATACGTAAGCAAGATGCGCCCGTATCTGATGGGTGCGGCCTGTAATCAGATGCACTTTCAGAAGGGTAAGCATCCCATTGTAAGCCAGAGGGATATATTCCGTCTCTATAGGAACCGCCTTGCCTGCGCACCTGTCCTCTGCGACCTCCACCTCGTTCGTCTTTTCATTTTTGACAAGAAACCCCTTGATATGAGAAGGTCTGTCAACTTTCCCTTTCACGATGCAGAGATAGTATTTGCTCAGATTCCGTTCCCTGAACATGCTGCTGAATACCTGGAGCCCTGCCAGCGTTTTTCCGGCCACTACGAGCCCGCTCGTGTTGCGGTCCAGCCGGTTGCATATGGACGGGCGGAAGGTCTGCAATTCTTCCTTCGTTAGCTGGCCGCTGTCAAGCAGATATGATATCACCTGCTCTACAAGTGATACATCAGTCTTCTCTGCTTTCTGCGACAATATGCCGGACGGCTTGTTGACGAGGAGTATATGCCTGTCCTCGTAGATGATGTCTAGACTGACCTTTTGCCCCGCATCTATAACCGGGGCAGTTTCCCCGGTAAACTTTTCAACCGTTTCATCCGAAAGAAAGAGCCTCACTTCATCTCCGGCGTGAATTTTTTCATTTCCGGAGGCCCTGGCACCGTTCAGTGTTATGTTTTTCTTGCGGAGCATCTTATATATGAAGCTTCCCGGCGCGCTGTTCAGGTATTTCTTCAGAAACTTATCGAGCCGCTGCTCTGATTCATTTGGCTTTATTATTATATTCTTCATAGTGGTCCTATTTGGGAATAATCCTTTCCGCAATAAACGTTACATTGCAGTGCCCAGTATGGCGCTGCGAATCTTTTGTTCCAGATTCTTGTTGTCAGGCCTGTCGATAGCGGCGATGCTGTTCATCCCTTCTGCCCTGGAAATAAACGCGACATAGTCGCTGAATATCTTGACCGCCACCTTGTCGATATGGTTCTGGTGCAACGTTTCTTTTATGTGCTTTGCCGCCCTTGCTTCGTCTGTCTTCGGATTGGAAGCATATCCGCAGACAGTATTGCCTGAGATGACGACTGCATCCACCGGCATTATCTTCTCCTTGCTTGTGATGACCAGATCATAAGCTGTCGTCAACAGCGCTGCTTTTTCTTCTGTCTCTTTATATTTTTCAGGATCTATGGCCTTATACGGTGCGATTGCTATAAATTCAACCAACATCTTCGATGCCGGCAGACATCCAAGTACGGCAACCGCCGTGAGCAGATTCAGCTTCGTCCCCGTCTGGAAGTATCCGAGCAGCAGCAGAGCCACTACAATGGCAAATTCAACAATCGTAAACATGAGCAGCTTCTGCTTCTGTGCTTTGATATACCCCGGCTGGCCTTTTTCTATCTTCATCGTATATTTCCGTCTCCCTTATTCTGCTTTTTGCTGTCCGCCCTCATCAGCCGTATGACGAGCCTGTGAGGAAGCAGCCTGGCTGCAATTCTGGCTGCCTTCATGGCCGCACCGTACACGGACGTCTCCCGTCTGCACGCTGAATCGACAAGCGCTTTACGTACGACTTCTTCCGGACCGGACATAAATTTCCATTTCAAACTGCCGCCGGTTCCCCCTGCCCTCTCGAAAAAAGCGGTATCTACCGGGCCAGGGCACACCACTGTCGTTACGATACCTCTGCTTTTCAGTTCGCTGCCCATTCCTCTTGCAAAACTGTATACATAAGATTTCGTTGCGGCATAGACGGCAAAGCCGGGCTGTGGAGCGAACGCCGCCGCAGAGGCCATCTGGACGATCCGGCTGCCTTTTGACATATGTGGGATGCACAGGAGCGTCATTTTCGTCAGCGCCCTGCAGTTCAAATCGATCATGCCGGTCTGTGCAGCTCCATCCATATCGGACGCATCACCGATAGCCCCGTATCCGGCGGCATTGACAAGCATACGTATATCCGCCGATTGTCGTTCCAGTTCTTTTTTGATTCTATCGTATATATAATCCCGCGTCAAATCACCGTCAAAGATCCGCACAGGAAGAGGAAGCTCTTTTGCGAGCTCTTTCAGCTTATCCGTGCTTCTCGCGGCCAGCCATATCTCATCCAGCTTCCGGTACAGTCTGGGTATCTGTCTTGCAAATTCCCGGCCCAAACCGGAAGATGCACCTGTAATCATTGCAATTTTCATTGTCCTGCCTCCTATCCTGTCTTCTTTTTCTTGTGGACATTACGAATCGTCTTTTTCTTTCCACGAGTCCCGGCGTCCTGCCTATTCTGCCCGCTGCCTGCATGAAAGGATTTCCCTCCATGCGGCGGCCGCGGCCGGATAAGGCAGTGTCTGTCGAATCCAATCAGATCCATACGGCCTGTCTCTTTGAGCGCCTCGAGAACGAGATCGTAATTCTTCGGGTTCCGGTATTGTATCAAAGCCCGCTGCATCGCTTTCTCATGAGGATGCTTCGGCACATATACCGGTTTCATATCTCTCGGATCCACCCCGGTATAATACATGCATGTAGACAAGGTTGACGGTGTCGGGTAGAAATCCTGTACCTGCTCCGGCATATATCCCAGATCTCTTAGATATTCGGCCAGCTCTACGGCATCTTTCATCGTAGACCCGGGGTGCGAGGACATGAGGTACGGGACGAGATACTGTTCTTTTCCCAAGTCCCCATTTATCTTTTTGTATTTTCTGACGAATGCCTGGTACACGCTGTTCTCCGGCTTTCCCATCTTTGCCAGCACTGCGTCTGACACATGCTCGGGAGCTACCTTCAGCTGTCCGCTGACATGATGCCGGCACAATTCCCTGAAAAAGGTGTCATCTTTATCAGCCATTACATAATCGAAGCGGATGCCGGAACGGATGAACACCTTCTTTACCCCCGGCAGCTCTCTCAGCTTTCTGAGCAGCGCGATGTAGTCCTTATGATCCACTCTCAGGCTGCCGCACGGTTTTGGGAACAGGCACTGCCGCTCTTTACACACTCCGTGCTTCAGCTGCTTGCCGCAGGAAGGATGGCGGAAGTTCGCCGTAGGCCCGCCCACATCGTGGATATAACCTTTAAAATCTTCCTCCCATATGAACCGGCCGGCCTCTGCCAGCAGCGACTCATGGCTGCGGACCTGCATGATCCTCCCCTGATGGAACGTCAGTGCACAGAAGCTGCATCCCCCGTAGCATCCCCGGTTGCTTACCAGGCTGAACTTGACTTCCGATATAGCGGGCACCCCTCCGTCTTTTTCATAAATCGGATGATAAGTCCTCATATAGGGATAGCTGTATACCCGGTCCATTTCCGACGTGGACAGCGGTCTGGACGGTGGATTCTGGACGACATACAGGTGCTCTCCATATGGCTCCACAAGCCTTCTGCCTGAAAACGGGTCTGTATTGCAGTACTGCGTATAGAAGCTTTTTGCATAATTGATCCTGTCTTTTTTCAAATCCTCATAGGACGGAAGGATTGCCGCATCGTACACGCTTTTCAAATCACTGACCTTACACACCGTACCTGGAATATAGGTGATATCTTTGACATCTATTCCGGCATCCAGCGCTTCTGCTATCTCTATGACAGAGAGCTCTCCCATGCCGTAAGAGATGAGATCAGCTCCGGAGTCGAGCAGTACGGAACGTTTCAGCTTATCAGACCAGTAATCATAATGGGCAAGCCTCCTTAAGCTCGCTTCGATCCCTCCTAGTATAACCGGCGTCTTCTTATATACCTGACGGATAAGATTGCAGTACACGACAGCGGCATAGTCCGGTCGTCTGCCCATCACTCCGCCTGGTGTGAATGCATCCGTCTTTCTCCTCTTCTTTGACACCGAATAGTGGTTAACCATAGAATCCATATTGCCGGAAGATACGAGAAAGCCCAGCCTCGGCTCACCAAATTCGGTAATGCTGTTCTTATCTTTCCAGTCCGGCTGCGGTATGACAGCCACCTTATACCCGTAAGCCTCAAGCGTCCTCGTTATGATTGCGTGGCCAAAAGACGGGTGGTCCACGTAAGCGTCTCCTGACACATAGACAAAGTCCGGCCGCTCCCATCCCCTCTCTTCCATATCCTGCCTGCAGATTGGTAAGAATCCTTTTATCATGTCAATACCTCATAAGTTCCATTTCTGATGTCATAGTAGCTCTGTATGTAATAGTCTGCCAGCTCTTTTTTTCTGGCTTCCTGTGGTCTGGAATAATCATCGTCCACCCCGCACACTTTCATTCCTGCTCTTTTGCCCGCCAGTATACCCATCGGGACATCTTCAAAGACAAGGCAGCGATGCGGTGGTACTTGCATCTCTTCTGCCACGAGCAGGTACACATCCGGTGAAGGCTTTCCCTTCTCCACTTCACATGCACTATGCACAGAATCGAACAGGGGGCGGATGGAGAGGGCATTCAGCGCGGCATCTGCCAGCACATTGGAGTTGCTCGTGGCAATACCGATTTTCTTCCCCTGGGCGCGCATGTCCACAATGAAGTCATGTGCCCCTTCCTTCATATCCACAGAATGGATATACCTGTCGTATGTCATCTCCATCCATTCATCCATAACTTCATCCAGCGTCTGGTCAAGGCCGGGGAAAATATCCAGAAAAAGCCGTGCCACCTCAATGTAGCTTTTCCCTTCCATCATCTCATGAAAGTGATCCGGCTTATCCAGATGATACTTACGAAGATAATCATCGTCCACGGATGGCCATATCCACATAGAATCCAGAAGCGTCCCGTCCATATCGAATATGATTGCCTCCATATCTTCAAGCATGCCTGTCTGTCTCATATAAGTCTTTCAACTCCTCTTCTGTCAGTCTGCGGTACTCTCCTGGCTGCAAGGATTCGTCAAGGGCCAGCGCGCCCATCCGCTCCCGCTTCAGATAGGTGACTTCCTTCCCTCTTGCCAGGAACATACGCTTTACCTGATGGTATTTCCCCTCCTGTATGGTAAGCCGTACAGCCGACTCCCGTCCACTGGATATAATATCCAGAACGGCCGGCTTCGTCCACTCTTCCAAGGCAGAGGACCCGATATTGATGCCTTCTGCCATGGCGTGCACATCTTCTTCTGTAACTGCTCCCTTGACCCGTACATAATACATCTTATCGACATGTTTCTTTGGTGACAGCAGCCGGTGGGCAAGTGCTCCGTCATTCGTTATGAGAAGCAGCCCTTCTGTGTCCTTATCAAGCCGGCCGGCCGGAAAAAGGTCTTTCCTTCTCTGCCCTCCTATCAGGTCAATGACAGTCTTTTCGGTGCGGTCCTCGGTTGCAGACACGACACCGGCCGGCTTGTTCAGCATATAGTATTCAAACGCTTCATAACAGACCCGGCCGCCGTCGCAGCATACCGTGCACTCTTCGTCCACTTTATATTCCGGTGATCTGACGACAGTTCCATCTACCGTAACCTTCCCCTGCCGGATACGCCTTTTTACTTCTTGGCGTGTCCCGATGCCCATATCCGCCAGATACTTATCAAGCCTTATCATCAGCACAGCCTCCATCCGGGAAGGTACTTATTCTTTAGTATCCCGCCTGAGAGCTTGCCCCACCCAAGCGGATAGCCGTCCACGCAGACGAGATGCCATCCTTTGCTTCCGGCCGATACCATATCGTCTGCATCGATAGTCTCCCCTTTCAGATATCTGGAAACTCGTTCATCCGTTACAGAAAAATCAAGGGAATCCTCATACTCTCCCTTTTTCATATACATCGCCAGTGCCTGGCTCGGTTCAAACCGATTTTTCTTCAGTTCGCCCATAAGAAGGCCCGTCCTTAAAAAGCGGATGCCTCTTAGCTCAGGAAGCCCCTCCGGCATATAGTAGATACGTTCTCCTCTTAAATCGATTCTGGTTCTGTCCAGCTCCCAGGATACTTTCGTCATGAAAGCTTCCAGTTCTGCAGGCAGTTTTATACGGCTTCTTTTAAGAGGCACGGAGTAGTCCTCTTGGCGAATGCCACCGTCCTTTCTGAGGAGCGCAAGGTAATGCCCCTCTCCTTTCATATGATGTGGAAAGATACGAACGGTTTTTGCTATTGCGGGATCCTCCGCCTCTGTCAGCTCCGGGCGTCCTGGGCTGAATCCTTCATACTGCTCCATGTCCACTATCTTGAAGCCGGGACGGTTCTTCAGCAGATATGCCACGGTCTGTTCATTCTCACGCCCGTCAAACGTACAAGTAGAGTACAACAGCATCCCACCTGGCTTCAGCATATCTGCAGCCTGTACGATGATGCTTTTCTGGATGCTGCTGAAATATTCCGGCCCGTGTTCTTCCCATGCTTTTACCATTTTCTTGTCTTTGCGGAACATGCCTTCCCCGGAACATGGTGCATCAATCAGTATCTTGTCAAAATACTCTGGAAAGTATCCTGACAGATTCCCGGGTTCTTCACTCAGTATAAGCATATTTCCGATTCCAAAGACTTCTATATTCTTCAGCAGACCTTTCGCTCTTGAACTGCTGATATCGTTGGCAGCAAGAACTCCGGTATCTTTAAGCTTTGCACCAAGTTCTGTCGCCTTCCCTCCCGGCGCGGCACACAAATCCAGCACCTTGTCCCCCTGTTCTACAGGAAGCCGGCTGGCCGGCGTCATAGCACTTGGTTCCTGCAGGTAATACAGCCCCGCAAAATAGTATGGGTGTCTTGACGGAGACACTGCTTCACCGTCATAGTAGAATCCATTTTCAATCCATGGGATCGGTGTGATATCAAACGGACATATTCTTTTAAATTCTTCTACGGTAATTTTATTCGTGTTTACGCGAAGTCCATAGTATCTCGGCTCATCGTAACACGCTATATAGTCGGGATACTCGTCTCCTAGCAGTTCCTTCATCTTATCTTCAAATGCACAAGGCAGATTCATGTCGCAATTCCTCCATATGTAGTTACAATTCATACTATTTGTACATACATAGTTTAGTATAACATATCCGATACCATAACTCTAGGAATATGAATATTTTAATTTCTTCTTTTCAAGCGACAGGAGGACATAGTATGGATTGACGCTGATCTCCTCACCCGTCTCATAAGAATAGATTCCAAAATGCAGATGTACATCAAACTGTCCTGTCGTGCCTTCTTCACCATATCCGGAATCTCCCATATAACCGATGAACTGCCCCGCTTTTACCTTGTCACCTTTTTTTATATTGCCATAGGAATCAAGATGTGCGTAGTAATAATATGTACCACTATCCGAGGTGATTCCGACGCGGTAGCCTCCTTTTTCCAGCCATCCAAGGTTTGTGATAGTCCCGTCCGTCATGCTGAGCACCGGATAAAGCCCTCTTTCATTCTTTACAGCCATGATATCTGTACCTTCATGACCACTCGTTCCGTTATATTTCCTTTCTGCCATCCATGAATCTACAAAGGATACGGACAGCGATTTATCCACAGTGGATTCTGGAATCGGGAAATAACTCGCTTCGTTTTCCACATTTTCAAGCAGCTTTCTACACCCTTTGGAAAGCTTATCTTTATCCCTGCGCATAGCGTCAGAATAAAAATTAGTACGGTATTCCAGGTTCGCAATCGTCTCTTTCCGCATCCTGTTGATGATAGCACGGTTATATATATGTCCGGTAAGAAGGACGGTTGACAGTGCTGTGATAAACAAGAACAAAAGCAACTTGCCAGGTCTCATACGTTTCATAAAATATCCTTTTTATTTTAGTATATGAAAAAAGAGGCCGTCCCAAAACAAATTCTTTGGGACCGCCTCCTGGCGCCTGCCATATGTTATTTTACGCTTCAGCTCTTCTCTTAATCCAGCACTTGGGCTTCAGGGCTCCCGGCATCGCTTTTACGAGCAGAAATATGATGGAGCATGACCCGATCTTGTCAATCAGATTATTGGCAAGCTTAGGAAGAAAAGATGCCGTAAAGATGCTTGCCCCGCTCTGCTTCAGCCATATGACCGCTACATCTGAAACGGTACCTGTCAAGCCTCCGTACACGGCGATTCCTATCGGTGTACCGATGACAGGTGCCACAATTCCGACAATGGTTCCGGCTATCAGAACATTTAAAAATGTAAACTTGATTTTTCGAAAGAGAAAGCCGATAACAAGCCCGATTGCTATATTGACGAGCATGAACGGCATATCGGTCATGCCATACAGAAGCGCTGTCATAAAGTTGGTCGTGCCCCCGACGGCAGCGCCGTACCATGGCCCGAAATAGACGGCGATGAATATCGTTCCTATTGTATCCAGATACACCGGGAACTTGATTGCGGCCATGATGATGCCAAGCACGATATTAATCGCTATTGCCAGGCCGCACATCATAAGTCTTGTCGTGTTTGAAATCTCTCTGTTCATAATGTCCTCCATCCTCATACGTAAATTTATAATCCTGCCTATAATACTAGCACGCCTGCTTGCCTGATCCAAATTGGATATTCTGATAAGCAGCACGTGTATATTGGATTTTTCTATATGCCGCTTTTCTGCTTCAATGCTATAATGTATACAGCTTTTATATTTATAGCCGAAGAAAGGAATTTACTTATGATACAGAAAATTATTGTCGTCAGCCACTGTTTTTTTAACGATGCCGTAAAGCTAAAGCATCAGGATATGGAGGCGATGGCCGCTGAGCGCGCCGCCAAAAGAACTTTCCTGCTGCATGCCTTCTCGGAAGAATATGAGATGATACAGCTCCCATGTCCGGAATTCCTGCTTTACGGCAGCCGCCGTTGGGGACATGCCGTCTCCCAGTTCGATACTCCTCATTTCCGCATGGAAGCCCGCCGCATGCTGGAACCAATCGTGATGCAGCTTGAAGAATACGCTGCATATCCCGACAGGTATGAAATCCTCGGTATCGTTGGTATCGATGGGAGCCCCAGCTGCGGAGTGGACTACACTTATGACGGGGACTGGGGTGGAGAATTCGGCAATGGGGACACCCTTCCCGCAATGCTCGAAAGTCTCAGAAGAGTCAATAAGCCCGGCATTTTTATGCGTATACTAAAAGAGATGCTTCACGAGAAGCACCTCTCAGTCGGATTCTATTCTATTGATGCTTTTATGGCCGGCCTTTAAACAGCCGGCCCTCACATTACAGCTGATTTTGTCTATTTACATTTTGCGAGCACCGCCTGCAGATATTTCCATGTGCGGGCAGTGGACTCTATACCAAGGCGTTCGTGAAAGGAATGCACATCCATGATATCCGGTCCGAAGGAAACGCAGTCAAGATCCGGCTTCTTGCCAAGGAAAAGGCCGCACTCCAGTCCAGCGTGTACTGTTGTCACTTCCGGCGCTTTTCCGAACATGTCCTCATATACATCCTCCATGATGCGTCGGAGGTCGGAATCCGGGTTGAACTGCCATGCAGGGTATTCGTTAAAGCTCTTTCCCTCGCCTCCTGCAGCTTTCGCGCAGGCTGCCAGCAGCTCTTTCATCTCCTGCTTTTTGCTCTCTACCGAGCTTCTGGCCAGATATACCGTCTTAACGTGGCCGGCTGCCGTCTCCAGGATGCCAATGTTCATGGATGTCTCTACAAGGCCTTTTAGCTTCCTGCTATATCCCTGAACACCAAACGGGCACATGACAAGGTAGGAAATGACACGTTCCGTGCTGGCCCTGTCGCATACATCAACTGTGGAATCGGCTGAAACTGCCGCCTCAACCGCGAGACCCGGTTCGTCTCCCATAAACTCGTTGTCCCAAACAGCCTTCATCTCTTCCGCAACAGCTTTTACGGCTGCGGCATCTTTATCTGCCACGAGGATTTCTGCTGTTGATTCCATGGCAATCACGTTGTCTTTGGAACCTCCGTTTATCTCTGCCAGGTCTATCTCTATGCTCTGTCCGATACGATTTAAAAGACGTCCCATCATCTTGTGTGCATTGCCGCGCTGCTTATGTATCTCTATTCCCGAGTGGCCGCCCTGGAGGCCGTGAATCTTGATTGTAATGATCGTACCTGTCTTCTTTTCTCTGTGGACCGGAATGACCGTCTCATAGCGGAATCCTCCGGCACATCCTGTTGTCAGGATACCCTCCTCTTCCGAATCAATATTGATTAATTTCCGCCCCTTCAATACAGACAAATCGATAGCCATGGCCCCACCCATGCCTACTTCTTCATCAGTCGTAAATACCGCTTCAATTGGCGGGTGTGGTATATCGGTACTGTCTAGAAGCGCCATTATCATCGCTACCGCGATACCATCGTCCCCACCTAATGTCGTATCCTTGGCCTTGACATATCCGTCTTCTACATATAGTTCAAGTCCGTCCTTTCCAAAATCGTGGGAAGATCCCGGCCTTTTCTCGCACACCATATCCATATGTCCCTGAAGGATGACAGGCTCGCTGTCTTCGTATCCTTTTGTACCAGGCTTTCTGATGATTACGTTGTTTGCATCGTCCTGCGCAACTTCCAGTCCCCGCTCCTTCGCAAATGCTGCACAATGGTCGCTGATGCGCTTCGTGTCAAAGGTACCGTGCGGAATCTGGCACAGCTCTTCAAAAAATTGAAATACTTTCTTTGGTTCCAGCTGATCTAATACTGCCATATTTCTTTAACCTCTCTTCATTAGACTTTTATTTCTATCTTACATTCTGTCACAGTCATCATAAAAAATCAACCATATCCATACAATAAAAAGAAAGATTCTTGAATGGATACAAACACGCATGAAACGTCGCTTTTTTAAGGTTATGATTATATGTGTATTCGTCCTGATGCTCGTGTTTCCAAAGCCGGTCTTTAAAGGTGCCAGCGACGGGATACTCCTCTGGTTTAACATCGTCCTTCCCACACTTCTGCCCTTTATCATCCTGTCCAACCTGCTGATTGGAACGAATGCCGCCTCTCTCATTGCCCGTATCACAGGCCCCCTCTTCTGCCGTATCTTCCGCGTCTCCGGATACGGTTCTTTTGCAGTGCTAATCGGTTTCATGTGCGGATATCCGATGGGAAGCAAAGTGACTGCGGATTTGTTGAACGGCGGTTATATCTCCAGAGAAGAAGGACGTTACCTCCTCTCCTTCTGCAACAACACGAGCCCGATGTTCATTATAAGCTATGTAATATGGCAGAATTTGAAAGAAGAATCGCTCACGCTGCCTGCCATCCTCATACTCACCATCTCTCCATGTATCTGCAGCTTCCTGTTCAGACGCCATTACCATATATGCGGGCAGTCCGAAAGCCGCGGCTGCCATGTACCTGCGCCTAACGTATCTTCCGCGGGTGTCGTGGATGACAGTATCATGAACGGTTTTGTTACAATTACGAAGGTGGGCGGTTATATCATGCTGTTTTCCATCCTCATAGCGCTGGCGGAACTGTTGCCGTTTCATCATCCGGCACTTGCACTTGCTGCCCTTCCGTCGCTGGAAATCACGAACGGCATCGCTATGTTGTGCAAGAGCTGTTCCGAACCCGGACTGCGCTTCATCCTCACTATGGGGCTTACATCATTCGGAGGATGGTGTTCTGTAGCCCAGACGCGGTGTATGGTACAGGAGGCCGGGCTCCCAATCTTCCCCTACATAATAGAAAAGCTGATTACCGCGGGGGTAACCAGCCTGTTGGCGTATGGCTATATCGTTCTACTGTAGCAAGTCCTCATCATCTTCTATCTGGAGCTCTTCTGCCGGCTCTTCCGGAGCACCGTACTCTGCTTCCAGCGTCCGCGCAGACTGTTCCGGAATGTCCAGTTCGGACCGGTTGTTGCGCACCATGTCGTAGCATTCCTGCAGGGAATTGACAAGTCCGTCATATTTTGTCGTGTAGCTGTCCAGCGTATGACCGATAATGCTCTCCGCGTTCGCGAGCAGATCATCTGTATACTGCATCGCTCCGATACGGATATCGTTGGCATCGCTAGTAGCATTGTCGAGAATCTCCTGTGCCTGTTCCGTGGCTGCGGTGACTATCTCATTCGCCTGTGCATATGCCTGCTGCATAATCTCATGTTCACTGACAAGTTCATTCGTGTGTATCTGCGCCTCTTCAATCATGCTGTCCGCCTTTGCCTGTGCATCGGCAAGAATCGCATCCTTGTTCGCGATAATCTTCTGATACCGCTTAATCTCATCCGGCGTCTTCATGCGGAGTTCACGCAGAAGCTCGTCCATCTGGTCTTTATTGACAATAATCTTGGACGTTGACAGCGGCTGGAACTTGCAGCTGTCAATGTATTCTTCAATTTCTTCAATAATCTGTTCAATACGGCTGCTCATAATTTACACTCTCCTTCTGTTCATTTTCTCTCGTATCGTGTCTGCCACCAAATCTGGTACAAACTGAGAAATATCCCCTCCAAAAGCTGCCACTTCCTTTACGGTGGTAGAACTCAAATATGAATAATCGAGGCCCGTCGTCAGAAAGACGGTCTCGATCTCCGGCTCCAGCTTATGGTTCGTCTGGGACATCTGAAGCTCATATTCGAAATCAGTTATGGCACGCAAACCGCGGACTACCATCGTAGCCTCCATTCTGCGTGCAAATTCCACCAGTAAGCCATCAAAAGGTATGATAGTTACATTTGGCATTCCTTTTGTTACTTCTTTTAACATTCTAACACGTTCTTCTGCGGAAAACAACGGGGTTTTTGCTTTATTGTTCAGGACTCCGATGATTAATTCGTCCACCAGTTTCGCGGAACGCTCAATGATATCAAGATGTCCATATGTAACCGGGTCAAAGCTGCCCGGGTAAACTGCTCTTAACATATCTCTTTCCTTCCTGCCGGTTCTATAAATACATGCTTGTTCGTCTTATATTCTTTCATCTTAAGAAGCGTGAATCCAAGATCTTCCAGATAATCAAATTCAGTCTCTCTGGAAGCTTCCACGATAATCACACCTTCGTCCGCGAGCAGTTCCGATTCTGAAAGATATCCGAGCACCTTTTTTTCAAGCTGCTTGCCGTAAGGAGGATCCATGAAGATAAAATCAAACTGCTTGTCACCTTCCAGCTTATAAAGCGCCGTCATCACATCAGCGGACATCGTGGCCGCCTTGTGGGCAAGCTTCGTCCTTAGCAGGTTCTCCTTGACGCACGCCATGGCTTTTGGATTCTTCTCCACGAATACAGCTTCCATCGCACCCCTGCTGAGCGCTTCGATACCAATTCCCCCGCTTCCCGCAAACAAATCGAGAAAGATGCAGTCGTACAGATAGGGAGAAATCATATTAAATAACGTCTCCTTGATCCGGTCCGTCGTAGGTCTCGTATCCATACCGTCGAGCGTCTTAAGTTGTAATCGCTTCGCACTGCCTGCAATGACTCTCATATGCACTACCCCTTATATTCTTTGTAACATTTCCAGTCTATTATAAGGATATGTCAGAAAAAAGTCAATCGGGGACAGGGATATTTTAATCGGGGACGGGGTTTTTCTAGAAAAACCCCGTCCCCGATTAAAATATCCCTGTCCCCAAAGAAAAAAGCACCCGACAGGTGTTATTTCAACCTGTCAAGTGCTTTTTCTAATCATTTAATCTGGTTATTATTTACCAGCCATCTGTTTTTCTTGCTGCTCGATCATTTTCTTAACCATATAACCACCAACAGAACCATTCTGTCTTGATGTCAGGTCTCCGTTGTAACCTTCTGTTAACGGTACTCCTAATTCGTTTGCAACCTCATATTTGAATTTGTCCAATGCACCCTTTGCTTCAGGTACGGCTGCTCTGTTAGATGAACGACTTGCCATTGTTATACTCCTCCTTTTTCGTATCTTATTGAGCATTTAAAATGCTCAATAATTGTTTGTAACTTTTTGTTTTTTGTTACAACGATAGTATATGGAGGATTTATATTATTACACTAGAAGTTCCTTCATATTTTGGTATTTTTTTCTTCCATTCATTATTTGAATTCAAAAGCAGGTCTGCCGCTTCATTTGCCTTCTGCAACAGCTTTGCATCCTGGAATACGTCCCCAAGCCTGAAGTCCATCAGACCGCTCTGACGTATGCCGAACAGGTCTCCCGGCCCGCGCAGCCTCAGATCTTCACTGGCAATCTTAAACCCGTCATTTGACTTGTTCAGTATTTCGAGGCGCTCTTTCGTCTCCTTGGATCTGGAGGCGCTCATAAAGATACAATAAGACTGGTGCTCCCCACGGCCTACACGTCCACGCAGCTGATGAAGCTGTGCCAGGCCGAAGCGTTCGGCATTTTCCACGAGCATGACCGTAGCGTTCGGCACGTCGATGCCGACCTCGATGACAGTCGTAGAAACGAGGACCTGAATCTCATTTCTGCCGAACCGCTCCATGATATCATCTTTTTCCGCCTGCTTCATCTTCCCGTGAAGGAAGGAGACCGACACATCCTCGCCAAGTTCATCCTGCAGCATCTGGGCATAATCCAGGACATTTTCCACCTCAAGATGTTCGCTTTCCTCTACCATCGGACAGATGACATAGCACTGCCTTCCATCCTGCACCTGTTTCTTCATGAATGCATATGCAGTCTTGCGGTAACCAGTGTCTACGACGCAGTTCTTAATCGGCAGCCTGTTCGCGGGCAGCTCGTCAATCACGGATATATCCAGATCCCCATATAAGATGATTGCAAGCGTCCTTGGTATCGGTGTCGCACTCATGACAAGAATATGTGGCACGCCGCCCTTTCTGGCAAATGCTTCCCGCTGCTTGACCCCGAACCTGTGCTGTTCATCCGTCACGACCAGCGCCAGATTCTTATAACTCACCTTTTCCTGAATCAATGCATGCGTCCCGACGATAATCTGGACATCGCCGCTCTCAATCCGCCCATATGCCGCACGCTTTTCTTTCCCGCTCATAGAACCGGTCAGCAGCTCCACGCTTATTGCAACGCCATACCGGCCAAATAATTTCGTAATGGATTCATAGTGCTGCCTGGCGAGCACCTCAGTCGGTGCCATAAGTGCCCCCTGGCAACCGGCAAATGCCGTATTCATCAGCGCCAGGACTGCCACGATGGTCTTGCCGGAACCCACGTCTCCCTGCACAAGACGTGACATGGCCGTACTGCCTGCCATATCTGCCGCAATCTCATCCGACACCTTCTGCTGCGCGCCTGTCAGCTCATAGGGAAGCTGTGAGAGAAATGTCTCAGTCCCGGGATCGTTCCTGACCGGATAATGGTTCTTCTCTTTTTCATTGCTGTCTTTCAGCTTTCGCAGCGATAAGATGAATTCCAGGAACTCTTCAAATACGAGCCTTTCCCTCGCATGATAGAACACTTCTTTATCTTCAGGGAAATGGATCCCACGTATCGCATAGTTGTACTCGGCAAGTCCATATTTCAGCCGGATCTCATCCGGCAGCGTCTCTTTAGAGAGATCAAGATTCATAAGCGCCTGCCGTACTGCCTTCATGACGCTGTTATTGGACAGCCCTGCGGTCAGCCCGTAGACCGGCTGCAGCGTGTGGAGCTTTTCTTCATATCTGGCGCTCGGGTAGAAGATTTCAGGATGCTCCATGACGATGCCGCTTTTCCGGTTGACAATCCTGCCCCTAAGCGTTATGACTCCGCCTCTTCCGAGGGTATTGCGCAAAAACGGCATGCGGAACCAGATGACCTTCAGCGTCCCGGTGATGTCCTTGACGTAAACCGTCGTGACCTGCATATTCCGGCTGCCGGATACCTGCACCCTGCCAAATATGGCCCCTGTCACCGTCACGACACGCCCTTCCGATGCCTCGCTGATGGGGACCGGCTCATCATAGACGTCATATCCCCGGGGATAGTAGTGTATCAGATCACCGACCGTAGCAATGCCGAGCCTTCCAAACAGCTTCTCCGTCTTTTCACCTATTCCTTTTAATTCGCTTATTTTTGTCAATTCAACCATAATTGCAATCCTTACTATGCTTCAAAACAGAAAAGAGACAGACCTCTGCATGCACAGGGCGTCTGTCCCCTCTTTATCTTACTTATTCCACAGCCAGCACGTAATAGTATATTGGCTGCCCCCCAAAATGTGCATCCACATCTACATCCGGGTACAGTTCCTCTATCTCTGCGGTAAACCGCTCTGCATCTTCACGCTTCACTTCCTCACCATAGTAGAGGCTGATCAGCTCCGAGTCGTCATCGACAAGCTTGACAAGCATCTCACGGGTCGTCGCTTCCACGTCCTGGCCTACTGCCAGGATACCGCTGTCTCCGATACCCATGATATCACCTTCATGAATCTCCTTGTCGTCGATGCGCGTATCTCGAACGGCATATGTCACCTGGCCGGATTTGACGTTCTTCATCTCTTCGAGCATCGTCTCCTCATTGGCCGCCGCATCTGCTTCCGGCATAAAGTTGATAACCGCGGTAATCCCCTGAGGAACCGTCTTCGTCGGTATCACGACGATATCTTTGTCCTCGACAAGCGCTTTCGCCTGGTTGGCGGCAAGAATGATATTTTTGTTGTTTGGCAGGATGAACACCGTATCCGCGTTCACATGTTCGATGGCGTTGAGCATATCCTCCGTACTCGGATTCATCGTCTGTCCGCCTTCTATAATATAATCGACCCCAAGCTCTCTGAAGATTTCATTCAGACCCTCTCCGATGGAGACCGCGATAAAGCCCATGGACTTTCTCGGCCCTGTATTTTTTTGGCCGCCTCTTGCTTCTGCTCCTTAGCAAGCTTCTCGGCATCCCGGATCAGCTTCTCCTGATGCTCTTCCCTCATATTGTCTATCTTCATCCGAGACAGCTGTCCGAAAGTGAGGGCACGCTGTATCGCAAGCCCCGGATCATTCGTATGCACGTGAATCTTAACGACGTCATCGTCAGCCACGCAGACGATAGAATCGCCGATGGAAGACAGATACGCTTTAAACCCGTCCTCGTCCTCCTCCGTAAACTCTTTTTCCGTCAATATGATAAACTCCGTACAGTAGCCGAACTTGATATCTCCCGCTTCTTGAGATACCTTCGGCGGCGCCACGGCTGCTTTGCCGGGCTCGATAGAGCTGTAGTCGATCTCTTTGCCCTGGAACGCGTCATATGCTCCTCTGATCACCTCCAGAAGGCCTTGTCCGCCGGAATCCACCACACCCGCCTCCTTCAGAACAGGAAGCATATCCGGTGTCTTCTCCAGCACCTCTTCCGCATGCCTTATCACAGCCGGTATAAAGAGTTCCAAATCGTCGGTCTCTTCCGCCATCTCTGCCGCCTTATCGGCGATACCGCTTGCCACCGTAAGGATGGTTCCCTCTTTCGGCTTCATGACCGCCTTATATGCCGTATCTCTAGCCCTTGCACATGCCGCCGCAAGTCCAAGCGCGTCTATTTCATTTTCTTCGCGGATAGATTTGGTAAACCCTCGCAGAAGCTGAGACAGGATAACGCCTGAATTCCCCCTCGCCCCGCGCAGGGAGCCGGAAGAAATCGCCTTGGCAAGGTCAGCCATATCCGGTTTCTCAAGTGCGGTCACTTCTCTCGCCGCAGACATGATCGTCAGGGACATGTTCGTCCCGGTGTCTCCGTCCGGTACCGGAAATACGTTCAGTTCATTGATATATTCTTTCTTTGCCTCGATATTCTGTGCTCCAGCCAGAAACATCCTGGCAAGCATATCCACATTAATAGTTTTTGTAGCCACTTCTTATGTTCCTCCTTAACTAATCGATGACTCTGACGCCTTCAATGTAGATATTGATCGTATCTACCGGCATTCCGGAAAACTCTTCTACCTTATATTTTACATTGCTGATGAGATTTTCCGTCACGGCTGAAATACTTACGCCATAAGCAACAATAATATGGAAGCTGAGCGTAATATGGTTATCTTCTGATATGCTCACCTGGATTCCGTGCGTCAGGCTTTCCTTCTTAAGAAGATGGACGAATCCATCTTTCATATTGACAGCAGCCATGCCTACGATTCCAAAACACTCTACAGCCACAGTCCCTGCATATTTCGCAAGCACTTCAGGATCGATTGTGATGATACCAAGATCCGTACTCATACATCCCTTCATATTAAAAACCTCCAATTCTCTAAATTGAAAATGTAATACACGAGCTTAACAAAAATATTATACTATTAATTCCCTTATTTTACAAATAAAAAACCCAGATTCCATAAGAAATCTGAGTTTTAACTTTCATTACGCACGTTCAACTCTGCCTGATTTCAAACAAGAAGTACAAACATACATTTTCTTTGTAGCTCCGTTTGCTGTTTTAACACGAACTGATTTCACGTTTGATTTCCACATCTTTGGTGATTTTCTATGAGAGTGGCTTACGTTGTTCCCAAAGTGAGCACCCTTTTCACAAATAGCACATTTTGCCATGACTGCACCTCCTAACGCTCATAATAAGTCCTTTTCCGAACTCGCAACACTGATTATTTTACCAGATGTATACAAGAAAAGCAAGTACTTATTTTGAATTTCTGCATATTATTACTTTTTCAATTTATCAAGCATCTGCGGATTGCGCTGCAGTACATACAGCAGCACCGGAAGCAGGCTCACAACCGAGGCAAACAGCGTGAAGAAGCTGTATATTCCAGGGAAACCCCAGTAACGGAACTGGGTGAACAAGGTTACTACTCCCGCCAGCAGCGTAAGGCCGAATATGACGATGACTGCCGCCAGAAGAACGATATCGTACCGCTTTCCGGCAAGTTCCATGGCAAGGCAGCCAGCCGCGGTCAATGCCGCAAGCGCCAGTATGACTGAACAGAAATTGTCAAATGCCGAATAATAATCCCATATCCAGGAATAGCTCGTATACGGCGTAATTCCAGACACACGTATACCGGACAGGAACAGCAGGCCAAAGTAGGCAATCAGAGGTACAATCTCATACTGCCCGCATTCCCGCCTGTCCAGAAAGCATAATACGCCAAACACAGCGATACAAAGAGCCGGAAGCATATATTCAATCATGGAGAACATGCTGAAAAACCCAGCACCGCTCCACAGTCGGTCGATAACGAGCAGGACCACAGCCACGGCAGCAACTATCGCGGTCAGCCGTTTGCCGGACAAGGAACCCAATATGTCGGCACCGGACCCGGACTCTCTGAACCCACGGCTGTTGCCAGCGTTCTCCGTATGGCTGGAATACGCCTGTGACCGGGCAGGTCCTGCATCCGCCGCACGTTCATTCCTTGCCCCGCACTGCGGACAGAACCGATCCGTCACATACATCTTCTCCCCACATCTTGCGCAGAAGCAGCCCGTCTCATCTTCTTTCTTTTCAGCCGCACCCGCAGCCGTTCCATATGCCGTAACCCTATGAGCTGTCCCGCTGTCCGGTGGAGGTGTCGGCCCGCCGTTCTGACGGTTATATGCATCTGCGATAAGATTCGCATTCTTGATCAGCACGTTGAACGAGAGGAAGCTGCCCACGAAGCATATCAGGCACCCGACAAGGTACCACATCAGGAATTCTCCTCCACCTTCCGCTATTGCCACTCCATATCTCGTTCCTGCCTTTCTGAGACGGTTGGCCTGCTTATAGAACCAGTACAGTCCATATATGCCGCACGTGATTACAGACAGAAGAAGCACCAGTATGTAGTTCATGCTCTCTTCTCCATCTCCCCGGCACATCGCATTGACATCTTCCGTATAGGAATACCAGAAGAAAATGCTATATATGCCACATGTCAAAAATGTCAAAATAATATATGTAGCCAGACTTCTTTGCTTTATCATATGTTCTACCCTCGTATTTCTCTCATTATTTTAAAAATCAGTCCGTCATCCAAGTCTATCTTGATGATGCCGTCCGGCTGAAAAGCGATGCGGTATACATATACCGCCAGCAGCAGGATGAGAAGCAGGCCTCCCAATACCCTGGCCGTCTTCTTTCCCATCCTGAACCGTTCAGGCAGCACATCCTTGTGAAGGAAATACCAGATGGCGAAGCCAGTCGGAAGAAAGAGCGGATGATAAGAGAAGGAAGCCCTGAAATCAAGGCTCACCATACTCTTGAACGCCCTCGTCATCCCACAGCACGGACAGGGAATGCCAAACAGATATGCAAGCGGACATCTCCAGATAAAAAGGAGAAGCACAAGCAGACCGCTGATAATCACGATATGTCGGACAATCAACTTTCTCTTCATCACTACCGTACTTTCGTCCCGCACTGGTTGCAGAATACCATATCCTCTGACAGCGCGTTTCCGCACTTCGGACACTCATGTTTGGCAGGGACAGGGACAGCGGCGTCTCTGTTCTCTCTATTCTGAAGTTCTTCCCTAAGCTGCGCTATGAGCGTTTCCTTTTCCTTCAGTTCCTGCTCCAGCGTATGTATGCGTGCCTCTCTTTCAGCCAGTTCATTTTGCTGCTTGTCCGTTTCGCTTTTTACATATGCCCTGATTCCGCTGAACAGGCCTTCCAGCCCCGCCTTACACGCCGCGGCCTCTTCTGTCTGCAGGCCTGTCTTTCCCGCTTCCGGCAGACTGTCCGTTTTTGCCCCGCAGTATGTACAGAACAGAGACCCCTCCCGCAGCTCGCTGCCACATGTTACACATTTCATCATTTGCATTCCCTCCTGTTCCTCATTATACATGTCAATATACATAAAAAGTGCAGTTTCTGCCATGACAGCATCGCCGCACTCTCTAAGACGCTATTCTTTCCCGCAAAACAACTCATACCCCACCAGCGCACATATTATGGCACATATCAACTCTATCAACGGATGCCTGACAAGTATTGTAAATATCATGCCTACCGCCAGACACAGCAGGGCAAAACCCACTACTCGCTTCATTCACAAACCTCTGCACCAATTCTCACTATATTATATGCACGCTTTCAGGAAACGAGACTGTTAGCCGGCAATATCATCAGCGTCCCCGGCTTCGTCCAGTATATCCTCCACATCCTTTTCCGTCATCTTGTCTTCCCCTTTTGATCCAAACTTATCTATGACGTCAGGGATCATATCCAGTATCTTCGTCATCGTATCCTGGTTCTTAATGTTGACAAGCTTCGTATGTCCATTCTGGATGACGAGAACCGCGCAAGGCGTCATCTTACCGCCGATTCCACCGGCTCCTCTTTCTTTCCTGTCACCGTTAAAAGCCCCGGCTCCCACCGCAAATGATACGTCAACAAGGGGCAGAAGAATCGTGTCCCCTATATGAATCGCATCTCCTACCACCGTTTTTGACGAGACTACCCCGTCCATTCCGTGGAATAGCGCTTCTACCGTTCCTTTAAAATTATTTTCAGCCATGTCCGTTTCCTCCTCAACAATACTATAATTCAAAACTTCTGATGTGTTTATACGTGGCGCGGACTTCCCTGCACCAGAACAGCTTCCATAACAGCATGACGAAATGCAGTACATGCACTTTGCCTTTGACGAGCAGCGTGCCTTCCAGTATCTTCTGCTCAAAATCCGGAACGATCTCTGTATCTTTCCCCAAGAAAGGATACAGGATGCCAAGACCCGCCAGAACTTGACCGGTTCTGTACGGATCTTCAAATCCATAGTGTATCTTTGCTTTTACCGTCCTTGGCTTCAGCCGTCTCAAAAGACGGAATGCTTCTTTTTTCACCTTGGCGAACGCCGTCTTATGGGTATCATCCAGTATAAACGCACTGAGCTTTTCCTTTTTCTCTGATAACGCCTTTATTTTATCACATAATCTTAGAATTGTACATTTTATCTTACGGAATGTCTGCCTGCATTTTTCATAGATATTTTTAAATTTCCCACGCTTCTTGCCAGAACCGGTTTTTTCTTCCTGATCATCTTCTGCATTTTCTTTCCGCTCCGCTTCAGCTCTCTCAGGTAATCTGGGTTCTTTTTCATCTTTTTTTTGAAGGCCCGGATGCTCTTCAGCGCCGTGTCCATCTGTTTCTTCCGTCTCTTCCAGTATCTCTTCGTATTCCGTTTCATCTGTTTCCACTTCCTCTTCAAACTTTTTTATGTCGTCGGCATCAGCCTGCTCTTCCCCTGACATCTTCTTAAAGAATATGCGCACATTCCAGACAAACTTTTTATCGTGGTACAAAGCTGTGAATTTGATGAGGTTCATAAGCCACGTACATGTCATATCTGCCTGAATACTGTCGGACGTCCCGCCTGAAGCCGCCTCGACGCGGTATCTGAATGGCACGAAAAGCACAATGCAAACCAACAATACAAGTATCCCCAGTATCGCGGCTATTATGATTCCTATGATCTTCAAGATAAGCAGTATAATATGTAGCATCTTAATCTTCCTGTTCTTTTTCTAATATATAGGAACGAATATCCGTCCCCCTCGTCTCATGATATACTTCATCCGTTATCTTTTCTACCAGTTCCAGTGCATCATCATAACTTTTTGCGATTCCGACGACAAAATAATCTTCTTTCGGATAGTCCGGCTGCAGAAGCAGGACTGAATTAATAATTTCCAGATGGTTTTTTTCATTTCCCGACAGAACGAGAAGATGAATGCTTACCTGGAATTTATTTCCTTCCAGCTTTTTTATTATTTTGTCCTTCTTCTTTTCCAGCCCGTCTGTCAGGTATATATGCCTGTAATATTTCATCTCAATGTACCTCTCGTTGATGTATATGCCCCTGCTACATATGCCTATTGATTATAATAGGCGTCGAACACCTGCTTCGCGACATTGACCGCTTTGGCCGAACCGTCGGAAGCTTCTATAATTACGCTGATTACAAGATCCGGATTATCCACATTCGTCATACCGATGAACCAGGAATGGTCTTTTTCTTTATCCGAGCTATATTCTGCAGTTCCTGTCTTTCCGGCCGCCGTATAGCCCTGCCCGCTCAGCACGGACGCCGTTCCGTACTGTACCACATCCGTCATATATTCCTTCAGCTTGGACGCTTCCTCGGCGGTCATCAGCGTACCGGCCTTCTCCGGTTTGTTTTCATCCACGACGGACCCTGAATAATTCGTGACCGCTTCTACAAGATAAGGTTTCATGAGCGTACCGCCGTTCGCTATCGCAGAAGTGATGAGAGCCATATGATACGGACTTACCTGCGTCTGTCCCTGTCCCATGGCTGTCATCATCTTCTCTCCGTCGGAAGCGCCCTTCTCCAGCGTAAACTTGCTCTCGCTGTACGGCAGTTCGGAGGGGAGCTTGGAATCAAAGAGAAGCTCTTTCGCGGTAGCCCTGAATTTACCTACGTCCAGTGACAGTCCGATATTGGAAAACGACGCGTTGCACGAATACGCGATAGAATCTGCAAAGTCCACCTGGCCGTGTACGTGATTATTAAAGCAGTGGATGGTGAGTCCTCCGTGTTCTATGGCTCCGGTACAGTTATAACTGTAATTCTCATAATCAGAGTGTTCTCTCATATATTCAAGGGCAGTCACGACTTTAAATGTCGAACCCGGCGCGTACTGTCCCTGGGTCGCCCGGTTCAGAAGAACGCTGTCTTCGCTGGAGTTCAGCGTCTCCCAATTGTCCGCTACAGAATTAGGGTCAAAATCCGGCTTTGACACCATGGCAAGTATCTTGCCTGTACTGGGTTCTATCGCCACGACCGCTCCCTTATAGCTGCCAAGCGCGTCGTATGCCGCCTCCTGCAGTCCTGCATCCAGCGTCGTGACAACATTGTCCCCTATATTCTTCTTGTCCTGGAATTCGTTTTTCAGCTTTTCCAGGAAAAACGCATTGGAAGTGAGAAGTTCAAAATTCTCTAACGATTCCAGCCCGGATTTGCCCTGCACGCTGTAGCCGACCACATGGGCGAACATGCTTCCATAGGGATATTCCCTTGTTTCGCTGCCGTCCTCCGACACATTCGTCTGTGCGAGCACATTACCGTTCTTATCCAGAATCTTGCCCCGGACTACCCGTTTGGCATAGGAGTCCTGCCTGGCATTATACGGGCTGCGTATGATATCCCTGCTCTTCACTACGTTGAAATATGCGATATATCCCATCAGAACAAGGAACAGACCTACGAATACATAGGTGACTCTAGCGAACTCTTTGTTTCGGGCGCGCTTTGCCTTTTTCCGGCGCTTGTCTGCCTTGTTGGCCTCTTTGCGGTCTCTGCGGGACATCTGTCGTTTTTCTTCGCTTCTTTTTAACTTCTTGTCCGCTTCTCTTTGCTCGTAGCCTTTCCTTTTTCTTTCTTTCAATATCTTCTTCCTCGTCTTCTCTTAATATATACAGTCCCTGGATGATAGCAAACATAATCATCGTGCTAAGTAAAGAACTCCCGCCGTAGCTGACAAGCGGAAGCGTGACACCCGTAGACGGGATAAACTTCGTCACGCCCCCGATGGTCAGAAATACCTGGAATATGTAGCACGTCCCAAGTCCCAGGGCCACCAGTTTATAGAACATGCTGTGAAGCTGCATTGCGATATTCAGAAACATCACATAGCAGCTGACACAGATCAGAATGATACAGAGGGCAAATATAATTCCCATCTCTTCTGATATGACGGAAAAGATAAAATCCGAATCGGCAACCGGAATCATATCCGGTTCCCCCTGGCATAAGCCAAGCCCGAACCAGCTTCCCGTACCGATGGCGAACAGAGACTGCGCCACCTGATAGCCGCCATTGTTATAGGCCGCAAAAGGATCCCTCCAGACGACGACACGTGTCCGCACATGGTCGAACAGGTAATAGGCTCCCACCGACGCCACGCTCCCGGCCCCGAGCCCTGCCAGTATATAAAGCGGCTGCCGTGTCGCCACATAGAGCATGACGAGATATACGACAAATATGATAAGCGCGGCTCCCAGGTCTTTGGATACGACAAGTATAAGCACATGGAACGCGGCCAGCGCCGTGGTGATGACGATATTCTTAAACTCCAGCGACATCTTGAAGCTGGAGGCCACGAAAAACACAAATATGATCTTGACCAGTTCCGACGGCTGTATATTGATTCCTGCTATCGTAAAACCCAGTTTGGCTCCGTACGACACCTGACCGACGACCGCCACGATACCGAGAGAAACGATACCAGCTACCGCATAGAGCTTCCTCCACTCTGCCAGCTTCTTAAACTTCCGTATGATGACCGGAACAGCAAGGCTGATTGCAATGGCTCCAGCCGCAATGACAAACTGCTTCATCGCATTCGTATAGTTAAGCCGCGTAAGCATGATAAGACCGATGCTGAGCAGCATGCACAGATTATTGACAACGAGCCGCGACACCTTCGGATACAGAATCGTATAAAGCAGTATCGTCGCGCCAAACAGCACCACCTGCATCAGATAGAAAGCCAGCAGCTTGATATCCTCTGTCTCCAGATACATTACGAGAAAGGCAGTGATGTGGACCATATACATGAGCACATTCTGTCTGCGCAGCATGCTTTTCTTCCTGTCCGGATCCTGATAGCCAAATATGCTGAAGCAGAGATACGTATACATGGTTATAAGTATGATCATCAGATATTTGGACAGCTCAACAATAATATTTACCAAAACTTCACCTACTTCACTCCCCGCTTGAAATGTCCTTTCGTAAAATCCATCTCCGGGGTTCTAATCTCTTTCCCTCTTACGAAGGCATCTGTATACAGTGCCGTAATCTTCCGCATCTCCTGGGCGTCCTCTGTCGTGAAATCAAGGCGCAGGGATGCGGGTGAGAGAGCTTTCACTTCTTCCCTCTGGTTCAGCAGCACAAGAGGAGAAGAATTATAAATTATATTATAACAGTATTCACAACAATTTTTAACCGCAAATTTCTTCTCATATCTGTCACTTATATAGGACAGGCCGTCCGTGCCGGAACACCGGTCTGCCGTCTTCTGTATGCAGCCGGCCGTCACCATCACAGGCTGATAGCCGTACGCGACGAAAGCAGCGTCAGAGATGCCAAGCGCTGCAAGCTCCTTAGCATTCAGTTCTGCCGGAGCCGTGTAGGAATCGATGCGTGTCTTGGTCAGGAATTGTTTCGCATACCGGTTAAAGACATACATATTGGAATCAGAAATCACCTTTTTCGGGTATCGCTTCTTTTCCAGCCATCCTAAGCTTTCCCAGTTACGAATCAGTACCCCGTCGAACAAATCCCGGATTACAGAATATGGGTGTTCAAATAAGGCTGCCGTGTCGTCACGGAAGATATAGGGCAGGGCCACATACATATTTTTCCCCGCAGCCTGTCCGCGGCGTACAAGACCGTAGATCAGCTCGCCCGTGCCGTAAAACAGCAGGGAGCTGTCAACATACACGGCTTTGACTCCTTCCGCCTCGACTGCCGTCTCGAGCTGCGTCTTATCCGTGACGGACAGCGTTATGTCTACGGGACCCCTGCCGCCATATTTCTGCAGCGTCCCGCGAAGCGCTGTCTCTTCCGGAGGCTGGGTTTCTTCCGTCTCCCTCCGGTACGGCTTCAGCAGCGCTTCCCCGAGCAGACGTATGCCGTCTCTTCTCAGTTCATTCAGCGACTGCATTGGAAGAAATATATTGTCGTCCATATGAAGTGCAAGGCTGTCGAATGCAAATTGCGTTCCACCGGTCTTTCTCAACTGCTTATCTACTCTCTCTGCACAAAGCGGCTGCTTTACCGCCTGTTTCACTTCCGCCCCCTCGCAGGCAGCCGTATGACCATTATATTCAAGCTCCAGTTTAGCACGTTTTCCTTCGGAAAGTATTAATTTCCCATTAATTTTTTCTTTTAATTCGTACGCAGGGCATGTTGTACCGCCTTCCACTCCTTTCAGCCTGGAGTGTGAAACCATGTCCTTGCCATTATGCCGCTTATAGTACCCGTTACAGTATCCCCGTCTTCTGTAAGCCGCATACAGCCGTTCTTTGTCCCCGTCGTCTACTACATACCGCTCTCTGCCTCTTTCATAGTAGAGGTCCGTATATTTTCGGTACATGCTTACTACCGTATACACATAATCAGGCTGCTTCATACGCCCTTCTATCTTAAAAGAGTCGATTCCAGCCCCGGCAAGTTCCGGTATCATATCTATCGTGCACAGATCCTTGAGGCTCAGCAGCCCGTCAGGCTTCCTGCCGTGTACGCGGTAGGGCAGCCGGCATGGCTGCGCGCACTGCCCCCTGTTGCCGCTTCTTCCTCCGAGCAGGCTGCTGAGCAGGCATTGTCCCGAGTAGCAGTAGCAGAGCGCTCCATGCACAAAGCACTCTACCTCCATGCCTGTCTCCTGCTTTATCTTCCTTATCTCCGCAAGAGACAGCTCCCGGGCCGGTACGACACGCGACACGCCCCGCTCCTTCATAAGTGCGGCACCCGGCGCTCCGGTAATTGTCATCTGCGTGCTTGCATGCAGGGGAAGTTCGGGAAAATGCGCCCTTACATACTCTGCCACTCCGATATCCTGCACGATGACCCCGTCAAGCCCCTGCCTGTAATACGGATACAGATAACGGTACAGATCGTCTATCTCTGCATCTTTAAGCAGGGTATTTACCGTAAGGTATATTTTTCTTCCATGTATATGCACATGATCGATGGCCTGGAGAAGTTCTTCTTCCTCCGGATTATCTGCATATGCCCGTGCCCCGAAACGGGGGCCTCCCATATATACCGCGTCTGCACCGGCGGCAACCGCGGCATTCAGGCTGTCCACCGATCCGGCGGGAGCCAGTATTTCCACTCTGTTATTCATTCAAATACGCCCTTTAAAAAAGGCTGTCCGCCGACAGCCTATTTCTTGTGATTATTCTTCATTTCCGTCTCCAGCTGAACAATCTTCATCTGAAGCTCCTTGTTCTCCTCTTTCAGCTTGTCCATCGTCTTCTCCGCATTTTCAAGCTTAATCTGAACCGAAATCAATTCATGTTTCAAATCGTACATCTCTTTGTCTTTTGCTTCAATATCGCTTTCCAGCGTACCGCCTTGTTTCTTAGCCTTGAAATAATCGTCGGCTATATTCAGGGCCAGCAGGACGCTTCTTGTCTCCGCGCTCTGTTTACGGTACCCCTCGCTGCTGCTGCACTCTTCAATCTTATGATTCAGATAGGTGGATACCTTCTGCAGATACTCCTCACTCTCGAAGCCGCTCAAAGTAAACACCTTGCCCCCTATTAAAACTTCCGTAAAATTTTTAGATGATGCCATAGAAGCCTCCTCTGCCTTTCATTCATACTCTGGTAACATTATAAACTAATCTCACACAAAAACCAACTATTTTTCGTTATTTTCCCTCGAAATTCCAAGATGGCGGTAAGCAGCCTCTGTGACGACCCTTCCTCTCGGGGTCCTCTGGATAAATCCGTTTTTCAGCAGATATGGTTCGTAGACATCTTCTATCGTACCGGCATCCTCCCCGACAGCCGCGGCCAGGGTATCAAGCCCTACGGGCCCTCCCTGGAATTTATCAATCATCGTCAGAAGCAGCCCCCGGTCCGTCTGGTCCAGCCCTTCCTTGTCTACATCGAGCAGGTCAAGTGCGTAATTGGCCACTTCTTCCGTAATATATCCATCATATTTTACCTGTGCAAAGTCCCGCACCCTTTTAAGCAGCCGGTTGGCAAGTCTCGGCGTACCGCGTGAACGCCTTGCCAGCGCAAGCGCGCCCTTGTCGTCTATACCGACATCCAGCACCTGCGCCGACCGAAGTATGATCGTCTTCAGTTCATCGACCGTGTAGAATTCCAGCCGGTTGACCACCCCGAACCGGTCCCGCAGAGGCGCTGTCAGCATACCTGCACGGGTCGTTGCGCCGACCAGGGTAAACTTAGGCAGGTCAAGACGTATCGAACGGGCTGTCGCGCCCTTGCCGATCATAATATCTATCGCATAGTCTTCCATGGCGGGATACAGCACTTCCTCAACCTGTCTGTTCAGCCTGTGGATTTCATCTACGAAGAGCACGTCCCCCTCCTGGAGATTGTTGAGTATCGCCGCCATCTCTCCCGGCTTTTCGATGGCCGGACCTGACGTTATCTTCATATTCACATCCATCTCGTTGGCGATGATACCCGCAAGCGTAGTCTTTCCAAGCCCGGGCGGCCCGTAGAACAGCACATGGTCCAGTGATTCTCCTCTTTCCTTCGCCGCTTCGATATATATTTTCAGCGTCTCTTTCGCCTTTTCCTGTCCGATGTAATCTGCAAGCATCTGCGGACGCAGATTATTCTCTATCTTGATATCTTCTTCCAGATTCTCCGTGGTGATTATTCTCCTGCTCATGCTTCTCCCCTTATGCTAAAACATCATATGCTTCAATGCACCTTTCAGCACCGCTTCTACTTCCATATCCTCAGTGATTTCAACCTGTTTTACCGCTTTAAGCGACTCCGTGCTGCCATATCCGAGCGCCACGAGCGCCTGGACTGCCTCACTCTGCACTTCATTCGCCCCGTCTGCAGCGGCAGCCAGAGGATGCCTGTCCCCATGGGCCACGTGCTCTAACACGTCTTCGATGCTCAGCTTGTCCTTCAGTTCCAGGATGAGCTTTTCCGCGGTCTTCTTACCGATTCCGGGAGCTGCCTGTATCGCTTTGACGTCATTTGATATCACCGCAAATCTCAAATCATCCGGCGACAGGGCCGACAATATGCCAAGTCCTCCTTTGGGCCCGATGCCGTTGACACCTATGAGAAGCCTGAATATATCCAGATCATCCTTTGTCAGGAATCCAAACAGCTGCATCGCGTCCTCCTTGACGTTCAGATAGGTATGTATCTTCACTTCCTGCCCCGTCGCGGGAAGCAGGCCCATCGCCTGTCCCGGCATATAGATTCCGTATCCCACCCCGCCTACATCCACGATAATCTTATCCGTCTCCACAGCGGCAAGTTCCCCTCTTATATATGAAATCATAGTCCCTCCTAGAAAATAATATTGACAAGTCTCTTCAGCATCCCGTCCGCCGCGATTCCAATCAGCAGCCCCGTAACAAGCCCTGCAATGAGAAGTACAGGTACATAGTATATGACGCTGAACGTCTCCACCACAATCATGGCAGTGACAAGCTGGCCGATATTGTGGCACACGCCGCCCGCAATACTGATTCCGAGAATGCTGAAACCGCCTTTCTTCCTGAGCAGGGCCATTGCGGTCAGGCTCAGAAGCCCTCCGGCAAGGCTGTATATGATGCTGAAATAGTTTCCAAAAATAAATCCTGAAAGCACGACTCTCACGACAGACAAGAGATAAGTCTCCTTCAGGCTCATCTTATATAATGCAATTACGATGATCAGATTGGCCAGTCCCAGTTTGACTCCCGGAATGCCTATATGAAATGGAATCAGCGTCTCCACATAGCTGAATATGAGAGCCAGCGCAGTAAAAACCCCGAAATAAGCCACCCTGTTCTTCACCCCGGTATCCTCCTAATTGGTCACAGCGTCAAATTCGCTTTCTTCGCTGCTCTCTACCTCGACTACAACTTTGTTCGGAAGGCAGATGATATTCTCATGATTCATGGAAACCGCCTTCTGATGTACACAGAGCTGGTCCGGACAGTCGGCGCTCACCATGCTCGCCTTGCCGTTCTTGATCTGGAGAACGTTCGTCCCTCCGTTGATGCTCACTTCCCTGTCCTCAGACAGGCTGTAAGTCCCTTCAATCTCCCCATTCACCTTTACCGTGACACAATTGGCCCCTTTTCCTCCCACGACCTGATGAAGGAGAAAAGCGCCTCCTGCGACACATACGATTATAAGTATAAGAATCCAGTCCTTTTTCTTTAACTTCATTTTCAAAATACCTGCCTTTTCTCTCTAAAAACTATTCTAGCACAAGAAATCCCGCCCCGCAACCACATGTTCGATTGCATAAGTCTTTATTTTATTGTATCCTTATGTGAGTGCAGCAAACAGCGGCAACGCTGCTTGCAGACAACAGAGGATGTTCTATATAATAATAATTAGAAATAAGTATAAATATGAGGTGTTTTATGAAATATAAGAAATTTATCTCTATCATCACTGCAGCCATGCTGCTTGCGACCGGCTGTTCCGGTCTTCCGAAAGAACGGAAAAGCCAGACCTATACCGACACGTTATTTGACACGGTTATCTCGGTCCAGATTCTGGATTCTGTAGATGAGGACGTACTGAAGGGCTGTGAGACGCTCTGCAAGAAATATGACGCCATGTTCTCACGCACGAACGAGGACAGCGACATCTCCCGCATCAACCAGGCAGGAGGCGCTCCAGTGGAAGTATCCGACGAGACAGTGAAGCTCATCAAAAAAGGGATCTATTACAGCGAGATGTCAGGAGGCGCTTTCGATATCACGATCGCTCCTGTCGTAAACCTGTGGGACTTCCAGGCAGAGGAGCCTTCTCCCCCGTCACAGGAAGATGCGGCCGCGGCGGCCAGCCATGTCAGCTATAAGAGCATTGTCATATCAGATAACAAGGTCTCTCTGTCAGATCCCGAAGCCGGTATCGACCTTGGAGCTGTCGCAAAAGGATATATTGCGGACCGCCTGAAAGATTACCTCGAAGAGCAAGGTGTAAAGCATGCCCTTATCAATCTGGGCGGTAACGTGCTTGCCATCGGAACGAAGCTGGACGGTACGGATTATAATATCGGCATACAGAAACCATTTGACGAAAGCGGCAATCCTATTGCTTCCGTCCGCATTGCAGACCAGTCGGTCGTCACGTCAGGCATCTATCAGCGGTATTTCAAGAAGGACGGAACGATATACCACCACATATTGGATCCCCGTACCGGATATCCGTGTGACAATCATCTGTACAGCGTTACGATCATAACAGATTCTTCCCTCACCGCCGACGCCCTGAGCACCACATGCTTCCTGCTCGGCTATGACAGAGGCATGAAACTCATCGATCAGCTCGACAACGTGGATGCCGTATTTATAACAGATGACAACGAGATACACTATTCCAGGAACTTTCAAAAATAAGATGGAGAAAACGGACCGGAGCCTGTGTGCATATGCACGCAAAACCCCGGCCCGTTTTAGTAATACCTGTATGAACCGATTGTTGCCACCCCAAATATGACGATGAAGATAATCGCAAGGACGATAGCGATGCCCATGATGATCAGATACGCACGGCAGTAGTTTCTCCTGTTGATATTACCGTTCTTTCCGAATGCCCATACGAAGTAAAGGATAATTCCCACGCAGGGGATGAATGTCATAATCAGTATAGTAAGAAGCCAGTCTCCCATTGTCATCGGACTCTGGTCCATGCCCGTGTCGTAGTTAACATGGTAACCTTCGTTGTTTCCGACGTTATAGTTATAATTGTCCTGATAGCTGCTCTGGCCGCCTTGATTATAACTGCTGCTATACTCGTACTGGCCTGAAGATGTATTTTGTCCATAGGCGGCATCCTGTCCATATCCCGCATTAGGATCCGTGTATGTATACTGCGTGTTCTTCTGGTCCGTATCCTGCCCTGCGGCACGCTCATCTTTCCGGGAACCCGCCTCTTCATTCGTATTCTCAGGTGTGTTGTCTAAGTTGTTATCCATTGTAATGTCCTCCTAACTCATATTATCCATATTTTATCATGGAGGTTATATAAATGCAAGAAAAGCCGGGCCCTGGCAAAAGGAATGCTCCTCTGCACAGGGAACCGGCTCTTATTCTTATAAAATAATCTTCTTTGGACATTTTGCCGCGCAGGCGCCGCAGTTCGTACATTTCTCGGAATCTATGTATGCAATATTGTCTACAACCTTGACCGCATCAAACTGACATACCTTCTCACACATCTTACAGCCGATACAGCCGACGGAACAAGCTTTCATGACATCCTTGCCTTTGTCCTTAGAGCTGCACTGTACGAGATGCTTCTGCTCATATGGAACAAGCTCGATCAGATGCTTCGGACAGGCTGCGATACACTTGCTGCAGGCTTTACAAGCCTCCTTGTCCACGACGGCAACTCCGTCTACGATATGGATTGCGTCAAAAGGACATGCCTTCACACAGCTTCCTTCGCCAAGGCATCCATAATTACATGATTTCGGTCCGCCATTCTGCATCATGTTCACCATGACACAGTCATTGATGCCGTGATATTCATAATCCTGCTTTGCCTTCTCGCACGTACCTGCACATTTTACAAATGCGACCTGATGTACCTGCTCTCCTGCTTCCTGCCCCATAATCTCGCCAATCTTGGCAGCCACCGGAGCTCCACCGACAGGACATCCGCCTATCTCAGCCTCTCCTTTTACAATGGCCGCAGCCAGACCTGAACAGCCTGCATAGCCGCACCCGCCGCAGTTGTTGCCAGGAAGGACTCCCATGATGGCTTCCTCACGTTCGTCTACTTCAACAGCAAATTTCTTTCCTGCAATCCCAAGGAACACACCAATGAATAATCCGGTGCCGCCTACGATTACAGCAGCCATAATAATACCTGTTACACTCATCGTTAGCTCCCTCCTATATTAGTCCGGAGAATCCGAAAAACGCAATTGCCATAAGGCTTGCCGTAATCAATACGATCGGAGTTCCCTGGAAAGATTCTGATACGTCATTATACTCGATTTTCTCACGGATACCTGCCATGATTACAATTGCAAGCGCAAAACCTGCGGAGGTTCCGATTCCATTGATTACACCTTGTAAAATAGAGTACTCTTTCTGTACGTTAGTAAGTGCAACACCAAGAACCGCGCAGTTCGTCGTAATGAGCGGAAGATATACGCCGAGCGCTTGATACAGCGACGGTATAGACTTCTTGAGGAACATCTCAACAAACTGCACCAGACAGGCAATCACAAGGATAAATACGATGGTCTGCAGATAAACGAGCTTGCCGCCCATAATCGCCTCGTTTGCAAGTATGAACTTGTATATCAGGCTCGTGACAAAGGAGGCAATCGTGATAACAAAGATAACTGCCCCGCCCATTCCGGCCGCGGTCTCCACCTTCTTGGATACGCCGAGGAAAGGACAGATTCCCAAAAACTGGCTGAGTACAACGTTATTAACGAGCGCAGAACCAATTGCAATAATAAGTAATTCTCTCATGATTTATGTACTCCTCCTATTCTTTCTCATTTCCTGCCGGAAAAACTTTGCCTCCGCATGCGCTGTTTGTACAGGATGCACAGCCTTCTCCGCAAGATGCTGTCTCTACTGGTTTCTTACCCTTCCTGGCCGCATTTCTCTTCACCTTGTTCTGAAGGGCCGTCAGGCCTGCAAGCACAAGGAAAGCTCCCGGTGCAAGGATGAAGATCGTAACCGGCACAAAACCGGCTTTACCTGTCGCGCTGTCTGCCAGAGGAAGCAGCTGGAACCCGAACGCTTTGCCGGATCCGATGATCTCACGGACGACGCCGATTGCGGCAAGACCTACCGTGAATCCAAGCCCCATTCCAATACCGTCAAAGATAGACGGGATGACAGGATTCTTGGAAGCATAGCTCTCTGCACGGCCAAGGATGATACAGTTGACCACGATCAGAGGGATATAGATGCCAAGCGCGTCATACAGGCTTGGAACGAACCCTTCAAGCAAGAACTGTACTATAGTTACAAATGACGCCACGACCACGATAAATGCCGGCATTCTGACAGAATCCGGTATGATCTTGCGCAGCATGGATATCAACATATTGGAAAGTACAAGTACGACTGTCGTAGACAGGCCCATACCTACACCATTTATTGCGGATGTTGTTACCGCCAGGGTTGGACACATACCTAACATCAGGACGAAGGTAGGATTTTCTTTGACCAAACCGTTAAACAATCTTTCGGTACATTTATTCATCTCACACTACCTCCTTAAAATGCATTCTGGTAATACCCGAGTGCAGCGTTGACAGCTCCGGTTACCGCTCTTGATGTAATAGTTGCTCCGCTCAATGCATCGATAGGCTCACCGTCTCCGCCATCCTTGGACACGACGAATTTGTCCGTCTGTTTTCCTTGATACTGCTCGTAGAATACAGGCTCCGTCGCTTTCATTCCAAGTCCCGCGGTTTCACTGATGGAAAGAATGGAGATACCGCTTACTGTTCCGTCGCTGGTGATGCCTACCGTTATCTTAATATCGCCGCCATAACCTTCTTTGTCTGTTGCTGTTACGATATATCCGGCTTCTCCGCCCTTGACTTCACAGACTTCATCAATCGTAGCCTTCACGCCCAGATCCTTGATAGCCTTGTCGGCTGCTTTCGCATCTACATCTATCTCCTCAAAGTCACTGGAAGACGCTTCAGGGAACACTTCCTGCCATGCCTCTTTTTTCGCTGCATCCTGCGCCTGGGCAATCGGTTCTTTTGTGATTTCATATACGAAACCAAGGCCGATTCCTGAGACAAGAGTAATCAATGTAAGGATAATTGCATTTTTTACAATTTTATTCATTATTTTTCTCCTCCTTTACCGAACGGTTTTGGAAGAGTAACCTTCTCGATCAACGGAACAAAAAGGTTACTGATGATAATTGCATAGGAAACACCCTCTGCAGAGCCGCCGAACAGCCGGAACAACCCGGTCAGTATTCCAAGCAGGGCACCATATACGAGCTGGCCTCTCTTCGTGATGGGTGACGTAACATAGTCGGTCGCCATGAACCACGCACCGAGCATGAGGCCGCCGCCGCACAGGTGGGCAGTAATGTACTGCACGTCAAAGAATCCGACATTTGCATTGCTGAATTGACCGAAGATACCGATAAAGATTACAAATGTAACAATATATGTACCAGGAATACGAAGGTCGATTGCTCCGATCAGTATCAGGAAGATAGCTCCGATAATAATCGCTATCACGGAAGTCTCTCCTATCGTTCCGGGAATCGTGCCGACAAGCATCTTCATGGAATCCACAGACTGGCCGTCTTTGAGCATAGCCAGCGGTGTCGGACCTGTCACCCCGTCATAGATGAATGTAGTCATCTGTCCGGTAAACGATATCAGCAGGAAACATCTTGCTCCGAGCGCAGGGTTCATAAAGTTCTGCCCGAGCCCTCCGAAGAGCTGCTTTACTACCAGGATACCGAACACGCTGCCGAGCGCCCCCATCCACCACGGAGCAGACGCAGGCATGTTAAGTCCGAGCAGAAGCCCTGTCACGACAGCACTGAAGTCATTGATCGTGACTTTCCTGTGCATCAACTTTTCGTAAATGTACTCTGTTAAGACCGCCGACACCGTTGTGCTTAAAAGCATAATAAACGCGGGCAGCCCGAAGTTCCAAACGCCGAACGCTGACGCAGGCAGCAGAGCGATCGTCACACACAGCATTATATTGGCTGAAGTGACTCTGGAACGTATGTGTGGTGAAGATGACATTTTTATATTGTTCTCCACGTTAGTTCACCTCTTCCTCTCATTTCTAGTTTATTTTTTCTTGCGGTTGGCCATCGCAATTTTTCTCATAGAACCAATGGACTGCTTCAGCGGACGCTTTGCCGGACATACATAACTGCATGAACCGCATTCCATACACTCAAGCCCTTCCTGTTTTGTAAATGTCTCTTCATCGTGATGCTCCGCATAATCAGCCAGTCTTGAAGGAATCAGCCTGCTTGGACAGGCGTCCACGCATCGGCCGCAATTGATGCATGCGGTCGGTTCATACTTGGCAACCTCATCCTTCGTAAGGCAGAGAATCGAAGAATTCGTCTTCGTAATCGGGACATCCAGCGTAAACATCGAGAATCCCATCATAGGACCTCCTGATATCACTTTCTCGGGCTCTTCCTTGAATCCGCCGGCCGCTTCTATAAGCTCCGCCTGATTCGTTCCGAACAGGACTTTAAAATTGCCCGGTTCGTTAACAGCGTCTCCGCTCACAGTAACGACACGGTCTATCGACGGCCTACCCTCTGCCACTGCCTGGTAGATGTTGATCATCGTCTCCACATTGTCCACCACGCAACCCGCGTCTGCAGGCAGCATAGCAGAATTGATGGCTCTCCCTGTTGTCGCATAGATAAGCTGACGCTCTCCACCCTGTGGATACTTCGTCTTCAGCGCCATCACTTCCATCCTCGGCTCATCTTTCGTCAGCTCCCTGAGCTTTTCTATACAATCCGGCTTATTATCCTCTACGCCGAAGATCCCCTTCGCGTTGTCAAACAGCTTAAGGACCATCTTCATGCCTCCGACAATCTTCTCCGGAGTCTCTATCATACGTCTGTAGTCGGCAGTTATGTAAGGTTCACATTCCGCACAGTTTGCAATAATATAATCAATCTTGTCCGGCTCTTTCGGCGAAAGCTTCACCCTTGTAGGGAATCCTGCGCCTCCCATTCCGACGACTCCAGCCTCCCCGATTGCGTTTAATATATCTTCTTTTGCCATCTCTTCCAGAGGCTTTGCAGGCTTATACTCAACTTCTTCATACGCGCCGTCATTCTCAACCACGATACAATTCACCGTTGCTCCTGTCGGATTCAGATGCGGCTCAATTGCCTTGACTGTACCGGACACAGAAGAATAGACCGGTGCAGATACGAATCCCCCGGCTTCCGCAATCTTCTGTCCTTTTAATACACGTTCACCCACCTCGACAATCGGACTGGCAGGTGCTCCGATATGCTGGGAAACCGGATAAACCAGATCACCTTTCGGATTTACTTCGACAATTGCCTTATCTTTCGCCAGGCTTTTGCCGTCATCCGGGTGTACGCCACCCTTAAATGTTAACAATGCCATCCCTTTTTCCTTCCTTCCTGTTTTCTCTTTATATACTATACAAGAAAATGCCCGCTTAATCCAGTGAATACAGGCAATTCTTTGTATATTTCCAAGTACATCTTGTCGAAATTTTAACATATAAAAGATAGAGACTATACAGCCTCTATCTCCTTATTTCGACATGGATCATATGCCGCATTATTCTTCAGTTGTTGTCTCCTCGTATGACTCTGGCGCATCATCCCCAACTTCTTCTACACTTTCCTGTACCGGTGTGTCCGGTTCCAACGCTTTCATGCTCAGGCTGATCTTCTTTTCCGCCTCGTTCAAATCCACGATTTTGGCCGTAATCTGCTGTCCGACCGACAGTACATCAGACGGTTTGTCTACATGTGCCCGGGAAATCTGTGACACATGAAGCAGTGCATCCACACCCGGCGCAAGTTCTACAAACGCTCCAAAGTCAGTCATCCTGGCCACTCTTCCTGTAATACTTGTTCCGACCGCGTAATCCTCAGATGCGTTCGCCCATGGATTTGTCTCCGGGAACTTAAGGCTCAGCGCAATCTTCGTATCGTTGATATCCTTGATCAATACCTTAACGGTATCTCCGACCTGGAATACTTTCTTCGGATTCTCTACACGTCCCCATGACATCTCAGATATGTGAAGGAGCCCATCGACTCCGCCCAAATCGATAAACGCCCCGAAATCTGTCACATTTTTAACAGTTCCTTCGACAGCATCGCCAATCTGAAGCTTCTCGAACAACTCTTTCTGCTTTTCTGCCCTCGCAGCGACAAGAAGCTGTCTCCTGTCACCTATGACTCTGTTTCTTCTTGGATTGAATTCGCTGATGACAAACTCAATCTCCTTATCCTGATATTTGCTTAAGTCTTTCTCATAAGTATCTGATACAAGGCTCGCAGGGATAAAAACTCTTGCCTCTTCAATTACGACACTTAAGCCGCCGCCGAGAATCTGTGCAACAGGCGCTTTCAGAACTTCTTTGTTCTCATAGGCCTCTTTCAGTCTTTCATTGCCTTTTTCGGCCGCCAGCCTCTTATATGTCAGCAGCACTTGACCTTCACCGTCATTTACCTTTAAGACCTTCGCCGTCATCTCATCGCCGACAGAAACCATTGTAGTAAGATCGACGTTCGGTTCATTCGTATACTCGCTTCTTGTAATGATACCATCCGCCTTGTAACCTATATTCAAGATGATTTCATCCGGCTTCACATCGATGACCGTACCATCTACTACCTCACCGTTTCTGATTGTCTTAAAAGACTCTTCTAACATTTGTTCAAAAGTTAATTCTGACATTATTTTGAACCTCCTCAATTATTTTATTGGGCGTGGATGCCCCTGCTGTAATACCTACTGTTTCCACGGACCTTAATTGATTCATATCCAAATCGTCAAGTGTCTGTATATAGTACGTATCCTTACATGCATCGCTGCAGATTTCAAATAGCTTCTGGGTATTGGAACTGCGCCTGTCGCCGATGACAAGCATCGCCTCTACTCTGTCTGCAATGTCCCGTGCCTCTTCCTGACGCTCCTTGGTTGCATTGCAAATCGTATTTAAAACAATTATATCATACCCCTTTTTTACGATAATTTCAACTAAATCTTTGAATTTATTGTAATTAAATGTCGTCTGCGCCACTACACAGATTCGGCATCCTCTTTCTTCTATAATAAAGTCCTCAGCTTCCCGGGCATTTTCGATGACCGTAACGTTATCTCTGGCCCAGCCTCTGATGCCCTCCACCTCCGGGTGCGCGCTGTTTCCTATGATGACGATGTGCGCCCCCCTGCCGCTTTCTTCTCTGACTATATTATGGATTTTTTTCACGAAGGGGCATGTCGCGTCCACATAGACGATGCCTTTTTGGTCAAGCCTGTCACAGACCCGCTTCGGCACGCCATGGGACCGGATGATGACGATTCCCTCCTCGACGCTGTCAAGTTCTTCTTCCGCCTCCAGCACTTCCACGCCGTACCGCTTCATATCTTTTATGACTTCTTCGTTGTGGATGATGGGCCCGTACGTATATATCTTCTCCCCTTCATGCTGCCGGATCTGTTCATACACCGTTTCCACCGCCCGCTTTACACCAAAGCAGAACCCCGCAGTTTTCGCCAGTTCAATTTTCATATGTTCCTTCCTCTTCACTTATCGGCACAGACGGGCAATCGTCTCGACAACTTCCGGTATCGTCATGTCCGAGCTGTCGATGAGAACCGCATCTTCCGCCTGCTTTAACGGGGCCGTCTCACGCGTCATGTCGCGCCTGTCCCTTGCTTCTATGTCTGAAGCTATCTCAGAGAACACACAGTCGGCGCCCTTCGCCTTCAGTTCCTCATAGCGCCTCTTCGCCCTCGTCTCCACGCTCGCTGTAAGGTATACCTTCACATCTGCATCAGGCAGCACGCATGTGCCGATGTCCCTTCCGTCCATAACTACATCCTGCTCCGACGCCAGACTACGCTGCAGCTCCAGAAGCTTTGTCCGCACTTCCGGCACGGCTGAGCTCACAGAAGCCATATTGCCAGCCTCTTCCGTACGGAGTCTGGACGTAATATTTTCACCATTCAGATATATCTGCTGGATTCCCTTTTCATATCGGATCGTCACATCCGCGTCTTTACACGCTTCTATAATCATTTCCTTGTCAGAAGGGTCAATCCCTCTGTCCAGAAAATGAACTGCCAGCCCCCGGTACAGCGCGCCGGTATCCACATAGATGTATCCCTTCTTTTCAGCCACCAGCTTGGCTATCGTGCTCTTCCCGGCGCCTGCCGGCCCGTCAATCGCTATGTTATATCCCATCTTAACTCCTCATCTGTTCCTGACTCAATTTTATAATAATATATGGGCTTACCTCTCTACTACCGATCAGATCACCTATAAGTATAGTATGGCTGACCCAACGCATTCAGTATATCGTACAATTTCACGATGGACAAGAGTTTTTTTACGGATAGGCTGCAAGATTCGTTTATGTAAAATACAGCTTTCATCCATTTTACATACTTGCGGTATATTTGGGCATGTTAATCATATGGAGGTTAGTTATGAATAAAAAGACAATTTACTGGACAAGCGGCATCATCGCTATACTTATCATCATCCTGCTTATCATCTGGGCAGCTTTTGGCAAAGACAGCAGAACACGGTCCGACGACACTGTCCCAGAAGGACCTGCCGCAGAAGAAGCTCTCGGCAGCTATATGGAAGAGCAGGACATCCTCATGAATAAAATGATGGAAGACATGGAAGATGTGCAGCCGGCAGGCAACGCTGCCCTGGACTTTCTGAACGGGATGATTCCTCACCATGAGGCTGCTGTCTCGATGTCTGAAAGCTATCTAAAGTACGGTGGTGAGGATGCAGAGCTGAAAAAGCTCGCGGAATACATTGTCCGGATACAGAAGGAAGAGATTGCGCAGATGCAGTCTTATATCGAAGATTTGAAAAAAGACGGAACAGAGGATCCGGAACAGGAACAGGCATATCTGGACGCATACGGAACCATGCTTTCCGCCCATCACTCCGCCCATTCCTCACACGAAACCTCTGCCAATGTAGAAACTGCATTCGCAGAAGGAATGATCATGCATCATCAGATGGCGGTGGACATGGCGCAGGCTATCGTCGGCAACACGGACAATGAAAAGGTGACCGCGCTTGCAGAAAACATCATAGAAGCGCAGCAGAATGAAATTACCCAGATGCAGGAAATATTGAAACGGCTGTCGGATGATACTCACAGCCATCACTAGCAGGTCCGGATCTAAACCGTTATGCCTTTCCCCGCCGCATAACCGGTGGACCAGGCAATCTGCAGATTGAAGCCTCCGGTCAACGCATCCAGATCCAATACCTCCCCGGCAAAATACAGCCCCTTTACAAGCTTCGATTCCATCGTGCCCGGGTCGACTTCTTTCGTCCGGACGCCTCCCTTCGTGATGATGGCTTCCCGATAATCACGGAGCCCGGTCAGCGTGGCCGGCAGATGCTTAATGAGATATACGAATTGGAGACGCTCCTCTTTCGTAATCACATTGACCTTCTTGTCAGGATCAATACCGCTCAATCTTATCATTACCGGAATTAGCTTTGCGGGAAATAACCTTCCGACCGCATTTTTAAACTGCCGGTTTTGATTCTCTTCAAAGTCTCTGCACACACGCTGGTCAAGCTGCGCTTCCGACAAGGCCGGCTTCAGGTCAACCTCAAGCCGCAGCTCCCTGTCTTTCAGCTTCTTTCCCACATAGCTGCTGGCCGTGAGCATGAGTGGGCCGCTCACTCCATAGTGGGTGAACAGCATCTCTCCAAAGTCTTCATACAGCTTTTTCTTCCCATCATAAATGGATGCTCTTACATTGCGCAGAGAAAGCCCCTGAAGCTCTCCTATCCATTCTTCTTTGCACTCCATCGGTACGAGCGACGGCATACATTCTGATACCGTATGCGCAAGACTTCTGGCGAACCGGAATCCGTCTCCGTCCGAACCGGTAGACTCGTATGACAATCCGCCTGTCGCAACGATGCAGGCATCCCCTGCAGCTTTTGTCCCGTCTTCCAGCACAATCTCTTTAAAATGTCCTTCTTGCTCCACTATATGCTTAACCGCCGTCCTGAGATGCACGTGTGCCCCAAGCCGCGCCAGTTCCCTCTCAAGTCCGCGGATGACGTCAGAGGAGCGGTCAGAGGCGGGAAACACCCTGTCTCCTCTTTCCACCTTCGTCCTCACGCCAATCCTCTCAAAAAATGCAATCACATCTTGATTCGTACAGCCGTAAAAGCTGCTGTATAGGAACTTGGAATTACTTACGACCGCGTCAAACAGCCCGTCCATATCACAGGCATTCGTAATGTTGCATCTTCCCTTTCCCGTGATGAACAGCTTCTTTCCAAGCCTGTCATTCTTTTCATATATGTGGACATCATGCCCGTTTTCGGCGGCGGCGATACCTGCGTACATTCCTGCCGCACCTCCGCCTGTTATCAATACCCTGCCCATCACTATTCCCTGCCCGTCTCTTCAGAACCATTCAGTTCCACTTTATTCTTTACCATATTCAGCTCGTCCTTGCTGTACACCTGATACTCGTCCCATATCTCCTCCAGCGTCTCCAGCGTCGTTATCACCTCGTTCTGCTTCTTCATGCAGAGGGCGACGACCAGGGCATTGACTACGCTTAAGGGGGCGACGAGAGAATCAACGATGGACGCCATATCACTTCTTGCAATCAGGTTGCAGGAAGAATACAGGTTCATCGGAGAATGGATGCTGTCCGTAAGCGTAATTACCTTAGCCTTGCGGTTGCTGGCAAATTCCAGCGCCTTCAGCGTCCGCATGGAATACCTTGGAAAGCTGATGCCGATAATGACATCGTCTTCACTGATACGTATGAGCTGTTCAAATATTTCACTCGAGCTGTTCGTGTTTACCGCTTTGACATCAGGGCATATCAGATTCAGATAAAAGCTCAGGAAACTGGCCAGCGGCGCACAGCTCCGTATGCCGATGACATAGATACGCCTGGCATTCAATATCGTATCCACTGCCATCTCAAATGTCTCGTGGTCTATCGCCCCCATCGTCAGCTTTATCTTCTCAATATCTGACTGGAGCACCGTATTCAGTATCTCTCCCTGGCTGATTCTCCCATAGGTCACTTCCATCCTCTGGATAGAGTTGAGCTTTGTTCTCACAAGCTCCCCAAGCGCCTTCTGAAATCCCGGATATCCTTCATATCCAAGAGCGGTGGCAAACCGGACGACCGTGGACTCGCTGACGCCCACTTCTTCCCCCATCCTGGCCGCGGTGAGAAATGCTGCTTTGTCATATTCCTCGCGGATGAATTCAGCCAGTTTCTTTTGACCCTTGCTGAATTTCTTATATTTTTCGTCTATTTTCTGCAACAGCTCGTTTTTACTTCCCATGCCACATATTCCTTTTCTTCCATATTTCGTAACAATTAATTATATACCAGTTTACCATATTCTTCAATATGTTTGGCAAGAGGGATTACAGCATATTTGTTATTTCTAATCAGTACCACTGTAGCAGCGCTCTCCAATTATAGAAGAAAAAACGGCCGAGCAAAGCCAGCACAAGATATATTTCCATCTCATTTGCAGCAAGTGCCACTGTCCTTGTACTCTGATTCTCTCTGCCATTTCCACCTGTTATCTTGCTGAACGCCGCCCATACTGCAAAACCAGCGATTGTCCCCAACGTATTCATAATCACATCTTCTACATCCGTCACTCTTCTATTAAATAGCTGGCACAGCTCAATCGCCGTCGAGAGGCATGCTCCGGCTGCTGCTACCTTTAAAAGGCGGCGGCGCTCCGTCCATATGAACGGGACGAGAAATCCAAACGGCATGAACATGAACGCATTCATGATCTGTCCAAAGCCGACCCCATCGGTGAACGGAATAAGGTTGATCTCATCCAGCCGGATCAGATCGCCGAATGCTCCAAAATCCCAGATGCTTCCGCTGCCGGTTACAGAAAAAGCCATAGAGGTATAAATGAGAAAAATATATGTCCAGATCAAGTGGACCGGCCAAACTCTGGATCTGCCTTTCCTGGCCATATATATCTGGCAGAGCATACATGGTACGAGAACACATACATAAGGATAGATTGTACCTAAAAAATAAATCATCTTCTTCGTCCTTTCAAGATAGGGTAATTGCTGCTGTAAGCTGTGGATGTCTAAAAGTATATCTTAAAAACATGAAGAAACGGATTGGATTTTCTTAATATTTCTTGAAATCCCTCCAAATGGGGGTTTCGTAAAATAGGACGCCGCTGGGGAGGCAGGGGGCAGATGCTGCGATGCGTCCGGGAACTGCGACTCTCACACAGATTCCTAAGCCTGTGGACTGTTCGCCGATAGCGGCTCTCATCCCACAAGCCAAGGAATCTGGTGAGGATTCTCCGTCCCTCCCGCTTACACCTTCGCATCTGTCCCCTGCCTCCCCAGCGGCTATCTACTTTACTGGCACGGGCGGGGACGGCTGTGTGACGTTACTGGCGGTCGGAAGGAATTTATCTGTGCCGGTATATTAATAAAAAAGCTGAGCGAGTGAAAACCTTTGGCAAAATGGAATTATAATGAGGAAGAGCGTGCACGCCTCGCTGCAAACGTTTAACTACGATAATATACAACGTTCTAAACTGTATGTGCTGTATACACTTAGCTTGCTATCATTTGCCATCCAGCTGACGCAGCCAGCGTTCATCCGCTGGCCAGTAATGTCACATAGCCACTCTCGCCCTTGTTAAGTGAAGTAGATAGCGGGCGGGGATGTGTGATATCAAATGAACACAATTCAAATTTTGTAGGTTTCACAAGCCGTCACCTCAAGCTATATCGCTAT
>NZ_KQ236743.1:914569-935775 GCF_001185345.1 Dorea sp. D27 | reverse complement strand
CGGGGACGGCTGTGTGACGTTACTGGCGGTCGGAAGGAATTTATCTGTGCCGGTATATTAATAAAAAGCTGAGCGAGTGAAAACCTTTGGCAAAATGGAATTATAATGAGGAAGAGCGTGCACGCCTCGCTGCAAACGTTTAACTACGATAATATACAACGTTCTAAACTGTATGTGCTGTATACACTTAGCTTGCTATCATTTGCCATCCAGCTGACGCAGCCAGCGTTCATCCGCTGGCCAGTAATGTCACATAGCCACTCTCGCCCTTGTTAAGTGAAGTAGATAGCGGGCGGGGATGTGTGATATCAAATGAACACAATTCAAATTTTGTAGGTTTCACAAGCCGTCACCTCAAGCTATATCGCTATCAGCCAGCTTTTTTGTTTTCCAGTTATCAAACAGATAATACGCACCACCAATTAGTGCTGGAATAATTGGCGACAGAGCTTGCCCCCAATACACGCCTTTAAAGCCCAGCATGGTGAAACTGCTTAAAGCGGAACACAAGGGTAATCGGATAAAAAACGAATCCAACAGGGCGTCTACCATGGCAAGCGGTGCGGCACCTACTCCCACAGCGAACGAATCGAAACTATACATAATAGCATAGATTAAGCTGTTCCAAAAACAACATATCCGAAGGTACTCTATCCCGGCAGAAATAACCGTGGGGTCAGAAGTATCAAACAGCATAACCAATCGCCCTGCAAATAATTGCACAAAAACCACAGAAATCAATGTCACAAGTAGGTTGATTTTCAGTCCGGTTGTGCCAATTTTCTTTGTCCTGTCTATCTGCCCCGCGCCCATGTTTTGCCCAACCATTGCCGTCATTGCCGAACCAATCGCCCAGCATGGCATACCTGCAAAGGTATTGATTTTAAGACCAATGCCGGAAGCGGCCGCAATTGTGACACCGTACATATTCAGCATGGCCGCTATGATTAGATGAGAGAGATTCACCACAGCCATTTGGATAGCCGTGGGCAGGCTAATCTTCAAGACGGATTTGGCTATTGGGGGATGAACGGCAAAACTACGAACCTTGAAATCAAAAAGAAAGTTTTGGCGTTTCAGGTATGCCACCGATATAACAAACGACATCCCCTGTGAAATTACAGTGGCGTATGCGGCACCAACAGTTCCCATGTTCAAAAGGCCAACAAAAATACAATCTAAAATCACATTGATAACAGTCGCAATTCCGACAAAGATTAATGGACGAATTGAATCGCCAATACCACGCAGGATCGAGCAGGTAGCATTATATCCGAATACAAAAATCGTACCACACAGTATGACAAGCATATAGTCTCTTGCATCCTTTAGAGATTCTATGGGCACATTCATCAGGGAGAATACATGCCTGTAGGTAGCTAACCCAGCTATAGTAATAATGATTGCCAAGACGCCTGTTAAAGCATAAATCGTTCCTATGGCATCCTTTTGTCCTTGTTTGTTTCCCGCACCCTTGTACTGGGCAATCAGCACAGTGCCACCAGTGGTGACACCTAAACAAATCGCATTGACGATGAATACCAGCGTTGATGCATTACTGATTGCGGCAACGCCTGTACTTCCAACAATTTGCCCAACAACCAGCATATCTACGATGTTGTATAGAGATTGAAGCAAATTTGCAATAAATAAAGGAAAGGCAAACCGCAACAGTGTTGTTGGCACTTTGCCAACCGTTAAATCCATTTCAGTTTTCATATCAAAATCATCCTTTACAGAAAAATAAAAGCAGGAGGCGTTTTGCCTCCTGCCGGTGTTGTAATAACACATAACAAAAGGCCACCGACAAAACGCTGTCGATGGCCTTACACACTATTTTACGGTATCAAAATACAGTTGGAGAGTACAGTTCAAACTCCCAACCGGATGCCGATGAAATACTGTTATGTCTAGGCTCCGTACAATGCTTCATCGAATCCAATTGTGCGGAGCTGACTTCTATGCAAATCTTATTGTAAATCAAATAAAACATTGTTTTGCGCCCTTTCTTTATGCAGATATTGTACTTCTTAAAAGCGTTTTTGTCAATTATAGCATAACCCACTGCGCCGATTGCGGGAGCAAAATGTACTACTGCACCAGCAATGACTTTGAAAAGCGGCAGGATTGCTTTGTCTGCTCGTCTTCACGCAAACTGGTGGACGCCTGCCCCGAAAGTCTCTACATCCGGGCCGCGTGTGAGGAAGTGCCGGGAGCGAACGCATTCGCCGCATCCACGACCGGGTCCGGAAGGTACGCAATAGTGAAGAAGTCGGGGGGAAGTATATGCAGGCAGGGGATGTCATCTCATACAAGCTCATATAACATCCCCAAACCTGTTTCCGGCTCTTTAAGCCTTTTATCACTATGCTGATACAGCCAAAGCCCTTCCATCAGCCAGCGGCGTCTACATTACGAAGCCGACAGTTCACTACACCGGATAGCTTCCGTTCTCTGTATCTGCTACCGTCTGGTCCACCTTCGTCTGCTGTGCTTCTCTGTATTTGAAGAAATCGGTAGCTACCTGCGGGAACAGCGCATAGGTGAGAACGTCTTCATCCTGCTGGCTCCACTGTGCCATCTCGCTGCGAAGCGTATCCAGTTCATCCGGAATGAGATCAGCTGGACGACAGGTGATAATCTCGGCATCTTCTCCAAGGACTTTCTTCTTCACCTCTTCGTTGAACGGTTTTACAGTAGCGCCATATCTGCCGCTCAATACATCCTTCGTCTCTTTCGTCGCCATCTTATAACGTTCGCCCATGAGCACGTTGAATACAGCTTGTGTGCCGACGATCTGTGAAGATGGCGTTACAAGCGGAGGCTCGCCCAGGTCTTTTCTCACCCTTGGAACCTCTTCCAGCACATCGTAATACTTATCCTCTGCTCCCTGTTCCTTCAGCTGTGAAGTAAGGTTGGAAAGCATGCCGCCCGGAACCTGATACAGAAGCGTCTTGATATTGACGCCCATGTTCTTCGGATTCAGCAGGCCGCTCGCCAATGCCTCATCTCTGATTGGGCGGAAGTAATCTGCAATCTCCGCCAGAAGATTCTGATCGAATCCCGTATCATACGGAGTGCCTTTAAAGGTCTCGACCATAACCTCCGTAGCAGGTTGAGAGGTTCCGAGTGCAAACGGCGACATCGCTGTATCTATCACATCGACGCCGGCTTCGACCGCCTTCAGATACGTCATGGACGCAACGCCTGAAGTATAATGCGTATGCAGCTGGATTGGCAGGTCTACTGCTTCTTTCAGCGCTCCTATGAGTTCTGTCGCTTTGTATGGCACGAGCAGGCCGGCCATATCTTTGATACAGATAGAATTGGCTCCCATTTCTTCAATCTTTTTGGCTATATCAACCCAATACTCAAGCGTATAGGCATCTCCAAGCGTATAGGAAAGAGCCACCTGCGCTTCTGCCTTTTCCTTGTTGGCAGCTGTAACAGCCGTCTGAAGATTCCGAAGGTCATTCAGACAGTCAAAGATACGAATCACATCGATTCCATTTGCCACAGACTTCTGTACAAAATATTCGACGACATCATCTGCATACGGACGGTAGCCGAGGATATTCTGTCCGCGGAACAGCATCTGGAGCTTCGTATTCTTAAATCCGTCGCGGAATTTGCGCAGTCTGTCCCATGGGTCTTCCTTCAGGAAGCGCAGTGACGCGTCAAATGTTGCACCGCCCCAGCACTCTACTGAATGATATCCCACCTTATCCATCTTATCCACTATAGGAAGCATCTGTTCTGTCGTCATACGTGTGGCAATCAATGACTGGTGCGCATCACGCAGAATAGTTTCTGTTATTTTAATTGGTTTCTTTTCTATTTCTGCCATTTTTTCTTCCTCCATCTTATTTGATATGTCGCTCTTATGCTACATGACGCCAAAAATTGCCATAAACGTACCGGCTGCCACAGCAGTACCGATGACACCTGCTACGTTTGGCCCCATGGCGTGCATGAGCAGGAAATTCGTAGGATCCGCTTCTGCGCCAACCTTCTGTGACACTCTGGCTGCCATAGGAACAGCAGATACGCCAGCAGAACCGATCAGAGGGTTGACCTTGCCGTGAGTCGCCAGGCACATGAGCTTGCCGAACAGTACGCCGGCAGCCGTTCCAAACATGAAAGCGACCAGCCCGAGGATGACAATCTTAATCGTGTCCCAGTTCAGGAATGCCTCCGCGCTCGTCGTCGCTCCTACAGAAGTTCCGAGCAGGATAACCACGATATACATGAGCGCATTGCTGGCAGTCTCGGTCAACTGCCGCACCACGCCTGACTCACGGAACAGGTTACCGAGCATGAGCATACCGACAAGCGGAGCTGTGGTAGGCAGAATAGAGCATACGACAATCGTAACGATAATCGGGAACAGGATACGCTCCAGTTTGGATACCGGCCTTAGCTGTTCCATCTTTATCTTACGTTCCTTCTCTGTCGTGAGCAGCTTCATAATCGGCGGCTGAATGATAGGCACAAGTGACATATAAGAGTATGCCGCTACCGCTATCGGTCCCAGAATAGCCGTCTGCTGCAGTTTCCCTGCAAGGAAGATAGACGTCGGTCCGTCCGCGCCACCGATGATGGATACGGCCGCAGCTGCCTTGTCGGAGAATCCCATCGCCATAGCTCCCAGATAAGCGGCGAAGATACCGAACTGGGCGGCCGCTCCGAGAAGGAAGCTTTTCGGATTGGCAATCAGAGGGCCAAAGTCTGTCATCGCACCTACGCCAAGGAAGATAAGTGAAGGAAGTATCGCCCATTCATCCAGCTTGTAGAAGTAATAGAGCAATCCGCCTGTTCCGTTGGCCGCTTCTTCCGCATGCAGCATGATATCCGGGTAGATATTCACGAGCAGCATACCGAAAGCGATAGGTACCAAGAGCAGAGGTTCGAACCCATGTCGTATTGCTAAGAACAGGAAAACACATGCCACAGCAATCATGATTACATTGCCCCATGAAAGGCTGAAAAATGCTGTCTGATGCACGAGGTTTCCTAATGTCGTTGTTATATAATCCATTTTTTAACCTCCAGTCGTGTTTCAAGCATAATGATACTTATTATGCTTCTTAGTTTAATGTAGCTAATACTGCGCCGGCTTCTACCGCATCGCCTACAGCTGCGTCGATGCTTGCTACAGTCCCGTCTTCCGGTGCTACGACTGGAATCTCCATCTTCATTGCCTCGATGATGACTACGGCATCACCTTTCTTAACGCTTTGCCCTACATTGGCTTCTATTTTGAATACTTTTCCCGCTGCTCCTGCTTTCACCTGGATGGAGCCGGCTCCGGCAGACGCTTTCGGAGCTGCTTTCGGTGCCGCCGGGGCAGCCTTCGGTGCCGCTGCAGGTACTGCAGGTGCCACCGGAGCAGCGTTTGCGCCTTTTTCTTCCACTGTCACATCGTATACATTGCCGTTTACTGTAATCGTATAATTTTTCATCTTCTATATCCTCCTTGATTTCCCTCTATGAATTCCATTTGTTCGACGGTCTTCTTCTAATGCTTCTCACGACGAATCCATCGGTGGTTGTTCCTTCAGCCGCCGCAACCGCTGCGGAAATAACTGCTATGAGTTCTGTGTCATCTGCCTCTTTTGCAAGCTCCACAGCCACAGGCGCGCTGTCAACTGCAGCCGGAACTTCCGCGGTCTCTTCCGGCTTCCTGCTGAATGCCTTCTGCATTGCCGGTATAAAACGGAATAAGGATATGATCAGTGATATGAATATAAGTACGACAAACACTGTTCCCATTCCAAGAATTGTATTCAGTCCTGCTTTTTCGAGTATTTCTCCTCTTGTATATTCTCCGGCTACGGTCATGCTGTCCAGATTCAGATTGCCTCTTGTGTCCGCTTTGAATACAACTGTAATTTCTGCGTCCCGTTCCTCAAACTCTGCGTTTGCAGTCACTTTCAATTCCGTTCTGGATGCTGTGTATTTGTAATCGCCATGGCTTACATAGCCGCCGCATTCGTCGATTCCTGCTTTCCAGGCATTGATAGCGCCCAGGAAGCTGTCCGGTTCAAACGGAAGCCCGACACTCGCGAACTGCTGTTCCATCGCAAATTCTGACATGCTGTTCCACTGTTCTGTAGTATCTTCATCCGCGCTTGCACAGTAATCAATGAGGAAATCTGTCACCTGCTCTATAGTGGCTTTGTCATAGTCGACATCGGTATTCTGCTTGCTGCCACACCCGGTAAAGCAGAGGACGGCCGCCAGCACGCAGAATAATATGCTAATTTTTTTCTTCACTTTGCTCCACCTCTCTAAACCGTTCCGTGTTTTTTTACCGGGCGGTCTTCTCTCTTTGTGAATAACATCTCGAATGCTCCGATTACATATTTCCTCGTATCTTCCGGTGCAATGATCGTATCCACATAACCTCTTCTGGCCGCCGCCAGCGGGCTCGACTGGACTTCTCTATATTCAGAAGCTTTTTCCTTGATCACTTCCGCATCAGCGCCCGCATACATGATCTTAGCCGCAAGAGAGGCATCCATCATTCCGATTTCTGCATCCTGCCATGCATATACCATATCAGCACCGATAGCTTTGCTGTTCATGGTCACGTACGCACTTCCATAAGCTTTGCCGACAATGACATTTACTTTCGGCACAGTTGCGTTCGCAAATGCATAAGTAAGCTTTGCAGCTTCTCTGGCCAGATTCTTTTCCGCACACTTGCTTGCCTCAAATCCAGACACATTAGTCAATGAGAGAACCGGTATATTAAACGCGTCGCAGAATTCCACAAATTCAGCAGCTTTCTTGGCTCCGTCTGCCGAAAGGGAACCGTCAAACTCAGCCGTGGATTCTGCCTCTGAATCATATACTTTAGAACGGTTCGCCACCGCGCCGACTGTCATTCCGTTCAGACGTATGAAGCCGGTAACCATATCTTTTGCATAGTGCTTCTTCGTCTCAAAGAAGATATTGCTGTCTGATATCTGGGCGAGGGCTATCGCCGTATCTTCTGACGCATTTTCTATACCGGTACAAACACGGTTCAAGTCGTCCGCGCACTCATTATAAGAGGCATCTTCTTCATTATTACATGGTAACATACATATCAAAGATCGTATGCTGCTAATAATCTCTTCCTCCGTTCCGATGTCATCGACGAGGCCTGCACTTTCGCTCTGGAACTGCGCGGATGATGTATCGCATTTAGACATTTCATTTCCTGGAATTGCATTTGGAGAATTCAGGAATAATTTTCCTCTCTTACTCTCCATAAAAGTAAAGTCGGTAAGCGCCGGAACAACGGCCAGCCCTCCGCCGCATGTCCCGAAGACAGCAGTAATCTGGGGAATGACGCCTGATGCCATCGTCTGTTTCAGATACAGGCTGCCAAATGCTTCCAGCGCATCTGTCGCCTCCTGAAGCCTCAGTCCTGCACAGTCCACAAGACCGATGACCGGTGCGCCCATCTTCATAGCCATATCGTAGATGTTAGCAATCTTTCTGGCATGCATCTCGCCGATAGCCCCGTTCAGCACGGAGGCATCCTGGCTGTACACATAAACCAGATTCCCGTCAATCACTCCATATCCGGTTATGACACCGTCTGCCGGAGTTTCTTTTTCCTGCATGTTGAAATCAGTAGATCTGGCTGTAACCGCCCCACCTATCTCAACAAAGCTTCCTGCGTCGAGCAACGATTCTATTCTATTGCCCGCTGCACTTCCTGTTGCCAAGTTGTCCATAGTCTAGCCCTCCATTTTCTTACATATTCTAAATCAGGTTCTTTAGCATGAAACATCTAAAAGTAAAACCAAATTTTTGCCAATTATATTGTATAATAACGAATTGAAAATAGCAATCTTTTTCGTCGTAAAATTGATATTTTTTTCACACACCGAAGCCTGTCTATAATTCTGTTGTTTTGTCGAGTATCTGATGGTAGAAGCCTTCCCGGCTGTCTCTCCTCTCAATCGTATCAATGATTTCTCCGTCTTTGAGCATGATGATTTTTTTACAGAAGCTGGCCAGACGGGAGTCATGTGTCACCATCACGACCGTCTTGCCCAGTTCATCGTTGATCTTGCACAATGCGTCTATGACGACTTGCCCGGACTTGGAATCCAGGTTCCCCGTCGGCTCGTCGGCCAGAACCACCTCCGGATTGTTGATCAGCGCCCTGCATATGGCGACCCTCTGCTTTTCTCCGCCGGAGAGCTCGTAAGGCGCCTTATACAGCAAGCCGGTGATGCCGAACTGCTCCGTCAGCTCTTCCACCTTCTTTTTCATCGCCTCAGGTTCTGCTTTGTCCAGTATCATCGGCAGTTTGATGTTGTCCATCACGGACAGGCTGTCCATCAGGTAAAAGTCCTGGAATACGAAACCAATCTGGCGTCTCCTTATGTCTGCCAGTTCATCCTTCCACAGTTCCTCTGTATCCATACCCTTAAAGATAACGGTTCCTCCCGTAGGTCTTTCCAGCATTCCAAGAAGCTTGAGGAACGTAGTCTTTCCACAGCCGGATTTTCCCATAATACCGACAAATTCCCCTTTTTCCACCGCAAAGTCAATTCCCTTGAGGACATGGATTTCATGGACCTCTACGCTCTGCCTTGTCTCCACTTTATAATTGTGGACCAATCCTTTTGTCTCTATTATCTTCTCTTTCATTTACACTTCCTGCCTCCCTACATTTATCCTGCTTTTCTTTATCTTACGTTCCATCTGATACACGAGCCATGCCATCCAGGCAGCTTGTATGATGAGATACACGGCGGCCATCGTCCCCCCTGTCTTGATATAGTTCATAATCTGTGAAGATTCATATGTCCTAAGCCGGAATACGAGGGCCGTATAGATGGCCGCGGTCACGGTGCTGATAAGAACCGGCGCCACGGCAAAGGGCCACATCTCTTTTCTGATTGTCTTCATCTGTTCCCGTTCGTGCATGCCCATGCAGTCATAAAATCCATACCGGCGGCAGATATCGCCTGCCTCGAAAGAGAATTTGATATAGGTCAGGAAGCATGCACAGGCGGCAAGCATCAGGATGACAAATGCATAAACCACCTCATTTGTATAGCGTTCAGACACTATATCCCTGACGGTCTGCCGACTCCCATAGTACACCCGGATATCATAGTCATAGGATTCATCGACGATATGCTTCTCACGAAGGGTCTGCAGTTCCCTGTCCACATCTGCGTAATGCTCCTCCGGCACATTTAGAAGGCAGAGGTTTCTGATGCCTTCCTCTGTTTTTGCATATGCACTATTGAAATAATCATCCGAAAACACCACAAGATTCTCCTGCGATCCCCGTTGCAGCATGCCAGTCAGAATCTTACACTCATAATCTTTGACCCTCCACTGCGCATACTCCCCGCCACCCTGTGGCTGGCCCAGCTTCAGATATGGGTTCTCAATCCCTGCTCCGGCCGATGCGTCAATTGGACGTACTTTATAAGAGCTGTCCTGTTGAAAGACGATATGAATCTCGTCCTCCTCTAAGCCAAGCGGGGATGGCTCGGGAAGCCCCCGTGCCTCGTAAAGCTTTCGGTAAGTTGCCTCGGAGATTCCGATGTTCTGCCCCGGAGGGGCAAACATGATGAGTGTCGCCATAAAGTCAAACGAATTTCCTGTCGGTGTCGTAACCCGAATCATTGGATAGAGGTCGGCCCTTGCATCATATTTCTGCTCTATGCCTGCTACGGTATCTTCATCCCCCTCATGCATCGTCAGCACAAAATCATATGGAATTAATTCTTCAGCCGGCTTTGCAATCAGATTGCCGCAGAACTGTATGAGAAACAGCCCAAGTGCAAGGAGATGGATGGTGGTGAGCATGACCAGATATCTGCAGTTTTTCTTAAAACGGTAATAAAAAGGAATCTTTTCCAGGAGGTGCCGGTAAAAATACCGGTCTGACTTATCCGTCCACTTCATCAGAAGTGCCTTTCCGTACGTAATCGCAAGATAGAGGCCGAACGCAAAATAGAATACGGTCCATATGCTCGTGTCCGCGTAACTAGAGATGCTGGAACGTATGAACTCTAATCCCAGCAAACTGGCAGGTATGAGGAATCTTCCCGGAATCTTTTCCCTCGCCACGTCTTTTACAGACGCAAAGGAATCTCTCACACGGAGATAGGACTCATAATTGATGGCAGTGGCTATCATAAGTACAATGACATAGCCAATCAGCGCAAACAGATAGATGGCAGGCCCGATACTCGATACGATGACACCCGTGCCGAGCTTATTGACAAGAAGGTGCCTCATGTACAGCAATATGCCCGTGCCGGCGGCAATGCCCGCGATGAAAGAAATAAGAAGGCTTCCTGCGTATTCCACCATCATGATGACGGACAGGGTCCTGCTTCGGATTCCGAGAACCGTGAACATACGGTAATCAGACATCCTGCTTTTGATATAGTATGAGAATACAAATGCAGTCAGGAATATGGTAAGAAACATGATAAGGCCGACAGCGCGAATAAGGATCTGCTGCATCCCGGTCCCGAGAACGATGTCTTCTATGGAGTGGACCTTGCGGAGAATATAGTTCATCCCAATCGCCACAGTCAGAAATGTAGCGGAAAATACACCGCTTAAGATAAAAAGTATATAATTCTTCCATTTATATTTGAAATTATCCCAGATTACAGAATAGAATTCTCGCGGATACCTGCCCGGGAAATGGAGGCGGCGTCTCCGTTCTGCTTTTTCTTCCCGCTCCCTTTTCTTCATAAGCCGATAATTTTCATTGATCTCTTTACTCTGTTCCAGGTAGAGTACCACGAGAAACTCTAACCCCATGATGGCGACAAACGCGAAAAGTGCCGGACCCGCGTCATATCCCCCAAATATCGTATATCCGGTAAAATAGATAAATGTACAACCGTACATAGCCGTATTCAAAATTCTGCTTCTTATGTTGAAAAAAAGCAGCACTTCATGGACTGCGACGAGAAGGACCCCCGCAAGCGCCAGATAAGTCACTACGTATGACGCGTATATGTTTCCGCCATCCGGCGCATATGCCGCAATCCCTCCCGCGGCATATATCGCCCTGAAAAATCCATACAGCGTATACTTTTCCGGCCCCAGATAAGCCCACGGAAGCAAGAAAGTAACTGCCACTGCAAGAACACAGGCAATGGCAGAAATATGTTTTCCCTCAATTTTTTCCCTTTGTTTTTTCATGCAGACCTTTCCCCCGTTTCCTCATAGAACACACTTAAGCATACTCTACTCCAAATCCCCTTTTTTGGCAAGTCTGACTCCTGCACTTACTTACCTATAACGGAGGCCGGGCCGCAGTTTCCAGCCGGACTGTCGGACAGCACTCACAGTCCGGCTGTATTTTCAAGTATTTCTTCGTAAAATGCTTCCGTCCCGTCCCGGATCAGTTCTTTTATGAGTAACCCATCCTTCAGCAGCAGCACTTTCTTGCACCTGCTGGCAATCTTAGGGTCGTGGGTAACGATGATTACCGTCTTGTGCCACTCCTCATTCAGCCGCTGGAACCACCGGATTACCTCCTCACCCATGGCAGAATCCAGGTTGCCGGTAGGTTCGTCGGCAAGAATCAGGTCCGGATCATTCATGAGGGCGCGGCAGAGCGCAGTCCTCTGCCTCTCCCCGCCGGACATCTGGAACGGATATTTCTCCGTCAGGCCGCTGATTTGAAACTGTGCTGTCAGCTGTTCCATCTTCTCTTTCCTCCGCCCAGGCTCCATCTTATCCAGGATAGCCGGAAGCATAATATTTTCTTCCACAGTCAGGCTGTCCATAAGATTGTAATCCTGAAACACAAACCCCATTCCTTTCCTTCGGATGTCCGAGATCTCCTCCTCCCACAGAGTTGCGGTCTCCCGGCCATTTACATAGATCTTGCCTTCGGTCGGTTCATCCATCAGGCCGAGAATCTTTAAGAGCGTCGTCTTTCCACAGCCAGAACGGCCCATCACCGCAATAAATTCTTCTTCCTCTACAGAGAGGCTGATTCCTTTCAGTACCGGAACCTGCTGCGTATTATATGTCTTTACCAGTTCTTCTGCCTTTAAGATCGTCCCCATAACTGCCTCCTTTGCTTTCTCCCGACTCCCGGAACCGCCCGCATATAATACTCCCCAAGCACTCCCGTGACAGCCGCGTAAAGTAACGTATAGCACAAAAGTAATATGCTCACGGATTTAAGAAATGCTGCAGTCTCCCCTGCCGTATACATCCTTTTCACCGCCACGGCACATATAAATGGAATGGACAGCAGGATTGCGGGCACATAGCTTCCCCACACCATCTTCGCCATCTCCCCTCGAAGGAGACGGCGCCGTTCCTTCTGCGGCATGCCCAAGCATTTGAGCTGGGAGAACTTCTGCGCCAGTTCCTCCTGCTCCAGCCCATACTTGATAAAGAATAGGAAGAAGCTTCCCATCAAGAGTACGGCAAGTACTGCCAGGCAGGCGGCTTTCTTAAAGTAATGCTCTGCCGCCGCCTCTGCCGCTGCCGCTTTTTTTGCATAGCAGGGCTGTATCCTGTCATCCCAGGAGGCATCCTCTTTATGCTCCTTAGCAAATGCGCCGAGCTCCTGTTCTATCTTTCCATAATTCCCACTGCTGCATTTGATAAGCTTCAGACAGACAGGTCCTTCCCTTCCCTCTGCGTCATGATAGGATCTTTCAAACAAGCTGTCAGCAAGCACTACAATATTCTCCTGCCGGCCCTGCTGGAACATTCCTGTCAGATTGCCGCGTTCGCTGCTCTTCATCTTGTACGTCGGAAACAGGCTCTCCCTTTCCATAAAGTTATAGCTCCTAAGAGGCTGGCCGATACGAAGCCTCGGTTCCTTGTCCCCTATATACCATTCCAGCGGATGGCTTTTGACCGAGGTGTCCTGCTGGAACACTACATGGACCTCATTCTCTTTCAGTCCCGGTCCATCCTCTGCCTGCTCCCCCAAGGCCTTCTTGAGCTCCCGATAGGATGTCTCTGACACTGTGATATGCTGCCCCTGGGGCCACATGACCCCCATATACTGATTGGCGGCGGCCTGCTCCCACGTGTATGGCGCACCGAGAGGCGTCGTACACCTGAGCATAGGCAGCGTATGGATATCGGCAGCGTAAGTAGCAGACAAGTCTGCAAAAAAGTCCTCGTCCTCTTCATAAGACATACAGACGAAGTCGTATGGGTAGAGCTTATCCATGCTCCCAACAGCCTCTACAGCGGCAAATTCCGGAATATAAATCATGCCAGAAAGAAGATGAAATGCAAAGAGCAGATACCAGAACCGGTAATTTGTCTTAAACCGGTACCTCCACGGCAGGATGGACAGCAGGTTTTCCCCGTGCGCTGTCGTTCGTCCGGCCCGGGCTGCAGTTATCCTGGCAAATAAAAAGTAAAACAGCACAAACGAACCTGCAAGCGTCCACACATTAGCGGAGAACTTCTCCGTCTCCGGAGGCAGCCAGTACCGTACGGCCGAAACTGCCGTGGCAGCCATTCCGGCCCCGATTCCGGGAATGAGGAACCGGCGTGGAATCTTCTCCGCCTCCTGCTTTCTTGTAGATATCTGAAACAGGCTCTTGTGTTCAAACAGATGATAATTGACGAGAGAAGACGCTGTCACCGTAGCGGCATATATTCCTGCGGCCGCCGCCATTGTCTTAACTCCCCCCGTCGACCAGCCGCCGGCCTCTGCTATACCGGCAAACACCGTCTTTCCTGCCAAGAGGAGCAGCCCATCGGCCAGAAGCAGCCCCGCAGCCAGAGAAATCAGCAGACAGGCCGCATACTCCAAGGCGATGATGAGTCTCAGCGTAGTCTTCCTTATGCCAAGGCTGTAAAAAATACTGTAATTGCGCATCCGCGTCCTGAGATAGTGCGTGATAATAAGTGCTAGTATCAGGACAGAAAAGCATGCAGCTACCGGAAGTATCTCTCCCAGTATGCGCTGCATCCCATTGTCATATCCGGTGCCGATTCCGGTGCCACTCGACTTAAGCCCGCTCTGCACCCCGAGCAGCGTGTGAAGCACCGTCACGATTCCGCCTGCACCTGCGATAAACAGAATATAGCTCTTCCGGTTATGGACGAAGTTTCTCCATACAATGTGATAAAAACCACGGTCATACTTGCCGGGAAAATATCTTCTCCGCTTTCTTTCTTCCTTCTCTTTTGTATCTTCCCGTTTCCGTAACTCAGCCTCTTTCCGGATTTGCCGTCTCTGTTCCAGATATAGCCCGCCCAGACAATCAGCTCCGACAGCGATAACAGATAGAATCAGCCCGGCATCCGGCAAATACCCCCCGAATGTAACGAGTACTAGAAACGCTGCCAGCACCATGCCATAGATCATATATCTCAGAAACCGTGGATTTTTGCGGAAGGCGAGCAGCACTATCCTTATCACGCTTAAGAGTACTGCCGCCGCAATCAGGTACATAAGAAAGTAGGATGGCAGAAACTCAGCATATGCGCTATCGTATGGCACCGCTTCAAGCGCGGTCTTTGTCACCAGGCTGTAATACTCCGGCAGTCCTCCGCATTCATGCACCGCTTTCAAAAACAGGGGCAGCGTGTACCTCTTCCCTGCGAACGTCAGCCATTTGAAGAACATGGTGGAACATATAAATACAACAGACATGCCTATGCCAAGCACCCGTCCTGCGTCACGCGGCGCATCGTCTCTTTCTGCTTTTCTTTTCTCCTCTGTCATATGCTGTCCCTCCCTCGTTATAAAGCTGCATCCCTCAGCTGCATCCACACACGTTATATACCGGCAACGAGAATCGCGATGCCTATGATACTGGCAATTACGAAACAGGCTGCTTTCATCAAGATAGAAGCCGCCGTCATCATCTGTGATACAAAAGTCTCTTTATTTTTTCTGTCCTTTACAAGAAATATATATTCTGATATGAGAAACATGATTAGAACAGAGGGCAGCAATGGACCATAGGAAAACAGATACTCCATCGCCATGCCTTTCCGTACCATTTTCCATATATACATGACAGTCAGACCGATGCTCAAGATATTCAGGACGACATCCACAAAGGCCGCTTTTACGAGAATATCCTTTTTCGCTTTTTGTTCAATATTTTTTTTGCCCTGTTCCAACAGCCTCTCCTCTTTCATGTTCTGCGCTATGAAGTCTTCACCGATCCCTATTCCCTGCTCCATCATCTCTTTCTGCTTTCGGCATGCGGCGCAGCGCGCGAGATGTTCCTCCACAAGCTCCCTGCTCTCCTTGCTGCAGGCGTTGTCCAGATAAAGCGGCAGCAAATCCTGTATGATGTTACAACTCGTCATTTCCATCTCCCCCTAACCTTTCCTGAATCATGCATTTTGCCCTGTAGTACGTTACTCTGGCCCAGGATTCCGACTTCTTAAAGAGCCGGCCGACATCTCTGTAAGACAATTCTCCCATCACCCGCAGGGTAAATACCTCCTTGTACGGCTCTGCTAGTCCGTGCAGTATCTTATGAATCCGCCTTCTCTCGTCTGCAGCCACCACCGCTGCCTCCACGTTGTCCCGGCTCCTATATTCTTCCAGACTTTCCTCCGGTTCCAGAGCTTTGTTCTTTCTACACCACGCATAATAGGAATGTTTGGCAATCTGACAGAGCCAGACCGATATCTTACATGTCCCCCGGAACCGGTCCAGATGCTCAAATGCAAGAAAGAACGTCTCCTGCGTCAGTTCTTCCGCGATATCCGGGCTGCCGCTGAGTCTCAATAGAAAGCGGTATACACTTTTCAGATTTCTTGCATAGATTTCTTCAAATTCATCCATCCGCCCTGCCTCCTTATATATAAGAGTCTGCTATCCAGGTTTTGTTACAAAATATTTTCGTTCATCGTGGACATTTATATCTGTACTAAAGTATAACACAAGCGCTCATAATTAATATGTCAATTATGAGTCAAATGACTTTATCCTGCTAATTCAGCACCAAATCACCTTGCCAGAACACCAATAAATTCCTAAAATATTTATTAACTTTTTCTTAAAAACGAGTTGTACTATAGTCTGATTTGTGCTATTATCTATCTCGATAAAGTTTTAAATATTGCTGGTGGGGTTCCAGATATTTAAAACAAAAATAACCTAATATTGGGAGGTAATAAGTATGGAAACAGCAGTAAAGAAACGCAGACCGTTTGGCTTCTATGTTTGTGCTCTCGGATTTACATTCGAGCGTCTGGCATTCTACACAGTGAAATACCTGTTAGCCATCTGGATTGCAACTGAGGCTGCCAAAGGTGGGCTTGGTCTTACCGATGTAGAGGGTGCTGCCATGTCTGCTTCCTTCGTAGCATGGACGTATATCACGCCTATGTTCGGCGGATACATAGCGGACCACTGGTTAAGCCCGAGAATTTGCGTGGCTGCAGGTATGATTTTAATGGGGATTGGCTACCTGTGTACATGGCAGGCCCACTCTATGGGCCTTGTTTGGGCAATGATTGTTCTCGTATCCATTGGTACTGGTCTGTTCAAAGGTAACTTATCCGGTGTAAACGGACTGTTATTCCACGATAAGGATGAATTGAATTCTGCTTTCTCAATTCAGTATTCCTTCGTTAATATCGGTTCCTTCATCGGTACGACGTTCCTTGCCATCACGGCAACGACAGGTCTTGGCGGACTTAAGTTAAGCTTTAACACAGTATTCTTAGTTTGTGCAATCTTCTTGTTCATCGATGCTGCATGGTTCATCTTCAACGGCAGAGCTCTCGGCGATGCCGGAAAGAAGCCATTCAAGCATGACCAGAGAGAGTTCGTCGCTAAGGACAAGAAAGACGCTGAAGAGTCCAAGCCGCTTACATCAGGCGACTGGAAGCGTATTATCGCAGTTATCCTTGTAACGTTGTTCTCCGCCGTATTCTGGATGGTATGGTACATGGCCTACATGCCTGCGTACTACTATTTCGGCTATGGCAACGGAGCTTCCTTCCTGAACCATGCGAACTGGTATATCGGTAACTTCCAGATACCTACTTCATGGTTCGACTCTATCAACGCTCTCGTATGTATCATCTTAGGTCCGGCGCTTGCTGTACTGTGGGCTAAGATGGCGAAGCGTCCGAAGGGTGACATGAGTATGTTCAAAAAGACAGCACTTGGCACCATGCTCGTAGGCGTATCCTACATCGTAATGGTTATCGCTGATGTTATCAGAGGCGAGGGCCAGGCTTCTGTCTTATGGTTAGCACTTGTATGTCTGCTGATGTCAGTCGGAGAAATGGTATTCTCCCCTCTGGGGAACTCCTTCATCTCCAAGATTGCGCCTGCGAAGGTACTTGGTCTTCTGTTAGGCTTCTGGCCAATCGCGGTATTTATCGCACAGTATGCTTATCCACCTGTATATGCATGGTTAAAGACTATTGCATTTGCAAAAGGATACGGCGGACTTGCAGTTGTCGTAATTGCGCTTGGTCTTATTCTTTGGATCTTCAGCGGCAAGCTCGATAAGCTGGAGCAGTCCGAATAATCAATTGAATATGGAATAAAGCAGAGCCCATGCCGGGAATCCGGTCCATGGGTTCTGTTTTTTGCTTTTGCCAGTGCCCCGCCCTTTATATTTTTCATACTTCAGTTTGTACTTTAGTCTGTTTTGTGGTACATTATTGTTATAAAAAGAGGTTATTTTCAAGGAGGTATATCTTATGGACGTTTCAGAAAGAATTTCCAGGCTGCGCGCTCTGATGGCTGAGAAGGGTATTGACGCTTACGTCGTTCCCACCGCCGATTTCCATCAAAGCGAATATGTCGGGGAACATTTTAAAGCGAGAAAATTCATCACCGGGTTCAGCGGATCCTATGGAACGGCTGTCATCACGATGGACGACGCGGGGCTGTGGACCGACGGCAGGTACTTCTTCCAGGCGACGAATGAGTTAGAAGGCAGCGGTGTCCGCCTGATGAAGATGTTTGTCGGGGATACTCCATCGGTGACGGAATTTCTGGCCGATGTAGTTTCGGAAGGCGGAACGGTTGCATTTGACGGACGTGTCCTGTCAATGGGCGAGGGGCAGGAATTTGAGGCTGCTCTTTCTTCTAAGCATATTCGTCTCGATTATTCGGAAGATTTGATTGACACTGTCTGGGCGGACAGGCCACCGCTTTCCGATAAGCCGGCATTTTTCCTGGAAGAAAAGTATTCGGGTGAAAGCGCTGCCTCCAAGCTCTCACGTGTCCGTGATGTAATGAGGGAAAATGGAGCGTCGCTGCATGCCATTGCATCTTTGGATGACGTGTGCTGGCTTTTAAACCTGCGTGGGGATGATATTGACTTCTTCCCGCTTCTGCTCTCCTACGCTGTCGTCAGGATGGATGGTGTTGATTTATACGTGGACGAGAGCAAACTGGATGCCCGGATTCACGAGGAGCTGGCCAAAGTTAATGTGGCTATCCACCCTTATAACAATATCTACAGCGATATTAAGGAACTGGATGCATGTGAGACCATTATGATTGATCCGATGAAGACGAACTATGCTCTTTTCAAGAACATATCCTGCAATATTGTGACCACAGCTAATCCTACGATTCTCATGAAAGCCATGAAGAATCCCGTCGAGCTTGATAATATCAGAGCCGCGCATATCAAAGACGGGGTAGCCGTCACAAAGTTTATGTACTGGGTGAAGACCCGTTATGACAAGGAGACCATCACGGAGCTCAGTTCGGCTGAGAAGCTGACACAATTCCGTTCCGAACAGGAAGGATACATAAGAGACAGCTTTGAGCCTCTCTGCGCCTATGCAGACCACGCGGCCATGATGCATTACTCTCCGAGCGGGGAGACCGATGTCGCGCTGAAAGCCGGCGCATTCTTCTTAAACGATACGGGCGGCGGTTACTACGAAGGCTCCACAGACATAACAAGAACCTTCGTCCTAGGGTCTGTAGACGGACAGATGAAGAAGTATTTTACTGCGGTCGTGCGTGCCATGATGAATCTCTCCCGTGCCAAATTCTTATACGGATGCTATGGCTACAATCTTGATGTACTCGCAAGAGGTCCGATCTGGGATTTGGATCTCGATTTCCAGTGCGGCACCGGGCACGGTGTCGGTTACCTTGCCAATGTCCACGAGCCGCCGACAGGCTTCCGCTGGTATGTCGTTCCGAGCAAGAACGAGCACCATCAGCTGGAAGAAGGCATGGTAATCACAGATGAGCCTGGTATCTACGAGGACGGTCAGTTTGGCATCCGCATTGAAAATGAGTTTATCGTGCGTAAAGGTGTGCAGAACAAATACGGCCAGTTCATGCATTTTGAGACAATTACTTTTGCTCCAATCGATCTGGATGGAATCGATCCCGAAGAAATGAGCAGATCTGAACGGGAATGGCTGAATAATTACCATAAGGATGTATATGAAAAGATAGGCCCGCACCTGAATGATGAGGAACGGGAATGGCTGAAAGCGTATACCCGCGCGGTTTAAGTTGACAAGGAGCCGGTATGTTATCCAATACCGGTTCTATTATAAGGAGGTTTTGACGATGATTATTGCAGCAAGATATCTGATGACAGGCGATGGTAAGTCTGTCCTTGAAAACAGAGCAGTTCTTACCGGGGCTGACGGAAAGATTAAAAAAATCGGTGCAAAGGAAACGCTTATGAAAGAATTTCCGGGAGAAGAATATAAGGATTACGGAGATGCCACTCTTCTTCCCGGCCTGTTTGATATGCATGTCCACCTTGCTTACTGGTATTCTCAGCCAGACAGCTTCAATTACGGCCCACAGCTCGTCATGCTCTATGCGCTGCAACATGCGCAGTCTGCTTTCGAGCGTGGAATCACTTCCGTCCGTGACATGTCTTCCGCCCGCGGAGTATGCAAGAATCTGAAGCTGGCGGCCGAGAAGGGGTTTGTAACCATTCCTCATATAACCCATACCGATACGGGCATGTGCATGTCCGGAGGACACGGGTGGGAAGAAGTCGCACAGGTTGATGGCCCATGGGAAGTCCGCAAGGAAATCCGCAGGCAGGTACGTGACGGTGCCGAGTGGGTAAAGATATTGACTACCCACCGTTCCCACATCCCCGAATACACCCAGGAGGAATTAGATGCCGCGGTTGATGAATGCCACAGGCGTGGAATCAAATGTGGTGTCCACGCAGGGACGAACCCAGGCATACAGATGTGTATCGACGCAGGTTTCGACACGATTGAGCATGCCACCTTCATGACGCTTGACCACGCAAGGCAGATGGCGGAAAAGGGCATCGCTTGGACGCCGACAATCATGGCTTACACGCTCCTTTACGATATCTGCAACGAGAACGTGGAAAAGAATGCAGGCGCTCCGGTCAATGATCCGGTTATGCAGAAAGAGATGAAAGATTACCAGTATTTTGAACCGGCATACAAAGCCTATAAAGAACATTTTAAAGAGTTTTATGACACTGGCGTAACCGTAATCGCCGGGACAGATATGGTCATGTACCAATCTCCTCTTCTCCCGCTTCCCCGTGAGCTGCAGTATATGGTGGAATACGGAATCACCCCGGTTCAGGCGATTCAGACTGCAACTTCCAATCCTGCAAAGGTACTTGGCGTGGAGGACGAACGTGGCCTTGTAAAAGAAGGGCTGGACGCCGATCTTCTCGTCGTAGGTGGTGACTTGAGCAGCGATATTACCTGCCTGAACGATGTAAAGCTTGTGACACTCGGCGGCAGGAAGGTATTTGAAAATGGAATACGTTATGTAGGAACAGGCAATATGTTCATGTAATGTAAGTTTAAGTAAATTAGGCGGCGGGCGGGGAGCCGGGTGGCAGATGCTTCGATGCGTACGAGGCTCCGACTATTTCACGTATCCCTAACCCTGCGGAATGCGCGCCGATAGCGGCTTGCATCCCGCAGGATAAGGGCTACGGAAAGGATTCTCCGCCTCTCCCGCTTACACCTGCGCATCTCCCACCCGGCTCCCCGTCCGCTATCTACTTTACTAACAAGGGCGTGAGCGGCCGTGTGACGTTACCGGCCAGCGGATGAACGCTGGCTGCGTCAGCTGGATGGAAAATAGTAGCAAGCTTAGTGTATACAGCACATACAGTTTAAAACGTTGTATATTATCGCAGTTAAACGTTTGCAGCGTGGCGTACACGCCGTTGCTGCAGGAAGAGCCGGAGTCAGGCAAGGGATGTTATCTCACATAACAGCCCCTGTACCTGATTCCGGCTCTTCCT
>NZ_KQ236743.1:778216-914416 GCF_001185345.1 Dorea sp. D27 | reverse complement strand
CGCCGATAGCGGCTTGCATCCCGCAGGATAAGGGCTACGGAAAGGATTCTCCGCCTCTCCCGCTTACACCTGCGCATCTCCCACCCGGCTCCCCGTCCGCTATCTACTTTACTAACAAGGGCGTGAGCGGCCGTGTGACGTTACCGGCCAGCGGATGAACGCTGGCTGCGTCAGCTGGATGGAAAATAGTAGCAAGCTTAGTGTATACAGCACATACAGTTTAAAACGTTGTATATTATCGCAGTTAAACGTTTGCAGCGTGGCGTACACGCCGTTGCTGCAGGAAGAGCCGGAGTCAGGCAAGGGATGTTATCTCACATAACAGCCCTGTACCTGATTCCGGCTCTTCCTCATTATAATTATAATTCCATTTTGCCAAAGGTTTTCACTCGCTCAGCTTTTTTATTAATATACCGGCACAGATAAATTCCTTCCGACCGCCAGCAGCGTCACACAGCCGTCCCCGCCCGTGCCAGTAAAGCAGATGCCCCCTGCCTCCCCAGCGGCGTCCTAATTTACGAAACCCCCACTTACTTCTGATTCCTGAATTGCATCGGTGTTATACTATATGCTTTTTTAAAAAGCCGGTTGAAGTGCTCTACGTTCTGGTATCCGACGGAGAGTGCTATATTTTCTACTGTCATATTGCTGCTTTTCAGCAGAGCCCTCGCTTTTTTCATTCGAATTTTCTTTACCAAATCTCCAAATGTCATCCCTGACTTCTCTTTAATGTATTTTGAGAGATACGGTTTTGACAGAAAGAACTTTTCTGATAAGTCATCCAGTGTTATATCAATATAATTTGCCTGGATATAGTTCAATATTTCAATCATTCTAGCATCTTTACACGTATCAGAACTTCCTATGGCCTCTATCTTGTTGACAGCTACCGTCAGCGCCTCAATAGATGCACTGATGATATCTGCGTCGATACCTACGCCCCACAGCGCCTTTCCGTTGCAGATAATGCCTACATATGCCACGGCTTTGGAGGATGACCCTTTTGTTAATGAATGTTCTTCGTAGAAGGTGAGTTCATAACTGATGTTAAAATACTGTTTGATTGCATTGCTCACCGCATCCAGACGTCCGTTTCCCATGGCCGTAATCACATGAGCTTCACCGCCGTGGTTGATAGTCGTTTCTGCCGTGATTCCGTCTACCTGTTTAAAGTGGCACTCGTCTATATGGAACACCGGCTTCGTATTTACATAGTTGTCGGAGAATATCTGGTATACCCAGTCCGGCGTCAGCTCTTTGTGCGCTTTGTCTGAGACATCTTTCACCAGATAACCGACCTCCTCCCGCATCTTTTCCGGGAGATTGATGCCGTAGCTCTGCTTCAATATATAGTTCACGCCGCCCTTTCCGGACTGGCTGTTGATCCTGATGACATCTGAATCATACCTTCTGCCAACATCCTGCGGATCAATCGGAAGGTAAGGTACGGTCCATTTGCCGCTTTTCCCGTCATCCTTCCATGACATTCCTTTCGCTATCGCATCCTGATGCGATCCGGAAAATGCAGTAAATACAAGATCCCCTGCATATGGCTGCCTCTCATACACGTGCATTCTCGTAAGCTGTTCGTATTTCTCACGTATTTCTCCCATATTAGAAAAGTCGAGTCCTGGATCCACACCGTGGGAATACATGTTCATAGCCAGAGTGATGATATCCACATTGCCGGTACGTTCCCCGTTACCGAACAGTGTTCCTTCTATCCTGTCGGCTCCTGCCAGCATTCCCATTTCCGCGGTCGCCACTCCGCTGCCGCGGTCATTGTGGGGGTGCAGGCACAGGATTACATTGTCCCGGTAATTCAGATGTTTGTGCACGTACTCTAATTGGCTGGCAAATACATGCGGCATGGCGTTCTCTACCGTGGTCGGTATATTGATGATAGCTTTATTGTCCCCAGATGGCTGCCACACGTCCAATACAGCATTACACACATCGACTGCATAATCCACTTCTGTCCCAGGAAAACTCTCCGGGCTGTACTGGAATGTAAAGTTGCCCTCTGTCTCATCGGCAAGTTCCTTTAACAGCTTAGCCCCATCTACCGCAATCTTCATAATGTGCTCTTTGGTTTTCTTAAATACCTGCTCCCTCTGGGCTACAGACGTGGAATTATACAGATGTATGACTGCATGCGGTGCACCCTTTACCGCCTCGAATGTCTTTTTGATAATGTGTTCTCTGGCCTGGGTCAAAACCTGTACCGTAACATCTTCCGGTATCATGTTTTTCTCAATCAATGTCCGCATAAACTGATATTCCGTCTCCGAGGCGGCTGGAAATCCCACTTCTATCTCTTTAAAGCCTATGTCTACCAGCATCTGGAAGAACTCCAGCTTTTCTTCAAGACTCATAGGCTCGATAAGCGCCTGGTTGCCATCTCTCAAATCTACGCTGCACCAGATAGGAGGGTGATCGATATATTCCTTCTTCACCCAGTCATATGTAACCTCTGGCGGCATAAAATACTGTCTTTCATACTTCTCAAAATTCTTCATTACACTCTCTCCTTCTACTTGTTCTATACATTGATAATTATCTGAAATATCATGTATCACATCATACTTATCAGATAAATATAAATCAACTTTGTTGTTCTTTTTTATACTTCTATATCCTAACATATGCATACAAAAAAAGAAAGTGACAAATATAATCACTTTCCTTGATTGATATTAATATAAGTGTGAATTAGGACGTAAGAAAATTGAATTTGATCACGTCCCAGTTCACACTTTTTTCACAATTTATCTAGTTTGCTTCGAGCGAACGTTTCTTGGTGATTGTAACTTTTTCCTCATAGCATGTAAAGATTTCATCTATATGTTCTTTCTTGAGCTTTGGTGTCAATATGCTGACGATCGGTACTACGACAAGACCCGCAACCATCGCTATCGCTCCAGCGTTGATTGGTGACGCGATATAGTGCAGGAACATGTTGGACACCGTGATACCTACTCCTGCCGCGAAGCTGGCCCATACGGCTGCCTTCGTGACCCCTCTCCAATACAGCCCATACAAGAACGGCGCCAGGAACGCTCCTGCCAGCGCACCCCATGAGATTCCCATGAGCTGAGCGATAAAGGTCGGCGGGTCAAGTGCAATCACAACGGAGACCGCGATAAAGAATACGATCAGAACCTGCATCGTCCTGACTTGTTTCTTTTCGCTCACATTCTTCATAACATTGTCCTTCAGGAAGTCCAGCGTTAGCGTTGAACTTGAAGTGAGTACGAGTGAGGCCAGTGTTGACATAGATGCGGAAAGTACGAGCACCACCACCACGCCTATGAGTATGTCCGGCAATGTGGAAAGCATGTGAGGAACGATGCTGTCAAATACTACATTTCCGCCCTCATCATAGATAGCGCTGCCATCGAACAGCCTACCGAATCCTCCCAGAAAATAGCTTCCACCGGCCACGACGCAGGCAAATAAGGTCGAGATGACGGTTCCTGTATTGATGGCTTTCTCGTCTTTGATTGCGTAAAACTTTCCAATCATCTGCGGAAGCCCCCATGTTCCAAGCGACGTCAATATCACAACCCCAAGGAGATTTAGCGGATCCGGTCCAAAAAAGGATGTAAACGCACCCGGCTGTCCCAATGTAACCGGCACATCACTGGGAAGCTCCGCCATCTTACGTATGGCCTCCAGAAATCCTCCCTGCCCGCTAAGGACCGCCGCAATAACTGCCACGATACCAATCAGCATGATGATTCCCTGGATAAAGTCATTAATCGCTGTCGCCATATATCCGCCGAGTATGACATAGATGCCGGTGAATACAGCCATAGCTATGACACAATATGTATACGGAATGTTAAATGCCATACCAAACAGACGGGACAAGCCGTTATAAATGGAAGCTGTATATGGGACGAGAAAGATGAATACAATCGCGGACGCTGCTATTTTGAGCGCTTTGCTGCTGTACCTTTCGCCGAAGAAATCCGGCATCGTCTTAGACTTCAGATGCTGGCTCATGACCTTCGTACGGCGACCGAGCACGACCCAGGCCAGGAGGCTGCCTATCAGTGCATTGCCGATACCTATCCATGTAGAAGACAAGCCATACTTCCAGCCAAACTGTCCTGCATAACCCACAAATACAACCGCTGAAAAATAAGAGGTACCATAAGCAAATGCCGTTAGCCAAGGCCCGACCGACCGCCCTCCCAGTACAAATCCATCTACACTTGTCGCATGCTTTCTCGAATAAAGCCCTACTGCCACCATTACCGCAAAAAATACGATAAGCAGCGTCAACTTGATACCCATAATGTTCTCCTCTTCTCTCATTTAGTCATTTCTTTTGCTTTAATCCGTTACGCTTTAAAGCATTAAAGTATTAAGACTTATGTAGGATATCATATCCCCTCGCCTTTGTCAATAGGGGACAGGTTAAAATGGATCGGGGACGGGGTTTTTTAGAAAACCCGTCCCCGATCCATTTTAACCTGTCCCCCAAAGAGTCCCAAAAAAGATGAAGTATTTCTACTTCATCTTTTCTACTCTGTCTTGTATTGTCTTATTGAAATTTTCGACTTTCCTGCTGTATATTTCTGTCATGTATTTTGAGTTCAGCATAAAGTCTGCCGTCGCCAGGTTGTTTGCTATCGGAATATCGTACACGACCGCTATGCGCAGCAGCGCTTTGACATCCGGGTCATGGGGCTGTGCCTCCAGCGGGTCCCATAAGAATATCATAAAGTCAATCTGCCCTTCAACAATCTTGGCGCCTATCTGCTGGTCGCCTCCGAGCGGTCCGCTGTTATATCCCTTCACAGGAAGCCCTGTTCGCTCTGATATCAGCCTGGCCGTCGTCCCTGTACCGCACAGGAAGTGGCTCTTAAGTACATCTTTATTCCTATCGCACCAATCCACCAGCTCCTTCTTTTTTCCATCGTGTGCGACTAATGCGATATGCTTCGCTTTACCAATCTCGAATGTTACGTAATTTTCCTCTAACATATGTGCTCCTTCCTGTCCATTACGACTAGTCCCACTGCTCCATCGTCTCGAACCTCCCGACCGTAAGCCATGCAATGAGGACTGTAACTATCATACTATAAAACAGCATAATAGGAAAGACAAAGTTATAATGAATCAAAAATCCCATCAGCGCCGCCAGCCCTATGCCGACCCCCAATATGCCTCCCTGGACTGCCATCGCAAAGATGCTTTTCCCCGTATTGCCAAGCGTACTGCCGAGAATGCTCTCCCCGAGTATCTTGATATAGAGACGGTTGGCCTGAAGCACGCAATAGATCAGGATACACATCACCAGCTGGTACGCTGGTATCCGCCATGCAATTCCAACAGGCACCGCCAGCACGGTACCGTCCACCAGAGACTTTATATGCTCCATCACAGTGGCATACCAGAGCTTGCGCATCGGTTTGTCAGGAATGAGAAAAATATATGGATTGGCAAGCTCCTTATTCCATTTTCCAAGATAACCCGTCGTGAGGAAAATCAAATACGCCATCACGCCCAGCAGGGACAGCCCCGGCGGGATATGCTCCGGCGCGTCTATCACAAAAACGCAGACGGCAGCCCCTATGATGCTGTACAGGGTCATGGAGCCGAATATAAAATATTTTTCTTTCTTATATTCCAGCAGCTGCCTGTAAAATATGGCCTTTGCCCCGGAACCACGATAGTGCATACCGGCCTTCTTAAATTTTTTCTTTTTACCGATCGAGAGGACGACCTCGCCTTTTTTACTGCGGCTCTTCATCTCCGCGTAATCATCCGCGAACTTAGCCGCATCCTCATAATAAGCACCGCTGCACTTCATCCTGAGCGCAACAGACAGCATCCCCGCACAGCTCAGGAAAAACAGGGCGGCTCCTATGACATTCACAGCTGCAGGGCCGATTACTATAAGCCTCACCGCAGCCACACACCATCCTGCTACCGGTACGAGCTGCAGGGCCGGAAGATTGAAGATATCTTCGACCGCAGCTGCAGAAAACCCGTTCTTTTTTATAAACAGTACAATGATAACCGCAATAACACCAATCAGGACGTATATGCTCTTGCATATAATCTTCACGAGCGGCTCAAAACGCTTTTCCTTCGCATATAAAAAAATGATAAGGCTCGCTTCAAACACGGTTTCACATACGAACAAGACAAAAAACAATAAGGCCGCTCTCCCGACAGACAGATGGAAGATTGTGATACCCGCCAGCGCAATCACCACATCCATGATAAGATTGATTACAAAATTCTTCACCGCACCATATAAAAGAATTTTCTTGGGACTGATAGGCGCAGGAAAAATAAAATGCTGATGGCTCGGCTTAAAGATGACTCCCTTCAGCTTGGCATATGAGATGAAATTAGAGCAGATTGCCAGGTACACCCATGCCGTAAGGATATAGACCAGCCATTTTACGGAGTCGATTCCTCCGTTTCTGGCCAGTATCCCCCAGCCGGCCAGCAGCAGCACCATATAGGCGCCGCCAAGCACGATGTAGATATATGTGACCGGCTTCTTAAGCGCTTTCTTCAGCTTGTTGGAAAACGTACGCTTCGTCAGATATAATAGAGCATCCATCACCGGTTACCTCCCGTCAGCTCAAAGAACAGGTCATCCAGATCTTTTCCGCCCACTTCTTCCTTCGTATAGGAACCGATGATATGGCTCTTCTCCATCACGAACATGATATCCCACAAGTCTTCTACCATCTCAAGCATATGGGTGCTGATCAGTACAGTCACTCCCTCTTCCCGGAGCTCCAGCACCGTCTCTTTCAACTCTTTTATCGCTTTCGGGTCCAGACCTACCATCGGTTCATCCAACAGTATGACCTTCGGCTTGATTGCCAGAGCACAGCAGATGCTCACCTTCTGCATCATCCCCTTTGACAATTCGTTACCTAGCTTATCCTGCTTATCTTCCATCTCAAAACGGCAGAGTATCCTCTCTATCTCGTCATCCGTAATTCCGCTGTCGTAAGCATGGCGGATATATTCAATATGCTCCCTGACCGTAAGTGCCTCAAACATGTTAGGAATCTCAGGCACATAGGCAAAACATTTCTTCGCGTCCATCGACTTTGCGGGAATCCCCTGTATCTGTATCTCTCCCTTGTATCGCAGCAGTCCCGCTATACTTTTGATGATGGTTGACTTCCCCGCCCCGTTCGGTCCAAGCAGAATCCCCACCCTGCCGTCTGGCACGGTAAAATTCACCTGATCCACTGCCAGTACCTTGCTGTAAGATTTGCTGAGATTCCGTATTGCCAACATAACTTTTCCCTCCTAATAAGCTCTTTGTCCTCACTTTTGTACTATTGATTTAATACAATAATACGTTATTAGACGCCCCGTGTCAAGAAAAACGATAGCAATACATGCAAACCCGACAAAATGAATGCTATACGGTAAATACTTCCTTATCGTCCGGCACAAAGAGATTTCCGTGATAATACTGCTTCCCTTCCTCTGTATACAGTTTTTTTCTATCCGGCAGATGTGTCTCTTCCGTGTGATACAAAATGAGGTTTGGAATGCCAAGCCTCTCAGCCAGCTCACATGCTTCCTTAACCGTACTGTGATGCTTCTCATACGGACGGAACGTTTCAGCCTCCCGGTAAAGGCAGAATGCCTCGTGCATCAGCCAGTCGCTGCCTTTTACATAGCTCTCTTCGCATGGATTGTACGGTTCATCACCGCAGCACGTTATCTTTTGCCCTTCGCGCGTCACCATGGAGAATCCGAACTGCCTTGCTTTCGTGGAACCGATGTCAAAAAATGTCACATCCTGTCCTGTTATCTTCCGGCTCTCTCCATCTTCCACTGTTATAATGCGGATACGTCCACCTATATGCTTTGCTACTTTCTTTTGTATCGTCAGGCCTGCAATCGTCCGAATCGTTCCTGCAAGTCCGTCGTGGCAGTAGATTCTCAGTTCGCCCTCATATGCACCCTGATTCATCTTCTGTCCTATCATCCGTAACAGCCAGATAAGGCCGAGGAAATGATCGATGTGCTCATGGGTGAGAAAGATGTCATGGATATCCTCAAGACGGATTCCCACCTCTTTCAGAATCTTCAGAATCTGGTTGCCTCCGCCTGCATCCACAAGGAAATGCCGATTCCCTTCAGACAGCGCGAAGCACGTATTATAGCACTCCGTCACGGCAGCATTGCCTGTACCCAGTATCGTCAGCTTCATCTATTCCTCCCCGCCGCTCTCTTCGTAATGCTTGATCAGTGCCTGTGTTCCGAGACTGCCATAGCCTTCGTTTTCCAGTTCTTCATAATTTGCCAGCGCCTGGCTGAGCACTTCCAGGCTGAGCCCGCTTGCATTTGCCTCAGTCAGGGCAAGCTTCATGTCCTTGATAAAGTGCTTCATGAAGAATCCCGGGGCATAGTCGCCTTCCAGAATCTTCGGCCCGAATATATCCAGCTGCCTGCTCCCTGCTGCTCCGGTTGATACAGACTTCAGCACCGTGGGCAAATCAAGTCCTTTTGCCTTTGCATAGGTCAGCGCCTCACACACGCCTGACAGCGTCCCGGCTATCATAATCTGGTTGGCCATCTTACAGTGCTGTCCGCTGCCCGGCCCTCCCTGAAAATTGATATTGGTGCCCATCGCTTCAAAGAGAGGCATGCAAGATTCATAATCCTCCTGTTTTCCCCCGACGAGAATGGACAACGTTCCTTCCCGGGCACCTGTGTCCCCGCCGGTTACCGGAGCATCCAGCACATGGAAGCCCTTGACGGTTCCCCTGTCATATATCTTTTCTGCAAGCATCGGGCTCGTCGTCGTCATGTCGATGAGATACGTGCCTTCCTCCGCGCTGTCGAGTATATTCCCTTCGTCAAAATATACCTCTTCCACGTCCTTTGGATAGCCGACAATCGTAATCACCGCGTCGCAGCCTTTTACGCAACCTCCTATGGACGCATGGAAAATTGCTCCCTCTTCGATTACATCCTCGACATTCGCCTTCGTACGTGCATAAATATGCAGTTCAAACCCTGCTTTCATCAAATTACGCACCATAGATTTTCCCATGATTCCAACACCGATAAATCCTATCTTTTTCATCGCTCCTGCCTCCTTAGCATAGCATCCCTCTGGCTTACACAGTTCCCTTCTTATCTTACTCGGCCACCTTTTCTACCACTTCGCCCTGGCATTTATAGATGCTTTTGCCCGGCACATATCCCCTTACGGAAGACAATGGATAGATATTTGTATAGCTGCCCACTACACTGCCAGGATTCAGGACGGTTCCACAGCCGACCTCGACTTCATCGCCGAGCATGGCACCGAATTTTTTAAGCCCCGTCTCAATCTTCCCCTCCGGCGTCTTGATTACTACGAGCTTCTTGTCGGATTTGACATTGGACGTGATAGAACCTGCTCCCATGTGTGATTTGTATCCAAGCACAGAATCGCCAACATAATTATAGTGGGGCACTTGTACCTTGTTAAACAGAATCACATTCTTCAGTTCAGTAGAATTACCCACGACCGCGCCTTCTCCCACTATGGCATTCCCACGGATAAACGCGCAATGCCTGACCTCCGCATTCTTTCCTATGATAGCCGGACCGTTGATATAGGCAGACGCAAATACTTTCGCTGACTTTGCAATCCACACATTATCCCCGGCTTTATCGTACTCGTCTGCCGGCAGAGTCTCACCAAGCTTCACGATAAATTCACCTATCTTCGGGAGAACTTCCCACGGATAGGTAACTCCGTCAAATATATCCTTTGCTATCGTCTCCTCAAGCGTATACATTTCCTTTACAGTCAATTCCTTCATAAGATTCTCCTTTTCTGCCGGACTGGCGCCGGACTTCATGAATTATAGTTTTATTTTGTCTTTGCCTTCTCTTTTTCCTTTTTATAATAACGGGCCGCCCTATCATAGAAAGCGCGGAGCTGGTACTGGTTGTTCAACCCCTTGACCCCGTTCGTACGGCTTACGATAAAGTGATCCAGCTTCGTCATATATTCATCCGGCGTAATCTCGCCGTCCGCCACATATGTAAGTCCCTTTTCCCAGCTTGCGGTAAGCTCCGGGTTCAAAAGAGATTTGATCGACTGGTCTACCACATCATATATCATCTCTCCCTGCAGCGTCGGCGTCACAATCTGCGTCTTCTTGTTCAGGGCAAGGTATTTGTTGCCTATAAGCTTCTTTAATATCTCTCCCCGCGTTGCACTTGTCCCGATGCCGCTTCCTTTTATCTGGGCGCGCAGTTCTTCATCTTCAATGAGCTGCCCGGCATTTTCCATCGCCAGGATGAGGGAGCCTGAATTGTAACGTTTTGGCGGCGATGTCTTGCCCTCCTTGATGTCCAGCGATTGTACCGGGAGCACCATACCCTTTTTCAGTCCCTGAATCCTCTCGAAGAAGCCATTGTCTGTCTCCTGTCCGTTCTCTCCGCCCGGCCCCTCCTCCGCCTCCTTGCCGTTCTTATTCTGGCCCGGAATACCGGCCACCTTCAGGTATCCTTCCTCCGCCAGCACTTTAAAGCTGGAAAAAAAGCATTCTTCCTTTATCTTTGTAACGATAGACACTTTCTGATAAACCGCAGGTGGATAAAAAATACTCAGGAACCGCTTCACGATAACATCATACACCTTCTTTGACACGGCACTGAGGCCATTCAGCGCCCCCAGGCCCTGCCCGGTCGGTATGACGGCATAGTGGTCCGTAATCTGCTTGTCGTTCACGTATCTCGTCTTGGCAAGACCCTTATGGCTTCCGTAGGAGACGATTTCCTCCAGGAATTCGACAGCAGGCGCATACTTCATGAGCCCGTTCAGGTTCTTATGTATTTCCTTCGCCACAGCGGTGGACAGTACACGTGCATCCGTACGGGGATACGTGACAAGCTTCTTTTCATACATCTCCTGCACGACCCGCAGCGTCTCGTCCGGGCTGATCTTAAACCGCTTGGAACATTCATTTTGTAGTTCCGCCAGGTTGAACAACAGCGGCGGGTTCTTTTTTTCTTTTTTCTTTTCAATAGACACAATGCTGCACTGCACAGGAGCAGGTTCGCTCAGTCCTTCCATCAGTCCCCTGGCATCTTCCTTTTGCAAAAAGCCATTTTCCTTGTAAAGCTTCGGGGATGCAAACCATGCAGAACCTTTGACCGCACGCCACTCTCCTTCAAATGTCTGTCCTGTCTCACCGCTGGTGCTGATGACGCGGTAAAATGGCGTCTCCACAAATTCCCGGATCTCCCGTTCCCGCCGCACGACCATACCGAGCACGCACGTCATGACACGCCCTACAGAAATCACAGAATATTTCGTGTGAAGATAATTGGATATGCTGTTCCCATATTTTAAAGTGAGAAGCCTGGAAAAGTTGATTCCCATCAGATAATCCTCTTTTGCCCGCAGATATGCGGAGGCAGAGAGGTTATCGTACTCTTTCAAGTCTTTGGCTTCACGGATTCCTCTAAGAATCTCTTCTTCTGTCTGGGAATCGATCCACACTCTGCGGCGTTCTTTTCCATGGACATCGGCCTGCTGCTCCACAAGGCGATATATATATTCTCCTTCCCGTCCCGAGTCGGTACATACGTAGATCGTCTCCACATCTTCCCGGTTCAAAAGCCCGGCCACGATCCTGTACTGCTTTTCTACCGAAGGTATGACTTCATACTTGAATCGCTCCGGTATAAAAGGCAGAGTCTGGAGGCTCCACCTCTTATACTTCTCGTCATAGCTCTCCGGATAGCTCATGGTCACCAGATGCCCGACGCACCAGGTCACGATAGAGTCATCCGACTCCAGATAACCGTCTCTTCTTTTCGTTGTAAGCTTCAGCGCTTTGGCAAATTCCTGCGCCACGCTCGGTTTCTCAGCAATATAAAGTGATTTCCCCATATAATATATCTGTACTCCTTCGTTGTCTACTTTCCAAATAGATGTCTTATTTTATCAAGAAACGTCTTAGGCTTCTCCGGCGTCTTTCGCTTCGCGTTCAACGCCTCCTGCATAAATAATGCCTGGGAATCTATACGCGGCTCTGCCTTATCCACCTTCTCATAACTGCCGTCAGGCCTAAGTACCCTCGCTTTCACGTTATCCGAAAGCATAATCTTCAGATAATGGTTTATCTGGCGTCTGATGTCCTCATTCAGGACAGGGCATGCCACCTCCACCCTTTTCTCCGTATTCCTCGTCATCATATCTGCGGAACCGATGTAGATCTTCTGATCCGCCCCTGTTCCAAAGCTGAAGATACGGGGGTGTTCCAGATAGCGGCCGACGATGCTCGTAACCGTGACATTATCCGTATAGTCTTTGACTCCTGGTAATATACAACATATCCCCCGGACAATCAAGTCTATTTTCACGCCCGCGCGTGACGCTTCCGACACTTTTTCGATAAAGTCGACGTCTGTCAGCGAATTCATCTTCATGATAATGCGGCCGCCGGTGCCTTTGCGGATCTCTTCATCCATCAGGTAAAGCACCCTCTGCTTCAGGCTTGTCGGTGCAACGATAAGCCTGTTGTACATCCCGTCCAGATTGCTGATAGACATGTTCTTGAAAAATTCTGACGCATCCCTGCCAATCTCCACATTTGCTGTCATAAGGGACAGGTCCGTATACATTGCGGCAGTCTTTTCATTATAGTTCCCTGTTCCAATCTGGGTGATATACTGGATTTCATTCCGGTTCCTGTATGTGATGAGGCATACCTTGGAATGCACCTTATACCCGTCGAAACCATATATGACACGGCAGCCCGCTTCTTCCAGCCGTTCCGACCAGTCAATGTTGTTCTGTTCATCGAACCTCGCCCTCAGTTCGATAAGGACCGTCACTTCTTTTCCATTCTCTGCCGCAGCGCACAGGTACTCCACCAGACGCGCCTTCTTGGCCAGCCGGTATATTGTAATCTTAATCGTCAGTACATTCGGATCTGTGGACGCCTCCTTGATCAGCCTGAGAAACGGGTTCATGCTTTCATACGGATAGTACAGCAGCAGATCCTTCTTCCTTATCTGCTGCTTCATCGGACTTCCTTCCTGCACAAGAGCAGAATTCTGGGGCGTAAAAGCCGGATATACGAGAGAACGCTTCATCGCCTCCGGCAGATTGCCGCTGATTGCGAACATATAAGCCAGCTTCATCGGCATCTTTGTCCTGAATATCTGATTCGGCTGAATGGCAAACTTCCCGCAGAAATACTGTTCCATCTCTTCGCTCAGCTTCTCTGCCACCTCCAGCCGCACGACCGCCATCCGGCGCCGCTTGTGCAGCGTCTCCTTCATCAGGTAACGGAAATCGTCATTTACCTCAAGCGCCTCGTCATCCGGCGCTATGTCCGCATTCCTCGTAACGCAGATGTAGTTCTTGTCCGTCACTTCGTACTGCTCAAATACAAGGTCCAGGTACTCCATGATGACTTTTTCCATGCGGATATAACGGATATCATGTCCCGGCAGATACAGTATGTCTGACACGAACTGCGGCACCGGTACGATACCCTGCATCGACTTATCCTTATATTTCAGATTGGCCGTCACATATATCTCCTTGTTCAGAAGATGCGGAAACGGATGGTTCGCATCTACTATCTGGGGAGACAGAATCGGAAGAATCTGCTCCTTGAAATACTTTTTGACATACTTCTTCTCAGACTGTTCCAGCTCTTTAAAATCCAGACCGCAGACGCCGTATGGGCTCAGCTGCTTCTTAATCTCCGCATATGTCTTATCCCGCTCCTTATAAAGCGGCGCCACGGCTTCGAAAATCTTCCCCAGCTGTTCCCCCGGCGTCATGCCGGAGCGGCTGTCAGTCGTGTTGGAATCCGTCTGGACCATATCAAAGAGACTGCCCACCCGAATCATGAAGAACTCATCCAGATTACTTGTGAAGATAGCCACAAACTTCATCCGTTCCAGCAGAGGCACAGTCGGATCCTGTGCCTCTTCCAGTACCCTCTTGTTGAACTTAAGCCATGACAGTTCTCTGTTCTGTGTGTAATTAAGAATATCATTTTCCATACTTTTAACCTCATCCTTCTTTCGTATTCCTGAAATGTAATCAGTATATGCACCCGGGCATTATTTTCAGAATACCAGATCAGAGTCCCTGCCTCTATCACGTATGTGTGAAATGCATGTAAAATCTCTTTACATTTTATCACTTATCGTATGCAAAATAAAGCCTCATTTGAAGCAGCTGGAAGTTTCGTGAATTAGGCTGCGTAATGCACGCCGTTGTTGCAGGAAGAGCCGGAACCAGGCAGAGGATGTCATCTCGTATTACATCCCCGTACCTGATTCCGGCTCTTCTTCATGACTATCACTTTCAACTAAGGTTATCAACCTGCTTAGCCCCTTATCACTATGCTGACACAGCCAAAGAGCTTCCATTAGCCGGTAGCACCACACAGCCGCCCCCACCCGTGCCAGTGAAGTAGATTGCCGATGTGAAGGTATGGGACAGATCTGTGTGATAGTCGCAGTTCCCGGACGCATCGGAGCATCTGTTCCATACCTCCACAGCGGCGTCCTAGTTTACGAACCCCACATTTACTTGTGCCCGATAAATCCTTTCGCTGTCAGCGTCTCGGCACAGAGTACCGCTCCGCCTGCCGCACCTCTCACCGTATTATGGGAAAGGCCTATGAACTTAAAGTCATAGATGGCGTCTTCTCTCAGCCGCCCGATGGTTACGCCCATCCCATGTTCATAGTCCACGTCGAGCGTAACCTGCGGACGGTCGTCATCGGCCAGATACTGCACGAACTGCTTCGGGGCGCTCGGAAGTCCGGCCTCCTGCGGAAATCCTTTGAAGCCCGCCAGACGCTCGATGAGCTGCTCCTTGGTCGGCTTCTTTTCAAAATTGATGAACACGGCTGCCGTATGCCCGTTAAGCACCGGCACACGCACGCACTGGCAGGATATCTTAGGCAGTTGGGCTTTCACTATCTCGCCGTTTTCTACCTTTCCGAGCACACGGAGCGGTTCCTGCTCGCTCTTTTCCTCTTCTCCGCCAATGTACGGGATAATATTTTCCACCATCTCAGGCCAGTCCTTGAACGTCTTTCCCGCACCTGAAATAGCCTGGTACGTCGTCACGACGACCTCTTTCGGTCCAAACTCTTTCCATGCTGCAAGGCACGGCGTATAGCTCTGTATAGAACAGTTCGGCTTTACCGCGATGAATCCCCGGGAAGTGCCAAGCCGCTGCTTCTGTGCCTCGATAACTTCAAAATGTTCCGTGTTAATCTCCGGAACTACCATCGGGACATCCGGTGTCCAGCGGTGAGCGCTGTTATTGGATACGACAGGTGTCTCTGTCCTGGCATACGCTTCCTCGATGGCTTTGATCTCCGCCTTCGTCATGTCAACTGCGCTGAACACGAAATCAACCGATTCTGCCACCTTATCCACCTCATTTACATTGGCGACGACCAGTCCCCTGACCGCATCCGGCATCGGTGTCGCCATCTTCCAGCGGCTGCCCACGGCAGCCTCGTAGGTCTTACCTGCCGATCGCGGGCTTGCAGCGACTGTCACCACTTCAAACCATGGGTGGTTCTCAAGCAAAGCGACGAAGCGCTGCCCGACCATACCCGTTGCTCCTAAAATACCGACTCTCAGTTTCTTTTCCATCATCATCGTCTCCTTCCGATGCGCAGCAGGGGATATCCCTGCCGACAGGGCCTGCCCCTATATCTGCTTCTATTCTAATATTCTTCCATATATTTTCTGTAAAGGGCAATCGTCTCTTCCATGGCACTCCTGCCTGGAGCCCCTGTCGTAATCCGCTTGTTCACACATGTCTCGAGGCTGATTGCCTCATAGATATCTTCTTCAAATACGTTTGATATCTCCTTGTATTTGTCGAGCGGAAGTTCATCAAGTGAGATTCCCTGCTCTATGCACGTCAGGACGAGCTGTCCTACGATTCCGTGGGCATCCCGGAATGGCACCCCGTGGTTTACGAGATAGTCCGCGGCATCTGTCGCGTTCGTAAAACCATTCTTCGCACTCTTCTCCATCCGTTCATTCTTAAATTCCATTGTCCTTATCATGCCGGCAAACAGTACAAGACATCCCTTTGTCGTATCGATGGCGTCAAATACCCATTCTTTATCCTCCTGCATATCTTTATTATATGCGAGAGGAATTCCCTTCATCGTGGCAAGCATGGCATTCAGCGCCCCATATACCCTTCCCGTCTTGCCGCGGACAAGTTCCGCGATGTCCGGATTCTTCTTCTGCGGCATGATGCTGCTCCCGGTACTGTACGCATCATCAATCTCTACGAACTGATACTCATTGGAATTCCAGATAATCACTTCTTCGGAAAAACGGCTCAGATGCATCATAATCGTCGAGAGCGCCGACAGTAGTTCTATCAGGTAGTCCCGGTCAGACACGCCGTCCATGCTGTTGAGCGTCGGACCTCCGTCAAACCCGAGCAGCCTTGCCGTATACTCTCTGTCGAGCGGATAAGTCGTACCAGCAAGCGCGCCGGAGCCGAGAGGACACGTATTCATCCTTTTATAAATATCCCGAAGCCTCTCGTGGTCTCTTCGAAACATCTCAAAATATGCTCCCATATGATGGGCAAGCGTAATCGGCTGAGCCTTCTGGAGATGTGTAAAGCCAGGCATATATGTATCGATATTGTCTTCCATAATTGAAAGTATGGCCTGCAGCAGCTCCTCTACCTGGTTATCCACCAGATGAACCTCATCTCTCGTGTAAAGCTTCATATCCAGCGCCACCTGGTCGTTCCTGCTCCGCCCTGTATGGAGCTTCTTCCCCGGTTCACCTATCCGGTCGATGAGCGTCGCCTCCACAAAGCTGTGGATATCTTCATACTTATCGGATATCTCGAGACGTCCGCTCTCCACGTCGTCCAAAATGCCTTCCAGTCCCTGGATAATCTGGTCTTTCTCGAAATCAGTAAGGATACCCTGCCTTGCAAGCATCATCACATGCGCGATACTTCCTTTTATATCCTGGGCGTAGAATCTTTTATCAAATGAAATCGATGCGTTAAAACTGTATACAAGCTGGTCTGTCTCCTTCGTGAAGCGACCGCCCCATAACTGTGCCATATGGTCTTCTTCCTTTCGTGTAGAATCATTGTAAAAGATTTTATCATATTTCTGTATAAAATCAAACGAAAACATATTATTTTGCATTTTTATATGAAAATTCACATCCGCAGTAATCCTGCCTGTACAGCCCGAACTCCTTTGAGAGCTCTATGGAACGTTTATAGCCGTTCTTTTTCTTAAAATCCGACTGCAGATACGTGACACCAAATTCCTTTTCAAGCTTCACACCGATATCGTTCAGCCTGTCCGCGTTTTTCAGCGGGCTTATGCTGAGCGTCGTAGTAAAATACTCGAACCCTCCCTTTACAGCAAGCTCCGCTGCTTCCCTGAGCCTCAGCTCATAACACTTCAGGCAGCGTTCCCCGCCTTCTTTCAGATGTTCCATCCCGGCAGCCATCTCATAGAACCTTTCTCTGTCATAGTGGCCGGCGATGAATGAAACAGGGTATCTCGTATCCATCTCGCCAATCAGCGTCTGCTGTTCCAGAATCCGCTTCGTGTACTCGCTTTCGGGATATATGTTGGGATTGTAATAGAATACGGTGATGTCGAAGCAGTCGCTCAGATATTCCAGCACATAGCTGCTGCACGGTGCACAGCAGCTGTGCAGCAAAAGCCGCGGTACTTTCTTATCGCCTTTCAGCCTTTCGATCAGTTTGTCGAGTTCTTTCTGGTAATTCATCCGTCTGTTTCCCCTTGCGTAATTGTCTTTGCCCGGCAGTATGCACCGGGATTACTGTATTTATTTAGTATATGGCATTTCAGCAGAAGGCGCAAGCCTCGTTTTTGCACTCCCCCATATGAGCTTTGCTGCTGTCCCCTCCTTCTCTGATGTATCATACTTCAGTTTCCATCTGTGGATTCTGGCGATATCCTGACAGATGGCAAGGCCATAGCCATGCGGTCCTAATACAGCCTCTTCTCTTGGCCGGATCGAAACTCCATTCCAGACGCAGAGCCCTTCCGCGTCAGCCGTGACCTTCACGTCCCCGCCGGCATGCACGGCATTGGAAATCATATTCTCCAGCAGGCAGCGTACCAGCGTCGGCTCACCGTTTATGCTCTGAATGTCTGCCTCTAATTCAATACCCGGATATGTCCGCTTTAAATCCTCCAGCATATCACGGATATCTATAGGGACAAAGGAAAGCGCTCCTTCCTTGACATTGCCCATGATCAGCAGATTATCGACCACATCTTTCATGCTGCGTGCACTGCCGACAATCTGTTTTGCCGCAAAGAACCGGTCCTCCTCCGTAATATTGCCCATCATGATATACTGTGCATACCCCTGTATGCCTGTCAAAGGCGTTCTCAGCTCATGGGCAATCTGATTCACCGGCCGGAATATCCGCTTCATCGTTGCATAGAGCATCACTCCGATAACGGCACATATAAGTATGCCCGCTGCGGCCGCACCGTAGAATTTCCTGTTCTGGAGCTCATAAAACGGCTGTATGTTCTCCATATAAGTAATCTTCAACCGCCGGCTGCCACTCGTGGCATCGTCATTGATATATAAATGCTTTCTGCCGCCATACGTCAGGAAGCCAAACCGTCCCTCCGGCATATCGTCCATAGCAATCTTATCTGTAAGCGTGATATCTCCGTAACGCACATCCAATAATATGCCCGCTTTTTCATACCTATTGGCCATATAACTGATATCCGTCCTTATATGACCCCCGTCCAGCTCCTGTATCGACTGTAATGCATATGCAATCCCCTGCTCGCTGTCAGACGCCCGTTTCACCAGATAGCCCAGGTCATTTCTGAAAGAGACGGAAACCATCGTAAAAAGGCATATGTATACTACGATGACAAAGAACGAAAACGTCACAAGAAAATTTTTCTTCCAGAGCTGCATCTTTACATCTCCAATCTATACCCATATTTGAATATGGTCTTAATCTGTTCTTCCAACCCGAGCTTTTGACGGAGACGGCGTATATGCACGTCTACGGTGCGGTCATCTCCATAATAATCCAGTCCCCATGCCAGATCCAATATCTGGCTTCTGGAGAGGGCGATATTACGGTTTTCAAGCAGCACCTTCAGCAGCGTGTATTCCCTGTGCGTCAGCTCTACCGGCTCCCCGTCCCTCTTGACGGACGACCGCCGGATATCGACCTCTGTTCCTCCCAGCGTATAAAGCGTCTGTTCCCGCTGCTCTCTGCGGAGAACGACCTGTATACGGGCAGACAGTTCTTCCAGAGCGAAGGGCTTTACGATATAATCTTCCGCCCCCGCCATCAGCCCCTTTACCCTGTCTGGAATCTCGTCCCGTGCCGTGACACAGATGACAGGGATGTCCTCTGTCTCTTTCATCACCTCAAAACCGTTCATGTCCGGCAGGCTGATGTCCAGCAGTATGAGCGCCGGCCGCTTCTTCTCCACGACTTCAAGGGCCTCACGGCCAGTATATGCCGGAAGCCCTGTGTGCCCCATCATTCTCAATGTCCTCTGTATAAGTTCATTGATGCTTTTATCATCTTCTACGATCAATATCTCTGCCATCTCTCTGTCTTCCTTTGCGCCTCAGTCTTTCGGATGGTCGGAGGTCTCATAGGCCAGCGCACCTATTTCTTCCAGCTGTTCCGCGGTCAGATCCGATATGACCGCCTTATCCGGGTCGATATCGTATTTGCCGCAGATCTCTTCAATCACGTCTCTTCCCCCGCCGAAAGCGTAGACCTCGTCAAGATAGATTTCCAGAGACATTGTCGCGTCCGAATAGCCCCCGTCATCCTCTATCGCCTTCTTATCCTCATGCTCTTCCAGCAGCGGATTGGCGCCCATATCTTTCAAGAGCATGAGAACTTCTTCGTAATTACGCATTTGTGCCGTCACATCCTTCATTGTTACGGTCTCATAGTCCGCTCCGAATTTCCGGCACACTTCCTGGCCTATGGCCTCATAACTGTCATTCAATACATCTTTGTATAATGTGTCGTCCTCCCACGGTACATTTATCTTAGGGACATCCTGCCCCTCTGAGCCTATTTCCGTCTCCTTTTCCGCTGCCTTCGCCACGTCCCTTAAAGCCCTGGTTCTGGAATATGCGATTCCTGCCCCCATACATGCCGTCAGACATACGACCAGACCGGCTGCTGTCAATGCTATCCTGTACTTTTTCCAAAACTGTTTCATATCATCTGCCCCTTTCTTCCATTTGTGATGGTTTGTTCTTTCTCTACAATCCCATCATATGGGAGACTTGTTTCAGACTTATTACGTAGGCACCCTTTTCTCATTTTCACATAAACTAACTATATATCATCCAGGCTTAGGAGGTTTCCATGGATCAAATATTAGAGCTTCGGCATATCCACTACGCCTATCACAACATGGAAGGTGAAACCCCTGCCCTCATCGACATTTCATTTTCCATGAATAAGGGGGAGTTCGTGGCGATTGTCGGACCATCCGGCTGCGGCAAATCCACCTTGTTATCCATTATATCAGGATTGATAGAGCCGGAAAAGGGGCTGATTAAAATCAACGGTAAATACTTAAGAGAAAGTACCACCAATATTGGCTATATGCTTCAGCATGACCAGCTCTTTGAATGGCGAACGATATACAACAACGTGATACTCGGGCTGGAAGTCCAGCATATGCTGTCGGCAAGAAGCAAAGAGAAAGCCCATGAACTGCTGGACACTTACGGGTTAAAGCAGTTTGAGAACGCCAAGCCATCTGAATTATCCGGCGGCATGCGCCAGAGGGCTGCTCTTGTACGTACGCTCATCCTGGAGCCTGATATCCTGCTTCTGGATGAACCGTTTTCAGCTCTTGATTACCAGACTCGTTTAAATGTCGGGGATGACATCGGACAGATTATCCGAAGAGAGAAAAAGACGGCAATACTCGTAACTCACGACCTTTCAGAGGCCATCTCGCTGGCGGACAGGGTAATCATCCTGACGGACCGCCCTGCAACGATCTTGCAGACGCTGCCTCTGAAATTTGATTTAGAAAAGGACACTCCGCTGAACCGGAGAAATGCCCCTGAATTTAAGACATATTTTAACTTAATATGGAAGGAGTTGAACACGAATGAGTGAATTGTCCGCCGGTCAGCGGCACTTCCTTTCCCAACAGAAGCGGCATAGACGAATCGTCAGCGTATCCCGTGTCCTCATACTACTTAGTTTCCTTTTTATATGGGAATTTACAGCAAATGTAGGCATCATCGATTCTTTTATCTTCAGCAGCCCTTCCAAGATAGCCCTCTGCTTCTGGGGAATGCTTATGGATAAAAGTATATTTCTTCACATAGGAGTCACCCTGTATGAAACCATCCTAAGTTTCATCCTCGTAATTGCCATCAGTATTCTGATGGCAGTTGCACTTTGGTTCAGCCCGAAGCTGTCAGAGATACTGGACCCTTACCTGGTCGTCCTGAACAGCCTGCCAAAGTCAGCGCTGGCTCCTCTCCTGATCGTATGGCTGGGAGCCAACACTACCACGATAATCGTAGCCGGAATGTCAGTTGCGGTCTTCGGCAGCATACTGAACCTGTACACGAGCTTTACGACTGTAGACCCTGAAAAGATAAAGCTCATCTATACGCTGCACGGTTCCAAGTATCACGCGCTTACCAAGGTAGTCATACCAAGCTCGATACCGTCCATCATCAGTACGATGAAAGTCAATATAGGGCTATGCCTTGTAGGGGTGATTATCGGAGAGTTCCTGGCCGCAAGAAACGGTCTTGGATATCTCATTATATACGCAAGCCAGACATTCAGCTGAGTGGGGAAAGTGAGACGGTTCCATATCCAATAGGCAAGCTTTACCTTTCTATCAAGTTTTCACCGCAATGTATACATACGTCCGGCCTAAGCGTAACGGGAATAAATGTATGGCACCTGGGACACTTGTGGAAGCACGCTGCCACTGTCACGGCTGCAATGCCACACAGGATAGCACATAAAGACAATGCAGCCACCGCCATCTGCGGCAGATGGCTGAACATTTTGCACGCCCCGCCACATAGCATCGTTATCCCGGCCAGCACCGCAGCCGTACGCCGGCATGTTTTCATCGTCATTCTTACCGCCCCCCCTCAGACATCTCATTCCCCAAACCCTGATTCTATCAACGCGGCCAAGGATTCCACTGCCTTTTCTTCATCCTCCCCTTCCGCCATAATCTCTACATCCGTGCCCTTCCCTAAGCCCAGAGCCAGCAAGGTTATGATAGATTTGGCGTTTGCCGGTTTTTCATCGTTCGACAGATCTTTTATTTTTATCTTGGAAGTAAATTTCTTGGCCATTGCCACAAAATCTGAGGCAGGACGTGCGTGAAGTCCTGTAGGATTGATAATTTTAACCGTTTTTTTGTACATAAAAGCACCCTCTCGTCATAGTTGGATTATTTTTCCTGTTTCTTTGCAATTTGCGCTTCCATAAAGGCGGCAATCTGTTCCGTACTGTCCCTGGCAAGGACGCATTCTTTTACAGCAGCTAACTCTTCTGCCGAGAATAGGGACATCACCTGTTTGACGGCTGCTATCCGGGACGTGCTCATACTGAGCTTTCTGATTCCCATTCCGGCAAATATAGGCGCAAAGACCGGATCTCCTCCCATTTCTCCACAGACGCCTACTGTCTTGCCCTGTTCTGCAAATTTCCGGCTTACATGGTCGATGAGACGCAGTGCGGCCGGGATGCCGGCATGATAATACTTTACAATCTGTGCATTTTGACGGTCTGCCGCCGAGAGATACTGAAGCAGATCATTCGTTCCGATGCTGGCAAAGTCGACATATCTGGCCGCCTCTTCTGCCAGCACCGCAATGGCAGGTATTTCTATCATAATGCCAATCTTTGTCTCCTCATCAAACGGAAGGCGGTCTTTTTCCAGCGACCGTTTTGCGGCTTCCAAAGCCGCGAGGGCACGGCGTATGTCGCTTATGCTTCCGACCATCGGGAACATGATCCACAAGTCACCGTGAACCGATGCCCGCAAAGCCGCTCGCAGCTGCGTATTAAACAGCTCCTCATAATCCAGACAGAGACGCAGCGCCCTGTTTCCAAGAAACGGGTTTTCTTCTTTCGGAAGCTCAAAATATGGCAGGACCTTATCACCTCCGATATCCAGTGTGCGCAGCGTAACCGTCTTACCGCCCGATTTTTCAAGCACATTCCGGTACGCCTCATATTGCTCCTCCTCGGTCGGCATATGGTCTGAATCCATGTATAAGAACTCGGTGCGGAACAGACCGATATAATCGACATAGGGGAGCAGCCTCTCCTCTTCCTCAGTCAGCGCGCCGATGTTGATGCCCGTCATAACAGAGACATGGTCGCTCGTGCGGCAAGGTCTTTTAAGGAATTGATTCTGGATTTCTTTTTCCTGCATGAAACTATTTTTTGCACGCGTTGCAGCAAGCAGCTCTTCCGGAGTGGGAGCATAGATGATTTCTCCAGACAATGCATTCATAATAATCTTTTCCCCGTCTTTCAAGCATTCCACAGCCTGGGGTACGCCTGAAATCGCTGGAATACCATAGCTTCTTGCAATGATGGCGGTGTGGGATGTATCACCGCCGATCTCTGTAATAATCCCCTTCACATGTTTACGGTCGATTGCAGCCGTGTCAGACGGCAGCAAATCATGGGATATGATAATCGCATCCGGCGGCAGCTTGGCAAGATTCTTCTCAGGAGTACCGGACCGTATCCGTAACAATCTTTTTTTCACGTCCAGCAGATCTGCTGTTCTGGCGCTGATGAGAGGATCTTTCGCTTTTGAAAGAAGGTCGATAAACTGTGTAAATGATGACTCGATTGCCCAGTCAAGAGTATAACACTCTTCTATCGCATCACAAATACATTCTTCCAGTTCTTCATCTTCCAGCATTTCCTTATGTGCCGCAAATATTTTGGCCTTTCCTGGATCTGTCGCCTGTAGTTTCCGCTGCAGCTGCAGCAATTCCTGCATTGCAGTCCGCTTCAGATCCTGAAATTCTTCCAGCGTCAGCGCCACCTCTGATCTGGCAATCGTGTGCTCTGTAATATGTATTTCAACCGGTGAATACGTATAGGCCCTCCCGATTGCTATTCCTTCCGAGATACAATTCCCTTGGTATTTCATCACTATATTTCCTTTCTTTCCGGCAAACTTAATATGCTGATTTCAAGATACCGATAATATCTGACCGGGCAGGGCATACCGGATTCGTATCACAGCACGCATCGCTAAGAGCTTTCGCGGCAATCGTTTCAAAGTCCTCTTCCCTTACCCCCAGATTATGTAACGGTATGTCGGTACCGATTGCTTTCGACAGCTGTCTGACTTCGGCTATAAAAGCGGCCGCTCCACGGCCGGCAGGCAGGTCTTTGGCTTTTAACGGTTCGATAGCCGCGTACAGTTCTGCATACCGTCTGTCACATTGACGTTTGTTGAAATGCATGACATGGGGAAGCAAGACTGCATTTAAAAGTCCGTGGGGAAGATTATACAGGCCGCCTAATGCATGGGCCGTGGCATGTACGAGACCTACGCCGCCATTGCCGAAAGCCATTCCAGCCATATATTGACCGTATACCATATCATCACGGGCATCCAGGTCGCCCGGGTCCGTTACGGCCACGGGCAGGCTGCGGAATATGTAACGGACAGCAATGCGCGCCAGCTCATCTGTCAATTTGTAGGAAGCAGTTGATACATAGCACTCTATCGCATGCGTCAGGGCGTCCATGCCGGTCGCCGCCGTCAGGTCCCGCGGCAGTGTCAGCATCAGCTCCGGATCGTCTATGGCGACACTCGCCAGCGCATTGACGCCTTCAAAGATCAGCTTTGTATTTGACCGCGTGTCAGTCAGCAGAAAGCAATTGGTAATCTCGCTCGCTGTGCCGGCCGTTGTATTGACCGTGATAACAGGCGCTCCTTCGTTTGGAAACCGGTCCACCCCGGCATATTGCTCTATCGGGGCAGGATTGGCCGCCAAAACTGCCACTGCCTTGGCACAGTCGTGCGCGGACCCCCCGCCAAGGCTGATAACGCCGCCGCACCCAGTTTCGGCATATAGAGAAGCGGCCTCATTTACACTATCCAAAGTAGGGTTTGGCCGAACCTTGTCATAGATAACCATGTCAATCTGCTTTACGGCCAGCAGGCGGCGGATACGAGATGTTATATCCGTGGAAGCAAGATACGTATCTGTGATGAGCAGGAAACGCCTGGCCAGCCTGGATGCCTGTTCCCCTATTTCATTCAGGCTCCCTGCACCCAGTACAGAGACGCTGGGCAGATAAAAATATGAAGTTGCTGACATTTTAAAATCCTCCTTTTATTCATTGATTTCTGATAGAATTGTAATGACTTCTTCCGGTGTCCGGGCCGTTAGCAGACGTCTGCGCAGATCATCCTGGCGCAGAATATTTATAATTGCAGAGACGGCATTGACTTGTGTAGGAACATCCGTGATACCGATCATGACAATCAGCCTCACCGGATCGTTCTTTTCGTGCAGGAAGCAGACCGGGGGATCCGGTCTTAATATGCTCAGGCAGAATTGCCGTACTCCGTCCGTCGGAGCAGCATGTGCAAGTGCAATGCCCGGATAGAATACAAAATAAGGTCCGTTCATTTCAACAGAACGTTTGATCGCTTCCACATATTCCGGGTGGATTTCCTTGTTTTTCAGCAGAGGAATGGCTGCTATTTCCAATGCCTCACGCCAGCTTCCGCACGGCACGTCAAGAATAATATGGTCCGGTTTCAGAAGTTTCGCAAACGGGATATTTATGACCGGCTTTGGCGGAATCTGTCTATTCGTATCTGACAGCTGCTTCTGCCTGTGTACGTCCACCAAAGCCTTCTGGATGGCGATGATGTCATCGTCTTCTAAATTAGGAGAAACCGTTACCCAGTTGATATGATCGGCTTTTAGAGGAACGGTACTGATCAGCAGGTCAAAATCATTTTTGGCAATGATGTCCTGGAGCTTGTGTGTTGCCGTTATGTCTGATATTTCTAGATTAAAGGTCTGCAATAGCCGGTTGGCCAGATAGTTTCCCGTTCCGATGCCTACATGGCATAAGACGATGACACGTGGTTTGGACCATTTTCTCGTCTGGTTTTCCAGCTCGGCTACTATATATACTAAAATGTAGTACATATCCGTATCCGTGCAGCGGCGGCCAATGCTGCTTTCAATGATTCCTATATGGTCTTTCACCGCCTTGTATTGTATCGGATAATTCTGAATTATTTTTTCATCAATTACCGTATCTTTCTCGATAGCATTATTGCGGATGCTCCAGATATGCCTTGTCAGTGAAATCGCAAAATTCTGATTATTTGAAAAGCTGCAGTGCAGGTCATGTTCTATTTCCTGTAAAAACTGCCACACTTCCATATAAAAATACAGATCCACGGAGTGTTCAAACTTCTGCAGCAGATCAAAATGGCATATGTGCAGCCGCCAGGCCAGATAAAGAACTTCATTGTCACTATACGTGATACCGATAGAACGCTCTGCCTTTGAAAGCATAAAACGGGCAATGTCGCCGACAGACACGTTCATCAGCTGACTATCGAAGGTAAAGGATGTCCCAATCTCTTTTCCTGTTTTTAACCTTTTGCATAATAAGGCAAACGTAAATGCTGTCTGCTTATAAAATGTATCCGCGATGGTAATGCCAAATTGCCGTTCTGCCTCCTGCACTATGTTCAATACATCCGGAAGCAGTTGTCTCAAGTTCAAAATCAAATCAAACAAATAATGGGATGTCCCTGCTTCGTCCTCAAAGGGATTCCAGTTTTTCAGGTAAGGAAAGCATGTGTTCAATAGGATCTCCTGGCGCTTAGGCTCCTCTATCTGCAGACTGTACCCGCGGTTCATGCTCTGCTTGAATGCTACATGGTACTGACTGAAATATAATTTCACCTTTTCAATATCGTTCAAGATCGTAGCCCTGCTTACGAACAGCGTATCACATAATTCCATCACTGTAACCGGACGTTCCGCGTCAAGCAGGATTAAGACAATAGAAAGTATACGGTCATCAGGAGAGAGATGGTATTCATAGAAATTGCTTGTGTTAATGCGCGACAGAATCTGCTGCGTCTCGTTATCTCCGCCGGTATACGTTATTCCGGTAGACGTGCGTTCGATGATTTCCTCGATTCCTATTTGAGCCGCAAAATCCTCTAATGCAGTACAATAATTCCGGATGGAGCGTGTGCTTACATCCAACAGGTCGGACAGTTCCTTATAACTTCTGCCGCGGTTTGGGCATCTCATGATTTCATGAAAGAACTCTTTTTGCTTTTTATTTATACTCATATCACATCACTCCTTTCCGTTTAGGATTTGGTGATTATGCTTATAATATTCTCATTCTGCTTTTAGCATTTGACAAACTCATTATATTATCCTTTTCCAAAACCGGGAAGTCTAACTTCCTTCCAAAATATTGAACAAATCTGGACGTTCAAATCGCGGTAGATTCTGCTATAATTACCAACAACAAAGGGTGCTCTTGTTTAATTCATTTGAAAGGAGGGATATATAGATGATACATAAGGAATTCATATTTACTGATTTAGAAGGCAGCACGAAGGAACAGGTCATCACTCAGCTGGCAGACCGGCTGCTGGCCGCCGGTTATGTGAAGGACTCTTACAGAAATGCAGTTTTAGAGCGGGAAAAAGAATACCCGACGGGCCTCTCTCTAGGAGAGTACTGCATCGCGATTCCACACACATTTGCAGCTCATGTGAATCAGCCGGCTATTGCGGTTGCAAAACTAGCAAGCCCTGTCTCTTTTGCGGAAATGGGATCGGCAGATAACGCTCTGGATGTCTCATTAGTTATGATGATGGCAATCTCCAATCCTGAAGAGCAGGTCGGCCTGTTGAAAAAAATCTTGCGTCTGTTTTCTGACGTGGATGTCCTGAAAACGCTGATGGCAAGCAGTACGCCTACTGAAATGTATGAACTGCTGCGGCATATCGACGAACCATGATATGCCACGTTGAAGAACTAGTGCCTCACGGCGTTAATACGCCACTATATGGCGCTAGGCTATGCGCAGGAACAGAACGAGGAATGAGAAAGGAGGAAACAAAATGCTGTTTAAAAAGAAAAATCGACTTTCCGCCCCAAATGAGGCGGAGGCACCGCTAAGAGGTATCGGAAAGACGGTCCGGGTGTTGTCTGTATGTGGTTCCGGCACAGTCAGTTCCACTATGATAGCCGTGAAGATGCAAGAACGCTTCGAGGCGCTTGGCTATCGCTTTGAAGCCACGGAAGTAAATCCCGGAGGCGTCAAAATGGCACTTATGTCCGGACAATATGATTTTATAGCATATACAAGTCCTGTGGAAGATGACGTTGACATACCCAAAATCAATGCCGTCAGCTTCATGACCGGGTTTGCAGAAGATGCATTTATGGATGAAGCCCTGAAAGTGCTGGATGAACTTGGAAAATAAGAAAAGGAGGAAATAAGAGATGTTAGAAACTTTATCGAACGTATTTGATACTTTTGGTGCATCCGTGTCAGTTCCGGTTATCATCTTCATCATAGCGATTGTAATGAAGGCAAAGCCGAACAAAGCGTTCCGTTCGGCTTTGCTGGCAGGCGTGGCCCTGACCGGCTTCAGCCTGATGATCAACGCGTATATGCCGACAATCAGCGGTATTGTAGATAAGATGGTAGATAATACAGGGGTGAATCTGCCCGTATTGGACGTAGGGTGGCAGGCGTGTGCCCTTGTCGCATACTCCACTAAAATCGGCATGGCCTTTTTAATTGTCGCTATTGTCCTGCAGATCATCTTGTTTATCACAAAATGGACAGACATATTTATGCCGTCCGACTTGTGGAATACATATTCATTCATGTTATGGGGCTCTACGCTGTATATGGCTACTAAAAATGCATGGCTGTCTATGGGGCTGATGATATTGATGAATCTCTATATACTGCTGTTTGCAGAAGTGCTGGCGCCTTGCTTTTCAACCTATTATAATTATCCGGGCTGTGCCTTGACCGCACCGCATCATGCGGAAGGCGTCCCGTTCTATATCCTCGTAAACTGGATTATGAATAAGCTCGGATTAAATAAAGTCAACATGGATTTAAGCGCAGTCCAGAAGAAATTGGGACTTTTCGGCGAACCGATGGTGCTTGGATTATTTATCGGCTTCATTCTTGGATTTATCGGGAATATACGTGAACTGGACAGCCTTGCCACCTGGGGCGAGATAACGACGGCGGCAATCAGCACCGCTGCAGTGATGGCTATCTTCCCCAAAATAGCCTCCCTCTTTGCCGCGGCTTTTACACTTTTGACCGAATCTACGAAAGGTACGGCTAAAAAGCATGGCAAAGGCAGAACGTGGTACCTGGCAGTAAACGATGCAACCGGATATGGCGAACCTGCCACGATCATGGTCGGAACCTTGATGATCCCAATCATGCTCGTATTGGCTTTCCTACTGCCCGGCAACCGCGCGCTTATTATGGTCGACCTGATTGCAATGCCGTACTGCATGATTCCGATGATCAGCATATCCAAAGGAAACATGCTGAAAACATTGATTGGTACCATCTTATATTTTTCATTGGCATTATATGTATGGGGATGGATGGCCGACCTGTATACCGCCGTAGCCGTAGAAGCAGGATTCACCTTGACAAGCGCGACCATGCTCATCACATGTACGTGCTTCATGCCTCTCCTGGCCCTGCTGTTCGCGGCATTCCTGTCACAGAATGTAATCATCATCGCGTTGACCGTGATTGTCTATTTTGTCCTTTATTTCTTATACAAGAAGAACAAAGATGCGGTTACGAACTATATGCTTACATGTAACGATGTAAAACCGGCTGGAGGAGTGGTATGACGATGATGAATGAAGCCCCTCCGGTCCGCCGCGTCGTCGTGGTCGGAGATGCATATGTATCTCCGGCCGTCCTTCAAGAGGCGGCAAAGGCACTTCCTTTCTCTCCTATAGAGATCATTCCCTTTATGTGGGGGACCGGGGATAAAGATGAATTTAGCGAAATGCAGACAAAGCTTGAGCACGATGGCCCGGATGCCGTCCCGTATCCGGAAGGGCTTCAGGACGCGGTAAAGACCGCCGACCTATTGATGGTGCATTTTTGTCCCGTTCCTGAAAAGCTTGTCCTCAACGCACGCCGTCTGAAATTAGTCGGTATATGCCGTGGCGGTTATGAGAATATTGATGCATCCGCGCTCAAAAGGCAGGGCATCCCATTGATTCATATCATCCGGAATGCGGAGGCCGTCGCGGAATTTACACTCGGGATGATGCTGGCGGAGACACGGAACATTGCCAGAAGCCACAAAAAAATATGTGACGGCCAATGGCCGGTCGGCTTCTCTAATGCCGGGTTTACCTCAACACTTAAGAATCTGACTGTCGGAATCATCGGCCTTGGAAATATCGGTGCACTGCTGGCCAGGAAACTGCACGCGCTCGGCGTAAAAGTAATCGGCTACGATGCATACCTGACGGCAGACGCTATCAGGCAGCTGCCGGCAGTCCCAGCGGACTCTATGGAGGATATCTTCCGACAGGCGGATATCGTCTCACTGCATTTACGGCTTACAGCCGAAAACAGAGGCATGATCGGGCCTGAATTGTTGAGCCTGATGAAACGTACCGCATATCTGATTAATGCATCCCGCGCGGGATTGATTGACGAGTCCGCTTTGCTTCACGTACTGAAAGACCACAGCATTGCCGGAGCCGCTCTGGATGTGTTTGAGCATGAACCCTTAAGCGCGGACCATCCATATCTGACTCTCGATAATATTACACTGACTCCGCATATGGCCGGAGACACTGTCGATTCGATAGCAAACTCACCTTTCCCGCTCGTTCAGGCTATCACCGAATACTGGGAAACAGGAAACAGCAGAAATGTGTGCAATTTATCATAACTTTTTATCAATGACAAGGAGGCAGCAGCTATGTTAATGGAACAAGAGAGAACCGAGATTGTAGCGTATCTGAAAATGTTAATCACACACCGGCTGACCAAGGGAACCGGGGGGAACATCAGCGTATACGACAAAACGCTTAACTTCATGGCGGTCAGCCCAAGCGGCATGGATTATTTTAAACTGGAGCCTCAAGATATCGTAGTCATGGATTTAGATGGGAATATCATAGACGGAAAGAGAAAACCTTCCAGCGAATATGAAATGCACAGCATCTTCTACCGGGAAAGAAATGACATCTGCTCCGTAGTACATGCCCATAGTCCCTACGCCAGCGTTCTCGCATGCCTGAACTGGGATATTGAACCGTGTACTTATCTCATTGGTTCTGCCGGGAAAAATGTGCGATGCACAAAGTACGAAACCTTTGGTTCTCCAGAATTAGCGGCAAGCGCTCTGGAAGGCATGAAAGACAGATATGCCGTACTGCTTGGAAATCACGGCCTCCTGGCAGGCGGAGGAGACCTTGCAGCCGCTTTTGATAATGCCGAAGAAATTGAATTCTGCGCTGAAATCTATTATAAATGTAAGGCGGCCGGTAATCCGGTATTGCTCAGCGACAGCCAGATGGATACGGTACTGAAAAAATTTGAGACATATGGTGTGCAGCCGGAGGTAGACTCCTAATGAAAAAAGTAATGTTCTATGATCCGAAAGATATCCGTATCGAAGAATGCCCGGTTCCAAAGCCGGGCTATGGAGAAATCGTCGTCCGGAACAAGGTGGCTCTTACGTGTGGCACAGATGTCAAGACATATATGCGGGGATATCCGGGAGATATCCCGCCCTATGGGTTTGGTCATGAAGCCTCCGGGGTCGTGTACGCCGTAGGGGAAGGAGTGGCCGGCATATCCGTGGGCGACCGCATCGTATGTCATAATTCAGCCCCTTGCCAGACATGCTTTTATTGTAAGAAGGGAATCCACTCCATGTGTGACGACATGTTATACAATATGGGCGCCTTCTCACAGTATCAGCTCATTCCGAAAAGAATTGTCGACCAGAACTCATTTATCCTGCCGGATACGATGTCTCATGAAACGGCGGCCCTGATGGAACCTTTATCCTGTGTCGTGTTCGGGGCAGAACGCGTAGGCGTGCAATTGGGAGATACGGTTGTCGTGAACGGCGCCGGCCCTATCGGATTGATGTATATAGCCTTGCTGGTAAAAAAAGGAGCGCAGGTCATTGCAACGGACCTGTCGGAGACGCGTCTTAAGTCGGCCAAAAAACTGGGGGCCTTTGCAACGGTTAACGCTTCGAACGGGGAGGCGGCTGCAAAAGTCAAGTCATTGACGCCCGGGGGACGAGGCTGTGATATTGCCATCGAGGCGACCGGCTATCCGGAGGTGTGGGAACAGAATATACTTATGGCCCGCAAAGGCGGGACTGTACTCTTATTTGGCGGGACGAAAGCCGGCACGCAGTTGATTGCCGACGCCAATCTTGTCCATTACTCTCAATTGACGATAATGGGGCTGTATCACACTGCCCCGCGGTATACGATGGCGGCATTCGAGCTGCTGAAAAGCAGCGCCGTCAAAGCGGAGGATTTCATCTCTGGGAGCTACGCTTTGGATGAGATTGAAACTGCGATACTGGAACATGCAAAAGGAACGTGCATCAAGAATAAAATCTTATTTGATGTATAGAACCAGACAATGAACGGAGGACGATACGATGGCTGCTCTGCTGTGTGCATTCGGTGTATGCTTTGTTTTTAAGGGATTATTCATGTTCGTGGGACGGATGGTGCCCAGGAATGTTATGCTCAGACTGCAGGATAACGAGGAGCAATTAAAAGGATGGTGCCATGGCACAGGTACCGTGCATATTTTGTGGGGCATCTGCGCGGTCCTGATCTGGTGTGCAGACAGATATTCTCAGTATGCACTTAACATCATGGCTGCTGTGATTACATGTGCAGTCATAAGCATAATGATATCCTTCTGGACAACATACAGATACTCGAATAGATAGCCCCAAACAAGCGCCGGCGGACCTCCTATCTCCCAAGTCCGCCGGCGCTCCATATTTCATTGCAGCTACTTGCTTCAGCTACTTAGTTACATTACTTACCGTCCATTTCCCATGTCCTCCGCTTCCATTGAAATATATCCTGCCCTGCTGTCGTAATTTTCTGATTCGGTAATTGGCTGCAGTAAGGCTGATATGTTCGATTTCTGCTATTTCCTTTGCCGTTATACTGGGATTTTCCCTCATATATGCTATAATTCTTTCCCGCTCGGCTTCCTTCCTGGATGCATATGCAAACTCATTATCCAGCGGTATTTCCAATGTCGGCCCCATATAGAATCGTAACATCAAATGATCCTCAAATACTTCCATGCTTTCAATATTGCCAAGCATTTCCGACAGAACCGCCTTACGAATGATATCATCAGCAAGCCGCTTCGCTATTTTATGCATTCTCTGTTCTGCCTCGTTATGATTGTGCTCTGTTTGCTGGCAGATTTCTAATTCAGCCTTCAGATTTTGCAATATTTCATCAAATTCAGCCTTCTTGCTCTTATAATCTTCATCAGATATAATTCCATCCAGCAGCTTATCTAAGAGCTTTTGCCTCAAATCCGCCTGCCTCTGTATTTTTGTTTTCAGTGCTCTGATTTTCTCCGGCGGCTCCTTTTTAACGAGAACTTCTTTTAAAACTGATACTGCCTTATCTTGAAGCTGCATACAATCTATCCCATAATTTTGATAATAAGTATCGCACGCTCCTTCCAAAAGGACGAACAGCTTCTGTTCTTCCAGATGTATATTGTCACAGCCTTTGCCATCTATCTTAGGTGCTTTACGCATTTGGGGCCGGGCTTTCATGCTGTCATTCCTTCCGTAGCGTAAATAGTTCCGGCATTTCCATTCAATTATCTGGGCATGATCCTTAAAACGGCTTCTGTACGTTCGATAATAATTGCCGCCACACAGGCCGCAATGTATTTTTCCGGATAGCTCATACTTTCCTGCGGCCATTTTAGTGCGACTGTTCTTCGTACGATATGTGCCGGCCCTTTCATCCATTGCCTTATTCGCTTTCTGCCACGTATCTTCACTGACAATGGCGGGAACCGCTCCTTTATGGACAATCCATTCCTCCTCCGGCACCTTCAGTTCCTGCTTCAATTGGAAATCAAAATGACGTTTATTTTGTACAACCGTTCCACATCGGATTGGATTCCTGATAATTCTTCTGACAGCCTCCTCATGGAAAAGGCGTCCTTTTCTGTCCCGGTACCCTTCGCTTGCCAAAACCGATGCGATTCTCCCGCATCCCATCGACTGGCATAGATGAAACATCAGGCGTATCACTTTTGCTTCCTCCTCTACAATTGCAATTGATTTATCCGGCAGCTTCTCATAACCGTAAGTTCCGGACGGAAGAATAAAAGACTCTCCGCGCCTTTGCCTGCTTCTGTGTGCATTATTGATCTTCTTCGACAGGTCTTTGCTGTATTCTTCAGCAAGAATCGCTTTGATCCCCGTTATCAAAGCATCATCCGTTGTATAGAACTTTCGTTCCATATACATGTACAGCCTTTTTCCATTCGTCACGAGACGGTCGACAAACAGATACCAGTCCTTCGTGTTGCGCATCAGCCGGTCCTGGCTCTTGATCAGGACCACATCAAACTTATCCGACTGCAGATCATCAAAAAGGCGCTTGTACTCCTTTCTCTTTTCTGCCGTAGTTCCGCTCTTTGATTCAATATACTCGTCAACGAGCATCCAGCCATTTTCCTTCACACTGTCTTTCGCCTCGATTACCTGTTGTTTCAATGCCTCCTTCTGGCTCTCTTCTTCTGTGCTGCAGCGGCAGTATATCACAGTCCTGATCATACTTCAGCTTCCTTTTGAAGCAGTTCTTTTCCTTTCAGCTCTTCCTCAAGGCTGATCAAGTGTTCCTCGGCTAACAGGCGCAGTATTTTGAATAGGATGCTTTCTTCTTTTATCCGTATCGCATTCTTTCCTGCAGTAGACTTTTCTGGCATATTGTCACCCACATCAGTTATGGTCTTTTCAATATATGAATGTGAAGATTCTATTTATTCTATTTCACTTCCTGTAATGGCTAATCTCCGGAACCTGAACTGGATGCCGCTGCAGCGGAAGCCGCAACAGCAGCACACATTGCCGCCTGCTGTGCCGCCATCAATGAGATTGTGCTGCTGATTGCCGCCGTCGTCATCACCGGACTGGACTCCTGGCCTATGTAGCTGCTGGCCAGCAGCATTCCCGCATACATAAGCCGTTGTTTTTTTCCGATTCCCCATACTCCGAAGCCCTTCTGCCCGGACAGGAAACCATCCACTTCAACCAGCTCCTCTACGAGAGCATCCTGCTCCATCGGCAGTAATGCCAGCACTCCTAAGCTAGACAATTCATAGCTCGTGCCATATTTATACCCTTTCCCTTTCAGGCTTTTGTATAATTCTATCGTTCTTTTACATTTCTCCTGGGCACTGCCTTCTCCAAGCGCCAGCACATGGCTGAGAGACTGGACGGCATTTCCTGAATAGAATTCCGTTTTCAGTATCTTATAACACAGTTCTGTCTCTTTTGCTATCTGTTCGTCTGTAAGCTCAGACAGTGCTAAAAGTGAGGCAAACACGCTGTCTTCCCCCGACGTCAGAAATGGGTGCTCCGCTTTCATAAGATCATAAATATGCCTTGTACGGGCGGCAATTTCATCATATAAGCCAGGCGACGTTATATCGGCAATAATCATAGATGCCAGTGGCAGATACGATGAGGAAAAGAAGAAGCCTTTCAGAGAATGATAGACTTGAAGCGTTTTCTGAAGCTTTCCTTCCGGATTTCCGTCTACAGCCAGCATAGATATCATGGGAAGCTTGACAGTCCCTCTGAAATTAGAAAATACACCGGTCTGTTCATTTAAAATATCTTTGCAGCGTCTCATCTGCCCCACATCCGCCAGCTAGCCTTTATCTGTGAAGATGGCTGCGCAGACCGGATATATATAAGCGCTGTCCCACGCAAATCCGGCTTTTATCCTATCCCTGTTGTCAATGAATTTTTCACATAACAAAGTCAAGTCTTGTCTCATATGTTCTACCTCTCTGACATTTATTTTTTTACCGCCATGCTGATTCAAAGTCCAGGCCGGGACTTCATATATATGATTTTACCATAGATTCAGACACGGTACAACGCAGTAATAGCTAGAGCCCGGCTCGTCATGGTATTCATACTGTCTAAATCCCCTCCCAGGTCTTTAAACTCGACTGGCTCCTGATGTCCATCGTGCTTCTCTGCATCATGGCAATGGGGTTGTATTCGCTCATAAACTTTCTGGAAAAGATTTATCTAAAACGGGTATGACTTTGTTGCTCCACAGAGAACAGATGATTATATATGTGCCGGGCCTGGCCCATCAAACGCACAAAACAGCTGCGGTTTACCCACAGCTGTCTACATAGCCTTCTTTATTAACGTCCTGTCTACACTTCCACGATTTCCCCGGCCCTGCTAAGTCCATATCCGCCGGCAGCCTCTGCTTTTTCCTTAAACCAGCTGCTTTTCAGCACTTCAATAAAAGCCTGTACTTCCGGAAGATCCAGATTCTTCTTTTCAATGGCAAAATCATATTCTTCCTCACCCACCGGAAGGAAATCAAGATCCATCGCCCTTGCCGCGGAATAGATTCCCATACCTGCATCTGCATCTCCATTCCTCACAAGAGCCGCCACTGCCATATGCGTGGATGCCTCTTTATCATATCCGTCGATTTCCGCCGAATCAATCCCTGCTTCTTTCAATTTATAGTCGAGAAATACCCTCGTTCCCGCTCCCCTCTGCCGGTTTACATAGTTCACCCGTGTAAGGTCGCTGATTCCTTTTATTCCCAGCGGATTTCCCTTTTTTACGATGATGCCCTGGATCCGCTTCACTCCTTTGACTAATACCAGCTTTCTGTCTGTAAACAGCCGTTTCAGATAAGAGATATTATAGACGCCTGTCTCCTCGTCCAGAAGATGTGTGGGCGCCAGATGCGTTTCCCTGCGCTTTAAAGCCATCAGCCCTGCCATGCTGCCCACGTGGGTGCTGGAAAGATACATCCCCGGATGGGCGAGGGGCATCCTATCTGCCAGAATATCCAGAATCAAGTCATGGCTTCCGACCGCCACCACCGTATGGCTGATCTCCTCCATATCCCTGAATAGTTCCACCCTCACCGTCTCACCGGCCTCGTAACCTTCGCTGTTCTTATCTATGATACAGAACCCGTCGGCGCGGACAAGACTCATGGCTGCCCCTGCCCCCCTGGCAAGTGGGGATGCCACAAAGCGTCCGTCAACTTTTCCCACCTTCACACGCACATACTCCTTATGTTTCAGCGAGGAGACGAGCCGTTTCGACAAAACAGCTTCCATCTCATTCCTACGGGACTTCATTTCCCCGGAATATAAATCCATAACCGGTCGGACAAAATTTTCAAAATCAATATATGCAGATACAGGATATCCCGGCAGCCCGATAACAGGCTTCCCTTCTACAACAGATAGAATCACTGGTTTTCCGGGCTTGATGGCCACCCCGTGGACAAGGACCTCCCCCAATTCTCTTAAGATATGCACCGTATAATCTTCTGTACCCGCACTGGAACCAGCGTTGACAATGACGATGTCGTTTTCCCTTACAGCAGTCAGGACAGCCTCTTTTATCTTTTCATAATCATCGGGCACTGTCGCATAGCGTCTCGGGACGCCACCGCCGCTTTCAGTCATGGCGGCGAACATCCGGGAATTGGATTCGATGATATCCCCTTCCCCCGGCTCCTCGTCCGCCTCAATGATTTCTGTACCTGTAGGGATTATGCCTATTTCCGGTTTCTTCACGACTTCTATCTTGACAATCCCGCCGCTTAAGAGAACACCGATATCAATGGGGCGTATCTTTGCATTTCCTGCCAGAAGCATCTCTCCTGCCACGATATCCTCCCCCACAGGACGCACATGCTGCCAGGCCGGGGCCGGGCTTATGATTTTCACACTGTCCTCTTCTGCTTCCAGCACATCTTCTGCCATGATTACAGCATCATAGGGCATACGTACCGGATCCCCAGTATCTACGACGAGGTAATCCTCCCCCTGTCTTAACACCTGGGGGCTTGCTTCCGAAGCCATTGCCGTATGTGCAGAAATGACTGCAATCCCATCCATGGCCGCCGCATTATAGAGAGGGGAGCAGTATTTCGCATGCACCGCCGATGCGGTTATCCTCCCAAGGCTTTCCTCGGTCCTCACCCACTCGGCCTTCCGGCTCATCACTTTCAGCACCGCTTCTTTATAGACAGCCGTCGCCTCATCTATCGGAACGGTATTCAGGTATATGTTTCTCCTGCCCATATGTCTTCCCCTTTCTCCTGTAAGTTAAAGCTGATATACGGTTACGTGCTCTCCCCTTTTAAGTCCTTCTGCATGTTCCCCGGTGAGCACGTACCCGTCTGCCTTTGTAAGCGTAGTGATGAGGCCGGAGCGGCCCAGTACCGGGACGGCCAGGTTCTCTGCGCCCTTCCCCCTCTCGATCTTCACGAGCTGGCATGTCTGTCTGCCGGGTGCCGCCGGCACATTCGTAGACATCACTGCCGGGATGCCAAAGGCTTCTTTTTCTCCTGTCAGATTCCGCCACAGCCATCCTGCCAGTATTTCAAATACTATCATGGCTGCAGCCGGATGGCCCGGGAGGCCGAGAAGCAGCGTCTCCGACGGCTTATCATAGCCGGTGATTGTCGGTTTTCCGGGCTTTAAAGCAAGTCCATGGGTGAACACGCCTTCACTTGCAAGCTCTTCTATGACAGAGGCCGTCACATCCTTTTTCCCCTGGGAACTTCCTCCTGAGACGACCACGATATCGCTGTCCGCCATAAAGGCTTTCACAGTATGCATAAGAAGTGCCCGGTCATCCCTTAAGACAGTCTCATGCCGTACCCGGAAATTCCATTTCAAAGCCTGTGCATGGAGGCCGTAAGTGTTGATATCTCTTACCTGCCCCGGATATGGTTCATCCGAAGGAGATACGAGCTCATCCCCTGTAGAGATAATCGAGATGCAAAAAGGCTCATACACCGGCACTTCTGTAATACCAAGAGCCGCCAGCGCTCCTGTCTCCTGGTGTCTTATTTTCCTGCCCCTGGAAAGGATAAGCTCACCCGCCTTCATGTCTTCTCCCGGCTGTACCACATTAGTGCCGGGGGCTGCGGCCTTATATATTGCAGTCTCATCACTTGAAAACAGCTCACAGTATTCCACCATGACCACAGCGTCCGTGCCGTCCGGCACCATCCCTCCGGTGGGGACATAGACGCACTCCCCTGCAGCCACCTTCATTTCTGCCGGCTGTCCCATCTTGACTTCACCGGTAATCTTTAAAAACACCGGCATATTCTCCGATGCCCCTCCTGTATCCAAAGCCCGTACCGCATAACCGTCCACCGTGGACCTTCGGAACGCAGGCACAGGTTCTTCTGCACGGATGTCTTCCGCCAGCACATATCCTGCCGCATCCAGGATTCCTTTTACAGCGGATTTCCTTCCTTTTTCCTTAAGCACGTCCGTAAGTTTCCCACGGGCCTCATCAATAGTATCCACCTTAAGCAGCTTCATCTTTTTACAAACCTTCCTTTTTCCATGTAATGCATCTCATCACAGAGCCGGCAGATATGATCCATCTGATGGTTAACAATCAGCCATGTGACAGGCCTTACCTTCTGTATCTCGCCTATCATCCCTGCAAACAGCTCCTCGCTCTCAGAGTCCAGATTGGACAGCGTCTCATCCACCATGATCATTCTTGGTTTAAAAATAACGGCCCGGAGGAACGATAGCTTCTGCCTTTCTCCGCTGGAAAGCGAACGGGCATACTGCCTCTTCTGTTCCTTCAGCCCGACGCGGGAGAGCATCCTGTCAATCTCTTCCTCATCCGGTCGGATGCCCCGGATTTTCAGCGGATATATGAGATTCTCATACACTGTCGTATGCATAAGATAAGGCCGCTGGAACATCATCGTGATATCCCGGGGCGAGAGGCCGTCATAATCGACGGTCCCCGTATCCGGTGGAAGAATCCCGGCCGCTATCTTCAGAAACACGGTCTTGCCGCAGCCATTTGGCCCCACGATGCCGTGTATCTTCTCAGGCTCTATATATAAATCATCCACTTCCATATGGAACGTTCCGATTGTCTTCTCAAGATCAGTAATTCTCATCTTCCTCCCCTTCTTTCTGGAGCAGGTCGCAGATCCACTGCAGTATAAAAGCCATGACAAGCAGCACAATGCCCAGGGCAACCCCTTCCGTAAATATCCCCTGGCTCTTGAGGAGGGAAATCGTAGTCGTCATCGTTCTTGTCCTTCCTTTTATGTTCCCCCCTACGAGCATCACAGCCCCTACTTCACTGATGGACCTTCCGAACCCTGTCACCATGCAGAAATAGATTTCCTTCCGCAGTTCTCTTATGATCAATCTGGCGGTCTGCCATCTGTCAGCGCCCATGGTGGCAGCAAATACTCTGATTGACGGTGCCGCCTTCCTGGCATAAGAATAGATCATGCCGCTGATGATAGGCGTGATAATCAGAACCTGGGCGATAACCATACCCTTAATGGTAAATAACAGCGACAGAGGACCTAAAGGCCCTCTCCGCATAATCAGAAGGTACACGACCAGGCCTGCCACGACCGGAGGCACCCCCATTAGAGTCCTGTTGATGCGGACGACGATTCTTTTGCCGGGGAAGGAAAAACGCTCCAGCAGAAGCCCGAATAGAATGCCAAGCACGGAGGAAATGGCAGTCGAAGAAACCGCCATGATGAATGTCACCTTGACAGCGCTCATAATTCCGGTATCTGACACTATACTTTTCAGCCATTCCCACATAATATCCGTCCCCCGCTGCAAATCTTTTTCTTTCTATGAATCCGTCCCTGCATTTGGCGTAAATAGTGCCTGTCCGTACTCGTCGGTTCCGTATTCCCCGATGAGCTTTTGGATCTTGTCTGAACAGATCCACTCTATGAAGTCGTTGGCGCCTTCATTGTTGACCTCCGGATATTTATCGGGGCTGACCGCGATGACACCGTACTGGTTCAGAAGATTCTTATCACCTTCACATATAATCTCAAGCTCGCTTTCGAGCGTTGCGTCCTTGCTCTGTTTGAGCCATGTCCCCCTGTCTGTCAGGCAGTACGCTTTCTGCTCGTCCGCCATAGTGATCGTAGCTCCCATGCCCTGTCCGGATTCGATATAGTTCGGGTCTGCCGCCGGGTCAAGGCTTAAGCTTTCCCAGATTTTCTTTTCCTTTTTATCCGTACCAGAATCATCTCCTCTCGATACGAACGGAAGCTGGTCGTTGATGATCTGCGTAAACACCGTGTTAATATCATCCGTCTTTGCAACCGGCTCTTTTGGACCGACCACAACAAAGTCATTATACATAACGGGGAACCGCTCCACGCCGAACCCGTTGGCGATAAATTCCTCTTCACTCGCTTTTGCATGAACAAGGACTACATCAACATCTCCATTCTCGCCCATTTTGAGGGCTTCTCCCGTACCGACAGCACTCCACTCCAGATCCCATCCCGTATCTTCTTTAAAGACAGGCTTCAGATAATCAAGGAGCCCCGTATCTTCCGTACTGGTGGTCGTTGCCATCATAAGCTTTCCCTTGTCCTCAGCCTTTTCTTCCTTCTTTTCTTCTGTCGTCTCTTTTGTCTCTTCTTTTTTCTCTTCCTTCTTTTCTCCACATGTAGCAAGGGAAAAACTCATCACTGCAACGAGAAACACTGCCAATAGCTTCTTCTTCATAAATCTCTCCTCCTTTTCAAGTTCCGCGTATTACATGCACAGGAGCCAAAGTTTCTAAATGTAATAAAAAAAGTGGCTCTTTGAAAAAGAAGACCACGCTAAATTATCCCTGTAAGGAATCTGTGCGGACATTCTTTTCAAATACGGAAGGCATGTCCCTTTCGGATCATACCCATTGGCTTTTCATCATGGCATCCCGGATATCGGCTCCCGGAACGCTTTAGACTGCAAAGCTCGAATTCCTGCTATCAATATGCTGTTTTTACGCATTTACATTATTTCCAACATGTCACCGGTCCTGATTACACCTCCTTTGATTACTTTTGCGAACACTCCCTCCCTGGGCATGATACAGTCGCCCATCTTCTGGAATATCTCACATCCCTGGTGGCATTCCTTACCAATCTGGGTCAGCTCAAGTACCACCTCATTGCATTGGAATCTCGTGCCTACCGGCAACGTTTTAAAATCGATTCCCTCCACTACAAGATTCTCTCCGAAGGCACCGTCTGCGACCTCGGCTCCTTTCTTCCGGAATGCTTCAATCCTGTCATGGGACAGAAGGCTTACCTGGCGGTGCCATTTGCCCGCATGGGCATCGCCTTCTATTCCATAGTCTTCCAGAAAGGCCGCCTCACCTACATTCGTCTTCTGAGTACCTTTGGCAGAGCTTTTGCAGACTGCGATTACCTTTCCCATCTACGCTCAACCTCCAATTCTAGACATCTGCTTTTCTTCAAATCCTTCCCCTTCTTCCATCTCAAAGTGGTGGCTTAGGGGCTTATGGTATATGGCCCGTCCGATGAGCCGGGACAGCTCGTCTTCCGAGGCTCCCCGCCTCAGCGGCGTCCTCAAGTCCTCCCCTGCAGCATATTGAAGGCACGGCTTAAGCAGCCCTTCTGACGTCAGCCTTACGCGGTTGCATTCGCTGCAGAATTTGTGGGACATGGCACTGATGAATCCAATCTTTCCCCGAAAGCCCGGGAATTCCACATACGTACTTGGCCCGTTGCCGAACACCCCGCTTGAACACCTTTCTTCCCCATATGCCTCTCTCAGTACAGACAGGATATCCTCCTGCGTCTTCCCCTGATACTTTTTCCCATATCCTATGGGCATCATCTCGATGAATCTTACATCTACCGGCTTTTCCTTTGCCAGAAGCGATAGCGGCACCCACTGGTCTTCATTTACTCCCAGCAGCGGGACGCAGTTTATCTTCACCTTCACTTCCCGGTACTTAAGGGCTTCTTCAAGCCCCGACAGTGCATCAGCCAGCTTATCTCTTCTTGAAATATGCGCATACATCTCTTGATCCAATGTATCAATACTGATATTTACTGCATCGATTCCTGCCCCGGCAAGCGCCCCCATCTGCTCTTTCAGAAGCACCCCGTTTGTCGTCAGCGTGACCTGCTCGATTCCGGGAATCTGCTTCAATGTCTCTACAAGGGAGGGAAGTCCTCTGCGGACAAGGGGCTCCCCTCCGGTAAGCTTTACCCTGGATATTCCTCTCTCCGCACAGAGTCTGATAACGCGGGCAATCTCATCATAGGATAAGATATCGCTGTGGGACACCTGTTCCACGCCTTCTTCCGGCATACAGTACGTACACCGCAGATTGCACCGGTCTGTCACGGATACTCTTATATAATTGATGCTGCGTCCATACTCGTCTAACATGTGCAACTCCTTTTTACTCAATGCCATACGTATGCGCCAGCACATCCGACATCTTTTTCTTCCTGCACTTCGGGCACAGCTCCTGTACCTCTTCACCGCTTCTTAAGGCGGCCAGCTCCATCTCTTCCCTCGTGCCGATAGGCTCCCCGCATTCCGGGCAGCTGATAAGCGTAAATCCCCTTCCCCATATGCTTCTTTTGTCCTTGTCTTCCGTATATGCTATCGCATTGGTGGGACAAACCTTCGTACAGCTTAAGCATCCGACACAAGTCTCTGACGGTTCATCATAAGGCGTCGATATCTTCTTTGACGTACCTCTTAACACCGTTGAGATAGCTCCCGCCCCAAGGCTTGCACAGGCTCTGGCACACAGGCCGCACATGATGCATTTCTCCCCGTCAATAGGTTTAAAACGACTGTGGTCCATCGCCCCATACTGTTTGCAAAGAGCCTTGATTTCCGTACTTTCTGGCGCCCGCATGGCAAGAAGCATAAGCACCACGCTTCTGTCCTCTTTCACCCGTTCACTGTCAGTATATGCTTCACAGGGCCTCTCTACCGGATAGACACAGGATACTACGATCTTACTTCTCCCATTCTCCGCCACTTCAGCAAGACATACCCTGCAGCATCCCTGTTCCGCTATCCCCGGATGATGGCAGAGCGTAGGAATATAGAATCCGTTTCTCTTTGCGACTTCCAGCAGGAACTCTCCTTTCGTACAGGTGCAGGGCCTGCCGTTGATTTTAATGTCTATCTGCTGCTTTTTGGTCATTACGCCTGCCTCCCTTCCGAAATATTTTCCCTTCCCGCGGCTATGACAGCGCTGAATTTACAGGCCTCCCGGCAGCTTCCGCAGGTGATGCACCTTGCTTGGTCGATGACATGTGTTTCCTTTTTCCCGCCGCTGATTGCATCTACCGGGCATCCTCTGGCACACATGCCGCACCCGACACATTTATCAGGCACAATCTCAAAGCGGGTCAGATTCTTGCACACGCCTGCCGGACATCTCTTCTCCCTGATATGTGCTTCGTATTCCTCCCGGAAATACTGTATCGTCGTCAGCACCGGATTGGCTGCTGTCTTTCCGAGGCTGCAAAGGGAAGCATCCTGCATTGCATGGCCGAGCCGCTCAAGCAGTCCGATGTCGCCTTCCCGTCCTCTTCCTTCGCATATATCGGTCAGTATCTCCAGCATCCTTCTCAAGCCTTCCCGGCATGGCGTACATTTCCCGCAGCTCTCTTCACAGAGGAAGTTCGTATAGTATCTGGCGACCTCGACCATGCAGCTTCTGTCATCCATGACAATCATGCCGCCGGAGCCCATCATCGCCCCATAGCTTGCAAGGGAGTCAAAGTCAACCTTCAGGTCCAGCATCGACTCTGGAATGCATCCCCCGGATGGTCCTCCGGTCTGAACCGCCTTGAACGGGCGGTTCCCAAGGATTCCCCCGCCGATATCATATATGAGATGCCGTAATGTAGTGCCCATAGGCACTTCTACAAGCCCTGTCCTTTTTACCTTCCCTACAAGGGCAAATACTTTGGTGCCGCTGCTTCCCGTTGTTCCGGTTTCAGCAAATTTCTCACCGCCCTCCAGTAAAATCTTCGGAATATTCGCCAGTGTTTCCACGTTATTCAATACAGTAGGCTGATTCCAGAGTCCCCTCTGTACCGAGCGGATATATTTTGCCCTCGGTTCCCCGACACGGCCTTCAATCGAAGCCATCAAAGCCGTCGATTCCCCGCAGACGAAGGCTCCTCCGCCCCGTACCACCGATAGTTTCAGTGCATGCCCCGAACCCATTACAGACGCTCCGATCATTCCCCTGCTCTCTGCGTCCTGTATCGCTTTCCTGACATGCTTTACCGCCAGGTCATATTCATCTCTGATGTAGAAAAAATCCTTCCTCCGCACCCACCGCAATCGCGGCGATGGCCAGTCCTTCAATGACGGAATGAGGGTCTCCTTCCAGTATGGAGCGGTCCATGAACGCACCCGGGTCTCCCTCGTCACCGTTACAGGCTACATATTTCGGATTATTATCGTACCCTCTGGCAGTCCTCCATTTCCGGCCCGCAGGGAATCCCGCGCCGCCACGGCCTCTTAAGCCGGACTTTTCCACCTCGTCGATAATCTCTTCCGGAGACACGGATACTGCCTTCTTTAGGGCTTCATATCCGCCTGCTTCCAGATAATCGTCTATACTTTCCGGGTCAATCCTTCCGATATCCCGCAGAGCAGTCTTATGCTGGTGGGCATAAAAAGGATTCTCTTCCTGGGAACGGACCGGCTTCCCGGAATCGTCCTTATACATGAGGCGTCTGATTTCCTCCTCCATAAGCACGCTTTTTTCTACAATCTCGTCTGCATCTTCCGGCCTTACTTTATAGTATACCAGATTATCAGGCATAATTTTAACAATTGGTCCATTTTCACAGAAACCGTTGCAGCCTGTTGTCTTTATGTCAGCAATAACCTCTGCATGTCCGTTCTGTTTTTTTACTGCCGTATTCAGTGCTTCTGCCGTCTTCATGCTTCCATTGGCCCGGCAGCCGGTACCGCAGCAGATTAATATCTGTTTTTTCATTTAGACTGCACCACCTTCCCGGACCGTCTGTATAATCTCTTTCAGCTTTTCCAGCGTCACCTTGCCATAATACACGTCATCCACCACCAGTACCGGCGCCAGCGCGCAGGACCCGAGACAGTTCACGGTCTCAAAGGAGAACAGGCCGTCGCCTGTCGTCTCCCCCGGGCGGATGCCAAGCTCACGCTCCACCCCGTCTATGAGCGTGGACGCGCCTCTGATATGGCATGCAGTCCCGTCACAGCACTTGATGATATGTTCGCCCTTGGGTACAAGACTTAATGCCTTATAAAAAGTAGCCATGGCATACAAGGCGGACACCGGGCAACCGAGATATTCCGCCAGGGCGCGGAGGCCTTCTTTCGGGACATACTGGTATCTTCTCTGCATGTCCTGCATAATCGCCAGCGCATACCTCTGGTTACATTCATAGGAGTGAATCATCTCCTCTATACTTTCTCTGGATACTTCCAATACTTCCACCACCTTTACCCCCCTGCTACAACCGGAAAGATGGACACGATATCCGTAGGCTCCAGCTTTGCGTGGATTCCGCCCAGATGTGCCACATGCCTTCCGTTCACAAGGATAATAATCTCTTCTCCCAGGTCCTCCCCGTCCGGAGAGAGCATCTTCGCCCGAAGCTTCCCGCCATACGTATCGCAAAGAGCATGGGCCAGGTGATAGAGGTCCTCCTTGTAAGGAAAGTCCGTTGTCTTACACCCGGTATATTCCCTGAGATATGCAAAGAATTTAATCTGCATGTTTAGTCCTTTCTTCCAGAGGGAAGGGCTCTTGGCAAGAGACGCCCTCCCCCTGCAGGTTGTGCCGACATGCTCTATCTGCTGTGCAAGTCTCTTGTCTTCAGCTACAGTCCCAGTTCCTGATCCTTTTCCGGGGTGGGGATGCCGTCTGCATTCCAGCCTCTTACCTGGTAGTATTCGTTAAGCATCGTGTGAAGTTCATTCACCTTGCCCTGTGCCGGCCCTTCCGGCAGCTGCTCTCTTAACAGCCTCGGCGGAAGGGTATCTTTCTCCACGCCTGCTGCAATATTGAACTTCTTCTCAAGATTCCATACACGTTCGCCTTTCAGGAGGATATCAGCATCCGATTCATCGCTTCCCACTGCTTCCCTGTACTGTGCCGACACTTCCGGCAGCCCGATTGCAAAAGAGGTAAACAGGCAGATTCCCACAGAATCGATCAGAGCCGTCAGATCCTGGAATACCTTCAGCATTCCTGCCTTGCCTTCTGTCACAAGAGGGTCCATCTTCGTCGGAAGCCCTAATACTTCCGGTGATGTCATATACCCGCGCACATGGCAGCCGCCCCGGTTGGAGGTCGCGTATTCCAGGCCGATTCCCTGCATTGCACGTCCGTCATATGCCGGCATCTCCTGTTTCTTCACAGACATGGATAGTTCGGGATGTCCGTATTTTTCTGCCAGCCTGTAAGAGCCTAATGCAAGCTGCGCGCCGAACCCTTCGTTCTTACCGGTCAGCTCTGCAAGCTTCACCATGGTGGCCGCGTCGCCAAACCGTATCTTTATACCGCCCGTATCTTCTTCGGTCAGATATCCTGCCTCGGACAATTCCATGGCGCACGCTATCGTAGCTCCCAGCGTTATGGGGTCGAATCCGTATTCATTGCAGATGAAGTTGGCCTTACATACAGCCTCCAGGTCGTCAATTCCACAATCCGCGCCAAAGGACCATCCTGCCTCGTATTCCGGCCCCTCGCCTCTTGATTTGAACGGGCCGTCCGGAATATCGACGACGCGCCCGCATCCGATGCAGCAGCCGAAGCAGCCCTTGTTGCGGATGAGGTATTTTTCTGCCAGCGCTTCCCCGGATATATTGTCTGCATCTGCAAATACAGAACCGTCCCGGCCGTTGCGAAGCGGCAGCGCACCGGACTCATTGATGATATTGACGAGTATCTCCGTCCCGTAGGCCCCAAGCCCTTCTCCCGTTACGGGATGGGCTTTCAGCATAGTCCGTGCATGTGCAATGGCATCCATGAATCCCTCCGGGCGGGCAACATGGATGGACTTTGTACCTTTTACTGCGACCGCCTTCAATCTCTTGCTCCCCATCACCGCGCCGAGGCCTCCCCGGCCGGCCGCACGGTGCTTATCATTCATAACGCCCGCATACAGGCAGAGATTTTCGCCTGTCGGCCCGATACACGATATTCTGAAAGAAGCCCCGCATCTGTTGTTCAGCTCATCTGTCGTGTCATACACCGTCCTGCCCCACAGGTCTTCGGCGTCTCTTAGTTCCACCGTGTCATCATTGATGTAGAGATACACCGGACGGTCGCTGGCACCCTCGAAGATGATGCCGTCATATCCTGCATATTTAAGCTCCGGTCCGAAATGCCCTCCTGAGTTGGCAGCACCGATGGTTCCCGTGAGCGGCGCCTTCGCTACTACTTCGTACCGGCCGCTGCAGGATGCCGCTGTTCCGGTCAGAGGTCCCGTCATGAATATAAGCTTGTTGTCCGGCCCGAGAGGATCTACGTTTGGATCCACCTCATCACAGAAGTATTTTGTCCCAAGTCCCCTGGCACCTACGAAATCTTTTGCTGCCTGCATATCCAGGGGTTCTTTTATAATCTCTCTCGTATCCAGATTCACTCTCAGAATCTGTCCCATATATCCGTTCCTCATGCTTTTGCCTCCTCTCCGAATACATCCTTAAAGTGGTCAGCTACAGCACGCCTTCTGTCAATCCCCTCTTCCGGGTCTTCATATGTAATCGCTCCGGTGGGACAGAATTTCGCACATTTGGGCTCTCCGCCGCACAGGTCGCACTTATGCACCTGTCTCCTCTCCGTGTTGAATCCGATATTGCCGAGCGGACACGCATTCATGCACATCTTGCACCCGATGCATTTGTCCGTGTTTATCACGACCGCGTCCTTATCATCCCGGGAGATGGCGCCTACCGGACAGACATCCAGACAGCAGGGGTCCTCACACTGCATGCACATGACCGGAATGCTGATAGCCGCCTCTTCGTATGCCATGACGCTTACATTGGCAAATCTCGGATTAAACGCGCCATTATGCCCAAAGGAACAGATGAGTTCACACGTTCTGCACCCCAGGCATTTTTCGGGTTTAATCAATAACTGTTTTCCCATGCTCTAAATACCTCCTTTTCTACATAGAAAAATCCATTACTATATCCTCCGATATAATAATGGACTCCTTCGCAATCAGGCAGGCACCACCGTTCCCGGTGATACCCATTGGTCCGGCTTTCCCGTATATGTAACCGGTTCTATACGTCGGAAATGCAGGACTCGGAGTTTTTTAAATTGTTCTTATATATAGTATAATATATATTGCCGGATAATACCATAAAAATATGTCGTATTTTGTATGTTTTTTATATTTTCCGCTTCACTTTTGTTATTTTTTTGTCAAATATGACGATTTCCACACACTCTACAATGGGCATTCTTTTTTACAGGGATTTCTTCAAGCGTTCCATATATTCCGTCATAACTTAGTACAGACCCGTTCTGCGAAGGAATACCCGCAAGATACATCAGAGCGGACTGCGCTTCCAGCGCTCCGACGATCATCGTCGTCGTTCCAAGAGAACTGCTCACATGTAAAGGCTCCTTCCCCTCTGGATTCATGCAGGCAAGGCAAGGGCTTTCTTTCGTCAGAACTGCCGTAACCGTCCCATAAAAGCCGTCAATCGCGCCGTCAATGAATGGCTTATGCAGGGAAACCGCCATCTGGTTGATCAAAAGCCTTGTCGGTACCCGGTCAACCGCCGCTATCACAAGGTCATAGTCCTCCATGATGGATGCTCCGTTTTCTTCCGTGAACCATTCCGTATACATTGACGTACGGCAGTCCGGACGGAACGCCTTCACCCATCTTCCGGCACATGCAGCCTTATTCTTTCCAAGGTCCGAAGGACTATAAAGAAACTGCCGGTTCAGGTTCGTCTCCTCCACGACATCGCCATCCACAATCCCGATCCTGCCAAGTCCGGCCTCCGAAAGTACGGTCAGAACGGGGCAGCCGAGTCCACCCGCGCCGATTACGAGCACAGAAGCATTCTTAAGCCTTTCCTGTTCTTTCCTTCCGATTCCCGGCACCAGCATCTGCCTTACATAGCGGTTCCAATTATAATCATAATGAATCAAATCCCCCACATGTAACTCCCCGTCCGAGACGGCCGATGCATAATAGCAAGACTCTTTCAGCATGCAGTCCATCTCTTCCTGACACCGTCTGCAGCCTTCAAAACAGCGTTTCTTCCCTTCCACTGCAAGAACGGTATCTCCGGCCTTGATCCTCGTACCCCGTATATCTGTTCCTCTGGCCTCTATAATAATATTCGCCTTGAACTTTTGGAAGCACAGGCCTTCCACCTCCTGCTTCTGCATCCATGCAAGCGTGTCCCCTGTCACGATGCTGATCTGTCTGTCCTTGTCAAAGCAATGGCGGTCTCCTTCAATCCCTCCGCCTTTTAAGACCTTTACCTTGTCTTTCTCAATGCCGGGCTTCCCCTTTTCCTCAAATATGTGTAAACCGCTGATCTTCCCAACTTCCATAACCGCACCTCCCATTAAAACATAAGCAGACCGTCAGCTTCTGGCACATTCGCCATCGGTCCCTTTTAATATGCCAAGGCCATGCAAAAGGGAAGGCAGGATAAAAGAGAGATTCTCCCGCACTGCCTTTGGGCTTCCGGGAAGATTGATGATCAGCGTCTTGTGTCTTATGACCGAAACCGCCCTGCTCAACATGGCCCTTGGCGTAATCTGAAGGGAGTAATAACGCATGGCGTCTGCAATCCCCTGCGCATTCCTCGTGGCAACAGCAAGTGTTGCCTCCGGGGTACAGTCCCTCTCTGAGAATCCCGTCCCCCCTGTAGTCAGTATTAGATCCATCCGTTCTTCATCACTTAACCGTATCAGCTCCTGTTCAATCAGTCCCTGCTCATCGGGCAGAACAATGATTTCCCGTACTTCGTATTCCTCTTCCGGGAGCATGTCCCGTACAGCCGGACCGCTTTCGTCCGTCCGCTCGCCTCTGTAGCCTTTATCGCTCAATGTAATTACTGCTGTCTTCCATCTGTATGTTCCCATCTTCTTACCATCCTTTCCGTCCGCAGAAACCCTCCGCCTTATCTATTGGCAATCGCCTCTTGTACAATCATTATACCACAAGCGCAGAAAAGGAAGCGCCATGTAATGGCATTTACTTTTCAAGCGGTGGATTACCGGGTATAATCCGCCGGTAACGGCGGCAAGGCGACAGCCTTGGATTGCACGCAAGTGCAATCATTATGCCACAAGCGCAGAAAAGGAAGCGCCATGTAATGGCATTTACTTTTCAAGCGGTGGATTACCGGGTATAATCCGCCGGTAACGGCGGCAAGGCGACAGCCTTGGATTGCCGGCAAAGAAAAAGTGAGGAAGCTTACCTCCTCACTTAAAAATTGTTACGGTATTCATGATGTCAAGCACGGACATCCACATACTGTCCCAATTCCTGGACAGACGGAAGCATATCCAGAAGCTGCTGTGCAGCCATTTCCTGATTATCCATCGTTTTCTTTGCCATGGTGAGGTTGACATTCATCTGAAGCTTTGCGGAACTCAATGCCATGCTTGCTTTTGCAATACCCGCTGCCATATCCATTGTACATACCTCCTTTTATGTCCTTATGTAACATATATCGACAGACCGGCACGTCGTCTTAACTAATATTTGCAATCTGTTTTTACTCTTGCTATAATTGTCCCAGAATCATAAATCTTAAGGAAAGCAGGTCGCTTTATGAAAATACACGAATCCGCAGAAAATTATCTGGAGACGATACTGATGCTGCAGCAGCGAAAGGCCGCCGTGCGATCCATCGACGTTGTAAATGAACTCGGGTTTTCCAAACCGAGCATAAGCGTTGCCATGAAAAACCTGCGCAGCAACGGATTTATATCGATGGATCCGGACGGGCATATTACACTGACCAGGTCAGGCAGGGAAATAGCCGAAAAGATGTACGAGCGCCATACCTTTTTGTCAAACTGGCTTGCCGATCTGGGGGTTGCTCCTGACATTGCCGCGGAAGACGCTTGCAGGATGGAGCACGTCATCAGTGCCGAAAGCTTTGCCGCTATCAAGAGACATGTGAAAGATTCCGCTGTATAAGAAGCTGCTCTTCCAAATACTTGCACATGATCAGATTGACATTTCAGAATATAGTTCCGCAATATTGAGCGCATGATCCCCGATTCTTTCAAAATCAGTCAGCATCTCAGAAAATAAAAGGCCGGCTTCTGCCCTGCAGTCTCCACTCTGCATCCGCTTGATCTGCTTTTTCAGATAGCTCTGCCGCATATCATCAATCTTTTGTTCATTCTGAGCCGTCCTCTCCAGCATTTCCCTGCCTGAAGATCCGGTTGAAAACCCAAGTATATCAAGTGTCTCCAGGCTCGTCTGCTTCATCTTCCTTATATCATCCAGCGCATGTTCTGAGAAAGAAAGTCCCCATTTCCGCATATCTTCCGCATACCCTGCTATGTTTACCGCATGGTCTCCGATACGTTCTATATTGCTGATAATTACATAATAGGCATTGATACATTTCGAGTCCTGCACGCTCATCTCAACTGTCATCAGACGCCCGATATAACGTGATATCTCCGTATTCAGATAATTTATGTACTCTTCCGCCGCCTCAATCTTTTCCAGCGTTCCATGCCCGCCTTCCAGCGCCGCGTCAAAACTTGCCGCCGTATTATTCCTGGCCATGGAAAGCATCCTGTCCACCTCTCTTTCAATCTCTGACAGTGCCGCAGCCGCATGTCCTACCGGATATGACGGTTCGAAGGGCGAAAGGTATCTCAGATGTCTGATTTCATCTGCCTCTTCCTTTTTATCCGGCAGCATACGCACCGCCGCCCGGGCCATAAGGCCGCCGAACGGCAGAAGCAGCAATGTCGTGACGATATTAAATGTCGTATGTATATTGGCAATCTGCTGTATCTGGTTCCCCGGCGCCGTTGCTTCCATCCAGGACACAAACGGCGTGGCAATGCAGATAAATGTGAATACTGCCGTCCCTATCATATTGAACATCAGATGTATAATGGTCGTGCGCTTTGCGTTTGTTTTCGTTCCTATCGAGGCCAGCACCGCTGTTATGCACGTTCCGATATTCTGTCCAAACAAGATGTACACCGCGCTGGACAGCGGAATCATGCCGGTTCCCGCCAGCGCCTGGAGAATCCCTACGGAGGCGGACGAAGACTGGATAACCGCGGTAAATATGGCTCCAATCAGTATGCCAAGGAGCGGATTGCTGAAGGTTGTCATAAAATGGATAAATGCTTCCGAGTCTTGCAGCGGCTCCATCGCCTTCCCCATCATATCCATTCCGATGAACAACACGCCGAGTCCTGCAAATATCTCGCTTATATGGCATATCCGCTTGTTTTTTACGAATAAGATACAGGCAACACCGGCAAATGCGATGAGTGGGGCAACCGCACCTATGTCAAGAGCGATAAGCTGTCCGGTAATCGTCGTACCGATATTGGCACCCATGATGACCCATACTGCCTGGTTCAGGCTCATCAGACCCGAATTGACAAATCCGACGACCATGACTGTGGTGGCAGACGAGGACTGGATGACAGCTGTAATTCCCGCCCCCACTAATACGCCTTTGATTCCGTTGGAGGTCAGCTTCTCCAGAATCGCTTTCATCTTATTACCCGCCGCTGTCTCAAGGCCATTGCTCATCATCTGCATGCCATACAGAAACAGCGCCAGTCCCCCAAGCAGCGTCAAGATATCTGTTCCTCTCACTTGTTCGTTCTCCTTTCTTTGAACTCCTTCCACGTAATCCACAGCGGTCCGGCTATACAGACTGATGAATAGCATCCGCTGATGACGCCGGCCAGAAGTGGCAGCGCGAATACCTTGATAGATCCGATATCATACATAAATGAAAATGCAAGGACGACCGCCGCGCAGAGGGCTGTTGTAAACGCGGTCCTGACAGACCTGCCGATCGTCTCTGTGATACTCCGGTCCACGAGCATGCACAGGCCTTCCTTCTTTCTTGCCTGATGTGCCAGATTCTCCCGTATCCTGTCATAAAGGACAATGGTATCATTGATGGAATACCCGATGATTGTCAATGTCACTGCTACAAAAGCATCGTTCAGTGGTATCTTGCCGACCCCGAACACAAAGAATACGATAGCTACATCGTGCAGCAGGGCAATCACAGCCGTTATGCCGGCCGATAACCCTGAGAGTGCGGAAAAACGTATCCAGATATAGAGTACGATAAACAGCGAGGACAGGCCGATTGCAACGGCGGAATTTCTAAGCGCCTTGGCTCCGATGTATGGTTCGACCACTGATGTCTCTGACAGCATATATTCTGCTTCTCCATCCTTGTTCAGTGCTTCCAGCACCTTTTCCTGTTCATCCGGAGCAATTCCTCTGTGCCCGGCCAGCGTCAGGATAAGCTTCTTCTGGCCGGACACCGGATCTTCTGATATCTGTGTACTGACAGGGCGGTCCAGTATGCCTTCCGCCAGCGTCTCTGCCTGTGCCGTATCGGCTTCGCCCGTATATGTATAGCGGAGAATCGCTCCGCCGGTAAACTGGGTATCCAGCCTGATACCGTTCGCAGCGCTGGCAGCGGCGCCAGCCAGCAGCACCGCGGCTGTAATCAGATAGACTTTCCTGCGCCCTGATGCGAGCCTGAGCAGCTTCTGCTCTTTTTTTCTTCGGAACATATTCTCATCGTGGAACATATCGTACCGGACTGCAGACGTAAGCATGAAACGGGACAGCCATACCCCTGCCAGAAGATTTATGATGACCCCGGTAAACAAGGTATAGCCAAAGCTCAGCATCGTACCTGAACCGAACAGCATCAATATCAGAGCCACGGCTGCCGTCGTGATATTGCCGTCCAGCACGGAAGAAAAGGCATTCTTGTACCCGTTTTTCACGGCCTGCCGCACACGTTTCCCCCGTTTCAGTTCTTCCTGTATCCGTTCACTGATAATAATATTAGCATCAACCGCCATGCCCACCGACAGGATAAGTCCTGCTATCCCTGGCAGTGTCAATGTATACTGCGGAAGCGACAGGGCCAGTATCTGAAGCGACATCTGGAACACAAGCGTCATACAGCTGATTGCTCCCGGCAGCCTGTAGCTGTATATCATAAATATGCAGATCAATGCAAATGATACGGCAGCGGCGGCCACCATAGCCTTCAGTGCATCGTTGCCGAGACTCGGGCTGATCGTATTATAATTTGTAGTCTCCATGGAAAAAGGCAGCGCTCCTGCATGAATCTTTTCAGACAGCGCTCTGGCCGAGTCCATCGATTCCATGCCGTTTATTACCGCCTCCCCGCCGGTAATCTTCTGCTGTACGACAGGTGAAGAGATCAAAGTATCGTCCATATAGATCTGCAGCTGCTGTCCTACAAGGCTTCCCGTGGCCTCGGCAAATTCTTTCGTCCCCCTGCTGTCAAAAGAAAGCTGCACCTCATAACCTCCCGTCTCGGTATTCTTGACAGGCTGGCTGTTCTTAACGTTCTGCCCCTCAATCAGTACGTTTCCATCCGGGTCTCTGAACGTAAGCTTGGCTGTCTCACCAAGCTCAGATATCGCGGCTTCCGGGTTGAACTCTTTTTCATCCGACTTCCACGGAAATCGTACGATGATATGGCCTTCTTTTTTGTCAACCGTGACTTCCCGGTCTGTTATGTTCTTTGCGTCCAGCCGGCTTTCGATAACATTTCTCGCAGACTCGAGCTGAGGCGCGGATGGCGCATGTTTCATCCCAACAGGCTCGAATACCGCCTCCACGCCTCCTTTGATATCTATGCCAAGCCGCATATCCCGTACCCCTTTCAGGTCATCCCCGAGGCCGAAAAAGGCAAACAAAACAAAGGCTGCAATAATCGTCAATGCCACCCAGATATGATTCTTTTTATTTTTCAATGTACCGTTACCTCCAATATTTCTATCCGGCAGCTATGGCCGTCTATATTCTATCTGGCGGAAACAGCACGTTTTTTACCATCCCTTTCGTGGATTAGCCTGATATGGCAAAGATGCACATCTGCAAGAGCAATGCAGAATATCAGAAATGAAATAAGACTGCTTCTGAACCTTCCTCTGAAAGCAGCCATGGGCAGACAAATAGATATTCCGAACAGCAGAAAGAAACCGGAACCTTTCCTCAATTTCAGCGGGGCGGGACTGGTTTTCTCAAGCCCGCTCTCCTTTATGCCGGCTTTGGCCTGCTCTGACCGGGGCATGTCAATGATATGCCCCCTCTCCGTTATAGCATCGTGTGTATAGGAGCTTCTGTCCAGATCTGCCGCATCTTGCTGTCCTGCTTGTTTCAAAGCAAAAAGCAGCCCTGTGAAAAACAATGTAAAAAGGAATAATTTAAAATACCTTTTCTTCTTGTCCATAGGGCCGCCTCCTGCTTGATTTATAATGCAGATTTTAACATGCCGGACGGTATCCGTCAATAGGGGCTTTTAAAGCATCCCGCCTACAGGATAAGCGGTACGGTCTCACCTTTTACTACGTCCACAAGTCCGCAGTCCGTCAGCTTTAGTGCCGGGCTGACCGGTAAGCCAAGCGTACAGAGCGACATAATCGGATTATAGTGCCGGTACCCGAGAGAGATCAGACTCTTCCTGACCCTTCCGAGCATCCTGCCAATTGCGTCAGCCGGCTCTTCTGACAAGATGCCTGCAACCGGCAAAGGCAGCTCCGCGGCTATCGTGCCGTCCTCTGCCGTACAGATGCCGCCCTTGAGCTCTTTTATGCGCCGTGCCGCTGCAAGCATGTCGTCCACATTACTTCCGATTACAAGCAGGTTGTGATGGTCATGGTAATAAGTGGTAGCTGCCGCCCCTCTGCTGATACAGTCGCCTGTGACAAATCCATAGCCGATATTGCCGTTGATTCCGTGTCTCTCAAACACAGCCGCCAGCATACATCCGCTCTCTTCCCACCGGAGGCGGCCGCCTTCCACCGGCATCACTACACGGACTTCTTTCGTCTGCGTACAGCCGTCCTGTACCTGGATGACACGCACTTCTGCTTCCTTCCCTGCAATGCCTTCCGCCGGTACGAGCTTTTGAGCGGTAAGTTCCGGCAGATGGAGGCTGTCATAGAATGTCGCCGGAAAAGCGTAAGTGCCCTCCTGCCTCCGCCGAGCCCCTTTCCGATAGATTTCTCTTCCATCCTTGAACACATATTCCGGCTGGAAGCTGCCGCACTCCGCCGTTTTCAGAAGCTGGAAGTCCGCCTTTCTGCCCGGGGCGATTGCCCCTCTGTCTCTTAAGTTCATCCGTCGTGCCGGTGTGTAGGAAGCGCAGTATATGGCCTCTTCCAGAGGAAATCCCAATGCAGCCGCAGTCTGTACGACATGGTTCAGCTGCCCGTGCTCCATGAGCTCATCCGCCATCGTATCATCGGTCACGAAACAACAATGCTCATATAGCCTGTTTTCCACAATGTAATCCAGCACTTCCTGCCGCAGCATCTTCTCCTGTATCTCGACGAACATTCCATTGGCGAAGCGGTCTTTCAGCTCCGCCAGCGTATGTTCCGTATGGTCGCCGTCAATTCCTCTGTACAGGAACTTCGCCAGATCAAGCCCTGTGAGGGACGGACAGTGTCCCTCTATCACAGCGTATGGATCTTCCTCCCTCAGATAATCAAGATACTTTGTAATCTCCAGCTCATCCCCGCGTATAATCTGGCGGTAATTCATGACTTCCCCGACACACACGACACCGTCCTCGTCCATCAGGTGCTTCATCTCTTCAAATCCGATGACACCGCCTGTCGTCTCAAGACGGCTGTTCGTGGACGGCACACTGCTTGGGATTCCATAATAGATATCTATCGGCGCATCTTTCGCGCCGTTGATCATCTCATGAATGCCCGAGACACCGACTATATTTGCAATCTCATGAGGCTCTGATACCAGGGTCGTCACCCCGCACTCAGCCGCCCGTTCTCCAAATGATACCGGCGTCATCATGGAACTCTCTATATGCATATGGATATCGACGAAGCCCGGCAGCATACGGTAACCGCTCCCGTCCAGCACATGCTCCGCCTCAAGACTATGCTGTTCCGATTTCTGGGCCTCCCTGCATACATAGTAAATCCTGTCTTTTAATACGTACACATCTGCCATTTCAAACAGCTTCAGATATGAATTATATACTTCTGCATTTTTAATGAGCCAATCTACCTTCTCCATAACATCCCCTCTCTATCTACAAAATGGAATAAAAGTACAAGAGACATACTGCCACAAGTATCCACATAGCCGGCTTTACTTCCCTGATCTTGCCGGACGCAGTCTTCATGATAAGGTAAGAAGGCAGCGCTGCACAGATACCATTTGCGATATTGTTGCCGAAGATTGTAAACGCGATACAGACAAAGGCCGGAAAGGCTTCCGTCAGATCGTCATACTTGATGTTCCTCATAGCGCCGAGCATGTTGACGCCAATATAGATGAGCACCGGTGCGGTAGCCGCCGAAGGTATCATGAGCGCCACAGGTGCCAGGAAAAGCGCAAGCCCGAACAGGACAGAAGTAAATATAACCGTAAGCCCGGTCTTGCCTCCTGCCTCAACACCTGCCGAAGATTCCAGGTACGTCGTCATGCTCGGCATTCCGAATAAGGCTCCGAAGCTTGTCGCAATAGCATCTACCTTGAAGCACCTGTCTATGCCCGGAAGGTTGCCGTCTTTATCAAGATATCCTGCTTTGGCCCCGACACCGAGCACTGTCCCAAATGTGGAAAAGAAATCAGGCACAAACAATGCGATCAAAAACGGAATATATGCAAAATTCAACGCTCCCATAAGATCAATATTCATAAACTGTCCGCCGATACCTGCCGGCATCGTCAGCAGGCTCTCCGGCATCTTAGTTACTCCGAACGGGATTCCCACGATGGTAGTTGCCGCGATTGCAAGTATCATATCTCCCTGGATCTTCCTGGACTTCAGAATGAGCAGGAGGATGAAACCGATGACCGCGACAATTACCTCCGGTGATTTCAAATCACCGAATCCAAGGCTTTTCTTCGCTTCATTTGCTATGATAAGGCCGCAGCTCTTTGCGCCGAGCAGTGCGATGAAAAGGCCGATGCCAGCGCTGACGGCATGTTTCAGGCTGACAGGTATGACCCGCACGACCGCTTCTCTAAGTCCCAGGAATGATATGGCAATAAACAGCACGCCGCTCCAGAATATGACGCCTGCCGTCACGGACGGCGCGATTCCGTCATTTGCCATCATTGCTGTCACGATCCCTACACTGCCAAGGCCCGGCGCAAGCGCAAACGGCCGGTTCGTGTACAGCGCCATCGCGCATGTCGTAAGGATGACGAGCAGTATCAGCACCGTGAACATCACATGCTTGTCAAGTCCTGCCGATTCCAACATGTTCGGAACGGTTGCAAGCACATAAGCCATCGTCACGAACGTGGTGATTCCCGCCAGAAGCTCTGTCTTTATATTGGTGTGAAATTCTGATAGTTTAAATTGTTTTTCCAGCCACTGTCTCATAAAGTTACTCTCCTATTTTCCTCATTGTATTTTCTTGCTTCTTTTGCCCTTTCATTGTATGATAACCATAATTGATTGTCTAATTCATCTTAACCATGGGCACCATTCCAAATGAGAATACTTCCGGAGATATTATTATGAATATTCATGAACTCAATTACGTAATCTGCATTGCAAAACATCAAAATATTACAAAAGCGGCACAGGATCTGTTCATTTCCCAGCCGACATTGAGCAAGCATCTGAAGAAGATGGAACGCGACCTCGGCCTGAAGCTGTTCAACCGGATAGACAACTGCTACATTCCAACTTATGCCGGCAGGCGCTACATGGAGTACGCTTCCAGGGTGCTTGCGCTGACGCAGGACTGGGAAAAGGAGCTTGGAGACCTGCTCTCGCTCAAGGACGGGGAACTGACGGTAGCGTTCCCGCTCATGCGCAGTTCCTGTATGCTTCCTTTTATCCTGCCCGCTTTTCACAGGCTGCATCCTCACGTAAAGGTGCATTTTCTGGAGGAGACCCATTCGATACAGGAACGGCTGCTGGAGGACAGCCAGATAGATTTTGCAATTTTCAGCGAAGAGAATATCCATCCCAAACTGGACTGCGAAAAACTGGGCAGAGAAGAGATACTGCTCGTCGTCTCCCAAAAGCATCCGATGGCAGAAGGACTTCCTGATTATCAACGGGCGAGAGGCTGTTATCCGTCTGTGGACTGGGAAATGCTGAGGGGAGAGACATTTATCCTCAATTCGCCGGAGCAGAACACCGGTGCAGTCACGGCCCGGCTTCTGAAAGAGCACTATGTAAATCCGTCGGTCTCCTTTTACACGCGCAATACGCAGGCCGCCCTTCTGCTCGTACAGCACAATGAGGGGCTCTGCTTCGCACCGGAGACTTATGTCCGCAGCACGGCTTTCGACCTGCCGCCGGTCTGTTTTTCTCTTAGAGATGAGAGGGCCTTTACCTCAACAGTCGCCGCATACCGGAAAGGAGCTTACCTGCCGGTCTATGCAAGAGATTTTATCAGCAGCGCCCGCGAATACTTCGTCACTTTCACAAGTGGCGGCAGGTATCCCCGCTGTCAATAATCAGAGGCAGATTATTGGCAGCTATAATACAGACGAGGAGGATGTTTATGGAATTTCAGAAAATCAGTTCTCCCTCACTGCGAGAACTTTTTGTTGACCAGCTTGAACATATGATATTATCAGGAAAATTGAAGATTGGCGAGAAACTGCCCCCGGAACGGCATCTGGCTGAAATGATGCAGGTAAGCCGCGCTGTCGTCAACAGCGGGCTTTCTGAATTGGAAAAAAAGGGGTTTCTTATCGTGAAGCCAAGAAGCGGGACGTATGTCGCCGACTACCGCAGGAAAGGGACCCTCGACACCTTAATGTCTATCATGAAGTACAACGGCGGGCGGATACGCAACGAAGAGATCCGTTCTATCTTCGAAGTCCGCATCGCCCTTGATACTCTGGCTGCACAGCTCTGTATCGACCGTATCAGCGATGAGGAGGTGGAAGTCCTGCGCGAAAAGGTAGAGCACATTCGAGATGCGCAAAGCACCAGAGATGCCATTCAGGCTGCTTTTGAATTCCAGCATGAATTTGCCCTGGCGTCGCAGAACACGCTGCTTCCCCTCATCTTCCAGTCGTTCCGCGCCCCCATCTTCACGATGTGGGAGCGATATCTGGATCTGTATGGCATACAGTCGCTTTATGAAAGCAACTATACGATGTGGACTTATATCAGCAGCCGGGATACGAAAGGCGCCATCGAATGGATCAATTATTCCATCGGGGAATGCATCAGCGGAAGCCGGGAAATCTATTACGATGTCTAGTCAGGAGAAGCGTGCGTGCGTATAGGGGCACATGCCCTTATACGCACGTCCGCTTCTCCGTACGCTTTCATCTTCTATTCATCTTCCTCAACCAGATTTCACTTCTCAGCCCTTGCAATCGCGAGCTGATAATCTCTCTGGTCTGTAAATATCTCGTTCTTGTATGGATTCTTCTTCTGCTGCTTCGACCTTCTGATTATCACGGACAGGCAGATTACATTTGCTCCAAGGGCAAGCAGGGCCACCACTCCCTGCATGACAGGATTGGCCGCTGTAGGTCTCGTAGCCGCGTCCATGAATCCGTCCGCATATAAGACTGGAATCGTCGCAAAGCGGCTCGTGTCCTGAAACATCGGGAACACCTGTGCAAACATGCACCAGAGCGCCAGCGTATTCGCCCTGTTCTGGATCCATCCGCCCTTGTTCCACAAGGCATTGGCAAATGTCGGGGCCAGCAGCAGCGCCAGACCGCAATACCAAGCGTGGGTGGGGAGATTGTTATAAGTATATTCAAAGTTCCAGAGGTCATAGGCTATGATAAAACACCATGTCATATCCGGCCACAGCATATCCTTCCGGTCTTTGGACGAGTAGATTCCCCACCAGCCTGTCATACATAAGATATTGAGTATTCCTGCAATTCCATTTACCCAGTTCCACCAGCCACCGTACAGCCATACATTTTCAGAAGACAGCCACCAGCGGTCTCCATATTCCGCAAGCGCCATGGCGCCCTTTATCCCTGATTCAAAATCGCTGGCCACCGCTATCAGGATATTGACCGCTACGATGATGAATGGAAATACCTTGAACCAATCTGCTTTTCCAAATTTCCATTTATACTTAATCATCATAAATCCGATACAGCCGGCGGTAGCCGCATAAAGCTTCGCATAATGGAACCAGCTGTTCATATGAACATAGGTGGGATTATCGAGTGCCCACTCCGCCCCATTTGCCGCACCGACATAGATTGCGATAAAGTAGACCGTAAGGACGGCCGGTATGATCATCAGGCAGAAGATTCCACCTTTCTTCGTCCGTCTTGCCAGCTCATTAACAAGCACCAGTCCTGCAAATACGAGAAGCCAGCCTAGCAGCTGCCAGCCCGCGTTATCACCATAGATTTGAAATAACATAAGTATCCTCCCTCATTTCTAACAAGCTTCTATTTCTTTGATGTTACATTCATTCCCTGCCACGAGGTATGTATTTCCGCCTGAACAGTATGGGCAAGTCTTCCCGTACTTTATCGTACCGTAAGATTTGCCACAGTCCTCGCAGAGCGTCACCGCCGGCATATCGAGGGTAATAAGTTCCGCGCCGCGCAGAAGTTCGGACCTGTCTACCGCCCATTTCCAGCAGTCTTTCAGATAAGAATCCACCACGCCTGAGACCTCTCCAATCTCCAGCGTAACATTGGCAACCTTCGAAAGCCGGTTCTCTCTTCCTACAGCTTCCAGGCTGTCGATAATATGAAATACGATTCCAAGCTCATGCATACCGTCCTAATCCTTTCTGCCGAACTTGATCTTAAGCCCCCGCTTCACCGCATATGGCAGAATCGCCCTGAACTTCTCTTCCGAACGATACATGTTGCTGCAGCCGGGGTGCTCCCTGAACAGATGAATCGCGTCAAATCCGCACTTTGTCGTACATACCCCGCATCCGATGCATTTGTTCTCATCCACTATGGAAGCCCCGCACCCAAGGCAGCGGGCCGTCTCGGTCCTGACCTGTTCCTCCGTAAACGTCTTCCTGACGTCACGGAATGACCTGCGCCGGTCTATGCTCTCATCCGTTCCCGGTGTCTGCCGGGAGGAATTGTCATAGGCTTCAAGTTCTATGTTTTCTTTGTCCAGCTCAATAAACTGGCGGCGGTTCCGCCCTATCGTGAGACTGCTGTGAGGCTGCACGTACCGGTGGATGGATACCGCACCTTCCTTGCCTGCCGCGATGGCGTCAATGGCAAACTTCGGACCTGTATACACATCCCCGCCGACAAATATATCCGGCTCTGATGTCTGATATGTAAGCGTGTCCGCCACAGCGCCGTTTCCCCTGCCAAGTTCTACCCTGGTGCCGTCCAGCAGATTCCCCCAAAGGATGCTCTGGCCGATGCTCAAGAATACGTGCTCACACGGAACAGTAACGGTCTCTTCCTCGTCATAGACCGGCGCGAACCTGTTCTCTTCATCTAATACGGACAGGCATTTCTTAAATAGGATGCCCTTGACTTTTCCGTCCTCCGTGAGTATCTCCTTCGGTCCCCATCCGCAGTGGATGGATATATCCTCTTCTTCGGCCTCCTCCACTTCTTCCGCAGAAGCCGGCATGGTATCACGCCCCTCCAGACAATACATGGCTGCTTCAGATGAACCGCATCTTACAGCGGTCCGCGCCACATCGACGGCAACGTTGCCGCCTCCGACTACGACGGTCCGTCCATCTATCTTATATGACTCGTCTTTCCCTGCCATACGCAGAAGATCCACCGCCGTCATCACGCCGTCCGCCGTCTCTCCCGGTATGCCCGCCATCCTGCCTCCCTGGCAGCCTATGGCGATATAGAATGCCCTGTATCCTTCAGAACGCAGTTCATCCAAGGTGACATCTTTTCCAACCTCGACACCACAGCGAATCTCTACGCCCATCCGGCGTATGACTTCTATCTCTGCGTCAACCACATCTTTCTCAAGCTTGAATGATGGAATGCCATATACGAGCATGCCACCGGGCTTCTCATTCTTTTCAAACACTACAGGCCTGTAACCTTTCTCCGCCAGATAGAACGCGCAGCTTAAGCCGGCCGGCCCCGCCCCTATAATCGCAATCTTTTCCTCGAACAGCCGCCCCGTAGTCGGCGGGATAATGGGCGGGATATAACGTACATCTGCATCCAGATCCTGCCGGGCGATGAATTTCTTCACCTCGTCGATGGCTACAGCCTGATCCACGGTTCCTCTTGTACATGCATCCTCACAGCGGCGGTTGCATACGTGTCCGCACACTGCCGGGAACGGGTTCTCCTTTTTGATCAGCGCAAGCGCCTCTGTATATTTTCCCTGTGCCGCTTTTTTCAGATACCCCTGTACGGCGATGTGGGCCGGACAGGCCGTCTTGCACGGCGCGGTACCCGTGTCATAACAGTTGATCCGGTTGTTGTCCCGGTAGTCCTCATCCCATTTATCCGGTCCCCATCTCGTATCGTCCGGAAGTTCATGCTTCGGATAGGCCACCGGTCCTTCTTTCGTACACAGCTTCTGTCCGAGCTTTACCGCCCCTGCCGGGCAGTATTCCACACAACGTCCGCAGGCGACGCAATCTTCTGCTTCAACCCTTGCAACGTAAGCAGAACGGGACATGTTGGGAGTGTTGAAAAGCTGCGAAGTACGAAGCGCGTAACAGACATTGACATTGCAGTTACAGATGGCAAATATCTTGTTCCTGCCGTCTATATTCGTTATTTGATGTACAAATCCATTGTCCTCTGCTCGTTTTAATATATCCAGAACTTCGTCGTATGTGACGTACCTTCCTCCCTTATTCGTCTCTACCACGTAGTCCGCCATATCGCCCACTGCGATGCACCAGTCCTGAGGATCGTCCGCACAGCCCTCATCATATGTCTTCCTCGACATTCTGCATGAACAGGGACTCGCGGCGTATTTCCCGTCATACTTTTCCAGCCAGTGGGAGATGTGCTCGATATCCACGGATTCCTGCTCCATCTCAATCGCTTTCTCCACAGGTATGACGTGCATCCCTATCCCAGCGCCTCCCTGAGGCACCAAGGGCGTGACCTTCTCTAAAGGGAGCCTGGACATGCGCTCGAAGAATTTCCCAAGTTCCGGATGGGCTTCCAGCTGTTCCTTGTTCATATTGGTGAATTCAGCGCTCCCGGGAACGAACATCGGCAGCACATACTGCTTCTTACGCTCCGGGTTCTCCCAGTTGTATTCCAGTATTCCCACCCGGCTCATCTCGTCCAGCAGCTCCTGGAGCTCCTTTTCCTCTTTTCCCGTAGCGGCGAGAAGCTGCTCAAATGTCATTGGCTTACGTACCTTCATCTTCAATGCCACCTCTGCCATCTCGTCAGATACGACGCAGGCAAGCCCCCAGTATTCCGGATCTTCCACCGTCACCTTATGGCCAATCCGGTCTGTAATCTTCTGCCCCAGCTGTATAATCAATTCTCTCTGTTCTGCCATGCCCTCTCTCCTTTCTTTCCCGGCCTGCCCTTATCTTCTCCATTCCTCCACCTGCATCCGGAGCCAGTCGGCCCAGACATCAATCCCTTCGCCGGTTCGCGCGCAGACCGGAATGATCCGGGCATTCGGATTGCGCATTAAGATGTTCCGTCTGCATAGATCCATATCAAAGTCAAAATAAGGCAGCACGTCAATCTTATTGATCAGAACCACGTCACAGACAGTAAACATGAGCGGATACTTCAACGGCTTGTCGTCCCCTTCCGGCACGCTCAATATCATGGCATTTTTTACCGCCCCGGTATCAAATTCCGCCGGACAGACGAGGTTCCCTACATTCTCAAGAATGGCCAGATCCACATCGTCCGTCTGAAGCCCCTCTAATCCCCGGGCCGTCATGCCGGCGTCGAGGTGGCACATGCCCCCTGTATGGAGCTGTATCGTCTTAACACCGAGCTCCGCCATCGTTCTGGCATCGACATCCGAGTCAATATCTGCCTCCATCACGCCAATCCGCATCTCGTCTTTCAGCTGTTCAGCCGTCCTTGCCAGAGTCGACGTCTTTCCCGCACCGGGAGAAGACATGAGATTCAGGAGAAATACCTTCTTTGCCTTCAGCTCCTTCCTCAGCTCATCCGCCCGCTTGTCATTGTCTGCAAAAACACTCTGCTTGATTTCCAGTACCCTGAATTTTTCCATTTTTCTCATCTCCATTTGGTTATACCAGTTATCGTTATTTTTCTGTCATTGTAATTTGATTATATTATTTTAAACAATATATGTCAATTTAAAGCGATTTTTTCATGCATTTTACACTAAATAAAATTCTATTATTGGTTATTATTTTTTATTTTTAATATTTGGTATCTGGTTTAGCCAATTCCAATTTTATAGTATCGGACAAGGCGGGACATTCTCTCCTTACAACGAAAGGCTAAGGGGGTGCATATACCCGGACAAAACATGCTGCCACGGGTATATGCACCCCTTCCTGAAATTACCTGTCTGTAGTTTTCCTGTTATATATCTCATTCAGCTTCGTGTAAAGGGGAGACAGCTTTCCATAGATGTTCCGGAATATATCCGCATACAGCTCTTCATATATCTCATGCTGCTTCAGATCTGGTTCAAACACGTCTTTTACATGTACCATGCCCTGAACCGCATGCTCATAGTCCTTGAATACGCCCATTGCCACAAATGCGGTCATGGCGCTTCCGATTCCTGTCACCTCGTATGTCTGTGTACGGATGACTGGAATGCCGAACATGTCTGCTGTAATCTGGCAGATTTCACTGCTTCTGGAACCTCCTCCTCCAAGCCGCACTTCCCTGAACCTATGTCCGGACCGCCTCTCCATCAGCCGCATCCCGTCCATAAGCGCAAAGTTGATTCCTTCGATGATGGCACGGTAGATATGTATTCTCGTGTGCTGGTCGGAGAAGCCTATGATTGCCCCTCTTGCCGCCGGCATCGTCACATTCGGCGTAAAATAAGGCTGGAACAGCAGGCCGTCACAGCCTGCAGGTATGTCCTGAAGCCGCTTGTTCAGCAGCTCCTCCGCAGGTATCCCAAGTTCGGACGCCTGTTTTACTTCCTTTTCAGCAAATTCTTGTTTGAACCACGATATGAGCCAGTAACCTCTGTAGATCTCTATCTCAGGTGTATAGCAGCCCGGAAGAATCGAGATATAAGGAGGTATGAAGCGTTCCGGTTCCAGATACCGGTCCATCGTATATGTAATGGTTGCTGTCGTCCCGAACCCGACTGCGGCCTTCTCTTTTGTCACACATCCAAGTCCGAGTATCTCACACGCCTTGTCGGAACCGGTCGCCAGCACCGGCATACCCTCGGCCAGCCCCGTATCCTTCGCCGCCTGCCCGGTAACTTTGCCAAGCGGCCGGCCGCTCTCGACGACATTGCAGAGCTTGCTATTAGGAATATCAAAGACCGGCCGCGTCAGCGCCCCCTTCTTCTGCCAGGAACGGCTCTGCGCATCCACAGGAAGATGCCCCACGAGGCTGGCCGCCGCGTCAGACATGTTCCCGGTCAGCTTGTAAGTGAGATAGCCGCCAAGAAGCAGGTACTTGTACGTGCGGTTCCATATATCCGGCTCGTTCTGCATAATCCAGTTACAGTGTGATTTCGTATACTGCAGATTGGCCGTCTCTTCCATACCGACCGCTTTCAGCATGATCCGGGTAACCTGCGACATGGCGGGCCGCCCCTTGGCCCTGCGCTTATCCAGCCATACGATTGCAGGGCGGAGCGGGATTCCATCCTCGTCCACACAGACCGTCGTGTCCCGGATTGTCGTTATTGTCACAGCCCCGATACGCTCCCACAGTTCTCTACAGCGCTCTTTTAGCTGAAGCGATGCCCTGCATATATGTTCGTAATAAAAATCCGGCCGCTGCTCGGCATATCCCGGCTCCACAGAATAATATGGAGGTTCATGCTTTTCCTGCGCCTTTGCAAGGATGGCTCCGCTGCTGTCAATCAGCATGGCCCTGGAGCTCTGGGTACCCACGTCAAAGGTAAGTACGATATGTTCCTGTTTCATCAAGGTCCCCCCTCTCCTGCCCTAGCGGATATCATCCCTCAGAAACCGCTTTTCCTCCTCCGGTAGGTCAAGGCCAAGCGTACCGCCGGGATTCATGACATTATCCGGGTCAAAATATTCTTTCAGCGCTTTAAAAGCTCCATACTCCGTTCTTCCAAGCTGCCCTTCCAGCCATGGAGCGAACATTTTCCCTATGCCATGATGGTGGCTCATGGCCGCTCCTGACTTCTGGATAGCATCCAGTATCGTGCTGTGGTACGCTTTAAACCTGTCCGCATCATCCATCCGTGTGATGAAGATGAAGTAGAGGTTAGCCCCTTGTGGGTAGCAGTGCGACATATGTGTCGTCACAATCGTATTCGGGAGGGCATGGCACACTTTCCTCACTTCCCTGTGTACCTTCGCCATGTTTGACCAGTTGACGGTACATTCGAGCGTATCGGTCATAATTCCGAAATCCAGAAGCGTATCTCTGAGATACGGGTCATTGAACCGGCCTTTCTCCCAGCTCTTCGTCACATAAGACGTCAGGCTCATTCCCCCGTATTTTCTCGCAATGCGTCTGATATTGTCAGCCACATTTTTTGAGAATCCTTTCTCTCCGTCTGTAAATCCAAGGAACAGACATCGTTTCATGTCCTCGTATCCACGCACGTTGAGAAGGCTCCAGAGCGGCGTTTCATCCACATTATAAAGGCGCAGCATCAGGTTCGTCTCCTCTGGATCCGACAGGCGGAATACGGAAGAGAATCCTGCTTCGCACTGCATCATCTCGCGGGCGGCTTCCCGCGCTGTCTTCCAATTTCTAAAAATATAGGAAAAGCGTTCCCTGTTTTCAGGCATGTAGCGGAATACTTTGAGCGTCACTTCTGTCAGCACACCAAACGCCCCTTCGCTTCCCATCATAATCTGGTTCAGGTTCGGTCCGGTCGCTTCTCTTGGATAGCAGCTCGTCTGTATGGTTCCCGTCGGGGTTGCATATTTCTGACCCATGACGATATCTGTGATACAGCCGTAATATGTACTGTTCTGTCCAGCCCCCCTCGTAACGACCCATCCGCCGACACTGCTGTATTCAAATGACTGTGGAAAATGGCCGCACGTATAGCGGCGTCTGGCCCCGAACAATTCCGGGGCGCGGTTCAGCGCCTTTTCAAGCTTCGGACCAGCCATGCCGCTCTGCACGGTAATCGTCTGATCTGTCTCGTTGAAGGAGATGACTTTCTGGAAACGCTTCCTCATGTCGAGCGATACTCCGCCCTTCACCGGCTCCACTCCGCGGGTGACGCTGCTCCCGCCTCCGTAGACGTAGAGGGGAATCTTATGTGCGGAACAATATGCCACGATATCTTCTACCTGCTTCGTCGTACTCGGATACACGACCACATCCGGCAGGCAGTCCACCCGCCTGCGGCGCAGCCGCAGAGCGTCGTATCCGGTCTTGCCGTAAGCTACCGCCAGCCGGGGATAATCCTCTGTCGTCACATATTCTTTCCCGGCAATTTCCCGCAGCGCATCCAGATGAACGCCTGCGAGTCCGCATGGAGCTCCCAGCTCTACGCGGTCCATCCCGATATCCCCGTCGTACTGTCTGAAGTCGTCATCCGTCATATTAAACTTTTCCTTCATCATCTTGTAAAGGGATTCCTTCGGATACTTCACGTAATCCGGATCTCCCCATCGGAAGATGGAACGATAGCTGTCTTTCGGCGCAGCCTCCTTCACCCATTTTGGTTCAAAACCTTTGTACGGTTTGCTCATATGCTTCCTCTCCTTTATTCCTGCTCTGAAAGTATACTGCTCGTCACGATGATGTCTGCTCCCAGCCCAAGCACATCTTCCATCAGGACAGCTCCTTTTTCCACTCTTTCTGACACGACAATCTTGTTGATTTCCTCCATAACGTCAAATATCCGCTCCTTCGGAATCTCCCTGGACACTCTGACTGGTATGACCGGTACTCTGGGAAATGCCGTTGCCACGGTAGAGCATACCGTCCTCACCGGATTGGTCAGCTCCGTTATGGCAAATTCTTCCCCTCTTCTGCACAGGTTCCCGGCCACCTGGAATCCCGCTTCCGTTTCTTCTGCATAAAGCGTGCATCCATTCGGGCATACGATACAGGTCAGCTCTTTCATCTTGCTCCCTCCTTCTGCCGGATACGTACTGTGATTCTGGCATCCTCCCTCAGCCCGGACCCGCTGAAATCCACTTTGATTCGTTCCATCTCCGGCGGCCTTAAGTTCCGGTAATGCTTCACAAACAGTTCCTTTCCGTCAACTTCGATGACGAATGTACCGTCCGTTACAGTCTCCCGGCTTCTGAAATACAGAACCGTCTCTTTCCCGTCATGTACATTTATCTTCTGTGGCACGATATACTGCAGCGAGCCGTCAGGCAGCAGCGGCACATCCTCTTTACAGTCAGCCTCCGGCCGGTAGCAGGCCGCGGCAGCCCCTGCCAGTTCTCCGCTCTCAGATACGTAATCGACCAGGTCGCTGACATGGAGGGCGTTTCCACATGAAAATACGCCGGGCACACAGGTCATGAAATCTGAATTGCAGACAGGTCCTTTTGTCCCCCGGTCCATCGGCACCTTGAGCGTTTCTGCAATCTCATTCTCAGGTATCAGCCCCACGGAGAGTATGAGCGCATCACAGCCGATTATTTTCTCTGTTCCAGGCACAGGGCGCATACTACTATCCACACGGGCGACTTCCACCGCTTCCAGACGGCTGTCGCCAAACACTCTTGTCACCGTCTGGGACAGATGAAGCGGAATGTCATAGTCCTCCAGGCACTGGGCAATATTCCTCCTAAGTCCCGACGGTTCCGGCTTGACTTCATACACTCCTGCAACCTCCGCCCCTTCCAGCGTAAGACGCCGCGCCATTATGAGGCCGATATCGCCGCTTCCCAGGATGACACATCTTTTCGTTGGCATCTGCCCCGACAGGTTGACCAGATGCTGTGCCGTCCCTGCCGTAAATATGCCGGCCGGCCTTGTACCGTGGATTGCCACCTGCCTCGCCGTCCGTTCCCGGCAGCCGGTGGCGAGCACAATCGTCTTCGTCCTATATTCCATGACACCGTGCGCATTCACCACCGTAAGAAGGAATCCATCTTTACGCTGATCAATCGCAGTGACAAACGTCTGGAGCAGACATGCGATCGTCCGCTGCCTGAAAGAATCTGTAAAGCGTTCTACATATTCCGGCCCGGAGAGCCTTTCCCCATACCGTATCAGACCAAATCCATCATGGATACACTGCTTCAGTATCCCGCCCAGCCGTGCCTCCCGCTCAATCAGCAGAACATGCGCCCCCGCTTCATCTGCCTTGAGCGCGGCTGCAAGTCCTCCGGGACCGCCACCGATCACCGTCACGTCATATGGTCTCTCCATCGTCCCGCCTCCTTTGTCCCGCTCCTTTCGTCCGTCCATACGTTATGGCGGAACCGGCTCCAGCCTTTGTTACATCCTCAGGCGGAAGCTGCAGGTACTCGCTTATGATATCCATGACAAGGGGCAGGCAGAATCCTCCCTGGCAGCGCCCCATGCCTGGCCTCAGCCTCTTCTTGATTCCGTCTACCGTAGGAACGGCGACGGGGGATTTCAATGCATCCAGTATCTCTCCTTTGCTGATTTCTTCACACCGGCAGACGATGATCCCATAATCAGGATTCTTACGAATCATCCTGTCCCTTTCTTCTTTTGGCATATCTTTCAGTACCGGTATTCCTTTGCGAATCGGATTAAATGCATCATTTTGCTCTACCGCCCTTTTCTTTCTGAGCTCTTCCACCGCCATCTTCTCCACATCGAGCGCAGCCGCGGGGGCGGCCGTAAGGCCCGGGGACTGTATGCCTGCACAGTGTATGAGGTTTTGTGTCCTGCGGCCTTTCTCTATTATGAAATCTTCCTCATAGGTAGCGGGACGGACTCCGGTAAAATATGTAATGATGTCCTTCTTATCAAGCCTCCCTGCCGTCATCTTCTGTTTGGCAAACACTGCATCGATGCTCTCCTGCCTCGTCGCAAAGTTCTCCTTCTCGTATGTCTCTTCTGCATTGGGACCTACGAGCAGATTGCCATGTACCGTATGCAGGATGCCTCCCCCTTTCGTATGGGCCGGATTGTGCTTCAATGTCTTGACAGATGCGATGCCTTTTACAATATGTCCTGCCTTTTTATCCAGTATGGAATTCGTCCCTTTTCGTGGATGGATGGAATAAAACCTGTCATCTGCCATGGCTGCGATATCCTCCGCAAAAGTCCCTGCCGCGTTGATGACGATGGCAGGATAGACGCGCCCTCTGTTTGTCTGTACGCTTTCTATCTGCCCTTCCTTCACCTCCATCCCGAGTACCGCCGTATTGAGGCTTATCTGTGCCCCGTTTTCCGCCGCGTTCTCACCATAGGCTATCGTGAGGCCGTAAGGGCAGACACAACCGGCGCTCGGATTGTACATGGCAAAGTATATCTTTGGATTCAGTTCTTTCTCTTTCCTGCGAAGTTCCTTCCGGCCGAGAATCACGGTGTCTGTAACTTTGCATATGAACTTCCTGTGCCAGACATAGGCCAGCACGGCAGGATACATCCACCACCGGGTAAATCCCACATACTGGCCGCACCGCTCAAAGGGCACGTCGAGCTCCCGGCAGATTTTCCCGTACATTTTATTGCCAAGAAGTACATAGTGCTGCTTCAGCGTCCCTTTATTCAGGTCCACGCCCGGATGCACCTCCCCGTCATTTCTGCCCGATGCCTGAACGGCAAGATCTGCCTCCTTCTCAACAAGCAGGATGTCCAGTTTCCATTTGGAAAGCTCCCTCGCGATACTGGCTCCGGATATTCCTCCGCCGATGACAAGTACATCCGGCCGCCTTCCCTCCAGCTTCTCATCGCTCCAGGACGGCTCGCGCATCTTTGGCATCGCGACGCCGTCAAGAACGATATCATTGACCACATGCAGATGTGAGCCCTTCTGCACACACATGCTGCATGCGGCAACAATATCCGTCCAACTGGAGAGCGTCCCCGACACACGGATGGCATCTTGGCCTATCCTGGCCCGTACTGCCGTCCCGTAGTGCTTCTGCAGCTTTTTATTCAGCTTTCTTTCCAGACTATCTCCATTCATCTAATCACTTCTTTCCCGATAGTCGTCCACACGACCGACTTCTTATTCTCATAGTAGCAAAGCGATTTTTAATTGTCAATCAGAAAGCAGTTTCTGCCGGAAGAATTCTGAAATTGACTTTCCGGGGCACGGGCTGTAAACTGGATATATAAAAGGATTAAGGGGATTTGATATGGCTGCACCAAGAAAAGACAATGTAAAAGAACTGATAATCGAGGCAACGGAAGATCTGCTGAAGTCTAAGAAGCTTTCTGATATCTCCCTGTCTGAGATCGCGCGTTTTGCCGGAATCTCGAAAGGTACGCTGTATTACCATTATAAGACGAAGACCGACATTCTGTTTGATATCACGGACAAGTATCTGGACCGGCAGTATCATGACCTCATCGAATGGACCGGGGATGCCTCAAAGGATACTTCCGTACACAGGCTTGTAAAGTATATTCTGGAACGGGATATCTCTACCGCGGGGATGCGGCTTCATCTTTTCTACGACGCTATGCTTGGAAATGAAGCTATCCGTGAAAAGCTTCTGGACCGCTACCGGGAATTCGCTTCTGTCATATCAGAAAAAATCAGCGAACGCACAGACCGGGTTCCCCCCGACTATTTTGCCTGGCTGCTTCTGCTCCTGTCCGACGGACTCTTCCTACACCAGAAGCTTGGCAACGGCGAACTTGACCCCGCAAGGTTCATTCAGCAGACCGAACAATTCATACAGGAGGAGTTCTTATGATTGACGCACATATTCACTACGCCGCTTCCGTCGGCATGGACCGCCTGAATAAGATTATACGTGAGATTGGACTTGAAGCGGTGGCACTGCAGTGCATACCAAAGGGAGGGCTCCTGCCGGTGGAAGAAGATGCCTTCGCATTCAAAGAACAGTGCTCCGTACCTGTATATGTCTTTGGCGGCATCGCACGTTCTGTCTACGATACGGCTGACCTTTCCACGGACAGTGCCTCCCGGCTTTCCGGACGTCTCGACAAAGAGGTGACCAGGCTTATGGATATGGGCTGTACCGGTATCAAGATGCTGGAGGGAAAGCCCGATGTGAGAAAGCACTTCCATGTACCAGACTTTGACAGCCCTGTATGGGAGACATACTGGGCAAGGCTGGAAGAGGAGCAGATACCTGTGTATATGCATATAAATGATCCGGAAGAATTCTGGGATGCAGAGCATGTAGCCGACTATGTAAAAAAAGCCGGGTGGTTCTATGACGGCACTTTCATAGGCAATGAAGACCAGTACGGCCAGATACTGCATGTCTTAGAACGGCACCCCCGGCTTAAAATTTTATTTCCACATTTTTTCTTCCTCTCTAAACAGCTTGAACGGCTGTCCGAAATACTGGATGCCTTTCCTGAAATGAGGATCGATATCACGCCTGGCATCGAGCTCTACTACAATCTGTCGTCTCAGGCTGACAGGGCAAGGGAATTCTTCCTGGCATACGAGAGCCGTATCCTTTATGGCACAGACATCGGGGCACGCGCACTCATCAAATCGGAAGACGTTCCGCTCAATCTGGAAGAATGCCGGTCCCGCGTCAAGCTGATCCGAAGTTATCTTGAGACAGAAGGTGACTATCTTCTTGAATCAGACGGTCACTATGTCGTCGAGAGACCTCCTGTCACCATGCATGGACTCGGGCTGCCCGGCCCTGTACTGGAACATATCTATTCCTATAATTTTCTTGATTTCATAAAATGATCATCTGCACAGCTGCTCTACCGCCTGCTCTACTTTATCCATACCGGCGGTTGGCTCGAACCGGTCTACGACGGTACCGTCCCTGTTGATCAGGAATTTCGTAAAATTCCACTTGATGTCATTCTTTTCCGTATAATCCGGGTCCTCGGCAGACAGAATCTCGTGAAGCTTTCCGCTCAGCGGGTGTTCGGAGTCGAATCCTCTGAATTCCTGCTGTTCGGTCAGAATGCGGTAGAGTGGATGCGCGTGTTCCCCCTTTACCTCCGTCTTTGAAAATACAGGAAAGTCCACTCCGTAATTCTTTCTGCAGAATGCCTCCACTTCCTTATCATCGCCTGGCTCCTGTTCCTTAAACTGGTTGCACGGAAACGCAAGAATTTCAAATCCTTTCTCACGGTATTTGCGGTAGAGAGCTTCCAGTTCCTCGTACTGCGGGGTAAACCCGCATTTGCTCGCTGTATTCACGACAAGAAGGATCTTCCCCTTATACTTCTCCATACTTTCCATCGTACCGTCAATACGTCTCAATTCAATCTCGTTCATATTCATATGCTTCCACTCCTCCTGGTAATCATGTTTCATTTAGTATGCATTGATAATGCAGTAATTATTCCCAATTGGAGGCATCTGAAATCTATCTGAGCAGCACCGGCGTGCCTGTCTTTACACAGGCTGATACGATGGTAAGCATCCAGGTGAGCCCCCTCTCCTTCTTCTTATCATTGCACAGGCTGTGTATATTGTCATAACTGTCTTTCAACCGCTCCCTGCCGGACAGAAGGGACGCCACGATCTTAACTGCCGCCCATATCTGGCAGATTATGTACAGTACGAGCGCAGTCTCTTTCAGCACGCTCGGCTTCTGCCTCGTGTTTCGCGTTCTCCTGTCCAGCGCCCAGATGCCTGCGGACAGTCCCGTGAATGTGGCTGCATGATGAATCCACGTGCAAATCTTAAATTCTCTATCCTCCATACTCTTTACCCCTTATACTGATTGTTTTTCCTCTATTATAGCTTATCCAAATGTCAAAATATAGTAAAAGAAATCGCAAGTATCAACATATTTTTACAAAATGCGCCAACTATGGTACAATCAACTCCGTATAATAGAGAAAGCAGGTGATGTAATGGGAATGACTGTAAATAAAGAACTTCCTCTTCCGGCGGACTTAAAATCAGAGTATCCGCTGACAGATGATATGATTGCATTAAAACGGAAGCGGGATAAGGAGATCCGCGACATTTTCACAGGTTTATCCGACAGGTTCGTGGTGATCGTAGGTCCATGTTCTGCTGACAATGAGGACTCCGTATGTGAATATGTCAGCCGTCTGGCAAGGCTGAATGACGATGTGCGCGAGCGGCTTGTGCTTATCCCCAGAATCTATACGAACAAGCCCCGCACTACGGGAGCGGGCTACAAAGGCATGCTCCACCAGCCCGTACCCGATCAAGCCCCCGACCTTCTGGGAGGCATTATCGCAATCCGCAAGATGCATATACGCGCTATAAAAGAGAGCGGGCTCACTGCCGCGGACGAAATGCTGTATCCAGAAAACCGCAGCTACCTGGACGATATACTTTCCTACGAAGCCATCGGCGCACGCTCTGTCGAGAACCAGCAGCACCGCCTGACCGCCAGTGGAATGGATATTCCTGTCGGTATGAAGAACCCTACGAGTGGAGATCTCTCCGTCATGCTCAACTCCGTTACCGCCGCACAGAACTCTCACAGCTTCATCTACCGCGGGCAGGATGTGGCGACAGACGGCAATCCGCTCGCACATGTAATACTCAGGGGAGGTGTGGACAAGTACGGTACATGTATCCCGAATTACCACTATGAGGATCTGGTGCGTCTGCTTGCGCTGTATCAGGAACGGGAACTGAGGAACCCTGCAGCAGTGATTGACACGAATCATTCTAATTCCGACAAGCAGTTCAAAGAGCAGATACGGATTGTCAGCGAAGTGCTTCACAGCCGCAGATACAATTCCGGGCTGAAAAGCCTCATCAAAGGTGTAATGATAGAAAGCTATATCGAAGAAGGCTGCCAGCCGATCGACAGCAGCCGTGTATATGGAAAGTCTATCACGGATCCATGTCTTGGATGGGAAGACACTCGCCGGCTTATCTTGAAAATTGCGGATGAAGCGTAGGAGTCCCTTCACTGTTTTCCGGGCGGCTCAACCTTGAGCTTAACAAGCTCGTTGGCTTTCCTCATCATATTTTCCCGGTAGCTCCTGCCGCGGTAGCGCTTAATCTGCGTCACTGTAATTCCGAGCTGCCGGGCTGTCTCTTCCGGTCCGGCCCCATAGGCAAACAGGGTGAACGCACAGGAATTCTTAAGCTCCTGTGCGCTGTAGCCCGGAATCCCGGCCTGTAAAGTATACTTCTTCATAAGACGGCTTATGAACATCACGTTCAGCTTCTTTCCACGGCTGTTGCAAAACAGGTATCCTTCCGTGGCTTTTTTTTCAAGATACCGCTCCAGTACTTCTGCTGCGTCATCTGGTACGAAGCATGGTTCTCTCCGGTTCCCTGCCAACACATATACCCCATCGTCGTAGGCTGCAAAGTCTCCGATCCGAAGTCCCGCAATCTCTGTCGAAGACAGTGACACTCTGTACAGCAGGGTAAAGATGGTATAGGCCATCAGATTATCCTCTGCTGCTCTAAATAGCGCGTCCACATGTTCTACAGGTATTGATCCCGCCAGCTTTTCCTGTCTTTCCAGCCGGCTTATGAAGAGGCGGAAGTGGTCTTGAAACTCTTCTCTTATCGCATAAACAGTTCTGTTTTCTTCTATAAATCCGGCAAAGGAATGGAGCTCTCTTATCTTCTTGGATACTGTCTGTGTGCCCAGAACATCATGTTCCTGCCTTTCCTTGAGATACAGATAATATCTTTCTGCGTCCTCCCTGTCCGTCCTGAGAAAATCCTTCCCGCAAAATTCCATGAATTCCTGTATGTCCGCCCGGTATGACGCCGCAGTCGTGCTGCTTTTAAAATGCTTCGTATAGTCCGGCCATATACGTTGGCCGAGCTTTTTTGACGCCAGATCAGTCGTCAGCATGCACTCCACTGGAACCCCTCCCCGCTTGTACGAAAAATGTTTTAATAATGTTAGTAGTATTATTCATACTATAACATAAAATCACAAAAAATACAAGAAAAGCTCCGCTTCTGCATTTATGTCCCTATGATGATCACTCTGTCTCCTTCCAGCTTTGCTTCTGACCCAAGGGGCAGCGTCAGAGGATCACGCAAGTGGCCTGCGCGCACATTGCAGATGACAGGGATATCCGTATCTTCCAGAACGGTACGGACAGCCTCCTCTCCGCTTCCAGGACGGCCTTCGTCGTCACACCCGGTCAGCCCGCCGATGATGACGCCCGCGGCATCCTTGAATTTTCCGCCGAGCTTGAGCTGATACAGCATTCCATGGAGGCGGTACGGCTTCTCTCCCACCTCTTCCAGAAAAATGATTTTGCCTTCTGTGTCAATCTCATAAGGCGTCCCCATAAGCCGGCTTACGATTGTCATGTTCCCCCCTGTAAGGCGGCCCTGCGCGGTTCCCCCTCTGATGGTGCGGAACGGTTCGCCATTCAGGTTACATAATTCTCTCCTGCTTTGCGGGTGCATCACCATATCTATAAACTGCTTCTGCGCCTCTGGTGTTACCGGACGTTTGGGACTGTAAAGAGCAGGACCGTGGAATGTCACAAGGCCTGCCCTGTTCTGGAAGGCTGTGTGGATTGCCGTAATATCACTGAATCCGGAAAATATGGGCCTGTTGGTTCTTACCGCCTCATAGTCTATCTTATCAAGCAGCGGTATCGTACCATAGCCGCCCCACATACAGAGCACCGCCCTGTTACTTCGGTCGCGCAGTACGCCATTCAGCCTGTCTGCCCTCTCTTCGGCCGTTCCCCGTTTAAATGCCATATCCTCCGAAAAGACGACTCGAAACCCTTTCCCTTCCAAAAATGCCCGCGCATTGCGGATTCCTTCCTCCGTAAATGCATTGGCCGGGTCAATAACACATACCTGATCCCCTTTTTTCAACGGACGGGGATAAATCACTCTATGTTCCATATCTCATTCCTCATCAAATACGATTTTTATGCATTGTATAACCTATTCTAACATAATCTTTAAAATATTTGCAAAAAGTTCTTGCAAAACTTGGCAAATACGCTATAATAATATTTGTGGCTGCGGTCAAGCAGTCGGCAGGCTGGAATAGCTCAGTCGGTAGAGCACTTCACTCGTAATGAAGGGGTCGTCGGTTCAAGTCCGATTTCCAGCTTATATAAATAGAGTAGAGAAATAATTGCTGAGAATTATTTCTCTACTCTATTTATGTTCTATTATCTCTTTGCTTCCTGCTGTGACATATGCACCGTTACCTGCTGGTACGGAATCTCTATTCCCCTTGCATCAAGCGTCAGCTTGATCTCCTCCAGCAGCCGCCACTTTGTCGGCCAGAAATCCTCGCTTTTCACCCACGCCCGGGCTCCGATGATGACAGCGCTCGCCGCCAGCTCATCTACGAACACGACAATCTCTTCCTCTTTCAATATGCAGTCATCTTTTTTCAGCAGATTTTCAATGATATCTTTTGCCTTCCTCAAATCTGCATGATAAGAGATATCTACCTTCAGGTCGAGCCGCCGCTCGTCCTTGGCCGTGGCATTGGTCAGGCTGTTGTTCGTGAGCATGCCGTTAGGTATGACAATCGTCTTATTGTCAATCGTGCTGAGCTTCGTGTAGAATATCTGAATCTCCTTCACAGTCCCTTCATTGCCGTTGGAATCCTCGATGATGTAATCTCCTACCGTGAACGGCTTCAGAAGTAGTATGAGCACTCCTCCTGCAAAATTCGACAGGCTCCCCTGCAGCGCAAGGCCGATAGCCACGCCTCCCGATGCCACAAGCGCCGCCACGGATGTCGTATCCACGCCCAGCTTTGCGGCAATGGTAAATATGAGCAAGACGTACAGGCCCGCTTTGAGAACGGAATCTACAAACTGCTCCACGCCTTTATCCGCCTCAGAACGTTCCAGAGATGCCCTCACTATCTTTCTCGCCCATTTTATCAGTATCCTGCCGATAAAAAATGCAATGAGCGCAATCAGTACTTTTATCCCAAATCCAATCAGGGACGGAATATGATCCTGGAAATACTGTACAAATTCATTTGCATTTTCTACCGCTTCTTGCGTAACTTCTGTGACTTCGTTTGTTCCCATAAGTTATACTCCTCCCGCGTCTACTTAAGTGCAAGGAACGCGCTTAAGTTTCCCCTTTTCTCTCCTGCCGTTCTGTGTGAGAAAAGAATGTCCGGATTACAATGTGTACAGACATTCGTCGTCGCTATATGTTCTTTCAGTATACCAGCTTTCGTGAGAACATGTTCGTTGGCCTTCCACAGGTTCAGCTGGTACTTTCCATCCTCTTTATTATAGAATATATCCGGCCAGCAGTCCTCAGGAAAATTTTCCCTGAAACGACAGATTACATCTTCACTGACTTCATAGCAGTCCTGGCAGATAGAAGGCCCGATGGCAGCAATCACGTCTTTCGGATCCGTGCCGTAATTCTCGGCCATCTTCTCCACCGTGACCTCCCCGATTCTCCCTACCGTGCCGCGCCATCCGGAATGCGTAAGACCGATAGCCTTATGCACCGGGTCAACAAAAAACAGCGGCACACAGTCGGCATAGAATGTGACGAGGCATATGTCAGGCACATTCGTCACCATTCCATCCGTCTCCATAAAACGGGTGCCTCTGTCCTTTTCTTCAACCACTGCAACCTTCGTGGTATGCGTCTGGTGCGTGTATGTCATATCTTCCGGCCGTACCCCGATTGCCGCTGCTATGCGTCTGCGGTTCTCCGTCACGGCTTCCGGCGCGTCCCCACGCGTCGTGCTGATATTCATCGTGGCGCAGTTTTCTGTGCTGACGCCCCCCATCCTCGTAGAAAATCCATGCTTTATGATTCCCGTCTCTTCGAGCAGCGGATAGACAAGATATGGCACCCCTTCCTTTTCTCTGATGTCAAATATATGTTCCTTATTCTTGTATTTTAAATCCAGCTTCATCTGTTCTCCTCAACATTCAAATGCATTCTTAATATGAGAGATTTCTCCCCCCAGTATTGCTATCACATCAAACCGGCAAGACATGCCGGACAGCCCGTTTACGGTAATATAGCACATGGCGCATTTTGCCAGCACCCGCTGTTTCCTTGCATCCACCGCCTCCGCGGGATGTCCTTTGGATGTATTCCTTCTGTATTTGACTTCACAGAATACGAGTGCATCCTTGTCTCTCGCAATGATATCAATCTCGCCGATACGGCACCGGTAATTATAGCGGATAATCTCGTAACCGCACTCTTCCAGATACGTTCCGGCCATCTGTTCATACCGGCTGCCCTCTGCCCTCTTATTGTAAGCCATCGTCACCTCTTTCCGTCGCGGATTGCCGCTCATATGAAATTCCTGATAAATGTCGCCCTGTGTATAGGTGATGGTCCAAGTTCTTTCAGACCCGCGATATGTGCCCTCGTACCATATCCTTTGTTGTTTGCAAAGTCATATCCCGGCAGAACCTCTTCATATTCCACCATAAGCCTGTCCCTGGTCACCTTGGCAATAATGCTTGCCGCCGCTATGGATATGCTTTTGGCATCTCCTTTTATGATGGGTACCTGGGGGATATCCACTTCCGGAATCGTTACCGCGTCATTGAGCAGGATGTCCGGCCGTACCTTCAAGTCTGCGACCGCCATGCGCATGGCCTCATATGTGGCCTGCAGGATGTTGATTTCATCAATGCGCCGCGGCCCTATGATACCGATGCCGGTTGCCACTGCTTTCTCCATGATTTCATCGTACAGCAGTTCCCTTTTCTTTTCCGACAGCTTCTTGGAGTCGTTCAGATACAGTATCGGATTGTCTTTAGGCAGGATTACCGCCCCGGCCACTACCGGCCCGGCAAGCGGTCCCCTGCCTACTTCGTCTATGCCGCAGATATAGCGGCACCAATCATATTCCTTTTCAAATATGCTCATGATTGCAGTGCGTTCCCGCTCTTTCTGCAGCCTCTCTTCCCGCTTGCGCAGCTTCTCTTCTTCCCGCTTATTCATGTTTGATTACTCCTATATGGTCAAACGGATAGACACGCAGAAAAGCCCTTCCCATCAGATCCTTCCGTTGGATAACGCCTACGCTCGGATCCCTGCTGTCAGAACTGTGGTTTCTGTTATCTCCCATCACGAAATACTCATCATCTCCAAGCGTGATTGGACTTGCCGCCGTCTGCGGAGATTGTATAAGTTCCGCTCCATATGTGTCGCTTTCCAGCTTCTGCCCGTCAATATATACATAACCGTCTGTTACCTGTACCGTTTCGCCCGGCAGGCCGATAATCCTCTTGATATAGTATGTGTTCTTTTCATGTTTATATGGAAATACTATGATGTCAAACCTCTTAGGCTCCCTGAAGCGGTAGCTTATCTTATCTACAATGAGACTGTCGCCGTCGCTCAGGGTCGGTTCCATAGAATAACCGCTTACCCGGGTACGCTGTCCCACGAAGGTAATGATCAGGTACGTGAGACCTACAATAATCAGTATGTAGAGAAGCCAGCCTCCCAGCTCCCTCAGTACACTTCCCCCCATATCTCTTTTTCTGCGTCTCGACATATATCGTGTGCCCCTTTCTCCATGCTTACCTCTGCATTCTATCATACTTCCGGCGGATATTCCAGTGTCAGGCGTCCCAGCTTGCCATTGCGGAAGTCGTCCATAAGGAGCAGCGCCGCCTTCTCCGTATCCAGTTCATTGCCACGTACAAGGCAATGCCTGCTTTCCGCGATTCGGCTTAAAGTGGCATAGACGTCGCCGTCTTCCTCTATCGTATACTTGCTTTCCAGCACTCCCGGATAGTTGTCCAGCATAAAGCGAATCAGTTCAGCGCCCAGTTCCTCCGTCTGCAGTATGTCGTCTTTCATAGAGCCGATAAAGGCCAGTTTCAGCCCCACCTGCTGATCCTCGAATTTCGGCCAGAGGATGCCCGGCGTGTCAAGCAGTTCCACCTGTTTGTTCAGGCGTATCCACTGCTTTCCCTTCGTGACCCCGGGCTTATTCCCCGTCTTGGTACATGATTTCCCTGCCAGGCTGTTGATGAATGTAGATTTTCCTACATTCGGGATTCCGACTACCATGGCACGCACGGGCCGGTTCAATATGCCGCGCTTTCGGTCCCGCTCTATCTTTTCTCTACAGGCTTCCTGAATCACGCCGTGGATGGATTTCATTCCGCCGCCTTTTTTTGAATTGACTTTCACGACGGAGAATCCTTCTCCCCTGAAATATTCCGCCCATGCGTCATTCCATTTCTCTTCCGCCAGGTCCGCCTTATTCAGCAGAATAAGCCTCGCTTTGTGCTTTCCAAGCTCATCTATGTCAGGATTCCTGCTGCTGAGCGGAATCCTGGCATCTACCAGTTCAATCACCAGGTCTATCAGCTTTATATTTTCCTGCATCATACGTTTCGCCTTCGTCATATGACCCGGATACCATTGAAAATGCATAATTGTTCTCCTTATCTTACAAATCCGATATTCTTTCTCGGGGATACCGTGAACCAGACTTCCCCGTATATATAATTCCTCTTCACATTCCCGACGTCCGCGTTACGGCTGTCTTCACTGTTTTCACGGTTGTCCCCGAGCACAAAATACTCGTCCCCGCCAAGCGTAATCTTCTCGGAAGCTATCCCGACGTCATCAATGTCTGTCGTCTCGTAATCCTCCTCTATCTTCTTGCCGTTAATATAGATACTGTTTTCGATTATCTCTATCGTTTCGCCAGGAAGGCCTACGATACGCTTGATATAATAATGCGCGTTATCATTGCCTTTTGGCTTGAATGCAATGATGTCTCCCCGCTTCGGGCTTGTGGCATTGTAGACAATCCGGTTTATCAGCACCACATCGCCGTTTTCAAGCACCGGATTCATCGAGTCGCCTATCGTGCTGACCCGCTGTCCGAAATACCACACGTACACGAAGGCCAGAAGGCAGACGACCGCAATTTTAAAAACCCACTTCCCGATTACAGGGAGATATTCCCAATTGATACGAATTCTCCTTCTTTTCCTGGCAAAGCCGAGGCTTTTCCTTCTTCTTCTCATACAGCATAAAAGGCCGGAGCCTCTCATCCACCTCCTGTCCCTTATAACAGAAAGAGGACAATATACATTATGTACTTGTCCTCTCTTCGCACTTTATTGAACATTTAAAGTTCTAAAAGTATACGTTCTTATTTTACTAACTCTTTTACTTTTGCCTTCTTGCCGACACGGTTTCTCAGGTAGTTCAGCTTAGCTCTTCTTACTTTACCTCTTCTTATGACTTCTACCCGCTCTACATTCGGTGAATGCAGCGGCCATGTCTTCTCCACGCCGATTCCGTTAGAATTCTTTCTTACAGTAAAGGTAGCCCTTGCTCCACCGCCCTGTTTCTTAAGGACAGTTCCTTCGTATACCTGGATTCTCTCGCGGTTACCCTCTTTGATCTTGCCGTAAACCTTTACCGTATCACCTACGTTAAATACCGGCGCGTTTTCTTTCAGCTGTTCCGCTTCAATGTTTTTGATAATATCGTTCATTATGTGTGACCTCCTCGTTTGCTTGGACGTTCTTAATACATCAGTATCAGAGGACCATCTCTTTTCTTCACAACATGCTATAGTTTATCATATTATGCAACGTTTTGCAAGTATTTATTTATATTATGGGCGCTGTCCCATACCACCTTCGAGCGTAAGCGTTTCGCCGGACATATATTTGAAATCAGGTGATCCAAGATGTACGCACACGCGTCCGATATCCTTTTCCGGATCCCCGAAGCGTCCCATCGGGACAGCTTTCAGATTCTTTTCATACGCCTCCGGATATGCTTCCTTGAAGTTCTCAAGCTGAGCGGTCATAGCCAATGGGCACACGACATTGACATTGATATTGTCCTTGCCCCATTCCGTCGCCGCGACTCGGGAAATCCCGCGGATTCCTTCCTTCGCCGCCGCATAGGAACTCTGTCCCGCATTGCCGAACAGCCCTGCACCGGAAGCAAAGTTGATGACAGACCCCTGCGTCTCCTTGAGATACGGATAGCACGCCCTCATATAATAGAAGACAGCATAAAGGCCGGAATAGATACCAAGGTCGAAATGGTCTTTCATATGCATGGACAGCGGTATTCCTGATGCGGATGCCTGTGCATTGTTGATGAGCACGTCTATCCGTCCGAAGGTATCTGCAACCTTCTTCACCGTTTCTTTTACTACTTCCTCGGATTCTTCATCCGGTGTCACGTCCGCCTGCAGTGGCAGTACCTTGATACCATAGAGGCGTTCCAGCTCCTCTTTTGCGTCCAGCAGCTTCTTTTCGTTCCTTCCCGTTATTGCCAGGTTCGCGCCTTCTTTCGCATAAGCGACAGCTATGCCGTAGCCGATGGACTTTGCTTTTCCCCCACCTGTTATGATTGCTACCTTTCCATCAAATATTCCCATCCTAACCTTCTCCTTTATTGTTTGAATTTGTCTCTTCTTCCATACTATACGCCTGTGGGTCAGGCGTCAATCCAAAAGTTCCCGCCACTCCGGCTAATATGCCTCTCTCCCGAGCAAATCTCGGACAAGGTCCTTTTCTTTTTCATCCAGCACCGCTTTTTCAAGCAGATCTGGCCTGTTCCTGGCCGTGCGAATGACAGACTGTTCCCTTCTCCATTTTTCAACATTGGCATGGTGCCCCGACAGCAGCACCGGAGGAACCTGTTTCCCGTGCCATACTTCAGGACGTGAATACTGCGGATACTCAAGCAGATTGTCCTGAAAGCTGTCGAACTCCGCGGACACGTCGTTATGAAGCACCCCCGGCACGAGACGTGAGACGGCGTCAACGATGACCATGGCCGGAAGTTCTCCTCCTGTCAGCACATAATCTCCGATGGACACGTAATCTGTCACAATTTCTTCCAGCACCCTTTCATCAATCCCTTCGTAATGCCCGCAGAGCAGTACAAGTTCCTCTTCCCGGGCCAGTTCTTCTGCCATCTCCTGATCAAACGTACGACCCTGGGGGGAGAGATATATGACCCTTGGGCTTCTGCCTGCCTTTTCCCTAACGGCGCTGTAAGCCTGATATACCGGTTCCGCCTGCATCAGCATGCCGGCTCCTCCGCCGTACGGATAATCGTCTACGCTGTTATGCTTGTTGAACGCATAGTCTCTGATATTGACAGCCTCTACTCCGAGCAGGTTCTTCTCCATCGCCCGCCCGGTAATACTTGTGCCAAGCCCGTTCATCACCATGTCGGGAAATAATGTCATGATATAAAACCGCATTATATGAGCCCCTCCATCAAATGTATCGTCATCATGCCCTGTTCGATATCAATATCCAGGACACATTCGCGTATGGCCGGTACAAGCACCTCGCCATGTACCGGGCTGGCGATAGCGTATACATCGTTGGCCCCGGTCTCTATGACATCCTTAAGCGTGCCGAACAGCACGCCGTCGTCCGTCTGGACGTCCATGCCGATCATATCTGCCACGAAGTATTCTCCTTCTTCAAGAGGTACTGCATTCTCTCTCTCTACAAAGAGTTCACATCTTTTGTATCGTTCCACGTCATTTATATTATCAATACCCTTGAATTTGAGGATGACCAGCCGTTTAAAGAATTTGACCTGCTCAATCTCAAGCTGCATCGTACCCTTTCCCGTATCCAGTATCACGTGCTTCAACATTTTAAAACGTCCCGGGTCATCGGTTGTCGGAAATACTTTTACCTCTCCCCGGATTCCGTGGGTCGTTGTAATGACTCCCACCTTAAGCATCTTTTCCATCTGAGTTCTCCTTATCAGGGCATTCCCCTGTCCGCACGAATGCCAAAAAGGGCCGGTACCCTGCGTGAACAGGAGGCCGGCCCCCAAAAAATTAATCCATGATATCTACGATTACTTTTTTATCTTCCTTTGCCGCGGCTGCCTTAACGACAGAACGGATTGCTTTGGCGATACGCCCCTGCTTTCCAATCACTTTTCCCATATCGGAATCTGCGACATGTACTTCCAGAATCGTTGTCTTCTTATCCTCCCGCTCCGTAACCACTACGCTGTCAGGATCGTCGACCAGTGCCTTCGCAATTACTTCCACTAATTCTTTCATGCTATACGCCTCCAGACTTCAGCCTATTTTTCGATTCCGGCTGCTTTGAAGATCTTGTTTACAGCTTCTGTCGGCTGTGCGCCAGTGCCTAACCACTTCTTGGCCGCTTCTTCATCAACTTTGAATACGCTTGGGTCCTGGTTCGGATCGTAGGTGCCGATTTCCTCGATGAACTTGCCATCTCTCGGAGATCTTGCATCTGCTACAACGATTCTATAGAAAGGAGCCTTCTTCTGTCCCATTCTTTTTAATCTGATTTTTACTGCCATCTGTTTCACCTCCACTTATTTCTCTTTCATATGATTTATAGGTTAAAAAGGAAGCCGGAACTTACCTTTCTTACCACCTTTTCCCATCATCTTCATCATCTTCTTCATCTCATTAAACTGCTTCACCATACGGTTTACTTCGCTGATGTCCACACCAGCGCCTCTTGCAATTCGATGCTTTCTTGAAGGATTCAGAAGATCCGGATTACGGCGCTCTTCCAGGGTCATGGAATATATCATGGCCTCCATACGCGCCATATTCTTCTCTGCCTGGGCTGCCTGTTCATCGTCAAGCCCCTTCATCTTTCCCATGCCGCCGAGCCCCGGCATCATGTTCATGATATTTCCCAGGCCGCCCATGTTCTTCATCTGCTTCGTACTCTCCAGATAATCCTCAAAATCAAACTGGGCTTTCTTGAGCTTTCTGCTCATCTCTATCGCTTTTGCTTCATCTATCTCGGCTTCCGCCTTCTCAATCAGGGTGAGCACGTCTCCCATACCAAGGATACGTGACGCCATCCTGTCGGGATAGAACTGTTCCAGATCGGACAGTTTCTCCCCCATGCCTGCATATAGTATCGGCTTGCCGGTAACTGCCTTTACAGACAGAGCGGCACCGCCGCGTGTGTCACCGTCAAGTTTGGTGACGATGACGCCGTCAATTCCTATCTTATCATTGAAATCAGCAGCCACATTGACCGCGTCCTGACCGGTCATAGCATCAATGACAAGAATCGTCTGATGCACGTCAACTGCTGCCTTGATTTCCTGAAGCTCCGCCATCATGTCCTCATCAATATGCAGACGGCCCGCAGTATCGAGAATCACGATATTATTGCCATTCTTCTGCGCATGCAGAACGGCGGCTTTCGCGATGTCCGCCGGCTTGTGGCTGTCTCCCATGGAGAATACATCCACCCCCTGCTTTTCCCCGTTCACCTGCAGCTGCTTGATAGCAGCGGGACGGTACACGTCACAGGCGGCGAGCAGCGGCTTCTTTCCTTTAAGCTTATACTTTCCTGCCAGCTTTGCAGTCGTCGTCGTCTTACCAGCGCCCTGAAGGCCGGCCATCATGATGACCGTGACGGCACTTCCCGGCTGGAGCCTGATCTCCGTCGTCTCTGAACCCATCAGCTTTACCAGCTCTTCGTTGACGATTTTAATCACCATCTGTCCCGGATTCAGGCCATTCATGACATCCTGGCCCACGGCCCTTTCCTGAACATTCCTAATGAATCCTTTGACTACCTTGAAATTGACGTCTGCTGCCAGCAGTGCCCGTTTGATCTCTTTCAGCGCCTCTTTTACATCGTCTTCTGTCAATCGCCCTTTGCTTCTTAAGTTCTTGAATATGTTCTGCAGTTTTTCCGTCAAACTATCAAATGCCATGCTACAGCTCCTCTATAATCTCATCGGATATCTTCCGGATGTCGGCCACAAGTTCCCGCGGCTTTCGCTCCTCATATCCGTCCAGCAATTCATCTATCCGCTTTACTTTCTCTTTGATGCTGACGAACTTCCCGACAAGGTGCAGCTTGTCCTCATACCCTTTCAGCGTTCTGCCGCACCGCTTGACGAGGTCGTGCACTCCTTGTCTGCTGATGCCCGCCTCCGCGGCAATCTCTCCGAGCGACAGATCTTCCAGCACGAATTGTTCATATATCTCTTTCTGATGTTCTGTCAGAAGTTCTCCGTAAAAATCATAAAGCAAAGCCTGTTCTAATATTTCATTCATGTTGTTCACCTGTGATATCATATAACAAAATGCCGAAGGTGTCAAGTGTTTTTTCTTGACACCTTCGGCATCTATAATTTCATCACGTAATGTCCCTGCCCGTCCGGTGCAAAGACGCCTCCGATATGAAGCGTTCTTACGCCGCTGCCATATGTTCTGCTTTTTTTTCATATCGTAACGACCGTCATAGTAAAAGACGTCCAGCGCTATCTGAATACGCATCCCTGCGGGAATCCGCCTATTGATTTCCATGACAAGTGCTCCCAGCTCCTCTGTATCGACATAGTCCATATACCCGATATCACACGCTTCTGCCGCTGCCTCAAGTATCTCCTCAGATATCCCGGCCTCATCTGACAATAGCCTCCAGAGGCACTGTCCGCTTTCAACCTGGTTGCTGCCTATATCATAGCTTCTGCCGTCTATCGTAAATATGTTGCCATGCATCTCCATCAGAGGCAGCTCTTCTTCCTCTTCCTGCGCATCCTCCGTCTCATCCATGTCCTCCAAAGGCTGTTTTTTCTCATTCTGCATATCCATCCTCTCATCAACGACCTTCTCAGTCAGTATTGGAAGCCTACTGACCGTTTCTGACAGCAGACGCCGTTTCGCCGAAATACGTTGTTCCATATCAACAACATGGATGCTTACGATATAACGAGCGAGCTGATCCAGCGATTGGGGGGATTTAAAACCCACATTCAGAGAGCTGAACGAGATACCGCCGCCTCCTTCCGGAGATTCCAGTTTGAGGACGATATGATGTCCGCTCTTGCTTCTTACCTGTTTTATACCAAGCTTTTTCATAAAAGGCTCTTCTGAGCCCTGAGCGTATCCGCTGTATTGCGGATTGTAGACCAGCTCCCCGGAAACAGACGGCAGAAGCAGCACTTTGACCAGAATCTCTCGTTTCCCTTTTCCGTGCATGCTTCTGTTCCCCTTTCTGGAGCCGCCGAGCAGATAGGCGAGATTCGGCGCAAAATACTTTTCCCCTCCCTTTCTTCCTGGCGCGAACGAAAAGAGAGGCTGCCCTGTCTCCACACATCCGCCGCACAATTCCTTGTATTCTTCCGCACTCATGGAACGGTACAGCGTCACGACCGGACCGGAATATCTCTTGAATACCATATTAGAAGGGTATCTCTTTTTTCCAATCTGTATAGTCCCGTACTGCAGCATGTCTTCACCGGACTCTCCTTCTGTCTCTTCTTCAATCTCCTCTTCCGTCTCCTCCTCTTCCTCTGCTGTCATCCTTCCATCTGTCGGCTCTTCTTCCGTATCCTCTGTAACGTGAATCAGGTCTTCCCGCCCCATACCCCTGGCAATCAGATTATGAAACTCTGTCTCATCAGTCAGATCCTCTCCATTGAAAATATTATGGACTACCACTCTGAGCTTTTTCGTATCAGACTTTTGCACGCCGACAGACTTCAGCCAGGCGATTGCCGCAGCAAAGAGACTGTTTTCATCTTTATATTCCTTTTTGTCTATCAAAAAACGCTGGATGACCGGATTAGAGATATTCTGGATGCGAGTCCTGCCTGTCTTTTTCTCTTTCTGTACATATTCATACATGTTGTCACACGCCTTCCCTGTATGGTTTCCACCAGTGATACGCTTATTATAGCATATGGCTCCTGGCAGAAACAGCATATACGGTACAATAATTTATGACAGGCGCATGCTGTCCAACAGTTCCGGAACTCTGATCCTTCCCCATCCCTGATTCTTTTCCATTCTCTCACAGCTCTCGCGCAGCTTAAGCTTCACCTCAACATTGGACATATCGCCGTACTTTGACAGCAGAAGCGCGATTGCCCCCGATACGACCGGTGTGGCCATCGAACTGCCGCTCTTGATCGTATAAGGCCCCTGTCTTTTTATGCCGAACCTGCTGTTACACGATATAATCTGGTCGCCCGGAGCGACTACATCTGGCTTTACGACGCATTCATGTGTCGGGCCACAGCCGGAATAGTAGCTGGTATGTGTTCCTCCTGTCGATACTATGATATCCGAAGAGCCTACGGTAATGATCTTCTTGCTCGTTCCAGGCACGGACACGGTGCCTTCCCCGGGACCATAGTTCCCCGCCGACGCAATCACAATCAGCCCTGCATCCCACAGAGCCTCAGCCGCCTGCTCCAGCTCCTTCCCCTTCTCATCTTCCAGTTCCAGATTGGCGCCGACGGACATGTTCACAATCCGGATACCGTATGCATTCCAATTTTTTAGGAGCCACTGCATGCCCCTCAGTATACCGTCCACCGTCCCCTGCCCCCTGGCATCCAGCACCTTGATGCTGTAAAGGTCCGCCCCCGGCGCCATCCCTGCATGGACGCCCCGCGACATCCTCCCATCTCCTCCAAGTATACCTGTCACATGGGTCCCGTGCCCATTATCATCATACATCCGTCCACGGCCGCCCACGCAGTCTTTAAATCCTTTGATTCTATCTTTAAGGTCCGGATGTGGTACAATACCGGTATCCAGAACCGCTATTCCAACATTCTTTCCTGTATACTTTCCTGTAATGGTGTCTTTACACCAATAATCTGTCATATCCTTTACATGTTTCATGATTGTTTTAACCCTTTTCTATTAAGATATTCAATTTATCCTGATGGGCTTATGGAACTAATTTAGTAGACATTCAAATATAAATTAAAATTGATTTCTTCCATATTTTGTCGTAAGATATAATAGATTCTATATCCATATATGGCTTAAGGGGAGGATATTGTGGAAAATCAGAATTACTATGATATATTAGGGGTTTCAACGAAGGCGACACAAGAAGAGATCACTGCTGCCAAGAATATGCTGGCCAAGCAGTATCATCCGGACGCCAACATCAAGAACGGGATTGATACGACAGACAAGATGCAGGAAATACTGGAAGCATATGGGGTGTTGTCCGATGCGGGCAGACGCGCGGAATATGACAGGGACATCAGCGGCCGCAGGCAGGACATGCAGACATTTGACCTGAAAGCAGATGATTCGGGACAGGAACAGACGCAAGAAGATTCTTTCGTTACATATTGGAAGGCTGCCGGGGCCTTGTACGAAATTATCATGGAGAGCAATGAACTGTTCCGTCAGAAGGAAGAGACGAGCCGGCTGGCTCAGCTTTCCATGCAGGCGCTCAAGCATATCCTTATCCTCAAGGACGCGGCTATACCGGAAAAATACTGGCATCCTGACATCATGAACTGGCTTCTGTTTACATGGTATAAGAACCGGAACATCACGATTGCCTACCTGCTTACGTTGTACGACGAATATGTGAAGAGGAGTGCGACGCCCGTCGAGAAGCTGAAGCTTCAGGGCAGGTCGCACAGATTCCAGCATTCGGTCAGAAAGCTCATCAAATATTAAATATCCTTTTGTTTCACACATCTGCACCCCTCGCATATTATGTAGTGTAAATAACATATATGGAGGCTTTCAATTATGAGCGATTTAAGTGCAACAAACTGCGGATGTGGTTGTGAATCAAGATGTGGTGGAGACTGTGGCTGCGGATTTGGCGGCAATAGCTGTATCTGGATCATCCTGTTACTGTGCTGCTGCGGCGGCTTCGGCGGCAATGGCAATGGCTGTGGCGGCGGATGCGGCAATGACAGCTGTATCTGGATCATCCTGTTACTCTGCTGCTGTGGCGGCTTCGGCGGCAATGGCTGTGGCAACGGCTGCGGAAACGACTGCGGATGTGGATGCTAATCTGACGTTTAATTGAATATGGAAAGGGCTGTCACACTTGGTGGCAGCCCTCTTTTTTGAGCAGGTGCTTGTCTCTATTCATACGGGATGACCGCCCCGTCATATGTCTCTTCTATATATTTCGTGATGTCATCGGACTTGAGCACTTCTACCAGCGTTTTAATCCCTTCTTTCCCTTCATCCCCCTTCTTGACAGCGATGATATTGACATACGTTCTGGCGGCTTCCGAATCCGGCGTCTCATAAGCCAGCGCGTCTTTTGCCACTGAATACCCGGCCTCCAGTGCATAATTTCCGTTAAGCACGACGTAAGCAGTCTCTTCCACGACCCTGGCGATCTGTGCCGCTTCCAGTTCGACGATCTTCACGTGATATGGGTTATCGGTGATGTCGTTTACCGTAGCTTCGAGCCCCGCGCCATCTTTGAGCTTAATAATTCCATTATCCTGCAGAAGCAGCAGCGCTCTTGCTTCATTCGTCGTATCATTCGGCACCGCTATGCTGTCACCATCTTTAATATCATCCAGGCTTTGCTTCGTACCCGGATAGATGCCGAACGGCTCATAGTGTATCTCTCCCGCCGCGGTCAGATGCGTCCCCTTCTCTTTATTAAAGCTTTCAAGATACGGCGCGTGCTGGAAGTAATTGGCGTCAAATTCACCACTCTCAACGACTTCGTTCGGCTGTACATAATCGTCAAACACGGTCACTTCGAGGTCATAACCCTTCTCCTTGAGAATCCCTTTCGCCTCTTCCAGAATCTCGGCATGGGGTGTCGCGGAGGCTGCCACTTTGATTGCCCTGTCTTGCGGACCCTTTGCCTCTGCATTGGTGTCGCTTGATTTGCCGCAGCCCGCAAGCACCCCTGCCGCCAATACTCCTGTCAATAGAACTGATACTATCTTTTTCATGATTATTTCCTCCATTTCTACTTTCTTTTATCAAAACGGGAAGCAAATGACATGCCTGCCGTTTGAAACAATTGAACTAATAGGACGAGCAGGACAACGGTTACGAACATGATATCCGTCTGATAGCGGTAGTATCCGTACCGTATGGCTATATCGCCCAGTCCTCCCCCTCCGATCGTCCCCGCCATTGCAGAATATCCCAGAATCGTACCTGCGGCGATGGTCGCGCCTGTAATAAGGGAAGTCCTCGCCTCCACGAGCATAACTTTTCTGACAATCTGCATATTCCCTGCCCCCATGGCCCTGGCAGCCTCAATTACCCCCGCATCCACTTCCTTCAGGGAAGATTCCACCATCCTGGCGATGAACGGAACCGCCGCGACGACAAGCGGCACTACGGTCGCGGCTGAGCCGTAGCTCTGTCCCACGACTACGCGGGTAAATGGGATGAGCAGAATCAACAGGATCAGGAAGGGGATGCTTCTCACGACATTGGCAGCCACATCCAGCACCTTGTACAGTATCCGGTTCGGCCTCAAGCCTTCCCTGTCTGTCACTGCCATCAGCACTCCCATAGGAAGGCCGAACAGATAGCCTGCACCGGCTGACAGCACAGTCATATACAGGGTCTCTCTTACTCCTTTTGCTATCATAAGCAAAATGTCACTGCTCCACATCTTCCGTCACCTCCTCAGTCTCAAGTCCCCGGTGGGACATATATGTTTTCATTGCTTCTATATTACTGCTGCCAGGAGCGAATTCCAGAATCATCTCGCCCTTTGCGGCACCGCCTATGTTCCTCGTATCCGCCCTCAATATGTTGACCGGCTCCTGGAAGGTCAGAATCATATTGGCAATGACCGGTTCAAAGGCTGAATGATCTGAAAAGACGATCCTTATCCGCCTGCCGTTGCAGATTTCTTTTTCCTGCCATCTCTGTCTTTCCATCGTGCCCCCGCCTCTGTCACTGCGGATAAGCTCTCTGGCAGCCGCTGACCTGGGATGCGCGAAGATGTCTTCCACCTTCCCCTCTTCTTCTATCTGTCCTCCTTGCATGACAGCGACATGGGTGCATATCTCTCTCACGACGGCCATCTGATGCGTAATGACTACGATAGTAATCCCAAACCTTTCGTTGATGTCCTTCAAAAGTTCCAGTATAGAGGAGGTCGTCTGCGGATCCAGTGCGCTAGTCGCCTCATCGCACAGCAGGATTTCAGGGTCAGATGCAAGCGCCCTTGCGATGGCCACCCTCTGCTTCTGCCCGCCCGACAGCTGGGAAGGATACGCTTTCTGCCGCTCTTCGAGCCCTACCAGCTCGAGCAGTTCAGCCGCCCGTAACCTGGCCTCTTTCTTTTTCTTTCCCTGTATGTAAAGCGGAAAACATACATTTTCCAGGACGGTCTTCTGCATGAGCAGGTTATAGTGCTGGAATATCATTCCAACGCGTTCCCTCTGCCTGCGAAGCTCTTTTTCGGACAGGCTTGCGAGAGACCGCCCTCTTATGAGAACCCTTCCTTCTGTCGGGCGCTCAAGGAAGTTCATGCACCTTACAAGCGTACTCTTTCCTGCACCGGACATTCCGATGATGCCGTATATATCACCGTCTTCAATCGTCAGGCTTACCTCCTTAAGCGCATCCACCCTGCCGTCTTTGGAACGGTATGTTTTACACACGTTTTCTATCATTATCTCTGACATCTCATCACCCTTTTTTTGCTGGATTTGTTGATATGGATACTATATCACCGTGCCGGAAAAAGTGTTAATTCATAAAAAATACAGCTGGTTATAGTCAAATTCTATAACCAGCCGTCCTTATAAGTTCTACTCTATTGTTATCCAAGTGATTTATCTCTGAACTTCGCGATTTCTTCCAGATATTTCTGCCCGAGAGGGCTGATGTTCACGCCTTTCCTGGACAGGTAGCCTATGGACATCTTCTCATCCGACCGAAGCTTTACAGTGCAGTAATCGGAACCATACAGTTCTTCACATATGATGCCGGAGCAGAGCGTATACCCGTTCAGCCCCACCATCAGGTTCAGGAGCGTGGCCCTGTCATTTGCTTTGATGAGCCGCTTATATTCATATGTGCTCAACACTTCTTCCGCGAAGTAAAACGAATTATAATTCCCCTGTTCAAACGAAAGGCACGGATACGCTTCCAGCTCCTCCAGCGCAATCTCCTTCCGGCCGGCGAGGGGATGCCCTTTCCACATGAATACATAGATGCCGCATACGAGTATCTCGTGGAATTCCAGGTTATATTCATGGAACAGCTTCGTCAGCACATTGCGGTTGAAGTCATTGACATAGAGGATGCCTATCTCGCTTCTGAAATTCTTCACGTCTTCAATGACATCGTACGTCTTCGTCTCATGGACGGCAAACTCATACTCGTCCATCCCGAACTGCTTAACCATCTCTACGAATGCATGCACCGCGAACGTATAATGCTGCATGGAAACGCTGAATTTTTTCTTCGTCTTTTCTTTCGCGATATATTTGGATTCTACAAGTTCGTATTGTTCCACGACCTGCCTTGCATAGCCTATAAATTCTTCCCCTTCCGGCGTGACAGATATCCCCCGGTTCGTCCGGCGGAAGATGTCGACGCCGATTTCCTCCTCCAGTTCCCTGACTGCCGAAGACAGGCTCGGCTGCGTTATGAACAGCTTTCTGGCCGCCTCGTTTATGGAACGTGCATTTGCCACGGTAATGGCATATTTCAATTGTGTGAGTGTCATGGATGCTTCTCCCGGTATCTGCTTTTGTTACGTGTTACATGGCTAAATATAGCACGTATCGCCGGAAGGTGCAAATGCAGCAGGCCAGATTACTTTCTGCTGCCGCTGTCATCCCGGTTTTCCGCGCGTTCCTCATCTTTTTTATCTTTCTCATCGTTTACCCTGTTTTTCAACATGCAGTCCTCGTCTATCTCATAGATTGCATTTCCGTCAATAATCAATTTCCTGTTCATCTGCCATATCCCTCCTGTTCATCTGCTCATTGTTATTATATGGAAAATATATAGATTAGTTTTCCCCGTTTTCATATTTCTACTCTTAGTCACATATATATTTACAACGTTATAAAAAGGAGTGCTTATGGAACGTAGACCTCCAAAACCCATGACTCCGTTTGACAATATGGTGACTCCTCCTTATCTATATACACTAAAGCTGATGCTTCCATACACTCCTTCTTCTAACCAGAGGTTTCTCGCCATATATATCAAATTTCTGGAATTCCGCTATACGATGGATTATTTCCACGGCTTTCCGGAGCGGGGCACACAAAGGAACTCCGGGAATGGCTTCGCCCCTCTCGGGATGTTCGAGGATCTCAAGCCTTACATGGCCCCGGAAGAAAAAGAAATGATGGATCAGATGGAAATGATGATGAATATGATGGAAATGGTCCAAAGCACCCAGGCGGCGGACAGCGGCGCCGGTGCGTCCGGCGGCTTCAATCCCATGGACATGATGATGGGCATGATGGACCCCGAACAGCAGGAAATGTTCCAGACATACAGCAATATGTTCGAATCGGACATGGCACAGGCATATAATAACAGTAACGAAAACCCCAAAAAAGAAGGAGAAGAAAGATATGAATGAATGGATGAACAATCCGGCCATGAAGGACCTTGACCCGCTGAAGCTTGAACTGATCAAGACGGCGGCTAAGCAGACGGAAGGAAAATCAGGCAAGAACCTGGCCCCGGTACTTATGGCGCTCATCACGAATGCGAACAAGAAGGGAATCCAGTTCTCCCCAGATGAGATTACACTGATACTAGAAATACTCAAAGAAGGAAAATCAAAACAGGAAAGAGATCAGATTGACCAGATGCTGAAGATGGTCATGGGATATATCAAGAAATAAGGCTGCTGCAAAGCTGACGCCCGGAGGGGATAGATGGCGGAAATCCGCCGCCTCCCTCCGGGCGTATATTGCCAGGCTCCTGTCTTCATCAGAAGCCCTCTTCTTTCCGCATCATCCTGATTTCTCTTCTTTTCTTGGCTTTCTCCCACTCTTCCCTTTCCTCGTCGCTTTCCAGGATGAGCCTTGGAACCGGCGTCGGATGGTCTTCGCCGTCCAGCGCGACCATGGTGAAGAACGCATGGTTGATCGGCGTGCGTTCTCCGCTCAGCGATTCCACATAGCTGTCTACCTTTACTTCCATGGAAGTCTTGCCTACGTAAGTCACCTTGCCGATAATGATGATCACGTCCCTCTGATATGCCCCCCGGAGGAAGCGCAGGTTATCCACCGATGCGGTGATAACATTCATTCTTGTATGGCGTTTGCCTACCAGCCCCGCCACTTCATCTATCCACTGCATGAGCATGCCGCCGAACAGACGGCCCGCCGCATTCAGATGGTTCGGCCTGACCATATGGACGGTCTCGACCACTGATTCTGATACTTTTCTGCTCTCAGCTTTCATTCATGACACTCCAATCCGCATTCCTCGGCAAGTTCTGTATACCAGGAAAGTACCTCCCTGCTTTCACAGAATACCGGAAATTCCATATTATAGTTTCCCCAGATCAAGGCTTTTTTATGAACAAGATAAAAAGTGGAGAACAGCCAGCCTGCGACTGTAATCTCCAGAAGAAACTCCATAATCTCTCTGTCCGCACGATAGTATATCTGTCCGCTCTCGGTCTCCATCCTCCGCAGAACAGCCATTTGCCGGCCGTCAAGCCCTGAAAGGAACTTCTGTCTCTGCTCCTCTTCAAGCACCGGATAATAAAAGTCTGCATAAATGACATCTTCATTTGCCGAAAGAACCCTGTTGAAAAATGCTGTCATCTTCTCTCTGTCGTCCGCACATATGACCACAGATTCAAATGTTTCAAATGCCTCCCGTACATTGCCTGCCCAGAGGCAGCCATGACGTATGAGCTCTTCTTTTGCCATGGAGCGTACCATGTGCATTCCCCTTTCTTCTGCAACTTTCTACAATTTCTTGCCAAGCCCTTTCATTATATCATAAGATCTGGTATACTTAAACTGATTTTTCATGTACTGAATTACATACAACACATATGAATGAACAGCATAGGTTACAAGACTACATATATAGAGATGATAAAGGAGCGGAAGGAATATGAGGAACATCAGACTGACGATAGAATATGACGGGAGCCGGTACCAGGGCTGGAGCCGCCTAGGCAAGGAGGAGTCCAACAACACGGTATCGAATAAGATCATAGAAGTGCTGCGCAAGATGACAGGCGAGTATATCATCGAGCTGAACTGCGGCTGCCGGACAGAGGTAGGCGTACATGCATATGCGCAGGTAGCCAACTTTAAGACTGATTCGGATATGGATATATTAGATATCAAGCACTATCTGAACCGGTATCTTCCCATGGATATTGCCATCACCAACGTAGAGGATGTGCCGGACCGTTTCCACGCGCAGCTTAACGCCACATCCAAGACTTATGTGTACCGTATGACGATTGACGATGTGCCGAGCGTATTCGACCGCAAATATACATACCACTGTTTTAAGATTCCGGACAAGAAGCTCATGCAGCAGGCTGCCCTTCTGTTCATCGGCAAGCATGACTTCAAGAACTTTTCCACGGCAAAGAAAAACAAGACTACCGTAAAGGAAATATTTGAAATAGAAGTGTACGGCGATACGGAAGAAATGCAGATTCTCATACATGCTGATGATTTCCTCCACAACATGGCACGACTCGTCGTCGGCACGCTTCTGGAAATCGGCTTTGGGACACGCAAGAAAGAAGATATTGAAGAAATCTTTGCAGGCGCCAAGCCGGCCAGCGTCCCCTGCGACCCAAAGGGGCTGTATCTGCAGGAGGTTTCCTATTAAATAAGCCAAAAGGGACGTGGAACACCCGGTTATCAGATACAAGGCTTAAGCCTTGTATCTGTCCCCTGTGATCCCCGTCCCATGCCATTCATGCCCAGATTTGTCAGACGACGCCCTTCTGCAGCATAATGTTGGCAAACAGTGCCCCTTCGCCGGTTGCGACGATGGCATATGATTCCTTTGCCATCTTAATAAACGCAGGCTTTTCTATCGTATTAACCACGGCATCTCCGCGCTCATCATGTTTTCCTATGATGACTTTATAGATATCCCAGATTGGCGTCTTAACATCTTCTCCGTCCGGCACCTCCATGAGCGTGACCGGCTTGTCCGTAGAATTATCAAGCGGGAACAGCTTCAATATGGCATCCAGAATCTCTGGGACCGTATGTCCGTCGCACCGTACTACGATGCTTTCCTTTCCGACAGACCGTGCAGGAAAGTTGCCATCTGCAATCACGAGCCTGTCCCCGTGCCCCATCTCACTTAATACTTTCAGAAGTTCAGGGGATATTATTTTAGGTATTCCTTTTAACATAAGGCTCTACATCTCCTCTTCCGGTACAATCTCTATCCAGTATCCGTCCGGGTCTGCGATAAAGTAGACACCCATCTCCTTATTCTCATAGCAGACGGCTCCCATAGCTTTATGCTTTTCATACATTTTATCAAAGTCGCCGACCGTAAATGCCAGATGAAATTCTCCTTCTCCCAGGTTATACGGTTCTTCACGCCCGGCAAGCCATGTAAGTTCCAGCGTGAAGCCGCTGCTTCCGTCTCCAAGATATACGAGTACAAACGTACCGTCCGGATCCCTTTTCTCTTTCACAGGGACCAGGTCCAGTGCTTCTTTGTAAAAAGCAAGGCTTTTCTCCAGATTGAGTACGTTGAAGTTAAAATGATTGAACTTGATCATAAGCTGTCTCCCTGCTTTTCCTGGCTGCTCATGTCAAGATAGAATTCATATGCCTCTTTGTCGGTGGCCCCTTTGTGGACAATCATGTTCACAGCCTGGGCCATCACTGCAGGATGGCTGCTCTGGAAGATATTCCTTCCCATATCCATTCCTGAAGCTCCTTCCGCTATCGCCTTATAGCAGAGTGTCAGCGCCTCAACCTCCGGCAGCTTCTTGCCTCCCGCGACGACAATCGGCACCGGACACGCTGATACGATCTCTTCAAAATCTTCACAGTAATACGTCTTTACGATATGAGCGCCAAGCTCGGGCAGAATTCTCGTGGCAAGCTTGAAGAATCTGCTCGTACGTTCCATCTGCTTGCCTACCGCCACGACACCCATGGTAGGTATATTATATTTAAGTCCTGCGTCTACTGTCCTGCACAGATTGTCAAGGCTTTCCTTTTCTCCGTCCGCGCCTATGAATGTCTGCACTGCCATACAGCTCGCGTCCATCCTGACAGCGTCCTCGATGCTCACGCCGATCACTTCATGGCTCAAGTCATCATCCACCATGGAAGAGCCGCAGCTCACCCTGAGCGCGATGCCTTTGCTATTATCTGCGGGGATACATGTGCGCATAGCGCCTCTTGTGCCCATCAGTACATCTACGTACGGCATGAGCGGAGGTATCACGAGGTCGAGCCTCTCCAGCCCTGCCGTAGAACCCATAAAATATCCATGGTCGAATGCAAGCATCACCGTATGTCCGCTCTCTGGCTGGAAGATCTTTGACAAGCGCTTCTTCATCCCCCAGTCCACGTCCTGCATGCCTTTTACGTGAAAGCCGCCGTTCTTAGCGAACGGTTCATCCACATGATAATTTTTTGCTACCTTTAATCCATCAACATCTGCCATAATATTTCGTCTCCTTCTGATTTTACGTAATACACGCAAGCCCCCCTGCGCATGGCAAAAGGACTTGCATGTCTATGAAATGTCACTGATATGTATGGGATCGGCTAGAAATCATAATCATCCATATTGTCTGCATTGAATTCAGCACGTTCTGGAAGGAATACGACTCCTGAACCGTCCACGTTGTCAGCTTCGTCTCCCGTGATCTCGCTGTTGTTCACGATTTCGACTTCGCCGATTTCCGGGATATCTACTTTGTCGCCGATTGTTACTTTGTTGCCTGATGCAAGATAGTAAGCCATGTAGTTTGCGATGGATCCCTGTAATCCTGTATCCCACAGTCCCCAGTTGTTTACTACGCCCGCCGTGCAGAAGTCTTTCATGGCGTTCGGTGTGGCAAAGCCTGTAATCGCGACATCTTTCGTCGTCTTTCCAAGGTTCTGTGCTGCCTGCGCCTGTCCCGGAAGTGCCGTAGAGTCACAGCAGATGACGAGGTTGATGTCTTCATGTGCTGTCAGTACGGATTCACCGACAGAGATTGCTTTTTCTGCATCCTGTTCGCTGTAATAATTGTCAGGAGCTACGTTTTCCCAGTTCGGATACTTTTCAGCAATCATCCGCTCCGCCGCATCATGCCATGAGTTCTGGTCTGTTACGGTTGCCTGCGAGTAATGCCAGCAGTATTTGACCGCGTCTTTTGCAGGATCAAGTCCGGATGCCTTCAGAGCATTCTCGGAAAGCTGCAGCAAGAACTCTCCAAGGATATCCGGCGAGCCCTGGGATACCATAATCTGCCTCGCATCGGCAGAAACGTCGGAATCCCATGTTACTACGGCCAGTCCTGCATCCATCGCCTTCTTCATAACTTCATCAAGGCCGGTGGCGTCTACAGATGATACCGCGATACCGTCAGCGCCCTGGTTGATTGCATTGTTGATGATAGTAACCTGGTCTGCGACTGCAGCTGTAGCGCTGCCGTCATACTTGATTTCAAATCCGCCGACTTTTTTGGCAAATTCCTGTGCTCCGTCGTTTGCTGATTCAAAGAACGAGTTTCCTGTCACCTTAGGAACGAATACAATCTGGAGATCATCCCCTGATTTCTTCTTGTCGCCTGAATCCCCGCTGTCTGAGTCAGAACCGGATTTTCCACAACCAACTACCATAGTAGCAATCATGGCTGCGCATAATAATGCGCTGATGAGTTTCTTTTTCATTCTTTAGTCCTCCTTTAATTTTTTATTATTATAAACACTTATAATAATCACTTTATAACCGGCAGCCTTTATTTCCCCCTGTTCTTTTTCAGCCTTGCCAGCAGCTTTGTATTGCCGCTGCCCGTCATGCGGAATGCAAGGACTATGATAAGAAGGATCCCTACCGGAATATCGAGATACTGCGACGCCATGCCTGACATGTTCAGCCCGAATTTTAAGATGCCGATGACGCATGCTGCCAGAGCTGTTCCAATGACGCCTCCCTTTCCTCCGAGATTGGACGTTCCTCCGAGAACGACTGCCGTGATGATTGGCAGCGTCAGCGAGCTTCCCAGGTCCGATTTGGCCGAACCGAGATAACTTGTTAGCACTACGCCCGCCAGTGCGGCGCTCATTCCGGACAGTCCGTATGTACTCATGATGATAGGTCTGACCCGGATACCTGAATACCGGCATGCACTTGAATTGACACCGCAGAGGAAGATATATCTCCCATACTTCGTCTTATGCAGCAATATATACGCGATAACGACAAGTGCGATAAATATGATCAGCTGGTTGGGCATGCCTGCGATATTTCCCGATGACAGTTTCATGAAGGATTCCGGAAAGCCACTGATGCCTTCGTATGCCTCGGACGATGACATATTGACGACCGCGAGCGCAAGCCCCGAGTACAGGAACGACCCTCCCAGCGTGACTACCATCGGCTGAACCCCCGTGTAGGCCACGAAAAATCCACTTAAGAGTCCGCACAGCGTCCCCACCAGTATGCTGACAAGCACCGCTGCCCATACATTGAAACCTTTGTCCTGCCAGAGCAGCCCTATCGTAATCGATGTAAGACCCACGATGGATCCTGCCTGTATATCTATACCGCCCGTCACCATTACAAAAGTGACAAACAGTGAAATGATGCATATAGAGATGAAGTCATTGATACTTCCCATCAGTACATTCAGACGCAGAAATCTTGGATTGAGCTGTCCGAATACGAGAATCTCAAGGAGCAGTATCACAATCAGGAACATCTCCCAGCTGAAGACTTTGCTCTTTAACCCTTTCATCTTATTCATTAAAAGCACCTCCCTCAGCTGCAGTTACCCTTGCCGACAGCCTTTCTCTTCTAGCCTTTTCCACCGACCTTCTCTGTACGAGTGCATCCACTACTACGATTACGATCAAGAGGATACCGGTAATCGTATTATCATAATCAGATGAAATTTTCAAAAATACGAGCAGACGGCTGATGGACGCCATTATGATACCGCCGATTGACGCGCCGATAACCGTGCCTACTCCTCCGGTCAGGCTGATGCCTCCTATGACGCATGCCGCGATTGCTTTCATCTCATATCCATTTCCGGAAATGGCGGTTACGAAACCTACGCGGCTTACATAGAGGATTGCCCCGAACGCGGCGAACAGCCCGCATATCATAAACGCTTTCATCTTTGTTGCCAGTACAGGGATTCCTATCAGGTTCGCTCCTGCCTCGTTGTCACCTACAGCAGCGAACCGCTTCCCTCTCTTCGTCTTGACGAGAAACAGGAAGATAAGCACCATGATCACCAGATCCATAACGAAGAACCAGCTCAAGTTCCCCGCCACATTCTTTTGGGCGAGCTGCTTGAAGCCAGACGGGAGGTTCTCCACCCATTTGCCGCCTGTATACAGATATATCAGTCCCCTGTATATTCCGTTCGTGCCAAGGGTCATGATGATGGACGGAATCTTCAGGACCGTCACTCCGATGCCGTTGATCGTTCCGCATACGAGACCGACCAGGACGCAGAGGGCTATCGCCATCCCCCAGGATGCTCCTTCCCGCAGATAGGTCGCGCACACCGCGGCCGACAGTCCGAGCTGTGCTCCGATGGAACAGTCAATCTCACCCGTCAGGATTACAAATGCCATTCCTATGGCTATGAGCACGTATACGATAGAACCGTTAAAGCACAGCAGTATATTCTGTGGTTTCAGGAAACTTGGGTTCACGACTCCGACAAGCAGAAACATCACTACGAGGCAGAGCAGCGAAGACAGTTCCCTGGCCTTCAGCGCTTTTTTTATCTTCTCCATAATTACTCTCCTTCCTCGTACACTCCGAATGACGCGGCCGTCAGATTATCAAGGTCGATCTTTTCTCTCGTAAATGTATGATTGATATGTCCTTGGTACATAGAAACAGCCCTGTCACTCAGTTCTACAATTTCTTCCAGATCAGAGGATATGAGCAATATTGCCACTCCCTGCTTTTTCAGCTTGCCTATGATGGAATACACATCCCCACGTGCACCTGCGTCAATCCCCCGTGTCGGTTCATCCAGTATGACGACTTTCGGTCTCGTCGACAGTGCTCTGGCGATAACGCCTTTTTGCTGGTTGCCGCCGGAGAGGGAGCCCATAATCTGGTCCTGTCCCGTTACCTTGATACGGAAGTCACTGATATATTGATCGGCCAGCTCTGCCTCCTTTTTTCTGTTGAGGAACAGCCTGCTCATATTCCGTATCTGGGCGGACGAGATATTCCACCCCACTTCTCTTATCTTGAAGATTCCGTTCAGGAACCTGTCTTCCGGCACATAGTTGACACCTTTGTCCAGCACTCTGCGTGTGCTGAAGCCGGTTATATCCTCGCCGTCCAGAAGCACCTTGCCCGATTTCACCTTATCCATACCGAATACCGTTGTTGCGAATTCCGTCCTGCCCGCACCGACGACCCCGGCTACTCCAAGGATTTCCCCTGCATATACTTCCAGATTCAGGTTGCTGAACCCGTATCCGCTGAAGTCCTTAAGCTGCAGCACCGGTTCCGCCGACGTATAATCTATCTCCACCCTTTCTCCTGCCGTCTTAAGTTCCGAATCCGGCGGAAGCAGAGCTTTGACAAGATGGCTCTTTTCAAATTCAGACACCTCACCGCTCAGGCTCACGACGCCATCCCTCATGATAGCCACATGGGTCGCAATCTGAAACACCTCCGTCAGCCTGTGGGTGATATAGAAGATGCCGATGTTCTTCTGCTTCAGCTCCTCCACCAGTTTAAACAGGGATTCTGCCTCGTTGAAGCTGAGTGACGACGTCGGCTCATCCAGTATCAGTATCCTCGCATTCCTGAGCAGCCCCTTCAATATTTCCACAAGCTGCTGCTCTGCTATGGACAGCGTATTGGCCTTCCTTTCCAGCTTCAGGTCCCAGCCGAGATGTTCAATCATCTCCACCATACGTTTATGTATCTCATTCTTCTTCTCGTCAAATCCCATGGCGACATTTTCTTCCACGGTCATGTTCGGAAAGAGCATCGGCTCCTGTGGCACGAGATAAATTCCATTGGCAAGTGCCGTAGAAGACTTTGAGATGTCTATCATCTCTCCGTCGATGTATATCTCCCCCTCATCCTGCCGGTATATGCCCATGATGATTTTCATAAGCGTACTTTTTCCGGCGCCGTTGCCTCCAATCAGGGCTATCACTTCCCCTTCGCGCAGTTCCAAGTTGATACCTTTGAGCACTTCGTTAGAACCAAAGGATTTGCGTATATCTTTTACCTTCAGCAGCGCTTCGCCGTCAGGTTTGTTCTTAACAGCCTGCATTTTATGCACCTCCATTCCAGTTATTTATGTTGTAATACTTTTGTTCAATGGATAAACTTTTGTTTATGCTTGTTTCTCAGTTTCCACACCGGTATACCGATGTTCTGATTTAGTTTCATCATACATATCTGTTCACAGTTTGTCAACATCTTTGTTGTCTGCATTTGTTGTTTTATACATTTTAGTTATAATTTTGTCTTATTTTTTATGCACTTTGCCCTACCGCTCCATCAAGAGGCGAAAATCTGTGCAGAAATTTATTTGACAGTGCGCCCATATGCTGTTATAATTTGTTTACAAAACATTTGCACTATAATTTTACTTTTGTACATCACGTCATACAAAAGGAGGATACTATGGCTGATATAAGTTCAGAAAACAACACGCAGTTTGAAAAAAACCTGCTCTATAAAGCATCCTGGTACTACTATATGGAAGGGCTTACACAGCAGTCTATCGCCGAAAAGCTCAACATTTCCCGCATCAAGGTGCTCCGGCTGCTAGACCGTGCGCGCCAGGAAGGAATCATACAGATTCATATCAAGCCCGATACCGACGAGTTCCTCTCTATGGAACAGGAGCTGATCCGCAAGTACAGCCTGAAGGACTGCTATATCGTTCCCGCCGGGTCTGACAAGGATAACCAGACCGAGACTGTAGCGAAAGCTGCTGCAATGTATATCCAGAACCATATTACGGACAGCTGCTATATCAACTTCGGTTACGGCGAGACTGTAATGCGCGCGCTCAGCCATCTTTCCCGCTGCGTCTCCGCGACGATCTCTCTCGTATCGCTGACCGGCGGCATCACCAACTATCTGCCCGATGCCCATTCCAGGATATACGGTGCCAAGCTGTACCTGTATCCCGCTCCTCTTATTATGTCCTCCCGGGAGCTTGCCGCATCTATGATGGAGGAAGCTTCCCTGTCCGAGATATCCAAGATGACAGAACTTGCGAATCTCACCCTGATAGGCATCGGAGGCATGAACACGGATGCAACGATACTAAAATCTTCCCGGCTGACCAACAACGACTATCTCCTTTTAAAGATGCAGGGTGCGGTAGGCGACCTGATCACTCATTTTATAGACGCTCAGGGCCGGCTCGTCAATTCAGACTTTGACGCGCGTATCATAAGTACCCCTCTTGAAAAGCTGAAGACGCTCAACAATGTGATAGGCGCCGCCACCGGTGTGGAGAAGCTGCCTGCAATCGCCGCGGCTCTCAACGGCAGTTACCTCGATATACTCATCACGGATGATATTACTGCAAAGCAACTGTTAAACAATTACTAATATATGAAGGAGGCCTTTATTATGGCAAGCTATTTAATGGCACTTGATGCCGGTACCGGGAGCGTCCGCGCTGTCCTTTTTGATACGGCCGGCAATCAGCTCGGTGTGTCCCAGCATGAATGGGAACATCTCGAAGATCCACGATATCCTGGGTCTATGGATTTCGACTGGAACAACAACTGGAACCTTACGGTACAATGTATCAAAAATGTACTGCGGGACACAGGCATATCCCCTTCGGATATCGCCGCAGTCTCAACTACGTGCATGCGCGAGGGAATCGTGCTCTACGACGCTGATTTTCGCGAAATATGGGCATGCGCCAATGTCGATGCACGGTCAGGTGACGAGGTGTCTGAACTGCGCTCTCAGTCCAAAACGCTGGAAAGGGACAGCTATTCCGTATCCGGACAGACATTCGCGCTTGACGCCATCCCCCGTATACTCTGGGTAAAAAACAAGATGCCTGAGTTATATGAAAAGGCAGCTTATGTGAGCATGTTCAACGATTGGCTTATCTATAAGTTAACCGGTATACTGGCATGCGAGCCAAGCAACGGATGTACTACCGGCATCTTCAACCTCTCCACGAGGGCCTGGGATACAGATATCGCAAGAAAGTGCCGTATCAGGGATGACATCTATCCGCCGGTACAGGAAAGCGGTACGGTAGTCGGATATGTCTCCTCTTCCGCCGCCATGCAGACCGGGCTGTCCGAGTCCTCTGCCGTGGTTGCCGGAGGTGGTGACGCCCAGCTTGGCTGTATCGGTGTCGGAGTCGTGGCACCCGGGCAGGCTGCCGTGTTCGGGGGAAGTTTCTGGCAGTTCGAGTACAACACCGATACGGTCAAGACCGATCCGGGCTGCCGCGTGAGGATGAACTGCCACGCTGTCCCAGGCATCTGGCAGTACGAGGCGCTCGCCTTCTATCCCGGACTCGTAATGCGCTGGTACCGGGACGCCTTCTGTCAGCCTGAAAAGCAGAAGGCGGAAGAGACAGGGAAGGATCCATATTATTACATGAATATCCAGGCCGAAAAAATACCGGCCGGCAGCAACGGGATGCTCTGCGCTTTCTCCGATGTGATGAATTTCATCAACTGGAAGCACGCGGCCCCCACATTTACGAACTTTGCTCTTGATGCCGACAAATTCAACCGCTACACCTTCTACCGGGCTATTATGGAGAACTCTGCCATGGTTACACGGGGCAATATGGAACTTGTCGCTTCTGTGACCGGTCGACTGCCTGAGGAGATTACGTTTGCTTCCGGCGCTTCAAAGAGTCCTCTCTGGTGCCAGATTTTGTCCGATGTAATTGGTATACCGGTACACGTACCAAAGGTGCGTGAGGCTACCGCGCTTGGAGCGGCTATCCTGGCCGGCATAGGCGCCGGCATCTACAAAGACATCCGGGAGACAGCAAAAGAGCTGTGCCATATTGAGCGCACGTATTACCCGGACGCCAAAAACCATGATACATATGACAAGCTTTACAAAACCTGGAAAGAAGTATACCGTGCACAGCTTGAGCTGGCCGACAGGAAGCTGACCAAAAATATGTGGATAGCGCCAGGTTTATAATATATAACAAAGAAAGGAGATTTATATCATGTTTATCATCAATGAAAACGAAAAGGAATACCGTTTCGGCGACAGCGGCCCGAAATATCTCATGAAAGGCCCGCGCAGCAACTTTGCTGTAGTACAGTTCCAGTCCGGACAAGATTTCAAAGCACATTACCACAATATTATGGAGGAGAACTTCTTCATCCTGGAAGGCGAGGTCGACATCATCGTGGACGGCACCACCCATACGCTTAAAGCCGGTGACCTGATACATATCGAACCGGAAGAAGTTCACTACGTCGTCAACAATTCCGGCGGACCGGTGAAGATGATTTCAACGCTTGCACCTTACCAGGATTCCGATAAAATCGAGGTCGACTGATTCAGCTGCTGCAGAATGTCCTTAGAACAGGCATTCTGCAGTTTCTTTTTCCTATTTTTGCCGTGCAGCATATTCATACATGGATTTCATGATGATCCACACGCTTGTGGCCCCTGCGTCCTGGAAGCCGATTGTCGTTCCCTGCGTCTTAGCCCTCCCGAACTTCGCTTCCAATTTCTTTGTGCTTTCCATACCTTTATGTGCAGCTTCCTGCGCTTTTTCCAGCATGGGGGCAAATCCCTCTTCCGTATGTGCAAGCAGGGACTCGACGGCAGGTGACAATGCGTCTACCATCGTCTTGTCTCCCACCTCTGCTTTCCCGCGCTCCTTTATCGCCGCGAGGCTTCTCTTCATCATGTCGGCAAACTGCCCTGTATCAATCTCTGCAGCCGGTTCCATACCTTTCGCGCCGCCCAGGAACATGCTCCCGAATATCACCCCCGACGCTCCGCCCATGCTCATGAGCATGGCCTTGCCTGAAGCCGCAAATACTGCGTACACATCGGACGGCTCTTCCATTTTCAGGAGTTTATCTTTCGCTTTTTTAAGACCTCCCGCCATGCCGATTCCATGGTCGCCGTCCCCGATGGCACTGTCTACTTCCGTAAGCATCGGTTTTGCCTCTATCACGCTGTCTGCAACATGGAGAAGCATCTCTCTCGCCTGTCGTGCATTCAATCTTTCCATGACATTTCCTTTCCTTTCTTTGCATAGTACGGACAATAGCATGGCATGTCATACAGTTCCTTCAACGTATCGTCCAGCTTCAGGAGCGATATGGAGAACCCTCCCATCTCCTGGCAGGTGCAGTAGCTGTTGATATCTGCATCATGCACTGTGATGCCGTCCTCATCCAAAAGCTCTTTCAGCCTCCTGTATGCGATGCTCATCTCGAGCACGGTCGTGCTGCCGAGGCCATTTACGAGGACACATACCTCCTCCCCGCCGGCAAGTTCCAACTCCTCTTTTATGTTCTTGTACAGATATTCTACGATCTCATCTGCCCCTTTCATCGTCGTGCGTTCGATTCCACGTTCGCCATGTATTCCCATGCCGTACTCCATCTCATCGTCACCGATTTCAAATGTAGGCTTGTCAAGCCCAGGTATCTGTCCCGGCGATGTCGCTACTCCTATACTGCGCAGGTTATCCCTGGCGGCCTCCGTCACCTTGACGGCTTCCGCAAGCCCCATGCCTTTATCGCACGCAGCCCCGGCAATTTTGATTACGAAGAGGTCTCCGGCAATGCCGCGCCTGTCAGTCATGCGCTCTTTCGGCGCCGAGGCACAGTCATCCCATACCCTTACATGGGCAGCTTCTATCTCCTCGTCTGCCAGAAGTTCTTCCGCCATATCAAAGTTCAGATTGTCTCCCGCATAGTTCCCGTACACGAACAGGACGCCACGTCCGCTTTCCACCGCAAGGGCAGTCTCATATATCGTCCCCGGATCAGGGGATGCAAACACATTGCCGCACGCCGCCGCGTCGCCAAGCCCCTCCCCGACAAATCCGCTGAACATCGGCTCATGTCCACTGCCGCCTCCGATGACAAGAGCCACCTTACCCTTCCTTGGTCTCTTTGAGACGACCGCGTTGACTTCCGGATGTTTCTCATAATGATTGCTGTAGCACGACGTAAAGCCTTCCATCGCTTCGTCAACTACATTATCCGCTTTATTAATAAACTTCTTCATCTGTCTCCCTCCACACGATATATCCTATAACTTTTCAACGAATTCTATCTCTACCCCGTTCGGTTCCTCTACAAGCATGAATTTTACTCCAAGTCTGCCGCTCGGCTCTGGGCCTTCCAGAATCTTCACGCCATGCCGGGCAAATATACTTCTCAAGCCGTCAATATCATCCGTCTCCAGCGCAAAATGCCGGTATACGCCTCGGTCGGTGTGGCTCCCCGGTCTGACAGGATTCTCAGACTCGTATTCTATGAGTTCCAGGCGGCAGCCGCCCGGCAGCTCAAAATAGTACAGGAAATGGTCTCCCATATCTATATCATTCAGCTTGGTAAGGCCGAGCAGCCCGCCGTAGAACCAAAAGCTCTTCTCCTTATCTGTCATGTTTACCGTAATATGGTCTATCGCCTTCAGCATCTCTCTCCTCCAGTCTTTATGACGTCTCCACGAAAAGGGTAATGTGCAGGAATGATTCTCATACACATTACCCTTCTCCATTAATCTTCTCTCAAAGGCGGTGCCAAGAAATCCTTTCCGACTTGTACCGGAACATGTTTTGCGACAATCGCTTCCATCTCATCGCACTGTTCTTTTGTCAGGCTCCATCCTACGCAGCCCGAAATAAAATCTAACTGGCCAGGACGCCTTGCTCCGAGCAGAGCGCAGCTGACTCCTTTTTCCAGTACCCATCTCACGCTGATCTGAGCTACCGTCTTGCCCAATCTGGCTGCATATTCCTTGAGCTCGTCTATTGCTGCAAGATGGTTCACAAAGTTCTGACCCTGGTATTTCGGATCTTCCTCCGCTCTCATATCTCCATCATTGAATTTCGTGTCAACGGTATATTTGCCGTGAAGCATTCCGCGGCAGAGTGCGCTGTACCCCAACACAGTGATATTGTTCTCCTTGGCGTATGGAAGCTGGTTTTCGAACAGTTTATCTTCCAGGATATTGAAGGAAGGCTGGATCGTATGTATCGGTGCTGTTCTTCTCCATTCATCGATCATCTCGTTCGTGTAGTTGGATACGCCGATGGCACGGATTTTACCTTCTTTCAGGAACTCGCCCATTACCTGTGCCGTCTCTGCTATCGGTGTCTTTTCATCCGGCCAGTGTACCTGATAGATATCGATATGGTCTGTCTTCAGTCTCCTAAGGCTTGCCTCCAGTTCTTTCCTGAGCGTCTCAGGGCGTGAATCTCTGTAAACGCTGCCATTCTCATCCCAGCTCAGACCACATTTTGTGGCAAGCACGCATTTCTCTCTGTAGCCCGGCTTTGAAAGTGCTTCTCCGACCAGCTCTTCTGAATGTCCGGCACCATAGGCAGGGGCGGTATCTACAAGTGTTATCCCCATGTCAATCGCCGCCCTTACGCATTCTATCGCCGGCTCATCGACGATGCCGCCCCATCCGGAACCGCCCATCGCCCATGTTCCGAGCCCTACTCTAGTAATTTCCAACCCGTCGACGGCTGTTTTAAAATATTCCATAATCTGTTCCTCCTGTATTCTGTATTCCGGTATACCGGTTATTTCATGAGATAATCATATTAAATCCTCTTCATTCTGTCAACCGTTTTTGTCTATTTTGTGTATTATTTATATCTTCTTCGACTTCTTTTGTGCATATTGCCCATTTCAACTCAGTCCCGTTCTCCAAGCATAATCTCTTTCGGCCTCTCCATATGTGCAGCGATTGCGTTGTTGACAGCTTCGATGTCGCCTGATCTCATAGAACTTATGATATCTTCGTGCTCTCTCAGCGTCTCTGCTACACGGCCGGGATGCATAAGAGATGAGATTGCCATGTTCCGGATACGGTGGATATACATGCCGAACATCTCATCGAATGCAGAGTTACCGGCATAGGCCACGAGCATCAGGTGGAACTGGTTATCACATTCGACAAAACGGGTCATATTATTGCCCTCTGCAGATTCGACCAGCTTCCCCATGAGCCTTTCCAATTCTGCAAACAGCTCCGTGGCTTTTTCTGAACCTGCCTCTCTCGCCGCAAGCATCGCACAGTACCCTTCAATTGCAGTACGGACTTGAAACGTCTCTACGATATCTCTCACTTCCATCTCATGCAGCATGAATCCTTTGCTTGGTATGATATCGATATATCCTTCCTGCACAAGTCTCTGTACGGCATCCCTGAACGGTGTCCTGCTGATACCTATCTCGGCCGCAATCTTTGTCTCGGAATAGATTTCCCCAGGTGTAAATTCATTGTTCAGAATCTTCTCTTTCATGTATTCATATGCCTGCATCTGTAGTGGCTTCAGTAGCTTCATCGTAGTTTCCCCCTCAATATTCATTCTATAGATAAAGCATATAATAATTTCTGTCGGCCGGTCAAGTTTCTTCTCCCTAAAACATGCACAATAATAGAGGATGATATATAGTAAAAATTATGAAATTAACATTTTTTCATTGACCGGTATACCGGTATTTGTTATCATGATATTATGATGCAGGCTGCAGATGCAGCGGAAAGGAATATTAAATTATGGATAAAATCGGTTTTATCGGTCTAGGAATCATGGGGACTCCAATGGCGTTGAATTTGCTTAAGCACCATGTAGAACTTCACGTATATGATGTAAGGGAATCGCTCTCAGACCATCTCGTCTCAAAGGGTGCTGTCAAATCTACCCCCGAGCGGATTGGGCGTACATGTAATGTCATATTTCTCATGCTTCCGAACGGCGGAATAGTAAAAGAAGTCTTATTTGCTGAAGAGGGCGTCTGCACAGCCATCCCATCCGGAACCGTCGTCTGTGACATGAGTTCTGTAGCGCCGGAGGATTCCCACTACTGCTTTCGCCTCCTTCAGGAAAGGGGCTGCTTTTTTCTGGATTCACCTGTAAGCGGGGGAGAGCCGAAAGCGATTGACGGTACCTTGTCATTTATGGCTGGAGGAGATGATGTGACATTTCAGAAAGTCCTGCCTTATCTCGAGATGATGGGCTCCAATGCCCTTCTTGTCGGTGGTACAGGAACGGGCAGTATCGCCAAGCTTGCCAATCAGATTATCGTAAATATGACGATAGCTTCCGTATCGGAAGCATTTGTCTTTGCTGCAAAAGCGGGGGCCGATCCTGAGAAAGTATATAAGGCCATCCGGGGCGGACTTGCCGGAAGCGCAGTGCTTGATGCCAAGCTGCCCATGATTCTGGAGCGTAATTTTGAACCGGGCGGCCCCATCTACATCAATCACAAGGATATTAAAAACGTAGTTGAAGAAGCGCATCTGATCGGTACCCCGATACCGTTTACTTCCCAGCTCTTTGAAATCATGCAGGTCATGAAGGTAAAAGGGCATATGGGGGAGGATCACGGCGGGATTGTACAATATTTTGAACATCTGGCCGACTGCAAAGTACAGAAGCGGGATATGTGAGCTGAACGGAAAAGAAAAGAGAGGAATGAACGCCATGAATAGAGATTTACTGAACGAGTATCCACGGCCCGACGAAGCATCGGTCGACAGGCTCCTTGCAGAGGAGATACATTCCTTTATGGGGAAGATTATCGTGCTGGATGATGATCCGACCGGTACGCAGACGGTCCACGGCGTCTCTGTCTACACACGATGGGATTACAGCAGCATAAGAGAAGGTTTTGAAGAACCCGGGGCGCTCTTCTATATACTGACGAACTCCAGAGCACTGTCCGCTGCAGAAAGTGCCGCATTGCACGAGGAGGCTGCCCGGACGATCCACCGCGTCTCAAAGGAGACGGGCACTTCTTATCTCATCATAAGCCGGAGCGACTCTACGCTGCGCGGACACTATCCGCTTGAGACGGAAGTGCTGAAGAATACATACGAGGAATGCACCGGCCACGCCATTGATGGCGAGGTACTGTGCCCGTTCTTCAAAGAAGGTGGGCGCTTTACTGTAGGCAATATCCATTATGTCCTGTCCGGGAAAGAGCTTATCCCTGCTGCCAAGACAGAATTTGCCAGGGATTCTACCTTTGGATATGCTTCTTCTGATTTGAGGCAGTATGTGGAGGAAAAGACAGAGGGCCGGTATCCTGCCGGCAGTGTCATATGCATTCCGATGAACCTCCTCCGCAGTGCGGACACGAACGGTGTGGAATCTCTTCTGCTCTCAGCATCCGATTTTCAGAAAATCATCGTGAACGCATCGGACTACTGCGATCTGAAAGTGTTCTGTACCGCGCTCTACCGCGCGATGAAGAAAGGAAAGCGGTTTATGTTCCGAAGTGCCGCCTCTTTTGTGAAAGTCATAGCCGGCATACCCGACAGGCCGCTTCTCGGACGCGGCGAGCTTTCCCGCTCCCACTCCCGCTATGGAGGGCTCATCCTCATCGGATCCTACACCGACAAGACGACAGCTCAGCTCAGTATGCTGAAAGGGCTGGACGGAATCGAACTGCTGGAATTTGACTCTGATCTTATTACCGACCTGGAGGCTCTTGAAACGGAACGGCAGCGTATATTGGCCCTGGCTTCCGCCTGCATACAGAAAGGCAGGCATGCGGTCATCTATACGAAGAGGAAAAAGCTTATATTTGACAATGACACAAAGGAAACCGTCCTAAAGCGTTCCGTGTCCATCTCAGACGCACTGCAGTCATTTGCCGTGCAGATAGGGACGGCCCCCTCCTTCCTCATTGCCAAGGGCGGTATCACTTCCAGCGATATTGCCACGAAAGCCCTGCATATCAGGCGTGCCGTGGTGCTCGGCCAGGTGGCTCCCGGCATCCCCGCCTGGGAGACCGGTCCCGACAGCCGATATCCCGGCATCCCTTATATCATCTTCCCGGGCAATGTAGGCGAGGTTGACACGCTGAAACATGTCATCTCCTTTTTTTGCAGCTAGCTTTTCACGTGCAGGATAGTTTGAAGATGCGTTCCTGCACGTTTTCTTGCCCTTTGACACGGGCTGCTTTCGCTCTACACGTTCTGCCTCTCTTTTTCCATCAAGACTTCCTGCCTTCTTTCGTCGTGTCTGAATCCGTATCTCTCATAGAATCCCCCGGCGTCATCTGTGTGCAGCACCCCGTGCAGGCTGCCTACATCGTCCATGACAGCATCCATCAGGAGCGTGCCGAGCCCTTTCCCCCGGTAGTCCTCGTCGATAATTACATCCATCAGATAGAATGTAGTGGCAAAATCGGTAATAATACGGGCATATCCGACCATATATCCTTCTCTGTCATACACGCCATAACAGACGGAACCTTCCATAGCCTTCCTGATCATCTCCTCAGAACGCGTCCTGGCCCAGTACGACTGGCGCATCAATTGTACGACCCGTCTAAAGTCCAGCTTCTCCTTGTCGCTGCTCACATGAAATGCTTCTGTCCCGACGTGCTTTTTCATCCCCTCTCGTGCTATCTTATGGATGCTGTCCTGTTCCACTGTCTTCCTGAGCTGCTCCGTATAGGGGAATGCTTCTGCCTCCTTCTGCCCATATGTAAGCTGGAGGTCATATTCAAGAGGCAGCCACGTGCTGATCGGGGCTTCGTTATGCTGTATGAGGGCTTCCATCTTGTCAAGCGCATGGACTAGCTTAGCCTCACCCGTTCTGCCCGCCTCCAGCTCCTCAAAGAGACCGTCCAGCCTCTTTCGTCTGTCAGCCGGCAGCATCTCTGTCATACGTCGTATGGCACCTTCCTCCGCCGTGCGGTCCTCTTCCTTCTTCTCAAAACAAGGTATATCTCCGGTAACCGCTTCTCCCAGGTCGTGGAAAAGACACATTTCCATCACCTTGTCCATATCCAGCTCTGGAAACTCATCCTGCACAAGCCACGCAAAGACACAGAGGCGGAACACGTGTTCCGCGACGCTCTCCCGCCGCCCGCCGGACGTCCAGGAATGCCTGACCGTACATTTAAGCTTTTCAGCAACCGACATAAAATGCAATAGCGTATCTTTATCCATCCTATCAGCCCTCTATAATCTTTACATAGAATCTCCGGTTCCGCGGTCCGTCAAATTCACAGAAGTACAAGTCCTGCCAGATGCCAAGCAGGAGATCTCCTTCATGGAGAATCAGCGTCTGGGAAGGACCCACGAAGCTCGTCTTGATATGTGCATGGGAATTGCCTTCCACATGCTTATAATAGTCAGCATCCGCCGGAACCGCGCGTTCCATGCCGCAGAGCATGTCGTGGACGACGTCCGGGTCGGCATTTTCATTGATAGTGAATCCTGCAGTCGTATGAGGGGAATACACGACCACAATCCCCTGTTTCAGCCCGCTTTTTCTGATATCTTCACGTACCATGTCCGTTACCTTGGACATCTGCTGTGCTCCTTTTGTAGAAATGCTGTGTTCATATAAATACATCTTTTTCCCTCCTTGTCATCTGTCGAGATATTCCTTCAGGTTACCAATTTCCTTTTTCATGAGTTGATAGCCGTGCTGATAGAATTCCATAAGCGTGTCGTAGTTTTTTCCAGCCTCGATACTGTTGGTATGAGCGGGCGAAGTACGAAGATTTTCCCTTCCTCTTCCATCTCTTCGACTAGGCGCATCGCCTTGTTGTATTCAAAGTTCCGCCGTATTGTCGTCCTGACGAGATTCGGATACTTCCGGTAAGCACGGCGGTATACATTGGCCAGCGCCTTTGAAGTCATCTTCTTGCGGTAGCCCGGATTCCTTGTCAGCATGAGTACAATCTTCTCATTGCCAAGTTCCACGGCCCTCTTCACCGGTATGGAATCGGCCAGCCCGCCGTCCAGATACGGTATGCCGTCTATATTCACAATCGGCGAGACGAGGGGCATGCTGCTGGATGCCCTGCACAGCTTCATGAGCCTCTCCCTGTCTTTGTCTTCTTTCATATACTCTGCCTTCCCGGTGACACAGTTCGTCGTCACGATTTCGCACTCCATATCCGAGGCAAAGTACGTGTCAAAATCGAATGGGAATATTTCATTTGGATATTTGTCAAACACCATGTCCATATCAAGCAGGCTTTTTTCTTTTATGAACTTTGTAAATCCGTAGTAATAGTCATATTCCTTTTCTTTGTGAATCATACAGTCTCTCGTCCTGCCGGGCTGCCTCGATACGTAATCCACGCCGTTGCACGCTCCCGCGGAGACGCCTATGACATGTGACAGATACACATCCATCTCCATGAGATAATCCAGTGCCCCTGACGTAAATACGCCCCTTGTGGCACCGCCTTCCAGCACGATTGTCGCTTTCTTCATCTATACTCCTCGCTTTCTGTTACCGCATACGCCCGATGATTTCATTTGCCTTCGCATATACCTCCTCCGGTTCCACCCCGATATGGAAAGTTCCGTTCTCATACAGCACATTCCCGTTTACCATCGTAAGCACTATATTCTGCTTGCTGCCGCTGTATACGATATTTTTCTCTATGTTGTTCACGGGCTGCATGTTAGGCTGGTGCAGATCCATTATAATCAGGTCCGCGCATTTTCCTTCTGCCAGCACGTCACAGTCTTTAAGCCCCATGGCATGCGCCCCGTTTACCGTCGCCATCCTGAGCACATCCGCCGCGTCAACTGCAGACGCATCGTGTTCTCTGAGTTTGGCAAGGCCTGTTACGAGGAACATCTCCCGGAACATGTCGAGACAGTTATTGCTTGCCGGCCCGTCTGTCCCTATTGCGATCGGAATCCCCTTATCCATCATCCTGCCTATCGGGGCGATGCCGCTGGCAAGCTTTGTGTTGGAGCCAGGATTTGTGACCACATACAGACCCCTTTTCCTGAAAATATCCAGATCTTCCTCTGTCATGTGCACGCAGTGGTAGCCGCCTCCGCCGTAATCATAGATACCAAGGCTGTCAAGCAGCGAAGTCGGCGTCTTGCCGTATCTGCCGATACACTGTCCCACTTCCTCCTCAGTCTCTGAATTGTGCAGATACACCGGCGCCTTATACTTGCGGGCCAGTTCCGCAAGCCCCTGGAGCAGTTCCATCGACGTCGTATATTCCGCATGGGCGCCAAAGCAGAAGCTGATAAGCTCGTGGTAGGAATTCAGCTCCTTATACCACTGTTCTTCCTCCACGAGCGACTGGCTGAAATTGTTCATGGCACCGCAGATCACGGTCCTGAATCCGCAGTCGGCAGACGCTCTGGCGATACAGGCAGGATTCATATACATGTCAAAATTGGCCGTGATACCACTCGTCAAGTATTCCATGACCGCCAGCCTGGACAGATGGTACATATCATCCGGGGTGAGCTTTGCCTCCATAGGAAATACCTGTTTGTCCAGCCAGTCCAGAAGAGGCAGGTCATCCGCGTACGACCGCAGGAACGTCATGGCCGAATGTGTATGGGCATTCTTGAAGCCCGGCATCACTACATTGCCTTTCACATCTATCTCTCTGTCCCACACGGTCCCCGTATCTTTCCGGGGACCTGTATAGGCAATATGGCTTCCCACTACCCATACTTCCCCTTCTTCTATGCCAGTTCCTTCCTGCATGGAAAGGATTCTGGCATTGTAAAGCCTTATATTCATGATATGTCCCCCTCGTCCAGCCTGTTGACTATGGCCGTCAGCAGGGCACGGAACCGTCCGCTCACAACGTCTTCTACCTGGTTGACATCTTCCGTCACATCGTGGTCAAGCACCCTGTCAGCACTCAGATTTGTCGCCAGGGACAGACATAGGATATCCATCCTGCAGTGGGCTGCCGTAATAGCCTCCGGAACGGTAGACATGCCTACCATATCCGCTCCAAGGAGCCGCATGGCACGGATTTCCGCCGGCGTCTCAAACTGTGGCCCGGGTGCGAAAAAGTAGGTCCCCTCCTGGAGAGAGAAGCCAAGCTCGACCGCCGTCTCCTTCGCCAGCTGACGCAGCGAAGGCGTATATACGTCATTCATGCTGAAGAACCGTTCGCCGAATTCCGGGATATTTTCCCCTCGCTGCGGCGATACTCCGCACAGGTTGATGTGATCCTTGATGACACAGATATCACCGGTCTCAAAGTTGAGGTTGACGGCGCCTGCCGCATTCGTGAGAATCAGGGTGCGGATGCCAAGAAGCTTGAATACATAGACAGGTATCCTGAGTTCTTCAAAGCTGTACCCTTCATAGTGGTGGAACCTTCCCGCCATGCACAGCACCCGCCTGTTTCCGAGCCTGCCGCACACGAGCTTTCCGGCATGTCCCGGTGCTGTGGAGACAAGGAAATCCGGGATATCTTTATAGAAGATCTCTGTCTTGTCCTTAATCTCATTTTCAATTTCACCAAGACAGGTACCGAGCACGACACCGACGGCCGGCGGCGTTCCAATCCGTTCCCTAATATAATCCGCGCTTTTCCTGTAGAATTCATAGTCCGGTCTTTCCTTCATCTTCTTATCTCCTTCTGATTAAATATTTTTCTTATCTGTTCCTCGTACGGTGCTTTTAGTATACCTTTTTCTGTTACGATTCCGGTTATGAGGCTGTGATCCGTCACGTCAAATGCCGGGTTATAGCATTTCACACCGTCCGGCGCCATTGGCTGCTTATAATATTTCTTTTTTATCTCATCTTCCTCTCTTAGTTCGATTTCTATCTCATCGCCTGCATGGCAGTCTAAATCTATTGTGGATGACGGGCCGAGCACATAGAAGGGGATGCCGTAATAGTTCGCCAGGACCGCGACCCCGCTCGTTCCTATCTTGTTCGCCGTATCTCCGTTTGCGGCCACGCGGTCACACCCCACAAAGCATGCCTGTACCCATCCGTTTTTCATAACGGCCGCAGCCATATTGTCGCAGATCAGCGTCACGTCGATACCAGCCTGCAGCAGCTCATATGACGTAAGCCTTGCACCCTGGAGCAGAGGCCTCGTCTCATCTGCATATACTTTGAACTTCATGCCGCGTTCTGCCCCCAGCATGAGCGGACCGAGCGCCGTCCCATAGCGTGATGTGGCAAGCGGCCCCGCATTGCAGTGGGTGAGGATGCCGTCTCCTTCCTGGATAAGGGTTAAGCCGTATTCTGATATGGCCCTGCACATTGCCACGTCTTCTTCCTGTATGATCCGGCACTCCCTGCCAAGCGCGGCCAGAACTTTGCCGCGTCCCTTCTGTTCGTGTAATCTGGCAGTACGGAGCATCCTACTAATGGCCCAGCTTAAATTTACCGCTGTCGGCCTGGAAGAATTGAGGTAGTCTCCATAAGTTTCCAGCTCTTCAATAAAGGATTCCATCTTCTCTGTCCCTATCTGCTGCGCCAGGCAGTACATGCTGCAGGCCGCAAAGATGCCTATGGCCGGTGCGCCGCGCACTTTCAGGCCGAGTATGGCATCATACATCTCCCCGGGTGTTCCAAGCTCCAGCAGGACCTTCTTTGACGGAAGTCTGGTCTGGTCAATGATGATGACTCTTTTCCCGTCGCTGCTCAATCCGACATTCTCCGCCTTGCCATGCCCCGCCGCTTTTGTTTTGTCCATGATGGCTTCCACCTCCTATCTGTATTTTCAAGGTTTTTGCCTAAAATGTCAACCCATAGCTTAAGCCTTGCTATTTCCTTCCATATTTGATAATATAAGCAATGGAACGTCCGTGTATACTGACGTTGTGCAGCTTATTCAACAGCACCTGCCCTTCCCCGGCAGAAATCATGTGGACACGTTCATGTATGTGATTTCCTGGGGGTGCAGAAGGTGCACATTGAAATCAGATAAAATATAAGGAGATAGATAGTATGATAAGCACGAGCAACATAACACTCCGGGTTGGCAAAAAGGCATTGTTTGAAGACGTCAACATTAAGTTTACAGAGGGCAACTGCTATGGCCTCATCGGAGCCAACGGAGCCGGAAAATCCACTTTCCTGCGAATACTGTCCGGGCAGCTGGAACCGTCTAAAGGAGAGGTCGTCATCACTCCCGGAGAGCGCCTTTCTTTTCTGCAGCAGGACCATTTCCAATACGATGAATACATGGTCCTGGATACCGTCATGATGGGGAACGCCAGGCTGTATGAAATCATGAAGGAAAAAGAAGTCATCTATGCCAAGGAAGACTTTACGGACGAAGATGGAATCAAGGCAAGCGAGCTGGAAGGAGAGTTTGCAGCCATGAACGGCTGGGAGGCGGAATCCGACGCCGCAACCTTGCTGAACGGACTCGGCATCGGCGCAGAGATGCATGATAAGGCGATGAAGGACCTGAACGGACCTGAGAAGGTAAAAGTGCTCCTGGCCCAGGCATTATTCGGCAACCCGGACATCCTTCTGCTCGACGAGCCGACCAACCATCTGGATCTGGATGCCATCGCATGGCTGGAGGAATTTCTAATCAATTTTGACAATACGGTTATCGTCGTATCTCATGACCGTTACTTCCTGAATAAAGTATGTACACAGATTGCGGACATAGATTATGGCAAGATCAAGCTCTACGCCGGCAACTACGACTTCTGGTACGAGTCCAGCCAGCTGCTCATCCGGCAGATGAAAGAAGCGAATAAGAAGAAGGAAGAGAAAATCAAAGAGCTGCAGGAATTTATTTCCCGGTTCAGCGCCAATGCCTCCAAATCCAAGCAGGCCACCTCAAGAAAACGCGCACTGGAGAAGATCGAGCTGGATGATATCCAGCCGTCCAGCCGCAAGTATCCGTACATCGACTTCCGTCCGAACCGTGACATCGGCAATGAAGTGCTGACTGTGGAAGGCCTGAGCAAGACGATTGGCGGGGAAAAGATACTGGATCACCTGTCCTTTACCCTGAACCACGATGACAAGGTAGCTTTTGTCGGCGGCAACGAGCTGGCTAAGACGACACTGTTCCAAATCCTCACCGGCGAGATGGAGCCGGACGAAGGGACTTACAAATGGGGCGTCACGACATCCCAGGCCTATTTTCCCCTGGACAGCGGAAGCGAGTTTGACAACGATTATACTATCGTCGAATGGCTGACCCAGTATTCCGAAGAAAAAGACGTCACTTACGTACGCGGTTTTCTCGGGCGTATGCTTTTCTCCGGAGAGGACGGCGTCAAAAGGGTAAGGGTCCTGTCGGGAGGAGAAAAGGTCCGCTGCCTGCTGTCTAAGATGATGATATCCGGTGCCAATGTCCTCCTTCTGGACGAGCCGACCAACCATCTGGACATGGAGTCCATCACGGCGCTCAACAACGGGCTTGTCAAATTCCCTGGCGTCCTGCTGTTCAGCTCACGTGACCATCAGATAGTCCAGACAACGGCAAACCGTATCATGGAAATCGTACCAGGCGGAAAGCTCATCGATAAGATAACAACGTACGACGAATACCTCGAAAGCGATGAGATGGCAAGAAAGAGACAGACCTACTCCATACAGAGTGAAGAAGACGACTAAATTTCGAAAGGGGTCAGACCCCTGCCGCGGCAGGGGTCTGACCCCTTTGCAAATTCCTCAAATTGTCTGACATATTTCTTTAATTTTTTCTTAATTCATTTATACCCTATCCTCAAGAATATGCTTGCAAAGTACATATACATGTTATATAATCACTTTATATAAATTATTTATATAACTCGTTTACAATCGAAAGGTGGTATACATATGCCCAGACAGAGACTTACGAAAGACATGGTTGTCAAAGCTGCTTTTGACCTGGCCAGAGAAGGCGGTCTTGAGAACGTGACGGTTAAGGGGATTTCCCAACACCTTGACTGTTCCGTGCAGCCTGTCTATTGCTATTGCCGCAATATGAACGGCCTGAAGCAGGATGTCATCGATTACACAGGCGGCTATATCCAGCGCTACATCAGCGAAAGGCTGGAGGAAAATGACATGTTCCAGAGCATGGGCATGGCCCATGCACAGTTTGCCAAGGCGGAACCTCATCTGTACCGGCTGTATTTTTTGCGCAAAAGAGAAGACATCCACTCTTTTGAAGATATATACAGAAAAGAAACCAATCCGCACATAGCGGAATTTATCGCGCGGCAGCTAGGTATATCTATAGAAAGTGCCCGTCAGCTTCACCTGAATATGCTCATTTACAATACCGGGATATCTTTTATCCTCACCGTTCTTGGCAGCGAAACGGATATCGGAGACGTACAAAGGCTGCTGACCCAGGCAAAGGAGATATTTACCCATTCCATAATAGCTGATATCAAACAGGAGGAAGCAGAATGAAAACACTCGTACTTTATAATTCAAAGACAGGATTTACGAAAAGATACGCCGAATGGCTTGGTGATATGGCCGGCTGTACCGTGATGCCATTTGATAAGGGCAGAACCACGGACCTTGCTACATATGACACCATCATCTTTGCCTCCTGGTTTCATGCAGGAACGATTCAAAAACTGAATGCATTTAAAAAAATGAAGCTGGATGGCAGGAACCGGATTGTCATGGTAACTGGAACCGCACCTCCCGGTGCCGCTGAGACTGATACAGCCATCCAGAATAATTTTAAAAATGACGACGAAAAATACAAAGTCTTCTATCTGCCCGGAGGCCTAAGTTATGAAAAAATGGGAATCGGTGACAAGATAATGATGGCTGCCTTCCGTAAGATTATTAAAAAAGCAAACGGAGAAGACAGCGAGATGTACAAAAGGATATCACATTCTTATGACAATACCTCGAAAGAATACTTACAGCCACTTGTAAATTATCTGAATAGTCTTTGAATTTGCAAAGGGGTCAGACCCCTGCCGCGGCAGGGGTCTGACCCCTTTCAAAATTATCGTATTTTTTCTGGAAATCCAACTTTTTTCTGTACTTTCCTCAATGTCTTGCCGGCATAGTACTGTGCTTTTTCTGCATTCGCTTTTATCACGCCATCGATATAAGATTTGTCTTTTTCCAGCCTGGCCACTTCATCCTGCAGCGGTTTCAGGACAGACACCGCTGCCTCCCCGACTGCCATTTTGAAGTCTCCGTACCCCTTGCCGTCGAATTCGGCGACCACCTCTTCCGGCGATTTTCCGGTACATGCGCTGTATATATCGATAAGGTTCTTCACTCCAGGCTGTTCCTCCCGATACAATATCTGGGCTTCTGAATCCGTCACCGCCCGCTTGCATTTTCTCATCACCGTATCCGGGTCATCCATCAGATAGATGCTGGCGTTAGGATTCTCATCGGATTTGGACATCTTTTTAGCCGGGTCCTGCAGACTCATGATTTTCGCGCCCACCTTTCCGATATACGGTTCCGGCACGGTAAATACATCGCCATATATATTGTTGAACCGTTCCGCGATATCCCTTGTGAGTTCCAGATGCTGCATCTGGTCGATGCCTACCGGCACGACATCCGCCTGATAAAGCAGGATATCCGCGGCCATCAGTACCGGATAGGTAAATAGACCTGCATTGATATTGTCTGCATGCTTCGCCGACTTGTCTTTAAACTGCGTCATACGGTTCAGCTCTCCCATATACGTAAAGCAGTTCAAAATCCACGTAAGCTCCGCATGTCCCGATACATGAGACTGGTAATAGATACAGTTCTTTTCCGGGTCAAGCCCTGCCGCGATGTAAAGCGTAAGCAGCGCCCTTGCACGCTTCCTGAGCGTGGCCGGATCCTGGCGTACGGTAATGGAATGCATGTCTACCACGCTGTAGAAGCACTCATATTCATCGCTCAGAGTCACCCAATTCTTCAGCGCCCCGAGGTAATTGCCGAGCGTCAGGTTCCCCGTTGCCTGCATGCCGCTGAATAACACTTTCTTGTCATTGATCATCTCTCTATTCCTCCCTGTCTATTCTTCCCATGGTGCCACTTCATCATCATAATACACCACATTCTCAGATATGATTTGTGCCCTGCCGCAGTACACATCCACTTCCGTGACCGCACAGTTCTTATGAACGCCCACGCCCCAGTAATCGCCTACCGGTCTGTCCTTTATATTGTTCAAGATTCCCGCAAGCGCCGCGCCGTGTGTCGTCACCAGAACGACACTGTCCTTAAGCCCGTCGTTTTGGAACAGCTCTGTCAGGAACTGTCCGGTCCGCCTCTTCACATCAGCAAACCCTTCTCCCCCTGACGGTACCACATAATGCTCCGGGTCATCGAAAAAGCGCTGGAACTCTTCCGGCAGTTCCCATCCCTTCTTAGAACAGCACTTGCCTTCAAACTCACCAAATGCCATCTCTTCGATACGTTCATCTTCAATGACCGGAGCCTTCCTGTCACCAAGTATGATCCGTGCTGTCTCTACCGCCCTTTTAAGCGGACTTGTGTAACATATGTCAAAGGGGACATCCGCGAGACCTTTTGAAGTCTCCTCTGCCAGATGCCTGCCAAATTCATTCAGGGGTATGTCTACCTGTCCCTGGATACGTCTGGCCTTATTCCAGTCTGTTTCCCCATGTCTTACAAAATATATCTTCATCTTAGCTGCCTCCTGCCTTCCCCGGACCGCAGGAATACGCGTATACGGCCTGCCGGGGCTACTTTGATAGTATAGCACATCTCCTGCCGTTTTTCATAGAAAAAAACGAAGAAAAGTGCTATAATACGCATAGTGCCGGATTCTGAGCCAAGCGCCTCTGCAGACCGGTGCAAGTGAACCCAAAAAGGAGAATTGATATGGATAAGATTACAAGCTTTACAATAGACCATACGAGACTGGTTCCCGGAGTATATGTATCGAGAAAGGACCGCCCGGGCGGACAGACGATTACGACCTTTGACCTGCGCATGACAAGGCCCAACTATGAACCCGTCATGAACACGGCCGAAATGCATACGATTGAGCACCTCGCGGCCACCTTCCTGCGCAACCACGCAGAATTCGGAAGCCGTACAATCTACTTTGGACCGATGGGCTGCCGCACCGGCTTCTATCTCCTTCTATCGGGAGACTATGAATCCCGTGACATTGTACCGCTCATGAAGGAGCTGTTCTCTTTCATCGCCGGTTTTGAAGGCGCTGTCCCGGGCGCCTCTGCAGAAGACTGCGGAAACTACCTGGATATGAATCTTCCGATGGCAAAATATCTCGCCGCCAGATATGTGGATGAGGTACTGGAGGACATAACGGACCGGCAGCTCATCTATCCCGCATAGCGCGGCTGCCGGCTGTCCTTTCCTTAAGTATATACCATCCTTCTTCCTTAATAAAACCGTACTTTTCATATACCGGCCTGCCGGGCTCCGAGGCCAGAAGCCGCACTTCTTCTGCTCCGCCCTTCCTTGCCTCCTCCACGAGCATATCCATAATCTCAAATGCCAGTCCACGCCTGCGGTAATCCGGGTCCGTAAACATATTAGCAATATAGGCCACTTTACCGGAGGGATTGGAAAAACCGGGCGGATAGTCATAGAAGAGGACTGCTCCGGTCGCGGCCGTTACGCCGTCCTCTTCTGCCAATATCTGAATCATCCTGTTTTCCTCAAATACCTTTTCAAAAAATGTTTTCAAGTTTTTTTTGATTTCTATCTCTTCGTGCGCCTGCTCATGGATGAGCTGGACGCGTCTGATCTCGCTTATCAGATCGATGTCCTCTGCCGTCGCCTTCCTATACTCCATATGTCTCCTCTTTCTATTTCTTCAGTTGCACCACAGCACATTTCTTTCTATAATGAATATATATCATACAAAGGAGAATGCTATGGCCCTTTCATATGTCAAACGTTTCATCCGCCTGCTGGCGGGATTATTTCTCTTTGCACTTGGTACCTGCTTCATCGTCCAGGCAGACATCGGCCTGGCGCCATGGGATGCTTTCAGCATGGGACTTTCCCTTGCCACAGGCCTGTCCTTCGGCGATATCGTAATCGTCACCGGAATCCTCATCCTCATCGTCGATTATGCAATGCACGAACAGCTTGGCTTCGGGACCATATTGAATGCCCTTCTCATCGGCAAATTTATCGACCTGATTCAATGGGCGCGCCTTGTTCCCAAAATGGAACACTATGCCAGCGGCATCGCAATGCTGCTGGCCGGTGAAATCGTCCTGTGTCTTGCCACCTTCCTGTACGTCGGAACCGGCCTCGGCTGCGGCCCAAGGGACGCTCTGATGGTCGCCCTCGGTAAACGCTTTCCGAAAAAGCCGATCGGCCTGATCCGCGGTATCATAGAAGGCTCCGTGCTTCTGGCCGGATGGCTGCTCGGTGCAAAGATAGGAATCGGCACCGTCATCGCCGTGTTCGGAATCGGCTTCATCCTCCAGTATACGTTCCAGCTCCTGCACTTTGATGTGACCGCGGTACGCCACGAAAGCATGCTCGATACGCTGAACACCTGGAAAGGCGGGGGTAAATAATAACCAGATAACGCAGATTAAAGCTCTGCTGCCCGCCGGAGCGTATCTCCGGTTAGCCTGTAGCCGCTCCACCCGTCCAGCTGTTCCGCTCCAATCGACAGATAGAATTCTATGCTAGGCTCATTCCAGTCCAGGCAGGACCATTCCAGCCTTCCGCATCCCCGCTCTGTAGCAATTCTAGCCAGCTGTGCAAGCAGCGCCCTGCCGTACCCCCTGCCTCGCTTTTCTTCCAGTACATACAAGTCTTCCAGATATATGCCTGCCCTTCCGAGAAACGTAGAGAAGTTGTGGAAAAACAAGGCGAAGCCGACTTCCTGCCCCTCTGCCACTGCAAAGAGGACTTCCGCCTTCCCCTTGTCAAATATCCATTCCGTGAGCAGCTCTTCTGTAGCCACTACCTCCTCCGTCATATGTTCATAATCTGCCAGCTTCTTTATAAATTCCAGTATAAGTCCTGCATCTTCTCTTCCGGCAACCCGGAAGGTTACGTTCGTCTCTTCCATCTGATTTCCTCCTGTACTTATTCTATCTATCCTCCCGGCTCATATTGTCATAATCGGGAATCATATCCTGCTGCCGGCCCTGCGCCCAAGCCACACCCCAAGCACACAGCCGGCGACGCTGAGCATCACATACAGTGCTGCATACAGGCGGTTTCCCCGTTCCATAAGGGCAAGGGCTTCCAGCGAAAATGTGGAAAATGTAGTAAATCCTCCACACACACCTGTCTTCAGGAACAGCAGGGCATTCGGCTTTATCCCACCCCTGCCCTCTGCAATTCCTGTCACCACTCCGATAAGCAGAGCTCCTGCAAGGTTCGTGGCAAGCGTAAGGAGAGGGAACCCTCCTTTCCACGGTATAAGGCTGAGTGCATACCGGCACATGGCTCCAAGAGCCCCTCCAAGCCCGACGGCTATCAGTCTGTCCATCTCTGCCTCCTCCATATCACTTCCAGAATTTCTCTGTCTATATCTTCTGTACGTATGACCGTTCCTAAATATATCTGAAGCAGCAAAAGTGCATCTTTTTCTTCTGCCATCCTTATGATCATTTTTAGTACCTCTTCTTTTCTCCAATGCGAGACAGCCTGAGGATTCCGTATAGGACCGATAGTGCCGCACCAGCCGCCAGTATCCATTTCCCATGACCTGTCAGCATGTCCGCAGACACGGTTATCCCGCTCCCTGCCATCGCCCTGCCCAGTTCTCCTGCTGCAGCCGAAAGCACCGCCGGCAAGACATAGCCGGCCGCTCCTCCCACCACGATGCCGCAAAGCCCCAGATGGAAAAGAAAGCGGCCCTTCGAGAACCGGAGCAGTACGATTCCTAATGCAGAGAGGCAGATGATAGCTGCCGCCGCCGTCCTGGCCGCCTCAGATGTCATAACCTCGTATAGCTTAGCCGCCTGCTTCTGCTGTCCTGTCATATGGGACAGCGCTTCATCCGCAGCCACGCCAAGCTCTGTCTCCAGCCGGCTGCCGGCCGACCCGGCGGCGCTTTTCAGGACGGCCCTTTGCAGGCCGTCAAGTTCTATGCCAAATGATTCTGCCACTGCCTCTACATTGTCGTCTACCGCTTTCTCCATATACGATGACACGTCCGGAGACGAAAACGACGTACCGTTCGCCGCCGCATATGCCATAGCATCCATATAATCCCCGACCAGCGCCCGGAGGTTCTCATCCTGGCTTATCTTATCGGCAGCGTCTTCTATCTGTCCTTCCGTGGCATCTGGAAACATGACACGGACGCCATCCCCTATCGTAGAAGTGACGGCTTTCTTGACAAGCGCATCTGTCGCTGCCTCTGCACAGATATCCTTCAAAGACAATCCGGCCAGTATGGATACGGACGCCAGCACCAGAACGATATCCAGCAAAACGCTGATAACCCTTTTCATAATCTGCTCCCCCTATCCCCCTTATTCATTCATCACCTTAATCTGGCATACCTTCATCGCCTCCAGTGCCTGGCGATGGCTCTCCGGCGTAACGCCCGCACAGCACGCCGCATCTACGATGACCTCCGTCTCCGGTAGAAATGCTTTGGCTATCATTGCATTTGAAATGACACAGATGTCTGTACACAATCCGACAAAAGTGACGGACTCTACCTTCTCCCTGCTGTCAATATCCTTGAGCATCCGGCCCAGTTCCACACTTCCAAAAGCAGGCTTGTCAATCGGGACAACATTGCAAAGCGCCTTTATCTGCGGGCAGAGTTCCCATCCTTGCGTCCCTCTGATGCAGTGGGGCACCGGCAGCTTCATTCCTTCCTGCGTCTTCATGTAATCGTTCTCATGCGTATCCTGCGTATAGAGTACCCGGCCTTCAAATCTCTCGATTCTATCCGCCACCGCCGGGACGATACCCACGGCCTCCTTCGTGCCAAGTGCACCGTCTACAAAATCGTTCTGCATATCCACAACAACAAGTATCCTCATAACAGCCCCTCCTTTTCACAACCTGTATCCATCGTCTTTTCTATGATATCATATCCTTCCTTCAACTTCCAGATGGCACGAATAAAAAAGGAAGCAGGAGGAGGTACCACATGGCCTCCCTCTGCTTCCTGTCCTCGGGCTGATTCCCACATCAGCAAATCTTAAAAATTAAACTCCTCTTCCCATGCAAAATCGGCCGATGCTTCTATGCTTCTCGGCCAATGGCCGCACCAGCCCGGAACGCCCGGGTTTTCCACCCTGTCAAGGCTCGGCGTGTATGGCTTTATGTCAAGCACCGGACTGCCGTCATTCGCATCTGTGTACGCAATCTGGACCATACCGTTTTCATAGTCAATATCTATGACCTCAGATGCGGTCAGAGCCACAGGATTGGGACGTATCGGCGACCTTGTCGCAAAGACCCCCATCTTATCAGGAGCATTTTTATACGGCTGTTCCGCAGCAAGTACAGATCTCGCCTCATCATCGTCAAAGTCGCTGAACCACCAGATGACATTCACATGGCTGAATCCCTCCAGCGATGTAAGCGCCTGGACGTACTCCTTTTGAATCTCAATAAACGTTCCTTCTTCATTGTTTCTGATCATCCCGACAGGGTGCACTTCAAATACTGTCATAATCGTTCCCTCCATATATATTTATTTGCTGTACGATTATTCTGTACCCTGACACTGTGTGAGAGTCAAGCACTATATTAGCTGGAAATTTCTGTCGGAATCTGTATCTCTGTGAGATAATTCTCTTCCAATTCTTCATTCCACGGGCCACGGTGCACAATCTGGCGGCTTTGCCCCGTCATCTTGAATCTGCTGTTCTCCTGCAGCCATCGCGCCAGGTTAAGATAAGCACCCGCGATGTTGGAAAATGGCCCGTACACCATCGTGCAGGCCATGAAAGGTACCGCTTCCACTGTCCTGTATACATATGCGCCGCTGCTTTCCACGGGCTTGTCTACATATGCACAGATTTCCACATCCACATTATTTTCCTTATATTCTTTATCGTGATAGATGGAAAACGTCTGCCCCGAAACGGCAGCTTTGTTCCGCGCGGCAAAGGAAGCCAGCTCTTCCCATAGCCCGCCTTCCGCATAGTAGGTCGGTATAATCTTTCGTAGGGAGAGCACCTCGCACGAGGGGATGGATTTGATTGACACGTTGTAGTGCATATCGCCGCCAAGCATAAGTTCCTTTCTCGCCAGGGCAATCTTCTCGAGCTTCACATGCTCCTCTGCGATTCTGCCCGTAATCTCACCGTACTTTTTATCGAGCTGTTCCATAATGAACGCGTCGCTTCCGCTTTCTATGGCTGTCAGAATTTCTGCAACGCCAAACCCGCTGTCCCGCAGATATACGATTCTGTTAAGTACTGGTATCTGGGCGGCCGAATACATGCGGTACCCGGTAGAGGGATCCGTCCTCTCCGGCTTTAGCAGTCCTGTTTCATCATAATACCGCAGCATCCTGACCGACACCTGTGTAAGTTTGGAAAATTCACCGATTCTGAACATTTAATCCCCTTCCGTGTAAAATATCAGGACGGAGGTCCTATATGATAAGAAAAGACGGCATGTCCTATGTGGGCTATGCCGTCTTGTATGTCGTCCCTGCCAGGTGGTAAGCTGAAAAACAGCATTCCTGCACCGGCATCTCCTGTATGGTTATCTATTATGCCACCTTGCTCTTAGCAAGCTCTGCGAGCGTTGCAAAGCCAGCCGCATCATTCACTGCCATTTCTGCCAGCATCTTCCTGTTCATGTCTACATCAGCCAGCTTCAGGCCGTGCATAAATTTGCTGTAGGATAATCCGTTCATTCTGGCTGCCGCATTGATACGTGCAATCCAGAGCTGACGCATCTGGCGCTTGCGCTGTTTTCTTCCCGCGTACGAAGATGTAAGGGCTCTCATGACAGACTGCTTTGCAACCCTGTACTGCTTTGAACGTGCTCCTCTGTATCCCTTTGCCAGTTTCAATACTCTATTGTGTTTCTTCTTAGCGTTCATTCCGCCTTTAATTCTTGCCATCTCTTATTTCCTCCTTCACTACGTTCCCTATCTTACAGATATGGTAATATTTTCTTCATATTCTTAACGTTGGTTGCATCTGTAACAGTCGGTTTTCTAAGATTTCTCTTTCTCTTTGCAGATTTCTTAGTTAAGATATGGCTCTTATAAGCTTTGTTTCTTACTAACTTTCCTGTACCTGTTTTTTTGAAGCGCTTTGCAGCTGCTCTATTTGTTTTAATTTTTGGCATGATAATATTCCTCCTTAAAGTTTAAATTTGTATTTTTAACGTCTTTCAGTTAAAACCATGCTCATACTCCTGCCTTCCATCTTGGCCGGTTTTTCTATCGTTGCCACATCTTCAAGCAGCTTCGCAAAATCATCGAGTATATGTCTGCTCTGCTGGACATGTGCCATTTCCCTTCCTCTGAAACGCAGGGTAACCTTAACCTTGTTGCCCTTGCCGATAAATTTCTTGGCATTGTTGACTTTGGTATTGAGGTCGTTCGTATCAATGTTTGGAGAAAGTCGCACTTCCTTCAATTCAACGGTCTTCTGCTTCTTCTTCGCTTCTTTTTCTTTCCTTGCCAGTTCATATTTGTATTTGCCGTAGTCGATAATCTTACAAACCGGCGGCTGAGCTTTTGGCGCAATCTTTACGAGGTCAAGTTCTGCCTCCGCTGCCAGCTTCATCGCATCCCTGGATGACATGACGCCCAGCTGCTCTCCGTCTTCGCCAATCACGCGTACTTCCTTGTCTCTGATTTGCCCGTTAATCATTAAATCGCTAATAGTAGTGCACCTCCATCATAAAATAAACATTAAAATAAGTGAACAGTCCACAGACCATCCACTACTATAACTGCATACGACGACCATATATGTCCATATGGCTCATTCATATTCAATATCAAACCGATAGTCACCCTATTGTGCTATGGTGAGAGTGGATACTCTGCTTTGTTTTTTGCTTCATGCAAGGTATAATCTAACACAATTATACGAGGATGTCAACTCTTTTCATATTTCTTCTTGAAAACAGTGTCTATTCATGTAATAATAGAGCATAATCTATTTTACTATAGAATTTTATTATGTAATGTTGAGAGACATGAGGAGGTTTTTATGCAACAAAAGAGAAGTAATTTTTCCAGCAAACTCGGATTTGTGCTGGCTGCTTCTGGTTCTGCCGTAGGACTTGGGAACATATGGCGGTTTCCGTATCTCGCGGCAAAGTATGGCGGAGGCACTTTTTTACTGATTTATCTGATACTTGCGGTCACATTCGGCTTTTCTCTTATGATTGCCGAAATAGCCATCGGAAGGAAAACCGGCTTAAGCGCCATCGGCGCGTTTAAAATGCTGGACAAGCGGTTCGGATTCCTCGGCGTGCTGGCATCTGTCGTACCAATCATCATCTTCCCTTATTATTCCGTCATTGGTGGATGGGTTGTCAAATACTTTACCGTGTTTATAAGCGGGGGCGCTTCTGCTTCTGCTGCGGACGACTACTTTTCCACATTTATCGGCGGTACCTTCGAACCGCTCGGCTGGTTCTTCCTCTTCCTCGCCGTCACAGCGCTCATCGTCTTATACGGCGTAGAGAAAGGTATCGAAAAAGTCAGCAAGATCATGATGCCTATACTTGTCGTGCTGACACTGGTCATATCTGTATATGGGCTGACACGGGAAGGTGCCATGGAAGGTCTTGTATACTATATCAAGCCGCATATGTCCGACGTATCGGCCAAAACAATTCTTGCCGCCATGGGGCAGCTCTTCTACTCCATGTCGCTTGCTATGGGTATCATGGTAACATATGGCTCTTATATGAAGAAAGACAATCATCTGGAAAGCTCTGTCCGACAGATAGAATTATTTGACACCGGAATCGCTTTTCTGGCGGGCCTTATGATTATTCCTGCCGTTTTTGCCTTCTCCGGAGGAGACCAGAGCGCTCTAAGCGCGGGACCCGGACTCATGTTCATCACACTTCCTAAAGTGTTCGCCAGCATGAAGCTCGGCGGAGCAATCGGGACGATCTTCTTCCTGCTCGTATTTTTTGCCGCTCTCACTTCTGCAATCTCGCTCATGGAGACTATCGTGTCCATCTTCCGGGATAAGTTCAACTGGAGCAGAAAGGGAGCCTGCATCTTTGTGGCAGTGCTGGCACTCATCCTGGGCACACCGTCATCACTCGGTTTCGGGCCGCTCAGCTTCATAAGCTGGATGGGCATGTCCGTGCTCGACATTATGGACTTTTTCAGCAACAGCGTACTCATGCCGATTGTAGCATTCTTCACATGTATCTTTGTCGGTTTCTTTATCAAGACAAAGTCCATTTCCGACGAAGTACGGGTAACAGACGGCAAGTTCAAGGCAGAAAAGCTGTTCACCGTCATGATAAAATGGGTTGCACCAATCTTCCTGCTTCTCATACTGCTCAGCTCCGTGGGTGGTGCACTTGGAATCGACTTCCTGCAGGCACTGAGCGTTTAAATGGGGGTTTAGTAAATTAGGCTGCGGGCGGGGAGCCGGGTGGCAGATGCTCCGATGCGTACGAGGCTCCGACTATTTCACGTATCCCTAACCCTGCGGAATGCGCGCCGATAGCGGCTTGCATCCCGCAGGATAAGGGCTACGGAAAGGATTCTCCGCCTCTCCCGCTTACACCTGCGCATCTCCCACCCGGCTCCCCGCCCGCTATCTACTTTACTAACAAGGGCGAGAGCGGCCGTGTGACGTTACTGGCCAGCGGATGACCGCTGGCTGTGTCAGCTAGATGGAAAATGATAGCAAGCTTAGTGTATACAACACATACAAATTAGTACGGTGTATATTATCGCAGTTAAACGTTTGCAGCGAGGCGTGCACGCCGTTGCTGGAA
>NZ_KQ236743.1:560856-778073 GCF_001185345.1 Dorea sp. D27 | reverse complement strand
TAAACGTTTGCAGCGAGGCGTGCACGCCGTTGCTGGAAGAAGAGCCGGAATCAGGCAAGGGATGTTATCTCATATAACAGCCCTGTACCTGATTCCGGCTCTTCCTCATAATAATTTCATTTTTCAAAGGTTTTCACTCGCTCAGCTTTTTTATTAATATACCGGCACAGATAAATTCCTTCTGACCGCCAGTAACGTCACACAGCCACTCCCGCCCGTGCCAGTAAAGTAGATAGCCGCTGGGGAGGCAGGGGGCAGATGCGAAGGTATAAGCGGAAGGGACGGAGAATCCTCACCAGATTCCTTAGCTTGTGGGATGAGAGCCGCTATCGGCGAACATTCCACAGGCTTAGGAATCTGTGTGATAGTCGCAGTCCCGGACGCATCGCAGCAGATGCCCCCTGCCTTCCCCAGCGGCGCCCTGCTTCACTAAACCCACACTTCACTTCACAATCCAGCATTGCATGTCCTGCGCCCCGGCGTATTTCTCCATATACTCTCTTCCATATTCCAGTGCTTTTTCCAAGTCTCTGTTCTCCGAAAAAGAATATATGAGCGTGAGGACTTCTTTGGCATCCTCTGTTATCATCGCTCGCTCGGAATCGCTTGTGGAGCTGCCGATGGCACCTTTCCCGTCGGCAAGTACCGGCAGATGCTCTATGTTGATTTCTTCCTTTCCTATTCCTTTGTACGTCTCGCCGTCCCTGCCGATACGCACTACAAGCTCTTCCCCGATATTGGCTGTGTCGTAGGATCCGACCGAGAAGCCGGACTCGATAGAAATCAGATTGTTGACGTCCACCACCGTATTTACTTCATACAGGCCCTTCCCCTGCCCTATCCTCCGGATCAGCGCCTCAGAAGATACCCGGTATCTGCTCGGATCCTTGCCGAATGCCTTGTAGGCCAGACGGGATTCCCTGATATTAGGAATATCATTTACCCCGAAGTCAAATATCTTGTCTTTTGTCTTTTTGAATATATCCTTTTTCAGATACGTCCACATTTCGTCATTTTTCTTATCTACCTTCACCTTATACTGCATACAGCCGACTCTGACGGAAGGCCACAGTTCTTTCATTCTGCAATCAATCTCCAATCGCTTCATCTCAAACACCTTTTTCCTTTTTGCTCCGCATGAAATGGTGGAACCCCTTCTGCAATGTTATAAAGGGGACAGACGCTTCCGGTGCTGAAGCCCCGGAAGCATCTGCCCCTTCTTCTTACATTATGTGCCACTTATCAGCCTATCTTTTATTCCCCATGTTGAATACCGCCAGCACTCCAGGTCCTGTATGGCTTCCGATTACCGTACCGATATTGTTGATCAGGATGTTATCCACTCCCATCTTCTCCCGCACGAGAGAAGCCACATATTCTGCTTCTTCGATACAGTCGCCATGCGTAATCATTATGATATCGTTGTCCCAGCCTTCCGACTGTTCTACTGCCATGTCTACAATCTTGTTCAGAGACTTCTTACGCCCTCGTTCCTTTCCGACTACCTGAAGCGTTCCGTTATTATCCACATGGATAATCGGCTTAATCTTTACCATCGTCCCCACCACGGCAGTCGCTTTGGATACACGTCCGCCCCGGTGCAGATGGTTCAAGTCATCGACCGTTACGTTGTGGCATATGTGGAGCTTGTTTTCTTCTGCCCACTGTGCCGCTTCCTCAATTGTCTTGCCCGCCTCTTTGAGCTGAAGCACCTTATATAGCAGCAGGGCCTCGCCGAGGCACGCGCACAGCGTGTCTATGGCAATCACCTTTGCTTCCGGATACTCTTCTGCCAGTTCGGCCGCCGCTATCTGCATACTGTTGCATGTGCCGCTCAGGCCGGATGAAAATCCAAGATGAAGCACATCTTTTCCTTCTTTTATAATAGGTTCCAGCGCTTCCTTCGCCTCTTCAGGATTCACCTGTGAAGTCACTGACATTTTACCTTCCCGCAGCTTGTCAAAAAATTCTTTGGAAGTCAATCCTTCCATATCGGGGTAAGTCTCGCCGTCAATCGTATAATGAAGCGGTATCACCGGTACATTTCGCTCCTGCAGCCATTCTTTCGGCAAATCAACCGTGCTGTTTACTGTGATAACATAATCTCTCATACCCTAGTCCTCCTTCTCCTTGCCTGCACTCATCATACCACTTTTTCCCATGTTACGCAAAACGTTTTTAAATGTAAACGCGAACAATACCGATGTCGTAAGCACTGAAATGATGTCCGCTATCGGCTCTGCCCGGTATATCCCTATGACTCCCATGAATTTTGGAAGTATGATCGCAAGCGGTATGAGCAGGATCACTTTACGCAGCAGCGCGATAAACAGCGATACCTTCGCCTGTCCCAATGCCAGAAAAGTAGACTGGCATGCGGACTGTATCCCAAATATCATAATGCCGAAGAAGTATATTGGCATAAACTTGCACGTCAGGGCTACCAGCTTGCCGTTATTCGTGAACAGAGAGGCGTAAACCCCCGGTACAAGCACCGCGATTCCCGCGAGGACAAATGTAGCCGCGAAGCAGACGAGCAGCATCCTGACAAATGCTCCCTTTACCCTTTTTTTGTTCCCTGCTCCGTAATTGTAGCTGATAATCGGCTGTATTCCCTGGGTAATTCCCTGCACCGGAATGACGATGAGCTGCATGACGCTCGTCATGATGGACATTGTCCCTACGTACAGGTCACCCCCATATCTCTGGAGTCCTGAATTCAGTGTGATGCTCACGAGGCTTTCTGTGCTCTGCATGATGAATGGGGACACGCCGAGCCCGGCAATATGCAATACGATATCTTTCTGAAGCTTCATGTATTTAACCCTGAGCCTCATGACGCTTTTTTCCGAGAGAAGAAAACGGAGCACCCATGCCGCGCTGATGGCCTGCGAGATGATTGTCGCAAGAGCGGCTCCCTTTACACCCATATGCAGGGCGAAGATAAATATCGGATCCAGGACAATATTAATCACCGCTCCAATAAGAACGGAAAACATGGCTGTCCTTGCCTCGCCCTGGCCACTGATAAATGTATTCAGCCCTACTGCTATCTGCACGAACACCGTGCCTATGAGATAGATGGATATGTACGACTCCGCATAGGATATTGTCTGTCCGCTGGCGCCAAACGCATACAGGATCGGCGTCTTGAACACGGAGAAGAAAATGGTCAGCACTATGGAAAATATGATCAGCAGCCCTGCGGAGTTGCCGAGGATCCGCTCCGCCCTGTCATGGTCCCTTTTCCCGAGCTGTATCGATGCAAGCGGGGCACCTCCCATACCCGCGAACGCACTGAACGCGGCGATAAGCATGAGGATAGGAAAGGTGACTCCCACGCCTGTCAGCGCCACATCCCCATATCCCGCGATATGTCCGATATAAATTCTGTCCACGATGTTATAGAGAACGTTGATGAGCTGAGCCGCAACCGCCGGTACCGCCATACCTGCCATGAGCCGGCCGAGAGGTGCCGTGCCGAGCCGCTCATCCCGTCCGCTGTCACTGTTCTTCTGTTGAATTTCTGCCTCCATATGTAACCTCCTGATATAATCTTACACATAGTATTCCTGTCCACAGGCACACACTAAGACCAAGAGCCCGGCAAGCCGGCCTCTTGGTTATTATTTATAGCTCTATGATTGTGCTGTTTATATTAGTATAACACATTTTAGTTCAATTTAATATTCAAATAATTCCGTCCGGATAAAGTCTTGTTGAAGCAGAGGCTGCACACGATGATAATGCAGCCGGCCGCGAAGCCGATCCAGTTAAACAGGGCGGTGAGCACAAGCAGAAGCAGCCGCATGAACTTGAGGGCGTAACCGAGCTCAAAGTTTGGCTGCGTGTAGTTTGCAACAGCTACGAACGCCATATAGAGCATGACCTCTGCGTTGAACCATCCTGACTTGACAGAAAATTCCCCCATGACAAGGCCAGCGATAACGCTCAGCGGCGTACTCAGCATACTCGGCGTATTTAGAGCCGCAAGCCGCAGCCCGTCTATGGCAATTTCCAGTATAAGCAGCTGAAAGATTAGAGGGATATTGACCATGTCTTTCACCGCCACGAATGCGAACACATCCGGAAGCCAGTTCAGATTCTGCATAAACAGCAGGAACAGCGGCGTAAGGAATACAGTCATAATCGTAATCAGCGCTCTGGACACTTTCAGGTAGATTCCTGTCAAGGTCGGGAAGTAGTAATCATTCGCCTCTTCAATCATATCCAGGATAGAGGTTGGCAGAATCATAGCTGACGGCGAGTTATCCACGAGAATGACCACTTTCCCTTCCAGAAGGCAGGCCGCCGCCGTATCAGGACGTTCCGTAAATTTGAACTTTGGAAATGGATTGAACCATTTTCTCTTATACAGGCACTCTGCAAGACTCTGCTGGTTCATCCGCAGATCATCCGTCTTGATAGACTTTATCCTTGTCATGACCGTATTCAAAAGTTCCGTATCCACCCGGTCTTTCATATAGCAGATTGCCACATCAGTCCGTGAACTGTCGCCTACCTCCAGCATCTGCATCGTAAGATGGGGATCGCGTATCCTTCTTCTCATCAAAGCCGTGTTAAACACGATAGTTTCGACGAACCCATCCCTGGAACCGCGCAGCGATTTGTCTTTATCCGGTTCTTCTACGCTCCGCGCAGGATACGTTCTGCAGTCTATCGCGATACATGCTTCGTATCCTTCAATGAACAGGCAGGTTACCCCGGAGAGGATATTTCTGAGCACCTGGTCAAAATCGCCGATGACATCTACTTCCACATAAGGAATGCACTCCCTCGCAAACGCAGTCGCGTCTACCGGCATATTCTCCTCCGTCACTTTGAACATGGAATCCATGATTTTCAACATGGATTCGTCTTTTGTAAATCCATCGATAAAGTAGAAGGACGCGACCCTTCCCCCTATCATCATATCCCGCTGTATAATATCAAAACTGTCCTGCACCGGCAGAACCTTATTCAGATATTCCGTACTCTCTTCTCTCGATGCAGTTACTTTCTTCTTTTCCGGCATAACAGTCCCTCCATGAATCTGATAAGATAATATTCCACGGTTAGACTGCCCCGGAAACAGAGGAAATATACCATCTGGGACAGGTCAAATGCCGGTTGGGGACGGAGGTTTTTTAAAAAACCTCCGTCCCCAACCGGCATTTGACCTGTCCCAGAATGGAATCACCACTTATTTTGATGTGCTTCCGAACCCTCCGTTACGGGTCCCGGTCACATCGTCATCCATCGTAATCCCGTATTCGACGAATATGCCCTGCATGAATCCGGCACCTGCCTCAAGCTCTACTATTTTTTCTTCATTTGTATCATTTGTTATTTTGGCAAAAATATGCCCTTCATTGTCAGAATAGAAGTAATCGCTGTCTATGATTCCGACTGTATTGTTGAGCTGCAGCCTGAATTTAAACCCAAGCCCGCTTCTCGGATAGCATTTCAGCACCCAGTTTTCCTGCATCTCGACCCGGATTCCTGTCGGTATCTTCACTGTTTTTCCCGGATGGAGCACGACAGGTACCGGTGTAAAAAAGTCATAACCGGCGGAACCAGCAGTCGCTCTCTCAGGCAGACGGACAGATTCATACACTTCCTTTATCTCGCTGTCGTCTATTGCTCCGAACGTATCTCTGATATCTGTCTTAAACTGCTCAAAACTAACTTTATGGAACTGTGCAACTCTCTTAGCCATGTAACACTATCTCTCCTGTCTTCTTCGTATTTTTCACATCGATAACCAGCTGGTTGGAGCTTCCCTTCCAGTGGAGCGTGCTGTCCTTTTTCTCTTCTATGAACTCCCCGTCCACAAGCACGTCCACATACTCCATCACTTCCAGGTCTTTGACTTCCTCCCAGACGCTGCCTGTATAGAGCCAAATCGTCTTGCCGGGATATCTCTTCCTGATTTCGCACGCCAGCTCAGTTACCGCTGCCACATTAGCAGCATGCAGCGGGTCGCCTCCTGAAAAGGTTATTCCATTCACATAATCTTTATCCAGCTCTTGAAATATCTCTTGTCTTGCTTCTTCATCAAATATGAGACCGTCATCCGGATTCCACGTAACCGCATTGTGGCAGCCTTTACAGCCGTGTGAACACCCGGATACCCATAATACAACGCGCAGTCCGTCACCATTGAGCATGTCATCTTTCGTAATATTATGATACCGCATCTTCTACATACTTTTCCTTTCTGCTATTTCTGCCATCTTGGCCGCGTTAAGGCGCGTGTCACCCTTAACTCTTGAATAGGACAGATAGCCGTTCATACGGTCTATCTTCGTCAGATTCTTGCTGCCGCATACCGGGCAGACATCCATAGACAGTTCCTCATGTCCACAGTCGTCGCAGTAAGACAGAGACAGGTTCACACCTTCGTAAAACCCCTTCTCCATGGCTCTTCTGACAAGCGCCCTTATCGCCTCTTTATTATAATTGACCGGATATTTTACATACTGAATCTTCCCGCCGTTGCTCAGGTTCCAGAAGCGGCCCTCCAGATCCTGCTTCTGAATCGGAGTGATCTCCTCCGATACGTGACAGTGGAAGCTGTTGCTCACGTACTCCCGGTCGGAAACATTTTCTATAATACCATACTTTTTGCGGAACTGCTGTATCTGGACGCCGCACAGGTTCTCCGCCGGAGTACCGTAAATGGCATAAAGATGTCCGTCTGCTTCCTTATACTCATTGATCTTGTCATTGATATGCTGCAGCGTATCAATCGCAAACCGGCCGTCCTGCGCAAGCGACTTCTTGTTGTGCAGCTGCTGAAGCTCATTCAGAGCGGTAATGCCAAAGGATGCGGTTGCCGACTTAAGAAGCGGCTTAATCTTGTCATACAGTCCCAGATGTCCGCCGTAGAACCCGCCTTCACAGTAAGCGAGCGGATTGGTGGACGCCTTCATCTCGCCAAGATATTCGTATGTCCGGATGTGGAGCTGGCGTATAAGCTCCAGATAATAGTCCAGCACTTCGAAGAACTCCCTGCTCTCCTGCTTGGCTTTCGCATAAATCATAGGCAGATGCAGGCTGATGGCACCGATATTGAACCTGCCTACGAATACAGGCTCGTCTCTGTCATCCGCCGGCTCCATCCCTCCTCTTTCATACCAGGGCGAAAGGAATGCGCGGCAACCCATCGGGCTTATGATCTTGCCATATTTCTTGTACATGCTGGAGACATAACCCTCTCCGGTAAGGCTCAGCCAGTCAGGATACATCGTCCTGGCAGAACATTCTATGCCTGCTTCAAACAGATCTTCCAGCGGTTTTCCCGGTCCGTGAAGGTTCTCATCATATAAAAATACAATCTTAGGGAACAGCACCGGCTTCTTATGTCCTTCCTTGCCCTGCCCGCCGCCTCTGACTTCCAGCATCTTCCTCGTGGCAAGCTTACCGTACTCATTCGTCACGGTACCCGCCGTGACAGTGATAAACGGATAGTCTCCCCTGCTGGAAGACACAGAATTGAACTTGTACTCCCATCCCTGGAAGCCCTGTTCCATCTCCTTTTCCAAATCTGCCCAGGCAACCTTCCGTACCGTATCTTCATCAAGCCCCAGCCGTGTATATTTCTCAATCAGCTTCCTGTGGGACTTTTCAGCGTAGGGAGCCAGAATCTCATCCACGCTCGGTACAGTAAAGCCGCCGTACTGCTGGCTTGCAGCACTCAGCACGATATCGCCGATTACGTCAAATGCAGTATCCAGCGTCTTCGGTTCATTGTACCAGAGGTTCCCCATCTCAAATCCGCCGTTTAATACCGCTTTTACATCGAAGAGACAGCAGTTCATCGTGTCGCGCCTCGCAGACATGTCGTGGATATATATGTATCCGTCCCTGATAGCCTGTACTTCTTCGACCGTAAGGAAGAATTTCTTGTACAGTTCCTTGTTCAGCTCGTTAAATATCAGGCTCCGCTTCGTAGACACGAGCGCGCTGTCCGTATTGCTGTTTTCCTTGTCCCCGATGTACATGATCGACTGGCTCTTCTTGTATACCTCATCCAGCATCTGGACGAAGTCCTGCTTGTAGTTCCTGTAGTCCCTGTAGCTCTTGGCCACGACAGGATTCACTTTCTCAAGGGCGCCTTCGACCACATTGTGCATCTCCGCAATCGGGACCTCCGCAACATTCCTGGCGTCCACCTTCTCTTCCACGAAGCTGCAGATAAAGCCAAGCTCCTCCTCTGTAAATTTCACAAGTGCCCGGTAGGCGGATTTGTTTACAGCCACCACCACCTTCTGCACGTTAAACTCTTCTTTTGTACCGTCTTTTTTTACTACTTTTACTTCATTTTTCATTCAAGCAAACCTTCCTTCTCTCCGATGTCAACCCATATTTAGTATAGCCGTCCGGCACCATCACAACATCATGTGCTTTTACTCACCTATTAATCTTACCATTCCCGATGTATAGCGTCAATGTCAGCGCCCGAAAAATAATTCACAAAAATAGAGCCTGCAACGGCTCTGCAAATTGTATATAATTATTTCGACCTGAAACGAGATTCAGAATGCGGCCATCAGTTGCCGCATTCTATGCTTATCTCATTGAAAAGTTTCAGAATATCATCCACCGTAACATGGTCTTTTTCTTCGCCCTTCTTATCCAGGATGACTTCTCCCTGATGCATCATGAGAAGACGGTTACCGTATTCTACCGCGTACCGGAGGTTGTGGGTGACCATGATAGTCGTCAGCTTCTTTGCCCTGACAATCTTATCCGTCAGTTCCATGATGAGTTCCGCGGTCTTCGGATCAAGGGCTGCCGTATGCTCATCCAGAATCAGGAATTCGATGGGCGTCATCGTTGACATGAGCAGGGCCATTGCCTGCCGCTGTCCGCCTGAGAGCGACCCCACCTTGACATCCAGCTTATCCTCCAGCCCCAGGCCAAGCTGGCTCAGCTGCTCCCTGTAATAGCCGATCCTCGCCTTGTTCGTCCCTCTTCCAAGGCCGTAGAGCTTCCCTTTATTGTCTGCAAGAGACATGTTCTCCAGAATGGTCATGGACGGACACGTCCCCATGGCAGGATTCTGGTACACTCTGCCAATCCGCTCATTTCTGCGGTATTCCTTTTCCTTTGTGATATCCTTTTCATTGATAAATATCCGGCCGGCCTCCAACGGTATGCTGCCGCATACGATATTCAGCATGGAAGTTTTTCCTGAACCGTTGCTCCCCACGACGGACAGGAACTCGCCCTGCTCTATCTTGAGATTAAAATTATGAAAGAGGCACATTTCATTTATCGTACCCGGATTATAATATTTCTCGATTCCCTTAAGCTCAAGCATTTTTGTTCACCTTCTTCTTTCTCTCCATGCTGATGATGAGGATGATAAGGAACAGAACCGCCGTAATCAGCTTCATCGCCTGCGGTTCAAAATTCTTGAGGGCGACCGCGACGCATGCCTTGTATATGACAGAACCTATCAGCACAGACGTCGTTGCCTTCAAAAATGTCATCTTCTTGAATATGCTTGTGCCGATGATGACGCTTGCAAGGCCGATGACAATCGCTCCTGTCCCCATGGATATCTCAAATACCCTCTCTTCCTGGGCGAATACACATCCTGCCAGCGATACGAGACCGTTCGCTATGGCGAGGCCAAGGATCTTCACATTCCCCTGGTCCTTGGCAAGCGAGGTGACAAGCGTATCGTTGTCCCCGACCGCACGCAGGAGATATCCTGATTTTGTCTTCAGGTACAAATCGAGGAGCACCTTGCTCAGTATCGTAAGCATGAGGATGACCGCCAATGTCGTATACGGCTTTAAAGCGTCAGGCACGATGCCGCTTATCATATCGTTCTTGAAAATCGTCTTCTGGGAAAAGAGCGGTACATTCGACGTGCCCGCAATATAGAGGTTTACTGTCCAGAGCGCTGTCATCATGATAATCCCCGACAGCAGATCCCTCACCTTGCACTTCACATGGATAAGCCCTGTGCATATGCCTGCCAGCACCCCTGCTGCAAACGCGGCAAGCAGAGCCAGGTACGGATTCACTCCCCGTGTGACAAGGGCAGCTGTAATAGCTGCCCCGAGCGGGAAACTTCCGTCCACCGTAAGATCTGGAAAGTCAAGTATCTTGTATGTGATATAGACCCCCAGCGCCAATATCCCATATATAAGTCCCTGTTCAATAATGGTTACAATCAAGTTCATGAAAATGCCTCCCGCATACGAATTATACTTCCGCTTCTACTTTGTAATCTCATCAAAGCTTTCAACCGCGTCTGCTGAAAGCGTCTCCGGCACAGAGATTCCGAGATTCTCCGCCACCTTTGTATTTACATAAAATCCTGGTTCCGTGATAAGCTCAAAGTTCATCTCCGAGGCCTTGGCCTCTCCTTTGAGCACCTTTGCCGCCATCTGCCCTGTCTGCCGGCCGAGTGCGATATAGTCAATTCCTTCTGCCGCAAGACATCCAATCTTTACCTGCTCGATTTCGCTGCCGAACACCGGAATCTTCTTCTCATTCGCCTTTTCAAGAATCGTCGGCAGCGATGCCACGACCGTATTGTCCGTAAGGTTCGTGATGCAGTCCACCTGGCTTAGAAGGTCGTCTGCCGCGAGAGATACGTCTGCGGTTGCCGTGATTCCCTTTTCCACAAGTTCAAAATCATATTTTCCGACCAGCTCTTTGTATTCTGCTATAGCTGATACGGAATTCGCCTCGCTCGTCGTGTACATGATTCCTATCTTTTTGGCATCCGGAAGCATTTCCCGGATCATCTTCAGCTGCTCTTCTACAGGAAGCTTGTCGGACGTTCCTGTCACCTCTCCTGCCGGAGTCCCTTCCTCGTCTGCAAGCTCTGCCGCAACAGGATCCGTCACCGCCGTATAGATGACCGGAATCTGGCTGTCCATTGCCGCATTGTACGCGCTCTGGGCCGTCGGTGTCGCTATCGCACAGATCATGTCAACCTTGTCAGAGACGAAGCCGTCGGATATCTGTCCCGCCGTTCCCATATCTGCCGCTGCGTTCTTATACTCAACTGTCAGGTTATCGCCCTCTTTGATGCCTTCCTCCTCAAGTCCTTTTAAAAATCCTTCTCTGCAGTTGTCCAGAGAACCATGCTCTGCAAACTGCTCAATACCGATAGTGTAGCTCTCCTTTTCAGAGCCTCCGGATGATTTGGAAGAATCTCCGCATCCTGATAGTAATACTGCTGTCATTGCCGCTGTTAATAATCCAGCTGTTAATTTCTTTTTCATTGTTCTTTCTCCTTTTCTTTTCATAGATTCCTTTTGCTGTTAGGAGAGAAAATCATAGTAGAGCTGGCAGGCGATAGATGGCTGAGTCTGAAAACATAACCAACTTGGATTGCGGGCACCTCGTGACTTCCGGTCACTCGGTCGCGGGTGCCCCGCTGTTATTTTCAGCATTAACCAGATGCTTGCGTCAGCGCATCATCTGGTTAATGCTGAAAATGCCCGCAATCTCTACCACGCGCAAAAAACCGCCCCAAACCTTTAGGTTTGAGGCGGTAATAATTGACTCTTATTATCGCGGTACCACTCAAATTGACGAATCGTCCACTTTTCTCATGTACTAACATACACTCCTGATTGATAACGGGTTCGGTTCCCGACAGGCCATACTCTCATATGATTTCAGGCCGCCCTCGAAAGTCCATTCAACTATCTCCTTCATACGGCAATCACACCACCTGCCGCTCTCTTGGATGTCGCAAGATAATCTACTCTTCTTTCTCAACGGTTTTTCTTATTTACAACATATACTTTAATTCACCAAAGTGCATTTGTCAAGTCAAATTTGAAAATATTTTTAGTCTTTGATAACCGGTACCGGCGTATCGTCTTTTGCATCGAGGTCGTTTATGTACTTCTTCGTCTCTTTTACGATTACATTGGACAATAACAGTACGGCAACAAGGTTTGGTATTGCCATCAGCGCATTCAGCGTATCGGCAATCAGCCATACGAGGTCAAGAGCTATAATTGGTGCAATGGCTGCAACCAGAAGATAAAGGATACGATATACGAACATTACCTTACTGCCTGCAAAATATTCCACACAACGCTCTCCGTAATAAGCCCATCCAAGAATCGTAGAGTAGGCAAATGAGATAATGCCAAGTGTCAGAATAATTGGTCCGAGGTACGGAATCTGGCTAAATGCCATGGATGTAAGAACACCGCCGTTTTCAATCTGGTCAGCATTGATAGACGGATTCTTCATGATAGTCGTAACAAGTACAAGACCTGTCATCGCACATACAACTACCGTATCCCAGAATGTACCTGTGGAAGATACGAGCGCCTGACGAACCGGATTTCTCGTCTGAGCTGCTGCCGCCGCGATAGGAGCAGAACCCATACCAGATTCGTTAGAGAACAATCCCCTTGCAGCACCCATCTTCATGGCAATCATGAGACCGCCGCCCACAAGGCCGCCTGCTGCGGAACCTGGTGTAAAGGCAAGTCTGCCGATTGTTGCCAGTGCCGGGATGATGAAGTCATAGTTCATACCTAAGATAATAATACATCCGATTACATAGAAGATAGCCATGAAAGGAACCAGCTTCTCACATACTCTTGCGATAGATTTGATACCACCAAAGATAACGATTCCGGTAAGGACTGCAACTACGATACCGATTGGCCACTTCGGAAGGCCAAGGTTCTCGTTACATACGGTTGCGATTGCATTAACCTGTGTCGCACAGCCGATACCGAAGGAAGCGAATCCTGCAAGCACTGCAAATGTAACACCGAGCCACTTCATGTTAAGTCCCCGTTCCAGAGCCCACATGGCACCACCCTGCATACGGCCGTCCTCTGTCTTAACTCTGTACTTAACTGCGATTAAGGATTCTGAATACTTCGTCGCAATTCCGAATACGCCGATGAGCCAGCACCACAACACTGCTCCAGGTCCTCCGATTGCTATGGCCGTACCCACACCGATGATATTACCGGTACCGATGGTAGCCGCCAGCGCGGTTGTAAGGGCTCCGAACTGTGATACCTCACCTTCTGCTTCCGGGTCTTTTGTTACGGACAGCTTAATACCCTTCGAGAGTGTCTTTCTCTGGATAAATCCTGTACGTATCGTCATAAACACATGGGTACCAAACAGCAGGATAATCATGAACCAGCCCCATACCCATCCATTAATGGTTGTTACGAAAGAATTAATTGCATCAAACATATTATTCCCCCTTCTCTTTCCTTTGATTTACTATGCACTTTCTGATAAAAATAGTACTACGATAAAAACAAACAGGTGTCGACAACTCATGTCGACCGCCCCCTGCATCACCTAAAAACATTGTACATGAATTTGTAGAAAATAGCAACTATCGTTATAAAATTGACATTCAATTCGTCATAATGACGAAATAATAAAGATTATTCTTCATTTTTCAATTTGTTAAATAAATAACTAACGATTTTATCGCACAATTTCCGCGGTTATTTCCTTCCTGCGGCAAAGCAAAAAGACCCCGAAGATAAGTTCCGCCTTCAGAGTCTTTGTATATTTTGTATAGGCTGTACAATGTTGTACTATATATCGTATGAAAGGAACGATGTTCACCGCGATAATTCCTATAAGTAATATAGAATTCCTTCCATTTTTAATAGCTTTTGCCGGAGAGTGTCACAAAAGACCCATTTTCTCCAGAATGACATCCGCTATCACCTCCGCCCCGCGTCCATCATCTTTCATACCGATGGCATCCATGAAGGTTCTGCATTTTTCCCCGTATTCTTCGGAATCGAAAGATGATATCAGGGCGGCAAGCTCCTTTTCGTTCTGTGCCATGGGAAAGGGGAGATCTTCAAAGGCAAAATACAGTTCTCTTTCCTCGGCTAGATATTCTTGAAGATCCTTTGCCAGCAGAAATACCGGTTTTCCGGTCAGCATAAATTCAAACATGCTGCCTGAATAGTCAGTGACGAGCACATCGGCCGCTGCCATCAGTTCCTGCATATCCGGGTAATCTGTCACCGGAACCAAATTATCCGAACCGATTATCTCTTGTTCCCGTCCTGCCACGTTAGGATGCAGCCGCAGGAAGCAGACATGCTTCCCTCCGAACCTTTCTTCACATGCCGCAAGGCAGGATCCGGCAATGAATCGGTATGCTTCTATGCCGGCCCTCGACCGGAATGTGGGGGCATAGAGTAATATTTTCACATCATCCGGCAGATGATAGCGCTCTCTCACTTTATTATTGACCAGTGTAGACGGATGTACCAGAATCCCATTTCTTGGATGGCCGCATCGGATTACCTTCCCGTCATACCAGTAACTGTTCCGGTACTTCTCTTCCCTGAACGTATTGTTGGCATACATAAGATCCGTGGCGGCAGCGTCCCGTTTCGCTCTTCTCACATATGAGCTGTCAAGCTGTACTGCGTCTCTTTCATTCTTCTTAAGTCCAAGGGATGAGTGCCACGTCTGAATATAATACTGACCTCTTTTCTTCGGTATGCGTAAGGCACTTTTGAAATTATCTACCCATACGCCGGCCGTGGCCAGTTCAAACAGCGCTCTGGCACCACCATATTTCACCGGCCGCACTCCCGGAGGAAGTTCTGCCTTCATATCGCGGCTCAGCCATACAAGATCCAGGTCTGACCTTCTCCTCAGCAGCTCCAGTGCAATATACTTCGGATCGCAGCCGAAGCCGCGCCCTCCGAAATTGTCAAATACTATCCTGTTCTTTTTCTTCGGAAGCACGGCCAGCCAAATGAAGGCAATCTCGCAGCATGCGCCATAAGCCTTCTGCAGCCAGCTCCGTTTTAAGAAAATACTCATCTTTTATACCCTTCATATGTTCACCAGCATATCAGCGCTGTGTCAGCAGATAGTTAACCCCATCCTCGTATATCGTTCCTTTATTTGCAAGTCTGAGACAATAAGATTCCTCTATCTCATCTTCCTTATCCCGTGAAATCTGAATCCCAACAGATATACCGTACTTTTCAGCATCAGCTCCCGCAAAAGGATTGGATGCTTTCACAGAGAATGTCCCTCTCTCTTTATTCTCCATAGCACCTTCTGCTTCTGCCCTTGCCGTCTTCCCGCCGCACTTAAGGACAACATACACATGATACTCTGGGCTCATCATGGCAAATCCGCTGTTTCTCAAATCTATTTTTATACTTACAGTATCTCTTTGCTGCAGGTGTCTGTCCGTTTTCACCGTCTTCACCCACGGACGGCATCCGAGATACATCTTAACATATTCATCCCCTGCCATGCCTTCATATCGTTGCTTCTCCCACAGCTCCCATACTTCATGATTATACTCCTGATTGAGATAAGAAAGATTCAGCTGGCGGGCTTCTTTTACAACGTTGTCAATCTGTGTAAATTCACTCACAAACGGCATCTCACCACCGTTAAACGGTACTTTCATATTTTTCGACGTCCAGGCCAGGTCATCCTTCCTGTCATAGTCTTCCCTGTATGTCCCGAGATCGCTGTCACTGGAAAACAGCCCGTCATTGTACACCCCGATTCTGTCTGTTTCAAGTCCCCATTCTTCCGCTTCCCGGATGAATTTCTGCCTCCGGACGGATATTGGGACTACTGGATCCAGCACCTCCATCCACGCCTCCACTACCTCCATGCGATACTTCTTCTCTTCCATATATCTGCTCTGCGTCCACTCTCCGAATGCGCCTATCATGCCGGCCTGGACCCCCGCAAGACAGCTTTTATGCATGTTCAGCACCGTTCCTGTCTGCCGGATATGCGCCAGCATAATCTCAAATTCTGGATCTTTATATTCTCCTGCAAAGTCATACGCTCCGCGGAATATGACTGACAGACCAAGATCCTCTGCTATGTTAAGCGCACGGGAAAGTTCCTTCAGCTTGTCCTCACGTATGGCCTTCCTATCTCTTTCATCATCCAGGTTATACGTCAGCAGAACCAGACGGCAGCCCGGGTTCCTGCTTATTACGTCATAGATTCCTTCCGCGTCTTTCGTACTCCACTGGAAATAGGAACCTTGATAAGGATTCTCCACCATGTCCCTGCTCTCTGTATAAGTGTAGCTAAGTCCCGCATTATACTTTTTCAGCACGAAAGCACCTGCAGTCAATATAAGAATAAATGCCGTCGTCCATATGCGTCTTCTTCGACTTTTCGTATCAGACCTTTTCACCAGCATCTTCACACCTTTCTATATATTTTTTCATACACGCGCGCGGCAAGCCTATATGCCATAGGTGAGGCGGCATATATCCTGACTGCGGCTCTGTCGGTTACGCCGGATATGCCCTTGATGCTGTTCCAATACTTCTTGTAGCAGGTGTGCCATTCCTTCTGCAATCGGCCGGCCAGCTTCGTATCCTCCGGCATGAAAGCCGATACTTTGTAACACGCAATTGAGAGCTGGAGAAGATACCGTTTCCGCGCGTACCTTGTCATCTCCTCATCCCCCGCCTTGTCAAAATATGCCACCGCCTCTTCAAGGGCCGCAATCTTGTCGAGCCGCCTCTCACTGTAACCGCTGTTCATGATACTGCTTCCACGCTGCAAATAGCAGTACAATGGACGCTGAGACACGGCAACCGTGTCCGCAGTATAGAGTATACGATATGTGATAAATTCATCTTCATGCAGCCTTCCTTCCGGATACGTGAGAAGAGGCTTCATCCGACACGGATACAGCTTTCCCCAGGCCGTAATCATCTTCCTGTCATTCTCAGCTACAATTTTCCAGACCGCTTCTCTTCCCGTACATACCTGCACATCCGGATTCTCTTTCAACGGTCTCTGCATACGTGGCTTCCCTTCCCACACAGGCCGATAGGCGCACACTGACACATCCGCATCATACCTGAGGGCATTGCCAAGCAGCTCTTCCAGATAGCCCGCCTCCACGCTGTCATCGCTGTCGATATACGTTATGTATTCTCCCTTTGCTGCGGCAAGACCTGTATTCCTCGCAGCAGACAGCCCTCCGTTTTCCCGATGGATCACACGTACCCTGCTGTCCTTTTTCTCGTAGCTATCACAGATATGCCCGCTACTGTCTTCAGAGCCATCGTCTACCAGAATAAGCTCAAAATCCCGATATGTCTGCCCAAGAACAGAGCAGATGCACTTTTCAACATATCGTTCCACATTATATACAGGGATGATAACACTAATCATCGCGTTCGCTCCTTTACTTCAGTACCGTATCAACATATCGTCTCATTACCGGGTATAGAAGATAGAACATCATACACACCCCTCCTACCTTCCCCCGCCTTAATGCACGGAGGCAGAACCGGTAGAATATCCGCTGTGGCAGCGAGGGAAGCCTCTGCAGATGCTTTGAAGCACCGGGGGTTCCTGCCGCCGACCGTATTTCCAGGGTCCCTGCAAAGGCGATGGCCCTTCGTCTCAGTTGTTCCATCTCTCTCCCTTCATACGGAATATTCTTGATCAGCGACCAGCAGAACATTCGCGCAATCAACGGGATGACTATGTCCAGATTCTCTTCCATCACACGTTCCTTTTCCAGATAGGAGAAAAGCTCGGTGAGCATAGCTGCGCTTTTTATATGTATTTCCGGATCAGCATTTCTCGTTGTAGAAATATGATCCGTCATGTAAGAATAGACAGGATAATCGGTGCAATAAAATGAAGGCGCCTTGCTCCATACTTTCAGATTAAATAGAAAGTCCTCCATATTCAATTTCTTAACGTCATCCATATAAAGATTATGCTCTGACAAAAAGCTCTTGCGGTACAGCTTGTTCCATACATACCCAAAAGCACTCTCCGTCTTGATGCGGTGATACCTTTCTACATCTTCCGGCTTTCCTGTCCGCCTGACAAACCCGTTTTCAGGCATATGTACCCGCACTGCCTTTCCGTTTCCAATCCGATAGTAGCCTCCCATCGCCACATCCGCCTGCATCTCCTCCGCCTTCATATAAAGCTTATAGATTGCTTCCGTGTTCGCCCGGTCGTCGGCATCGGCATAATACACATACTTGCCCGATGCCGCATGAAAACCGAGATTTCTGGCCACGCCCTGTCCACTGTTCGTTATACGTATCACTTTAATCCTGCCGTCATTTTCTGCAGCCCGGTTCAGCACATCCCACGTCCCGTCGTCTGACCCGTCATCAATTACAATTATCTCTATCTCTTCCTTTTTATCCCATTTTTGAATCTCGCCGATACATTCCCCTATACACCGTTCACCATTATATACGGGGATGATAAAGCTGATTTCCATAAACTCACCTCCGTCTTTACAGTTTCTTTTTTACATACAGGTAAGACAGTACATAGCATACATTTGCTGACACTCCGCACACAGCCGCTTTCAGGAGAAAGCCTGCCGGCCCGTTGCCAGAGAGGTGTCCGGCCGCCAAACCGGCCGTCACAAAAGAACAGGCCATCTGTATGACGGCAGCCGCCTGATAATACAGCTCGTTCACAAAGCTTTTCTTAAAATATCTATACACTACAAGCGGCTCATACCAGAATAATGTTACGGCAGAGGAAACCGCTGTCGCAAGCAGAATTCCTTCCAGTCCCCAGAACTTTCCCATGAAAAAGGACAGAACGATATTAAGAATACCTTTTATAAGTATCATCCGTTTGATATTGCGGAAAAGGCCCGCACTCTCCCGGTACATCTTCGTTGCAAACCTGCACGTCTCAAGATAATAGTTGACGATAATGATGATGATAATCTTTTGGTCAAGCCGGGCCACGGCTCCCATCCATATCTTCAGAAAATCCTGCACGAGATAAAAGAAACACACGATTGAAGCCCCGGCCATCCAGGAATTCAAAAAGGAATAGAACCTAAATTCCGCATACTGGTCTTCCTTGTCTTTCACCGAGAGCATCTGACCGATTCTTGCCGTGACGGCTTCATAGAAAGCTGAAACAAGGCTTGTGATGCCTGCAATGATAAACTGGTAGTTGGAATAGATTCCGACCATGGCCGTGTTGATAAACCTGGATATGAATATATTGTCCGTATTGCTTATGAGCACCTTTCCAAACCGGTACATCACCATATCTGTAACATTGGCCTTAATACTGTCTTTCTCCGCCTTTTCTAATTGCGGGACTCGTGTGAAGAGATAGCTGTAACGAGATTTCAGATAGCAGCCGAATATATAGTTGGTGAACAGATTTTTCAGAAGGATGCAGATAACGAACGCCTCATAACTTTTTAAAAGCTTGAGCACCAGAATCTCAGCAGCAAGCGCCAAAGCATCCACCATACCTGTGACGGCGGCCACAAAGTACCTTCTCTGGTCTGCCTGAATATAATAATTTCTGACCATATGCCGGTTGTAAAGGACGATGGAAAGCATAAATGTCACGAAGGTGACAGCTACCTCACTGTCACTGATCGATGCATTGACAGAGAATACGGCCGGCAACGTCGTCAGTACGCCGATGCCGGAGAAAATCCACGTCAGCTTCCTGTAAATATTGTCATAATATCTGTATGTAGCTGCAAGCTGCTCCTTGTCACCTTTTGCCATTGGCCCGTAAAAGCTGAACAGCATGGCAGTACCCGCGCCGAAGAAAGCAAACGACAGCACATCGCAGAAATTAGAATACAGGCTCTGCAGCCCCAGATATTCCAAATCCAGATAGATGCAGATTACCCGCTTCGAAATCAGATTTATGATAAGAGACGCTATCTGGCTCATCATGCTGACGATGATATTCCACTGAAGTAACCTTCTGCTGCTATCTGGCTGCATTGTTCTCCTTCTTTCGATAGATAACTTTACCTTTGCTCGATGATTTCATCGTGTCTATCACCTTATAATCACAAAATATAAACGTATCCAGGTTGCGTTCAATCCACCGGATTCTGAAAAAGCTGAATGTCCAGCCAGCCAGCATTCCGAGGAACACCCCTCCACCCCAGAACGGTATCGGCCATGTCCTTGAAAAGAGGCTGCCGGCCAGCGTCACCGTAAAGAATAGCGCTCCTGTCACCACAGCACCCGTCATATCTGCAAAATAATACAGATAGATGATGTTGCCGTACATCATGAATATTCCAAGGAAAGATACTGTCAATACCGGATATATGGCCATCGTGACACCATCGAATCCTATCTTCGTACCGAACAGGATAAGGAACAAGAATATGACTGAAGTTATCGCTGCCTGGGTGCCGAATACCTGTATGATCTGTTGGGACAGCGTCCTGAACAGCTTCTTTCTCGCTTTCACTATCATCTTATAAGTGCCACCGATTACCCCTTCCATGTATTCTTTATAAGCATTATGGAACCGCGTCTCTACAACGACCATAAAAGATACCATGACAGAAATGTTCGTAAACATCGCAAGGCACGAAGCCATATCATACGCCTGGTGGCTGTAGAAGGTAGCGGCTACATGCAGACGGCTTGGTACCGTCCAGAATATGAAGTTATGGACATAAAGCCCCAGGATGTAAAGAAGATTTGCCGCAAGAAGCTTCTTAAACAGGAGAAGATAGGGCAGGCACTCTCCATACTCTTTTGAAACGCTTCGGAAGTATCTTTTAATATATGAGAAATCCAGTACGGCTATCAGAAAGAAGCCTGCTGCCAGGCCGTAAATGATAGAGTGTACCGCATCCCTCCCTCCGATATTATAGAAGGCCAGAGCCGTCACGATGCAGGCTGCCATCCCGATGAAGAAAAACAATGCGATAATCTTATAATCCTTCGTAGCGTGAAGGTACGTAATTGCAAAAAACAGGATGACAAGAGATATCCATTGTATGTAAGCCGCCAGAATAAAAGGCAGGTCAATACTGCCCCTCACCCTCAGGCTCCACCCGACAGGAAGAAACAGAACCGTCGCCAGTATACAGCAGAGAGAGTTCCCCGTATAGTAAGAGGCCAGTATATTCGAATATTCTTCCGTGTAAAACTTATCTGCCAGATATCTCGAAAAGACTACATTAAACGGAGAAGTCAGTATGACAGAAAATATAAAGGTGTATAATATTGTGGAGGAAAGAAGTTCCCTGTCCGCATAAGACACCTTCGTCATTTCGAGGAACAGATATAACAGCAGGATGGCTGCTATGACCATAAGCATCGGCCCGACGGTAACGACAGAGCTGTAGACAATTCCAATCATCCCTCTCGATATGCTTTCTTTCCTGTATATCTTCTTTAATTCAAATCCTATGCCGGCCACTATACCACCTCCTTGTTTCCTGCCAGCTCTTCATAGAGCTTCCGGTACGTATCAAATACGTCCACTTCGTCATAATATTTCCTTGCACGTCTGTATCCTGCCTCTCCCATCTTTCTGCGTCCCGTCTCATCTTCAGCAAGTCTCAGCACAGCCCTTGCTATCTCTGAGACACCCATCACAGGAACGATGAAGCCGGCATGGCCATAGTCATCCCGTTCTCCTTCAATGAGACCCCTGCTGTTCCCTACATTGGTAGCGATACAAGGAAGCCTGGAGGCAAAGCCCTCCAGTATACATAGAGGCTGTCCCTCACTGATACTCGTCAGGATGAGAAAATCCATCTTTCCAATATAGGCCTTTACATCGACAATGCCGGTAAATACAACATCCGCCAGCTTCATGTCCCGGACCATATCACGGCATTCCTGCGCATATTCCTTTGCCTCGTCCAGACTGCCCATAATCCATAGCTTCAGCATCGGATTTTTATTTTTGGCCAGGGCAAATGCACGCAGCATCGTCTTTACATCTTTAATCGGGGTGACACGGAGAATGGCACCTATATTGATATATTCGTCACCTTTGTCTTTTCCTGGTATATCTTCATACTTCCGGTAATCTACGCCATTTGGTATAACAACGGTCTTATCTGCTTCGCATCCAAGCTCAATTTGAAATTCTCTCGCTTCCTCGAAAAGTGATACGACCTTGTCTGCATGCCCATAGCAGCATTCCCCAATCTTTTTGAACTGGCTGATCCAGATATCCTTATATATTCCGCTCACCCAGTCTGCTTTTATAATCTCCTCTTCCCTCTCCCGCGTGTACAATCCATGCTCGCTCATCAGGAAAGGGGCACCGTGTATGCATTTCTCCATGCTGCCCCATATTCCCGCATAGCCGCTCGATACGGAATGATACAAATCTGCCTTCTCCGTCCTGGACTTAAGTATCGTGAACAGCGGCAGATATAAAGAGCGCATCGTCCATAAGAAGTCAGAGAATACGACTCTTCTGTAATTGGCATTATAATAGTCCAGCGACATCTTGAAAAAATCTCTTCCTGACAGCAATGCATTCAACGAAATGTCTTTTTCTGCGAAGAAACGGATAACCACATCCCAGTCAGGGCTATCCTCAAACAAAAGCTTCTCAAATGCATCATACTCTTCACCGGTAAGGGTAATCTTTTTCTGAGTCCTGTTGTCTACATAATCATCGTCCAGCAGATACACTTCCTGGATTTCACTGACATTGGAAGGAATCTTATACTTGAACTGCCGGTCTGCGCACGGCGCGGCTGCTATCGTCTGCACGACAAATTCTACATCCGGCATACTGAGCATCAGACCCTGTACCCAGCTGGATACCCCTCCCGTAACGTATGGATATGCACCTTCAACAATCAGGCAAACCTTCATCTCTCTATCTCCTCATATACTATGCTTACATGTTCTCCCACTGCTTCCACCATATAGAAGCCGTCATACAATTCCTTGAGCTTTGCATTTTCGGCTGTCTTTACCTCTCCTGGCAGCGACAGGTAGAAATATGCCCTGCCCGTAAAATTTCCGATGTCCGTCTCTATCTTCCCATTGGAATATGTAATCTCCGGTTCCAGCAGCTCATAAGCTTTCACCCTGTATACAGCCTCAGCTGCAGTGACCCGCTCAAGCCATGGCTGCCTCTCTTTTTCCACTCCAAGTACGGTCTCCATGCTGCGGCAGAAATCAACCCAGTCGTCCCCGTCCTTCTCTTCTTGTTCCTGCAGAAACGGCGTAATATCAGCGTAGACTACATTAAATCCCGTTCCTTTGCACATTCCCAGATTGTCGAATACCACATTTTCGTAGCTCCGGTCTTTTATCCTATTATAAGGAAGGCATACTCTGCCCGTCTCCCCCTCCACCCACTGAAAGGAAGGCTCCCATTCCTTAAGTTCATTGTCAAACGGCGACTTTACTGTCTTCCGTAGTCCGAGCGTACCTATCTCATCCCTCTTTTCTTCTATTCCTTCAAGATGATATTTGAGCAGCTCGTCCTTTGCATTCTTGAGTTTCATCTTATCCGGGCTGTACCATGTTGTCGCAATGTCATAACGTTCTTCACATCTTTTGAATTCGGGGAAGAAAATATCATTCTGCACCCCTGCGCTGTCTCTTTCGTACTCTGAATTCAGGAATTCCGATGAAAACTCGTCTGTGTAGGGCATCCCGGATACTGCAAAACAGTATGCGTTTATTATTGGGTACATGTAAGCTCCGTATAAGTCTTTAAACAGAAAGCTCACCACTCCGTATCCGGCAGGCCCATTCATGAGCTGTCCGTCTACAACATAGACGCTGCCGCAGCTTATGTTTCTTTTATACCTCCAGAATACTGGAGACAAATCTTCACTTTTAACCTCTCCCTTCTCCAGGGCAGTAGCGTACACTTCAGTCTGTGGCTTAAGCGTTACCGACTTCATCGTAAATTTTTCCCTGTTCTCCGTGATGCTGCCAGACAAAAGCTCCTTGGTCAGACGGATTCCCTTTTTCCTTTCCATCCCCTTATACCTTTCAATTCCTAAAAGGCTCTTCACCGTGTCATCACCGAGCAGCCCCGCCTCAGGAATATGTGTGAAGAAAAGCGTCATCCCCTCATCGCTATACCGTCTCAGGAGGTCTAGCTCCTCCAAATCGAAGGCCGTCCTGCAGATAAACAGAATCTCTGCCCTTCTGCATTCTGACAGTTCTTCTTTTTCAAGATAACCCTTTTTCATATTGTGTAGCTGCTGCGACGTAACAGGGTAGCCTCCTTCCCGTCCCCAGAGAATAATATCTTCATCCCCCTTCCGTCCTCCGGCAGACTCTCTTTCTTGCCGTCCGGCAAGCTCCACCACTTTTTTGTATTCCTCACGCTCGTCTATTTCAAGCTCATCCTTCATCTGAATGCTTCTCCATATATTATTCAGATTCCCCAAAAGCAGAAAGACGAACAACAGGCAGAATAATATGACTACAATATATCCGAATATGTATTTTCTGACCTGATTTTTTTTGGAGATATTAAAACTCTCTAGTAATTTCATACTTTGCTCCCTGTCTTATACCGCAGATACGCATTCCACGTACTGAGCAGCATCAGAACCATATACTTTCCAACCTTCAGCAGGCCGGAATGCATCGATTCACCCGCAGTCCGTTCCGTCATAACAGCAGGAACCTCTTCAATCTTAAATCCGAGAAGCAGCATCTGTACTATCATATTCAAATCCGGGTATTTGAGGTCAAAATTATTAAACAGGGAATAGAAAGAGAAGGCCCGCCGGTTCATCCCCTGGAGCCCGCTCGTCGGATCTGTCAGGCTCTGCCCCGTAACCCGTTTTATAATCTTTCTGAAACAGCTTATGGCCAATTTTTTCATTCCCGATATGAGAAACGTCTGGCTTCCCTCCAGGAACCGGGAGCCGATGACGATATCCGGGAAGCTTTCCTGCTCCTTTTCAAAGCAGCCGAGCCGCTCACATACTATCTTGATATTCGTCAGATTATGCTGACCGTCCGCATCCATCTGAAGCAGGTAGTCGTAATGCTTCGTTACCGCATACTTGTAGGCTGTCTGAAGCGCTGCCCCATACCCCATATTAAAGAGAAGGCGGATTACTTTGAAACCAGATTCCTCCACTATCTGGGCCGTCCGGTCGCGAGATCCGTCATCGACCACTAGAACATCCATGGACTCCTCTATCCCCATGTCCTTCATTCCGCCAAGAAGCGTCCCTATATTCTCCTCTTCATTGAATGCCGGTATTATAATCAATATCTTCTTCACCTGATGTCTCCCCGCTTTCTATCGCAAGCTGCTTATAATCTACTGAAAGGTTTAAAGTAAAATACGCATCCTGTTCAATTTTGTACACCGTGACCTGGTCATCCTGATAATGTAATGTTACGTGGTTTGGGTATATGAGCTTGACCGTCTCCATCCAATAATGCAGCTTTGACATGACTGCATCCCTCTGGAAATAATACGGGGCGTCCGCACCGTGCATGGCATCCCTGCTCCCGCTCCAGTCGATATCCCGGAGTGCCAGCCCGGCACTTACTTTGCCAGAGTTCTCAGCAGTTGCTGTGTCACTTCTGTCTATTTCTCTTCTGTCATCCAGAAATGAAATCGGGCGCTGCTCTGTTACCACATAAATCTCCGGAGTAGGGATATATATCCGTTTCTTACCACGGTCTATTTCTTGCAGCAAATCTACGATTTCATAATGATATCCATCATATCGAATGACAGACAGATCGTTGGTTGGAGATATGACTGTCCATGTATCATTCTCATGATTCTCACAGAGGTCAAGACAGAGTCTCATATCTGCTTCCGAAATGGTTATGTTGTAGTAACGTTCTTCCTTTATTTTCCCCGCATGTGCCATCCCTCCGATGCCGCCGAGCATAATCAGCACAAGCGATGCTTCTGCATATCTGTCTCTCAGGCCACATTTTCTGAGTGCGGCATAAACCGCCTCAAACGGCAGGCTCAGAAGCGGAATCGTAAAGAATGTCAGAAAGGTTGCCATACGCTTTACCTCAATGATTGTAGGAAGATTCAGATAATACGTGCATGACAGAAACGCACATACCGGCCACAGTACGGCCCAAAAAAGATATCCAAGATACTTAAGCCTGAATCTGCCCGGCAATATGATTCCAAGCAGTGCATATGCCGCCAGCGCCCCGTCCAGTCCGATCAGTACATGTACCGTCCTTTTGTCTGCCGCAAAATTTGCAGTCAGATAGCCCGTAGTAAATGCCGTCTCTCTTTTATCTGTACTTTCCTTTTCACCCAGGGCTTCTGTGCTTTCCGAAGCAGCCGTCGTATCTACGATTCCAAACGCCCACTCGATAGACCGCTCAAATTTGTACCCGTTCATAAGGCCGTAAGCATAGGGGATACAGGCCAGCACCACTCCTGCCAGTCCACCTGCGATAAGCCGCAGCAGCAGCTTCTTCTTTAAAATTGGCACTAAGAACAAAAGGCCGAAACAGATACAGATAATCAAACATAATATAGTAATATAGAAATGAGCCATCAGCGTCCACGCAATACATGCCCCAAACAGAATCAGGTCTCTCCGGTCCTTTTCCTTCATATAGGAAAACATGGCATATATCATGCCAAAGGCAGCTATCAGCCCAAATTCCATCGGAAAAGAAAACTGGAACCGAACATAAGACGTAGGGGAAAATATGTCAGCCAGTATAAAAACGGCCCATCCGCCCAATGCGGCAAACCTATTTGAAAAGCTGCTCCTGAACAGTATGTATGCTGACGTAAAAATCAAAAAAACGGATAGGACAGAAAAGTTCAGATATACCCTCGTAACATTGAGCGGAAGCAGTACGCCCAGAGCTGCATTGAGTGTATGCACCCCGTGAGGGTACATGCCTGCGGGAAATACATTGCCGTGTATAAGTGAACCAATCCAATACAGGTGTGTCTCTTCATCCGTATGCCCGTATGCAGTATTGTGCAGCTTATACCATCCATAGAACCATACGACCCAGGCCATGACTGCGCAGAAGATGACTGTCTCCGCAACGTTGCCATCCAGCAGCTTCCTTTTTGCAGAAATCCCCTTTCTGATACGGCCGCAGATTCTCGCCTGCAATACATGAAATCCGTATGTGCCGATGACCAGCTCTCTGAGCACCTTGACGGCAGTACCATACAATGCGGCCAATCTTCCACGTTCTCTCCACGCGGTCAGCGACAGCGGGAGAAGGACAAGTGTGGCAAGCAGAGAAGCAAAGTTTACAAAGTGTAGAAAACCTAGCAGTAACATCACGTAATTGATATACAGGTTTCCAACACACTGATAAAAGAAGAAACGGAAGGTATGCCCCTTTCGCGCCACGTATTTCCCCAAACATACCGCAGGCAGCGAAAAGGTAAGCACCATATAGCCGGCGGAGCTCCATATTATCGTCCATATATTTTCCCATACCATCTCAGTCTACCATCCTGCCTGGTCATAAAACCGTATCCATTCCAGCGCCTCTGCGTCCAGTATGAGGGGGGATTCTTTGATTCGATTGACCGTATTCAAGAATTTCTCCCTGTTTCCGGAAGTAAAATTGTATTTCAAAACCGCTTTGGCTGCCGCTAGTTCTGTATCCATATATTCTTCGGCATACGCTGCCCACCTTCCGGCGTACACATATCCCCCCTGGTCCATCCAGAATCCTATGATATCGGCAAGCATACCTCCACTCAGCTTCTCTTTGTCTTTCTCATACAGTTCCTTCATGTAGCCATCAAAATAATTCACGTATACTTTCTGTTCAAGATCACTTAATATATTTTTATGGAGCATGTCTCTGCAGAACTGAAGATAGATACGGAGCGAATCTGGGTCCTTGCTCTCCTCACATATATCCCGAAGTCTCTTCTCTGTGTCTTTGTATTTTGCAATCGTATCTGTAATATAGGATGCGGCGTAGTGTACGACCTCCGGATCTGTCCGTTCCATCGCCCCCTGTATCGTTGACATATAGTCTTCTGCGTCAGGGCGCTTCAGCACTTCCAGAAAGGAGCGTCTCCTGCTGGCCGTATCGGAAATAATCAGCGCTTCCTCTACCGGAACTCTGTCTACTTCCTTCTCTATATCGTCACTGATAATCATACGAACCCTCTTCTTGTTGAAGCTCAGCTCATCCTCATTGAGCAAGCCGTCTCTCTTGCGGAACAGCAAGATATTGACAGCTTCGCTGCCAGCCAGGAACAGCACGCCTGCTGCCGGCGTAAGCAGCATGAATGCACCGAGAAGGGCCGCCTTGCGGTATTCTTTCCTGACTATCCCTCTGTAGATGAAGTATGCTGTTGCCAGACACGTGTTCACGATTATAATCACAATAAACCATCTGTTCTCCAAGTTATCCTCCCTATCATCCGCTATTGCCTACCTGTATTCCGGCCTTATGAAATCTGTCTACTACATAACCGGCTTCCTTCTCGTTCGTGTTCGTCAGAAGGATGCACAAGTCTCCCTCCTTCTCTCCAAGTATGTCTGTCTGCCTGACAAGTGAACATATTTTTTGATATAGGAATCCACTCTGATCCTGCACCGCCTGACCAGATATTCTGAGCATCGAATATTCCAGTTTTTTTGCCCTGGAACCCTCTTCATATATCTGCCATATCTTTTCAAATTCCTTTTCCCGGAGTATATACGTTCCTTCTATGTATTGGTCTGCCAGCCTATTCCAATAAGTCGTTGCATGGTTCATAGATGATTCTATCAGCCGGCATATAAGCGCAAGCATATTGGCCTCATACAGGCTTACTTTCGTAAGATCTCTCGTCCAGAGCATGACTATTGCGCTGAGACGTTCCTTTTCATAGATTCCACAGGCATACGCCGGAAGATTTGTTTCTAACTCACGGTTTCTGTAAACTGTTCTTTCCACCAGTTCCTGGTACATGAAAAACTTCTCGTCCGCCAGCAGAGATTTGCCGAGCTCTCTTGACTTCTCCGTCGAAGCCGCGGCCAGACGCATGTAGTCCGAACTGCCTCCTGCGATATAGATAGCCACGTCCTCCATGTCCAACAGTTCACGTACGACGTCAATCGACTGGAATATGACTTTCTGTGGTTCCCAGAAATCAAGCCGGCTGACAGTTTCATAGATCTTTACCATGCTGTTCTCATAGTTGACGAGACGTTTTTCATATATCTCTTTTATATATCTGTTGCCGTCATATATTCTTGTCATATCTATAAGCTCGCTCTGATAATACTTTTTCTCGTCTTCCAGATCTCCGTATCTTCTCTTGTATTTATCATGCATATAGCCGACGAGAACACCAATAATAAGAATTTGAAGCATCTCCGTGAAGGCTGCATACTCAAAGGTCTGACCCACTATGAATATTTCCCCTATCTTGGCGATGAGCGTCAGAAACGATGCGAACAACGAGTGGGCGCATCCGTATACGACAGCGGCGGCAACTACATAGAGCAGGTAAAAGTCTAAAACGCTTCCGAACCATGTATCTTTCAGCAGATAATGAAGAAGTGTCACGACAAGGAAAAGGCCCGCATTTTCTGCCAGCGGGATAAGCTTCTCTCTGACGACAGATTTTTTCGTCTCTTCCCTTACATCCAGCTCTTTTTCCTTTTCACATATCTTATAGAGTTCCGTCAGTCCGTCTTCAAGGCTGTATTTTTCATATAATCCCAGGTTTTCTGCACAGGATGACCGGATTTGAGGCAGATTTTCTGGTGCAGTATCCAGCTCATGCACTTCTGGCTCCCGCCCCTTTACCACGTGACGGACAGCTTCCAGTATGTTCCGTTCCGTATACGTAGTTCCCGGAACCAGATAGCACCGTTCCTTTTCTTCCTGCATAAGCACCCGCACCAGCACATCTGCCGCATCTTTGACGTACAGCACCCTGTGCTGCCTCGCCGTCTCTATGTCCACCTCCGGACTGCTCCAGAACTGTTCCATGATACGGGAACATATATTGTAGTCATGTGTTTTGTAATCTCCGTATATCTCAGGATAGCGGATGACGCTTATCTGAAACTCTCCCGGCCTGTTCTGTTCCTCGCACATGAATTCTGTCTGAATGACCGTCTGCAGAAACACAGAGTGCGAATCAAACGCTGTCTCCTGGTCAATCTCTTTACACTTGACGTCTTCATATACGCCCAGGGACGAACAATAAATGGCCTGAGGTATGCCGGCCTCCTTTGCGCACATCAGCAGATTGGTAATACCTGTCAGATAGCGTACCGATTCCTGTCCCGTATCCCTCCACGTATACTTAGTATCACAGGCCCCCAGGATAATCACGATATCTGCCATAATATTTTTCATGACAGTACATACATTTTTACTCCTATAGCTGAAATTGTACTCCTGGAACACTCCGCTCCTCGGCTTCTCCCTCCGCGGCTTTTCCGAACCAGTTATGACAAATATGTCATGGTTTTCTTTTTTCAGACGCGAAATCAGCTCTTTACAATATATCCCATACTCTCCACATATCAATACTTTCATGGCTATTCCTGCTCTCCTTTTATCTTGCGCCCAAGTTCTTTTTTAATCTCTTCGTTCTCATCTTTCAACAGCGTAAGCTGCATCGCCAGTTCCTTTATCTCTGCTTCCATTCCGGAAATCGTAACCGTATGGCGCAGGATTATGAGTATGATTACGACCAGCAGGAAAAAAATAAGAGCCGCCGGTGGCCACCAGATGCCGAGGAATCCTGCCACAGCCGACAGTATCTGAGGAAAGGCAGAAAGCAGAAGCAGTCCCAGTACGCCGCCAAGCCATAGTATGGCCTGGTTTTCCGACAGATTCCTTTTTTTCATCTCCTGGCACAGCCCATAAACCATAAGCAGGCATACTGCGATAGAAATGACCTTTAATACAATGCTCAAATATGTACACCCTCTCTCTGTGGTCCAGTTTTTCTAGAATTATTCCAGATTATACCTATCCATACAACACTAAGCCGCTTGAACCGTTTTTTATATCCTTAAGCCGGATTGGATTGGTATAAATTTCCTGTATAATAACCTTTATGAATCTGCTAAGTTGTCTTTACGATGGAACAGGAGGGATGATAAATGCTGGCGATAATATGTGATGACTTTGCCGCCGACCGTCAGCTTCTAATGGATTACTGTACACGTTATGCGAAAGAGAAGCATCTGGCAATTACTGCGGAGGGTATAGAGAATGCCGGCATGCTTCTCAGAAGCCACAAGTCCAGAAATGCAGATGTGCTGTTTTTGGACATATATATGGAAGGGGCTTCCGGCATAGACGCCGCCCACATTCTGCGGGACAAAGGCTTCTGCGGCGCCATTGTCTTCACGACGACGAGCCAGGAGCACTATGCGGACGGTTTCGACACAGATGCCTCCCACTACCTTCTGAAGCCTGTATCGTGGGCCTCTTTCTGCGAAGCAATGCGCCGCGTCCGTGCCAGGCTGAATTTATATGAAAGGACGCTTCACGTGACCTCTGAACGCATACCGCTTAACATTGCCGTCTCCGGCATACAATACATCGAAGTGTATGGGCATAAGACGATTCTGCACACGTCAAAAGGAGAGATAAACGTGAGCCAGTCACTGTCCTCTCTTGAAGAGGCGCTTGGCGGCGCTCCTTTTCTGAGATGTTATCGTTACTTTATTATAAATATGGACTATGTACAGAAGATAATGGAGGATAGTTTCCTCATGAAGGACGGAAGAACCATACCGATATCCCGCGACAGGAAATCCCAGCTCAGAAGCCGATATATGAACTATATCTTTCAGAAAATGGACGGACAGGAATTATGACATCTAATATATGCCAGTTTTTTGTTGTCTTTATCCAGACAGCCTCCACAGCTTGTTTTTGCCTCTATATTTTCCGCAAACAGCTAAAAGCATGTATTTGCCGCCTTGCAGTATATATCATAACTCTGAGCTGTGCTTTTGGCGCGCTATCCGTCGCCGCCTCAGAGATCTGTTCCCGGCTCCCGTTTTACATGGACTATGAGCTGTCCTCCCTTACGATTATGCTTTTCATAGGTTACTTTTGCCTGAAGTCTGTCGTATGCGAGGAAAGCAGCCACATTTTATTCGTACTTTGTCTGTCCATCCACGTTCAATATCTCAGTATCAGCGTAACATATTTTGCTTATGCCGCATGGTTTCCCTGGATAGCAACATCTAGCGGTTATCTTCCCGGAGATATCCCCGGACACGCGCTGCCGCTTCTTCTGATTGCTCCTCCTTTTGCCATCATCACCGGCAAAATGTATAACATGCTGCGAAAGGCAGAAGCGACGGCATACCATCGCATCTGGTACATACCGATGCTCTTCCTCTTGCTTTACTTCGTCCAGGTCTACTTCTACCCTGTATCAGAAAAAGACACTCAGGTAGAAGCGAATCTCATGAGGCTCATACTAATGATTTGTGCTTTTGTGACATACTCCCAGTTGGCATCGGCAGTAGCACAATCTTCGAAAGCCACAGAAAAAAAAGAGAGACATATACAGCTCGCCCACCAGCTTGACCTGCAGCGTTCACGCACGGATGACATCGAGATCCATGCAGAAGAGATCCGCCGCATACGGCATGACCATCGGCAGCATATTCAGGTGCTCAAAGGGCTGTTAGAAAGCGGAGACACAGACAAGGCTCTTGAATATCTGAACGAGTATGAAACGAGCACCGCGGCAAACATACAGCCTGCCCTATGTGAGAACTTTGTCGTCAACACTCTCTGCCGCCGCTATGAGATGCTTGCCGTACAGTCAGGCATCGAGGTCATATATAAGCTGAAACTGGCTCAGGATATCAAAATAGCGGGCTGTGACCTGGCGGTAATCATAGGTAACTTGTGGGAAAATGCGGTTACTGCGGCATTAGATGCAGACGAGGAGCACCAGTTTATACGTCTTTACATACAAGAAAAAGAAGGCACAGTCTTTATTCGTATGGAAAATGGCTTCAGCGGTATCATCTACCAGAAGGATGGTCAGATTCTCTCAACCAAATCAAACCGTGACAGGACTCCTGGCATCGGCATTGCCAGTATCAAATCCGTAGCGGCCAGTTATGGGGGCATAGCGGAGTTTGATTACACGCCGGATATATTTACAGCCTCCGTCCTGCTATACCCGGGAAGATAAAAAGGAAGGCGCCAACAGCTGGTACCCGGCTGTCGACGCCTTCCTACTTACAGTTCATCCCTATGTACTCTGCCCGCCTTGGGCATTGATTATATGTGTCGCTTCCCGGACCGTAAGATTATGTTCCTGGAGCAGCCGATACAGCTCTTTTAATTCCTGCTCCTGCTTTTTAGCTATAACCTCATCTTTCTGCCGCAGCAGCGAATCCAGTTTCCCTTGAACCCTGGCTATCTGTACGTCCAGCACTTCCATCTGTTCCTCATAAGACTTTGTCCTTCTGGCCATATTTATACTCCGCTCCTTTGTCCATTTTATCTATATAAATATATGGACAGACTTTATGAATTATGACTATAATATTATACTGAACTTCCTTGAAATATCCTTCGGACACAGAATAAACGCTTTATACTTTTTAAGGTCAAGACTTAGTAATATAAAGACAGAACCTATAATTTTTTAACTCGCTATTATATAGTTATTATATACATAATAGTACTATTATCTATAGGCAAAGAGGAGGAAGATAAAATAAAAAAGCTCATTCTAAAAATATACATTTATATATTTTTAATTTTAGTCCCCTTCTTTACAGCATTCTTGAATTATATAGCATTTATTTATCTGAAGGGTGAACAAACAAAAAGCAATTATATAATATTAAATATACTTCCTGTCTGCTTGAAAATTTGGATAATTACATTGATAGCAGCAATCATATTTGCGGTCATATTTAGAGATAAATATTCTATGTATAGTATAAGCTCAACAAGAAATATTATTTTCTTTAGTTTGTCATTTGGTCTCTTTATTGCTTTTTGTTTTGTTGATTTGTTTGCTATTAGCTTTTTGCTTGGAGGATTCCATGCATCTTAAACTCCGCCGAAAGGGAACAACGAGTTTTAAGTACCGATTTTATATCAGGAAGGAATAAAATATGAAAAAATATTTGAGCCGTATAACCTCTTCATTAATGATAGCTTTAATTTTATCAATATTAATGTTTTCAACTATTGCTAAAGCCAATGAGGAATTTAAATTATATCCGGAGACGCAAGCAGCAATAGAAGATGCTTCTCAAAGAAATTTGGTAGATAAAGCCTTCATAAACAATGTTATTGATTTGTTTAATAAAGAAATACATACAAATTCTGAAGAGCTTAACGAATTTGTCAATGAAGCTTTGATTCAATCAATTGAAATGAATAAAAAAACAAATGAAGAACTAAAAATGGCGCAAGAAAATGCTAATGCTTTAGTTGAATCACAAGAAAATAAAGCTGCAATTACCAGAGTTAATCCTATTGATGCAGCAAGAACCGCTTATTATGCCGGTATATTGATGGTAGAATCTAAGGGATGTACACAAACAGCAAAATATATGCGTCATGCTGATCAAAATAATCCACCGACATATTATAATCGCAATGATGACTGGGCAAGTAAATGCGCTTTTGTTCAAGAGCTCTTTGATAAAATCGAATTACAATTTAATATTGAAATAGCACAAACTGGTAAACTGCAAGGTTCAGTATATGGTACATTCGCATATACAATAGCCAACTCTTCTTTAGACCAATATACAGCTCTGCATAATGTTAACTATCAAGTAGCATTTAAGAAACAGAGTAATGGCTATGCCGCAACTTATTATATTACAGATGTATACGATTTTGCATGGGGAAAGTATGATAGTCTCGCAGTTGGATTTGGTAATAATTATTGCTATGCAATGCAGACTTTAGGTCTAATTCACCCATTTAAAATCAGCATAGTATATGCACTATAATACAATACCTACATTGACATGCTAAGACTGATAAACTGTGACCAAGTCATAAAAGTCTCTGTTTATCAGTCTTTTTTTGTTCCATGCCAATATAAGTCTAATAAATATAAAACGAATAACGTTCGCACTCACTACATGGCTTGCCTGCTGAATCATTCATTTTCCTTCAAGATACTTACTGCTTAACAAGGTATTAACTAAATACTCCTGCCCAGATTTCGTCTACAAAATACAGCTGCTTCCCAATCATAAGAGTAATTATAATCCCTCACAAACGTGTCAGCCACAGGCTTTTCCGGCATTCTAGAACGGCGTCCCGTCCAGATCGTAAGGTGTCACCTGGTAGACGTAGTAATTGAGCCAGTTCGTGTACAGGTTGTTGGCATGTGCCCTCCACGTCAGCAGCGGCCTGTTATCCGAATCGTCCTCCGGATAGTAGTTCACGGGGATATCAATCGGCAGCCCTTTTCCAGCATCACGCTTATACTCGCCGTCCAGTGTAATCCTGTCGTATTCCGGATGCCCCATCACGAATATCTGCCGTCCGTCCCGGGCCATCACAAGGAAGGCGCCGGCTTCTTCCGATTCCGCAAGCATCGTCAGCCTCTCATCTGCATGTATCTTCTCAGCAGGTACATCCGTATGTCTGGAATGGGGGGCGTAAAACACATCGTCGAACCCGCGCACGAGCGGTATCTTCCGGTTCATCACCTTGTGGCGGAACACGCCGAAGAGCTTACGGTCAAGCTGTACCTTGTCGATACCATAGTGGTAATAGAGCCCCGCCTGCGCTCCCCAGCACAAGTGCAGCGTGGATGTCACATGGGTCGTCGTCCACTCCATGATTTCCTTCAGCTCTTCCCAGTAATCCACCTCTTCAAAAGGCATCTGTTCCACCGGCGCCCCGGTTATGATAAAGCCGTCGAACTTCTGGTCTCTTATCTCTTCAAACGTCTGATAGAATTTGTTCAGATGGCTCGTCGGCGTATTCTTCGATTCATGGCTTGATACGTTGACAAATATCACGTCTACCTGCAGCGGCGTGTTGGACAGCGACCTGAGTATCTGGAGCTCCGTCTCTTCCTTAAGAGGCATGAGGTTCAAAAGCCCGATTCTGATAGGGCGGATATCCTGGTGCGTCGCCCGGAATTCATCCATCACAAATATATTTTCACGTTCCAGTATCTCTTTGACCGGAAGGTCATTCTGTACTCTGATTGGCATATATTATTTTCCCTCCCTTTTATCTGCATGCTGTACTTCAGAATGGATGTATTTTCCTGAATTATCTACATAACTCATCGTGTCATAATACTTTGAATCCGCCGGCAGCTTCTTCCGCTCCAGCTTGTTGTTCAATATCATCTGTACGATATAATAGAGGACCGCAAACGTCGGTACACCCATGATCATTCCGACAAATCCGAACAGGCCGCCGCCGAGCAGGATAGCCACGATGACCCAGAAAGCGGAAAGTCCTGTGGAGTCTCCGAGTATCTTCGGACCGAGTATGTTGCCGTCAAACTGCTGCAGGAGCAGGATAAAGAGGATGAAATATACCCCTTTTACAGGGTCGGACAGCAATATGAGCACCGCGCTCGGTATGGCCCCGATATAAGGGCCAAAGAACGGGATGACGTTCGTAACACCGATAATAACGCTGACGAGCATCGTGTAAGGCATATTCAGGATGGACAGCCCCATAAAGCAGAGCACCCCGATTATGAGCGAATCTATAATCTTTCCAATGATAAAGCCTCCGAATATCTCATTGCTCTTTGTCGCCAGGTGGAGCAGCATATTGCCGTGCTCTGGCTTCATAACCGCATACACCGCCTTCTTGCTCTGCCGTGAGAACGTCTCTTTGCTGAACAGGATATAGATAGATACGATAATTCCTATCAGCGCATTGACAATCTCGCTGATGATGTTGATAACCCCTACCGTCAGGTTGGACATGATATCGTTCGCCCTGGTCAGAAGGTCCGTGCGCAGCCATGTCTGCAGCATATCTGTGCCTTCCTCCACCGCCGTCTTGATAAGGGCGCCTGTTGTCGAATCCTCAAGCTGCACATTGTTGAGCTTATCGACGAGATCGTTCAGCTGTCCCGGAAGGGTATAGACCAGATTACGTATGCTGGAATACAGTTCCGGGATGAGCAGATTGCACAGCGTGATAATCAGTATAAAAAAGATGACAATGGACAGGAATATGCCGCATGCCCTTGATAGCTTCCTTGCCCCGTCACGTTTTTTTATCTTCGTCTCAAAAACCGGAGCCAGATACCTGTCCACCTGCTTGACAATCGGATTCATCAGATAAGCGAACACACAGCCATAGATGACCGGCTTGAGCACGTCGAATATCTTCGTGAATCCTTCCGACAGGTTCGTAAGCCGAAGGAGTGCGAAGTAGAATAATATGCTCGCCGCCACCACGAGAAAAGCCGTCATTCCCCGGTTGAACTGCTGACGGATCTTGGACGGGCCCTTACCCCCGAATCTGGGCTGCTTTGCATAATAGTCAGAACGTTTATCCTTCTCCTGGCCACCCTCCTGCATGTTTTTATTTTCATTTTCCATATATACGCGCACCTCTCTACACAATTAAAATCATTATACCCTCTGCGCAAAACCTCGTCAACCAAAAAGGGAAGCCCGGGCCTCCCTTTTATACGACACTATTCTCTACTTTCTTAGCTATGCTCTTTCGCTTTGACGCGCTCACCGTCCGGGCCTTCGTATTCCCTGCCCCATCCTGTCAGCACGGAGAACAGAAATACGCCAAACAAAGCGATGCAGTGGAAGGTCGCCCCCGCCAGGGCAATCGGGTTTATGGCGTGTATAAAGGTATATTCTTCCATCAGACCTGTGATACAGCTGATAACGATAAAGATAAAAGAGCTCGTAAATGGTATAATGACAGACAGGGTACTTGCAAAACCGTCCAGAAGATTTGAGCGCCGGTAAGGGTGCAGCCCGCTCTCCTGCCCTATCTTGTCTGCAATCGGCCCATACATGATGATAGCCGGCCCGTTGGCTGAACCAAGGCATATGGAAGTCAGGATGATGCCAAAGCCGATGATGAGTTCGGAGCCGATAATCGACTTGTTCAGCTTGCTCTTGAGCAGCGCGTCTATCATCTTCTGCATCATCCCGCTCTCATTGAGCACGCCGATGATTCCGGCGACCGCATACAGATAGCCGACCGTTCCGAGCATGTTCCTGATGCCGTCTATGGCAAATCCGGCCAGCGCCCCGTCCTGTACGGATACGATATCAGCCGGCGCAAGGATTCCTGCGGCAAGCCCGATGGCCGTACCGGATAGGATGCCCCACGTCACCGCGATGAAGATATCTCTTTTAATAATCGCAACCGTAAGAAGCACCGCGACAGGGATAAGCATGATGAGGCCTTTCGGATCCTTATATGCTTCCAGAATCTCTTTTCCTGCCGGGTCTCCCGCGCCGGCATTGCCGAGCACGAGGAACAGTACGCATGCGATAGCCATGGCGACAAGCGCATATTTCAGGCGGGTAGCTACGACACCGCCAATGTCAGCCGTACCCTTTTTGTTCTTGTAGCTCTGTGAAGCTGCCGACGCAATCGTCGTGTCAGATATGGGGGCGATGTTATCTCCGAATATGGCTCCGGACAGGATAGCCCCTGCCAGGTACAGCGGGTGGGCACCGAGCAGGATCCCCGACGGATAGAGAATCGGAAATCCGGAAAACAATGTCCCGATAGAAGTACCGGTGGACATAGATATGATGCTCGTGGCGACAAATGCAAATACGACGAACATGCCGCCATGCAGCCCCATGGAATCGCCGAGCCATACAAATCCCTGGGCAACTCCCCCGCGTGACATCATTTTAGCGAAGATGCCGACCACAAGCAGAATCAATGCAAGCGTATTCATCATCTCCGAAGTCATCCCTTTGACGACGGCGCGCCAGTAGTGGCTCCAGTCCTTGGCAAAAAGGCTTCCGATAATGATTACAAGAATCCCGCCCATGCAGAGCCCTTCCATCTCAAACACTTTAAAGACGACGAAAAGCATAATACAGACGATGACGAACAATATGAGCGGCAATACGGCGAAAAAGCTCCCTCCTCTGAATTCCAAACGTTTTTCTTTCTTATCTTCCATAAATCATTCACCCTCCTTTTCCTTTAAATTTTTTACACGGTTTTCAAAATAATTGGTCCCCCACACGCTCAGCACAATCAATATCCCTCCCACGACCTGGTACCAGTACAGATGCTCCTTCACGATGAGCACTCCGGCCGCGATGGATATCACTGTTGCAAGATTGATGAATACTGCCGCATTGACCGCTTTCAGCTTAGATAGCATGTAATTCATACAGAAGAACGCCACCGCTGAAGTTCCGATACTCAATTCCACGACCACGAACAGCATTTTCGCAGAGCCGAACGGCACGAGATACGCCTTAATCACCGTCCGGTCAAAAATCCCCTGCACAAGCGATATGCATGTGAATATGACGGCTCCCAGGCATATCATCGTATACGTTATCTCGACGGATGAGAAATATTTAGAATACTTCCGTGAGAGCACGTTGTTGACAGATCCCCCGAGCACAGATATGAGCATCAGCATGATTCCGAAGAATGTCCCCTGATTTCCGCTGCTCTTGGCAAATATAACGGTGATCATCACCCCTGTCACGGACACGATGATGAAAAACACCTGGATTCTCATCGGCTTTTCCTTCAGTATCAATATGCCGAACAGCGTCACGAATATAGGCATGATAGACACTAATATGCCTGCCTGGGAAGATGATACATACTGCAGGCTTATCGTCTCAAAGAAAAATGAGATTCCCGGGTAGAACACCGAGAGGGCAATGACACCCATCACCGGCTTGTTCTTATAGCTGATATGTATGACGCCGAACGCCCTCAAGAGAGTCATAAAGACTGCTGCCAGCGCGAACCTGAAGCTCATCAGCACCATCGGAGGAATCTCGGCCAGCCCCTGCTGCGTTACGAGAAACGACAGTCCGAAAAACACGGCCATCACGACACCTGCCGCATAAGGCAGAATACCTGTTTTTTTCATATAGCCTCTCTTCCTGTTCCCACATTTTAGAATGCAGGCATGATTCCTTCCTCCCGGTCAACGACAGCCACGCCGTCTCTGAATACTTTTCTTATACGTTCCTTATCCTGAAGTATTCGGATATCCAGAAGCGGGTTCCCGTCTATAAGAAGCATATCCGCAGTCTTTCCCTGTTCTATGCTCCCGATGTCTTTCTGCAGCAGCGCCTCAGCATTCACGGATGTCGCCGCTTTGAGCGCCTCCATCGGCGTCATGCCGTTGCGTGTCAGACATTCCAGTTCGTACGCGTTCTCCCCGTGGTAATTGAACGGTGTTCCAGTATCTGTGCCAACGCCTACTTTTACTCCTGCTTCCAGCGCTTTTTGCAGATTCACATAGTGGTGCCGTGCGAACATTTCTACCTTTTGCAGATGGTCTGCCGGCACGCCGGCAGACGCGCCGTATTGTATCGTCCGGAACGCGCACAGCGTACTCATCAGGCAGGCTCCTTTTTCTTTCATTCTCGCGATTGTCGCCTCATTCAGAAAAGTCCCGTGTTCAATCGTGCGGACTCCCGCTTCCACGGCGTTGGAGCAGCCTTCTTCACCGATGCAGTGGGCTGCCGTACAGATGCCGTTCTTTTCTGCTTCCCGTACCGCGGCAGCCATCTCTTCTATATTGAACTGAGCCACCGTGGCAGGCCCCGGAGACATTCCCCCGCCGGTCGCCATGAGCTTGATATTGTCTGCCCTGCGCTTGATTCGTTTTCTCGCACATTTCCTCACTTCATCTTCTCCGTCGCACACTTCTGCTATCCAGTCGGCTTCCATCGAATTGTCCGAGAACATATCACCATGTCCTCCTGTTATCGTAAGCGCCTTGCCGCTGGCGAGAATGCGGGGCCCTATGACCGAGCCCTCTTGTACCGCCTGCCGGATATCCATATCTATCTCGCCTTTTTCACCGCAGCATCGGATTGTCGTAAAACCCGCCTTCAAATCCTCCTGCGCTCTTCTGACACCATGGATAGCCGCCAGGCCGGCCTGTTCCATAATCATGCCGCGGAAGTTATCCGGTTCCCCGTTCATGCAAAGATGTACATGGGCGTCAATCATTCCGGGCATCACCGTGCGTCCGCCGGCATCTGTCATCTCCCAGTCCCGGTATAGCTCAAGCGCCTCTTCTGTTTCCCTTCCCACGTAGCAGAACCGATTCCCGTCCACTGCCACCATGGCATGTTCCATGCCCTCATCCGCAATCCCGTCTATAAGAAAACAATTCCTGATTACATACATTCCAACACCACCGTCCTTCTTAAAACGGCCCATAGTCAATCAGCTGAGCTGTCACGAGGCTGATGCTGCCGAGAACCGTCACTATCAACATGTACTTCCAGATAAACTTCACCCATTTCTGATACGGGATCTTAGCAAAAGCCAGGCACGCCATCAATACGCCTGACGTCGGAAAAAGCAGATTCGTAAACCCGTCTCCCATCTGGGATGCCAGTATCATCGTCTGGCTGTTGATGCCGACCAGCGCGCCGAGCGGCGCCAGTATGGGCATCGTGATCAGGAACTGTCCGGAACCTGAATTCACAAGGAAGTTGAACAATAACTGTATGAAGAATATCCCGATAACCGCCAGGGAAGGCGGAAGGATTCCAACTGCCTGTGACAGTGCATGGATGATGACGTCGATGATGCTCCCGGCGTCCAGTATGACCATGATGCCTCTGGAAAGCCCGCATACGATTGCCGCCGCTATCACGCCTTTGGCGCCTTCAATCATATTCGTACAGACGTCCTCAACCTTAAGCCTGCCTATGACGGCTGCAACGATAGCCGCGATAATGAACAGGCCATTGATTTCTTCCATATACCACCCACGGGAGATGATTCCGTACACCATGACTGCCAAAATGACGACAAGCGCGGCTCCAATCAGCTTGTGGCGGCCCGTAGCCGCCGTCTCTCCTGTCTGGTTCTCATAACGTCTGGCCAGTGCCGCGCTCTCTTCGTACACGAGGCTGCTCTTCGGATCCTTTCTCACCTTTTTGGAATAGTGCAGGACATAGAGAACACCTGCCACATAGAATACGACCTGAAGGATGATACGGAACCATGCACCTGAATATAATGGCAGTCCTGTAATCTCATCCCCGATTCCCACAGTAAACGGATTCGTGACAGAGACGGAGAACGCGGAGAAGGCGGATACGACTACCATGCCGGTCGCCGTCATAGAATCAAATCCCAGGGCAAGCATAAGCGGCATGACTGCCGGAAGATATACGAGCATCAGCTCCGCGCCTCCGATGATTGCTGCAATCAGTGCAAATACGAACATGAGGATCGGGAAGATGAGCATCTCCTTTCCTTTCAGCCTTCTGGCAATCGAGCTGATGCCGACTGCAATCGCTCCGGTCGCATTGATGACCTGCCAGCACGCACCGATGATCAGGATGGTGAACGCCACGAGGGATGCGCCCGTCAGGCCCTGGGTGACTGCTTTCAGCAGGAAAAATGGATTCAGGTAGTCTTTGTCCGTATACTGGAAGGAGTCTGTCACCACCACCTGAGACGTGCCGTCCTCCAGCGCGGCCCGTTCATACGTCCCGGACGGTACGATCCATGTGGCGATAAGTGCAACGACCATCATCACAAACAAGATGGCAAATATATGGGGAAACTTTCTCTCTCTTATCGATTTTACTTTCTCTTTCATAGGCTTATTTCTCCTCGGTAATCTTGATCAAAGCATCTACCCCTTTCGCTCCTTGGCCCTTCTCGTACAAGAACAGGGGATTAATGTCGATTTCTTCGATAGATGGTTGATCCACTGCGAGTTCCGATACTTTCAGGAGGCAGCTGACCAGAGCATCCATGTCATATTCCGTCCCTCTGGCTCCTCTGATAATCTGGTACAGCTTCGTCTCCTTTATCATCCTCACTGCTTCCTTCTCGTCTACAGGAAGCAGCCTGAGCGCGATGTCCTGAAATACCTCTACGTAGATGCCGCCGCTTCCTGCCATGAGCACAGGCCCGAACTGCGGGTCTTTCTTCATCCCGACTATCACTTCCAGCCCTTCTTTTGCCATCTCCTGTATGAGTACCCCGTCAATGGCGGCATCTGCCTTATAAGCTGCCGCATTCTCCATAATCTCTTCATATGTTTTTCCTACATCCTTTTCTCCGACGCCGAGATACACGCAGCCTGCCTCTGTCTTATGCTGGATATCGGAGGACAATATCTTCATGACAACCGGAAATTCCATCTCTCCCGCTATCCGTACAGCTTCCTCCTGCGACCCGGCAACCTTACTCATGGCCATTGGGACCCCGTATTCAGAAAGAAGGTTCTTTGCATCCAGTTCATTTAAAAATCTACTCATCCGCCTCTTCCTCCTGACGCTTCAAAAATTGGCCGTAAGCCGTCATATGGCTCATCGCCTTCACACAGTGGGCAGGGGTATCAAACGTGTGTATCCCTCCACGCTCCAGTATCTGCCGGCATTCCCATACGTAATTCCCGGCCATGATGCAGATGCAGACCGGCTTTTTCTCCCGGTATCCATCTTCCACAAGCAGATGGAGCAGTCCTTCGGCCAGCTCCCTTCTCGGAAGGAAAGTAGGCACGACAGTCACGAATATGACGCTGTCCACCGCATCGTCATCCATAACGGTCCTGAGGCTCTCTACATGATGTTCCACGGTGGCCGCTGCCGTGATATCTGCATATCCTTCCGGGGAACAGACATTTGCCATAGGAGGCAGAGCGTCTGCGAGCTTATTCTTCGTCTCCTCTGATACGAGCGGAAACTTAAGTATCTTCTCATCTACAAATGCATCCGTGCAGTAGATACCAGGCCCGCCGGCCTGTGTAAGGAGGAAGCAGTTCCTGCCGTCCGGTATCTTCATCGCGTCAAAAGCCTGGAGCGTATCCATCATGTCCTCTATCGTATATACCCTGACGATTCCAAACTGGCGGAATGCGGCGTCGTATACGGAATCTGCCCCTGCAAGCGAACCTGTGTGGGAATTGGCGGCCTCTGCCCCGATGCTGCTGCGGCCGACCTTCAGGATTACCACCGGTTTCTTCCGGGCGATTCTTGCCAGCGTGTCGATCAGCTTCCGTCCGTCCGGGTATCCTTCCAGATACATGCCGATGACCTTCGTGTCCTCATCCTGCTCAAAATACTCCAGCAGGTCGATACAGTCTACATCGGCCATATTTCCTATGGAGATGAACTTGTTCATAGAAATCGGCGCCGGTCCGGACGCACCCATCATGAGGATGGAAGCGGCCATGGCCCCGCTCTGGGAGATAAAGCTGATACCTCCTTTCTGCCCTCTCATCTCCTTCGGTATGAGCGTCTCTACAAAAGTCGTATCCACACGGTTGATATTGTCTATGATTCCGATACAGTTCGGGCCGACCACCCGGATTCCGTACTTCCCTGCCGTCTCTATGAGACAGCCCTGCCTGCGTATCCCTTCCTCTGTCTTCGTCTCGCCGTAGTCGGCGGCGATACACACGATTACCTTTACATCGTGCTTGCTCTCCATCCGTAACGCAAGGTCATCCATAATGTCATATATCATCTTTGCCGGCGTTCCAAGTACGACCAGCTCTACCGTCTCTTCAATCTCTGAGAGCTTCTTGTAGCAGCTTCGTCCCAGGATCTCATCTGCCGACACCGTAACGGGAAATACTTGCTTCGGGTATCCAATCTGATTCAGGTTGTAGATTACCGTATACCCGGCCTTCAGCGGATTATTGCTGGCGCCGATGACCGCGATGTTCTCAGGATTGAATAATGCATCTAAACTATGTACCATGTATTCCCTCCTTTTCCTGCTATAGGCCGGCAAGCTTCGTGAGCCGGTTCCATTTGTAGTCGACCAGTTCCTGGATTTCCGCCGCCTCTTCCTCATTCAGGTGTTTGAACTTCTTCATACGGCCCAGATATTCCTTCACCGGCTTCGGCTCCTTGAATGTCTTATTGATAGTAAAGGACCCGTTTTCCACTTCATAGAGCGGGAAGAAATTGCTCTCCACCGCGAGCCTTGACACCTCGATGCTCGTATCCGGCTTAATCCCCCATCCGGTCAGGCACGGATTGAATACATGGAGATAGGCCAGACCCGTCTTAGATGCCTCCATCGCCTTCTCGAGCTTACGCACCATGTCCGGAATGTAGGCAGGAGAACAGGTCGCCATATAAGGGATATCGTGCATGGCCATGACCATGGGGAAGTCTTTCTTGTGCTGCTTCTTGCCGCCGCGTCCTTCCCTGCTCACCGGTGTCGTAGTCGTCCACGAATATTTCGTCGTGGCGCTGCTCCTCTGGTATCCCGTATTCATATACCCTTCGTTGTCGTAACAGATATAGATCAGCTTATCCCCGCGCTCCGCAGCACCGGACAGGCATTGCATACCTGCGTCTGTCGACGCCCCGTCACCTGCAAATGCTACAACATTCACATCCCTCCCCTGTTTTTCATAGTGCATCTTGATGCCCGCCAGCATGGACGCGACATTGTCAAGAAGCGGAAAGAACACCGGAATCTTTGACCCGGACTCCGTGTCCCATCCGACGACCCCTACTCCTCCCATACATCCGGGCGGTACCGCATAGATGGTGTTCGGGCCGAGCACTTTCATACACGTGCGCAGCGTAAGCTCTACGTTGCATCCGACACAGGCTGATATGCCTGGAGAGACCATATCTTCTTTTGCCGCTAATTTATCTACAATATTCATCCTCTTCCACCTACCCTTCTTCCACCATAAGCCATACCGTTTCGCTGTCTTTGAGATCCTGCGCGGCACAGACGATTTTGTCGATAACGTCTCCCATCATCTGAAGGGAGATGTCCTCACCCCCAAGGCCTCCGATAACCGGCACGGACGGCACGGTGTTTCCGCCGAACATGGCAGCTCTTACTTCCTGGTATACGATTCCTGTATCACAGCCGAATGACACGTTCTTATCTACCACGCCAAAGGCTTTCACTCGTGCCAGCGCTTTCCTTATCCGTTCCCTCGGGAATGGGCGGACCATACGCATACGGATCAGACCTGCCTTCACGCCCTCTTCCCGTTTTACGTCAACCATATCTTTTGCTGCGCCGGACATGGAGCCTGTCGTTATGACGGCATATTCCGCGTCTTCCATCCGGTATTCCTCAATGGCTCCTCCGTAGGAGCGGCCGAACAGCTCCCCGAATTGTTGATCCACTTCATCGATGACCTCCAGCGCCGCCTGCTGGGCCTTCAGATGTTTGTACCTATATTCCATCAAAAGAGCGCCGTTTGTAAGCGGGTCCACTGCCATAGGGCGTTCCGGATCCAGGATGATATGTTCCGGACGGTAAGTTCCAAGAAATGTATCCACCTTTTCCTGCTCTGGTACCATTACCCGCTCTGTCATATGCGACAGGTAAAATCCGTCGTAACAGATATTAATCGGCAGCAGAACCCGCTTGTCTTCCGCAATTTTGAATGCCTGCACTACGAGATCCAGTATCTCCTGGTTGTCTTCCGCATATATCTGCAGCCACCCCGCATCTCTGACGCTCATGGAATCCTGCTGCCCGCCCCACACGCTCTGAGGAGATATCATCTCCCGGTTGACGATGGCCATCACGATGGGGAGCCGGAGCGTCGATGCCCTGAAATAGGGTTCATACATAAGTGACAATCCCTGGGAAGCCGTCGCTGTAAACGTCCTTGATCCGGCAAGAGAAGCGCCGGTGACGACACTCATCGCAGACAGCTCAGATTCCACTTCGCTCATGGCCGCATCTATCTTCCCGTCTGCGGCAAACTGTGTGAGATACTCTACGACCGGCGTCTGCGGCGTAATCGGATAAGCCGCGATGACATCCGGTTTTGCAAGGGCAGCCCCTACGGCCGCTGCCATATTGCCATTTAATACATCTAATCTCTGCATCTATTTTCCCTCCTCCGGTATCATCGTAATCGCATCCTTCGGGCATTCGTGCGCGCATATGCCGCAGCCCTTACAGTAGTCGTAACAGATGGTAAATGTTCCGTCTGTCTTCCTTATAGAATTCACCGGGCAGTACAGAAGGCATGTGCCGCATGCGATACATGTCTCCTCGTCGAGTACCGGACGCTGCGTCCTCCAGTCGCCCGTATTCAGGACATGGATTCCGTCCGCTCCTACAGGCACGATATATTTACTTCTAAACTCCATCTTTTCTGGCACCTCCCCTATCGCATCGCCGCCGGCGCGGCAGACTCATAACCTTTGTACAGAGCTTCTTTATTTTTAGCACCCCATAGTTCTTCTACCTTCCTGGCCACCTCATCGACAGACACAAGCCCTGTCGCCCTGCAGAATGCGCCGAGCATGACGGTATTAGTGATTGGCCTTCCAATCATATCCAGTGCAATCTTCGTGGCATCTACCACGGTGACAGAAGCGATATGCCCTGGAATATCCATATCCTTCGGATCATGTGTCGTGTTCAGTACAAGGATGCCTCCCTCTTTGACGCCTTCAAACACATTGACCGCGTTCATGATCGTCGGGTCCAGCACGATGATGACGTCGGGATGGTATACCCTGTTCTTTGGCCGGATGGGGGCTTCGCTGATTCTGACAAAGGCTGTTACCGGAGCGCCCTGGCGTTCAAATCCGAAAAACGGAATTGAATTGCCGTATTTCCCATCCATCACCGCTGCATACACGAGCGCTTCTGCCGCTTTTACGGCACCCATGCCGCCTCTGCCATGTATTCTTATTTCTTTCAAGTTATGTTCCCTCCTATCGCTTCACCATATGTCCAGACGGCGCCTCCGCCACGAGCATTCCATTTTCCATCACGATGCTGCCACCTTTGACAGTCATCACCGGCCACCCGGTAAGACGCCTGCCTTCGAAGATGGAAAAATCCGAGCGGGAATGCATATCCCTCGCATGTACTTCTCTTGTCTCGTTCATATCTATCAATACAAGATCTGCATCGCTTCCCGGAAGCAGTGTCCCTTTCTGTGGATAGACACCGAATGCCTCCGCCGGGCGCCTCGTCATATGGGTAATTACTTTTTCTATGCTGATTCCTCTTTTCACCACGCCTTCCGTCAGAACAGACGCCAGGTGCGTCTCCACTACGGAATATCCCGGAACCACGTCCCAGATAGATCGTTCCGGCTGTTTTTCACTTATGTTTTCACACACATTATCTGTCCCGATCGTGTCGATGACGCCGTCATCCAGCGCCTCCCAGAGCGCGTTCTTGTCTTCCGGTTTCCGAAGCGGCGGTTCCATCTTATAGAGATGGCCGTCGAACTGCTCGCTCGTAACAGACAGATAGGGGCTCGTCGTCTCGATATGTACATATTTGTTGAACGGCTTGATCTGCCGCAGCTTCTGAATGCCGTCCTTTGTACCGATATGGACGAGGTACACCGGAATCCTGCCCTTCTCGGCGAGATACGATATACGCATCACCGCCTCCTCTTCTGCCATGGCAGGATGGCTTTCCATCCAGTCTTTTACGTCTGCGTGTTCACCGTATTTTTCTTTCGCGTCGCGCAGTGCCCTTGATACGATGTGCGTATTCTCTGTATGGCAGCAGAGGATGCATTGCCTGCCGGTCCGTTTCATCTGTTCCATGACGTCCAGGATGAATCCGTCGTCCACGCTCGGAATCATGCCCGGTATTCCATTCATGTACACCTTGAAGGAGGTAACCCCAAAGTAGCGCGCATAATCAGGTATCTCCCGCATCTGTTCTTCATTTCCTATGACGAGGTGCGGAACGATATCCGTGTAGGAATACCTCTCCGCCTGTTCCGCAATTTCCGGGAATGTGGCAAAGTGAGAGTCCGGTCCGCCGAAAAACACTCCTGTCGTCGTAATGCCTCCCATGACTGCCGCCTTTGTCTCGGAGGCCATATCAGTCTCCATCGGCGCAAACAGGCCAAGATGTACATGGGGATCCATCAGCCCCGGACAGACATACTTTCCAGACGCATCCACCGTCTTCTTCGCATGGATCCCCTCTGCCGCGCCAAACGACTGCACCTTCCCGTCCTTGATGAAGAGATCGGCCTTAATGATGCCGTGGCCGGGCAGCACTACCATGCCGCCCACGACTGCCAGATCCGCTTTGGCATCAGACGGAGGTTCCCGGAAGGTGTGCATGGCGGAAAGCTTCTGGCTGATTTCCTTAAGTACGGCAAGCGTCTCCCCGTCTCCTTCTGCTCCTGCCGGTTCCTGTCTCACAGCAAAGGGCATGGACGGCCTGGCAGATTCATTGTTCTGTTTTAACTTCCGGATATAATCTGCAAATATATCATTTCCCATAAGCTATGTTCTTCCTTCCACACCTGTAATTGCAGCGATTGCAGCATCCCGTGCACTCCTGACTTCGCTTTCTGACCCGGATATGTACATCCTTCCGAACCGGCCGACCGGATCGAACGTGACGACCTTTATATCCGCGTTCTTCTCCGCCTCGTTGACCGCTATCGATATGTAGGCTGCCGGTTCCACCTCCATGATAAACAGCGTCTCTCCCGGCACGAGTATGGACCCGTGGCGGGAATCCCTGTTGATCAACTGTGCCTGGTATGCGTCTGTGTTGGAGATGATCTGTTCCGACACGATGGCCGGCTTCATACGGTCCAGAGCCGTAAGGCCGCATGCATCCAGCACCGCCTCGCCAGCCTGCTTGACATCCTCCGGCGAAAAGGAGTGCAGCTCTATCTCCCCGTACTCTCTTTCTACTATCTGGAAAGCGGGTTTGGCATTGGACGACTTTAGCGCTGCATTCAGCAGGTCATACACCCCGCTGCCCGGCGCCAGTTCTATATAAAGTTCGCTCATGCCGGCAAGCGGGATGTCTCCTTTGGACACCGTTCCCGTGACAGCCGCATACTGGGGCTGCATATTGTCAACAATTATAAATGTTCTGAGATTCCATTTGTCTTTTTTTGCTTCTTCCATAAGACACCCGCCTTACTGGAGGAAGGTATCAAGCTCGGCATCCGGTCTTGCAATGACATGGACGCTCACAAGTTCACCGACCTTCTGTGCTGCCGCTGCTCCGGCGTCCACTGCTGCCTTCACGGCTCCCACGTCGCCTTCGATAATGACGGTCACAAGTCCGCCTCCGATCATCTTCCTGCCTGCCAGTGTCACGTTTGCGGCTTTCACCATTGCGTCTGCCGCTTCAATTGCTGCCACCAGACCTCTTGTCTCGATAAATCCTTTTGATTTCATATATGCATACCTCCTTTTACTCATTTACAATCATAAGTGTCTACAATCCCCACGACTACCATATCCGCAGGACTGTCTATGCCCAGTACGGCACGCGCTCCTGACCCTCTTGTCACGAGTACGGTCTCTCCTACGCTGCAGCCAATCGTATCGACAGCAACGAGGATCTCGCCGGCCGGACCACCCGACTTGTTCATTCGCTGCATCGTAATCAGGCTGCACCCTTTCAGCTGCTCGTTCTTGATCGTGGAGACACATTTCCCCTGCACCTTGCAGATGTACATGTAAAGCACCTACCTTCCTTCGAGAATGTCCTTGATACAGTCCAGAGCGTAATCGATCTCTTCCGGCTTCGTATAGAAGTGAGGGGCGATCCTTATGACCTCTCCTCTGCCCGAACCAATGACGTTCCTGTCTCGCAGCAGCTGTTCCATCGTGTGGGAATCCACCTTATCGCCGCAGACAATGGCAGTCGTACCTCCCTTTTTGCTCACATCGAAGGGACTGATCGTCTTTAGTCCTCTCGCCGCGACGCCGTTCAGGGCATGTGCGCTCAGCATGTCGATCCGATCCTTGATCTTGGGCACCGTGACCTGGTTGATAATCTCAAGCCCCGCCCTGGCCGCATACGCAGTAAGCACAGGTGGCGTTCCTGTATCGAATCTGCTCGTCTTGTTCGCCCAGTCCAGATACCTCGTCTGGAACAGGAACGGATTCGTCTGTCCAAACCATCCGGTCACAGACGGTTTCAGCTCCTGTATGAGATTCCTGTTCACATACATGAATGCCACTCCCGGGATCCCGAACAGATACTTCAGACAGCCAGATACGAGAATGTCGATATTCATGGCCTTTACATCCATGGGCTCTGTCCCGAGGCACTGGTAAGCATCTACGAGCACGAGAGACCCCTTCCGGTGCGCGATGTCCGCGATTGCTTTGACATCCTGCTTAAATCCATTCAGATAATATACCTGTGTTATGGATGTCAGAAGCGTATCTTCATCTATGTAGCGTTCATATTCACTTATATCAATCTCATGGTGCTCATTGACAGATACAAAATCTACTTTTGCCCCATGGCGCTGGTTTGCAAGCCATATGTAGTCCACAGTCGGGAATTCCATATCCGTCACGACTACTTTTTTCCGCTTCCCTGTATAGTCGAGCGAATTGGCTACGGAACTTACAAGGTCGGATACAGACGACGCAATGGCTATCTCGTCCGGTTCAGCTCCTATGAGTCTGGCGAACTCTGCTTTCGCAAGCTCAATCTCCTCCATCCAGGAATCCCAGTCCATGCCTACGCTTCCCCAGTTGTCCAGATATCTCTGTATGCCGGCGAGCACCTGCTTCGACTGTGCGCTCTGGGAGCAGTTGCCGAGATGGGCCACGGATTTCAGTATCGGGAAGTCCTCTCTCCACCGGTCGATCTCCGCCTCGCTCAGGAGCCCTCTGTAAGGCAGGGCCTTCACCTGCGGACGGGTCGTGCGAAGCGCTGCCGGCGCGGGCGGTGCCGCGGGCTGATATGAAGGAACTACGGCCGGTGCGGGTGTGGGCGGGACAGCCTTTGGCTGCGGTATCCCTGCCGAATCTGCCTCGGCTTCTCCCACTGCAAACCGTACCCCTTTCTTCTCCGCCTCCTCCCTCGCAACGGACGTCACCACATCGCCTGGATTGATATGGATGACAGTTTCTCCCTTGGACGTGCAAAAATTAACATCTGCCGCCGTATAAAATTTCTTCAATCGTCACAACTCCTTTCCTGCTGCCGAATCATCCGGCTGCTTACGCCTCCTCTTTATCGAGGAACAGATCCAGCAGACCTTCGTTCGGTCTCGGAATCACATGGGCACTGACAAGCTCTCCGACCCTCTGGGCAGCTTCGGCTCCTGCATCGACCGCTGCTTTAACGGCGCCCACATCACCTTTGATGGCAACTGTCATATATCCGCCGCCAATCTCCATCTTTCCGGCCACTTCCACATTGGCGGCTTTCACCATCGCGTCTGCCGCTTCTACGCTTCCTACAAATCCTTTCGTCTCGATAAAACCATATGAATTCATTATGTATCCTCCTTTAAACATCTCTCTCAATCGGCCATCCATGGTCTGGAAACAAGATTCTCACCACCGGATCCATGGGGCCTGCCTCTTTTCTTATCTCCGGAACTACATCCTCATATAATGAGCCCCACGCTGTCCCATAGCTTAACAAGTCTTTGAACTTATCAAATTCCCAGGCAGGGTTATGCCCCCTTTCTCTTACTGCCTCGTACTCGCTAAGCGCCTCCGGGAATTTGTACAGGACCCACCAATATACTCTTTTATCCTCTGGAATATCCGGATTTTTTTCCAGATAGAAAGATAAGCCCTGCTCTCCCATGATTCTCTCAGCTTCCTCCTCCAGCTGTTTCAGTTCAGAAGGGGGGAACGGAGGACTGAATGCCGTCTTTTTCACCTCCTGGGCCACGCATTCGCCGAAAGCCGCAATCATACCCCAGATAAAAGAATACCGGTCAATCTCTGCCATGTTTTCATCTCCTTTCTCGTTCAATTTTCTGTCAATTGCATCAATTGATTCATATTGACAATTATAGTAATCATGCTATAATTTTTCTGTAAACTATTTTACAAACAACCGTAATTTTATAATTTATTATTTAACAAACTTTAATCGTCGGAATATTATGTCGTTTCCTGATCTTATTACAGTTAAAAGGAGTGTGATGATGATGACTAAAAATAATTCTCCCGATTTGATTGCACCCTATATGTCTCCCTGGCTGAGCATGGATGATAAGGACTGGGAACCGATTCTGAAAGATTCCGCCGTCAAAACCTATGCCCGGGATGCCGTCATCTACCGGCAGGGTGATGTCACTTCTTATGTCTATCTTGTCAAGGAAGGCCGTGTCGTGCTGGACCTGTACGGTGTCAACGGCAGGCGCCGCAGCATCTACATCGCAGACAAGGGCACCTGCTTTGGAGAGCTCGCCTGCCTGGACCAGCTGGCTAACTATTGTACGGCTACGACATGTACAAAGACTGCACTGTACCTGATTCCCAAAAAACGTTTCATCGATGAGATATACGTGAACCCTGCTTTCAGCATGACTCTGCTGAAAGCCTTATCACTGAAGACTCGTCTCATAACAAGTCTATTAGAGCAGATGAGCTTTAATGACTCCAGCTACAGAGTATATCACTCGCTGCTCAGCCTCATTCAGCTGTATGGCATCCAGACGAAAGATGGCTCTTATAAGCTGAACATCAAATTCACCCATCAGGAGATGGCCTATCAGACAGGCCTGTCCCGGGTATCGGTCTCGAACATATTTCTGTCGCTCACTAACGAGGGGTTGATAGAGAAGGATAAAGGATACCTGATTGTCAAAGACATACAGGCGTTGAAAGAATATCTTATAAAGGAAGACTGGTCCTTTGATTGAACTGTTATTTTGTATAATAGAGCCCGGCCGGAAGCCGGAATCTATTATACTGGCATCGGGAGAGATGCGGTGCAAATTTATAGGCTGATATATGGGTATTTCCCTGCAAGCTGTCGGTTTCTAAACACCAAGCTCGTTGATATAATTGTAGAAGTAGTCTACATCCCGTATGTAGTAATAACGGTTGACTTTTTCTATCACACCCTCTTTTTTCAGCCTGCTGAAAAATCTTGATACGGTCACGCGGTTCGAGTAGACGAGATCTGCCATCTCCTGATGAGTGAAGGGAATGTTGATTTTAATTCCTCTGCGGCAGGGTGTCCCGCTCTCCCGGATCAGATACAGGAATGCCCGTACGATTCTGACGTCCGCCGACTGGAACGAGAGGGACGATATATTCCCTGCAAGTATCCTCATCTTTGCACAGAGGTCCTGAATGAGAAAGTCTTTGAAGCCGGGTATCTCTGCCGTCATCCTCGCAAATATCGGCCCCGTCGTGCGATAAAGGCGGCAGTTCTCTTCCGCCGTAGCCGCAGTGAACAAGGACGGATATCCATCGAGGCTGGACAGATTTCCGAGAAGACTTCCCGGACCGGCAATCATCAGATGCTTTTCGCTCCCGTTCTCATCACCGGTCAGAATCCTGACGACTCCGGTTCCCACGATATACACGTATGGATGTTCTTCACCCTGGGTAAATAATATCGTATTTCTTTTGTATGTACATAGTTCCATCTTTGCCTGGACATCCTCCAGTAAAGATGGCATTTTCTTTGAAAAAAATAACCATGGCGATTCATACTCCGGCAAAAGGATGTCAAAATCAGCCATGGTTTGTTTTAGTGTTGATATTTTAACCACCTCCATTGAAAAACCATCTCTATTATACCACCCATGCTTATATATGCCAATCCGAAAATTTTTCCTCCATTTTGTAGCGCAGGCTACTTTTTCACAGAAAGACAGGTGATAGAATACTGACAATATATCAGAGCTCGGGCGAATAAACAGATAATAATAATTTAGGAGGTGAAATGATGAAATTAAAATTAATTATTCCTGTGGCAGATACTCCTGCCACACGTAAGGCGAACGATGGCATCCCTCATGCGCTGCGTGTCCTGGATCCCGGCACCGAGGTATCAGTGGGTTTCCTCAGAAGAGGGTTCGAGACACTGAACACGATTACACGTGTCGGATACAACAGCCCTGAGATTGCAGAGGAAGCCATGCTTGCGGAAGCAGAAGGGGCAGACGGCATCTTTATCAACTGCTTTGCCGACCCTGCGGTGGATATGGTGCGGGAACTGGTGCGTGTACCTGTATTCGGCGGCTTCCGGCCTTCCATGATGGCAGCGCTCGGATGCGGCAGACACTTTTCTGTCATAATTCCGGGCAGGGAGGATCCCGCCGGCACCCTGCTGCTTGCCAAAGTAATCGAGAACAATCCTGAATGCAGAGACAGCATCGTCTGCCAGGATTTTACCAACCTCGATGTACTCGAACTGCATGACCAGGAAGCGCTGCTCGGAAGGCTGGCGGACTTTGCTGAACAATCGGACCGTGTACATGGCTGCGACTGTCTCATACTGGGATGTACCGCCATGGCCTATATTGCAGATGGCTTAAGGGCGGAGCTTGCCCGGCGCGGATGCGGCATCAAGGTGGTGGAGCCGCTGTCGACGGGACTTAAGATGCTGGAAACCTTTGTCACGCTCCAGCTGAACAACAGTACGGCCCATCTCGTCCATAATGAGATGAATCGACGAATCAGATAGGAAACAAGCAGGAATGAGAATACAAATGAATAAGGAGGAAATGATATGGCATCATTATGGAAATTTCTTGAAGAGAAAGCATACGCAGGCGGTGACGACGATTTTGCGCGCAAACCGGTGCCTGAAGATAAGAAGCGCGGATGGGCCAGCAGCGCTGTCGTGTATATCGGCTGTGCCATCAGCATATCGGCCTTTACGCTCGGCGGAAGCCTCGCCACCGGCCTGACACTGAATGAATCTATCATCGCCGTTCTGGCAGGCGCCCTCATTCTGGCCGCCATGGCCTGTCTCTGCGCGGAACCGGCCATGTATACAGGACTGTCGACGAGCATGATTGGAAAGTTTACGTTCGGGCTAAAGGGAGCCGCTCTCGTCGGCCTCCTCTATGCCGGATGTGCCTGGGGCTGGTTCGGCGTGCAGGCCGGCCTGTTCGGTGACACGATTGGACAGATGTTCCGGCTTATGACCGGCAACGCCCTGTCTCCCGCGGGGGTAAAAGTAATCATAGTGATTGGCGGCCTTCTGATGACAACTTCCGCCATCTTCGGCTTCAAATCCATAGAAAAGCTGAGCTGGATAGCTATACCGGCCATCGCCATCCTTATGATAGCATCGCTTGTCATGGTACTCAAGGGGCATACGTACAGTGAATTGAACACATCCTTTATCACGAATCCGATGTCGCTTGGCACCGGCATCTCCCTTGTCATCGGCTCCTTTGCGGCGGGTGCGGTAGGGAGCCCGGATATCCTCCGGTATGCGAAGAATTTCAAAGACACTGTGAAAGCCATGGTCATCGGCCTTGTCATCGGCTACGGTATTACGATTGTAATAGCCGCGGCTTGTGCCAAAGCAGTAGGTGATGCCAACATCGTCACCGTCATGATAGGTCTCGGGTGGGGCGTGCTTGCCATGGTCGTCCTCGTTCTGGCGCAGTGGACCTCCAATGACAACAACGTATACAGCGGTTCCCTCGGCCTCTCCGTCGTGTTTGAAAGAATGCCGAAGTACAAGCTGGCAATATTTACCGGAGTCTCCGGCACGATATTTGCCGTCATCGGCCTGTCCAATATGATGATTCCGTTTTTCTCCGTACTCGGAATCTTCACGCCTCCCCTTGGAGGATGTTATCTGGCCGACTTCTATCTGTGCAGAAAATTCTACAGCTTTGACCGTCTGAATCGGCTGAAAAAGGTGCGCCTCGAAAGTATGGCCGCCTATCTCGTCGCAGCCGCCGTAGGATTTATGACAACGCAGACCTCTCCGGGATTCGCGTTGTTCCAGATTACCACGATTCCTGCTATCGACTCCTTCGTGGCAGCCTTCATCATGCAGATAGCCTGTGTAAAACTATTCAATAAGAATCACGGAAAAGATTGTGAATCAACCGTATGTTAAGGAGGACTTGATATGTCAGTAAAAATGAACAAAGAGCAGCTGAATGACATGACGCGCGGGGCAATTATCCTCGGCAGCGGTGGCGGCGGAGATGTCAAGACGAGCTACCGTCTGCTGGAAGATATCCTTGCACTTACCGGGGAGGTGGAGTTTGCGGAACTTGAAGAAGTACCAGATGACGCATGTGTAGCCATCATATCCGGCATGGGATCTCCCGCCGCCACAAAGGAACGGGGGTTTGACTGTATCGCCTGTGTCCACGCGCTGAAAAGGCTGGAAGCCGTAACCGGTAAAAGGATTGACTATGTCGCTGCCTTCGAGGTGGGAGGAGGTAATTTCATGCCTCCTATATATACGGCATGTTATACGGGAATCAAAGTCATCAATGCCGATGGCGTAGGGCGTGCGGTTCCTGAATCGTTCATGATCATGCCGGAGATTCACAATGTACGTTCTGCCCCTTTCGCGATGGCGAATGAAGAGAACTTAAGCGCCGTGCTCTATTATGAGGACAGCAGCGACTGCGAGCTGATCGGCCGCCCCATCGTCAACGTATTCGGAGGATCCGCAGGAGTCGCCAACTATATCATGGACGGCGCGACTGCTAAAAAAGCACTTGTGTCAGGTTCTTACGAACAGGCCCGCTCGATCGGGGAAGCCGTGCGCAGAGGAATTGCCGCAGGAGAGCGCCCTGTCGAATGCATCGCCAGAGCCACCGGAGGTATCGAGATCATCGAAGGGACGCTGTCGGAACTTCGTATGGAGACAGAAAACAGCCATGACTGGGGATATGAAATCATTGAAGGTACGGGAAGGTATACGGGGAAGAGCATGAAGATCATGATAGAAAATGAAAATATACTTGCCTTTGACCAGGACGGCAAGGTACGATGCGTCACACCGGATGCACTCTGCGTCTTTCAGTCCGACGGAACGCCGCTGACGAATGCTGATTTAGAGCCCGGCATGGAAGTGGCCTTCGTGGGCGTGCCGTGCAACCCGAAATGGCTGGAAAGAGACTCTGTATCTGTGTTCCAGAAGGCATATGACTACTTTGGATATAAGGACGGCTATATACCTGTAACCGAGTTGAACTGATATACATAGAAAGGGATAATGATGGACACTGTCTTAGATACATTGATTGATGGATACCGGGAAGACATTATACGCAATACCCGGAATCTCGTCCGCATTCCTAGCGTCAAGGATACTCCCCTGCCGCACATGCCTTTTGGCCTTTCTATCGGGCAGTGCCTTGATGAGGCGCTGGCACTCTGCCGCTCTCTTGGAATGCGCACCAAAAACTGCGGAGGTTATGCCGGATGGGCTGAAATCGGCAGTGGCAAAGAACTGTGCGGCATCCTCGTACATCTGGATGTCGTCCCCGCAGGAGATGGATGGGAACACCCGCCCTTTGGCGGTATCATGGAGGAAGGTAAGATCTACGGACGCGGTACGGTAGATGACAAAGGTCCTGCCATCGCTTCTATCTTTGCCTTGAAAGCGATTGCCGACAGCGGGCTTCCTCTTTCCAGAAGGATACGGATTATCTTCGGCACAGATGAAGAAAACGACTGGACGTGCATGGACTACTATAAGGAACATGAAGAAATCCCCTGCACCGGCTTCTCTCCGGACGCCGAATTCCCGGTCATATACGCAGAAAAGGGAATCCTGTTTGCCACCTTGGATAAGGAAGGAGCCGTAGAGGAAGATAAACCCTATATACGGAACCTGACCGGGGGCCGCAGGGCGAATATGGTGCCGGATGAATGCCACGCCGAACTCGTCGTTCCGGAGCCTTATGGCTCTATCGTACAGGGGCTTAAAATGAGGGCTCCGCTTATCCCCGGCACCCATATCTCTGCCGGCGGACCTGTCGTCAAAATTCGTACAGCCGGGAAGACCGCTCACGGAAGTACGCCGGAGAACGGGGTGAACGCTGTGTCGAACATGATGCTGCTTCTGGAATCCTTTCTGGAAGGTGATTCCTTCCAGAGCAGTTTTATAAGATTCTATCGTTCACACATCGGCGCTGAAACCGATGGTTCAGGCATATTCGGCGATATCTGCGACGAGCCTTCCGGAAAGCTCGTGCTGAATGCCGGCCTTCTGTCCATGGATACACAGCATGCGAGCCTGAAACTGAATATCCGCTATCCGGTCACCTGTTCCGGCGTGCAGATTCAAAGGCTTCTCGCAGACGCCGCCGCAGATGCAGGCCTTGCGATGCACATCGACTTGAACAGTGAACCTTTGTATGAGGAAAAGGACAGCCCCGTTGTCCGGACGCTGTTATCCGTCTACCACAGCTACTGTCCGGACGGCTCTGTCCCTCTCGCGGTTGGGGGAGGAACTTACGCAAGAAGCATTCCAAATTCTGTCGCCTTCGGTCCGGTATTCCCCGGCAAGGAGGAACTGGCCCACTGTCCCGATGAATATATCTCGGAAAAGGATCTCATCCTATCCGCTAAGATCTATGCCGGCGCGATGCTGCGGCTGGCAGGCAGGGAGGGCGTCTGATGGTTCAAGATATTATTACGCAGTTTATTGACAGCCGCCGCGGCGCGATGCTTTCACTACTTGAAAAGATGGTCAACACGGACAGCGGTTCCTACACGACGGACGGCGTGTTAAAGGTTGCCGGATTCATATCGGATGTCCTGCTTCCCCTCGGCTTCGACGTACAAATGCTGCCGAGTTCCAAATACGCCCCGCATCTGCTGGCCCGCAGGAGAGGCAGCGGGTCTAAAAAGCTGATGTTCCTTGGACACATGGATACGGTCTTTGACGAAGGCACGGCGAAGCGGCGTCCCTTTTACATAGAGGGAGACAAAGCCTACGGTCCGGGCGTGTGTGACATGCAGTCTGGAATCGTCTGCCTGCTCTATGCATTGCTGGCTCTGGAAGAAGCCGGCTACACCGGCTACGGAGAATTGAAGATATTGTTTAACAGCGATGAAGAACGGGGCAGCGAGACTTCTGAGCAGTACATTATCGAAGAATGCAGCAAAAGCGATATGGTACTTGTCATGGAACCGGGCATGCCGGGGGATTATGTCGTAATCGAACGGCAGGGCGGCGGCATCTTCAATCTGGATATACAAGGGAAGCCTGCACACGCAGGTGCCTGTCCGCTCGATGGAATCCATGCGATTGATGAAGCCGCACACAAGATTCTTGCGCTTCACGGTCTGAGCGACTTTAGTCTCGGCAGATCTGTCAGCGTCGGCGTCATAGAGGGCGGTACAAGAAGCAATATTATACCGGAACACGTCTTTATGGAAATAGACTTGCGTGCCAGGTTCCACCGTGACGGGCTTGCACTGATGAAGAAGATGCAGGAGATTACTGATGCTTCCTATGTACCCGGGACAAAAAGCACGCTGACGAAAGTAATGTACCGTCCTCCGATAGAAAAGACACCAGGTAATCTGGAGCTCTACCAAACGCTTGTTACAGCCGCCAGGAAGCTTGGCATTCCGGTCAACGAAACATACTGCGGCGGCGGCAGCGATGGCAACTATACTTCCGCACAGGGAATACCAACCATCGATTCTCTCGGTCCCATCGGGAGCCTGGAACATACGGACGATGAATACATGCTTGTGGAAACGTTGTTCTCCAGATGCAAGCTGACCGCACTTTATATCGTGGAACTGACGGCCTGACCATATTTACCGTGCTGCAAGAAAAAGGGAAGCATTACGCTTCCCTTTTTCTTAACATCCACACTTGAATGTCGCACATTCAGTCTGATCGCACTTACAGGCTTCGCTGCCTTCCACGCTGATTTTTCCTGCATGACATTTGCATTCTTCGTTATACATACATTCTGTCGCCTTGCAGTCGATACAGCTGCAGGCCGTCGCATTGTTCTGGCTTACGTTGCTGTATGAATCACCTTTACGCTCTTCAAAGCTGTCACAGCACGTCTCTTCTGCACGCTTTGCCGAGTTTCCTCCTACCTGAATCTTATCAAGGTCACAGTAAAAGTTCTTATTGTGTGTACAGGTCTGTACGGTACATTTTAATTCTGGCATGATCCTACCTCCTTAGTTTGATATCAGAAGTAGTATCTGCATATTCAGAATATAATATTCTTTTTTCATTTTATTGTTGATTTTTATATCCGCAGAGTCCTTTTGCAAACATATCGTGGAACTCAAGGCAGCTCTGCTTTAGAGAGACAGGCTCCTTTATCTGATGCTTCTCCCACCGTCCGCTACCTTCCGAACTTCTCCGGATGCTGTCCGGACCAGCCGGCCTGCGGCATCGTCCCAAGGATATACATATCCTCTTCTCCCAATTCAAACCCGAAGATGTCCTGGTTCTGCTTCATCCGCTCCATGGTGGACGATTTGGGAAGCGGCACGACTCTCCTCTGAAGCGCATAACGCAGGCATATCTGTGCTGCTGTGACGCCGTACCGTCCTGCCATCTTAAGGATAACCGGTTCCTCCAGCACCTTGCTTCTTCCCATCGGGCTCCAGGCCTGTACGAGTATATCGTGCTCCTGGCAGTAACGTACGGTAACCTCCTGTGTGTAGCCCGGATGGAACTCGATCTGATTGACCGCAGGCTTCACCTCACAGTTCTTCAGAAGGTTCTCTATATGGTACGGAAGAAAATTGCTGACTCCGACAGCCCTGACTTTCCCTTCGTGGTACAATTCCTCAAGTGCCCGCCAAGATTCTATATCGAGCTGTCTCCACTCCGCGAAGCCGTCTTCCGGAAGCGGCCAGTGGATGAGATATAAGTCCAGATAATCGGTCTCCAGCCTTTCCAGCGATTCCATGAATGCGTTCCTTATATTCTCATACCCCATCTCTGTCTTCCACGCCTTCGATGTGAGGAAATATTCTTCACGCGCGATTTGGGACATTGCTATCGCTTTTCCAATCTGCCTCTCATTACCATAGAAAGATGCCGTGTCAAAATACCGATAGCCGGCTTCTATGGCTGTCTTTACGACCGCACCGTCCTCCCCGTCCGCCGCTCTGTACGTTCCAAAGCCAATACATGGTATCCTGACACCGTTGTTCAATTCGTAACAATCATATATGCTGTTCATGACGCTCCTTTCAAATTCTCCTGCCAGCTTTCCTGCTCAGCTCTTTTATTTCCTTCTTAATCTTCTCATCAATTTCCTTCACTACCTTATCCGGCCTTCCGACATAGAAGCCTTGAAGATAGTCTATGCCGAGCGTGACGAGTGTCTCCATCTCCTCTGCGTTCTCCACCCCTTCTGCGATAACCTTTATTCCTCTCGGCCTCGCATAGTTGATGGTGCTGACCGCAAGCGCCTGGCGGTCTTTGTCTTTATGGATATCTCTTACGATGCTCATATCGATTTTGACATAGTCGGGCTGCATATAGAGCAGGGTCGACTCTGAACTGTATCCTGCACCGAAATCATCAACCGCAAGCTGTGCATGTAATTCCTTCAGCATCTGAATCTTATCTTCCATAATCCCGATATCAGTCTGTTCACTTTCAATCATTTCCACGACGAGCGTGTCCATTCCTATCTGGTACCGCTCGAACAAGCTGTATAGCAATTCCTCCGGTAGGATCTGGTTCGGGATCGAATTGACGAACAGCTTTCTGTCGCCAAATGAATCCCGCTGTGACGCATATTCCTCAAATGCCTTGCTGAACGTAAGCTTTTCGATGTCCGGAAGTCTTGACTGGGAAATTGCCAGCCTCATGACGTCGGCAGGTGAGGCCAGGTCTTCCATTTTCGGGCGCATCAACGCCTCATATGCAACGATACTGCCGTCTTTAGTACTTACGATCGGCTGAAACGCATAGTTGACCAGTTCACCCTCGATCAGCTTGTTCAGCTGTTCCCTGCCCTGCAGCAGAAAGGCATCTTTTTCATAGGCTTTCCTGTTAAATTCTTTGAATGCGCCTTTATAGCTGTTTTTCGTGTCATACATGGCAAAGTCCGCATACTTCCTCAGCTCATCCAGATTCCTTCCGTCGTCCGGATACCACGCGATTCCGCCGGAGGCACGAACTGCTATCGCCTCTCCGTCAGGCATGACGACCCTCGTATTGTTCAACTGCCTCTTGATTTCTTCAATTTTTTCCAGAAGCCATTCCTTACTTCCACATTCCGGAACAAAAGCCAGGAATTCATCCCCGGAGATACGCCCGACGATACCGCCGTCTCTCGCGAGACCGCCGAATACGACCGCGGCTCTCTGTATATACTGGTCGCCATAATCATGTCCGTATGTGTCATTGACATATTTCAGATTATCAAGATCCCACATGATCATTGCCCCAAGTGTCAGGCCGTTGCCCTCCCGCAGCAGCTGTTTCATCCTCCTGTTAAAGGCCCGCCGGTTCAGAAGGTGGGTCAGGATGTCGTAATCCCTCTCGTATTCTATCTTCTGCCTCTCATAGATATCTTTCGTGATATCCAGAACCGTAATCAACGTCTTATCTTCGTCGGCCAGCGACTTCAGATGGACCCATCTCTGCTGGATCGTGTGGGCAATCTGGTAGTCTTTTTCCCCGGATTCCGCAAGGAGCCCTTCAAGTCCTGCCTCCTTCAGATAGTCTTCAAAGTATTTCCGGTCAAGGTATCCCCGGCTGTAGTACTTTTTCTCCATCATGAACATCTTGATGACTTTCTTCGTGCAGAACACCTTCTCCGCATCCCTCCGGTATTCCACGACGCCAAGAGGCAGGTTCACCAGCTCGATGATCTGCGATACTTTGGACGCATTCTGCCTCACATTGGTATTGAGCGAGACAATTGCGTTCTCAAGTGCATCAATCTCCTGTACATTGGACGATTGGAACCTCAGCTCATCATTAACGTCTTTGCTCCTGATTTCATCGACCATCTGCTTGATTGGGCGGGTGAAGAAGTAACTGCCGACGACAGCTCCCGCAATGCCAAGCACAATAGAAGCTGCGAATGCGACCATCACCGTCATCTGGAGCCGGTCAGACGACCGGAACAGCGTACTGTCCGGCAACACCCCAATTATGGCCCACTTCTCTTTGCTGTACGGCGAAGTCCGCCTGTACACATCTATATTCTGGACATTGCCGTAATTATGTCCGGCATCATCAATCAGATACACTTTGCCGTTTGCCGGCTCAGTCTCAAATCGAATCCTGTTATTATCTTCTGCCAAAGCCTTCGCGATGATACCGGTGGAAAATATTGACTCATATTCCTTTCCGTCTGTTGTCCTTGCAAGTATGAAAGATCCGGTATTTTCAGCATCCAGTTCCTGAGGGGACATCAGCGATTCGAGATAATCCTCAGATACTGTGATACCCATGACTCCATAGACGGTTCCGTCCTGGACGAGCGGAACAGAATATGACATCACTTTAATATCTTCAGATGACCAGCGGAAAAAGCCGGACCAGTAACCGAGCGACGAACCGGATTTGTCTTCATACTTCTCGGCCGCCGCGACAGGCTTTTCATACCATCCAAGATCCATCGTGCCGTCAAATACAAAGCGGGAAGACCAGTAGGAATCCATAGGGATTCCGTATTCCTTCGATATCTCGGAAGAGCCCCTCTCGAGCAGAAAGCCTTTCGAGTCCGCATTCGTGCCCTGATCCAGATTCCGGATCAGCAGGCCGCAGTGTTCTTCCGCATCTTTGCCGCCATAGCCGCCCATCACGATATATGCCTCTGTCGTCGAATTATATCGGAGCATGTCGATCATATCCTCCGTCACGCCGAGAAGCAGCTTATTATTCAATTCTTTATCCGTTGCCAGATCCGAGAGGTCTTTGCCTTCCGCGTCCAGTTCAGAGCTGACCGCAGCCTGGACCTTCTCCTGATACTCGCCCAGATTAGACCATTTGTTGATCATGAAGTTCTCAACCGCATTCTTTCTGGCAAGCGTCGTATTAGAAAAGCTCGTGCACGCGCTCTTCTTCAAGTATTCAAATCCACCGTTGAACGTGAGTGCTGAAAAGCAGAGTATCCCCTGGAGCATGACAACGAGCAGCATGACGACCAGCAGCTTTTTCCGAATCGAAATTCTTTTTATATTCATCATCTACGACTTCCTAACTTTGAACAGCTTCCTTCAACTGCGTACTCAGTTCATTATACCATGTTTCAAAGTTCTCCTCCGTCACCAGCCCCGAGACAGCCTCTTCGAGCGACGCTCCGGCCTCCATCTGCTTTTTTACCGTCTCTCTGTCAGCCGCGGCCTTCTGCTGCAGGGAATCTTCCACAATATAACGGCAGTTGTCGCTGCCTTCAAACGGAGTCATCGTATACAGATCATATGTATTACATTCCTCAAATGCTACCTCTATCGTATCCCGGACGATATCGTTCCATTCTATGCCGTTTTCTTTCACAACGTTTTCCAGCGATTCCATATCGTTGGCGCTTTTCTTGACCGGCAGATAAGAAGAGGCCATGCTGAATCTGCTGTTGGCGTCTACATCCGTAAACCATTTCAGGAAGGCAGCGGCTGCGTCTTCTTTTACTTTATCTGATTTCACAACCGCCATGCCCGCTCCCTGCTGCGTTACTACAGGATCTGTCCCCTCAAAGTTCGGCACCGGCATGACCATCGTCTCAATCGGATACGGATCATTGTCGCCTACAGTCACTTCCTGGGCATAATAGGAACCGCCGGAAGAGGAGCCGATAGCGACGATGAGGTCTCCTGTCTTCATGTCATCGGAACGGAACCTTCCAATACTCGTAAAATATCCTTTGATATACGGGACATAATAGTTGTCCCACAGCTTTTTCATAACATCCCGGTCCATATGTATGCCAGCTTATCCGTCTTTCACCTCAAACATGTCTTTCCCGAGCTGGTGCGCGCCTGCAAGTATATAATTAGCAAATGCGTCACGACCAAAAAGCGCCTTCCCGCCGGACCATTCGTAATATGCTTCTGCAGTGTCGGCCACGCCTTCCCATGTAGCAAGCTGCCTTAAGTCGGCGCCGGTCTCCAGCGCGAATTTATCCCAGTCTGTTTTATTTATCGTCATCACTTCCGTCGATTTTGCTATCGGAAACACGACGAGCGCCTTATCCTCTCCTATTCTGCCTTCCTCGACATACTCCTCTACATATTCGTCCAGCTCATCCTTCGTAAAGTAGTTGTCCAGATCAACCAGCAGTCCTTCTTTTTCAAATTCCATCGCATTAGAGCCATAACAGCTGAAGATATCCGGGAGGTCTCTGTCCTCTTCGTCTTTTTCCAGTTCATTGTTCAGATTCTGGAACAGTTCGCTCATATCACCGCTGCTGCCTGCCTTGACAAATATCCCTTTTTCATCTCCGACCGTATTGTTGAACTCTTCTATCAGTTCATCGAGCGCGATTTTGGCAGCACCGTTATAATAAGTCTCTATCTCTATTACAGTAGGATTGTCCGAATCCGCGCCCTTGTCTTTCTTCCCGGCACAACCTGCCATCATGCACGTCAACAGAGCAATAATACATGCACATACAATTCTTTTTTTCATACCTGGCCTCCCTGTCCATACTTATTTAGTAAAGGAAAATAGAAAAAAATAGCAATATGCTATACCTTATAATATAGCATATTACTATTCTTAAATCAAAAGTTTATGTAGAAATGAACTGTTAATGTCCAATTAATACTTTTAACGGCTCTGTATTCCTGCTAAGGCAGCCATAATCTGCACACTGCAAAAAACTCTCTGACCATATAGTTCATGAAAAGCAGCGGGCTGCACCCGGCCGGGATACGGCGCACATTTTTGTACCCAATCCTGCGTGCATACCGGCAGGCACGGTACATGTGAAAATTATTTGATACGATTCCTACCCTTACAGTCTTATCCGGCAGGTACCGCGCCGAAAACAACAGGTTCTCCTCTGTCGATTTCGATTTGTCTTCAAGAAGTATCCTGCTGCTCTCTATGCCGCGCCCAATCAGATATGCCGCCATCGCCTCAGCTTCTGGGATATGCTCGCCCGGCCCCTGTCCTCCTGACACTATCACCTTTGTTTCTGGATTTTCAGACAGGTAAGCGGCAGAGCGCTTGAGCCTTCTCCTCAGGGAATCCGTAATCTTCTTTCCTTTAACCTGAGCGCCAAGGACAATGAGATACGGTATGCCCTTCTCTTCTGTAGAAACCATTCCACCGGTTATGCGCAGTTCTACGGCAGCAAATACTGCCGCAGGAATCCAGAGCAGTCTCCACAGCGGACTTCCCGCCATGTCAGGATACGTATGGAACAGCCCCCACAACGCGGAGCACAGAACTCCGGCCACCAGCCAGAATCTTGCAAAAGTAGAATCCCATCTCCTCAGACGTATGCTTACTGCTCCATAGTATAAGAGGCAGATGGCACCTGCCGTGGGCAGTGCTATCTGCCACAGCATTTCTTATACTTCTTGCCGGAACCGCACGGGCACGGGTCATTACGCCCCGGTTCCTTTTCTTTTCTGATCGTGCCGGACTGTTTCTGTTCCTTATATAGAGCCTTGAGCTCTTCTTCCGTAAATATATTCAACCACTGCGGCAGCTCATACAACCAGTCGGCTTTGGCAGCGACCATATTCTTATACAGCGTTTCTTTATCAAAGGCAAGGCTGACCACCGTGTCCTCTTCCATCGTTTCGATTGGATTCGGCTCCTTCAGGCTGTCGTTGATTCCATCGAGGAAACCGGCCATCGTGAATACTTCCTGGCCATACTTTTCGGCAAGCTCCTTTACCGTTCCTTTCACTTCTTCATCCGGCTGTTCCAGAAGCTGTTCATATATCTCCTTCTCAATCTGGAAATATGAGGCCCAGAACTTCTGCAGCTCTCCTCTGTCTGCCTGTTCATTGTAGGCTGTATCTCTCCACTGTTCTAATAACGTACGACTCATATTACATACTCCTTCTGTATTCATTTGCAATTTTATCTTGCTCTTTATATAATATACTAAAGACTCGATTAGATGTAAAGGATGATTCTGATGAAAAAGATAAAACGTATCATAGCTCTGACCGGCGCGGTTCTGCTTGCCGGCATGTATATCAGCACACTTGTTTTCGCCCTTCTGGACCGCTCGGAAACTATGGGTCTTCTGAAGGCTTCCATCGTGTGCACAATCATACTTCCCGTACTTTTATATGCCTACACCCTCGTATATAAGATTACGAAAGGTGATGAAAGCGGGAAAGACGATTCTGCTTAATATCACACATAAAGCTCCGCCAGCATCCACGCAGAGCGTTTCTTTTCTGCGCCCTTTCCCTGCCTCTTCTGTTCTTTTTCCCTGATTTTTTGTCTCTTAGTAAGGTATTCTTCCATTGATATCACTTCTGGGTAATTCGACTCATTTCTCTGCTGCATAGTAGATACCTCCATTTCCATTATTCATACTCGTCAGCCGCGAAGCCCCGACTCCCGGCTTTATTATTATATTGTAGCGCCCCTCGTAATATGCCTGTTTTATAAGCACAAAACCATTATAATAATAAAATGTGTCTACACTGTGGCACGTTTCTTAAAATTTGCTGAAGCAAATTTGGGACGTGATCTTTTTGAAAAAGATCACGTCCCAAATTGCATTTTGTGGTGTACCCAAATGACAAGAAGCGGATGCCCGAGGGCATCCGTCTCATGTTATTACTTATATATGATATCCTCTCTGCCCGGTCCGTTGGAGACCATCGTTATCGGATAACCAATTTGTTCTTCTATAAATTCTATATACCTGCGGCAGTTTTCCGGCAGCTTGTCATATTCTTTTATTCCTCGTATATCGCATTTCCACCCGGGCAGCGTCTCAAGCACAGGCTTTGCTTTCTCAAGCAGGTGGGTCGTCGGAAAGTCTGTCGTCACTTTCCCGTTGATGTCATAACCAACGCACACTGGTATTTCGTCCAGATAGCCAAGCACATCCAACACGGTGAATGCGACATCTGTCGTTCCCTGCATCCTGCACCCGTATTTGGATGCTACACAGTCAAACCATCCCATCCGTCTCGGCCTTCCTGTCGTGGCACCGAACTCCCCGCCGTCTCCGCCGCGGCGTCTGAGCTCGTCCGCCTCTTCGCCAAATATCTCGCTGACGAATGCGCCTGCCCCTACCGCGCTTGAATATGCCTTGCATACTGTGATGACTTTCTTGATCTCGTATGGCGGGATGCCTGCGCCGATGGCCCCGTAGGCGGCAAGCGTTGACGATGACGTCACCATAGGATAGATTCCGTGATCCGGATCCTTCAGAGAGCCAAGCTGCCCCTCCAGCAATATCTCCCTGTCTTCCCTGATTGCATGGTCAAGAAAGAGCGACACGTCACAGACATAAGGTTCTACCATCTTCTTATAATCTTGTAATTCATCATATAATTCATCAGGATTAATTGCCGGCTTATGATAGAGATGCTTAAGCAGCACGTTCTTCAGCTCCGCGATACGCACTACCTTCTCTTTCAGCAGTTCATCATCAAACAGCTCGCTCACTTGGAAGCCTACCTTGGCATATTTGTCAGAGTAGAAAGGGGCGATTCCGGACTTCGTCGATCCGAATGATTTGCCACCAAGCCGCTCTTCTTCATATGCATCGAAGTCCTTGTGGTAAGACATGACAATCTGCGCCCGGTCGGATACGAGAATCTTCGGCGCAGGAACACCCTGATCTATGACAGACTGTATCTCCTTGAACAGGACCGGTATATCAAGAGCGACGCCATTGCCGATTACGCTCGTCGTATGATGGTAAAATACTCCTGACGGCAATGTATGAAGCGCAAATTTCCCGTAATTGTTTATAATCGTATGCCCTGCATTGGCCCCGCCCTGGAACCTCACTATGATGTCTGCCTTCTCGGCGAGCATGTCGGTAATCTTGCCTTTTCCTTCGTCTCCCCAGTTAGCACCCACTACTGCTTTAACCATTTCAATTCCTCCTGTGTTATGAACATAACTTTGCCTATAGCATTATACTATATTTTATCTGCCGTGTAAAATGCTATTTTCCAAATCTACTCTATGATGTTTTCCCCCATCTCGTACAGCAGTTCGTTCATCTCACCGACGGAAATCTGCTTGTCAAGACCGAACAGTATGATACTGTCCCTCTTGTTTTTCACATATAGTACAGGATATTCCGATATCTTAAGCATCTTCTGCATCTCCTCGATAGAAAGCCCCATCCCGATTCCAAGCGCCAGCAGTTTATCCCTGGTCGGCTTGCGGGTTCCCGAAAAAATCTGGTACGCATAGTTTCGGTCAAGCTGTGAACCGCGGATAACATCTGCCTTCTTCCTGCCCTTTTGAACAATCATCTGCTCCAGATAGGCAGACAGGTCGCCTGTTATAAATTCCGGCGTTTCTTTCAGATATTCGTCAAAGCTTCGCTTCTTCTTTAACAGCTCTAATAATTCTTCTGTCGATGTATTCTTCTCCACCATCTTATCCTCCCATCATAAGGAACACTCGTGCGAATTCAACTACTATTGTTCATTGAGATATGATAAAATGAATATCAGGAAAAATCAAGGACAAAGGATACGAATCTCATGGAAAACTTAAAAAACAGCTATCTGGATTACAATTATACCGTACTCGCCCCTCTCCAGGATAAAAATCCCTGCACCACCTATCTTGTAAAAAACGCTTCCAGCGGAACACTAGCCGTCAAAAAGCAGGTGTCAGGCGCACAGTTTCCGGTCTACCAGAAGATGACCATACTGGGTCATCCGAATCTCGCCCAGGTTCTTGACCTCTATACCGTAGAAGGAAATTATTACGTCATTGAGGAATACGTAAGCGGTGAGACGCTGGCACAGAAGCTGGAGCGTGCAGAATATATGCAGGAACAGCAGATACTCAGCTATATGGCACAGCTGTGCAGCGTACTGTCCTATCTGCATTCCCATAAAATCATCCACAGGGACATCACGCCCGGCAATATCCTTATCTCCACGGACGCCGTCCTCAAGCTCATAGATTTTGACATATCAAGGACGAAGAAGGAAGACCGTAATCAGGACACGACGATACTGGGGACCGCGGGTTTTGCAGCTCCGGAACAGTTCGGTTTCGGGCAGACAGACGAGCGCACGGACATCTACGCGGCTGGCGTGCTGCTGAACGTGCTGCTGACAGGAGCCCTTCCTGCACAGAAACTGCCGCAGGAACTCTTCTACCGGCGTATCGTGGAACGATGTACCGCTATCGATCCGGACGCCCGGTACCAGACCGCCAGGGCACTGGCCGATGTACTTGACAGGCGGACCCCGCCGAGCGAAGTGCCGTTTCTGGCTAAAGATGCCGTACCGGACGCCGGTTGGATTCGTTTCTTTCCAGGCTTCCGGACAAGGAAGCCGTGGAAAATGGTCGTAGGCGCTTTCGGTTATATGCTCCTGATCTACATAGGATACCGCACTGCGACCGCCCCCTTAAGCGGCAGCAACACGAGATTTGACATGTGGCTGTATTCCATCTGGTTTTTGTACGTGCCATGGGCAATCGTAACAGACTGGGGCTATTATACGAAATACTTCCCGATGTTCCGCAACATGTCCGGCGCAAAGTTGACAGCCGTGAAAGCAGGCCTTTTATTCCTGTCTTTCTCTGCATGTATTTTCTTTTTAATACTGCAGCTCTTATTTTTTCCATAAAAAGAACCGTGTATGCTCTGTGCATACCAATATATAAAAGAACTTCTGTATAGTAATGACAGAAGTTCTTTTTGGTTATTCATCCATATAATTTAATAACAGCTTTGTCAGATTCACCACCATCTCTTTTTCCTTAGGCGTCGCGTCTGACAAAAGGTTCGTCCAGATATCCCGGTAGGATAACGGTTCCTGGCTTATGGATTCCTGAAGAAGATAATCGACAGTAACCCCAAGACAATTCGTGATATTTATAAGGCTGTCCAGCGTCAGTTTCCGCTCGCCTCTCTCAATCTGTCCGATATACGAGGTGGAGAGGTTCACTTCTTCCGCCAGCCGTTCTTGGGTCATATTCAGTTTTAAACGTTCTTCTTTTATTCTTCTTCCAAGTGCTACGTAATCCATCTGACAATCCTCACATCCTATTACTGCAATTTTACATCGAATATTTTACAGTTGTAATATGCCACCCGCATTATATCAATACGCTATTAGCATTATTACAACTGATAAAATATATACTTGTTGGACCGAAAAAGTCCAACAAGACACACAAACTAAATATGAAACTAGAAAGAGGAGGGGAGATAGTGAATCCGGACAAAAAAAAGAAGCAGCAAAAAGGGGCCCTCGCCACCGGACGGCTGGTCACAGGCATCATTTCCATCGTGCTCTTTGCACTGATATCGTTTCAGTCCTGTGCCGCGGGGCTGAGCAATACTCTGGAACAAAATAATGCGACAAGCGGTACCGCTGGACTGCTGCTGGCATTCGTTTATCTGATTGCCGGCATCATCGGCACTGCCACGAGAAACTCTGCCAGTGCCGGGGGGCCTGCAGCCTGCTGCGTGTTCTACTTTATCGGCGCGGCCCTGACGATCGGGACAGGCAGTTCCTTTGGCGACCTGCCCGTCTGGGGCTTTATCGCCTGCGCATTTGGCATCGTATATGTAGCTGCCGCAGTAAAGACAAAAAAAAATAATACTTAAAGAGAGGTACTTGATATGAAAAAGAAACTATTAGCTTCACTGCTCATCCTGGCAATGTGTCTCGGGCTGTCCGCATGCGGAAGTTCTTCTTCCGGCTCAGAGGATGCCAAGTCAGACAAAAAAGAAGAGGATTCTTCAAAAGACAAAGAAAAAGATAAGCCTGAAGAATATGGCGTCGGCGATACGTGGACGGTAGACGGCAAGTTCAGCTTCACCTTTACATCCGCAGCTTTGACGGACGACAGAAACCAGTTTGAAGAATCCACGCCGGCCCAGGTCGTGCTGCTGACATATGACTATGAAAACACCGGCTTTGAAGGATTCATGGACTTATACTTCAGCGATAACGACTTTACCGTCATAGACGAGGGCGGCGAGGTAGCGTCCACCTATCCTCTTTCCATCACCAACTATCCGCAGGAAACGCCTGTCGGCGCCAAATGTACAGGCGTGCAGGCGGCATACGGGCTCAAAACAGAGAGCTCGTCCATCACGATAACGGTGACCCAGACAGACAGTAAGCTGAAAGAAGAGAAAGCGACCTTTAAGCTTGCCCTCCAATAAGACAAAGGTCCGGAGCATGTGCTCCGGACCTTGTCTTTTGGCTTATTATTCGCTACATGAGCGGTGCAAACAGCCTCAGCACCTGTCCCATGATCTTAGTCAGCATCGTCCTTTTCTTCACTTCCATCAGCGTCACCTTGTGGCATTTCACAAGCGTCCTCTGGAAATCCCGTTCCATCTTGTCCACTTCTGAATTGTTATAGATGAATACGCCGCATTCAAAATGAAGATACAAGCTTCTGTAGTCCAGATTTATCGTACCGACGGTGGCGGTGTCGTCATCCGACACGAATATCTTGGCATGTACAAATCCCGGCGTATACTCATAGATCTGCACGCCGCCCTCGATAAGCTCTTTATAATAAGTCTTTGCGACGGCAAACGCATACCACTTGTCGGGTATATGCGGCATGATGATGACGACCTCGATTCCGCTTTTTGCGGCACGGGTGAGGGTCGTGATCATCTCATTGTCAAGGATGAGGTAGGGGGTCATGATATGCACATACTTCTTGGCATGGTTCAATATGTGAAAATAAACCTCTTCCCCTACATTTTCATCATCAAACGGACTGTCCCCGTAAGGGATGACATAACCGAGCTCCCTGCGCAGCCCTGGCTTCTTCTCCGTCAGATACTTGCTGTAGCCTTCCGCGCGCCGCTCGTCCACATTCCACATCTGCAGGAACATCATCGTAAGGCTCTGCACCGCGTCACCTTTCAGCATGACCGCTGTGTCCTTCCAGTGGCCGAACCGTACCTTTTCATTGATATACTCATCCGCCAGGTTCACTCCTCCGGTAAATCCCACCATACCATCGATGACGCAGATTTTTCTGTGGTCACGGTTATTCTGTACGGTAGATAGAAACGGCTTTACCGGGCTCACCATCTTACATTTGATGCCATACCTGCGTATCTCTTCAGGATAATTGTAAGGGAGCATCGAGATGGCGCACATCCCGTCATACATGAACCGGACTTCGACCCCCTCTCTTGCCTTTTCCTTCAGTATATCAAGAATCGTATTCCACATGTGCCCTTCTTCCACGATAAAATACTCCAGGAATATGAACTTCCTCGCTTTCTTAAGCTCAGCGGCCATCGCGCGGAACTTATCCTCCCCGAGTGGAAAATACTTCACTTCCGTATTACGGTAGGTAGGAAATCCGAGCTGGTTGGACAGATAATAGGCAAGCTGTGCATTGGCAGACCGGCTCGCCCAGATAGCATCCACGATATCCTGGTCCTGTTCCATATAAGGAGCCGTTTCAAGCCTCAGTCCCGCAAGCCTGTGTTTCATATACCGCGTACCGAACTGCGTCTTAACATACAGGTAGAACAAGGTGCCAATGACAGGGAGCGCCAGCACACAGAGCATCCACGTCATCTTAAACGCCGGATTCCCTACTGAATTGATGATATATATAAGTACGATGACGCCCAATATGGTAAATGCACCGTAAATATAAGCCATATATTCTGTCAGATATATCGTGGTTCCTATAAATACACCTATCTGAAGCAGAAGCAGCAGAAAGATAATGCCCATCCTGCTGAATATAATCCTGAACAGGCCCTTTTTGGCCGTACCCGGTGCTTCATTCTGCATAAGTCCGTTACTTCCTTTCTTATCTTGCTATCTGTACAGTTTAACATACTTTTTTTCTGTCTACAATACAGATAAAGGTACCCTTTTTGCCAAAAAAGAAACCTTTTCCCTTTCCTTTTTCAGCAAAAAGTATTACAATAAGGGATAGTATATGAATGTTAAATTCAGGAAGGAGTTACGATTATGTCTAAATGGGGTAAGAGAATACTGGGATTGGCTGCAATCGGAAGTGCAATCGCCGGGCTTGTCTACTATTTTAAGAAGAAAAATATCTGTGATGAGGAAGACGAGTTTGAAGATGATTTCGAGGACGAAGACTTCGACCTTGACAATGATTTGAAATCAACCGCGGACCGGGAATACGTACCGTTAAATTCAACAGGAAAGAAGGAAGAAGACTCTTCTTCTGACACCGAAGAGAAGTAATATACAGTAATCAATCCCTGCCTGTCCTGCCATCGGGCAGGGCTCAAGGGGAATCGGGCCGCCGGCTGTCTGCCGGCGGCTCTTATTTTACGTTGCGTCTACCCTCTCTCCAAGCAGCTTCCTGCTCTTCCATCTGCCACTTCTGATACGCACAAATGAAAAGATTGCCCCGATGCCCCATCCAATCGGTATCGACCACCAGATTGCGCTTGAACCTATGAAATATGCCAGCAGATATGCGATTATGACACGCATAAACAAGTTTGACATAGAACTGAGCATGAATGCCCCCATATCCCCCGCACCCCTGAGAAGTCCATTCCCGACAAACATGAAGCCCATCAGGACATAGAATACCGATACGGTCTTCATGTACTTCAGTCCGTAATCCATCGCGCTGCCCGCGGACCCTGCATTCAGGAAAAGGCCCAGAAGATGCGGTCCGAACAAGAAGATGACTCCGGTAATCATTGCAGAAAAAATCAGTACCATCAGGAGGCTCGCCTTATATCCTTCCTCTACCCGTTCGTCCTTTCCGGCCCCTATATTCTGAGCCGTGTAGCTCGACATGGCATTAGAGAAATTCATATTCGGCATCATGGCCAGCGTGTCAATCTTCGTAGCCGCCGTGTAGCCCGCGACAAATACTTTGCCATAGGAATTAACCAGTCCCTGCATAAGCATCATGCTCAGTGAGACGATAGACTGCTGGATCATAGACGGCACTCCGATTTTAGCAATTCTCTTCACGGCAGACAGTTCAAACAAGGCAGGCTTCTCCTCCGCGTACCGTTCTTCATTTTCCATTTTGGCCAGCCGTTTCATCAATATGTAAAAAGAAAACACTGCACACATCCCCTGTGCAATGAGCGTCGCCCACGCGACGCCCGCGACGCCCATATGGAACTTGATGACAAACAGAAGATCCAGACCGATATTCGTAAGTGCTGAGACCATGAGGAACTTAAGAGGTGTATTGCTGTCTCCGAGCGCATTATAGATACCGTTTAACGTATTATACAAGAACAGAAACACTGCACCGCCGAAGTATATTCTCAGGTAGACAAGCGAATCTCCCATAATCTCCTCATTTGTACCAAGCAGCCGTAAAAGCGGCAGCGACGTAAACTCTCCCAGTGCCATGATTATCAGACCGATCGCACCAAGGGCAATCAGCGCCGTAAATACCGTCGTCTTCATCTCTTTCATCTGTCCTGCGCCGAACAGCTGGGATATGACAACCGTACATCCCATAGACAGGCCCGCTGCTATCGCCACGGAAAGGAAAACGACCGGGAACGAGGAACCGACTGCTGCCAGTGCATCCTCGCCGACAAACTTTCCTACCACCATAGAGTCTACCATATTATAGAGCTGCTGGAACAGGTTTCCCAGAACCATCGGCATCGCAAAGAAAAACAGCAGCTTCAGTGGCCTGCCGTTCGTCAGATTCTTAACCATTTTCTCTTCCCCCAATCTTTTTTTACATTCCTGTTCTGATAATGCCGACAGCCCCTGGTATTTGTCAAGAAGCGAATTTCCTGTTCATTTCCAGCAGCCGGCCAGGATGCGGACAGCTTCTCTTATCTGTTCTTCCGTCAGGTTCGCGTAGCCAAGCAGTACGGTACGGCTCGTAGCTTTCGGATACCGTATCATATAATCGGAAAGCCCATATACGCGGATGTCCTTCTCTTCCGCCCTCTGAACCAGCTCCTTCTCCTCCAGCCCATTGTGAAATGTCAGAAGCAGATGCACTCCCGCATGTTCTCCTGATATCGTACATATGTCAAGAAGCGGCTTCAGCTCTTCAATCAGGACATCATGACGGCTCTTATACAGCGCCCTCGTCTTATTGAGATGACGTTCATAATATCCCTCTTCGATAAACCGCTGCACAATCAGCTGGTCCACCTTGGAAACGGTCGAATTGACGAACCTGCTCTTCTTGTCATACACGTCAAGAAGCGGCTCCGGCAGTACCATATAGCTCAGACGGATGGCGGGCGCTATCGATTTGGAGAATGTGCCGAGATAGATGACCTTGCCGTCCGCATCATAACCTTGCAGCGCCGGAATCGGCTTCCCCTTATAGCGGAATTCGCTGTCATAGTCATCTTCGATGATGTAGCGTTCTGCTCTTTCCTGTGCCCATCTGAGAAGCTCAAGCCTCCGGCGTATGGGCATCACCGTACCGGTCGGATACTGGTGCGACGGGGTCACGTAAGCCACATCCGCCCCTGTCTGCGCCAGCTCCGGGATGCACATGCCGTTTTTGTCCATCCCCACAGAGACCGTCTCATAGGACAGGCTTCTAAAAAGGCGGTACGCCTGCATATAGGCAGGATCTTCAAACGCGATTCTGTGCCCGGGACCGAGCACCGTGCTCAGCAGCATGAGGATATAATCGTTTCCTGCCCCTACGACCACCTGTTCCGGCGTACAGTTCACCCCGCGCGCCTGGTACAGATAGCTGCATATGGCACAGCGGAAGCCGTATTCTCCCTGGGAGTTGCCGGAACGGAACAGCTCCGTCCTGTCGTCTGTGAGAATCTCTCTTGAAAGCTTTCTCCACACATTGTACGGAAAGCTCTTCAAATCCACCCCGTTCGGCGTAAAGTCATACCGGAACTTCCTCTGCTCCTCCTCTTGCCGCTCTGCCTGCGGCTTTGCCCTCCTGATAGAATACAGCTCTTCAATCTCGGAGACGAAGAATCCTTTGCACGGCCTTGATTCTATATAGCCTTCGGACAAGAGCTGCTCGTACGCCAGCTCTACCGTACTCCTGCTCACTTCGAGATGCCTGGACAGCGACCTGGTGGAAGGCAGCTTCTCCCCGTAAGCGATACGTCCTGTCTGGATGTCATTTTTGATATAGTCATAAATCTGCTCATAGAGCGGTGTTCTGGATTCGCTCTTCAGGCTTATCGTCAGTTCATTCATAATCGTCTACTTCGGCAGCTTAAAGGAGCTCTTAAGGGATACGATTCTGTTAAACACAAGATGCTCCGGCGAGGAATCTCTCGAGTCGATACAGAAGTATCCGTTTCGTACGAACTGGAAGCTGTCACATCCCTTCGCACTGTCAAAGCTCTCTTCCACATAACAGTTCTGAATCACTTCCAGCGAATTTGGATTCAGGTTCAGCGAACCGTCCTCCTTGTTATATACTCCTTTTTCTTCATCCACGAGGTTCTCGTACAGCCGTACTTCCGCCGGCCTGGCGTATGGAGCCGCAACCCAGTGGATCGTTCCTTTCACCTTGCGTCCGGTAAATCCGGTCCCGCATTTCGTCTCCGGGTCATACGTAGCGTGCACGACCGTCACATTGCCGGCTTCATCTGTCTCATAGCTCTGGCAAGTGACAAAATAGGCATGCATGAGCCTTACCTCATTACCGGGAAATAGACGGAAATATTTCTTCGGAGGTTCGACCATAAAGTCATTCCGTTCAATATACAGTTCCCGGCAGAACGGCACCTTGCGCGTCCCAAGCTCAGGATTCTCCATATTGTTGTCAACGTCCAGATATTCCACTTCGCCTTCCGGATAATTGTCGATCACAAGCCGGATTGGATCCAGTACGGCCATCATGCGCGGCCTTTTAAGCTTCAGATCTTCACGGATACAGTATTCCAGCATCGCATAGTCGACAGAGCTCTGGCTCTTGGACACGCCGCACATCTCCACAAACATCTTGATAGATTCCGGAGTGAAGCCCCTTCTTCTGAGCGCGGCGATAGAGACGAGCCTCGGGTCGTCCCATCCGTCTACGATGCCATCCTGCACGAGCTTCTTGATATATCGCTTTCCTGTCACCACATTAGTCAGGTAAAGCTTCGCAAATTCTATCTGGCGCGGGGCCGGATCGAATCCGCACTCCTTCACCACCCAGTCGTACAAAGGCCTGTGGTCCTCAAATTCGAGCGTACAGATGGAATGGGTAATCTTCTCTACCGCGTCTTCGATCGGGTGTGCAAAATCATACATCGGGTAGATGCACCATCTATCCCCCGTATTGTGATGTGTCATACGTGCGACGCGGTAGATGACCGGATCCCGCATATTGATGTTCGGGGACGCCATATCAATCTTCGCCCTGAGCACTTTCTCCCCGTCTTTATACTCTCCGTTCTTCATGGCCTCGAACAAGGCGAGGTTCTCCTCCACAGTGCGGTCCCGGTAAGGGCTGTTCTTCCCCGGCTCTGTCAGCGTACCACGGTATTCCCTGATTTCTTCGGCGCTCAGGTCGCACACGAATGCCTTCCCTTTTTTTATCAGCGTGAGCGCGCATTCATACATGACATCGAAGTAATCCGATGCGAAATACAGGTGCTCCTTCCAGTCTGCCCCGAGCCACTTCACATCTTCCTTGATAGACTCTACGAATTCCGTGTCCTCTTTCGTCGGGTTCGTATCATCGAACCTGAGATGGAACGTGCCGTCATATTTCTGGGACAGTCCATAGTTAAGCAGAATAGATTTGGCATGTCCGATATGGAGATACCCATTCGGTTCCGGCGGGAATCTCGTACATACCTCCGAATATACTCCCTCCGCCAGGTCTCTATCTATCTCCTGTTCAATAAAATTCTTGGAAATCATCTCTTCTCCCATTAATAATCCTCCTTATGGATACAGTAGCATTTGTGTTCCTTATCTTATCATAAAACAGCGGGCAGAACAAGGTCGTTCATTCACGTTTTTGGATGGGCATCCAGTTCCCTTTCCATGCATACAGCAGGATGAGGACGGCTCCTACAAGCCAGGACAGCGGATAAGCGGTCATGACCCAGTCGAGCTTGTGTTCGATGGCAAGCGCTCCCCATATCCAGGCGACCCGGAAGATACAGAGGGAGAAGAGGAATACGAGCATCGTCTCCATCGTCTTTCCCGTCCCCCGTATCGTGCCGGACAGTACCTGCAATATTCCCAGGAGCCAGTAGAACGGGCAGAAAAACCGCATGATATATACGCCGTATCCAACTACGTCCGGGTTCTTCGTAAATACGCCTATGACCTGTGGTGCAAAGGTAAGCAGCAGTATCCCTGTCAGAATCGTATAGACGACCCCCATCCCGACCGAGACGAACATCCCCTTCCTCACCCTGTCGTATCGGCCGGCACCTATATTCTGCCCTGCAAATGTGGCAGCCGCCATGCCAAAGCTCAGCACCGGAAGGATATTGAATCCGTCAATCTTAATGTAGGCGGCAAATCCTGCCATCGCCACAGCCCCGAAGCTGTTGACGCTGGACTGGACGATAACGTTGGAAAATGAGATGACGATATTCTGTATGCCGGTCGGAAGTCCGATTCTTATAATCTTGGACAGCAGATTGTCATAGAAGCGGATTTCCCTGATGTTCACATGGTATACTTCCTTGCTCCTGACAAGATATAATATAATGAAGATACAGGACAGAAGCTGGCTGATATCTGTGGCAAGCGCCGCACCTACAATCCCCATCTTAAGTACGATGACGAACAGGATGTCCAGTATGATATTCGATAGCGCGGCTATCATCAGGTATACGAGGGACCGCTTGGAATTGCCGACCGCGTTCAGGATTCCTGCGGACATATTGTAGATGACGGAAAACACGATTCCGCCAAAATACACCTGCAGATAGATGACCGCCTCCCGGAACACTTCCGCCGGTGTCCCCATCGCCCTCAGGATGACGGGAGCCAGCAGGATGCCCGCCACGGTCAATATGACCCCTGCCGCTATCGATATGGCAACGGTCGTGTGTACTGCCTTTTTCAAACCCTTTTCATCTCTTGCCCCGAAGAACTGTGAGATGACTACCCCTGCGCCCGCCGAAGCACCGATGCAGAACCCTATGAGCAGGTTGATGATAGAAGAGCTGGAGCCGACTGCCGCCAGCGCCTCGCTGCCAATATAGTTTCCCACGATGATGGAATCGACCGTATTATACAGCTGCTGGAACAGGTTGCCCAGAATAAGAGGAATAGAGAAGAACAGCATCTCCTTCCATATGACTCCTTCTGTCATAACTGTTGATTTTCTCATTTGCCTTTACCCTCTCTCATAATAACGAAAAAAATACTCCCTGAAAGGGAGTAATCAAGCTGTCCAGGGGACTTGAACACTTTGACAGCTCATTTACAACAAATAACCCACACACATTCATGATTGTATTTTCATCTTTGCTATGATATCATTTATTCACGGAGCAACCGTGTACAACAAGGTGGTAGCCTCCCATACTTTACAGATGAGGGGAGGTGGTGCGTATGAATACATTCGAAGTTCTCAGCCTTTTATTTTTAGGTGGTACTTTTCTCATCGCACTGCTTGCCTGCATAGATAGGAATAACAAGCGAAAATAAAAAAGCCTACCTTTGTACTTGGCGGTATAGGTAGGCTTTTTGCCAACTAGAGGCTAACCACTTTGTGGGCGGTTGCTCCTACTTCTATGATTATTATAGCATAAATTTTTTGAATGTAAAGCTTCTTTACAGCAATTTTGAAAGCTGTCTAGGGGACTTGAACCCCCGGCCTCCGCCTTACCAAGGCGACGCGCTACCGACTGCGCCAAGACAGCATACATGTAATATGCAACGTCAATAATATACAATATCACATGACTGTTTGTCAATATCTTTTAGCTATTTTCTTATTTCGTATCTTCCCTGGCCAGAATCTTCTCTGTCTTATTCTTGATGCGCTGCAGGGCATTATCGACCGTCTTCGGACTTTTGTCGATAAGCTTGGCAATCGTGCGGTAATCCGTCCCCATCAGATGCAGATAGAGCACCCTGCTCTCCAGGTCGCTCAGCTGTTCCTCCAGTTCACTCTCCAAAAGCGTAACATACTCCTTGCTCAAAAACAGCTCCTCCGGATTGCTCTCTCCCCCTGCCTCCATCGTCTCCAGCAGGGAGCCCTTTTCATCCTCCTGGTCGTAAAGCGAGATATAAGAGTTCAGCGGACTGTGCTTTTTCCGGCGGGACGCCTCGATGGCGGAATACATCTGCCGGGTGATGCACAGCCTTGCGAAGCTGAAGAAAGATGCCTCCTGTTCCACGTCGTAATCTTCCACCGCTTTGAACAGGCCGATCATCCCCTCCTGAATCAGGTCGTCGTTTTCGCCCCCCAGAAGGTACATGGCCTTCGCCTCCTTCCGGACGAGATTCTTATACTTGTCCATAATATAATCGACAATCGCCTTTTCTCCGGCCCTCAGGTTCCGGATCAGCTGTTCGTCTGTCATCTTCCCATAATCGGACATAACCATACCTCACTATTTCTGCAAGCGCTGCCTGACGATTTCATAGGCGAGCACTCCCGCCGCCACCGATGCGTTTAGGGAATCTATGTCACCCTTCATCGGGATGCCTGCCACGAAATCACACTTTTCCCTGACAAGGCGTCCGACCCCTTCACCCTCGCTGCCTATCACGAGGCCGATCGGTCCGGTCAGATTCAGGCGGTACATAGATTCCCCGCCCATATCCGCACAGACGAACCAGAACCCCTTCTCTTTCAGGTCTTCCATCGTCTTGGACAGGTTCGTCACCTTCGCCACCGGCGTGTAATTCAGGGCACCTGCCGATGTCTTTGCCACAGTCGCCGTAAGCCCTGCTGCCCGGCGCTTTGGAATGATAACTCCGTGGGCGCCCGCCAGATTGGCCGTACGGATGATCGCGCCGAGATTGTGCGGGTCTTCGATGTTGTCGAGCACAAAGAGGAACGGGTCTTCCCCCTTCTCCTGCGCCAGGGCAAGCATATCCTCAACTTCCCCATACTCATAGGCCGCGCCGTAAGCGATAACCCCCTGGTGCTTCCCGGTCTCCGACATCTGCGAAAGCCGTTCTTTTGTCACGAAGTTCAACACCGTATCGTGCTTTTTCGCCTCCCTTACGATAGTGCGGACAGGGCCGTCCTGGCATCCATCGAGGATAAACACCTTATCGACAGGCTTGCCTGAGCGGAATGCCTCCAGCACCGCGTTGCGCCCTTCGATCATCAATTCATTTACCTGACGTTCACTCATTCTCTTCTCCTTTTATACTGTCAAGCCCCAGCTTGACGAGATCCATCATCCGCCTGTAGTCCTGCCTCAGATACAGATACCCCATCAGCGCCTCGAAACCGGTGGCCCGCCTGTAGTCTGCCAGCGTCTGGTTCTTGGCCGGCGATACGCTCTTAGCGTTCCTGCCCCTTTTATAGACCGCATGTTCTTCTTCGGTCAGCTGGTCCTGAATCGTCCGCATCATCCGGGACTGGGCGGACGCCTGCACATAGGAGCTCGTCTCCTTATGCAGCTTTTTGACCTGCCGGTTCCCTTCATTAACCACAAGGCTCTTGATGATCAAATCAAAAATACTGTCGCCAATATATGCCAAAGCAAGAGGTGAATACTCTTTCATATCCACCTCTTTCATCTGAAAAGTCTCGCGCATATATGAATCAAACTGCCATTCTATGCCTTTTTCCATTTTACTCCTTCACGTGTGTCTTCTAATATGATGCCTTTCTCAAGCAGCTCGTCACGAATCTCATCCGCGCGTGCAAAGTTCTTCTCCTTCCGCGCAGCCTGGCGCTTGGCAATAAGCTTTTCTATATCTTCTTCCAGCATATCCTCTTTTTTGTCAACAATCAACCCCAATACACCTGTTAATTTGACAAGTCGGTCAAACAGCGCCTGCAGATAGGTCCTGGAGCTTTCCCCGTCTGCCGTCGTGTTGATATATTTGACCAGATCGAACACTGCCGCCACTGCATCAGCCGTATTGAAGTCATCCTCCATCGCGGCCTCGAAACCTTCTACAAACCCTTCCGACTTTACATATGCCTCTTGTTCCTCTGTGGACATCTCTTCATTCTTCGCTTTGCCCATGAGGAACTTCAGGTTATCCGCCGCATTGACGATACGCTCTAATCCATTTCTGGATGCTTCCATCAGGTCGGCACTGAAGTTGAGCGGACTTCTGTAGTGGGCGCTCAGCATGAAGAACCTCAGCACCTGCAGGTCATATTGTTCACTGATTTCCCTGACCGTACGGAAGTTGCCGAGAGATTTGCTCATCTTATGGTTGTCGATATTGAGGAATGCATTGTGCATCCAGTATTTCGCAAATTCCTTTCCGTTTGCCGCCTCACTCTGCGCAATCTCATTTTCATGGTGGGGAAATACGAGGTCCTCGCCACCTGCGTGGATATCAATCTGCTCCCCGAGATACTTTCTGGACATGACGGAACACTCGATATGCCATCCCGGACGTCCGTCGCTCCACGGTGAATCCCATGCCGGCTCCCCTTCCTTCTTCGGCTTCCAGAGGACAAAATCAAGCGGGTCTTCCTTTTCCTCTTCTCCTGTGACCAGCAGAGAACGTTCCCCCGTTCGCAGGTCATCCAGATTCTTGTGGGAGAGCTTTCCGTAATCCTTGAAGCTTCTCGTTCGGAAGTACACGGTACCGTTCTTCTCATACGCATAGCCTTTCTCGATAAGGTCTCCAATCATCTCCACCATGCCGCATATCTCTTCCGTAGCCAGCGGATGCTTCGTCGCCGGTTTTACATTCATGCCTTCCATATCCTTCTTGCACTCTGCGATATAGCGCTTGGATATCTCGTCCGCGGACACCCTCTCTTCAATCGCTTTCTTGATGATCTTGTCGTCCACGTCAGTAAAGTTGGACACATAGTTCACATCATAGCCTTTATATTCAAAATATCTTCTCACCGTGTCAAACACGATCATCGGCCTTGCATTGCCGATATGGATAAAGTTGTAGACTGTGGGGCCGCACACGTACATCTTGACCTTTCCTTCCTCCACAGGTACGAATTCTTCTTTTTTTCTTGTGAGCGTATTAAACACTTTCATATTATTCCTTTTCCTCCTCGTTCAACACTTCTATATTGTCTTCCCGCATGCACCTCATGCGCTTCTCCATCTCCTGGATCTGCCGGTGCATTCGGACATTGTCCTTTTGCAGCTCCCGGATATCATTGCTGATAGGATCCGGCAGATGCACCTGATCCATATCTACACGCGGTATCCTCTGGTCTCCCATCTTGACTACCCTGCCGGGCACTCCCACCACCGTACAATTGGGCGGCACTTCCTCAAGCACGACCGAACCGGCTCCAATCTTAGAATTCTCTCCGATCGTAAAGGAGCCGAGTATCTTGGCACCCGCACTCACCATCACGTTATCCCGCAGCGTCGGATGCCGCTTTCCCTGCTCCTTGCCGGTTCCTCCAAGGGTCACTCCCTGGTACAAGGTCACGTTGTTGCCGATTTCCGTCGTCTCTCCGATGATTACGCCGCTGCCGTGGTCGATAAAAAGTCCCTTGCCAATCCTGGCTCCCGGATGGATCTCTATCCCAGTCTTTCTTGCTGCACGCTGAGAAATCCACCGGGCCAGAAAAAAGTGCTTTTTCCGATACAGCTTATGGGCAATCCGGTATCTCAGTATAACCTTGAAGCTCGGATACAGGAACACTTCCATATTCGATTTGATGGCAGGGTCTCTCTCCCTGATCACTTTCACTTCTTCTCTTACATAAGACAGTATACCCATAATAAACACCTCTGAAATAAAAAAATACCCCATCTCTTAACATAGATTAAGAGACGGGATATGCCCGCGGTTCCACTCTTATAGAAGCAGACGCTTCCACTCGAAACACGTAACGTGTGTAATCCGTATCCGGCTACCTGCACAAGCTGTTCGCCGGACAGGCTCCCGAATGCACTTCACATACCCTTCCCTCAAAGCTGCTTTCAGCCAGTGACAGCTTCTCTCTGTTAGTTCCGCGGCATGTTACTCTCTTCGTTCCCCGCCTTTACCATATATATCATATAATATGAGAAAAAGCAGTTTTTGTCAACACTGCTTTTTCTCAACCTTATTCACTGCTTCTACACCAGGCTGCCGCATTGATTGCAGCCACTGCCCCTTCCGCCACGGCTGTAGCCGCCTGCCGAACCTGTTTTGCACAGATATCTCCGGCCGCATAGACCCCGGGAATGTTCGTCATCTGCCTGTCATCTGTCACAAGATATCCGTCCGCCTGTTCAAGCTCAGGATAAAGCTCCGTGTTCGGTATCGACCCGGCATAGATAAATACGCCGCAGCCGTCACAACGGATCGTCTCCGACTCTTTCGTATGTTCATCTCTTAGCGTCAGGAAATCTACCCGGCCGTCCCCTTGAAGCGCCGCAAGCCTCGTATGCAGACGCAGCTCGATATTTTCGGTTTTCTTTACCTTCTCTGTAAATTCCGGGATTGCTCCGAGCTTATCTTCAAAATGGATGATCGTGAGCTTCCTTGCATAACCAGCCAGGAACAACGCCTCCTTCACCGCGCCGTCGGCGCCGCCGACGACAAAGATGTCCTTGCCTTCGTACTCCTTTGCCGCCTTCGCTGCATTCATCCCGACTCCATGCCCTTCCAGTTCCGCCTCTCCAGGTATCCCAAGCTTCTTAGGGGTAGTGCCTGCCGCTATGATGACGGCCTTCGCCTCATAGATTCCGCCGTCCGTCGTAATCCTTTTTACATCTCCGGTCAGTTCGACAGCCGACGCCTTCTCTTTGCGTATCTCTATCCCATAGGATTCCGCCTGCTTCTTCAGCCGCTCTGCAAACGACGCGCCAGTCTCTCCCTCTATGATGCCGGAATAGTGGGTTACGGTGGACACGCCGCCGAGCAGCCCTCCTACCTCCTTTTCTTCCAGGACGACCGTATCAAGCCCCCGGCTCGCCGCATAGACCGCACTGCTGATTCCCGCAGGTCCCGCACCTATAATACATATATCATACATAATTCTTACCTCGCTTTCGTATATAGTATAACACCAGATAACGATTAGTAAAAATTATAATATTTTATTTTTCTATAAGTTGTTCTTATCGTTTGGCCGCTTCCATATTCCACCGTATCTCAGCTTTATAAAGGTCTGCCTCCGTCTCTATCTTGAGCCTGCCGCCCTGCAGTTCCGTAAAGCTCTTCGCGATGGCAAGCCCCAGGCCGGAACCTTCTGTATTCCTGGACGCATCTCCGCGCACAAAACGATCGGTAATCTCTTCCGGATTAAAATCAAGTTCAGCAGCCGATATGTTTTTCATCCGCACTACCGCATCCTCTCCTTCCTGTACGAGCTCAATATACACTCTCGTATGGGGCATGGCGTACTTGACGATGTTCACAAGAAGATTCTCAAATATCCGGTATGTCTTCTGGCTGTCCAGCCTCAGGACGAGCCTTTCTTCCGGATAGCTGCAGCGGAATTCAAGGCCCGCTTCTTCAATCTTATCCTCCAGTTCGAGCTTCACCTGTTTGAACAGATTGACGATATCTACGTTAACAAGATCCAGTGTCACATTTTCGCTGCTCGCCTTGCTTATCTCGAACAAATCTTCAATGAGCACCTTCAGCCTGTTCGACTTCTGTTCCAGCACCTGGATATAGGATCTGCGTTTATCCTCGTCCTTCTCTTCCTTCAGGAGGTTCACGTAGGTGATGATTGCAGTCAGCGGCGTCTTAAGGTCATGTGAGACATTTGTGATAAGCTCCGTCTTCATCTTCTGGCTCTTGACCTCCTCGTTCACTGCCATCTTAAAACCATTCTGTATCTTCTCAATCTCTGTCCGGAACGGGCTGAATACCCCCAGGTCCCCTTCAATCTCCGTATCCAGATTTCCCTCCGCAATCTTATTCGTTGCTTTCAGAAGAAGTGCATACTTATCTTTCAGATCGTTAAAATACTTTCTGAGCACGATGAAGAGCAGGATGGAATATACGATGAGGCCGATGATTCCAAACAGCCATAGCGAACAGAGCACGAGCAGGATGATAAAGTTGGCAAGCACTATCTTAATGATTATCTTGTTGTTCCTGTCGTTGAAGTCAATCTCATCCATGGAACGGTACAGCATGTTCATCTTCTCCTTGCACCAGCTCCACATGCGTTCCAGAAGTCCTTTCGCCTGATCCCAGAGCTTAAGGATAAGAACTTTCTCCTTCACATACTCCCGGATTCCCATCTTTTTAATCTGCCGGAGGCAGCATGCGCCCCAGTAGACCGACGCGAAGAACATGGCCCAAAGCATGAAGTCCAGCATATCCGGTATGCCTTTCCTCCTGCCCAGAATCGCATCCACATTGGATATGATTGCGCAGAAAGCGATGAGCGGTACTCCGACTGCTGCCTCGAGCGGCGCGTGGAATATCATCTCCTCCCCGGTATGGAAGGACGGGCGGCTTGGAAAATACACGGCGGCCAGACACATGAGCAGGATGAGTACAGATAAGCCATAGACGATTGCATCAGGCGCAAAGCCGTAATAGCTGAGCGATTCCTCCAGATAGTCCTTGACATTCTGCTCCGTCATCACATAAGTATACGTTCTGTCAGCAGGCCTGCTCAGCTCCTCTACATTGTATTCCATCGCATAGTCGGAATACATGCCTTCGCTGTCAGCGCTGCTGATGAGCTTTTTCAGTTCTGTCATCTGACCTTCTCTGTAGTCGCCTGATACTGTTTCTATAGTAGCCGAACCATTCTTATCATAGGAGATTACGATACCTACCGCGTATGATTCCAGGTCTTTCTCTTTCAGCTCTTTGGTGGAACCGGTCAGGCTCTTGTCAATCACCTTTCCGCTGCCATCCTGGACCTGATATTCCGTGTACGGATATATCTCTTTGTAATACTCCGTCAGAGATGGGTAGTCCTCATCCAGACCGCTGTCCTGCAGGTTTCCCGTCTCCTCAATGTTGTAGAGGATATAGTTGCTCTTTAAGAACAGGTTCAGGAAATCCTCGGATTGAAGATATCCTTCCTTGACCTTCTCCTCTGCCTTGCGGCTGTCATCGTACGACTGGCCGTACTGTCCGATCATGATGCATGAAGACAGCAATACCATGATTATAATTAGCGCTACGGCAAGTTTATGCCTGTTTTTCAATTTTGTATCCAACGCCCCACACCACCTTCAAATATTTTGGTTCTTTTGGATTGATCTCTATTTTCTCACGGATATTACGGATATGGACCATGATAGTGTCCGTCGTAATGGCCCGTTCGTTCCAAACACGTTCATATATCTCTTCTGCTGAAAATACTCTTCCGGGGCTTTTCATGAGCAGCAGCAGAATCTTATACTCAATCGGCGTCAGCTTTACCGGCTCCCCGTCCACCGCTGCTTCTACCGTATCTTCATTTATTTCCAGTCCGCCGATGACGTGGATGTTCGAGGTGTCCTCTTTTGCGTTCAGCTTCTCCGCGAATTTCCGGTATCTTCTGAGCTGGGAATTCACCCGCGCCAGCAGCTCCATCGGTGTAAATGGTTTTGTGACATAGTCATCCGCCCCTATGTTAAGGCCCATGATCTTATCTACTTCTTCTGATTTGGCCGACAGCATGATGACGGGAAAGTCATGCTTTTCCCTCAGCCTTACTACCATCGTGATGCCATCCATCCTCGGCATCATCACGTCCACTATCGCAAGATGTATGTCTTCTCTCTCGATGACTTCCAGGCCTTCTCTGCCGTCGGCCGCCTGGTATACCTCATATCCCTGGCTTTTCAGATATATCTCTACACCTTCCCTAATCTCCTTGTCATCTTCTACTATTAATACGTGATTCATCTCCATTATCGTCCGCTCCTCATCTCATATGCTCTGCATGGCCTCAGCCAGATTAATATTCATAATAACACCTCCCTTTGGTCCCCGTAATATTACTCTACGATCGGATTCTAAAGGGAGGCTTTATAAAAAACGAAAGAATTTCTAAAGTTGCCTGCATCAGCCGTCCTATCGGCCTCGCCGGCATCATATGCGCAGGATATCCAGCATCTCAGACATCTTGTCTACGCTTATCTGTCCCGGGGCAGAGGCCCTGCCTGCTGCCGCGAATGTGACAGCAGAGCCGAACACTTCTCCTGACAGCCGGCTCACCGCTCCAAGTGCCGCCATGGACATCGAGATGACGGGGCTGCAGTCCTCCGCTTCCGTCATAGTGAGCGTGGCGTCAAGGAGCGTCAGAACATCCCTGCCGTTCTGTGGCATGACTGCTATCTTCCATATATCTGCCCCCAATGCCTCCATATGCCTGAATCTCCTGAGCAGCTCTTCTTTTGGCGGGGTCTTATGAAAGTCATGGTTTGACGCCACCACCTTTGCGCCTGCACGATGTACTTCTCTCACAATATCTTCTGCCGTCTCCCTGGCCGTGAATACTTCCACATCGATAAGATCTGCATATCCCGACCGCGCCACAGCCGCACACAGCTCTGCGTAAGCCTCAGCAGCCATCTTGACGGCCCCGCCTTCCGCCGCTGTACGAATCGTAAAAAGAAGGGGAAGATCACCGAGCACCTTCCTGAGTTCCCGGACCGTATCCACTACCCTGCTGATATCCTGAACATCCTGATACCAGTCGGCCCTCCACTCTGCCATGTCCAGCGGAAGTCCGCGAAGGGCCGCCGCCTGTGCCAGAATTCCTTCCTTCTCTGCCTCCACGATCGGGACGCATATCTTCGGGCGTCCTTCGCCAATCTTGATAGTTCTGACAGTTACCGGTCTCATATTGTTCTCCTTTCCCTTCTAAACGACTTCATTGATATACATATGCGACAGAGGTATGATCTTGTTAAGTTCCGCCTTCATACGCCCCGTCATCTCAACGCCTTCTCTGCAGCACGCTTCCTCAGCCGTACATGCCCCAAAGACAATCTCACCGAGCGTAGCGATATCAACCGTCCCCTCGCAGTTCTCTACGTTCCCTTCCATCAGCATCACGCCGGAATGTTCGGTCCCTGTAAGGACGACACACCGGTTGTTTGCTTCAATGACAGGGTCTGTGATACGGAAGCATACCGCTGTCAGGCTCCTGAGGTTCAGGCTCATGAGCATCCGCCCTGCATCCAGGATGCGTATCATAATCAACGGCCTGCCCGTGTCTTGTTCCGGAACATGGGGACGGCAGTCGGTTATCACCCCATCCTTCCGGTACACCATGAGTTTTCCGCCGTCTGCCGCGTATTCTCTTTTCAGTCTCTCGTAATAAGCCGCGCTTCGTAAGGCGAACACATCATAATGCTCCGTCAGACACTTGTTCGCCCAATCTGCAAGCTCCCCGCATTCTCCGTCTTGAAGTTCACGGATTACCGTATCTTTTAGCCCCTCGTCCGCCACGGTATAAAAGCATCTCTTCTGCTCATATACGGTGCGGAAATCGTAAGGCAGATAAATGGCCTGCGCAGCGGGCATCAGGAACGTGAATGTCTCGCCGGATTGGTACATGTCCAGGAGGGCGCCGGTCAGCAGCTCCCTCATATATCCCTTCTTCCGGTAGGCCGCCCTCGTGGCGACTGCCACGATATAGTGAGCCGTCTGTTTCCGTCCGCTCACATACATCTTATATGGGTTCAGATGCAGCATCGCCTGGATATCCCCGTCTTCTTCTATCACATATATCTTATTATCTCTTATCTTTTCAGTATAATAGTAGTCCACGAATTCCCGGCTGTCATCAGGAAACACCTCTTCATAGAGCCGCTTCGTCCTTATATGCTCTTCTACCGGCAGTTTTCTCATATTCATGCATGTCATCTCCTTTTGCTGCGAGTGCGATTCCCCCGGAGAGTTTCCGTTACAATAGGAAACGCAGTTGCCTATGTAATGAAAATAGACTGCGCGCTGCGCAATCTATTTTACCTGTCGTCACATTGTGCTTCGCGGGCAGCCGGAACACCCGCCGCACCTGCCCTCCGCGGGTCCAACCGCGTAGCTGGCATTTACTATCGTCTCAAGACCTGCTATCGCCTGTGCCGATATTCCTTCCCCGTTTCCTGTAAATCCAAGCCCTTCCTCTGTCGTGGCCTTTATATTCACCTGCCCCGTCTCCAGATGCAGCGCGTCAGCGATATTTTTCCGCATATTCTCTATATAGGGAGCCATCTTCGGACGCTGCGCGATTATCGTGGCATCGATGTTGCCGATGACGTACAGCTCCTCTTCAATGAGCTCTCCGACGCGCTCCAGCAGCTTCATGCTAGACACCCCTTCATATTCAGGGGCCGTATCGGGGAAATGCTTCCCGATATCCCCGAGAGCCGCGGCTCCAAGCAGCGCATCCATAACAGCGTGCAGCAGCACGTCCGCATCCGAGTGGCCGAGCAGCCCCCTTTCAAAAGGAATCGTTACCCCGCCGATTACCAGCTCTCTACCTTCCACAAGCTTATGAACATCATAGCCCATTCCTACCCGCATATCATTGCTCCTCTTTCTCTTCTTCAGCCTTTTCCATATTGTTGCCGCCTTCCACGGTTTCTATCATATTATCTCCCCTATTCTCAGGCAGGGCATCGCCTTTTGCTTCTTCTGGAGCCTCTTCCTGTCCTTCATCTTCCTGATCTGCATCCGGCTCCTGCAGCCCTTCTTTCAGAAATATCCTGACACCTGTCAAGAGCCATCCGAGTCCAATCACAGCGAATACCGCCCCTGCCACTGTATACCACACATAATTCTCCGGCATCTCTGTCAGGGCATCTTTAATGAGCCCGATTCCAAGATACGCAAGATAGCCTCCCGTAATAAGCCGGAATACGAAACGTCCTTTTGTCATATTTATCTGTAACCTCCTGTTTTCTGTACATTTATCCTCGCTTTGACCGATTAAAAAAACTATATCATAAACTTATATTGAATGCAATAACGGCAGAAAATGCACATCGGTAAAAAATTACAAATTTCCTCAAAAAAGGTGTTGACATATTCCTGATTTCAATAGTATAATAGCAAAGCGGGTTGCGAGAGAACAACCCCTGAACGGGATCATAGCTCAGCTGGGAGAGCATCTGCCTTACAAGCAGAGGGTCATAGGTTCGAGCCCTATTGGTCCCATTTACAGGAAAAGATTTGTCTTTTCCTGTAACAGTTTCACATTTGGCGGGATAGCTCAGTTGGCTAGAGCATACGGTTCATACCCGTAGTGTCGCTGGTTCAAATCCAGTTCCCGCTAAGTAAAAAAATCCATCGGTTACGATGGATTTTTTTTGATGGGTTCGGGAAGGGGTCAGGCCCCTTCCTTCCTCTACACGATGCCCTGTGCGGTCATCGCCTCTACTACTTTTTCAAATCCTGCTATGTTGGCACCCACGACATAATTGCCTTCAGCTTCGTAGCGTCTTGCTGCATCCGCCATGTTGTGGCAGATATTTATCATGATGCCCTGGAGCTTGGAATCCACCTCGTCGAACGACCAGCTCAGCCGTTCGCTGTTCTGCGACATCTCAAGAGCTGACGTGGCAACTCCGCCTGCATTGGCTGCCTTGCCCGGAGCAAAGAGCACGCCGTGGCTCTGAAGGTATTCTGTCGCCTCCAGCGTGGTTGGCATGTTTGCACCTTCCGCCACCGCGATACAGCCATTTTCTACAAGCAGCTTCGCGTCATCGATGAGAAGTTCGTTCTGCGTCGCACATGGCAGCGCGATATCCGCTTTTACGGACCATACGCCGCGGCCTTCATGATATTCGGAGTTCGGGCGGTAGTTCTTATATTCGGTAAGCCTCGCCCGGTTTACTTCTTTGATTTCCTTAAGCGCAGACACGTCGATTCCGTCCGGGTCATATACCCAGCCGTTGGAGTCGCTCACCGTCACCACTTTCGCACCGAGCTGCTGCGCTTTCTGCGTCGCGTAGATTGCTACATTTCCGGAACCTGATACCGCTGCCGTCTTGCCCGCGATGTCATGGCCGTTAATCTTCAGCATCTCCTTGGTAAGATAAAGCAGGCCGTAGCCTGTCGCCTCCGTTCTTGCAAGCGAGCCGCCGTAACTCAGCCCTTTGCCGGTAAGCACGCCTTCGTATACGCCTCGTATTCTCTTGTACTGTCCGAACATATAGCCGATTTCTCTTGCCCCGGTTCCTATGTCTCCGGCAGGCACATCCGTGTCCGCACCGATGTATTTACACAGCTCTGTCATGAAGCTCTGGCAGAATGCCATCACTTCCCTGTCCGACTTTCCCTTAGGGTCGAAGTCAGACCCTCCTTTGCCGCCGCCGATTGGCAGTCCGGTCAGAGAGTTTTTAAAGATCTGCTCAAACCCAAGGAACTTGATAATCCCAAGATTGACAGACGGATGAAGGCGAAGGCCTCCTTTGTAAGGACCGATTGCGCTGTTGAACTGTACACGGTACCCTGTGTTCACCTGAACCTGGCCTTTGTCATCTACCCACGGTACACGGAACTTGAACTGCCGCTCCGGCTCGACAAGCCTCTCTAACAGCGCGTCTCTTCTATACTTTTCTTCATTTGCTTCCACCACTACTCTGAGAGATTCCAGCACTTCCTTCACAGCCTGGTGGAACTCCGGTTCCGCCGGGTTCTTGGCGACTACTTTTTCCAGCACTTCATCAACATAAGACATACTTAACTCCTCCTTGGTTTTTATATGAATCAGGCGGGCAGATCGTGTATCGGACTATCCCTCTGACGTCTCTGTCCATTTACCATCTTAAAGTATTCTTATGAAAATGACAAGAATTTTTTTCTCGTTTTTCCACTTTTTTGCAACTTTTCCATTTCATTCTTGCAAATCAACGCTTTTTTATGCAATTTTTAACGTCTTTCTCTGCAAAATTGCATTTTACCACTTATGCATTTTCATATTGTACTAATTTTTCCTCCCTGTCACCCGCAGCCGTATGCTATATTCCAGTGAACAGCGCGCTACCGCCTGAAGTCTGAAGGGATCCATTTGTTTTGCCCTATCGGAACGCACCCCGGCACCTTTACCTCAAAGTTATTATATAAGCTACCGAGGATTTCCGCAAATCCGGCAGGGGTAAGCTGTAAGAAGTCAGGAGCCGAAGGAGAAACTGCCTTCCACTGGTCAAGGTAATGCTTCACCACCGCCAGGAGCTGCCTGTGAATCTCCCGTCCCGTGCCGAAGAAGGAATCGCCCTTTACCGCCCGCGTGTCCAGCCAGTCGCTGGAAACCCACACCTTGGCAAACTGTCTGAGAGGGAACTCAACATAATGTTTCGTACCGTATAAAAAGGGCTGCTTGCACACGGGATGGCCTCCAACAAATAAGAGAAAAAATGTATTGCCAATATTACCGAAGGTATTCCAGTCCCTGTCCGTCGTATGTCCGGAAGATTTTTTCATGCTGCCGGCCTCCGCCACTCCCAGAGAAAGGGCAGACCGGATAGAGGTAAAAGTCGGTTTTTCAACGGTCGTGTAATGTCGCACGGTAAAAGCCCCGATGTTCAGAGCCGGAGGAATCTCTGTCTTCTGCCGGAATGGGCTGAAAGCAAATATACGTCTCAGCAGTTGATTCTCAGCCGTGATATCCTGGATACTTTTTTCCAAAGTTCTTATTTGCAGGCGGGCTCTATTCTTTACATTACCCAATTCCACGAGCCGAGAATCCCCCATCGGAGGCGGAAGTGGCGGAGCAAGGGAAGAAACCGACGAGGTGGAAGAAGGTTCCTTTGTCGGTACTTTTTCCACAGTATGCTTATGATAAGCCTCATCTGCTTGTTCATAAGCAGCCTGTGCCCCGGCCAGAGCGTCTTTCATCCGTTCAGTCGTCCGCTCGTAGTATAGGAATAGATTGTTATGTATAATCTTCTGCAGGCCTATGGAGAATTCAGAAAGAGCCATTAATCTGTCTATGCTTTTCAAGCTGAAGCGCTTAGAATAATGTTCCAAGATAGTGCCGACAATGTCCGTGCGCCCTGGCAGCCGTTCGTTCTCATATAAGGGCTTGATGATGCTTTCCAGCTCCTTAGAATCGTAAACTGGAGTCAGATGCAGCACGTCCGCAATCTGCCTCAGCTCGGTGTATTCTTTGTTCGGTGCGCTTATACATACCTTTATAATACTTAAGTATAATTCTCTGTTTCCCGGAGGATACGTATAATCTTCTTCCAGCTCTGCTAATAGGTCCTCACCTTTTAAATGCGTCAGTCCGCCTGCCAGCTTTCCCTGAATTACAGGAGGATGGCTCGGAAACGTCTTCACTTTTGTACGCGGCCTTTTCTTTTCCTCATAGGTATACATCCTGGAATCACCTGCCCTTCTTTTCTTGGACGTCTCCGCCCGTTTGGCCCATTATAGCAGGCCGCGGCCCGTTTATCCGTGTATTTTCATACTTTGCGCCTATCCTTCCTATTTCAGAACAAAGTGGACGTTTTGTTCTGAAATAGGAAGCACTTAACGTATTTGCGGCGTTAACGTCAATCAGCATACGTCCAGACGCTACCTATGTAATAAAAAACTGCCCGGCACAACGCCGGGCAGCAGCTTGCTATTCTTGTTTGATGCATTTCCTGTCTTGCAGCAGGCTTATCACTGCTATTTGAAATATTCCACACCGGATTCAAAGATCTTCAGATCCTGCTCTCCGTAGATATTCACCGCCACAGAGCGGCCCCGCCTCTCGGAGTGGGCCATCTTGCCAAGCACCCGCCCGTCAGGGCTTGTGATACCCTCGATGGCATAATAGGAACCGTTCACATTCCACTCCTCGTCCATACTTATATTGCCGTCCGGGTCACAGTACTGGGTTGCCACCTGTCCGTTTGCAAACAGACGGGCAATCGTCTCATCATCCGCCACGAAGCGGCCCTCGCCATGGGACGCCGGATTCGTGTATACTCCGCCAAGGGCGGCTTTGGCAAGCCACGGCGACTTATCTGTCACGACCTTCGTATAGACCATCTTGGATATGTGGCGTCCGATCGTATTGTACGTGAGCGTCGGAGCATCCGCATCCTGCCCGACGATATCACCTTCCGGCACGAGGCCGAGCTTGATAAGCGTCTGGAATCCGTTGCACACCCCGAGTACAAGTCCGTCCCGCTCATTCAAAAGCTTCCGCACCGCCTCCTTCATCTTCTCGTTCTGGAAGGCAGTGGCGAAGAACTTGGCGGAACCGTCCGGCTCATCGCCCGCGCTGAATCCGCCCGGGAACATGATGATCTGGGACTGTCCGATGGCCTTCTCGAACACGCTTACGGAATCGGTGATTTCCGCGGCATCCATATTGCGGAATACCTTCGTGATGACTTTGGCTCCCGCGCGCTCGAACGCCTTCGCGCTGTCATACTCGCAGTTCGTTCCCGGGAATACCGGAATGAATACCGCAGGCTGTGCAATCTTGTGTGTGCACACATGGACGCCGTTGGCATGGAAGCAACCGTCTTCCCCGAGCCTTCCGGCTTCCGTCTCTTTCCCCGCCACGAAGAACGCCGTCGGGCCTCCTTCTGCCTCAGATCTGGTCGGGAACACCTTCTCCAGCGTCTCTGTCCACGCGGCTTCTGCCTCGCACAGGCCGATGCTCATATCTCCGTAGGAAAGTGCGGCATCGTCCGTCACCTCACCGATGACAGTATAGGTGATGCCAAGCTCTCCGACCTTCTCTGCCGGAACTTCTGCGACGATATCTCCAAACGCAGGGGCGAACAGGTCTCTTGCATCTACGCTGTGCTCTATCTTCACACCCATTCCGTTGCCGAATGCCATCTTGCTCACCGCGGCTGCGATGCCGTGGCGGTCCAGCGCATAGGCGGATACGATCCTGCCGCTGCGGATGTCGTCTGTAAACTTGCCGTACTGCTCCATCACCTGGCTGTACACCGGCACGTCATACGCATCCGTCTCTATGCGGAGCCATACGAGCTTATTGCCCGCCTTCTTAAGCTCCGGCGTGATGATATCCTTCTCTGTGGCAATGTCGACCGCAAAGGACACGAGGGTCGGCGGCACGTCGATGTCCTCAAAGGTGCCCGACATGCTGTCCTTGCCTCCGATAGACGGCAGGCCGAATCCAAGCTGCGCGTTGTAGGCGCCGAGAAGGGCCGCAAACGGCTGGCTCCATCTTCCCGGGTCTTCTGTCATACGACGGAAATATTCCTGGAACGTGAAGCGGATCTTACTGTAGTCCCCGCCTGCTGCCACAATCTTAGCCACCGATTCCGTCACCGCATAGATGGCTCCATGGTACGGGCTCCATGTGGACAGGTACGGGTCGAAGCCATAGCTCATCATCGTCACCGTATCGCAGTCTCCGGTCAGCACCGGAAGCCTGGCTACCATCGCCTGCGTCTCCGTCATCTGGTACTTGCCGCCGTGAGGCATGAATACGGAGGCAGCCCCGATGGAGCCGTCGAACATCTCCACAAGCCCTTTCTGGGAGCAGACGTTCAGGTCTTTCAGCGTATCGATCCATTTTGCCTTTACATCCGTTACCTCTTCCCGGTTCAGAATCGTGTCTGCACGGTTCGGTATATCGACCCTCACCGACGTCTCCTGATGGGCGCCGTTCGTGTCAAGGAACGCGCGGGACAGGTTGACGATCTCCCTGCCTCTCCAGGAGAGCACAAGCCGTGGCTCTTCGGTCACGACCGCCACCTTCGTGGCCTCCAGGTTCTCTTCTTTTGCATACGCCAGGAAGGCATCCGCATCCTTCGGATCCACGACGACAGCCATACGCTCCTGTGATTCCGATATGGCAATTTCCGTGCCGTCCAGGCCGGCATATTTCTTCGGCACCTTGTCAAGATCTACCCGCAGGCCGTCTGCAAGCTCCCCGATTGCGACGGACACGCCGCCCGCCCCAAAGTCGTTGCACTTCTTGATGAGCCTGCTCACCTCTTCCCTCCGGAACAGACGCTGAATCTTGCGCTCCGTCGGCGGGTTGCCCTTCTGCACTTCCGCTCCGCATGTCTCTATCGATTCTTCCGTGTGCACCTTGGACGAACCGGTGGCGCCGCCGCAGCCGTCCCGGCCCGTGCGGCCTCCAAGCAGGATGATGATGTCGCCGGGGTCGGATGTCTCACGGATGACCGCGCGCCTCGGTGCAGCGCCGAGCACCGCCCCGATCTCCATACGCTTCGCCACATAATTCGGATGGTATATCTCCTTGACCGCTCCCGTGGCAAGCCCAATCTGGTTGCCGTATGAGCTGTAGCCGTGGGCCGCTTCCCGCACGAGCTTCTTCTGGGGCAGCTTCCCTTTCATCGTATCTTTCACGGACGCGGTCGGGTCTGCCGCCCCTGTCACGCGCATCGCCTGATATACATAAGTACGGCCGGACAACGGGTCGCGGATTGCACCGCCAAGGCAGGTGGCCGCACCTCCGAATGGCTCTATCTCGGTCGGATGGTTGTGGGTCTCGTTTTTGAAGTTGACGAGCCACTCTTCTTCCACCCCGTCTACCGTCACCGGTACGACGATGCTGCATGCGTTGATCTCGTCCGACTCCTCCTGGTCTTCTAGCTTCCCTTCCTTCTTCAGCTTCCTCATGGCCATGAGCGCCAGGTCCATCAGGCAGACGAACTTGTCCTCCCGGCCTTTGAATATCTCGCTGTGGTCCGCGATGTACTGCCGGTACGTCTCCTCGATCGGCTCTCTGTAATCGCCTTCCCCGAACGCCACATCCTTAAGCTCGGTAGAAAAGGTCGTGTGGCGGCAGTGGTCGGACCAGTACGTGTCAAGCACGCGGATCTCCGTCATGGACGGATCCCTGCTCTCTTCTGCCTTAAAATAATTCTGGATATGCCGGAAGTCCTTAAACGTCATGGCAAGTCCAAGGGAGCCGTACAGCTCCTTAAGCTTCTCTTCGTCCATCTCTTTGAACCCGTCAAATATGATGACATCGTCCGGCTCCTCAAATTCCGTCACGAGCGTCTGCGGCTTGTCCATCCCTGTCTCTCTCGAATCCACCGGGTTGATACAGTGTGCCTTGACGGCCTCGAACTCTTCCTCCGTTACCGTTCCCTCTATGACATAAGTCGTGGCTGTCCGGATGACCGGCTGCTCGTCTGCCTTGATAAACTGTACGCACTGTACGGCCGAGTCTGCACGCTGGTCGAACTGGCCGGGCAGGAACTCGACGGAAAAGATCCTGCTGCCTTCCTTCACAGGGAATTCTTCCCTGTATAACGTATCTACCGGCGGTTCAGAAAAGATGCCGTTCAGTGCCTGCTCAAATATATCTTCCGATATGTTCTCTACGTCATAGCGGATCAGCACGCGCACGTCCGCTATGCCGCCGATGCCGAGATAGCTCTTCACCTCATGCTTCAGGTCCTTGGCCTGTACGGCAAAGCCCGGCTTCTTCTCTACATATACTCGTTTTACACTGCTCATTGATCTTCCTCCGTTCATAAATTGTATGATTATCTTGTTCCATCATAACATACTTGATATTATTAGTGAAATTAATATAACTTAACTCTCTTATAAGTGTCACTTATCATCTTTGTCCTTCTTCCCATCCCTCTTTGCCGTGACGGTCCGCCAGACTCTCAAGAGTATCCAGATGGCTGCAAGGCTTCCGATAAACACCGCCCCGATCCGCATCGTCATGTCATAGAAGAATCCTTCCGGCAGCATCCGTATCATATAATCCGTGGCCGGGTCGAAGAGCCATAGGTCGTTTGTAAAGAATATCTCATGGAATATGGTAAAGTATTTCGTAAAATCGGATGCGAACAAAAGCCCGAGCAGGAGTACGATTACGAGGAACAGCCCCAGCCCCGCCGAATAAGCCTTCGGGATGAGCCTTTTCAGGTCCGCCCTCCTGACCGCAAGAAGCACCGTCAGAATTACGAATATGACGAGACAGGCTGTCCGCACGTCAAGCCCTCCGAGAAAGAGGTTCTTCACGTCCGCCATATGCGCCCGGTCCTGCTCGTTGAAGAAGTCCTGGTTCCTGCCGTCCACATCCGTGATGACGGACAGCTCCTCCTCTTCCCCGATCAGATAGGCCATCATGTGCTCCGTCACATCCATGACTTCCGGCATCTCCATGCCCAGGGCTTCGGTCACGTTATATTTGGCATATTCCTTCTCATAGAACTTATACTCCGGGTCTCCGTAGGCGGCGAGCTGGAAGCTCGTGATCAGGATGGCTGTGATAAGGAACAGCATTGCCGCTACCGCTATAATTGTATGTGATTTCTTCATATCGTATCTCCTCCGTCTCCATCTTATCACACTGTATATTGTAATTCATCCTATTTTGACTTATAATAAAGAACAGATTTATAAGGAGGACTTATAATGGATATCAATTACGAACTGTACAAAGTGTTCTACCATGTGGCTGTGAGCTTAAGCTTCTCCGAGGCTTCCAAACAGCTCTACATCTCCCAGTCCGCGGTGAGCCAGTCCATCAAGACTCTGGAGAAGAAGCTGGATGAGACGTTGTTCATAAGGAGCACAAAAAAAGTCCGGCTTACGCCGGAAGGGGAGATACTGCTGCGCCACGTCGAGCCTGCCATCAGCCTGATAAAGCGGGGAGAGACGCAGATCATGGATGCCGCCTCCCACGGCGGACAGATCCGTATCGGCGCCAGCGACACGATATGCCGCTACTTTCTCGTCCCCTATCTCGAACAGTTCCATAAGACCTTCCCGGGCGCACATATCAAAGTGACGAACGCCACTTCGATACGCTGTGCGGAGCTTCTGGAGAGCGGCCTGGTGGATCTGATCGTCGTCAACTACCCGAACTCTTATCTCGGAAACATGGCCTCGGTAAAAGCAATCAAGACCTTCCAGGACGTCTTCATAGCGAACGAAGCCTTCACTTCCCTGAGGGGCCGGATCCTGTCCTTCCGGGAGCTCCTCGAGTATCCGATCCTCATGCTCGATAAGAAGAGCACGACGAGCGAATTCCTCCACACCCTGTTCCAGCAGCACCAGCTCGACCTCGTCCCGGAGATAGAACTGAGCAGCAACGACCTGCTCATCGACCTGGCAAGCATCGGCCTTGGAATCGCCTTCATCCCGGACTACTGCATCCCCCACAAGTCCACAGGCCTGTTCACCGTAGAGACGAAAGAAAAGCTGCCGCAGCGGGAGCTTGCCGTGGCATACAACGAGCATATGCCGGTGTCAAAAGCCGTGGGAGAATTCCTGCACTGCCTGACCGGGACGGACGGCGCACGCAAGTGAGGCTGCATCATCCTTCCGGTTCCCAGAACCGGTGCATCTGCTCTTTCACATTCCTCAGGCTGCAGTACCACGCCGTCTTCCACTCCCGGGGAAATATCTCCCGGTACCTTACGTCGCCAAACCGCTCGTCCAGCAGGAGGATGACGCCCCGGTCCTCATCCGTCCTTATGACCCGTCCCGCCGACTGCAGCACCTTGTTCATCCCCGGATACAGGTAGGCATAATCAAAGCCTCTGTATCCTTTCCCGTCAAAATACGCCTTCAGAAGCTCCCGCTCGCGGCACACCTGGGGAAGCCCGGTTCCGATGATGGCCGCGCCGATCAGCTTATCCTCTACCAGGTCGATGCCCTCGGAGAAGATGCCGCCCATGACGCAGAAGCCCATGAGGCTCTTTTCCCGCTCCTCCTCAAAATTCTCGAGAAAAATCTCCCTTGCCTCCTCTGACATATACTGCGACTGCATGACATATTCGATATCTTCACGGTCTTCCGTCAAAGAGAGGAACTGTGCATATACCTGCTCCATAAACTGATAGGACGGAAAGAAGGCGATGTAATTCCCCCTTTTCGTCTCCGCCACCTGCTTCAGATACTCTGCATAACGCCGGTACATGTCCTCGCTCCGCCTCGTATACTTGGTGCTCACGTCCATCCCGAGCAGAAGCAGCCGGCGCTCTTCCTCGAAGGGCGATAATGCATAGATGGCGTAGTCGTCCTTCTCGGTACTTAAGAGCTCTTTATAATAGTGCATCGGCAGAAGCGTGGCTGAGAAGAATATGGCACTGTTCCCTTTCTCAAGGAATTCTTTCAGGTTCGCCGCCGGGTTCACGCAGAAAAGCCGGACTTTGAACCTGCCGGAATCCTCAAGCTCCGAGTAGATGAGATAATTCTCATCCAGCCTGTCATAGATGCCGAGGAACATACGCACATCGAAATACAGGTCGAGCACCTTCTTCCGCTTCTCTTCCTCCGTACAATCTTCCAGATACCGCTCCAGCTCTGTCATGAGATTCATCAGCTTCAGGTAGATGTGAGATGCGCTGTCCAGCACCTGATACGTCTCGCATTCCCGCTTCAGCGCCAGCATCTGCTTGTTGCACTCCTCCAGCCGCCTGGCAAGCTTCGAATCCTCCTGCTTCACGAGCCTTTTGATCTCCAGAAAGTCCTCCTTATACAGGGCGGCGCTGTACATCTCCCGCCCCCGTTCCACAAGGTTGTGGGCCTCGTCGATAAGAAAGAGGTATTCCCCGCTCATGCCGTCGCCGAAAAAACGCTTCAGATGTGCGTTCGGGTCAAATACATAGTTGTAGTCGCAGATGACGCCGTCCACCCAGAGCGACACGTCAAGACCCATCTCAAACGGACAGACGTTCCATCTGCGCGCCTGCTCCTCTATCACTTCCCTGCTCATGTCATCGGAGGTGGTGATAAGCTCGTACACGGCGTCGTTCACCCTGTCATAATGTCCTTTCGCATACGGGCAGTAGTCCGGGTTGCAGTTGGCCTCCTCGCAGAAGCAGATCTTCTCCTTTGCAGTGAGCGTAATCACCTTGAACCGGAGCGCCTGCTCCTTCAGCGTCTCAAACGCCTGCTGCGCCACGGTCCTCGTAATCGTCTTGGCCGTGAGGTAGAAGATCTTCTCCCCAAGCCCCTCCCCTACTGCCTTCACCGCCGGAAACACGGATGCCATCGTCTTGCCGACGCCGGTGGGCGCCTGGATGAACAGCTTCTTCTTCCTCAGGATCGTCCGGTAGACGGAGGAGACGAGATTCTTCTGTCCGTCCCTGTATGCAAAGGGAAATTCCACGCCTTTGATCGAAGCGTTGCGCTTTTCCTTCCATGTAATCTCATATCTGGCCCATTTCTCATACTTGCCTGCCACTTCAAAGAACCAGTCCTTAAGCTCTTCCGCCCCATAGACGGACTGGAACCGCTTGATCTCTTCTGTCTCCATGTTGCAGTACGTCATCTGGACGCCGATCCTGTCCAGTCCGTTCTGCTCTGCGTACATAAACGCATAACACTTTGCCTGGGCAAGATGCACTTCCACCGGCTCGGCCAGAAGGTGCAGCTCCTTGAACACCCCCTTAATCTCATCTACGACGGTCCCCTCCGGCGTATCGATGATGCCGTCCGCCCTGCCCTCGATCTGCAGGTCGAACCCCCGGCAGCCGATGACATGCTTAAGAACCACTTCCGCATGGTAATCTGCTCCCATCTGGCGCTGTATCTTCCGGTGTATCTTCCCGCCGAGCAGCATGGCGTCTTTGTCCGCGCCGGCCGTCCGGTTGTCTATATCGCCGCTTTGCAGGATGAACTCCACAAGCCTGCGTACGGATATTCGAATCAATGGCTGTTCCATACAATCTCTTCTTTCCTGAACATAGTCAATGATTAAATTCTACCATATTTTTCTGAAACCGCAATGGCAAATGCTGTAACTGCCTGCTGCGGCTCTCTCTTGACTCTATGGAAATCGTATGGAAGAAGCCTTTCCAGAGGCGGGCATATTCCCGTTCCCTGTCCGATATGTTATGGACCGCGTCTATGTCAAGCTGCTCGTTCAGCCCAAGCACCCATTTCTTACCCGCCTCATGGACGACGAAGGTCTTGTGCGCATTGTCGTATATCATCCAGTTCTCCTGCGGCAGCCGGTCCGCAAAATGAGGCGCAAGGCAGGTGAGCACCTGGTTCTTCGGCGTAATCTCTGCAAAGAGCACCCCGTTCACCAGTTCCCGGAAACGCAGGAACCCCTTGAACGCATGCGCCTCGCCGCCCACCGTCCGGCTCAGCTCGAACACCTTCTCCACTGCCGGATGGCTCAGATGCTCCATGATCTTCCTGCTGTCCCTGATCCTTCTGGCCGCCAGCATCGTGCCGAGTATGGCGTCCCCCTTGCCCGCGTCTGCCGCAAGGGCAGCATGGTAGATATCCCAATAGGCAGGGCGCCCCAGGTTCTTCTTGATCATCGTCTCCACGACCACCGCCTTATGCTCTGTCTCCACTGTCTCCACATAGTCGCAGAAGAGCTGCTGCTCCAGCGCCCCCCGCAGCGCTATCCCGCACGTGTCCTCTTCCCCTTCCGCCTTCCACGCGTCGTATATGCCGGAAAATATGCCGGTAACCGTATCGGTGCAGATATAGATTGTCTTCATGTCCTCTCTCCCCGTATCTTCATTCTAGCCTGTCTCAGCGCAGGCTCACCGCGCCTGCCGAGCCGAACCTCATATCGTCGAAAAGGGAAAGCTGGCGGTAGGTCATCCCCGTGATTCCGTCCGGAAGCTTTTCCTTCGTATCCAGGAGGTTCCGCGTGATATAATCTTCCTCTATCTTCGTCGGATACATCATCCTGCCGCTGCACGTGATGAAATAGAGCGCCCGCTTCAGGACGACTCCTATCTTCTTCAGATCCTGGAACCCCAGCGTCCCGAGCCGCCTCGCCTTCACGATACGCCCGGCAGACTTGTAGCCGATGCCCGGTACGCGAAGCAGCATCTTATAATCCGCCCGGTTGACTTCCACCGGGAACTGTTCCAGATGCTTCAGCGCCCAGTTGCACTTCGGATCCAGCAGCACGTTGAAGTTCGGATGCTCCTCCGACAGAAGCTCCGCCGCTTCAAACTGGTAATACCGCAGCAGCCAGTCCGCCTGATAGAGCCTGTGCTCCCTGAGCAGCGGCGGACCCTCATCCGTCCGGGCCGGAAGGGTGGCGTCCTCATTGACATGGATGAACGCGGAATAAAATACCCGTTTCAGATCGAACTTCTGGTACAGCGACTCCGCCACCTGCATGATCTGGTAATCGCTCTCCGGCGTGGCGCCGATGATCATCTGCGTGCTCTGTCCCGCAGGGACGAACCGCGGCGCATTCCGGTACGCCTGAATCTCATACTTGTTCTCCGCCATGCCGTTCTGCACGAGCCGCATCGGAGCCAGTATGTTCTTCCTCGTCTTATGGGGTGCGAGCAGCTTAAGGCTCTCTGCCGTCGGAAGCTCCAGGTTCACGCTCATCCTGTCCGCCAGAAAGCCAACCCTCCTTACAAGCTCCTGATTCGCTCCCGGGATTGCTTTGACATGGATATACCCTTGGAAGTTGCACTCTTTCCGGAGCTTGAACAGCGTGGCATAGATCAGCTCCATCGTATAGTCCGGGCTCTTCAGGATGCCCGAGCTCAGGAACAGCCCTTCGATATAATTGCGCCTGTAGAATTCCATCGTCAGCGTACAGACCTCCTCCGGGGTGAAGGAGGTCCTCGGCACGTCATTGTTCCTCCGGTTGATGCAGTATTTACAGTCATAGATGCATTCATTCGTAAAAAGTATCTTGAGCAGCGAGATGCATCTGCCGTCCGCCCCGAAGCTGTGGCAGATGCCCGTCTGCTCGCAGCTCCCCATTCCGGTCCCGTCGCCGCTTCTGGAAGTTCCGCTTGACGTGCAGGCCACGTCATATTTGGCCGCGTCGGACAGGATATTCAGCTTGTCATACATGGACATCGTTTCCTGGATTCTCATAATGCGCCTCCGTATCATCCTTATCTTTCCCAAAAGCATAGAGAACATGTGTTTGAATTCATTTTACAAACATATGTTCTCTTTGTCAATACTTTTTCGCGATTAATTACGTTCCTTTTCCATCCTGCTTTTATCGCTTGACACGAACTTATGTTCGGTGTTATATTAGTCCAAACAGATTTGACTGTATGATTGGAATTTCGCACTATACATATTTTTTTTACGAAGGAGGTGATACCTGTGACAATCCAGGAACTGAAGGACACGATATACGTATACACAAGCCCTGACTCTGCCGCCCCGTCCGTCCATATGACAGACCCACAGTGGCAGCAGAAGTTCCGGCTCATGAAGCAGACGGTGCGCCCTTCCGGACAGAGGCGCATGTCCGGCGGCCATACATCCGAAGCGGCTTGCCGAGGCGGCATCCGGTCCGGCACGTACGACGGGGCCACGAACTGGCAGACGTACGCCATGTATATCAATGACACGCTCTCGCAGCTTCGGTCCGGGGAGACGGCATATGCCTGGTTCACATACCAGATCCGGGATCTGCTGTCATACGAGCACGACAGGCTCTGCTCCCGCTACTGTCCCCAGGACCGTATGTGGATCCTCTGGCTGGAGGGCAGAAGCGGCAATCATAAAGCGAAGGGAGGAATATGATGAAAAAGAAACGAAACCGAACGCTGTCGGGACAGATACATATCTATTCATTAGAAACGGGCTGCTTCTATACAGAGAAGGAAGAACGGCTGCACCGTCTAATGGCGCGTTATATGAAGCATAAGGCTGCGCTTAAGTCTGCATCCACAGACGGCTATGACGATGATACGATACAGAAGTATGAGGCACTGCGCACCCATGTAAACAGTAAGATCAAGAGCTATAAAGCACTGCTGGCAGAGGAGCTCGTCTCCGACCCTGACATCGTGCGCACGCTCCCGGAAGATAAGCTGACGGATACGAGGATCATCTCTGTCTTTGAATCCACACTCACACGGACAGCCGGGATAAAAGCCGGCGAGCTCACGACCGGTATCATCGTCGTGCAGACTTATTTCTACGACGTCATCCGTCAGCTTATCGTCAACGGCTTCTATTATAAGCGGGAAAAATATATCTACTTTACCTCATCGGCCGGGCAGATCCGGACGAAGAAGACCGTCTTCATAAAAGAAAGCCTCTGGAAGAAGATAGAGAAGCCGCTCATGTGCGGACTCACCGTTCCGGCAATCAACGAGCAAGGAGGCATGAACCCCAACAAGTTCCTTGCCTATCTCGCCCTGTCTAACTCTGCCACAGAGCCGTGGACCGGCTTCGATATCAGAAGATGCATCGTCGTGCCCGACTTCGAGACCACCGTGCGCTGCAACGTGGATTTCATCCATGACGACACTTACACGATCGAGCGGAAGGAGACGGATGTCCCCATTCCCCACACGGACGGCTGCGGCATGATACTTCCCCGGCTGTCCCGGAAGAACTTCATGGTCCGTCTCCCCTGGATGAAGGGGCTGCTCGCCTCCTTCGACTTCGTCAAGTTCATCCGTGAACACGGCGCATCCCCCGTCGTCACGGATATCTACGGGAAGCGGTGGGATATCCTCGCCGACCGCATCCAGATCATCTTCACAGAGAGCCAGTTCAAGATGAGCCGCTTCTACACCTCATGGGAACAGTACCAGTCGTACTTCGAGGACTATGGGTGCCAGGCCGGCATCTGCAACATGGAAGAAGATTATGTTCCCGATGCCACCCTCAATTACCAGATGCTGCAGACGCTCACCGACATCACGGAAGAAGAGGCGGCCTATCTCATCCGTCCTTCTCTTCACACGCTGGAGAAGCTCTCTTCCGACAAGAAGACGATACTGCGCGTCTTCGGAGCGGTCCCCGGCAACCCTGACAAGACATGGCTCCAGCAGGCGCTCCTCCTCTATCCGGAGATGATTGCCGACGAGTATATCCGGGCAAGGCTCAGGGAAATCAAGAAAAGCCTTGTAAAAGAATACCGCTCCGGCAAGCTGGAGGTCTCGGGCAAGTATACGTTTATCGTACCAGACCTGTACGCTTTCTGCGAGCGCCTGTTCCTCGGCATCCCCGAACCGGAAGGGCTGCTGGCGGACGGGGAAGTGAGCTGCCGCCTGTATTACGCCGGCAAAAAGGTGGACTGCCTGCGAAGCCCCCACCTGTACCGGGAGCACGCAGTCCGCAGAAATATAAAAGATGAAGCCACCGCCCGCTGGTTTACGACCAACGCCCTCTACACGAGCACCCATGACCCCATATCGAAGATCCTCCAGTTCGACGTGGACGGCGACCGTTCCCTCGTGGTAGGCGACCCCGTATTCGTGGAGATTGCGGAGCGCAATATGGCTATGGACGACATCGTCCCCCTCTATTATGAGATGAAAAAGGCCCGGCCTGCGCCCCTGTCCCGGAAAGTCCTGTATGAAGGTATCAGCGCCGCCTACAGAGGGGGCAATATCGGGCGCTACAGCAATAGCATCTCTAAGATATTCAACAGCGTAGACTGGGGCAACGTGACAGAGAAGAAAAAGGAGGAAGCGCTCCGCGTCATCAAGCTGCTCTGCATGGAGAACAACTTCTGCATCGACATGGCCAAGACCCAGTACATGCCGGACCGGCCGAGGGATGCCGACACCCTCATCCGCACCTATACGAAAGGCAGGCTGCCCCACTTCTTCCTGTATGCGAAGGACAAGACGGAAAGCCAGGTAGAGCCGGCCGGCACAAGCTTTGTAGACCGGCTGGAAGAACAGATCCGCTACCGCCCCATCCGGCTCGCAGGTAAGAACTTCGGAAAATTCTCTTATACGAAGCTGATGTGCCGCCCCCGCATCGAGATTGACGACCAGGTTATCGAGGCGTACGACAGGCTGAACCGGAAGTACCACTTCCGGCTGAACCCGGGCAGTGCCGACAATGTGGATTACGTCATCGAGACGGTCCGTAAGGAGCTGCTCGGCTTAGGCTACAGCGAGACGGATATATGCGACATGCTCGTCAAGCACCTGTACCGGAAGAAGACGCCTCATAAGGAACTGCTCTGGCAGTGCTTCGGTTCTGTCATCGTCGGCAGCCTGAAACAAAATCTGCCGGAGGGCAGCATCCAGTGCGAGAGCTGCGGCACCCGTTTCGTTCCCACGTCGCCGAACCAGAAATACTGTCTCGGCTGCGGCACGTACCGCCCGGCAGGGACGAAGACGATAGCGTGCATCGACTGCGGCTGCGCCGTGGAAGTGGACGCGAAAGATACGAAGACGTGCCGCTGCCCCCTCCACCGACAGGAGCATCAGAAGAAGCTCAGGCAGGAACAGAACCGGCGGGCTTACGAGAGGCGCAGGCAGAATCAGCAGGCAGCAAGTTCTGTTTCATGATGTCCGAACCCCTTGTAAAATCAAGCTTTCCCCGGCGTTAGTAGAACATATGTTCTTATCCAGACGTGCCGGAACCGCCGAAACCGCAAGGGTTGAAACCATATTTTTCCAATTCGCCTACAAGGGAACATACCCGCACACTTCTTTTCCTATTCTTTTCTCCGGAAGGAGGGCCGGCTTATCAGAAGCCGGCTCTCTTTCCTTCTGTCAAGAATACAGATGCATCTGGACAATTATAAAAGGAGGTGGATGTCTATGCACATCAACTGGAAACTGCGTCTTGGCAACAAGGTGACGCTGACTGCCATCATCATGGCGCTTATCTCACTCGTCTACCAGCTTCTCGGTATGGCCTGTATCGTTCCCCCCGTCTCTGAATCCCAGTTGGTAGAGACCGCAGGAATGGCAATCAATCTGCTCGTATTGCTCGGCATCGTCACGGACCCGACGACAGAAGGCGTCTCGGACAGCCGGAAAGCCCTGACTTATGATCAGCCAAAGCAGAAAGAACAGCCATGAAACCTGCACACACTATAAGGAGGTGAAAGAATGGAAAGAAGCAAGAACCCGCTGGAAACGCTCGGAAAGATTAAGGACACCCTTTCGGACCTGTTCTTTGAAGACGAACTCGTACAGAAGCTAATCATGCCTGTACTTGACGACAGCCAGCTCTCGCCAAAAGAGAACTGGACGTCCTTCCACTGCTTCGACACCGCAGTGCCGCCTGCTTCTGTTAAGGAAGACCAGGCATTCCTCTGTCTTGAGACAGAGGCCCCGCTCACTGCCGGCGCTGCCCTGCAGGTGCGTATCACCATACATGTATACGCCCGCGGCAGCATGCTTCGCATGACAGAGGCCATGAAGCAGGAATACGCATCGGCCTACGGACTGTCCGGCAACCGGATCGACATGGCTCTGGCGGCCATCCACCGCGCCGTCACCGCAGATGAGACACTTCTGCGCACGTTCGGCACCGGTATGATGCAGCTCGCGGAAGAGAAGCCGGTCACTTCGCTGTGGCAGGACGAGCGCTTCTATGGAAAGTCTCTGAGCTACACCATCTGCCAGATGCCAATCAGGCCGAAGGGTCAGGTGGCGCGATGAAGCTCGATTATTATGACCTGATCAGCCCCGCGCCATTTGCCATACAAGGCGTGGGCAGCATCCGGCCGCTCACGCTCAGAGACGTCTCCAAAGTGACCGGGCGCGTCTACTCCACTTATCTCGCACTGCTTAACATATCCCCGGAAAAATACTGTACAGAAGTGAATGAAAGCTTGAAACCCTGGTACGAGCACCTGAATGAAGAACAGCTGTCGTGTCTGACCATGTACGATATCGCCGCCAGCAGCACTGCATTGCAGCAGTCCTTTTCCGCCATCTTCGACTTCTTCTTCGAGGAGCGTGTCCTTTATGACACGTCAAAGGATGCCTTCGTCGTCTTCCGTCCCGTCAAAGATGAGGAGGGCAGAGACAGCATCCATATCACAGGAACCATCCACAAGGGCAACTATCTGGAGGTCTGTGATATCATCCTGCAGTTCGGACACATAGATACGAAAGATACCGTAGACCCTGCCAGGGTAAAAAACAAAAAGGGTCTGGCCCGGTATCAGGAAATGCAGAAGCACAAGAAAAAGAACCGTATCAGGCCCAAGGCCAATGCCGACCTTGAGCTTGCCAACATCATCTCTGCCGTCTGTGCCATGCACAGCAGCATTAATTATACAAACGTGTGGGATATGACCGTCTACCAACTCTGGGATACATTTGCCCGGCTGCGCAACAATGAGATCTACGCATCCGGCAGAACTTCTGTCTCCGTATGGGGAGACAAGGAGAATAAGTTCGACTACAACTTATGGTTCAAGAACATTACAACTACAAACTGACCCGGCCCCTTGAAGGACCGGCAGAAAAACAGGAGGATTATATTATGGGATTAAATTCAAAAATGGCGAACAGAGAAGTTCAGAAACTGATTTTTAAGGATTACACGACAAAGAAGCCTTTCCTGAACCTCGACTTCGCAAACACATCTACAACAGAGCTTACAGGCGAGACGATGTTCGCTTACGGCGGACAGGGACATCCGAAGAGAGTGTCCTTCGCAGGTGAAAAGGGCGGCACGCTCACTATCGAGACACAGATGCAGTCTGTCAAGCTGTGGGAGCTCATCACCGGCGGCGACGTATCCAAATCAGCAAAATACACGAAGCGGGTTGTCCTTCCGGTAGCAGAAGGCAAGGTGACGCTTCCTGAGGCTCCGGCTGAAGGCTTCGCTCCTGACTTCTATGCAGAAGACGATGACTGCGGCAAAGAGCTCAGCGCTACGATGGCCGGTGCGATTGCCACTCTGGCAGATGCAGACGGTATCACATCTGTAGTTGCCTACTATGTGAAAGAAGTCACAGATAAGGTAGAAAGAATCAACATCAAGTCTACCAGCTTCCCGAAAGCATTTATCGTGGAAGGCGAGACATACATGAAGACAGAGGACGACGACATCCTTCCGGCAAGAATGATTGCCTACAAATGCGTACCTCAGTCTACGATGTCACTTGCATTTGCCAACAACGGAGATCCGGGCGCTGTCACAATCACCTGCGACCTTCTGGCAGACAAGGACAACAACATCCTCGACCTGATCGTAGAGGAAGAAGCATAATTCCAGTTTTATCAGTATTGTAGTTAGGCCTCACCGCCGCGGCGCAGCGTGAGACCGTCCGCAGGAGACCACTCGTCTCCTGCGGCATCCTTATAAGGGCAGAAAATACAATACGGGTATTTTCTGCCCTTTTTTTTACATGGGAAAGTTTATCCACTTTATTTTGAAACGCATCGTTTGTCCTCATAATAAGGAAAACCAACAGAAGAAAGAAGGGAACCATCATAGGCAGATTAAGATTTGACACATTGACAGAAGCCTTTGCATGCTACGGGGAGAGCAGCCTTGTGCCCATCGACACGCTGCCTCAGATACTCATGTATGCGAAGTCCGGCTGCCAGCCGGTCCACATCTGTGAGTCCGAGCGGCCCGACAAGAAAGGGAAGATCGTATGCTGGTACTTGAAATCCGAGACACAGTACGCATACAGGAAATGGAAAGAAAGCAAACCGAAAAAGGAGGAAAAGAATCAATGAAAAAGGAAAACCCGGCAATCAAGACAACCCTGTCCATGGAGGACAGGATACTCATGCCCCAGGAGCTGGCAGAAGGATACTTTACGGCAGACAGCGAGGGACGTGTAAGCTATACCCCTTACTACGCCGACATGATGCTCATCAACGTATTCTTCCTGCACTGCGTGGACGGCATCGCCTTCGAGGTCAAAGAGACCGAAGGCGGAACGAATGAAATCGCAGAGAACATCTACGAAGCTGTCACGAAAGACGCGGAGCTCATGAACCTCTACGACGAGTTCTTTGAACAGGATAAGGACTCTATCCCGTCCTGCCCGTACAAAGAGGCCGTCATCCAGATGTACGGCATCCTCTCGGACACGGAAAAGATGGTAGAGTTCAGAAAGCAGCAGCTCATCCACGAAAAAGAAGACGCGCTCACCGCCCTCCTTCTTGCTGCCACGAAAAAAATAGAGGCCGTGGATCCGAAGCTGCTGAACCTCAGGGAAGCTCTGGAGTACGTAAAGGATACGTACAACCCGGCACAGGCCGCCCATGTGCGGAAGGCCCGTAACAAGGAAACAGATTGATACAGCGTCATGCACGGAGGTGTGATATATGGACAACAATGATTATGTAAAAGTCCTCGGTGTCAGATTCGACGCGCTGGAAGGTCTGACCGTCGTCGCCGACAGCAATGTAAAGGATTTAGAAGCCGCGGGGCGGTACGCGGCAGAACACGACGACGGTACTGCCATCTGGATAAGCGTCCCGTGCAGATGTGATATCTGTAGAATCTTTTCCAAACCAAATGAAAGAAGGGAGGATTCCATTGAGTGAACAATATAACATAAACGTACAGCCTGTACTGAATACAGACGCACTGTACGAACAACTCAATCAACAGAAATATAAAATAAATGTAGAGATTGACAGCGCCGCCTTAAGCGGACAGCTTCAGTCCGCGGTGAACAGCATCACGAGCGGGGCGCCTGCGAAGGTACCGGTGGAGATGGATACGAGCGGGCTGCAAAAAGGGCTAAGTTTCTTTAATACGGTTGCCACTAGTATCGATAATCTTAAAACTGCTGGTCAATCTCTAAACAAGAGCCTGGATTAACCCATAAAGCACAGGGTAACATTAATTTTATGTGAGTCCACTTCACAATAAGAATATGACGAACATGGTGTCATAGACAAGTTGTGTTAATAGGGGTTCTTTAAATATACCCAAAGGAGTATTGGAGGCCTGGTAATTCCTCTTTGCTGGAACGGAAAGTGATATGAAACCGAAACAGAGCTGGTGACAGCATATGGTATGGTTTAAAAATTCATATGGCAAACTATGTATAAATACATAAATGTCCCAATCAGCAGTACACTCATCTGGCGTCAGTTGAATCATATAATCTGGTAAAACAGGATAAAGATTCTTAACAGTGAGGATATTCAACGACTACCCATCCTTGTAGCTGGCATGACCTTACATTTCCAGCTATTAAAGTATAGTCTAAGTGTGATGCTTACCTGCTAGGCATATAAATATTACCCGTCAACAACGGTGCTGCCCTCTCTCTGTTGTTTACGTTTGTCATAAGAGGGTTTAAAAGTTGTCTAAAAATAATTATAAACAAATTAAAAAATAAAACTTTATCATAAGTTAATAAAAATACATTGCGACTATATAGATATTGCTTCTGCCATTATAAGCAGACTAACTTTCGAAATACTATTTCCACTTATTCCCGCAATTTTTACATTTGTTCCAACGCACATACAAAGTATTCACACTACCCACTGAAGCAGTCCACTTTCCTATATCTGTACTACCACACCTTGGGCAACGAGGAAGTCTGGCTTCAGCCTCTCGTTTCTCTTGCGCTTCTCTTCCTTCAAATGCATTTATATCAAAGGTACTTGGAAATTGCTGTTTTAAAAAAATCACATATGGATTACCACCCTTAATCCTAGTCATTTCTTCCATTATCCTCGGGTCTTTTCTTTGTATCATACGTTCCAATTCCAATATATCTATTCCCAGATTTTCCATAACCTTTTCCGCTATCCCATCTAAAGAATCATTATACATTTTTGAAAACTCTTGTTCATTATACATTAACTGCACCATTGGAATATCACAATAATCACATTTTAAATCCACAGCACCTGTTAAGCCATTACTTTGTTTCCCACATCTGGTGCACATGATTTTTTTCTTCAAATCATCTATACCGCTGTCATGTAAATATGTTTGAAGTGGGAACTCACAAAAAGGACATTCTATTTCATACGAGCCTATTTTTCTTTTACATCTTGGGCATATCACATAAATCATAAATTCACCTCCATATTTTTAATTATTATAACATTTTATCAAATGAAATGACAATCAATTGATAAATTTAGAACAACACTTGCCACTAAGAAACTCTATCTTGGCTGCGTCAGCTGACGGCATAACATCAAATATGGGAAATCTTACTCAAACATGTACCGCTGCTGCCTCAGGAGCAGGTACATTAACTTCAACCTTCTCAGGATTGCTCTCCACGCTTGCTCCTTTGGCCCCTTTGATAGGTGTAGTTTCTGCATCAATCGGTGGTCTTTTACTTATCAATGGCCTGACGGAAAGTTATGATGATGCAGTTTCTAAAGCACAGGCCGCTGCCTCTCAATATGCCCAGACAAAAGGCGAATTACAATCTGTTAATACGGAACTATCGTCCGTGCAGTCACGGATAGAAGAATTGCAATCCAAAGGGAAGCTATCATTTACAGAGCAGAGTGAATTAGCCAATCTCCAAGAGCAAAATGCAGCTCTGGAACAACGCTCGACTCTTCTGGCGAAGCTCAGTGACGCACAAAAATATACTGACGCCAAAGAAGCTGCCAATGCAATGCAGAAGAAATCCGACAGTATCCTTTACGAAACAAATGATGAAAATGATGCTTTAATGGCATCTTACGCCGGAGGGCGTAATGATGACCGCGAGATGCATAAGCGTACAGATACAGAAGCCATAAAGGAAAATGTCGATGCAATCAAAGAATATGAAGCCGAGGTAAATAAGCTTAAGAAGGAGCAAAAAGGGTTAAATAAAAATGACGACAGCTTCAAAGAAAAGCAACAAACCATTGATGATTACAAAGAAAAGATAAGTAAATATTCTGAAGATTTAAATAAAAGATATGCTAATGTATCAAAATGGCATGATTCCATGATTAATGATGTTACCGGAAAGCCTCTTCCAGGTTTTGAGCAGCAGGTTCATGAACTTAAAGAAGCTATGAACTATACAGAGCGGCTCAACTATGAAAGCGATACTCCTAAAAGTGCTATTGAAAGCTTTTTTTCTGGCTCCAACACTTCAGGCATTAGTAACTATTTGACAGAACTTGCAAAAGCAGGAAAGTCTACAAAAGATATCAAAGCAGCCATCAAAGGGCTTGGGTTAAACTCTGAAGATTTTGGTACTGCAACCTTAGATGATGTTGCCAGGCATTTTAAAGATATAGCAAGCGCCGCAAACGAAGCGGCAAATTCTGCAAATAAAATAGACGGCTCCTTTTCCGGAATCTCCGAAGCCTTTCAGACAGAAAATGCAGGCGATGCCTATGAAGATATCGGGAATTACCTCATAAAAGCAAAGGAACAATTTGATAAAGGAATTATTAATACAGATGATGTTAAATCAGTTGCCAAACTGATAGGTGTTGCTCCTGAAGAAATAAAAAGTAAATTTGCTGAAAACTATGAAAATGCACAAAAATACTTCACTTTCGATAGCAACGGAATCATGGATGAAAAAGGAGTCCTGACCTTTTGGGATGATTACAACGCAAAATTAGAAAGCGTCGGCGGCTCGTTTAGAACTACCGCAGAAGCGGCCAGCTCAATGGATTTGACTGTAGAAGCATTTGAAATACTTATGGGACGGTCCCAAGATCACGGTAATGACTTTGGTGATATCGAAAAATCCACAGAACAGTTAAGTTCAGCCAAAGAGGCTTTAGAAGGTCTTAAAGAACTGAAAGACTCTCTCAATAGTGAAGACAGGGAAGAATTATCCGGCAAGTTTGATGGATGGGAAGAAAAGCTAAGTCAATATGAAGAGGATCTGTCGACAATTGACCCTAAAATCATAGCTGAAATAGAATTTGAATACAGCTTGGCTCAACTGGAATCTGAAATCGAAGAAGCGGAACTGCTTGCCGAAAGCACTGGTACCCGTGAGGCGTGGGGCAATTCATTAGCAAAAAAAGAATTTGCAAGAGGCAAACTTGAAGACCAGAATCAATTTTCAGAAGTGGTAGAGCCTCAGGAATTCCCTATATATTTCGGGGTGGAGTCTGCATTACATGATGTCCAGGAGCAAATTGCATCCGGTGAGCTGGATGAAGATGAAGCAGTCCGGCTTGCAATAAAGGCTAACAATCTGGAAGACTTTATGCTTGATATCCAAACAGCTTTTTCAGAAGATAATCCGACAATCACACCAGAAACTAATACGGAAGTGGCTGACGAGGCCTGGCAGACATGGTTGTCCAGTACAAATGGACAGCAAATTATTGCCAACATTCTTGCAAATAACGAAGAGGCTATTAGAGCTGTTGCAGAACTTCTGGGAATGACCCCGGAACAAGTGGTACGGCTTATCGCAGATTCCTCAAATGTCGATCAGGCAGCCGCTAATAAAGATGGTGGATCACGCTTTACACTTTTTAATCCCGTTTCTGGAGCGTTGCAGGCGGAGATATCTAATAAAGATGGTGGTACCAGGAATGTAAAGCTTCTTCCTAACAACCAGCTTCTTGTAACAGAAACGACAGAAGAAGACGGTGGTGAACGGACGACTACATATATTGCCAATACGTTTGCCCTGCCGTCATCCTTCCCTACTATAACTCGCAACGTTGAGTATAAACCAATCGGGCTTGGAATAGGACCTATAAGCTTACCTGTCTCTAAACCGCCTAAGTCCAAACAGGCCAACGGCACCGCCCACTCCGCTGGCACTGCCCTCTGGCAGTACCGCCATTCTGGTTCCCATTCCTACAGCGGCGGAAGCTGGGGCCTTCCCCACAGCGAACGCGCCCTCATCAACGAGCTTGGCAGTGAAATCATCGTCCGTAACGGCAGATGGTTTACGCTGAACAACGGCTACCCTGCTATGGCCAGCTTAAAGGCCGGGGACATCGTCTTCAACCACAAGCAGTCGGAGGCTCTGCTGAGCCACGGCTATGTGACCGGCTCCCATGCGCGCCTCGTGGGCAGTTCTTATGCCGAAGGCAGCCTCGGACACCTATCCGGGCGGGCGTATGCAAGCGGTACGGAATTCAAACAGGAGTTCGACCAGATTGAGATACTTATCGACCGCATGGAATCTGCGTTCAAGAGGATCTCCGATTCGATAGAGACGCTCTCCTACAACCTCACCGCCCAGAACAAACAGGTGGACAGCGCCATCGCCAAGGCGAAAAGCAACCTTTCCTCCTATCAGAAAGCATATGACACTTACATGGGCAAGGCCAATGCCGTCGGCTTATCCGGTTCCTGGGTGAACGCGGTGCAGAACGGAAGCTACGATGTCAGCACCATCACGGACGAAGGCTTAAAAGACAAGATAGACGACTACAAGAAATACTATGAGAAGGCGCTCGGACTTCAAAAAGACATTGCCGACCTGCAGAAAGACCTCGTCGACCTTGCCATGAAGAAGCTTAGCAACATCGACTCCTACTTCAGCAACCGGTTCGACTACAATGACGACTTCGGCTATGCCAACCAGATATCCGAACTGAATTCCGCCCTATCCCAGTATCAGAACGAGCTGGCGAAGCAGGTATCCTCCGGCACGCTCAAGCAGTATTCCGACGAGTGGTACGACGCCCAGAAGAAGATTGCCGATTATACGCAGAAGATACTCGATGCCACGTGGAAGAGGTTCGAGGACACCCTCGACCATATGGACAGGGTAAGTGATAACCTGAAAGATTTCCTGAGCCTCAAGGAAGCCAAAGGCGAGCCTCTGACCGAGGCCGACTATCAGAAGCAGATTGACCTGAACAACGACTCCATACAGAAGAGCTACGACTTAAGGCAGCAGCTCGTAAAGAAGCAGGCTGTCTACGATGTAGGCTCTAAGCTGTACGACAGCCTTGCCAAAGAGATTGCCGGACTGGATTACGACATCTATGACCTGATGGAGAATAACGAGAAGCTGAAGAAGTCCATCTGGGAGACCCGGTTTACCAATCCGTTTGAAGAAGTCATAGACGGTCTCGATGCAACGATCTCCAGTTCCAAGAATCTCCGCTCCCTGCTCGATAAGGATTCCTTCTTTGATGAGAGCGGCGCCCTCACCGACAATGGCCTCGCCAACCTGGCGCTGCTCGGCCAGGAGATGGCCGCGTCCAAGCAGAAGGTGGCAGAATATACAGCCGCGCTGAAGAAGCTGGATGAAGCGTACCAGAACGGGATACTCAGCCAGGAAGACTATGAGAAGAGCCAGAAGAACATGCTCAAGGACATCCAGGACGCGGCTGGTGACGTGCAGGACTACAAAGATAAGATCATCGATATGTACAAAGACCAGATGAAGGCCGAGATAGACTACATGGATGACTACTATGACAAACGGCAGAAAGCGCTGGATCTGGACAAGAAGTATTATGATTTCTCCAAGAAGCTGAATGACCGGTCGAAGTCTGTCAACCAGCTCAAAGCACAGATATCCGCGCTCCAGGGCGTCAACAACGCCTCTGCCCAGGCGGAGCTGAGGCGGCTACAGCAAGAGCTTGCCGATAAGGAAGAAGACCTTGCCGAACTGAAGAAGGACCATGCGGACGACATGATCGACCGTGGTTACGACAAGCTGTCCTCCGGGCTGAAAGACAGTCTCAACTCTACCATGGACGAGCTGACATATAACGCCAGCAAGCAGGAACAGGTCGTGGCGGATATGCTGAACAAGGTCGTATCCATGTATGGCCAGGCGTATGGTAAGATCAATGAGATCATCGCCAATACGGGATTCGCGGGAAGCTCCGGGTTCCATCAGAACATCACGGACCTGGGCACCCAGTCCGGCGCTGCCGGGCAGATGGAGGCAGGAAGCGCATCACAGGGCAGCGTCCAGGCTTCCGGCACCACCACAGGCGTGGATACCGGGGCCATCAACAAGAACCCGTCCCACGATGCCATCATCGAGGACATCAGCAAAGAGACCGACCTCAACAACCGGCCTGTAGCTGAGCTTACCCTGAGCACCACCTCCCTCTCGCTCACCGAAGGGAAATCCGCTGTCGTATCTGCCAGAGTCCGTCCGACAGACGCGGCGAACAAGACGCTGCGCTGGACCTCGTCCAACACGAAGGCGGCCACCGTATCCGGGGGAACCATCAAGGGCGTCAAGGCAGGGAGCGCCGTCATCACCTGTACAACGACCGACGGTAGCGGTATCTCCGCCACCGTGTCTGTCTCCGTTGCCAGGGCTCCGGCCAAACCGGCGCCCTCCCAGAACAGCCCGGCTTACGGCGGCATCCCGTTCCGTTATAAGAAGGACTACTATCCGAAGAACAAGCTGAACGTCAACAGCTCCATCGTGGACCGCCTCAAATCCCACGACTTCGACTCTTCCATGTCCGCCTGCCGGGAGCTCTACAACTACTGGGGCGGAGGCGGCTATTACTCCGGCACCTACTCTCAGAACGTCTGGCTGCTCAATAAGATGCGCTCCGCCGGTTACCGCAGAGGGAGCCGTTCCGTACCGATAAGCGGCCCGGACTTCGTACACGCCGGAGAGATAGTCATCCGCAAGTCCGATGGCGGCATCCTCGTTCCACTTCAGCGGGGCGACGGCGTCATCCCATCCGGGCTGACCGAGAACCTGTGGGACCTGGCGGAACGGGCGCCACAGCTCCTCTCCGGGGCCGGCTTATACCTTCCGGCTCCTGCCAGGGCACATCAGCCGGCTGGGGAGCGAGGGCTGCAAGCACAATTCAACTTCGGCACGCTGCTCAACATCGAAGGAAACGCAGACAAAGACATCGTAGACGAGCTGAAGTCCGCACTGCCGGCCCTTGGAAAAGAACTGACACAGATTGTGTCTACAGAATTATCAGACGATTACCGTAAATTGAAGTAAATTTTGAAAGGGGTCAGACCCCTGGCGCAGCCGGGGTCTGACCCCTTTGCAAATAGGAGGAATTGTATGGCCAAATCTTTTAAAGACTTTATATTTTTAGACAAAAGGCTGTCCGATATGGACAGTCATTATATTGGGGTTGATTTCGACCAGGACCCGGATTCGTACTTCGCCTTTGCAAGGGATATCGAATACGGGGACACGAACCGTTACCGCAGCGAACCCGGCACCGTACGGACGAGGCCCGGGGACAAGCTGAAGTTCGAGCTCCATATCATCAAGGATCCGGACGTATATGCCGATCAGTCCGGGCGCATCATCACCCCTTCCGACATCCGGGAGTTGGCGCGCTGGCTCACCTCTACCGTCTCTTCCGAACTGCTCTCCTTTGAGTATGACGGCGACGGAGATGGCATGCCCCGTTACTACTACGGGCAGTTCTCGGATATCCAGTCGTTCCACGTAGCCGGCGACATATACGGCCTGCGGCTCATGTTCGACTGCTCCTCTCCGTATGGATATACGGACGACATCGTCCACACGGTCGCCTGTGCCGGAGAGACAGCCTGTTATACTATCACAAGCCATGATGACCGTCTAGAGGAATATTGCTATCCCGTCATACGCATGGCCCCGTCCGTGACTGGTCAGGCTTATTTCCTGAACCTGTCCGACTGCTGCATCTATGACGAGGGGACGCTCGCTCCGGCCCAGTCCAACGCCCTGCTCATGGAACAGCTGAAGGAGAAAGTATCTGATTACGCACTCGCACACGGATACGCGGCAGAATTCCAGCTTTCGGAGGATGGGCAGCATATCTTGACGGTCGGGGATGATACCGCGCTCTGCTTTCTCTACCGGGATTCCTACGGACAGGAGCATAAATGCATTGCGTGCTATGTGTCATCGACTTATGAATACTACATCGTCCGGGGAGGCTTCCTCTGCTTCGACGTCAACCGGGAACTGCCCGTTACCATCGACGCGGACAGCCTGTTCATCTACGATGACATCGGCCGCATGGTGAAGCTGTCAGATCTGGGCGTGGCGGACACGGATTACATGTACTGGCCAAGGCTCATGAGCGGGGAGAACGCATTCCTGTTCTGGGCAGATGGCTGTACCTTCACCCTCACTTACAGAGAGACCAGGAAGGCAGGTGCTTAGACATGAAGATACAGTTCAACAACAATAAGCAGCCGGACCCGCCTCACTTCTATCTAGGAACACCGGATCATGAGCTGCTCTGCCCCCTCAACGGCATCCGCCCCGACTCGGTAAACCTTACGCTCAGCCTGAACGATACGGCGGAACTGTCATTTTCCTATGACAGATACATCCTCGCCCCGGGCCGAAGCAGCCGGGGAAGAGTCAAGTCATCCGGGTACGACCTGCTGAACGACTTCATGTGCATCTACGTGGAACGTATCGGATGGTTCATCATGTCCACCCCGCAGATTTCAAATGACGGGGACGAAGAATATAAGAAAGTCTCCGCCCAGTCGGCGGAAATCGGGCTGACAAACAACGACCTCCTCGGCTTCAAGGTCAACTGCGGAACGATAGACTCCATCGAAATGCTCGTCCCCGACAATGTAGAATACATCGGCGACGTGCCATTCGCCAAAAAGCAGGTGACATTCTGCGATAAAGAGCATCCAGAACTGAGCCTGCTGCACATGGTCCTATCCTTTGCCGGCATCGAAGGCTGGAGCATCGGCCACATCGACGAGATTCCGAAAGTGTACCGTTCCTATAGGGACGGCGAACTTGTGGAAGAGGTCGTCCAGCTAAAAGACGAAGTCGGCACCTTTGACGTGGACTCCAAAAGCGTCTATTCCTTCCTGACACAGGACGTGGAACAGTTCTTCGAATGTCTCATCCTCTTCGATATCAATAGGATGACAATCAACGCCTACCGCCCGGAGAATCTCGGGAAAGATACGAACGTGACTGTCGGCTTCCGCAATCTCCAGAATGCCAATGACATCTCCGTGGACAAGAACAGCGTCTATACACGGTACCGCGTGGAAGGGGACGACAAGCTCGGCATCGAATATGTGAACTTCGGCAGCAATATGATTGAAAACCTGTCAAGCTTCCTCAATGAAAACTACATGGGCGAATCACTCATAGCCAAATACAGCGCCTGGCGTTCAGATACGGAATCCAAAAGGTATGAATACATGGAATTAAGCCGCAGCTACAACAGCCAGCTGAACGTCATGTCGGAGCTGATGGACCGGCTGCCTCTGGACGACTGTTCCACCGAATGGAACAAGTTCAGTGACGATAACCTTCTGAAAGCCAGAGACAATTACGAAGCGCAGCTCAAAGGCTATGAATCTTACTACGTGGACAAAAACGGTGATTTTGACGAGGAGAAGCTTAAGAGCTCTCCCGATGCCAACGACTACTATCAGATACGTGACGTCATCCTCCCGAGCATCACCATCGAGGTAGAGAACCGAAAGCTCCCCACCTCGGAAGGAGAACTGCCTTATATCGACTCCTACAAGACAGACTGGAAGCTGTACGGCATCAGTGAGCTTCTGACCAGCATCGACTTCTACCAGTCTCAGAAGAAGTCCCTGGAAGATGCCCATTATGACATTCCTTACGAAGATTATGCCCAGAACACAGAGGCAGACGAAGATGCCTATCCGCCCCACACGAGAGATATGCACGAGGAAATGCATTCGCAGTATCTGGATATCGTGATGCAGCTTGACGAGACCATCTCAGGCTCCTGTGCCAACGCCCTCGCCGAACGCACCACGGAATACGAGGCCGCAGAAGCACTGGCGGAGGCGCTTCAGGAACAGCGGACGCAGCTTGCATACTCCGTGGACAAGAAGAACTGGAAGATGGAAGGAATCGAGCCGTTTACGAGAAAGGAACTGCGCACTCTGTCCCGCCTATACCGGGACACAGATTACACGAACGATAACATGTTCCTCACAAGCTCCGACGACCAGGTGACGGCTGTAGACGAACAGCTCAAGCTCTACGACGCCGCGGTGCAGGACCTGGAAATCTCCAGCCAGCCGCAGTATGTCTATGCTACAGACCTTGACAACTTCCTGTCCCAGTACAAGTACAGGCAATATACAGACAACCTGGAGCTCGGCGATTTCCTCTACCTTGGCACCCAGGACGATTATGTCGTAAAGCTCCGCCTCATCTCCTGCAGCTATAACCCGCTGTCCATGGACAACGACCTGCGGATTGAATTTTCCAATATGGTAAAAACAGGCTCCAAGCGTTACGACACGACCTATCTTCTCGGGCTTGGGGGAAATACATCCAAGAACCGGATCTCCGGCTCTGCCGGAAGCTCTTCTGCCAATGAAGGGGTGACTCTCACCACAGGGCTCATTCAGAAGATCCTCTCTTCCACTATATTTAACAATAAAGTGACAAATACGATCAACCAGCATTTCCAGGCACTCACAGGACAGATGATTGTCGCGAAGAATCTGCAGGCCGAGATGATACGGACTTCCGATATCCATGCGGAAAACGGATTTTTCCAGTATCTGCAGTCTCAGCTCATCGCTGCTGACAAAATCGTATCCGGCAGCGCCGTCATCAAGCAGCTTGACACGCTCGTATCCACCATCAAGAATGCCCTTATCGGAAGCTCCTCCACAGAGACCGGTATCATCATAAACCTCACCGCGGATAATGCGGCTATAGAGGAAGCATTTCTAAAAGAAGTCGTTGCACAATATATCTCCGTCAACGACCTGAAGGCCGGCAGCATCAACACGAACCAGATCAATATCCTGTCAGAAGATGGTTCTCTGTCCGTCATCGGCAATACCCAGACATTCCGCGGCAGGGACGGCAGCGTACGGCTCCAGCTCGGCGAGGATGCCGACGGTAATTTCAGCTTTATCGTATATGACGCAGCCGGATCGGGAGTCATCATGGACCAGGACGGCATCCGGGCATCCGCCATATCTGACGGCCTCATTAAGAATGACATGATAGCACCTTCCACTGTAGGCAAGGATAAGATCAACTGGAAAGAAGCCGGCGCTTCCATCGACAAAGACGGCAATCCGGTCTGGAATTCCGCACAGATCACCTTGAACGGCGAAGGGCTGGACGTCCGTTTCGCATCCATCATCGATGACATCTCCCGTCTCGGCTCGACGATGGAAGGGGTATCCTCTACCCTAGACGCAGTCGAAAAATCCATCACCGACAAGGTGTGGCGGACCGATCTGGTAGAAATTAAAGATGAAGCCGGCAGTACGGTCAGCAAGTCTATCGTAGACCTTCTCGTCCAGCACAACATCAGCCTAAACGGCATCACCGACATGGTAAAGGAAGTACAGGCCGATACCGGCACACTGGCTGAGCGCATGACCGAGGCCGAGCAGGATGCCTCCTCTTTCCGCCAGACGGTCACAGAGACCTATGCCACGAACGAACAGGTGGAAACCACGAAGTCCGAGCTGATACAGCGGGCCGGGGCCATAGAGGCTTCCGTTACTGACCTAAGTGGAAATATAGGCACTCTCACTACGGACATGTCCAAAATCACTCAGCGGGTACAGGACGCGGAACACAACATCACCTCCGTCCAGACGAAAGCGGACGGTGTCGAGACCGAGATACGGAATGCAAAAGGGGATAAGGCCACCTTGAAAGAAAAAGTAGACGGCATCACCGCCTCCGTCGAGACGGTAGACGGAAAGGTCTCCGAAGTGGTTCAGACCGCTGAAGAGCTCTCTTCCACCGTTACCCGGAAGCAGGACGCGCCTCCCACTTCGATCCGTTACATCCGGGACTGGCTGAACGGGAGCTCCGTCGATGCATTAAGCCACTGGGTAGAGTGCCGGGTAATGGCCGGCGGTTCTAACATAGCCTTCAGCCTGACCCCTGAAGCGTATGACCAAAATGGCAACAATATTGAACTTGCCAATCTAAAAGCCTACACCGATGATTTCCTCATAGCGCTGGACGATAACGATGCTCCTGTAAGCACTTCCTTCATCACGGCAGCGTCCGGTAAAAAATGTATGCAGCTAGATCTCGGAGAAGTGTATCCGGACATAGATAAGATTACCGTATGGCACTATTATCTCGACGAAAGAATCTTCAACCACAAGCTGGAAGTATCGGCGGACGGCAGCGATTGGTACACGCTGTACGACAGCAGCCTTTCGGGCGGATACGCCGAGAAGGAGGAAGGGCGCGCCTACTACATTTCAGACAGCACCATAGACACGAATCTTTCCCGGATAACGCAGAGTATCGATGACATAAGTCTCGCCGTCGAAGGCGCGGGAGATTCTCTTGACAACCTGTCTAAAAATATGGATTCGCTCTCTGATGACGTGCTGAAGAATAGATCCGAAATCCAGGTGGCATTGGAAGGCATTATAAACAGGGTCACATCCGTAGAAGGGAAGACGGCGGAGACGGAGCTTACCGCCAATGGCTGGAAAGCTCTGTTCGCACAGATAGGCATGTATGATTATCCTGACATCGTCACGAACGTACTCATGTCAGTGAACGGCCTGGAAGTCTCCAATCCTGCCACCGGCATGAAGACCGTGATGACGACAGAGGAATTTGCCGGTTATTATAACAACGACGAAATGTTCCGTTTGGAAAAGGACCTCACGAAAACAGAACGCATCGAGGTGCGTAACGGTATCGATACGACCGCTATCAAGATGGTTCCGAAAACTTATACGATAGACGGTGTAACCTTTAATGCTCTTCCCTTCGTCAAATCTGGAGGTACGAGCTAGACATCTTATATTCAGGAGGTGCCTCCCGCACCTCCTTTTCCATAAAGAAAGGAGAACAAAATATGGCAAGTGGTTCATGGAACTTCGGCACAAGCAATCAATTTATCACGGGACGCATACGCTGGTCCTCAAAATCCAATGGCTCTAACGCAAATACCTCGACAGTTACAGCGTATCTGGATTATATGAAATCATCCAGCTCAACTGCAGCGACATACGGTACATTCAACGGGGCAATCAGCATAAACGGTTCCTCCGGAGCCGTGTCCAAGTACATCACCCTCAGCGCGAATAACAGCTGGGTCAATGTAGGAGCCAGAACCGTAACCGTCGGTCACAACAACGACGGAAGCAAATCCACAACTATCGCCGCGAGCGGCGGCATCAGCGGTACTTCCTTCGGAAGCTCCAGTACGTCCAAAAGTGTGGCTCTCGATAAGATTCCTCGCTATGCATCCATAACGACATGGAAGAACACCGCCGTGACACAGACGAGCGCCACGTTCCAGTGGGCGGCAAATGCCTCCTGCAACGCGGTCTATTATATGATAGGCAATGGCTCATGGGTTGCCACATCAGGCACTACGTTTACCATATCCGGCCTGGCGCCCAGCACTTCCTACTCTGTCAAGCTGAAAGTCCGACGCTCCGACTCAGGCCTTGAAACGACATCTGGAGCTATCACAGTCAAGACAAAGCCAATCGCGTCTGTCACCAATACAAACCTTGCATTCAACATCGGCGAGAATCTGGCACTGACGCTCTCCAACTATGATCTGAACGCATCTACCTTCAAATTCGATGTAGAACGTGACGATGGCTCATGGACGACCAGCCTTCTCACAGCCGGTTCAGAAAAGAACGTACCGGACATCACTCTTCCGCTCTCGGACATTGCCGATGCACTGTACAGCTGCTGCACGACGAAAAATGAGATGCAGTTCAAGCTGTCTTGCGGCACTACTATAAACGGCAGGTTCTATGAAAATATCTCATATGGAACAGCCCACGTTACAGGGAGCAATCCCGTCTTCTCCACCTATACTTACAGCAATACGGATACAGCCACATCCACGGTACTGCAAAATGCAGCTTACGTCATACAGAACTATGGCAATATGCAGGTACAGATCAGTGCCGCCAACCGGGCGTCCGCCAAAAACCATGCCATAATCAACGAGTACATAACGACCGTCACAGATGCAAAAAATGAAATCAAAAAGCAGCTGCATACGCCATATTCTGCCGGTGAAGTGCTCATTGACATTGGGACGATGGCCGAACATGGCAGCTATAACATCAATATCCATGCCCTAGACTCAAGGGGCAATACTTCCGCCACCGTCACCAAGACCTATCATGTCCTGCCGTACAGCCGGCCTGCCACAAAAATCACTTTGGGACGAATCAACGAATTTGAAAAAGAAGTGACCATCGACTTTTCCTCGATATACTCCAAGCTGAAGATCGGCACTGCAAGCAAAAATAACCAGTTTAACGTCAAGTACCGGTACGCAGAAGTCGGGACAACTTATGGGAACACATACACTATAGTTACCAGCATAAACAGCTCGGATGCTCCCGGCTCTTCCACAGACTTTAAAGCTACCCTGCTCAAAGACTCAAGCAGCGACCCGTTTATCACATTAGACATTGAAAAGTCATATAACTTCGAATTTGTAATCTCCGACCGGATTACGACAACGACAGAGACCACGATGGTTGACAAAGGCATCCCAATCTTTATGCCGTGCGATAATGGCAAGGTAACCGTCGGGATGCTCCCGGACTTCGACAGCAATGCCGATTTCCAGGTGGGGACAGACATAATGGCTACAGATTCAAAAGGGACGCAGAGGCTGATATTGGATGAGATAGATAAGACAAATGCGGATTTGCTAGTAACAAAAGCAGATCTACAAAATATGTTTAATGAATTAAATAGCAAATTAGGAAATATGTGCGATGGTGGAACTGTAAACGTTACTGTGCCAACTAATGGTAGTGTTGTTGCAGCTATTAAATTTAAAAAGAAATTTACAAATATTCCAGGGTTTTCGTGCAATTTTAGAACTTCGCAAGTAGGTTCTGATAAAATTGCCATCAAAAGTGTAAGCAATACTGGTGCAGAAGTATATATATACTCACCAACCACGACACACAGTGCGACTGTATATTGGAATGCGGTCTCTTTAGATTACTAAAAACGATAGTTTATCTATAAGCAAATAACTTGTAAGCACGTAAACATCTGCATAAAAGGCTGTTATATATACCCGAATCTGCACCGTCCCATCTATATATTGATTATCATTATTTCTGCTTAAACAAAAAATCGCCCCCGATTTTTCTACTTACCTTCCCTTTTATAATTAGGAATAATAAAACCCTCAATGCAACTATTATTCATAAAAATGAAAAAGAAAGGAAAGTATGATTTTTTCAATAAATATCATACAAGGTAAACTCATGGCAAGTGGTTCATGGAATTTTAATACAAGCAATCAATATATCACCGGGCGTGTGCGCTGGTCTTCTCAGTCTAACGGCTCAAACGCAAATAGTTCAAATGTAACCGCATATTTAGATTATATGAAATCATCCAGCTCGACGGCCGCAACTTATGGTACATTTAACGGTTCAATAAGCATCAACGGATCAGCAGGCGGCGTATCACAGTATATTACACTTTATGCAAACAATAGTTGGGTAAATGTCGGAAGCCGTACAATAACTGTCGGCCACAATAATGACGGGAGCAAATCCACTTCCATCGCTGCCAGCGGAGGTATCAGCGGTACTTCATTCGGCAGTTCCAGTACATCAAATAATGTGACTCTTGACAAGATTCCGCGTTATGCAAATATTACAATCTGGAAAAACACTTCCGTCGCACAGACAAGTGCCACGTTTCAATGGGGCACGGATGCCGCCTGCAGTGCTGTTCATTACATGATAGGGAATGGCCCGTGGATTGGAACTTCGGGTACTACTTTTACAGTACCCGGCCTCGCGCCAAATACCTCTTACTCTGTCAAAATTAAGGTGAAACGAACAGATTCCGGGTTGGAGACAATCTCTAATGCTATTACTGTAAAGACACAGCCTATCGCTTCAATCTCAAATGCCAACCTGGAATTTGATATAGGAAAGAACCTGACATTAACACTTATGGATTATAATTTAAATGCTTCTTCCTTATTGTTTGATGTAGAATGTGACGATAATACATGGACATCCGGCTTGCTGTCCATTGCTTCAGGAATAAACGTACAAAATGTAACACTTCCTCTGTCAAATATTGCTGATACATTGTATAGCTGTTGTAAAGCCAGGAACGAAATGCGCTTTAAGATATCATGCGGCACAACGATTGACAAAGTTTATTATGAAAACATATTCTACGGAACGGCACACATCATAGACAGCAATCCTGTATTTTCAAATTATACTTATAGCAATACAGATGCCGCGACATCATCTGTGCTTCAAAATTCTTCTTATATAATAGAAAACTATGGAAATATGCAAGCCCAGATATCTCCATCCAATCAGGCACACCCCAAAAACCAGGCTTCAATTATAGGATATATTACGACTGTAACAAATGAAAAAGACGAAACCAAAAAACAGGTCAAAACAGACTTTTCTGCTAATAATACTTTAATCAATCTGGGTACCCTGTCTGAGGCAGGAGATTATAAGATAAATATATATGCCATAGACTCCAGAGGAAATAAATCGGCTACTATTTCAAAAGCATTTTATGTTCTACCATATAGCCGGCCTGCAGCCAGAATAGCTTTGTCCAGGATAAATGAATTTGAAAAAGAAATAACCATAGATTTTTCAACGGTTTATTCAAGGCTTAAGTTAGGAAATGCAAATAAAAACAGTCCTTTAACATTGAAATACAGATATGCTGAAGCCGGTAAAGCTTTTACAGATTCCTACACAGCGGTTACCGGAATTACGAGCAAGGACATATCAGCTTCCGACCAGCTTGCTGCTTATGTTAAGAGCACGGCGGCAAACCCATTTATTAAAAATCTGGAAATAGAAAAGTCCTACAATTTTGAATTTGTAATATCAGACCGAATCACTTCCATAACGGAAAGTTTAATGGTTGACAAAGGAATCCCTATATTTATGCCATGTGATAATGGCAAAGTAACTGTAGGAATGCTCCCTGATGTCAACAGCAATGCAGACTTCCAGGTAGGCACCGACATCATGGCTACCGATACAAAAGGAAAGAAACGGCTGTTATTAGAGGAATTAGATAGCATAAATCATCTATTGGTTGATAAGAACAGCAAGCTGATTAAGACCATCTATCTAAACTTACATCCTATTGGAGATATTGTATTTAATACTACCGGAACCAATCCGGGCGACATTTATGGCGGAGAATGGTTATCGTGGGGTAAAGGAAGAGTGCCTGTCGGCGTTGATATAGCAAATAGCAGATACAATGATTCAGAAATAGAAGGCGGTGAAGAGACTCATAAACTGACTGTCAGTGAAATGCCTTCTCATAATCACAGCTTAAATAAAAATGTGCCTTACGGCATTCCTTACAATAACACCTCGGGGACTAACAGCAACAATGGAGGAAACACACATTATGGTGAAAGTTATAATCCTTTTGGAATAGGAAACGCGGGCGGCGGGCTCTCACATAACAATATGCAGCCATTTGTCACCTGTTTCATGTGGAAAAGGACTGCATAATATTTTACCAATATGTATTGGTTCTCCATTCTACAATAATTACAGAAAGGACTGGTGCAAGAACAATATGAACTTATTAAAATACCTCATGAGCTTCAGCCATCCCCTGACATTTAGCACATTCTTCATATATATGCTCGGGATAATCTTTTTGCTAAAAGAGGTTATCTCTGCGGCAGACTGGCTGCTGAACTACCTTGGCATCACGTCAAGACGTATCCTAAAGCGCGAGCAGGAATCAAAAAGAATCTCTGATATCAGCTGCCGTCTGGACATTCAGGCTGAAAATATCGACAAGCTCTGTGACGCAAACCGCGTAATCTTATCTGACAGAATCAACCAGAAGTATAAGGTCTATCTTAATAAAGGCTATATTCCTGAAGACGAATATGAAGAATTTGTCAGTCTCCATAACGTATATAACGAGATTGGCGGCAACCATACCGGAGATGAGAAGTTCAGTAAATGTATCAAACAGCTGCCAATAAAACCCGACAACTAACATAACCGCACATATAAGGAGTGATATTATGAACATCAGTATCAAAGAAACGAACCTTTCCTTCGGGTCACTCAGCCGGAGGAATTCTACATCACGTATCATCTTGCACCATGCGGAGGCGTCATCCTGTGACGCCTCCGTCATTCATCAATGGCATAAAGCGAACGGGTGGGCCGGCATCGGCTACCATTATGTCGTGAGGAAAAATGGCCTCATAGAGAGAGGACGGCCTGAATGGGCAATCGGAGCACACGCATCCGGAAGCAATTCCAATTCCTTAGGCATCTGTTTTGAAGGGGCCTATATGAAAGAGACAATGCCTGATCAGCAAAAGGAAGCAGGTAAAAATTTGGTCGCCTACCTCAAAAGGAAGTATGGAATCAGCAAAATACAAAGACACTGCGATGTATGTGCCACATCCTGTCCCGGCGTTAAGTTCCCATTTTCAGAGATTGCAGGAGCGTCCGCTGTCGGTACCGTTACCGTATCTTCTTCCGGGAAAGAAGCAACCCAGAATAGCAGCACGTCCTGGATTGCCCGGCTGCAAAGCGAGTGTAACCGCCAGGGCTTCAGCCATCAGACAGTGGACGGAATCGCAGGCCCTAACACACTTAGTGGCTGTCCCATGCTCTCTCCCGGCGCCTCAGGGAACATCACAAAGCTGATGCAGGAGAGGCTGATTTCACTAGGCTACTCATGCGGTTCCACAGGAGCAGACGGCATACTTGGCGTTGAAACTCAGAAGGCAGTAAAGTCTTTTCAGAAGGATCACACTCTTACAGCGGATGGCATCGTCGGCCCTGCAACATGGGGAAAACTTCTGAATCTTTAATTGCGACAGTCCTCTTCTGTCCCAACCAAGCGAAGTATATCCTCTCCAGATAAAAGGCAGACACATCAGAGAGACTCTGTATCTCCCGGTGCGTCTGCCTTTTTATTAATGTCGTTACATCGTTACATGAAATCTTGTCTTAACCTGCCTCCATCAGCACTCTTGCAAGCCTGTTGTTCTCATTTTCCCTATAGTATATATCATATCGCTCAAGCATATCGTCCTGATAGCACCTTATCTCCGTACATATCTGTACAATGTCCATAAGCCGCCTCCTCTTTATGAGCTCAGCATTACCGGTATCCAAATCTACATCAGCAATGCAGAAAGGACCACACTGTTCTACAATATCGATAAATGTTTTTGATGCAACAACCTTATACATACCATCCTCCACAGGAGAAAGCGCGCGGCTTTAAATCTGGTCCAGATATGACTGGTAAGAGCGGATGAATTTTCTCATATCCATATTCCATCCGGAGCTTTCGAAGTAACTGCCATAAGAAAGATTCTCCTTAACCCCTTCCTTATCTGTTCCCATATCTAGCTTGCGTATATCCATGCCATCCGCGAGAACCTCATAATAAATTCTGTTAAAATATCCGCTGCGCTCGATTGAAGTCTTAGAAATCCTCTTTTCCCCAAGAATCTTTTTCATTTCCTCAATAAGATATACAAATTTCCTCTGTAATTTGGAGTAGGTTACTGTCTCATTCTTTCGTATCTTCCAAACGGAGTCCGGATAGAGCGAAGACACATAACGGACCGTCTTTTCCCTCCTGACCGTCCCCACCTCAGATGTGGCAATCAGCATATCGGCAAGTTCCTGAGATATGATTCTGTCCGTGCCGTCCGGCAGATGCAGCATTCCGCCCTTCTCATCAATCTCGTTCCGTCTGAGATAGACCATGTTATAAAAGCCCTTTCCGGATATCCCTTCATATATGCTGGCAAATGCTGAAGCGATGTATACGCCATATCCTGAATCCATCAGACGGTCTACATATTGGCGATACCTCTCTTTCGATATATAGAACTCCTCCTTCGCAGCCAGAAAAATCTCTTTTAGCTCCTTGTTCGGAACAACTTTAAGTGAAATCCAATTGAATGCTGCGTATCCCTTTATCACGCACCATTCCACATAGTTGGATAGCTGCCGCCTCTTATCCTCAAACGTCCGGAATCCGTCATATCGGATAAGATAATGAAGCAGCTCTGACGTCTCCATTTCGCACAAATCTCTCCCAAGTTCTGCCTCATACTTCTCCGAATCTATGAATAGATGCTTCAGATAGTCTTTTTTCTTATACTCCAAATACTCATTTTTTCTTTGTTCATTATACATAGACCTTACACCTCTATGTGACAGCATAGCATAGAAGAAGATCTAACGTCAATTTGATTTCCCAATGTTACACAAATGATTTTACCCCCAGCGGACGGAGGCACACGTAGTCTCGTTCCGGCTGAGGGTAATATGAGACGCATGCCTATGTTTTATATCTACATTATAGAACATACGTTCCCTTAAGTCAATTGTATATAGTTCACAATATTAATTTCATAGTAGATGTACCGTAATATCTAAGAAAAAGATAAGATTCTCTTTTGCCTCATTACTCTTTTATTATGGTACTATAATACTAGATTGAAAGGAGGCCGCGGCTATGACTAGAAGACGTTCCATACCCATTGTGATGTTAATCTTATCCTTCTTCTGCAGTGCAACTGCATACGCCAACTCATCCTGGTACTGGATATCCACGACGCGCCCTTATGACGTGCTGCCCTACGTGGCAGTGATAACGATTGCGGCGGAGACTCTTGCTGTCAATTTCCTTTGCCATATGCACCATCCTGTGAAAGTATTCCTTGTCATACTTCTGGGCAACTTGATATCTTTCTGTCTTCCATATATAGGAACTTCTTTCGACCCCATTTTCCATATCCCGGGGCATCCATGGCAGTCTGTCCTGATGTATGTGGAAGCGCTGCCTTTTTATACGGTAGGGGCCTTCTATCTACTGCTTACCGTAGCTGCAGAGCTTCCGATTGAATATTGCCTCCTTCGAAAGCTCACGGGCGATTCCAGAAGGCTGCTCTACACGATTATCGCAGCCAATACCGCCACCACCTTATTCACAGCGGTCACAGAACGCATTTTCTGCCGTGGACACTGGTAGGCCTTCCTTAACGCATCCTAGATCTTGTTTACCGCCGCTTGCAGATATTCATTGCTCACCTGTGCAAAACTTTCATTTTCCACTGCCTCGGAGAGCTTCGCATCTATAGGCATCTTGCCCAGCACCGGTATGTCAAGTTCCGCTGCTATCTCATCGATATGGCTCTCCCCGAATACGGATATTTTCTTTCCGCAGTCCGGACAGGCGAGATAGCTGTAGTTTTCTACAATACCGAGAACCGGAATGTTCATCTGGCGTGCCATATTATAAGCTTTCTTGACTATCATCTGCACGAGATCCTGTGGTGACGTGACGATTACCACCCCATCCACCGGCAGCGACTGGAATACGGTAAGCGGTACATCACCAGTCCCAGGCGGCATGTCTATGAAAAGATAGTCCAGTTCACCCCACATGACATCAGACCAGAACTGCGTCACGACACCTGCGATGACAGGGCCTCTCCATATGACCGGGTCAGATTCATTTTCGAGAAGCAGATTGACAGACATGATTCTCGTGCCATCCTCCGCCTCGCACGGAAACATCCCCTCATCACTTCCTTTCGCACTTTCATGCAGGCCGTACATCTTGGGAATCGACGGTCCGGTGATATCCGCATCGAGGATTCCCACCGTGAACCCCTGCTCCCTCATCATCCTGGCAAGAGAAGCAGTCACCATCGACTTCCCTACGCCGCCTTTGCCGCTCACAACAGCTATTACCTTCTTTACACGTGAAAATGGATTTGCCGGCGCACTCAAGTCCTGAGGCTTGCTGCTGCAGGAATCCGCATGCGCGCAGCCCGCACAGTCAGACGGCGCACAGCCGTTTTGTTGTTCTGCCATAATACATATCCTTCTTTCCAAATTTGATTTGGGGTCAGACCCCTATGGGCCATAGGGGTCTGACCCCTTTCACACACGCTAAAGGGGACGGACCTTTTCGGGACCTGTCCCCTTCTGTATCTTGCTTGATTTATTCTACTACCGCGATTACTTCCACTTCGCATTTTACGTTCTTTGGCAGCGTCTTTACAGCCACGCAGCTTCTTGCCGGCTTGGATGTAAAGTATTTGGCGTATACTTCGTTAAATGCGGCGAAGTCTCCCATATCGGCCAGGAAGCATGTAGTCTTTATTACATGGTCGAAGTCTGTCCCCGCGGCTTTCAATACTTCACCTACATTCTTGCATACCTGTTCTGTCTGTCCTTCGATTGTAGTTGCTTCTACATCGTCAACTTCTGGATTCACGCCAATCTGGCCCGCAGAATAGAACATGCCGTTGTGGACATACCCCTGTGAATATGGTCCCAATGCTTTTGGCGCCTTTTCTGTTGCTACTACTTTCATAATTTACCTCTCCTTTGCTTCTTCTAATATTTTTTGTGCGATACATACGTCGAAAAGCCCCATCCCGACTGACTTGAAATATGTGGTCTTTTCCGTATCCGCTGCTTCATCTGTCTTTGATGCAAGATAATCGCTCATCAGCACAATCTTGTCACTTGTCAGACGTCCCTCTTCAATAGGCTGGCTCAAATCCCCGCACTCTTCGCATGCGTACGGAAGTTCGATATATACCTTATCTACAAGATCCCAGACCGCATCTGGAATTTCCCGCATCTTTGGCGTATAGGAACCGATAGCTATAATGCATTTGCCCCGAAGCAGTTCTTTGTCATCAGGCAGCACCGGTTCGGTAGAAGGTGTGGTCGTACAGATGATATCGCTCTTGGCCGTCAGTTCTTCTACTGTCTTACATTGTACTACCTTTGTGCCCGGGTTATCAATAGCTTTTTCTAATCTGAACATATAATCGGTCAGGTCTCGGTTCCCATGGTTGTATATATATACCGTCCGGATATCTCTGGCCGCGCACGCATAGACTGCCTGGTGCAGTCCCTGTACTCCTGCACCGACGACACCCACGGTGTGGCAGTCCTTTCTGGACAGGTGGCGTATCCCCACGCCTCCTACCGCACCGGTCCTCCATGCAGTAACCGACTGGCCGTCCATAACCGCCTCCGGCGCCCCGGTAACCGCATTATTCAGCAGAATGATACCATCGATAGAAGGCAGGCCTAGCTTCGCGTTATCAGGAAAGATTGTCAGAATCTTCGTTCCGATTATCTCTTTCGTATAACAGGGCATATACATGAGCGTCTTATTGTCATGCTCTACCGATGGCCTGGGGGGCATATAATACTCTCCCGAACCGAATATTTTGTATGCTTCCTCTATCTGATCCATCATCTTTTCTGGATCCACCAGCTTTTCTATCTCTTCTTTGCTTAAGATAATCATCTGTTAAGCTCCTCCCAGTTCTTCTTTTTCTCTCGTGACATCTTTCAGCCACTTATATCCCGCATACCGTTTGATTGTCATCGGAACCTTAATCAGCTCATCGCTCATCAGGATAACATACACGACCGGCACGCTGGCATGGAACACGAATGCCGCCACTGCCCCTATGATGATGGAGCACCCCCACATCGTGGAGACATCCATGATAAGTCCGAATTTGGTGTCGCCGCCGGAACGGAAGATTCCGATGACCATCGTACCGTTCAGCGACTGGGCCACTGTAAAATAAGACATGACAAAGAACATGAATGTCAGATAGTCCTTCGCCTGTCCCGTCAATGCCAGGTTCGCATTGGCTATCGGTGCCGCGATGAGGATGATAGCGCCACCCAGAGCACCTATGATTACGCTTAGCCATATAAAACGTTTTGCATATGCCTTGGCATAATCAAGCCTTTTTTCGCCAATCGTCTTGCCAAGGTAGATTGCCGCGGCATGAGCGATACCGAATACGACCACCGTAGCCAGCTGCCGAGCCACCTGGGCGACAGAATTGGCAGCTACGGCCGCACTGCCAAGATGGCCGATGATAGCAGTATTCGCGGAGCTGCCAAGCCCCCACATCACTTCGTTGAGTACGACCGGCATCGCATAGGTCATATAATCCTTGAACAGGACTTTGTCTATCCTAACGAGATCCCGGAAACGGATACGGACAATCTTATTTTTCATAAATGCATAGAAGAGGACGATAACCATCTCTGTTATACGAGCAATCAGGGTACCGATGGCTGCACCGCGTATTCCCATGACGGGAAAGCCCATCAGCCCGAATATGAGCAGCGCATTTACAGCGATATTGACCAGCAATGATATGGAGTATACAAACGTGGCGATGAGCACCCGCTCTATGCTCCGCATGATATTAAGGTATACCTGGGTCACTGCCATGAACAGATACGAGCTTCCTACGATTCTCAGATATTTTACCCCTTCTGCTATCACTTCCGGATCTGAACTGTAGATGTGCATCAGCGCATCCGGAATGAAAAGCGCTGCGGCGGCAAACATGACCGCAGTCACGATGCCGGCGGAAAGTCCCATCCCAAGCACCTTCTCAATCGTCCTCGTATCTTTTTTTCCCCAGTACTGGGCAGTCAGGACTGTAGCACCTGACGTGATTCCCATGAACAAAAGCGTCATGATGAATTGAATCTGGCCCGCGAGCGAAGCGCCTGAAAGCACCTTCTCTCCGACTTTCCCGAGCATGATGACGTCTGCGGCAGTAACTCCTACGTTTATCAGATTCTGAATCGCCATCGGAATTACAAGCGCGAAGACATTTCTGTAAAAACTCTTCCAGTTGATATTTAAGTTATCCGTGGTTTGCCTCTTTATATATTTCATACGCATCGTGCGCTGTCAGCTCTTTAAAGCTTCCAAGCCTTATCGTATCCCCCTTTGTCGCATTCTGTGCCAGCTTATGAAGCGTCTCATCCGGCAGGACCCCGGTTTTCAGCTCTCCGATACATGTTGCGACATGGAGGGACCGAAAGAACTCTTCCGTCTTCTCTATCGCCGCAAGCGCAGCTTCCTCCTCCTCTTCATATTCCAATCTCCACACTGATTTTCCGTAGTGGGCAAATCTTGCCACATCCAGCCTGTACACATACCGTGCCCAGCTGCCCCAGACAGCGGACAGCGTGGCGCCGTGCGTCTCATCAAACATAGCGCTCAGCTCATGTCCGAGCTTGTGGTTCGCGAAATCCCTCGGCCTGCCAAGGCCTGTGATGCCATTGTGCGACAGGCTGCCGCACCACATAATCTCGCTCATGGCTTCGTAATCCGTCTGGTCGGCATAGGCTTTCTGCCCGGACTCGATAACGGTCCTCAGAAGCCCCTCTGCAATCTCATCCGTCATACGGTTTCCGCCCACCGGAGTGAAATACCGCTCCAGCGTGTGCATATAGATATCCACGATACCGCAGGCAAGCTGATACTTCGGCAGCGTAAAAGTAAGCTCCGGGTTCATGACGGCAAACTTCGGCCGGTTAAGATCTGAGCTTACGCCGCATTTTCTGCCCGTCTCCTCGTTCGTCAGCACGGAAGAATCACTCATCTCGCTTCCGGCCGCGGAGATTGTCAGCACCGCTCCGACCGGCATGGATCTCTCCACCTTCTGCCTGCCTTCCCAGAATTCCCAGATGTCCGTCTCTGGACTGGCTGCACCGATAGCAACGGCCTTGGCCGTATCGATTACGCTTCCGCCTCCTACAGCCAGAATCATATCTGCCCCGAGTGCGATTGCCTTCCTGACACCCTCCCGTGCCAGGCTGACGCGTGGGTTTGGGCGTACCCCGGCCAGCTCATCGTACCCGATTCCCTCCTCATCCAGCTCTTTCTCTATCGTATCCAGAAGTCCGCTCCGCACGACGCTTCCACCGCCGTACACGATAAGCACGCGGGCCGCGCCCCATTTCTTCGCCAGCCTTCCGGTCTCCCGCTCCGCATCTTTGCCGAATACAATCTCCGTTGGCGTATATTGGACAAAACTATGCATCTTACATACCTCCTTCATTCATCGTCACCTAAAGACGATTGTATCATAACGAGTGGATTTCTTCCATAGGGGACAGGGCAAATTTAATTGGGGACGGAGGAAATCTAGATTTCCTCCGTCCCCAATTAAATTTGCCCTGTCCCTTCTACTCTTGTTCTTTGCTTTTGCTTATGACGAGCCCTACGCAGAGGATTGCTGCCGCAAACAAGAGCTGGATTCCGAATCCTTTGTAGATTGTCCCGGCCTGTGCCTTCGTAAACTCTGTGCTGACAGACAGCACGCCGACGACCTTCTCATACCAGTATAGCGGCAGGAACTGTGCGAACATCTTCACGCCCTTCCCGAGTACGTCCATACTTACGAACACGCCGCATGTGAAGCACATTCCGAGCGTTATCACATTAACGATGCCATTTAGCACTTCGATCTTCTGGACCACAACGCCGATTGTGAATGCGATGGCCATTCCCACCAGTACGACGAGGAACGAATTGAGCATGTAGTAGATTTTATTCGGGTCGTTCAGGAACTGGGACGGGTACATGATGAGCGGCAGCAGCATGCATATCGCCCAGAATCCCACGCCCATGATAACAAATCCAATCACCATCTGTGCATTCTGGCTCCGGCTTGATACGGAAGAGCAGAGCATCCGCCGTCTCACATCCTTCTTGCGGAATGCTATCATTATAAAACCAATCGTATAGCACAACACCGCCAGTATGATATACGGCATATACTGGAACAGGAATGAATGCGGCAGTTTAACACCACCATTCCCATTCTTGTCAACCAGCGTGACATCCGACTCTGCCTCTCCGGCTTCGGCCGCGTCGCTGATTGCCTCCTCCAGCGGATATCCGGCGCTTTTGAGCACTTTTACGGTGTTGAGATATGTGGAGATCTGCTGATCCACATAAAATGCGCTCATCGTATCCGGAAGTTTTGTCGTCTGAAGCTTCTCGCCATCTTCCAGGCATACCTGTTCAAAATCTTCCGGTATCGTCACTACATAGTAGATATCCCGGTAGAACAGCTTTTCCTGTATCACGTTCTTGTCATCCTCCACCTTGACCAAATCATGCTTCTTTCCGATATAATCTGTAAGCCCTTCTGCCAGCTTTCCATGGTCCCTGTCGATGACGGCAATCTTCAGCCGCTCTTCTTCAAAGTGTTCCATCCCTTTTCCGTCTGTCATCGTCTGGACCATAACCGCTATCGTGATGAATATAGCTATATACATGAACATCATTCCGAGGTTGCGCTTCACCATTATCATGAATCCTCTAAATACTGTCATAACGTTCCCTCCTCACCGCGAAAAATGCAATCCCTATGAATAATACGCTCATGAGACCGAGTATCATCAGATTCCTTGTAAATCTCTCCGCATCATCAAACACTCCCATGCAGTAAAATGTATCGCTTAAGACAGCCGCCGGGTTGATCCGGTTGATAATCGGGCAATTCTGTTCAATGATATTTTTCATATTGCCGAACATAAGCCCTGCAAGGAATCCCGGTAACAGTGTCAACATGACGGTCAGGCCCATCTTGATGCTCTCGCTCAACTTGCCTACACATCCAATCATGATACCCATGGACACTCCTATCATGCTGCCAAGCAGATCTACGAGCAGAATCTGCCCTATATTGCCACCAAGGTCGATACCGAACACGAACCTTACGACAATTGTCAAGATGATAATGTTGACGAACTGTATAAAGAACAGAACAGACATATCCGTAAGCACGAGCTTCAGCTTATGGGTCGGAGTCACACTTCTTCTTGCTCCGAGCGCTGTCAGATTGGCCTGCCCGTCAATACTCGCCTTCACGCCGAGGAATGCTCCTGACAGGCATGCATAGGCGATAAGGGCGAAGAAATACGACACGTTCGGGTCCATCGTCCTTCCGCCTACGCTTACCTGCTCCGTCATCGGCTGCCAGCCGCTCAGTGCCTCCACCGCCTGCATAAGACGTTCTGGATGATCCTGAGCTATCCTCATAATCATATCCGCATTCTTATTATAACTGTCCAGAAGCGCTTTCAGTATACTTGTGTTCAAGTCTGATTTCGCGACCGTGAGCGACGGCTCCACGCCAGTATAGTAGATGCCGGTAATTTCATCTCCTTTCAGGTCCTTAAGGGCCTGCTTCTCATCCACCTTTTCAATCTGAAGCGTTTCGCCGTCCATCTGTTCCAGAAATTCACGGAAAGACGTGCCTTCCTGCGAATCTGTTTCCGACTCTACGACCGCCACTCGAATCGCCTCCATCTCCTCGCCTGTAATACCGCTGCCAAAAGAGACGAAAAAGAATGTACCGAGAATGATAGGAAAGGCCAGTGCCCAGAACATCACGCTCCATTCCCGGACAGTCTGTATAAATCTATATTTGATCAGATGCCTCATAATATCTCCTCCTAATCCCTCAGCTCAGTTCCCGTAATCTCCAGAAATACGTCATTAAGCGTTGGCAGCTCTGAAAATACTCTGCCAAATGAAATATCCTGTTCTTCCATGTAGTGCAGTACTCTCACGAGATTATGCTTGGCTCCGCTCAGCCTGATTTTTAATGTCTGCTCCTCATAGGAAATGTCAAACACATGCGGAAGTTCCTTTATCTGCGCCAGGTGCTTATCATCCAGGGCAGCAGCCTGTATCGTAATCGTCTCGCCTGTCTTAATCATGCTCTTGAGCTCTTCCTTCGTTCCGGTGGCCAATACCCTTCCGTGATCGATGATGGCTATCCTGGAACATATCTGCTCCACCTCTTCCATATAGTGGGACGTATAGATGATCGTGGATCCCTGCCTGTTCAGTTCCAAGATCCCTTCCAGAATCTTGTTCCGGCTCTGCGGGTCTACAGCCACTGTCGGCTCATCCATGATTATAAGCCTCGGCTTATGGACGATACCGCAGGCAATATTCAGCCTCCTCAGAAGCCCGCCTGATAATTTCTTCGGACGCATCTTCGTGAACTCTTCCAGTCCGACAAATTGGATAGCTTCGTCTACCAGCTTCTTGCGCTTCCCCTTATCTCGTATATACAGCCCGCAGAAATAATCGATATTCTCGCGTACGCTCATCTGCTCAAATACAGCTACGTTCTGCATGACCACACCGATTTCTTTTTTGATATCATAACTGTCCGGCCTCATCTCTCTGCCCATGACCTTTATCGTTCCTTTATCATATTTCAGAAGTGCCAGCAGGCAATTGATAGCTGTCGTCTTGCCGGAGCCGTTCGGTCCAAGCAGACCGAAGATCTCTCCTTCGTGTATCTCAAGATTCAGATGATCCAGCGCCAGCAGGCTTCCGTACCGTTTTACCAGATTTTGTATCATAATCATGTTTTCATGTCCTCCTTCTCCTTTTCTACTTGTAGTATAACCTCCGCCGCTTTATAATGTAAGTGTCACGTGTCAGCACTTAAAATGACATATGTCACAATACAAGGAGAACTTATGAAACGTATACTTGATCAGCTCGCCCTTCTCATGTTCAGCTTTACGGCCGTATTACTGACACAGATGGATACCGCTTTTGTCATATCCTTTCTCATAGCAGTAATATATATATCGGCTAACTATTTCATCGATTCCCGAAGGTTCCATCTGATGTCTTCGGCCGCTTATATCGTTTTGGCCCTCTTATTTCCTGTCCTGCTTCTTTTCCTTCCGGCAGTGCTTTACAATTGCCTCCGGTTCAAGAACCCTATCGGTGTGGCCCTTCTTAGCATAGTGGCCATCTGCCGGATTCTGCCGGATTCCCTGCCGCTGTTCCTTCTTCTCTTGCTTGGCAGCAGCATCTCGCTTCTTCTCTGTGTTCAGACGGACAGGCATGAGCATCTGGAACTGCAGTATAAAAGGACAAGGGACGACAGTACGGAACTGAATCTGCTTCTGAAAGAAAAAAACCACGCGCTTCTCGAGAAACAAGATTATGAAGTCTATACAGCCACCTTGAAAGAGCGTAACCGCATCGCACGCGAGATACACGACAATGTAGGGCATATGCTCACCCGCTCTATCCTGCTGACAGGAGCTGTCCGGATGATGAACAAGAATCCTGCCCTGGATTCCTCACTGCTGCAACTGGAAGAGACGTTGAATACCGCTATGACGAATGTCCGGGAAAGCGTACATGATCTGCATGACGAATCCATAAATTTAAAAGAAGCGCTCACAAGTCTCACCGACACATTTACTTTCTGCCCGATCCATATGGAATACGACATGGGGTATGACGTACCGAGGGACATCAAATACAGCTTCATCACCATCGTCAAAGAAGCGCTGAACAATGTAATCCGCCACAGCAATGCCAACGATGTGCACATCATCGTCCGGGAACATCCCGGACTATATCAGCTTATAATCGAGGACAACGGTACGGTCAAAACCGGCGGAAGCGGCCTCGGACTTACCAACATGAGAGACCGTGTAGAGACTTTGCACGGCGCCATGCAGCTACAGACCCAAAATGGATACCGTATCTTTATTACGATACCTAAAAAGGAGGATTAAACGACTATGGATATACTTGTAATAGACGATGACATGCTCGTCTCAAATGCACTGAAGACAATACTCGAATCTGATGGCGCCCTTCATGTGACGGGCTTCGGCGAGGACGGTGAAGACGCGGTACGGCTATACAGCGAGCTGCGGCCTGATGTGCTGCTGATGGATATCCGGATGAAAAGACTGAATGGCCTCGAGGCATCCCGCCATATACTGGCTGAATACCCGGAGGCGCGGATCCTTCTTCTGACCACGTTCTCAGACGATGAATATATCGTTAAAGCGTTAAAATATGGTGTAAAAGGCTATCTGCTCAAACAGGATTATAACAGTATCATCCCTGCCGTCAAAGCCGTATATACGGGCCAGACCGTGTTTGGGACCGAAATCGTGTCCAAGATACCGGATCTTCTGCAGCAGAAAAATGGCTTTGACTATGCATCGTATGATATCGGGGAAAAAGAATACACGCTGATCACCCTCGTCGCGGATGGCTTCAGCAACAGGGAAATCGCAGAGAAAATGTATCTGAGCGAAGGAACGGTGCGAAATTACCTGAGCAATGTCCTGGAAAAGCTGGAACTCAGGGACCGGACACAACTGGCCGTCTTCTACTACCAGCATCTGTAACCATTTATCTTTCACTTCAAGGAGGTACCTGCATGGCACGTTTAGACAATGATACTCTTGGACTGGATTCGCCACTTGCACCACTTTACCATCATCTGCAGCCGCTTGATACGGTAAACGGATTCCAAGTACGTCCCGGCTTCTATGATTACAATGGAGCCTGGGCCCTGCCGAACGGGGTCAGCTTCACCGTGCACTCCCAGGGGGCTATCTCCTGCGAGATACTGTTATATCACCGTATGGAGACGGAACCTTATGCAGTCATTCCTGTACCGGACTGTTACCGCATCGGCCATGTATTCTCCATCTTCATCTTTGGCCTTGATGTGGAAGAATTTGAATATGCCTTCCGGCTCGACGGACCATATGATCCGGCAAAGGGGCTGCTCTTTTGCAAGGACAACATCCTGATAGACCCATATGCCAAAGCTATCACCGGGCAGAGCACATGGGGCAGGAAATCAAATTCCAAAGGTTACCGCGCCCGGGTCGTTCGGAATAACTTCTATTGGGGCGCCGAATCACCGTCAAGAATACCGTTCGATGAACTCATCATCTATGAAATGCACGTCCGCGGCTTCACCAAGATGGCAGGAGACGTATCCGCACCGGGAACCTTCAAAGGTATCATAGAAAAAATCCCGTACCTGAAAGATCTCGGCGTGAATGCCATAGAACTGATGCCGATTTTTGAATTTGACGAGCTGATGGACAGACGCACCGTAGACGGAAGAGAGCTTCTCAACTACTGGGGGTACAGTACGGTCAGCTTCTTTGCACCAAACACCAGTTACTCCTCTGCCGTAGAATACAACCGGGAAGGACTGGAGCTGAAACAGCTCGTCAAGGCGTTGCATGACAACGGCATGGAAGTCATCCTGGATGTCGTCTTCAACCATACTGCCGAAGGGGACGAAAAGGGCCCTGTCTTCTCCTTCAAAGGTTTTGACAACAATATCTACTACATGCTCACGCCGGAAGGTTACTATTATAATTTCAGCGGGTGCGGCAATACGATGAACTGCAACCATCCCATCGTCCAGCGGATGATTGTCGACTGCCTCCGCTATTGGGTGGAAACCTACCGCATCGACGGATTCCGCTTTGACCTCGCCTCCATCCTCGGACGGAACGAGGATGGCTCCCCGATGGAACATCCGCCGCTTGTAAAAGCGCTTGCCTTCGACCCGATTCTCGGCAATACAAAGCTCATCGCCGAAGCGTGGGACGCGGGCGGACTGTACCAGGTCGGTGATTTCTCTGACTTGAGACGGTGGTCTGAATGGAATGGCCGCTACCGGGACGATATCCGGGAGTTTCTAAAAGGCGGCCTCTGGTGTGCAGGAGCCGCGGCACAGCGCATCATCGGATCGCCGGACCTATATGACCCGAATACACGCGGAAAGAACGCATCCGTCAACTTTATCACTTGTCATGACGGCTTCACGCTCTATGACTTATATGCTTACAATACAAAGCACAACGAGGCAAACGGCTGGAACAATACAGACGGAAGCAATGACAACCGCAGCTGGAACTGCGGTGTGGAAGGAGAGACTACGGACCCTGCGGTAACTTCTCTTCGAAAGCGTATGATTCAGAATGCATGTCTCGTGCTCATGTGCAGCCGTGGCATACCGATGTTCCTTGCCGGAGATGAATTCTGCAACACCCAGTATGGCAACAACAACCCGTACTGCCAGGACAACGAAATCTCATGGCTCGACTGGGATATGGTGGAGAAAAATCAGGATGTCTACCTCTTCTTCCGCTATATGATTCATTTCCGCCGACGGCATGCCTCCATCAGGGGTACATGCCGCCCGAACCGCTACGGTCTGCCGGAAGTAAGCCTCCATAGTGAGACACCGTGGGATTCCTCTTACAACAAAGACACGAAAGTCATCGGTATCATGTACGCCGGCTATGATGACATCAGCAGGACAGATGACATCATCTACATTGCCATCAATGCGTTCTGGGAATCTGTAGCCATTACCCTTCCCGCTCTGCCCGACCATCTCCGCTGGCATGTAGCCGCCAACACCGGCAATCCGGACGGTACGACATACAACCCGCCTGTCGTCCTTGAAAATGATACATTTCTTGCCGGTTCCCGTTCCTGTGCAGTGTTCGTTGCCTTGTGAATGCATACAGGTAGCGTGCATAGGAAACCTGCTTTCTTCTGAAAAAGAGGAAAGCAGGTTTATAACCAGTTACATTCTTACTCTAAATAAATTACATTTGATTCTATTATACAAATAGATGGTAGTCGTTACTGGTCCTCTGCAAATTAGAATTACAATTTTTCACAAATTAGTATGATATGTAACGTTCCAGAGGCCATACTTGTACTACAGTTTGCTACGCCAAATGTATAGACGCTATTGTTACCTCCCCAACCATTCAGGTGAAGTTTCCCTGAACTACCGGATACTCCTCTTGGAATCCAAGTAATTAGTTTATATCCGTCAGGGATATTAAGAGAAACGGCTACTTCTTTAGCTGTGTTCCCAGGTATGGATCCGATTGCAATACTCTGAGTTTTAAATATTGGAAATTTACCATTCAAAACCTTACCCTGTCGCGCATCCAGAGCGAATCCCTCTTCCAAAGTCTCAAGATTGTTCGCGATATTCACTGGGCCTGCCGGTCCCTCATCTCCTTTATCCCCCTTGGGCCCCGGGATTCCCTGTAACCCTTGTGGTCCTGCGGCGCCCGGGTCACCTTTCGGTCCTGTAGCGCCAGTCGGTCCCTGCGGGCCGGCTGCGCCAGTGTCACCTTTTGGTCCTGTGGCCCCCTGTGGACCGGTAGCTCCTGTAGGTCCTTGTGGTCCCGTCAACCCCTGAGGGCCTGTCAATCCCTGGGGACCCGTGGCTCCGGTCAGGCCCTGGGGACCCATTGGACCGGTATCGCCTCGGTCACCCTTATCACCTTTTGGACCGGCCGCCGCTACCTGAGTGTCTGTCTCTCCTATAAACCAGTTGCCGTTGGCCCCGATGTGAGGCGTGATGCCATCCTCTCCTCTTGCCCTGACACCTGTGTCGTAGTCATTGATGTACCAGTTTCCGTTCCCACCGATGTAAATCTCCGGTATGAAGCTTGTTGTTTCATTCATTTAGTTATCCTCCTTATTCTTGTTGCTAGAATATTACCGCCTATTGACGGGACATAGAGGGACAGTTATGTATTTTACATTTTTTAACTGTCTTAGTTTTTGCAGAGATATGTTGCAGATAAAGTCATCCAGCCACTTAATTCCCTTTGGGCCTGCACGTACCCATCCGTATTAATAGAAATAAAACTATCTCCGCCTAGTAAACTGCTAAAATATGTTTTTGCTGGTTCATATCCTGCTGGTAATTTGAATAAAGTCTCGTAAATCGGTATACGAGCGTTACCTATATTTAAAGTGAATGATAGAGTTACTATCCCATTTCTTCTAACTATTGATATTCCTTTGCCCAGTAAAGCTGCATTTACCTGTGTACAGTCAGATAGCGTTTTTTCTTCTAAAGATTTGATACTATTGATGGCTTCTTCGACCGTCTGTCCGGAACCGGTAAAAATCAAGTCTGCGCTATTCGGCCCTTGAGGGCCGGTTGCCGGCACGTTTGTATCTGCATTCCCGACAAACCAGTTGCCATTTTCACCGATATGTGGAGTAATACCGTCTTCCCCTGGCTCTCCTTGTGCTTTCGCACCTGTATCGACGTCATTCATATACCAGTTACCATTTTCACCCACGTATACTTCCAATAAAAATCTGTTGTCACTCATTTATTATTCCTCCTTATCATATGATATCGGTATCTTACCAGATAACGAAGGGACATGGAGGGACATGCATTGAATTATTTCGATAAAGCATTACAGAGACGGCTTTTTCGGCTACGGCCCGTTCCTTTTGCGCCCGGCTTTTCAGCAATATCCGCAAGCGCAGGCCGGGCAGCCGCAAAAAACCCCGGAAAACCAACGTTTTCCGGGGTTCAGCCTTCTAATCGTCAAAGGCTTCTTTCATCTTGCCCATAAAGCCTTTCTTTTTTCCTTTTGTTCCTTTTGTGCCTTCGTCATTGTTCTGATTCAGCGTATTTCCGGCGAGGGCGTCGAACTTGCGCAGCGCCTCTTTCGCCTCGGAGCTTAAGTGTTCCGGTGTCTGGATGACCAGAGTGACATAGTGGTCACCCCGCACTTGGGAGTTGCGGATCGAAGGCACGCCCTTTCCTTTCAGGCGTACTTTCGTATCTGTCTTCGTCCCCGGCTTGACAGTATAGAGCACGTCACCGTCCACCGTCTTGATCTTCACATCTGCACCGAGTGCAGCCTGGGCAAATGAAATCGGAACGGTTGAGAATATGTGCATATCTTGCCGCTGGAATATCGGATGCCTGGAGACAACCACCTCCACAAGAAGGTCTCCCCTCGGTCCGCCGTTCGTCCCCGGTTCGCCTTTTTCACGGATCCGCACGCTCTGTCCGTTGTCGATGCCTGCCGGGATTGATACTGCTATTTTCTTCTTAGAAGCCACAAAGCCTGTGCCGGAGCAGTCCGGGCACTTCTCCCTGATAATCTTGCCTGTTCCGTGACAGTCCGGACATGTCTGTACGTTCTGTACTGTCCCGAAGAATGACTGCTGCGTATAGACGACCTGTCCTTTGCCTCCGCACTTAGAGCACGTCTCAGGCGAGGTCCCCTGCTTGGCACCTGTACCACTGCATTTCGGACACGGGTCTTTGAGCACCACCTCTATCTCTTTCTCACAGCCGAACACTGCCTCTTCAAACGTGATCCTGACACTCTTGCGGATATTCATGCCCTTCATCGGTCCCTGGCTGCCACGGCCGCGCCGGCCGCTGCCGCCAAACAGGTCTCCGAATATGTCACCGAATATATCACTGAAATCTGCTCCGCCAAAGTCAAAGCCGCCAAACCCTCCGGCGCCGCCTGCCCCGCCTTCAAAGGCCGCATGTCCGAACTGGTCATACTGGCGGCGCTTTTCGGGGTCACTAAGGACTGCGTAGGCTTCAGACGCTTCCTTGAACTTCTTCTCCGCCTCCGCGTCACCGGGGTTCATGTCAGGGTGATATTTCTTGGCTACCTGCCTGTATGCCTTCTTTAAAGTCGCATCGTCAGCATCTTTGCTGACGCCGAGCACTTCATAGTAATCTCTCTTTGATTCCGCCATTGTTCATCCCTTTCTTTCATGGAAGTCGACAAAGACAAGTTCCGGGAGACCAGGCTTTTACCGCCAGGTTCCCCGGAACAGCCTTCTCTCACCGGGCTATAACCGTATTGCCAAGTGCTCTTAGACTTCTTTGTAATCTCCGTCTACTACATCATCGCCTGCGAAGCCGTCCGGAGCCGGACCTGCTCCTGCTCCCATATCAGGACCCGGACCCTGCTGTCCTGCTCCTGCCTGTGCACCGGCCTGTTCGTAGACTTTCGTGAACAATTTCTGGGCACTTTCCATCAGCTTCTCCTTACCGGCTTTGATCTCTGCAATCTGATCGTCTGTAAGGGTATCTGTATTTGCTTTTTCAAGAACTTCTTTCAATGCCTTGCAGTCTGCTTCCACTGCTTCTTTATCAGCTGCGTCAATCTTATCTCCTACTTCGCCCATAGCCTTTTCGGTCTGGAATACAAGCGCGTCAGCATCATTCTTGGCATCGATGCCTTCTTTCCGTTTCTTGTCCTGTGCTTCAAATTCAGCTGCTTCTTTTACTGCCTTGTCGATATCGCTGTCAGACATGTTGGAACCGGCCGTAATGGTGATGTGCTGCTCTTTCCCTGTACCAAGGTCTTTTGCGGATACGTTGACGATACCGTTCGCATCAATGTCAAATGTAACCTCAATCTGCGGGATTCCACGTGGAGCCGGCGGAATTCCGTCCAGTCTGAACTGACCGAGCGACTTGTTATCTTTGGCAAACTGTCTCTCACCCTGTACAACGTTGATATCAACAGCTGTCTGGTTGTCTGCCGCCGTAGAGAAAATCTGGCTCTTCTTTGTCGGGATTGTAGTATTCCTCTCAATCAGCCTCGTTGCCACTCCGCCCATCGTCTCGATTGACAGTGACAGCGGTGTAACGTCGAGAAGAAGTACGTCCCCTGCACCTGCATCGCCTGCAAGCTTGCCGCCCTGTACGGATGCGCCGAGAGCTACGCACTCGTCCGGGTTCAGTGATTTGCTTGGCTCCTTGCCTGTCAGGCGTTTCACCTCTTCCTGGACAGCCGGGATTCGGGTAGAACCACCTACGAGCAGTACCTGCCCAAGTTCAGAAGAATTCAGTCCTGCATCGGACAGTGCTCTTTTTACCGGCTCAGCCGTCTTCTCAACAAGGTCATGTGTCAGTTCATCGAACTTGGCTCTTGTAAGGTTCATGTCAAAATGCTTCGGCCCTTCTGATGTGGCTGTGATGAACGGAAGGTTGATGTTCGTCGTTGTAGCAGAAGACAGCTCTTTCTTCGCCTTCTCTGCCGCTTCTTTCAACCTCTGGAGCGCCATCTTGTCTGTAGACAGGTCAACACCTTCGTTTTTCTTGAATTCAGCCAGCATGTAATCTGTAATCTTCTGGTCAAAGTCGTCGCCGCCGAGTCTGTTATTACCTGCTGTAGATAACACTTCAATGACTCCATCGCCGATTTCGATGATGGATACGTCGAACGTACCGCCTCCAAGGTCGTATACCATGATTTTCTGTTCTTTTTCATTGTCAAGGCCGTAGGCAAGTGCTGCCGCCGTAGGCTCGTTTATGATACGCTTTACATCCAGGCCCGCAATCTTTCCTGCATCCTTTGTAGCCTGGCGCTGTGCATCGTTGAAGTATGCCGGTACTGTGATAACTGCTTCTGTCACTTTCTCGCCGAGATATCCTTCTGCATCTGCTTTCAGCTTCTGAAGAATCATCGCGGAAATCTCCTGCGGTGAGAATTTCTTATCATCAATCGTCACTTTGTAGTCGGAACCCATCTCTCTTTTGATGGATGAAATCGTCTTTTCGGCATTCGTTACTGCCTGACGCTTTGCAGGCTCGCCTACGAGACGTTCTCCTGTCTTTGTAAATGCTACGACAGACGGAGTCGTCCTTGCTCCTTCTGTATTTGCGATAACGGTCGGCTGGCCGCCTTCCATAACAGCCACACAGCTGTTTGTCGTTCCTAAGTCAATACCAATTATCTTGCCCATGATTTTCTTCCTCCTGATTTTTATTTTCAATTAAAATGTTAGTTAGCTACTTTTACCATACTGTGCCTCACAACAGAGTCACGGTACATATAACCTTTCTGGAATTCCTCCGCGATAATGTTCTCGCCGAGCGCTTCGTCATCCACATGCATCACAGCATTGTGGAAATCCGGGTTGAACTCCTGGCCTACGGCCTCGATCGGCTTCACCCCTATCTCTTCCAGAGTAGTCATAAGCTGTTTGTAGATTTTATCCATCCCCTGTACGAACGGATTTTCCTTTTCCTCCTCAGATGCCGCGTCAAGCCCGCGCTCGAAGTTATCTACGACCGGAAGTATTTTTTCTATGATATCTTTCGCCCCTATCTCGTACATCTGGGATTTCTCCTTATCCGTACGCTTGCGGAAGTTATCAAACTCTGCCATCTGACGGGTGAGTCTGTCCGTCAGCTCTTCAATCTTTTCATCTTTTTTATCTTTCTTAGCCTTCTTGCCAAATTTTTTTACTTTCTTGTCAGCCTTATCGTCCTCATCGGAGTCCTGATCCGTGCAGCCGTCTGCGCTGCCGTCAGTACAGTTCGTATCTGCTGCATCTGTGTCTGCACAATCCGGCTCACTGCAGCCGTCTCCGGATGCCCCGGCCTTATCCTGTCCTCCGGACTGATCGTCCGCCGCTTCGGTTGCCGCCTTCCTCGCTTCTTCCACTGCCTCTTTTACCATGTCTTCTTTCGTTTTGTTTTCCTGATTATTTTCCAAGGGTTCTTCCACCTTTCCTAGTCATTATTATGAAACATCTGATCCAGCTCGTTCTGCAGCTTCTTCATAGATTTGAGCACATGTTCATAATCCATCCGCTTCGGTCCGATAATACCTATCGTTCCCTTCATCCCTTCACCTAATTCATAGGTCGCGGTCACTACGCTGCAGTCCTTCATCGTCTGTACCGGCGTTTCATCTCCTATATATACCTGGATGCCCGTGTTGTCCTCCTTGGACAGCGTCTGGGTTACCAGTTCTGTCAGCTGCTGCTTTTCTTCAAAAGCACTGATAATTTCCTGCGCGCTCTGCTTGTCGCTGAGCTCCGGATACTTGAAAATATTCGTGGCACCGCTTGTATATATCTGCATCTCATCATCAACCTGTATCACATCAGCTACCGCGTCCAGCACATGGGCGATGACCTCGCTGTGTATGCCGGCCTGCTCTTTCAGCCTTGCTATCAGGCCGAGATTGATATCTTCTATGGACATGCCGTTCAGCGTCGTGTTCAGCAGCATGTTCAGCTTCAGCAGATTTTCATTGCTGACGGGCTCCTCCATGTCGATGATCTTGTTCTTGATGACATTTCCTCCGAGAACGATGACTGCGATTATCTGCTCCTCATCAACCTGCGAGAGCTGAAGGAACTTGATTTTGTTGCCGCTGTTGAGCGGTGTGGATACCATGGTCGCATAATTCGTACTGTTCGCCAGCACTTTTGCCGCCTGCTTCAGGAGCAGATCCATCTTGTCTGCCTTGTCTAGCATCTGTTCCTGCATCTCATTCAGTTCCTGTTCCTTTTCCTCCATCAGCATATCTACATATAGCCTGTATCCCCGGTCTGAAGGAATCCGCCCTGCCGATGTATGGGGCTGCAAGATGTATCCCATCTCTTCCAGATCAGACATCTCATTCCTGATCGTGGCAGAACTGAGATTCAGGTCGGTATACTTGGAAATGGTTCTGGAACCTACCGGTTCTCCGGTCTCCAGATAGTTCTGGATAATCGCGTGGAGTATCTTCATCTTACGTTCATCCAGCCCGTGTTCTGATACCATCTATTCGCCTCCTTTACCGGATTTCCAGCCTGTTAGCACTCTTTTAAACCGAGTGCTAATATCTTCGTTTATAAATGTATCACTATAGATTTTATTTGTCAACACTGTTTATACTTTTTTTAGATAGAAACGCAAAAATTCAGCACAGCATTTATATGCTATACTGAATCTAAAAATATAAGTGATCAGCAGCGGTTCCGTCTTACACTTACGATTGCCCACGCCGTAAAAAAGAGGCTTCCCCAGGCGAGATACGCACAATGCCGGCTGTGATTCAGTAGCTGCGCATCGCCCGGCAGCGGCTTCATCTGTGCCAGCTTCGTGTGCATGTCTGCCAGCGCCGAAGCCTTCTTGCCGTAGAAGCTGAAGTCAGACCATTTCGGCGGGATATAATCCAGTCCAAAGCGGAAGCTGTATCCGATGCCGGCAAAGATGAGAACAGCGAGACCGATGCCCCACGCCGCCGAAAGCACCGCCCTTACATACTTCTGCTCTGCCACATTGATACGCCTTCTTACCGCAGCATAGAGCCAGAGAACGACAAGCCAGAGCGGCAGCGTCAGAAATAAGAAGTTAAAAGCCGAATAATCGCATCCCGGCAATATGACAGCCGGGACGCCGAATCCTTGCTGCTCCAGCCATTCCATTGCCTCAGAGGCAGACGTTTTGTCTGGGTATTCCATTTCCATATAAGGGAACCCCTCGGCCGCCTTGTTCTGTATCCAGAGCATATTTCTGACGTCTTTTATAATTCCTCTGATGATATATTCCCTGCCGTCCACATGCAGCACTTTCCCCAACACGCGGCTGCTGCCGAACAGCGCTCTGGCGCCCGCGTCACTGACCGCACAGCCTTCGGTATCGCTTTTTGGAGGATACATGCCCTCCAGCTTCTGCCCCGGCAATATCTGCTCCAGATTTCCATATCCTTCTATTAAGGAAAAGCGTTCTTCAGCGGTATATTCTTCCGCAGCAACCTCTATCCCTTCTTTCATGTTCCACAGTGTCACGTACGGAATAGCTCCGTTTTGCTTTTTGCCGCTCCGGTCTGCCTTGCTGCGCTGTTCATAGTAATCATCCAACTGGGCCGCAAGCACGGTACCCCCTTCAAATCTGGCACGTACGACATGGTCTGTCCCCGCCACATAAGCATACTGTATGGCGGATAGAACGAGAAGTACAATGCCGGTCAGAAACAAAGCCATCTGCGGCAGCCTAATCTTTTTCCTCAATTTGAAATCTGTCTCCTTCATTAATCTCTTTGCTGCTTTCTATAATCACGTCTGTCTTATTATCCAGATTGCCTTCTACCGCTACCTTGTTCAAATCCTTTGCCTTTTTTACGAGACGAAGCCTTTCTGCCACGTATTCCTCCCCGAGTATGGTATCTTTCTTACGGGAAATGAGGCAGAATGTTCCGCTCTGGTCTTCACGTATCGCTTCCACAGGCAGTATCCAGTCATACCGTATATCCGACTCTTTGTCGATGACATAGCTGCCTTCCGTTCCGGCTGCATAATCATCCCCGTCAAGTTTTGCAGTAAGATACATGATGCTTTCCTGACCGGTCTGCCCTTTGGCCGCTTCCGCGCCGGCAGCAGCTTCGCCCTCGCTGCCGCTGGCTTGGCCGCCGCTGCCACCGCTTTGTTCTGCCCGGATATCAGTAATCTTTAATCTCTTCTTGTCCTTTTTACCGGGGAACTCCACTTCCATGGAATCGCCGGCCTTGAGCTTCTTCGCATTGTCTTTATCAACTGCCGCACGGAACTCATATCCTCCTGTCCCTATCCTGATATACTCCTGTCCTGACGTCACCATTCCTTCTGTCAGGCTGTTCTCCGTAACCGTCCCTTTCACAGGCGACGTTATCACCCCGTCCGCGTCCATGACTTCCTGAAGCCAGTCGACCTTCTTCTGCTGCTGTTCAATGTCTATCTTCATCCCTTCCTGGGTAATGCCTGAGCCCTGGCTGGCCTTCTGCCGGTTAGACGCCGCATTGTCGTCCTCGGCCCGGGCTATGTCATATGCCGCCTGAGCCTGTTCCAGCGCATCCTGCATTGCGTCACGGTTCTGTATCAGGGCGTCCATCTGTGCATCTTTCTCTGCTTTAAGGTTCCCGGCCTCTTCTTCCGCGCTCCTTACTGCCTCTTCATATGCGGCCTTTGCTTCGCTGCTGCTCTCACCACCCTGCTTCATAAATGTATCGTAGGCCGCTTTTTTCTTCTCTTCCAGCCGCTTTTGTCTCTCTACGGCCGCAGCTTCTTCTGCCTTAGCCGCTTCCTCAAGCTTAGCCGATGCTTCGTCAAAGTGTTCTCGTGCCAGCTCCAGGCTCTTGCCTGCGGAATATGCCTGCGGCGTCGCGGCATCCGGCACCGCGTCCAGCTGTTCCTTCTGAAGCTGAAGGCGCAGCTTGGCAAGCGCAGCCTTTTCCTCATCCAGCACTTTTATCAGCTCATCGGTATCTGCCACTGCGAGCGGGCCTCCTTCCTCCACGGTCGTACCCGGTTTTGTAATCTCACGGATCCTCAGCTTCTCCGGCAGCGTCACAAGTTTTCCTTCAGAAGCAATGATGCTTCCGGAACCCTTGATGGTGTAATTCAGGCTTCCGGAAGAAGCCCTTTCAAGCCGCACTCTCGGGACGATTACCGAATCCGCTGCCCTCGATACAACCGTGCTCAGCGCCATTAGTACAAAGAATGCTGCAAGAAGCCTGCCCCAGAACGTTTTCTTCTTCATCTTATCCTTCATATTGATACGTTTTAACCATTGAACCATGATATGCCTCTCCTTGCATTTATTCTTTCAGCCCTGACGCCGCAATCCCCTGTTCCAGATACTTCTGGCCCCACAAGAACAGCAGTACCGCCGGCAGCATCATTACGATGGAAGCCGCGAAAGAGACATTAATCTTATCAGCGGTAATATTAGGTAGATAAAGCGACAGCGGCCACAAATTCTTTGTTTTTAAAAATGTCATCGGCTGCTCGATGACATTCCAACATTCCAGGAATCCGAGAACCATGGCTGAAATGATTCCAGGCAGAGCCATCGGTATCCCGATGGACACAAAGATGCGGAACTCCCCGGCACCGTCAATCCTCGCAGCCTCCATCAGGGAATCTGGTATGCCGGCAAATGCCTTGGTCATAATAAATACCGGAAATGTGTTGAACATGCCGGGCAGTACGAGCGCCAGATGCGTATCCAGCAGCTGAAATTTTTTTAAGATGAGATATCCAGACACCATCGTGACCTGAAAGGGCATGATCATCAATATCATATACAGAAGCATCAGAAAGTTCCTGCCGCGAAACGTATATCGCCCGAATGCCCATGCCGCAGGCATGCCAAGCAGAAGCTGACCCGCAAGAATGGGAAATACCTGTTTGCATGAGTTCCAGAACATAACAAAAAATCCCGGTGAATCTAAAAGCAGCTCTACATACGGGGCCAGCGTAGGAAACCGGGGCAGCAGAGCAAAATGCACCTTGCCGCCGTTCCCGGACAGCACCGCGCCTGTATTTTCAATCAGCTCCCAGCTGCCCATAAACGACTGACCTGCCATATAGAAGAGCGGGAGCCATATCGCACTGCTGAGTACGGCCAGTACGGCCACCGTCCAATTATTTTTTCTTTTCATTTGACATATGCACCCCTATCATAATCAATGCCACCGTCAGAGCCATCATGACAGAGGCCGCGCTCATTTTCTGAATGTCGAGCTTCACGAACCAGTTGTTAAAAAGATGCTGAAGCATATAGATGCTCTTATGAGGATAGTCGCCGGCTATCAGATATGCCTCCCGGAATACTTTGAAGGAGTTCACGAGCGACAGGACTGCGAGCATGGCTGCCGTAGGCCGGAGCATCGGCAGCGTGATATGGATAAAGCATTCTTTTCTTCCTGCTCCGTCTATCCGTGCCGCCTCATAAAGAGACTCCGGAACCGAATAAAGGCCGGCAAGCCATAAGACCATATCATAGCCAGTGTTCTTCCACAGATAGCTGAATACGAGGACATAGAATGCGGACGGGCCATTCATCCAGTCAACCGGGCTGATATGGAACGTATCGATAAATGCATTCAGAAATCCGTTGCTGTCAAAGACAAGCCGCCATAGTACCACGATGGAAGCAACCGGAATCGCCATCGGAAACAGAAAGACTGTCTTAAGCAGCTCCTTCAGTTTCGCGATTCCATTAATCATGACAGCTATCGTCAGGGAGAGCACCATAAGCAAGGGAATACAGACTGCGATGAAACGTACCGTATTCCAGACTGCCAGCTGAAATGAACTTTTTCCAATCACGGTCAGATAATTGGCCATGCCCACATAGTCTGCTCCCATGGCGTCCAGAAAGGAACGCCTGAGCACATCCAGGAATGGGAAGAGTACAAAGAGCCCCACTCCTGTCATGCTTGGCAGAAGAAATAGATATGGCCTGCTTTTATTCCGCCAGATAAGTATCTGCTTTTTCTGAAATATCTTCTGCCGCCTCTTCTGCGGATCTGCTGCCGTCAAAATATGTCTTTGCCCCATCCAGTATCATCTCTCCTATAATGTCGTCCTTCTGTACAGGAACGGTAAGTTTCTTACCTAACTCTGCAAGGGATTTCACTTCACTTTGATGCGGAAATGTAATAATCTCCTCACCCGTCGCTTCTCCTTCTTCGCCGTCGGAACTTGCCTTGCCTACAGCTACCGATAATCCGTCTCCTTCTTCCGGATTCTCCTCCAAACTCTGTATCCATGCTTCCATCGCCTGTTCATTCACTGGAAAACCATTCTCTACATCTATGGACTGTACTTCATCGGATAAGAGCATCTTGATAAAATCTTCCGCCAGCTCCGTATTCTTGGAAGCTTTATTTATGCCTGCAATGTCATGAGGTATAAAGATTCCATTCACGTCAGACGGAGAAGCGCCTTCTCTTCTCAGATAGTGATAAGGTACCATCATTCCCTGGATTCCCTTCATCTCTTTGGAAGACAGCATATCCTTTTTGTCCAGGCTTCCTAACTTGCCCACATCCCAGTCAGATTCCGGCTGTTCTTCATCCGAGCCCCATACTGTGACAGAGCTTAAGGATTTGTCCCCCGTGTCTTCTGCTTTCCCCACAATCTCCATCAATTTAGCCAGCAGTTTCGTATCAATCTCCTTGCCTTTGCCGACGATATCTTCATAATACATATTTAGCAGAAGGCTCATCAAAGACTCTTTATCCACCTGATCCATCACGTCATCCCACTCATGGTCTTGCATGTAATCCACCAAGGCGTCCGCTGATTTGAATGCTTCTGCCATACTGCCGCCGCCAATCAGGAGAGGAATCCCGTAGCGCGTAGGTATCTGGTATATTTTCCTGTCTTTCCGGTACGGTTTTATTATGTTATCGCTCAGTTCAGACTCTTTCCCAACTTCTTTCAGAACCCCGCTTATGTCAGCCAGAACTCCTTTTTCAATATAAGAATCCGCAGGCAGGCCATCCAGCATTATGACGTCGGCGCCGCTGCCGCTGAGCAGTTCCGTATTAAGCGCCCGGATGCTGTCCGCTTTCGTGCCGGTCCCCTCACCTGCATTTCCTGTCTTATATTCAATCCCTACATCGGGGTGCTTCTGCTGGTATTTGGCAATCGCCTGCCTGACAGCGGCACTTTCCTCCAGCCCGTATACGCGCAGCGTATGGGATGGCTCCGTTTTTGCCTCTTTGTCGTAGACGTACCGGTACATTTCATGCGTAGTACGGCCGCTTGTCTCCTGGACGCTCATCAGTACTGTATAATCGTCTTTGGCCACCTGAACGAGATTCATGATATTAGTCTGAGGTATGCCCAATGCTGATGTGTTTCCGTCGACCAGGTCTTCTGCTATGCTGCCTCCCAGCGTCAGATGATGCAGCCCGTTGGAATCGGCTATGATACAGTCGTCGCTGTCGCCGAGCCTGATGATGCCGTTATCGGCCATGTCCGCATATTGGATCTCGTCCTTTACTTCTCCGCTGCCTGTGTCATAGCATACGAGTCCGCTTCCATCTGAGCCGGCCAGCAGGATCCTGTTATCCCTGACATCCATCGGCATAGCCAGCAGCCCTGAGAACTGGTTCCCCTGGAAGCTTCTGATCTTTCCGCCGGTACCTTTGTCATACATCACCACTTCCCCGTTCACAGGGACTGCCAGAAATATATTTCCTTCCTTATCGACACGCAGCCCGCCGATAAGCGGGTAGATGCCGTTACTATCCTTTTCCGCCAGATCCGGTATCACAATCTCCTGGCTTTTGCCGCCGTCCTTTCTTACAAGATGGGGCATAGCATGCTCATCATTGTAAAGCGCATACAGGCCTCCGTCTTCTCCCTTCACAATTTTGCTGAGCGCCCCGCCGGTTCCGATGGCGCTGTTCAGCCATGAAGCGTCCTCTTCTGCAAATTTGCTGCCGTTGTAGCGATATGCCTTATATGTTCCGTCTTCCTTGTTCCGGCTGTAGAGGACAGCTCCTTTCTCGCCGTCTTCTATAAGTGCGGCCGCCTCCTCATCCTCCTTCAGGGGAAGCTTGACCTGCTTCTCCACATACCTTCCCATTGCCTCCTTTTTCCTGTCCCCGTCTTTTTCTGCCGAACACCCTGCGGCCCCGGTCGCTATGAGCGATACCGCGAACAGCATCGCTATGATCCGTTTTACTTTCAATGTGTAAGCCTCCATTTCGTTTCTACATTTCGTTTTTTGAACTCTGCCTTAAGTCTAACAGAAGCTTCTCTAAAAATCTTTTAAGGATTCTGCCAGATTTTAAAGATTTTTTAGAGGATTATTTGATATACTAATGGAAATCGCTGAATGATTGCTGATGACCATAAAAAGCTGAAAGGATTCTGTATCGTGAGAATATTAATGATTGAAGATGATTTGGATCTGTGCGAAGCCGTGCGCTGCCATTTGATAAAGGATAATTATGAGGCCGATATATGCACGACTGGTACAGATGCTTTATTCTACGCCTCACAGCAGGCATATGACGCCATCATACTGGACCGTATGCTCCCGGGTATAGACGGTATGACCATACTGCAGTCTATCCGGCGCAACGGAATCCAGACACCCATCATCCTCGCTACTGCCATGAATGATATCTCCGACAGAATCGACGGGCTGGATGCTGGAGCAGACGATTACATCGTAAAGCCGTTTGACGTGCTGGAGCTGATGGCAAGAGTGCGCGCCCTCACCCGGAGGCCGGCCGCACTGCTTCCAATCCGCGGAGTAACCTGCGGCGATCTGGAACTGTGTATCGAGAAGCACAGCATCTCCTGCGGCGGACAGATGCTGTCACTTTCCAAGAGGGAATCGGACTTATTTGAATATTTTATAAAGAATGCCGGGCAGACGCTGCCCCGTTCCCTCATACTGACCCATGTCTGGGGGCCTGACACGGAAGTTGAGGACGGGAACCTGGACAATTATATCCACTTCCTGCGAAAGCGGCTGAAAACGCTGGACAGCCGTACGAAAATCGTAACTATACACGGCGTCGGATATCGCATGGAGGAATCAGATGATTCATAAGTTAAGGAAAAAGCTCACCCTCGCCTATACTGTAACGGTCGGCATCGTCCTCATCTGCGTCCTCTCGGTCCTTCTGTATACGACTGAAAAGTCCATGGCCGAGCGCAATATCGATAACTTTAAGAAGAATGTGGCAGAGCTGAGCAAAAAGCTGCAGTACGGCAGCTCTATCTCCCAGACGTGGCTGACCGTCCAGGAAACGGAAAACGAGCTCATCATCCATATAGAAGATAATGCCGTACCGTTCTTATTCCCTGGCTCTTATGCCGCCGAGACGGACAGGGGACGTCTGATAGAAAAGGCAAAAGATATGGCCCGGAGCCAGCAGGTGAACGTTGATATGCCGCCTGTCTCCACCTCGCTGCAAGAGACAGGCATACTATCTCTTACCGGCTCCCGCAATGACACATACCTTGCATATGTGATGGTCACCCCATCCCTGAATGAAGGCTTTAGAAGCCTCGTCGTACTACATGACAACAGGCAGACGACCGCCCAGATTACAAATGGACGCATGCTGTTCCTCATCACAGGCCTCTTCGGGATAGCGGCTATCTTTCTTGTCAGCTGGCTGTTTGTTGGACATTCCGTGAAGCCGCTTGCCAGGAACCGGGAACGGCAGAATGAATTTATTGCCGCCGCCTCACATGAACTGCGTTCCCCGCTGGCGGTCATCCAGGCCTCCTCTTCCGCGATTCTGGCAGATCCCACGAAGGCAGAGGTGTTCCTGGCGGCGGTTCAGAAAGAGTGCCGGAGAATGGCTCGTCTCGTCAACGATATGCTCGTCCTGGCCTCTGCAGACACGAAAGGCTGGCAGATTGCACGCGAACAGGTAGACATGGACACTCTGCTTCTGGACGTCTACGAACACTACGAGCCGCTCTGTGCGGCAAAGCACGCGGCATTGAATCTGACGCTGCCTGATACGCCGCTGCCTCCTGTACAGGGGGACCGGGAACGTCTCGTGCAGATACTTTCCATACTGATAGACAATGCTGTCGCCTACGCCATCCCGGAGGACTGCCGGTGCGCTCCTTCGTCCATCGAACTTTCCGCCTGGGAGTCCAGGCACCACCTGAACGTCTCGGTAGCCGACCACGGCCCCGGTATCGCAGAGGCAGACAGGCCCCGGGTATTCGACCGTTTCTTCCGGGGCGACCACTCCCGCAAGGACAAGTCCCATTTCGGGCTTGGGTTAAGCGTGGCTAAGGAGCTGGCCCATCTGCACGGAGGGAATCTGGCTCTTACAGACACGCCAGGAGGCGGCTGTACCTTTATTCTGAACATAAAGTATCCGGGGTAGAAAGCAGCCGCGTTCCACCCCGGATTCGTCCAAATCGTATAGCTTATGTATCACCCTCTAGCTGAGCTCTATCTTCTCCGCCTCTTCTGGCTTGAAGTCATTTTCCAGGTCATAGATGTTATGTCCTGTCGACTCGCTCAGCACTCTTCCTTCCAGCGAATAGCATCTGATGAATCTCTTTCCGTCAACACTTGACCAGTGCTCCACGTCCCACGTAAGATAACCGTCCTCATCTGTCTTCTTTCCCTTCAGATATAAGTCGACTTGGCGCCCGTCCTTCATTATATTAACCAGGCCTTTCGTTCCCTCGATCTCTACTTCTTCTTTTTTCACTGAATCATAAATCTTCATATACATATCCTCCTGCTTTTCATTTAGAACTCATATAGCGTCATTATACCCTTATTGTCCTGAAAACTCAATCGGGACTGAGTTTTTTTAAATTATTCTTGACATTCTTTTTGTATTATTATATTATTGTACTAAATCAATAGTACAATTAGCAATGCAGCATGAAGGAGGCATTTATATGAGTGTGATACTGAGAACCAACCATGTTACCAAACGGTACGGCAGCCGCCCTGTAGTCAGCGATCTGTCCATGACGATACACAGAGGAGATATCTATGGTTTTATCGGCAAGAACGGCGCCGGAAAGACGACCCTTATCCGGATGATTACCGGGCTTGCCGCTCCTAGCGATGGAAATATGCTCTTGTTCGGAAAGCCCGACCTGCTGGAAGGGCGGAGGAAAATCGGAACGGTCATAGAATCGCCAGCATTCTATCCGGGAATGACCGCGCAGGAGAATCTGATCGCGCAGTGCAGGCTGCAGGGGGAGGACCCCGCACAGGCGGATGAGATTCTGGCCCTCGTCGGCCTGGACGACACGGGGAGGAAGAAGGCCAAGAACTTCTCGCTCGGCATGCGCCAGCGGCTCGCCATTGCCATCGCCTTAATCGGCAGCCCCGAGCTTCTTATACTGGATGAACCTACGAACGGCCTTGACCCGGAAGGTATCAAGGAAATACGAGAACTGATTCTTAAGCTCAATAAGGAAAGGGACATCACCGTCCTCATATCAAGCCATATTCTCGGGGAGCTGTCCAAATTTGCCACGAGATACGGTATCATACACCAGGGCCGGCTCATTGAAGAATTTACCGAGGACGAGCTGTGGGAACGCTGCCGCACCTCTGGCACACATGGAGCGATGGATCTGGAAGAATATTTCTTAAATAAGATAGGAGGTAAGTAAGATGATCAATTTACTTAGAAATGATTTTTATAAATTAGGGAAGGCAAAGTATTTCTGGGTATGCCTTATCGTTGCCGTCGTACTCGCCGCAGCTTCCATCTTCCTTCTGGACTTTACGTACAAGATCGGAGGAGACCAGATGGCCGCACAGATGGAGCAGCAGCAGAAAGCGCTGGATGAAAACGGGGTCAATATCTCTACACAGGGGGTACCCGGCAGCTATGACGAACTGAACGCCTCAGGGCAGATGCTTTCTTTCTTTGCCGGCAACACGACGCTCCTGCTGGCAGTGCTCGTCTCGCTTTTTGTCGGAAGCGAGTTTAACAACGGTACGATTAAAAATATAGCTTCCCGGAATTACAGCCGCGGCAGGATCTATCTGTCCAAGCTCATAGTGTGCGTGATTACAGGAGTCGTGTTCACCCTCCTCTATGCCGCAGTCTCCACCGTGACCGCGACGGCGCTCTGGGGCTTTGGGGACGTTGGTGCCGGATTCTGGCCGGACTTTTTCAAGGCGGCGGGAATCGAACTGCTGCTCGGAAGTGCATTCGTATCTGTATTCGTCATGTTCAGCATGCTCATCCGCCAGAATGGCGGTTCCCTTGCCGCAAATATCTGTTTTCTTGAATTTATCTCTCTGCTCGTCATGCTTGGAGAGATTATCATCAAGAAGCTGTCCGGCAGGACCGTCACCTTGTCGAACTACCTGATAGACACGAACATGACTGCCGTGTCAAGCGGCCTTACCCGCACCGTTGCCATCCGGGGTATCACGGTTGCCCTATGCTTTTTGGCCGCAGCCGCCATTATCGGAATGGTGAGTTTCCAAAAACGTGATATAAAATAAGCCAAGGCACGGCGGCTCCGCTTTACAGTGAAGCCGCCGTGCCTTTTTCCGTCTATCTGCCGTTCCTTAGGTATTCCATCCATTCACGTATCTTATTCTCATATCCGTTGCTGCCCGCTTCATAGAACCGCGCCCCTGCGATTTCTGACGGGAGATACTGCTGTTCCACATAATGATGCGGGTAATCATGGGCATATTTGTAACCGATTCCGTGCCCTATCTTCTTAGCCCCTCCGTAATGCGAATCCTGCAGATGAGGGGGCACCGTCGTCTTATACTGCTTCACATTCTCCATTGCGGCAGCTATCGCGTTGACGGCCGAGTTGCTCTTTGGCGCGGTCGCCACATAGAGAACTGCCTGGGACAGGATTATCTGCGCTTCCGGCATGCCGATGCGCTCTGCAGCCTGGGCCGCAGACACGGCTACGTTCAGGGCCATAGGATCAGCATTGCCAACGTCTTCGGAAGCACATATCATTACCCTTCTCGCTATGAATTTGATGTCTTCTCCCGCATACAGCATCTTAGCCAGATAGTATACCGCGGCATCCGGGTCTGAGCCGCGCATGCTCTTTATAAAAGCTGAAATCGTGTCATAATGGTTATCCCCGGTCTTGTCATACCTGACGACCCTTTTCTGAATACATTCGGACGCCACGTCCAGCGTAATGTGAATCTTGCCGTCCGCGTCCCTCTCAGTCGTCAGGATGCCAAGTTCCACTGCGTTCAGGGCATTCCTCGCGTCTCCTCCTGCTATATCTGCCAGGAACTCCATGGCATCCTCATCGATGACCGCTCCATAGCTTCCCATCCCCTTTTCCACATCGGTGACAGCCCTGCGTATCAGCGTCTTGATGTCTTCCTTGTCAAGCGGCTTAAGTTCAAAGATGCTGGAACGCGATATGAGCGCCCCGTTCACTTCAAAATACGGATTCTCGGTCGTCGCCCCGATGAGTATGAGCGTCCCGTCCTCTACGAAAGGGAGCAGATAGTCCTGCTGCCCTTTGTTGAACCGATGTATCTCATCGACAAAAAGGATAGTCCGCTTCTGGTACATCCCCTGCAGCTCCTTTGCCTGCTTCACGACTTCTTCCATGTCCTTCTTGCCGGCCACCGTAGCATTGATCTGCTTGAACTCTGCGCTTGTCGTATTTGCTATCACCTTGGCAAGTGTCGTCTTTCCCGTCCCCGGAGGGCCGTAGAAGATGAGAGAGCTCAGCTTGTCCGCTTTGATGGCCCTGTACAGAAGCTTGTCCTTGCCGATGATATGCTGCTGTCCAACCACCTCGTCAAGCGTCACCGGCCTGAGCCGGGATGCCAGCGGTGATTCGCTGTCCATATTCTTTTCTCTTACGTAATCAAACAAATCCATTTTCATTCACCCCCCGGGGTCCGGCCCCCTTCCAGATTATTGGGGTCTGGCCCCTTTGCAATCATATCCCTCACCGCTTCTCCTGCAATGAGCAGACCTGCCACAGGCGGCACGAAGGAGATGCTGCCGGGCAGGGAACGCCTGCTGCCCTTCTCTTCTTCTGTCTCCCTGGCAGAGATGTCAACCGGCTTTTCTGTGGAATACAGCACCTTCAGATGCCGGATGCCTCTTGCCCTCAGTTCCTTCCTCATCACCTTGCAGAGCGGACACACCGAAGTCTTGCTGATATCTGCAATTTCGAACGATTCGGCGTGCAGCTTGTTGCCTGTTCCCATGCTGCTGATAATGGGGATGCCGCGTTCCACCGCCTTCTGTACTACCGCGAGCTTGGCAGTGACTGTATCTATGGCATCTATGATATAGTCAGGCCGCTCCCCGAACAGTAATTCTACATTGTCCGGCAGAACAAAAGTCTCGTATGTCACCACATCTGTATCCGGGCAGATATCTTTTATACGTTCCCGCATCACATCTGTCTTTAGGCGCCCTACGGTACTGTGGGCTGCGACAGACTGGCGGTTGATATTCGTCAGCGAAACCTTGTCATTATCCACGAGCACAAGCCGTCCGACACCGCATCTGGCAAGAGCCTCTGCACAGTGGGAACCGACCCCTCCGATGCCAAGTACCATCACGGTGCTTCCTTTTAATATATGAAGCTTTTCCTCTCCAATGAGCAGCTCCGTCCTTGAAAATTCGTTTATCATAATGTAACGTCCAGTCCCCTTTATTCAATGATCAATTCATCTACTGTCACAAACTCGAATCCTTTTTTCTGCAGAATATCCACTATCCTCAGCGCCGCGTCTACAGAAGACTCATAACAGTCGTGTAATAGAATAATATCATTTTCTTCTGTTTCCGTCACTACCTTATTCACAATTTCATCCGTATTCTCTGTCGTCCAGTCAAGCGGATCAACCGACCACATCACAGGCATCACATCCATATCCAGTTCCAGGTTCTTCTGCCATACCCCGAAAGGAGGGCGCATATATTCCACATGTTCTCCTGTGATAGATGATATCACCTTGTCCGTATCCTCAATCTCTTTCCTGGCTTCTTCATCGGATTTTTTCGTGATATCTACGTGATGGTATGTGTGGTTGCCTATGAGATGGCCCTCGTCAAATAGCCTTTTTACGAGATCCGGATTGTCCTTCGCATTCATGCCGATAAGGAAGAACGTTGCTTTTACTCCCCTCTTCTTCAGCCCGTCCAGCAGCCTGCCTGTACATTGGGCGTTTGGACCATCGTCAAAAGTAAGTGCGATTTTCGGTGCTTCTTTTACGACCGAAGAATCCACAAAATCTACTGCTTCCTGAAGCTGTCCGGAGTCGCCCGCTCCCTTTCCGTTCTTCAAGTTTCCCGATATTCCAAGTATGCTGAACAGGCACAGCGTATATGCCAAACCACAAAAAAACAGTATCTTCTGCCTGCCGGTCCTGCCAGGCAGGACATGACCTTTATTATGATGCTCCACTTTACTGCCTCTGCTCTCTTTCTGACCTCTATGTTCTCTAATGTATATGAAACTGGCGAAATTAGTATGAGGCTGATTGCATTATATTTTTTATGGTGTTATAATAGGCGTCGGTGTACAGGCCAGTACACCGACACTGACACAATAAGTATGATAACACGAAGGAGGGCTACATATGCCAGAAATACAGAAGCAAGAAAACAAGATGGGGGTCATGCCTGTTCCAAGACTGTTGATTACCATGTCCCTGCCGATGATGCTTTCCATGCTCGTGCAGGCTTTATATAATATCGTTGACAGCATGTTCGTCGCACAGCTCAGCGAAGATGCGCTGACCGCGGTCTCTCTTGCTTTTCCAATCCAGACGCTGATGATTGCCGTGTCCGCCGGAACCGGCGTCGGCATCAACGCGCTGCTGTCACGCAACCTGGGAGAGAAGAATTTTGAAGGAGCCAACGACGCTGCCAGAAACGGCTTATTCCTTGGTATCGTGAGCTGTATCGTATTCGCGCTGCTCGGCGGCATCGGCTCCCATCTGTTCTTTGCCATACAGACGGATAACGACGTCATCGTAGCGTACGGCACACAGTATCTCACGATCATAACCGTACTCTCCTTTGGCATCTTTCTGCAGATTACGTTTGAGCGGCTGCTGCAGTCCACGGGAAAGACAATCTATAATATGATTACCCAGGGTACCGGCGCCATCATCAATATCATCCTGGATCCGATACTCATCTTCGGCCTGTTCGGTTTCCCGAGGCTTGAGGTTGCGGGGGCTGCTATCGCTACTGTCATCGGACAGATTGTAGCTGTAACGATGTCGTTCTTCTTCAACCTGAAGAAGAACAGGGAAATCAATATCAACATGCGTGGATTCCGTCCACATGCAAGGACGATTGCCATTATCTACGAAGTCGGAATCCCTTCTATCATCATGCAGGCCATCGGCTCAGTCATGACATTTGGAATGAACAAGATTCTGCTCATGTTCTCCTCTACGGCGGCCGCCGTGTTCGGCGTATATTTTAAGCTCCAGAGCTTTGTCTTTATGCCGATATTCGGGCTGAACAACGGTATGATACCAATCATCGCCTACAATTACGGGGCCAGAAACAAAAAACGGATTGTTGATACTACGAAGCTGAGCGTCATCATCGCGGTCGTCATCATGCTGGCAGGTTTCCTCATCTTCCAGACGTCATCAGGCTTCCTGCTCAAGACTCTGTTTGACGCTTCCGACAATATGGTCGCGATCGGCGTGCCGGCCCTGAGAATCATAAGCTTAAGCTTCCTGTTTGCCGGATACTGCATCATCGTAGGCTCTGTCTTCCAGGCGCTCGGCAACGGCATGTACAGCCTTATCGTGTCTGCGGCGAGACAGCTCATCGTCATCCTGCCTGTCGCTTATATATTTGCGGTCATATTTGGCCTTCATATGGTATGGTGGTCCATCCCGATTGCAGAAATCGTATCGGTCATCCTCTCCACGCTTCTGCTGAAGAGGATATACCGGCTGAAAGTGAAGCCTCTCGGGAAAGCATAAGGAAACTCCGCTTCTCAACGGTGCCATGCAGGGGATACGTGAAAAGACGGGGAGAAAGCTGCTGCTGCTTTCCCCCCGTCTTTTCACGTATCTCTATACCTTCTTCTTTACGCTCCAGCCAAATCTCCCGACCTTCCTCCCCAGCGCCAAGTACTCTCCGTGGGAATAAGCCAGAAGACCTGTCGTATTGAGCTCAAACTTGCCGTTCTTGTCCATATATCTATCATCTGCCTGTACAGCGGCGACCTCCGCCATAAACATATGGTGCGTCCCAAGCTCTTTTACCTCTGTCACCCTGCACTCTATATTGACCGGGCTTTCCTTGATAACCGGCGCGTAAGCAAGTTCTTCCGCCTTTCCCTTCGAAAGACGCATCTCTTTCCATTTGTCCACGTCCCGGCCCGACCTCACTCCACACCAGTCTGCTGCCCTGGCAAGCTTCTCCGTCGTCAGGTTGACGACGAACTCTCCCGTCTCCCTGATCATGTGGTACGAATACCGCTCCGGCCGCACGGAGATATACAGCATGGCCGGGTCGGAACATATGGTGCCCGTCCACGCAACCGTAATGATATTGGCCTCCCCGTCTTTTCCGGCGGCACTTACCATGACTGCCGGCAGCGGATAGAGCATATTGCCCGGTTTCCAGATTTGTTTTGACATTCTCTTTTCCTTTCCCTGCACATCCTACTGCTGCAGTGCTCCCACGAGCGCAGGTATGAGCTGCTTCTTACGGGATACCACGCCCTTAAGTACGATTTTCTCCGAGTCTTCCGGCAGATCAAAAGCGTCAGCCACATATGCCTTGGCGCCTGTGCCGCAGCACATAAGCTCCGTCGATTCGTCCAATATATCTGTCAGCATAAAGTAGATCATCTGCAGGTTGTGCTCTTTCAGCACTTTAGGAAGATGGCCTTTGAGCACATCCTTGATTTCCGCCAGCTCTTCCTTGCTCATGGAATTGATCTGCCCTACGCCGAATACGGCGTCGTTGACCGTGAACTGTTTGAAATCCTGGAAGCAGATGTCTTCCGCGCTCTTGCCCTTCAGGCTGCTTCCGGCATTGAACATCTCCTTGGCCATCTCTTCCATATTGATACCCGCAATCCTGGCCAGCTTCTTCGCCGTCTGCTCATCCAGCGCCGTGCAGGTCGGAGAGCGGAATAAGAGGGTATCCGAAATAATAGCGGAGCAGAGGAGCCCTGCCATCGTACGTTCCGGCCGGACACCTGCCTCTTCATACATCTGGCAGATAATCGTAGCTGTACAGCCGACCGGCTGGTTGCGGAAAAACACCGGTCCCATCGTCTCTATGCTGCCGAGCCTGTGATGATCGATAATCTCCACGATCTCCGCCTCTTCGATACCGTCCACCGCCTGCGACTTCTCGTTGTGGTCTACAAGGATTACTTTCTTCTTGCTTACATCCATGAACCGCCGCCTCGATATGAAGCCTTTGAATCTTCCGTGCCGGTCCAGAATCGGGAAATCACGGAATTTCTTCTTCGTCATCACCTCTTTGATATCTTCCACATAATCGCTCATCCGGAATGTCGTCAGAGGACCCTGGCTCATGAAGTGCTTGACCGGAATGCTCTGGTTGATAAGCCTTGCCGCGGTAAACGTGTCGTGGGGGGTGCTGATGATGACGATGCTCTGCTCTTCCGCTTTCAGGATAAGCTCTTCCGGCACCTCCGCTCCCTGGCATACTACGATACAGCTCGCGTCCACGTCCACGGCACACGCCTGCGACTCATAACGGTTGCCGAGTATCACCAGATCGTCCTTCTCGATAAATTCTGCCATCAGATCCGGGTTGGACGCGCCGATGGCCACCTTCCCTTTCGTAAAGTATCCGTGTTCATTACCCGTTATGAGCGTCCCGTCCAACGTCCTTATAATGTTCTTGTACTGGGTCTTGGCCTTGGACAAGATCGTACTGTCGTACACTTCCATATATGAAGTAGCGATATCACCGGTCGAGATAACTCCAACGAGTTCATCCTCCTTTAATACCGGAATCGTCTTTACATTATTCGCTTTCATCTTTGACCACGTATCTTTGATAGATACGTTCGGAGCCACACCGTCTATCTTATGGATGTCCATATCCTTGACCTGGAGCTTTACGTTGGACAGAAGAGAAGGCGGCTCGACGCCGAACTTTTCCAGCACGTAATGCGTCTCTTCGTTGATCTGTCCGGCCCTCCTGGCCACGTACTCTTCCCCGGTAGTCTCTTTCTTTAAATGTGCATATGCGATGGCGGAACAGACCGAATCCGTGTCTGGATTCTTATGACCTACCACATATACTTTTCCAGCTTTTTTTCCCATGGTTTCACTCCTTGCAAATTAACCTCTATTAGTAAGAGTGCCATCTTTTCAAGTGTTCGTCAACCTAATTTTTCCACATATATGTTTTTTTCTTTGAACATCCCTTACCTTTTGTGGTATACTGTTAATAATGTCACATGTCAGGCAGTGCAGACCCCCTGCAGGGGCTGCATATTATATTGTTAGAAAGGATTTTACTATGAGCGAAGAATTATTACATGAAGAAGCAGCAAACGAGCCACAGACGATGGCTGACCTGGAAGAACATTTCGATGATGCCAATCCGTGGAATGTCGTAAAAGACTATATGGATAAAGGCACAGTCCTTCCTGTAAAAATCGAAGGAATCGTAAACGGAGGCGCCATCGCGATGGTGGAGGGCTTGCGCGGATTCATCCCTGCGTCCAAGCTTTCTTTATCTTATATCGAGGATCTGGAAACGTACCTTTTGAAAGACATCGAAGTACAGGTCATCGATGTGGACCAGGCAAACAACCGTCTTGTACTGTCCGCCCGTGAGATATTGAAGGAGAGGGAACGGAAAGAAAAAGAAGAGAAAATCGCCAGCGTAAAGGTTGGCAGCGTAGTAAAAGGCAAGGTAGAAAGCCTTCAGAACTATGGGGCGTTCGTGCGGCTCGACGACGGCCTCTCCGGCCTCGTACACGTATCACAGATAAGCCAGAAGCGCGTCAAGGCACCAAAAGACGTGCTCAATGTGGGAGAGGAAGTCACCGTTAAGATTATCGGCCTCAAAGAAGGCAAGATAAGCCTCAGCATGAAAGCGCTGGAAGAATCAAAGGAAGAGGCCGTGGAAAAGGTTGATATCCCTAAATCCGAAAATATCGGTACGAATCTTGGAGACTTGTTTAAGAATATCAAATTATAAGAAGCAGGCGGGACTTAACTGTCCCGCCTGAAATATTTATCAAGTATATCCGCCGCGTCTTCCACGCATTTCATGCAGCATGCAAGGGGCTGGCTCCCTTCTTCTGTCTTCAGTTCTCTGCAGTAGAGGGAACGGTTCCTCCTTTTGAACTCTTCTGCAGCTGCAAGGATCCTGCCATAAGTATCTGCTTTTGTAGCTTTAGGATGCTCCATGTCTCCCGCGCTGCTGGCAAGGCTTATGATAAGGAACATGCCCACAGCCGCACCGCACGTATCCTTAAGCCCGCCCATGCCGGAGCCGAATCCCTCCGTCATCTTGAACACATCTTCTTCTCTTATGCCCAGTTCCCCACAATATGCACAGGCAACCGCCTGGCAGCAGTTATAGCCCTTCCTGAATTTTCCTATAGCCGTATGCTTATCCGCCCTCATCTGATACCCCCCTTAATCGAGCCTTACATGTGCAAGGTCTTCCAGCCACGATGCCGCGCACGCATCGCTCGGCATACGCCAGTCTCCTCTCGGCGACAGTGCAACCGTTCCTACTTTCGGACCGTCAGGCAGACAGGAACGCTTGAACTGCTGGCTGAAAAACCTTCGGTAAAATGTCTCCAGCCATTTCAATATCGTGATGCTGTCATATTCTTCCGCAAAAGCCAGCTTGGCTATCCGGTATATCTTCGACGGCTCATACCCGAAACGAATCATATAGTAGAGGAAGAAATCATGCAGCTCATAAGGGCCTACAAGATCTTCTGTCTTCTGGGCAATCGCTCCGTCCTTCGGCGGCAGAAGTTCAGGACTCACCGGCGTATCCAGCACATCATACAATACTTCTTTCAGTTCCCCGTCCCCGCACGTATCCGCAAAATAGTGGACAAGATGCCGCACGAGCGTCTTCGGAACGGAGGCATTCACCCCGTACATGGACATGTGGTCCCCGTTATATGTTGCCCATCCAAGGGCCAGCTCGGACATGTCCCCGGTGCCGATGACGAGCCCCCCGGTCTGATTGGCGATATCCATCAGCACCTGTGTCCGCTCCCTCGCCTGCGCATTCTCATACGTCACGCTGTGGTCCTCCGGGTCATGGCCGATATCATCAAAGTGCTGCTTTACCGCGGCCGCTATCGGAACTTCCCGAAGCGTGGCTCCAAGCTTCACCGACATCTTGCACGCATTCTGGTATGTCCGGTCCGTCGTGCCAAAGCACGGCATCGTCACAGCGGTAATTCCTTTCCGGTCCAGCTCAAGCGCATCAAACGCCTTGGCGGCCACAAGCAGGGCAAGTGTGGAATCAAGCCCTCCTGATATGCCTACGACAGCACTTCTGCACCTGGCATGTGCCAGACGTTTCTTAAGTCCCATGGCCTGGATTGTGAGAATCTCTTCGCACCGGTCTTCCCTCTCTTTCCCTTCGGCCGGTACAAACGGTCTGGATGCAAAGGTCCTCGTAAGGACCGTCTCTGTCTCGTCGATATAGAAAGGAATCCTGAGGAGCCTTCTCTCTTCCGAGCTCTGGAACGTCGTGTTTTTCCTCCGTTCGCTCACGATGCGCTTCACGTCAATCTCCGAGTAGATAACCCCATTTTCAAAGCGCCGGCCTGTACTGAGTACGGTACCGTTCTCGGCAATGATATTGTGTCCTCCGAACACAAGGTCGGTGGTAGACTCTCCTTCTCCTGCATTGGCATATACATAGCCGCTGATCAGCCTGGCTGATTGTCCTTCAATCAGGCCTTTCCTGTAGACAGCTTTTCCGACCGTCTCATCGCTGGCCGAGCAGTTGACGATGATGGACGCTCCTTCCCGTGCCGCTTCGATGCTTGGAGGCACCGGAGACCACACGTCCTCACAGATTTCTGCCGATACAATCAGGCTGTCCATGGCTGTCGACTCGAACAAAAGCTGCGGCCCGAACGGGATTACCTGGCCGTCTAACAATATTTCCCTGGCTTCTTCCGGTCCCTGGGAGAACTGACGCATCTCATAGAATTCACCGTAATTAGGCAGAAATGTCTTTGTCGTAAGCCCGAGTACGACTCCCTGGTTCAAGGCGGCTGCCACATTATAGAGTTCTCCGTCCACGACAAGCGGCAGACCGACGAATATGAGCGCGTCCTTGTCTTCCGTGAAGTCTGCCAGCCGGTGCAGCGCGCTCCTGGCATCCGACAGGAGTATATCCTGGGTAAAAAGGTCACCGCACGTGTAACCTGTCACACAAAGCTCCGGGAACACGATTACCTTTGCCCCCTTTCCTTCCGTCTCCTCAATCAGCCGGCATATCTGTTCCGTATTATATGCCACATCCGCCACCCGGATATCAGGGGTAGCCGCCGCCACCTTTACAAATCCCTGTCTCATGATTTTCCTCCGTCCAAACTTTATTTGTTATTTGCTCCGCTCCATAATCTCTTTCAGCTCTTCTATCGTATAACTATAGGCCGCATCACAGAAATGACATTTTACTTCGATATCTTCCCCATCGTCAATCATCTCCTGCAGATCCTTCCTCCCGATGCTGGCCACTACTTTCTCCACTTTCTCCTTTGAGCAGTCACAGTGGAATCTTGTCGGAACCGTACCCGAGATTTCCAGCCCCAGATTCCCGGCGAGCTCCTGAAGCAGCTGTTCCGGCGTATAGCCTTTGTCAAGCAGCTCCGTCACCGAGGTCACGTTCTTGAGGCGTTCTTCCAGCCGGCTTATCGTATCCTCGGATGCAAAAGGCATGAGCTGGATGATAAACCCTCCGGCGCGCCGCACCGTATTGTCATGATTCATCAGGACGCCCAGGCCCACGGATGACGGAATCTGCTCCGAGTTGGCAAAATAATACGTCAGATCCTCCGCAATCTCACTGCTTACAAGAATCGTCTGCCCGACGTACGGCTCTTTGAGCCCCATATCCTTAATCACCTGCAGCAGGCCGATACCGACAGCCCCTCCTACGTCCAGCTTGCCGTTCTTCGCTGGCAGCATGACGTCCGGGTTGTTGACATATCCCTTCACATTGGCGCTGCTGTCCGCGGTTACGGTAATCCCGCCAATCGGCCCATCTCCCTTGATCTGTAACGTAAGTACGTCCGAATCGTTCTTCATCATGCTTCCCATCATCGCACCTGCCGTCAGCAGCCTGCCGAGGGCCGCCGTGGCAACCGGGCTCGTATCGTGGTGCTGTCTTGCCGTTTCGACCATCTCAGCGGTCGTAGCCGCAAATATTCTTATCTGGCTGTCAGCCGCCGTCGCTCTAACGATATAATCTTTCATCTATATTCTGTTCCTTTCCTTTATTTTCCCTGTTCCTGGGCTATGACGCATATCCGTTCGCTCGAACAAAGCGGCGCGTCTTTCGTGTACGCGTCATAAGCTGCCAGATAGACCAGTCCCGCCCTCCTCAGCAGCGACTGTATCTGCTCGAGCGTATACCCTTTCTGGTAATGTGTTTCCTGGTATTTCCGGTACAGTGGCTCATGCTCTTCATCCCGGACAAAAAATGTCAGTTCGTACTCGTTGATCTGCTGCCCGCTGTCATAATAGTTGTCCCAGATGAAGCTGCATTCTTCCCTGTCTTCCGCTATGACCTGGCTGCCGAGTATCTCCCGGTATTTATATTCTGTATTAAAGTCAAAGATAAAAATGCCGTGGGGATCCAGATAATTATTGACGAGCCGGAACACTTCCAGCAGATCCTCCGGGTCTGTGACATAATTGACAGAATCGCAGACGCTTACGACTGCGCGCACTGTTCCGTACAGCTCAAATTCCCGCATATCCTGCAGCAGATAGAGGATGGAATGACCACTCGAGGAACGCTTGTCCATGGCAATCTGAAGCATGTCCTCCGAGCTGTCGGCCCCGATCATATCATAGCCCTGCCCCGCCAGACGCTCCGTCATGCTGCCCGTGCCACAGCCCAGCTCCAGCACAAGTCCGTCATCTATCCCATATTCTCTTAAGATTCCCACTATATACTCCGTCCATTCTTCATATGGAACATTGTCCATAAACGTATCATAGACATGAGCAAAGCTTGTATATGCTTCCATGTTTTTCCTCCTTAGTCCATACGTATATAAGTATATCACGCGTCCGGCATTTTATAAAGTAGTGTTTCAGACAGCGGTACGCCTCCCTTTGTCCCTGGGTGGAAAATAAAACCACGGCAAACCGCAAGAAAAATGAAACAGACCAGTCGGTTAGATTGTATAATAAATATCTGGAAGGAGGATACGAATTATGCCTATGAAACATATTGAACATGTCAAATCTGTCATCGACTATCTGGAAGGACATCTAAGTGGCAAGACAGATTTAGACTCTGTCGCGAAAGCGCTCCACTATTCCAAATATCATCTGCACCACATATTTACTGATACCGTCGGTATCACCATCCATGAATATATCGTCCGCAGGCGGCTGACAGAAGCTGCCAAGCTGCTCGTCTTTTCAGACAGGCCGATTCTGGACATTGCTCTTGCGGCGGGCTATAAGAGCCAGCAGGCATTTACAGATATATTTACCGCCCTGTACAAACAGCCTCCGAACAGATACAGGGAAGCTGAAAGGTTCTACCCGCTGCAGCTGAAGTATATACTGGAAGGGAATTATAAGATGCTGGAGAACAAAGAGGATACGGCTTGGGATATCACATTTGCAGTCGAAGATGATATCCCATGCTGGATGGAACTGGTAAGACTCGTAGTTGACGGATATCCGTACCTCGATGAAGGGGAATATATACAAGTGCTGAAAAAGAGCATCCGGCGAAAAGAAGCCCTCATTGTGAAGGACGGCAATACAGCTGCCGGCATCATGCTCTTTTCCCCCGGAAATGGAAGCATAGATTTTATGGGAACACACCCCCTGTACCGAAAGACGGGGATGCCGAAAGCATTTCTCAACAAGGTCATGCATGAACTTATGAAGGGGAGGGAAATCAGCATAACGACATTCCGTGACGGCGACCGGGCTGAAACCGGACAGCGCAAAGAACTGAAGGAGCTTGGATTTGCGGAGGGTGAGCTGCTGGAAGAATACGGATACCCCACACAGCGTTTCGTCCTTGCCGGTCCTGTCCCTTATCCTGATGAGTTGACACATCTGGAAGAGATGAACGAGAAGCTGGACGCGGCCCTGGCAAAGGCCATCGGCGATGTCTCCAGAATCGACACGGAATACCGGGATGCAAAACGATATATGGCAGAATACAGAGGAGAGCTTGATCCGCATGAAATGTTCCAGAATGAACTGCTTCTGAAGCAGACGGACCATACCGGGGCTTTCGCCGCGGGGGTGCGGGACAGGCTGGAAAAGCTGAAGGATTCCCCATACTTTGCAAGAATCGACTTCAGCTGCAAAAACACGAACCCGGAAAAAATCTATATCGGCCGCTTCACTTTCCGCCATGACAATGAAATTTTAATCTATGACTGGCGCGCGCCTGTGTCCGGCATGTTTTACGACTATGAGCCAGGGCCTGCGGGCTATGACGCCCCGACCGGGCGGATAGAAGGGGAGCTGACGAGAAAAAGACAGTTCAAGATCCGAAACGGCACGATGGAGTATGCCCTGGAAAGCTCCTCCCCCATCCAGGATGATGTCCTTCAGAAAGAACTGTCGCGCACCTCGGATGAGAAGATGAAATCTATCATCACGACGATACAGAAGGAGCAGAATAAGATTATCCGCAGCAGCCATGCGGGGACCATGATCATACAAGGCGCTGCCGGCTCAGGTAAAACTTCCGTGGCGCTCCATCGGATTGCTTTTCTGCTCTACCGTTTCCGGGACAGGCTCACTGCTGAAAATGTGGCGATAATCTCTCCGAACAAGGTATTTGGTGATTATATATCGGGTGTAATTCCGGAACTGGGAGAAGCGCCCGTCTTTGCGCTCAGTTTTTCAGAAATTGCTGAGATTCACCTGAAGCGCGTTATCGATTTTGAATCGGAAAAGAATCCATCGGAGACAGAGGACGTGAATTTGGAAAAGCGAGTACGCTACAAATCTACCCCGGAGTTTGTCTCGCTTATGGACCGTTATATAGCACAGCTGCCTGATACCATCTTTGTGCCTGCAGCCTATACCTTCGGCCGCTTCTCGGTCTCCGGCGAGTGGATCCAGAGACGCTTTATCGCTTACGGAAGCTATCCCCTGAAAAAAAAGGCTCCCCCTGGTGGCCAAGGATATCTGCCACCGTTTCGAGTCCGACAACATCATGGGGGATGACCTGCCGAAACCGCAGGCGGTCTTAAAGGCACTCGCTGCTATGCTCACGGTAAAAAGCCCCCTCGCGCTATATAAGGACTTCTATAAAAAGGCAGGCCATACGGAGCTGTTTGTCATGCCGGCAAAGAAGACGTTGGAGTGGGCAGACGTATATCCTTTCCTCTATCTCTATGCAGCCTTTGAAGGTCTGACGCAGAGCAGCATTACGAAGCACCTTGTCATTGATGAGATGCAGGATTATGCTCCCATCCAGTATGCCGTAATCAACATGCTGTTCCCTTGCCCTAAGACGATTCTGGGGGATTTCGGCCAGTCGCTCAATCCGTACCATGCCTATTCCCTTGACGATTTGCTTTCCCTCTACGAAGGTGCGCAGTTTACTGAGCTGAACAAAAGCTACCGTTCCACATACGAAATTATGAATTTCGCAAAAAATATACGGAATACTGCCGCACTTGAGCCGGTATTGCGCCACGGCGAAGCACCTGAAGTAATAGGCTGCCCCAGTGGAGAGGATGAGCTTTTACGAATCCAAAAAGCGATTGATGCATGGAACAGAGATAAGAATGCTTCCCTTGGAATTATACTCAAAACAGACAAAAGCGCCAAAGCACTCTTTGACGCTCTGTCCCCGGATTGCAGACTGCAGCTCGTTACCCCGGACAGCAGCAGATTTCATAACGGCGTGACTGTCACTTCTGTCAAAATGTCGAAAGGACTGGAATTTGATGAAGTCATACTTCCCCATGTCAATACGGAAACCTACTGTTCAGAGTATGACCGCAGCCTGCTCTATATCGCCTGCACAAGGGCCATGCACCGGCTCACCCTCTTTTATACAGGAGAATGCTCTCGTCTGCTGTCCGGGAACTTCAAAGCCGGAAAGGAGGCTTAATGCTATTCTACGGCCTCTGTCTCAATGATGAATTTTGTGGATCCGTCCATGCCGTTCCTGATTCCGCCAAAGGATTTGTAATTCTGTCCGAGTGTCATCATGGCATTGATCCGGGAAGTCACTCCTTTAATATCGCCTTTGAACACTTCTGTCAGCTTATCGATACCATCTGCCTTGAACTCTGACATTCCTTCAGCCAGCGTACCGGCTCCGTCCGCCAGCTGGCTGACGCCGGCTCCCATCTGGCTGCTGCCGTCCTTGAGCTTTGACGTACCGGTGATAAGCAGGCTGCTCTTTTCATTCAGGGCTGCCGCGCCCTGCTGCAGGGCTGCCGCACCATCGTACAGGTCTGACGTGCCGTCTACAAGGTCGGCGCTGCCGTCGCTGAGCCGGCCAAGGCCTTTCTGGAGGTTGGCGGTGCCGTTTCTCAGTTCGCCTACCCCGCCCGCAAGCTTCTGCGCCACTCCTGCCAGCTGGTCTACCGAACCTTTGATTGTAGAGCTTGTGGCCGCGGCCGCATTTTGTGCTACGGCCGTAATCTTCTCGGTCAAGGCGGGCACAAATGCTGCCGCCAGGTTCTGGATATAGGCGTCTCTCGTCGTACCCATAGCCGTAAACATATCGTCAGTGATATTTTGTGCGGCTGCCTGCGCCATCGCATTGGCGGCAGCACTTATCTCAGCCTTCTGCGCGTCTGTCAGCTCTACGGAAGCACTGCTGCTTCCAAGTTTTTGGCTCAATGCGCTCAGATTGCTGCTCAGCGCATTGGCAGCCACGACTGCGCCCGTGCTCTGGTTGTCATATCCCGAGACCAGCGCATCTGCCCCCGTCTTGGCGTCATGGATTCCCTGCTGCGCCTGCGCCGCTCCATCTTTCAGCTTCTGTGCCCCTGCCGCCACTTCTGAGCTGCCCTGCGCAAGCTGGCTTACGCCGCCTGCATACGCATTCACACCGTCAGCCAGTTCGTTGACACCGCTTTTCAGGTCGCCTGTCTTGCTGTTTAGCGTATCCACACCGTCCGCAAGCGTCCTGCTCCCGTCCTTAAGCTGACTGGCTGCGTCGGACAGTTCGTCGATAGAGTCGCCGAAGCTGTCAAAGTCACTGACATCGTTAAGTCCGAATTTATCCAGCAGATCGGCTGACACGACCGTAATCGTCGTGCCGACGGATACTTTTTTCACATCTGCGGTAATTGTTACGCTTTCCGGTATATCAACATCCACATCCTGAAGGTTCAGATTCTCTGTAAGACCCGGAAATCCGAGGCCGAGTACGATATCTTTATCCGCGTCAGACACTATCTTGCCACTGTCGACGGTAACATTCTTATACTGATCCGTTGGCAGCATAAGTGCGGTCACCATCGTGAACGGCGTGTACATCTCAACATCCTCGCCGTCCACCTGCACTGTCTGTCTGGAATGGTTCTTATAATCGATGTGGATTTCCAGCTTGCCGGACTTTCCTTTCAGCTTTTCCGCTGATATTTTCTTACCATCCAGCTTATATGTTATATTGACGTCCACCGGAAGGGAGTCATCCGATCTGCCCTGGTAATAGATATCGTTCCCCTCCGCATCCCATGTGATGCCGTCCTTATCCTTCTCGGTATATGTCTCGTCGCCTTTGACATTTTTGATGTCTTTAAGACCCGTCATATCCTCAAAAGTGCCGCTGCCCGGATTCTTCAGCCATTCGCTTACTGTCGTGTCTGTCACCTTTCCTGCCGTGTCTGCCTTCACATACACGGTCTCGTCTTTGTACACGCCTTCTGTCTTCGTGTCTGTATCGCCAAGTGCTTCCGATGCCGCCTTCTTCAGCGTTTCTACATCCTCGTCCGCCGCTTTTACTTCCGCTGCAGACATATTGTGCCAGCAGGAGACGCCTGCCATGGAGACAGCCATCACAAGAGCCATGCTTCCCGCCATGATTTTATTCTTTCTACTCTTTCTCATCATAGATACCTCCCTGATTATTCTGCCTGTTCCGGCAAGAATCCTTTGCTTGTTTTACAGATTACTTTATCAAATACCATGAACATCGCCGGCAGTACGCAGATAACGACAACCGTACTGATGATCGCTCCTCTGGACAGCAGCGTGCAGAGCGAGCTTATCATGTCTATCTTAGAGTAAAGCCCGACGCCGAACGTAGCGGCAAAGAAGCTGACGCCGCTGATCAGAATCGATTTCATGGACGACTGGTGCGCCAGGCTGATGGCATCCTTCTTCGAGCGCCCGCGGCCCCGTTCCTTCTGGTACCGGCTCGTCATCAGGATGGCGTAGTCTACCGTGGATCCGAGCTGCACAGTCCCGATGACGATGCTCGCCACGAACGGCAGCTCTGTACCCGTATAGAACGGAACTGCCATGTTGACGCAGATGGCAAACTCGATAATCGCGACAAGTATGACTGGTAGTGATATGGATTTGAACACAAGGCAGATGATGATAAATATGGCAATAATAGATATGACATTTACATTTCTCATATCGCTGTCTGCAATGACCGTCAGATCCTTTGTCAGCGGGGCCTCTCCGATTACCATAGACTCCTTGTTGTAGCTCTTCACAATCTTGTCTATCGACTTGACCTGTTCATTGACTTCATCTGTGGCAGTCTTATAGTCCGAACAGATGAACTGTATCTCATAATTGTCACTTTGCAGCTTCGATTTCACGCCGGACGGGATAAAATCCTCCGGGACAGCGGGGCCGACTACAGATTCCATGCCGATTGCCCATTTCACGCCGTCAACATCTTCTATCTGTTCCATCATCTCTGCTTTTTCCTTCTGATCCATCTCGTCATTCTTCAGCATGACCATATAGACATTATTCATATGGAAATCTTCTTCCAGCTTCTTATTTGCCACAGAACTCTTCAACGTATCCGGAAGCCCTTTATCGATATTGTAGTATACATCCGTGTGGGCATTGCCATAGACTGCCGGTATGAGCAGTATCAGGAACGCTGCCAGCCATACTTTATTGTGCCGTGTGATAAATGCGGACAGCTTGCCAAGATCCGGCAGTATCGGCTTATGCGTCGTCTTATCAATCCATTTGTCAAAGGTGAGCACCATGGCCGGCAGCAGTGTGACACAGCACACCACTCCGATAGCAACTCCTTTAGACATGACGATGCCGATATTCGTTCCAAGCTTGAAGGTCATAAAGCAGAGCGCTATAAATCCGGCGATTGTCGTCACGGAGCTGCCGACTACCGACTTGAACGTGTTGGAAATGGCATGGGCCATCGCCCGGTTCTTTTCTCCTGGAAACCGTTTTTTATTCTCTTCATAACTGTTCAGCAGGAAGATGGAATAGTCCAGCGTCACGCCAAGCTGCAGCACCGCGGCCAGCGCCTTCGTAATATAAGACACGTCGGACAGGAACATGTTTGTTCCCATATTGTAAAGGATGGCGATACCGATGCTGAGCATAAATATGAACGGCGTAATCCATGAATCCATCGTGAGTGCCAGAATGATCAGGCAGAGTACGACTGCAATCAATACATAGATTGGCATCTCGCTCAGTGCCAGTGACTTGATGTCCGTCACTACGCCTGACATACCGCTTACAAAGCAGTGCTTTGCGCTTATTTTCCGAAGCTGCGTTACCGCGTCCATCGTCTCGTCTGAAGAAGTCGTGTTGTCGAACAGCGCCACGAGCATAGTAGAATCACCATTCTTGAACACCTTTTCATACTTGGACGGAATCATTTCCATCGGGACGCTGATATCCATGAGGTCATCGTACCATATGACATCCGACACATGATCTACTGTTTTCATCTCTTCCTTCAGTGCCACTACATCTTTTTCTTCCATACCTTCTACGATAACCATGGAAAAGGCACCCATTCCAAATTCGTCTACCAGGGTGTCCTGCCCTTTTACTGTCTCAAGGCTGCCTGGAAGATAGCTTAGTACATCATAGTTGATTCTCGTCATGTTCATCCCGATGATAGACGGGACAATCAGAAGCAGGCCGAGTATCAAGATGATATTCTTATGTTTTGCAATCCATTTGCCGATTTTCACCATCATGTTGCTTTCATCCTCCTGTCTGTACAATAATGACCATCAGTCATTTAACTCAGTTGAAACTATACACCAAAAATGACCATTAGTCAATACTATTTTTGACTTTTGGTCATTTTTCTGTTATACTATGTGAAACTACTGGATAACGTGCATGTGGACGTCTCATTTGTATAGTTATACGAATCAAGGAGAAATCATTATGGGGAAAATCGACGAAAACAAAAAGAAGAAAAAGGAAGCCCTGTTCAACACTGCCTACGAACTATTTGTCACAAAAGGAATCAACGGCACTTCCATATCAGATATCGTAGAACAGGCCGGTGTGGCGAAAGGAACGTTCTACCTGTATTTTAAAGATAAGTATGATATCAAGAACAAGCTCATAGCCCACAAGACACACGAGCTGTTCACAAAGGCAGGTTCTGCTATGGAGGCAGCAGGAATAAGCGGGCTGGAAGAACAGCTCATCTTCATCATCGACCATATCGTAAATGAGCTGGTTGGCAACAAAGCGCTCCTCAACTTCATATCGAAGAACCTCGTCATGGGCGCCCTGCGCTCCGCCCTGCTTTCCGGAGAAAGCTCAGACGCCATATTTTTTGATAAGTACATGATGCTGCTGGAAAGCGACGCCCATACCTACGAAGATGAGGACGTGATGCTGTTCACAATCGTAGAACTCGCAGGATCCACCTGCTACAATTCCATACTGTTCGAAGAACCCCTGCCGATAGAACAATATAAGCCGTTCCTGTACCGGACCGTACGCCTCATCATACAGAGCCATCGTGTTAAATAAATAACGGGGGACGTGATCTTTTTGAAAAAGATCACGTCCCCCGTTATTTATTTAACATATTTTACAAATCCATCCTTCGGGTGCTGCTATCTGCCCCATCTGGATTCCTGTCAGTGTATCGTACAGCTTCTTTGTTATCGGCCCCATCTCTTCCATGCCGCTGGGCAGGCAGATTTCTCTGCCGTGGTCCACAACTTTCCCTACTGGCGAGATTACGGCTGCGGTACCGCAGAGACCGCATTCTGCAAAGTCTTTCACTTCGTCGAGGTACACTTCTCTTTCTTCTGCTTCCAGTCCCAGGTACTTCTCTGCCACGTATATGAGGGAGCGTCTTGTGATGGAAGGAAGTATGGTATCAGACTTCGGTGTTACGACCTTGTTGTCCTTTGTCACGAATATGAAGTTGGCTCCGCCGGTCTCTTCCACTTTTGTCCTTGTCGCCGCGTCGAGGTACATGTTCTCGTCATACCCTTCTGCATGAGCGCTCATAATAGCATGAAGGCTCATGGCGTAGTTAAGTCCTGCCTTGATGTGTCCCGTCCCGTGCGGCGCTGCCCGGTCGAAATCGCACACGCGGATTGTAATCGGCTTAGCCCCGCCTTTGAAGTACGGGCCTACCGGGGTGGAGAATACCCGGAACTGGTATTCATCTGCAGGCTTTACACCGATAACAGGATTGGAGCCGAACATATATGGCCTGATATACAAGGTGGCACCTGAACCGTAAGGCGGAACATAAGCCGCATTTGCCTCCACGACCTGCCTTACTGCTTCCACAAACCTGTCTTCCGGAAATGCCGGCATCTCAAGGCGCTTTGCAGAATCAACCATCCGTTTTGCATTCAAGTCAGGGCGGAACGTAACGATATGTCCGTCTTCTGTCGTGTACGCCTTCATCCCCTCGAAGATTGTCTGCGCATACTGGAGAACCCCCGCGCACTCATTGATAACTACATTGGCATCGGAGGTCAGCGTTCCTTCATCCCACGCCCCGTCTTTGTAGTTGGAAACGTATCGTTTTTCTGTCGGGATATACCCAAATCCCAGATTCGCCCAGTCTATATTCTTCTTATCCATGTTCTCATTCCTCCGTCCTGGAAAACTTCTGTTTTATCTTCTCTAATTATAATACCGTGCAGGTCAAAATTCAAGAGTGCACTCTGTTTTTTAAAAAAACAAGCGCCTACCTCTCCATCATGCTGATGGATTCTATTCCGACACTTCCGCCTCGCACGACTTCTATGCTCTGGAACTCCTCTTTCATCAGCTTGATGACCGCATCATTCTTCGTGGCTGTCTGGACGAACTCCAGAAGCAGGCTGTCTTTGCCGTAATCGATTACTTTCGCCTTGAATGTCTCCGCTATCTGGAACAGCTCTACCTTATCTTCCGGCGTACATTTCCGTACCTTCACATACAGAATCTCTTTCATCCTTACAAATATGTCAGTAAAATCTATGACCTTTATCACCTCTACAAGCCGGTTCAGCTGCTTTTTTATCTGTTCAAACGTCTCATCATCACTGACCGTCGCTATCGTCATCCTGGAAACTGTCGGGTCTTCCGTCGTACCCACGGTAAGACTGTCCATGTTGTAGGACTTTCCGGAAAACAGTCCGGAAATCTTCGAGAGAACCCCTACCTGGTTCTCCACATACAACGATATCCATCTTTTCTTCATTCCATTTCCATTACTCATCGTCCTCACTCCTTTCTAACAGTCCAGAATCATATCTTCCAATGTTCCGCCAGGCTGTATCATCGGATATACAAGATCTTCCGGATCAATGATAAATTCTATGATGGTCGGTGTCTTCGTGCTCTTCCTCGCCTCTTCAAATGCAGCCTCTATCTCCTCTTTCTTTGCCACGCGGATTCCCTTCGCCCCATAGCTCTCTGCAAGCTTAATAAAATCAGGCGTATATTCCGGACATGCCACTTCTCCGCATTTTCCTCTGCACGCCGCTCCCGAGCGGAGGCACGTCATGGAATACCGTTTTCCGTAAAAAAGCTTCTGCCACTGCCGGACCATACCAAGATTGCTATTGTTAAAGATACAAGAGATGATAGGAAGCTCTTCCAGTACGGCTGTGGCCAGTTCCTGTATGTTCATCTGCATGCCGCCGTCGCCTGATATGGAGATGACCGGCGTGTCCGGGCTGCCGATCTGGGCTCCGATTGCTCCCGGCAGCCCGTATCCCATCGTTCCGAGCCCCCCTGACATGAGCAGACGTTTCTTCGCCGTCAGCTCTACGAACTGTGCCGCAAACATCTGATGCTGTCCTACGTCTGTCACTATGATTGCCTCGTCGAACATCTCATTGATCTTCTCTATAATATCCTGAGGCGTCATGACCGGTTTCTGCTTCATTGCCATCGGATGCACGGCTTTCCATTCGTTCACTTCCTCAAGCCACTCCTGCGTGTCACATTCTGACACATATTCGAGCATCCTCTCGACAGCTTCTTTGGCATCCGCCACAATCGGCACGTCTACCTGTACGTTTCTCGATATGGCAGCCGTGTCGATATCAATATGTACGATCTGGGCGTGCGGCGCAAAGGAATGCAGCTTACCGGTGATGCGGTCGTTAAACCGTGTCCCTATGGAAAATAAAAGGTCGCATTCGTTTACAGACATATTTGCCGCATATGCACCGTGCATCCCTACATTACCCACGTAGAGTGGATGGTTCGTAGGGATAGCTCCCCGTCCCATAACCGTAGTGATAACCGGAACATTCGTCTTCTCAGCCAGCTCCGTGAACGCTTCGTTGGCACGCGCGATATTGATTCCGCCTCCTGCCAGAAAGATTGGCCGTTTTGCCTTGCCAAGCATTTTAATCGCACGCTTGAGCTGTCCGATGTGGACATGCGTGTTCGGCTTATATCCGCGGATGTTCACTTCTTCCGGGTATTCAGCCGGCCCGAGCTCTTCCATCACGTCTTTCGGGAGGTCTACAAGAACTGGTCCCGGTCTTCCGGTGCGGGCAATATAGAAGGCTTCTTTTATGATACGTCCGAGATCCTCCCTGTCACGCACGGTGATTCCATATTTTGTGATGCTCCTCGTGATGCCCACGATATCGACCTCCTGAAACGCGTCATTGCCAATCAGATGCCGCGCCACCTGTCCCGTAAAGCATACGAGCGGCACGCTGTCATAATTTGCCGTCGCAAGTCCGGTCACAAGGTTCGTGGCTCCCGGCCCGCTCGTGACGAGGCAGACGCCGACTTTTCCGGTAGAACGGGCATACGCGTCAGCCTCATGGACGAGTGCCACTTCCTGCCTCGGCAGGATTACTTTCGTATAATCCTGTTTATACAATTCATCGCTGATATCAATCGTGCAGGCACCCGGATATCCGAACAGGGTGTCAACACCTTCTTCCCTCAGCGCCTTGACCAATAATTTGTTCCCACTGATTCTTTTCATAAACTACCTCCTTCATGTCCCGGACGAAAAGAAAAGCCCTAAGCCGTCCGGCTTAGGGCGAATATTACATCCGTGTTACCACCTAATTTCAGAGAGCCGCGCCCTCTGCACTCAACCAATACAGGAGACTCATGCATCTATTACCCATCTCCGATACTGTTCCCCGTTAACGCAGGGAATGCGTTGAAGTCTACTCGTACTGCCCTCTGCTGTCCTTTCGGTTCACTGCTCAAAGGCTACTTCCATAATTCCGTCACGAAGATTTCCACCAGCCATCTTCTCTCTTTGCATCAGGGGATTATGTACTCCTCCTTGTCATAGCATTTCTCAGATAATTAATGTTATTATAGTAGATTTGCCTCACATATGTCAACTGATTTCCAATATTCTTTCGCAAATATTTTTCCAGGACAAGTGCGTGATGTCTGTTCTGCCTTCCATCGCCAGTTCCGCGCATTCCTTAATCTTGTCGGCAAGCTCCCTTTCAAATGCATCCAGTGATTCTGCCACCACTTCGTCCGTATGATGCATCTGGGGCATGGATACATAAAAGACCGGCGCTCCGGGCGCTTCTTTGCCAAGCCAGTCCTGTATACCCGGAAAATCTGTCACAACGACCTTATCACCACAGGCCAGTGCCTCTATTACAGTTAACGGCAGCCCGTCAAAAAAGGATGGAAGGACAAATATATCGCTGTCGTTATACACCTTTGCCAGTTCCTCCTGCGGAAGCTTTCCTAAGAATTCCACCTCGTACGGGGATGCCGCGGCAAGCCGTTCTATCTCCCTGTATTCCTCTTCATTTCCGGCGCCTCCCGCCAGACGCAGGATGAGAGCCCCTCTCCCGTAAGGCAGATGGCGCAGGCATCTTATCAGACTCATGACACCCTTTTTTTCTGCTATCTTTCCCGCAAACACGAGCCGCAGAACGCCGTCTCTTCTGCGCCTGCCCTCCGTCCTGTGGAAAATCTCGTGGTTATATCCTGTTCCGGATATATGTATCTTGCCAGGATCCATCCCATATATCCGAGCCACCCCTTCCGCCTGGGCGGACTGCGGCACAAATACCGCGTCCAGACCGCGGATCTGTTCCGCGATATAATCACGCCAAAGCGGATTCTTCATCATCTGCCGCAAATCGGTATTATGGCAGAACCCGTAGATTCTGTGATTCGGAAGATGCTCCCGCACGCAGGCAGTGAGCAGGTACAGGTGATGGCAGAGTATGAGGTCCGGCCGGAACTCTTCTGCCGCTCTGTCAACCACTTCCAGAAATGCTTTCCTGAACTGCTCCGCCATATCGTCCGTCATGTCGCAGTAGCGCGTACTTCTGTAAGGCATCTCATCGGACATGCCCGCGATATGGAACGGCAGCCTTTCACTTGAAAAACAGACCGGATAGAAGGTGGTACCTTCCGGAAACTGGGGACTGTCGTCCTCATAGATTCCCGCTATGACCGCCTGCTTATGTCCTTGAGCGGCAAATGTCTTCACAAGCTCTGTCAGATAGATGCCGCTGCCTGTACTCTCCGGCTTCTGGGCCGTAATGCTTAAAATGTTCATGATTTCCTCTCGTATACGGTAAATACATATTCCAAATCGAAATATGTCTGTTCCTCGCTTGTCTTTGTCATCTCCCACTGCGGGTCTTCATCCAGGTTCGGGAAATATGTGTCAGCGTCATATGCATGGTCGATCCGGGTAATATATGCCCGGTCACAATAAGGAAGGAGCTGGCGGTATATCGCCTCGCCGCCGATGACATAAATGTCCTCGGACGGATATTTCTTAAGCTCGTCCAGCATCTCGTCAAGAGAATGTACCAGCACGATTCCGTTCGTATCATAACTTTTGTCTGTCGTCATCACGACATTTACCCTGTTCTTCAGAGGCTGCCCGCCTGGAAAGCTCTCCAGCGTCTTGCGCCCCATCGCCACTACCTTGCCTTTCGTCGTCTCCCGGAAGAACTTCATATCCTGTGGAATGCTCACAAGCAGTTTGTTTCCCAGTCCTATCGCCCAGTTCTTGTCTACCGCTACTATCAAATTCATACGTCTCCTCCTATATCGCTACCGGTATATTTTTAATCTGTTCGTGCGTATTGTAATCTATCAGCTTCACGTCATCACGTGTAAAGTCGTAGAAGTCTTTCACCTCCGGGTTCAGCCAGAATGCAGGTGCCGGAAGCGGTTCTCTTCCTATCAGTTCTTCTATCAGCGGAATATGCCTGTCGTATATGTGCGCGTCCGCTATGACATGGACGAACTCTCCTGCTTTCATGCCACACACCTGAGCAAGCATGTGGAGAAGCACAGAATACTGGCATACGTTCCAGTTATTGGCTGCCAGCACATCCTGGGAGCGCTGGTTCAGTATTCCGTTGAGCGTCAGCATGTCGCTGTCTTTTTCTTTTGTCACATTGAACGTCATGCTGTACGCACATGGATACAGCGCCATCTCATGCAGATCTTCATGGACATAGAGATTCGTCAGAATCCTACGGCTGTATGGATTGTGCTTCAGATCATAGATGACGCGGTCAATCTGGTCGAACATGCCTTCTTTATACTGATGCCTGACGCCCATCTGATATCCGTAAGCCTTGCCGATGGAGCCGTCTTCATCCGCCCAGCTGTCCCATATATGGCTGTTCAGGTCATGGATATTGTTCGACTTCTTCTGCCATATCCAGAGCAGCTCGTCCGTGCAGCTTTTAATAGCGGTCCTCCGAAGCGTAAGTGCCGGGAATTCCTTTGACAGGTCGTATCTGTTGACAACGCCAAACTTTTTGACGGTGAAAGCCGGCGTCCCGTCTTCCCACACCGGGCGCACTTTCTCTCCTTTTGTATCTGTACCGTTATCTATGATATCTCTGCACATAGCTATAAACACGTTATCTGCATAACTCATTTCTCATACCTCCTGCTTAGTCTATCCATTATGATAACATGATTTCTCGCTCCTGTCATGAAAATAAGCGCTCCCTTTCTGTAATCTTTCTGTGCAGAGGATAAAAGGACACAAAAAAGACAGGTTCCTGCTGCGGAAACCTGTCTGGGCCGTTTACGCTATTACAGCTCAAATCCTATGCTACGCTGGCTTTATGTTCTGAAGTACAGTGTCCAGCGCATTTGCGCTGCTGCTGTGGGAGCGTTCTACCCGGATATTGTACCGCTCCGCTTCTTTCAACGCACAGTGGACCATCTTATGCGCTACGGTAGAGGTGAACAGTATAATCAGATCCGGCTGTCCTATCTGCGTTTTAAGGTTCCCGGACATCCGCGTAAATACTTTCGCTTTATATTTATGACGTTTGCAGATCTGCTTATACTGCTGCTCCATCCGTTCATTCCCACCTATAATCACTACACTCATCTATGCCACGCTCCTTCCCGTCAGATTGTCTTACACCGCTGCTGCTTTGATTCCTGCTGCACACGCGATATCCCGGATATGCTTGCCTGCCAGAAACTCATTCACAGCACTTGTCTTGGCCTTGTCATAGGCAAGAAATATCATCTGTGCCTTCTCCGGGTCTCCGTACACTTTCCAGTATCCTGTAATCAGGCAGTTCTTTCCACCGTTATCTATAAATCCCTTTACATCTTCAAGAGGATAATCCAGGAAAGCGCCTATCTCATGTGGAAATGCTATGTCTTCCTTCGAGTAACGGCATATTCTGGCGGAAAGCTTCTGCAGGATATCGTCTACATCCGCTTCTCTGCCAGCGCATCCGTAACCATGGAAAGAAAGAAATCCTCTGATATCCTCCCGGTTGAGATACTCCTTAAAGGCTGCCCGTCTGAAAAAGAACACAAGACATCTGCCTTTTCTCACGGCCAGTATTCTATATTCTATCCCGGTGTCGGAAAGCACCGTCCTGAGCTCCTGACAGACACCCTTATCCACATTCGTGATACAGGTAACCTTAAGTCCTTTTAAAAACGGGGCACATTGCAGGATGAGCTGGAACTGCAGCCGCCTTTTCACATCTGCAACCGTCAGCATATAAGATACAACTTCAACAGGCATATCTGATTCCTTTCTTTGATATTTTGATATTGATAATCATTTACATTAATAAATATATCATAAGTATTTTTATATAGCAAGTGTAATTTATTTATTGATAGTCTTTTCTCAACAAACTCCGATTATGCAAAAGGGACAGGGCAAAGGTGAATTGGGGACGGAGGAAAATTCATTTTCCTCCGTCCCCAATTCACCTTTGCCCTGTCCCTTTTGGAAACACCTACGGGTCTGATATGTTGTAAAGCACTTTCCCGAGCATCTTCTGAAGCGCTTCTATCTCTTTCTTCGTCATGCCGATTGTAAGCTTTTTATCTATCTTCTTCCGGTCTGCCTCCATCCTGCGTTGGATGTCATACGCCTTTTCCGTCAGGTATACCACCTTGCATCTCTTGTCTTTATTGCTCGGCACAATCAGGATGAACCCTTTTTCATCCAGCCGTTTCAAAAGCCCCGTAACCGTAGGGTTCTTCAGGCTGAGCGCTTTCTCGATATCCCTCTGGTTCACTTCTTCCTTCCTGCTGGAAAACAGGTAATCAAGTACCGCACATTGGGACGCTGTGATGCCCAACGTCCGTAGTAAATTGTTAAATTCCTTCTCATATACATTATTAATCTGCTTAAACACAAACCCTATCGGTAATCGTTCCTGCATGCCATCACCCTTATCCTTAGTATAACGACAGTATTCATATATAGCATGCTATACTTCCGGCAAAATGTCAAGCCATTTGGGGACACCATAAAAGCGAGTTTGGGACGGGGGAAATTGAATTTTCCCCCGTCCCAAACCCGCTCCAGCTTACATTATCTGTGTCCATATCCACGAAAACGGCATGGCAAGTGCCATGGCCGGCAGCATGTTGGCGATAGGAAAGCGTTTGATCCCTGCTATCCGGAAGCCGGTCGCCAGCATGAGTATGCCTCCGCAGGCGGTGAAGTCTGCCAGCATCGTGTCCGTTGTCATGGGCATGATCAGACCTGCACACAGATACAGCACGATTAATATGACGAACTGTGGCACTGCCACGAGCGAGACGATGAACCCGAGGCTTGCGGCGAATATCGCCGCCGTAAACAAATCCAGTATGGCCTTTGATATGAGGATAGTATGGTCTCCCGTTATCCCCGACTGAAGGGCCCCAAATACCCCGGTGCCGCTGGCGCAGAACAGCACGAGGATGCTGATGAACTCGGCCAGGAATGTATCTTTACTGTCCTCCGTATCTGTCTTCATGATTCTTGCAACCGGCGCCTGCACTTTCTCTGCCGCCAATGCAATGCGATCTTCCAGACGTAGCAGCTCCCCGGCGACTGTCCCGAGGATGACAGCAAATATGACAGCCGGCATCTGTTCCATCTTTATGATGCTCGTAATCCCCAATGTCATGCTGCACACGCCAAATACGAGCGTCAGCGTATTGCACAGATTTTTATCAAGCCTCTTGCCGAGACATGCTCCTGCTATCCCTCCCGCAAATACACATAAGCTGTCCACAACCACTCCGACCGGCATCTTATTATCCTCCTTTATCTCAGTCTCTTATTCATCCACTCAAAATACAACAGGGCAAATGTCCGGCGTCTGCCGCAACACTTGCCCTGTATCTCAACTTGCCAGACATTGCTGTCCGTATACTTCAAACCCGACTAAAGCTTTGCGGCCCTGCCTGCACCTGCAAACAGATGCGCCCTGGAAAGCACTTTTGCCACCGCATAGAACAGAATAACTTCTATCGGAAGCATGATGATCTGCTTCACAATCCTGGCCGGAAGAAGCGCAACAAACGTATTGCCGTACAGCAGTGTAAGCCAATACGTATTCAACAGCAGATTGATAAGCAGCGTCACCAGTCCGTTGGCCGCTATAATACGCTTCATGCTGAGCGGCTTCTTGTAGAGCACAATCCCGTAGATGATGCCGCCGAGCAGTCCGCTGATAGTGAAACCCGGAAAGAAAGGCCCCGTAGGCTTCACCAGATACTTTACCAAATCCGCGAGACCTCCCACCACGCCTCCCACGGCCGGCCCGAACATCATACCGGCAAGCTCGTTTGCGATGTACGCAAAGCCGATCTTGATGTAATCGGTAAGCTGCAGCGTGTAGAACCCCAGCACGACCGCAATTGCAAGCAGCATGGCCGCCATAGCCAATGTCTTTAAGCTTCTTAACTCGTGAAAGGAGTCCGTGAACAGTGACTTGATTTTCTTCATAAAAATACCTCCTTTGCAGTAGTTGTCCTTAAAGCTACGCACAGCAGGTATCTTCTGTCTATGTGTAGCAGCGGGATGCGAGATATGTACCGCAAGCTTCCATGCTTTTCGTCCTGCCGGCAACTCCCCGTCCGGCTGGCACTTAACGCACATATCTCTACTCTGCTTTTCTTATTTAATTTTTACCTATTCATTCTAGCACATTATCCTGCGCAGGGCAATGGTTAAACTTCTTCAGTTCACGGTACGCATATGCAATCGCCACCGCTGCTGCCGCAGCATCTGCAATCGGCCCCGCATACATGACCCCATCAATTCCCATGAACAGTGGAAATAGCACAATCAGCGGCAGCAGGAATATGACCTGCCTCGTAAGGGATACCACGATGCCAAGCTTCGCCTTCCCAATAGACGTAAAGAATCCAGATGACATCGGCTGCAGGCCGTTTATAAACGTCATCAGCATAAAGATGCGGAAATATCGTTCCGCAAAATGGAAGTATTCTTCACTTCCGCTGCCAAATATGCTGACTATCTGTCTCGGAAATATCTGGAATGCCGTAAAAAACAGGATGCCTACTGCCAGGGAGAGGACCGCGGCTTTCTTATACGTTTCCTTGACCCTCCCGAAATTACCCGCGCCGTAGTTGAATCCCCAAATTGGCTGGCACCCTTGGGAGATTCCGATGCAGATAGCCATAAAGACCATGTTGACCTTGGATATGACTCCTACGCACGCGAGCGGGATGTCTGTCCCATACACGGAGGAGGCCCCGTAATGGCGCAGCGTATTATTCATCACAATCTGTACGGCAGCCATGGCAATCTGATTGATACATGCCGCCATCCCCAGCGACATGATAGCCTTGAGATAAGTCCCCTTCGGCCGCATCATGGAAACGGTAAGCTCCATATGACGGATTTTCGTGAAATAGACGATTACCATAATTCCGGAGATAATCTGCCCGATAATCGTCGCCCAGGCTGCTCCCTTGATTCCCCAGTGGAATCCGAAGATAAAAAGAGGGTCCAGTATCGTGTTGATGATAGCACCTGTAAGCATACACGTCATGGAATATGTCGGACTCCTGTCCGCCCGGATGAGGTGATTCCCACCGGTCGTAAGCACCAGAAACGGGATACCGAACGCCGTGATCCCTGTATAATCCAGGGCATACGGCAGCACGTCCGGCGTGACGCCAAACAGATGCAGAAGCGGATCTAAGAATACGAGCACGATAACAGCTATGAACACACCGCTAACCGCGAGCATGGACAGGCCTGTTCCTGCTATCCTGGCTGCACGTTCCGGATTTCCAGCACCAGACTCCAGATTATAATTAGAAGCGCTTCCGATGCCGAGCAGCAGCGCTGTTGCTGTACAGATGATAGATACCGGAAATGCAATATTCGTCGCCGCATTTCCAAGCATGCCTACCCCTTGTCCGATAAATATCTGGTCTACTATATTATAAAGCGAACTGACAAGCATGCTTATGATTGCCGGAACCGCAAATTTTGCTATCAGCCTGCCAACTCGTTCAGCGGCCAATGGATTCTGTTTAACTAACTCTTCCATATCAAATCTGTCACTCCTAATACTCCCGGATAATACTGCTGATTTCCCTTGTCGTCTCCATATCCTTCAAGTGTTCGAGCGCATCCTTCATGTGATATTCCTTCACCGCTTCTGTCACTATGACAAGCTCCGCCGCCCCATCCTTGATTATCTTCTGCACTACTTTAGAAATGCTTACCTTGTGGACGCCGAACACGCTGGCAATCGCAGCCAGGACTCCCGGCTTGTTATCCACCTGCATCCGGAGGAAAAATTTATTCTTCACATCGTCAAACTTCTTGATGGGCGTCGTCCTGAAGCATGTACAGCTGATTCTGCCCGTACAGTGGTACTGGATGTCCCTCGCCACGTCTATGACATCGCCCATGACCGCGCTGGCCGTCGGGAACTCTCCTGCCCCTCTTCCATAGAACATCGCATCATCGACTGCGTCACCGTGGACAAAGACCGCGTTAAAAGACTCCCTGACCGATGCCAGCGGATGATCCTTTGGAAGCAGCATAGGATAGACTCCAACTTCTATGCCGTCTTCTGTATTATGCGCAACACCAAGCAGTTTAATCACACTTTTGAATTCCCGCGCGTACTGGATATCTCTAGCCGTAATGCCGGTTATGCCCTCCGTGTATACATCAGAGAATACTACCCTGGAATGAAAGGCGATGGACGCCATGATAGCCACCTTACGCCCTGCGTCGAGCCCTTCTATATCTGCCGTGGGGTCTGCTTCCGCATACCCAAGTTCCGTCGCCTTTGCAAGCGCTTCTTCAAAGTCCATGCCGTCCTCGAACATTTTCGTCAAAATATAATTGGTCGTACCGTTTATGATTCCTATCACTTCATCAATCTCATTAGAAGCAAGGCACTGTTTTAAAGGACGGATAATCGGAATTCCTCCCGCAACCGCAGCCTCAAACAGAAAATCCACCCCATTGTTCTCAGCCGCGTCCAGCAGTTCTTTTCCATATTCGGCTACAAGGTCTTTGTTGGCTGTAACAACATTCTTACCAGAATTAAGCGCCTCAAGTATCATCGTCCTGGCCGGCTCTATACCGCCCATCACTTCGATGACAATCTCAATCTCGCTATCGTCTATGATATCTTCCCACCTGTCGGTCAGCAGAGAGGCATCCACGCCATCCCTCTTCTTGCCTATACTATGTACAAGAATCTTTTCGATGCGAAGATCCGCACCAACTTTGTGCACCATCTCTTTCTGCTGTCTCTCAATTAACTTGTATACCCCGCTTCCGACTGTTCCCAGCCCGAGGAGCGCTACTTTGACCGTTCTCTTCTCTGTCATATATTATCACCGTCCGTTTCCTTAATTCATAACTGCTAATCATGTTTGCCACGCCGCCGGGGCTATGGCAGTTCCTGTTCTTATATCAGGTCATGATGTAAAGTATACCACATTTGAAATGCGACTTCCAGTGTCACATATTCCAGAAGCCCGCCATTGCTGTATTGAGCCCTAAATAAAAAAGCAGATCCCCAATCCGGAACCTGCCATATCGTAAGCTGCTCTGATGCTATGTAGCGGCCACCAGCCAGAATGTCATTTCTGCAGCTTCATCTACTCACATATCAGTAGTTCTCTCAGGCTGCATGTGTTTTCTCTCTTAGCAAATGCCTCCCCATCGAGAGATCTGTGTATTTGCTTAAGTACCTTCTTTTTCCTCATGACAAATACATTCAGGTTCCCCATAAAGCGCATATCATCGATTTCCTCTGAGACATTCGGCATGTAGAGAGGGACGGACGGGCCAACCCATCTCACTTTTCCACAATCATCATAATTAACGATGACAGTAAGACCTTCCGGAATCTCGACTCCTTCGATAGAAGTCACTTCGAACAACGTACTGCCCCCGCGCATACCGGCTTCCTTTGCTTCAAAATCTTCTACCAGTATCTCTTTTAATATCTGCATCTGGCGTTCTTTATTACTCATAATCCACCTCCTGATACAATTGGAATGATTTATGTGTCTCCCTATATATCCAGTATAACATCGCCACAATCAGAACGAAAGACAAATATTCCTAAAACTAAAATAGATACCGAAATAATCTCCCAATATGCTTGGATTATTATTTCAGTACCTATTGTCATCAACTGTATTTCCAATCGTACTTTTTAAGCAAAGCAGCAAAAGCACTTCGAATATTAGATTTTCAAAGCGACAGACGGGGTTCGAACCCGCGACCCCGACCTTGGCAAGGTCGTACTCTACCAACTGAGCCACTGTCGCATATGTTGTGTTTTTGTTCCTCAGAACAATAATTAATATACTATATACTCTCCTATTTGTCAACACTTTTCTTGGGATAATTTTTTTTTATTTTTATCATATAGAAACATGATACTGCCGCAGGTGCCGGACGCTTGTCCGACACCTGCTAGCTCCTTTTTCCAGCTTTTATCTCCGCAGAATCAAGATTTATTTTTATGCCTTCCGCTTTCAAAACATTTCTAATCTTCTTAAAAATATCCAGCACGTCATTTTCATACTGCATATTTTTTTTATGCTTTTTATAATATCCGTAGTCTTTCAACTTAATCTTCTTCAGATTATTATGCTTTATATTCCAGGCTGCCACCTGCCGGCCACGGAAGTTGAAGAAGCTGCCTGTCCCGACAGAATACCCATTATCAAGCGTCTCCGGGAGATTCTGGATAACAAGCGTACTATCCTTTATTATCCTCTTAATCTTCTTCAAGCTCTTTTTGCGAAGCGTAACGACCTCTACCGTCTTGCTGTTTTTTTCTTTTTATGTACGTCAAGACGTACGATACCATGTACGCTGACTGATAGCGTGAATCCTGCACCTCCATTTTCAAAAGCCCCGGATGACGGTGTCGTACGATAGCCGAATAATACGTCCTCTGCGATATACGGTTCTTCCTGAACTTCTTCTTCCGCTTCCACACACGCTTCCTTTTCAACTTTGTCCGTATTAGCGTCTGCCTCTGCCGTTTTGGCAGATAGTTCTTCACGCGGCATTTCATTTGTCTGATCAATTACCGGAACAGGCTCATCTTGTACCGAATAATTAGCATTATCGGACATCTGCAACTCCATCTGTGCCTTTTCTTCCTTGTCGAACTTATTCCAAAGCAGATGATGGATAAGCAGTATGATAAGTATAATCCCAAGCTCCAGCAGGGCAAAGGGACTCTGAAGAAACTGAACCACCTTCCCTGCATAGGGGATATGTAACACGTAAGTTCCTAATATATCTTCCCGGTAAGTCTTATAATCATCATAGCGGTCGGCATTCTCTGCCTGTGTGTAATACCGCTCCTTACCGCTCTCATCTACTTCCTTCTTTTTAAAATAATGGGTGAAGATGACATCATCACCAAGACGGTTTACTTTAAAAGAAATGATAGTATTCTCATTAAGCTGATCCTCTTCATCAAAACTTCTGTCAACAACGAGGGAGCCTACCGGAATTGTTGGCTCCATACTGTCCGTCAAGATGACATACGTCTGAAACCCTGTTAACTCCTTTATTTTATCCGGATAGAATTTCATACAGATTATATAAGAAAAAAGTGCTATCACTATAAAAATAAATATTAAGTTTTTTAAATACAGCAATGCTTTTTTCATAAAGTGTATGCCTCAGTTTTTCTATAAAATAATATGACTAAACCTGCAAGAAAAGATACCACCTCGTGATGGTATCTTTCCTTCCATTTATTCTTGTTATCTTAATTCTTCTTATGGCGCTGCTGGAGTGTCAACCAACTCTGCGGTAACCGTTACCTTCACTTCATTATTGCTGGCCCAGTTAACAGCATCCGCCCTGTCAGCACTAACCTTCACCGAATATGTATGCTCTCCTGATGCTATTCCAGCGTCAGTATATGAACCGGTTGTCGCATCAGCAGCTTCTTTTGCTATCCCCACTGTTACTCCGGTCTTCTCCGTCGAATCATCTGCTAACACAGCCGTTAATTTCAAGTCTTTGCCTGCCGGTACATTGGCCACATTAACCTTGGTTGAGCCCGTATATACCATCGTATCTCCGGTTTCCGTTCCAGAGGCCCCAATACTAAAGTCTGATACCGTCGTCTGTATTGGTTTGTTAATCGTTACGCTCGCGGTTTGAGTATCTGAAATCTTATCCCACACTGCAAATGACCCAACCGTCGTTGCCACTATCGCCGCTGCTGTCAGCAGGCTCAATAACTTTTTCTTTCCAAATTTCCGCATATGTATTTCCTCCTCAAATAATAACAAGTTTTTTGACCTGCCTATATTATAACGAATGAAATACCTTTTGGATAATGCTTCTTCCTCATTCCTCTGTGATAAATAAAACGTATCGCAAACGCAACCGCCTAGTCTGCGTAGTTTTCTTTAATGATATCCAGGAATTCCTTTGCCTGAATGGAAAGAATTTCCTTCTTCCGCTTAATCCACATGAGCTTTTTCTCCACATCACAGTTGTTGAGCAGCAGGCTGTCGATATGCCCCTTCTTCAGCTCTTCTATCTGCCATTTTCCGCCAAATATGAACGCATCTGTACGTTTGATCATATTGACGATAGCGTGATAATTATTTATGACGATCGTATGCTTAAAGTCCATGACTCTGATATCCCCAAGCGTAATGAGCTCATTGAGGTTGGAAAAGTAGTCATAGGGGAGATGTACGTACGTATGCCGCAGCAGTTCCCTCGGTTCTATGCTGTCCATTCCATACAGCGGGCTCTTTCCGCCAACGTGCACGTACAGCGGGCTGGATGCTATCTCATGGGCTTCAAGCCCTTTGATCTCCAATATCTTGTTCAGCGCCGGGTACTGCTCCATATTCACGGCTATGATACCAATCTCTGCCTCCAGCTTGGCGACGTGGATCAGCACTTTTTCAATGGACGTCTCGTGTATGGAGATGTTGGCATGGCGTGTCTGAAGGTTTTCATAGAAGTTCAGCATAATCTCATCCTTCAGGATGATATTTCCGACAGATAAGGACAGCTTGTTCTGCATGAATTCCTTGTCCTTCAGCTTCAGTGCCTCTATCTCATTCAGCTGGTTGATGACAGACTGGGCATAATAATACAGGCTTTCCCCGGTCGTCGTAAGGCTCACGCCATGGTTGGAACGCACGAGCAGCCTCATGCCCATCTCTTCTTCCAGATTCTGCATCGCCCTCGTAAGGTTCGGCTGTGTCACGTACAGCCGGTCTGCTGCTTTACGCATGCTTTTCTGTTCCGCTATTTCCACAAAATATTTTAAATGTTTCAGCTCCATACATCTACCTGCAAGCTACTCATCAACAGTTACGGTGAGTCCAAGTTCCTTAAGCTGCTTCTCTTCCACAGCCGTCGGAGCATCCGTCATCAGATCAGAAGCATCCTTCACCTTCGGAAATGCGATGACGTCACGGATACTGTCCTCCTTAGCCATAAGCATGACAAGGCGGTCAAGCCCATAGGCAAGTCCTGCATGGGGCGGTACTCCGTATCTGAACGCATCCAGCAGAAAGCCGAACTGCTCTTGTGCCTTTTCCGGTGTAAAACCGAGCACCTCGAACATCTTGTTCTGCACTTCCTGGTTATAAATCCTGACGCTTCCGCCACCGATTTCATTTCCATTCAGCACGATATCATAAGCCTTGGCACGGACCCTTCCAGGATCTGTGTCAATGTATCCCAGATCTTCCTCCATCGGCATCGTAAATGGATGATGCATGGCCGTATAACGTCCCTGCTCATCATTCCACTCAAGCAGTGGGAATTCCGTCACCCAGAGGAACCTATATTCGCCCTTGTCAAGAAGTTCCATCTGACGAGCCAGCTCCAGGCGCAGGCTGCCGAGCACGTCCCATACCACTTTATTCTTATCAGCAGCAAAGAGAAGCAGGTCGCCGCTCTCTCCGCCCATAGCTTCTACGAGACTTGTCATCTCCTCCTCTTTCATGAACTTGGCAAAAGAAGATTTTACGGTTCCGTCCTCCTGGATTGCTATATAGGCAAGTCCTTTGGCACCATACTCTTTTGCATAGCTTACAAGCTTGTCAATCTTCTTGCGGGGCATGCTGCCCTGGCCTCTGGCATTGATTCCGCGTACCGTACCTCCATTTTCTATGGCGCCTTTGAACACGGCGAACTCACAGCCTTTCACAACATCCGTCACATCCGTAAGCTCCATGCCAAAACGGGTATCCGGCTTGTCAGAACCGAACCTGTCCATGGCCTCCTGCCACGTCATCCGAGGTATCGGAAGCGGGACTTCCACACCGAGAACTTCCCGGAACAGCTTAGAAAGCAGCCTTTCATTTACATCAATGACATCATCCACGTCCACAAAAGAAAGCTCCATATCAATCTGGGTGAACTCCGGCTGCCGGTCTGCCCTCAGATCCTCATCCCGGAAGCACCTAGCAATCTGGAAATAGCGGTCATACCCGGAGCACATGAGCAGCTGCTTAAAAAGCTGTGGAGACTGGGGCAGTGCATAAAAGTGTCCCTGGTGGATACGGCTCGGCACGAGATAGTCTCTGGCCCCTTCCGGCGTACTCCCTATAAGTACCGGCGTTTCTATCTCCAGAAAGCCTTCTTCCGCCAGAAACTGCCGGGTCAGCGTAGCAACCTGGCTCCGCATCATCATATTCCGCTGAAGATCCGGCCTTCTCAAGTCAAGGTAACGGTACTTCAGTCGTACCTCTTCCTTCGTTCTCGAATTTTCTTCAATCGGGAACGGCGGCGTCTCCGATTCGGACAAGATGCGCAGTTCGGCTGGTATGATCTCGATATCACCTGTGGCAAGGTTCTCATTTACGGCGCCGGAACGCTTTTCCACCTTTCCGGCGACTGCGACTACATATTCCGCGCGAAGCCTGGCCGCTTTCTCGATAAGGCCCGCGTCTGTGCTTCCCTCTTCAAATACTACCTGTATAATACCGGAACGGTCTCTGACATCGACAAATACGAGTCCTCCTTTGTTACGGTTCTTCTGCACCCATCCCATGACTGTGACCGACTGTCCTGCATTGGCGGCGGACAGCTCACCGCAGCGGTGTGTTCTTTTTATGCCCTGCATTGATTCTGCCATACTATAATCTCCTTATCTTCTTCTCTACTATAAGCTGTCAATGGAATCGGAATAACATTCGATGATTTCAGCGTATCCCTCAGACTCCAGCTGCTCTTTCTGAAACTTCTTATTCTTCTTCATATTCGCTATCATGACCTGAAAACCCGCTTCCCGGTCAGTCCTGGCCAGGCTAAGCACTTTGAGCATCCCTTCCCCGGACAGTTTCTTCTCCAGCAGATAAGCTTTCCGCGCTCTGTTGCCCGGCGCTTCGTAACCATGTTCCAAAAGGAGCATGACGATGCGCTCGAACCCTATGGAAAACCCACAGGCGGGTGTATCCTGCCCCGTAAACTTCCCAATCATCTTGTCATATCTGCCGCCTCCGGCTACGGATCCTCCAAAATCATCCATCGTGACTTCAAAGATAGTGCCGGTGTAATAGGACTGTCCTCTTACGAGAGTCGGATCAAACTTCATCTTAAATTCCGCCTCTTTTGCCGCTTCTACGCTGGAAATGATAAGCTCCATGCCATCAGCGGTCTCTTGGGGCAGACAGGAGCCAAGCTTTTCCCGAAGGTAAGCAATCCCCTCTACATCCGGTGATACCTCATCAAAAAGCTTCAGATAAGTGTCCACATTCTCTTTTGAATAGCCGAGCTCCTGAAGTTCAGCGGAGACTCCTTCGCTGCCAATCTTGTCCATCTTATCCAGGATGATAAAGACTTCATCATAGTCTTCCTCTTTGAACCCGCTGAATGCGGCCATTGCCTTCAGTATGTTCCTGTCATTGATACATACGGTAAAGTTCTTAAGGTCCAGTTTACCAAGCATCGCTGTCGTGGCCAGAATGAGCTCTATCTCAGCCAGATTACTCTGTTCTCCCAGAATGTCGATATCGCACTGCATGAACTGGCGGAAACGGCCTTTCTGGGGACGGTCGGCCCGCCATACGTTGCCAATCTGCATCGCCTTGAACGGAGATGGCAGTTCATTCGCATGATTTGCATAATATCTTGCAAGTGGTACGGTCAGATCATAACGAAGGCCCCCGTCCACAAGATCATTTTCTTCATTTGCCTGTTCTATCTTAAGCTTTTCCCCGCGTTTTAATATCTTGAAGATTAGCTTCTCGTTGTCTCCGCCCTGTTTGCTGCACAGATTCTCTATATGTTCCACACAGGGGGTTTCCATGGAAGAAAAGCCATATGTCTTATACGTCTCCTTAATCAGCTGTATGACATAATCCCTGATTTCCATTTCTTTGGGAAGCATGTCCTTCATACCTGTAACCGGTTTTTTCTTTAACGCCATAACCATTCTCCTTTACGTTCTATCATCTCGCCGATACGCGCGATATAGGCGTCAACTGCCTTGACGTTTTCGATGCGTATCAGATTCGTCTCCTTATCGTTATTAACGCCCGGCAGCCCGGCAGCCTCCCTCAGTACAATCTTCGTGGATGCACCTGCACCTGCGGCGATAATGGATTGTTTTTCCTCCATAATAAGTATATTGTATATTCCTGCTTTGTCAACCTTTGCATAGCCAACATTTTCAAAATTGCCCGCAATATTCTTCTGACGGTACAGATAATATGGCTTGAGCTTCATTCGACGGGCGCTTTCAGCGGCAGCCCGGATCATCCGTGTCATATTTGCCGCCATATCCCCGGCATCTTTGTCCAGCGCTTTCACGTAGCCGAGCGCACTCTGCTCCTGCCCCATCAGCGCCGCCCGCTTGATGGCAAGAGAATGCACTGTCAGGCTGTCCGGTGCCAGAGCTTCTGTCTGCTTGAGCGTATCGTACACATCTTCCGCGGTCTCACCCGGAAGGCCCGCTATGAGATCCATGTTGATATTGTCAAATCCAGCAGTCCTTGCCATCTCATAAGTCCTGACAACGTCTTCCACCGTATGGCGCCGCCCTATGAGATCGAGCGTCTTCTGCTGCATGCTCTGCGGATTGATGGACAAGCGGGTGACATGATGCCGGGACAGCACGTTGAGCTTCTCTGCCGTGATGCTGTCCGGGCGTCCCGCCTCCACCGTATATTCCAGAAGATGATCCATGGAAAAGTTCGTGCCTATGCAGTCCAGGAGCCGTTCCAGCTGATGTGCGGTCAGCGTAGTCGGCGTCCCTCCGCCGATATATATCGTGTTCAGCTTCTTATGGGCGGACGCTCTGCCGATATAGGCCAGCTCTTCCATCAAGGCATCCAGATAGTCCTCTACCCTGTCCTTCCACGCTTCCAGCGGGCCGGAGCTGAACGAACAGTACGTGCAGACAGACGGGCAGAACGGAATGCCGACATACAGGCTGTACCCGTCCACACAGTCAAGCCTGCCAAGAAGCTCCTTCTCACGTCCTGCAATCTCCCACGCAAGCCGCGCCTTCTCCCTGTCCACATAATACTGCTCCATAAAGAAACGTAAGAACTCTTCCTCGTGCATTCCCTCTTCCAGCTTCTTCATGGCAATTTTCGTCGGACGCACTCCGGTCAGAAGCCCCCACGCAAGGGAGCGCCCGGTAAGGCGCTCAAGCCTCTTATACAGCTCTCTGTCTATATAACGCTTCCGCGCCTGCCGATCCGCAGACTGGGGCAGCTCCTCCCGTCCCATCACAAGAACCGTGCCATCCGGCAGCATGACCCGTACCGCATCCTTGCGATCCGCTTCCACATGCTGATGCACCTTCTCTTCCGGAAAGAACGCCTTCGTGATATGATACACATTGTATGTATACAGTTCATCACTGCAAAAAATCTCAATCATAAAAAACCTCACACTCTCATTTAGGTACAGGGCAAAATGCATTCCGGTACAGGGTGAAATGCAATTTGGGACGTAACCCTTTTGAAAAGTGTTACGTCCCCTTTTTATAGAAATGGATTGTTACTTTTCTCGTAACCGATCGTCGTCTCGCCCATATGCCCCGGGTATACGAGCACTTCATCCGGCAGTACCATCAGCTTTTCTTTGATTCCTCTTACCAGATCTGACATGCTGCCGAGCGGAAAGTCCGTCCTGCCGACAGAGCTCTGGAACAGCGTGTCTCCGCTGAACAGTATCTTTTCAACCTCGGCATAGTAGCACACGCCGCCGGGTGTATGACCGGGTGTGTGCAGCACTTTGAACTCGAATCCCGCCGCTTGGATCGCCTGCCCGTCTTGAATATATGTGCCCATGCCAAACGTATAGCCTGACGTGTAGACGACGGACTGGTTCAGTTCCGGATCCGTCATGAGCTGTTCGTCATCTTTATGTACGTATACCGGCACATGAAATTCCTGAAGAAAGCCGTCAAGGCCCATAATGTGATCGAAATGCCCGTGTGTCAGAAGGATGGCCTCTATCTCAAGCCCCTCGCTTTTTATATGCCCCATCAGATAGGACGGGCAGGCTGCCGGGTCTATCACGACAGCCTGTCTCGTCTCTTCATTGATGGCCAGATAACAATTGGTGCTGATAATTCCTGTAACAAATTTTTCTACTTTCATGTAATCCTCTCTCATTTAGCCTGTTGTCCGCTCTATATCTATGACTCCTTCGAGCTGGCGCAGTTTCTTTACCATCATATCCAGCTCTTCCCTTCCGTGTACGATAAATCCTGCCTCAATCGTGGCCGTCCCCTGCTTGCTCGTACGAACGTTCATAGACTTCACATCGACAGTCGCCTCGGTAAATATCTTGGACATCTCCATGAGGAGCCCCTGCCGGTCATGGGCATACATCTTGATTTCCGCCAGATACTGTCCGCCGTTCTGCTCCGCCACTTCGCTTTCCCACTCCGCATCTATGAGCCGTGCCCGTTCTCCTTCGGTCAGATGTATCATATTGACGCAGTCTGTCCTGTGGATGGAAAGACCCCGTCCGCGGGTCACAAAACCTACAATCTCATCACCCGGCACCGGGTTGCAGCATCTGGAAAAACGGACTGCCATATCATCGATACCTTTGACTACGATTCCGCTCTTTGATTTGGCGATATGCACCTTATTCTTGGATGCTTCCGCCACACGCTCCAGAACAACCTCGTCGGTCATCTCCTGCTTGTGCTCCTTGCCATACTCTTCCACGAGCCTGTTCACGACCTGGCCTTCTTTCAGCCCTCCGTGGCCGATAGCCGCCAGCACAGATTCCCAGTCTTTGAAGCCGTATTTCTTCTGCACGATCTCCATATATCTGGAGTTCATGATATCACTCTGTGTAATCGCTTTTGCCTTGCAGTAGGAGGCAATCATCTCCTTGCCCTTGACGATATTGCTCTCCTTGAACTCCTTCTTGAACCACTGGTTGATCTTATTCTTCGCCTGAGTGCTCTTGACTATACCAAGCCAGTCACGGCTCGGTCCTCTTGAATTCTGGGAGGTCAAGATCTCTATCCTGTCCCCGTTCTGTATCTTATAATCTATATTGACGAGCTTCCCATTGACGCGGGCTCCTACCATCTTGTTGCCGACTGCGCTGTGGATTGCATAAGCAAAATCTATGGGCGTGGAACCGTTTGGAAGATTCTTCACATCCCCCTGGGGGGTAAAGCAGTACACATCCTCGGCAAACAGATCCAAATCGCCTTTGAGGAGATTTAAAAATTCCCGGTTGTCGGACATATCTCTCTGCCATTCGAGAATCTGCCTGAGCCAGCTCAGCTTTTCTTCTTCCTGCGCCTGCACGCTCTTTTTGCCATCGCTGGACTCTTTATATTTCCAGTGGGCTGCAATCCCGTATTCTGCAGTCTTATGCATCTCCTCGGTACGTATCTGAATCTCGAAAGGCTGCCCGACCGAGCTCATAAGCGTCGTGTGGAGCGACTGGTACATGTTCGGCTTCGGCATCGCTATATAGTCCTTGAACCGCCCCGGTATCGGCGTGTACATTTCGTGTATCACGCCAAGCGCGGCATAGCAGTCCTTCACAGAATCGACGATGATCCGCACGGCAAACAGGTCATATATCTGGTCTACCGTCTTATCCTGGTTCACCATCTTCTTATATATGCTGAAGAAATGCTTGACACGGCCGTTGACATCCGCCTTGATGTTGGCATTCTTCATATGTGTGGACACCTCATCTACAATCTGCTGTACAAATTCCTCCCGCTCCGTCTTCCTGGAATTGATCTGATTCACCAGGTCAAAGAATACTTCCGGCTGAGAATACTTAAGCGCCAGGTCGTCAAGCTCCGTCTTAATCTTGGAGATACCGAGCCTCTGGGCAATGGGGGCGTAGATATCCATCGTCTCCTTTGCCTTTTCCTTCTGCTTAGCCGGTGTCATAAACTGCAGCGTACGCATATTGTGCAGACGGTCGGCGAGCTTGATGATGATGACACGGATATCTTTCGCCATGGCAAGAAACATCTTCCTCAGATTTTCCGCCTGTACTTCCAGCTTGTCAGAAGAATAGGACAGCCGTCCCAGCTTGGTAACACCGTCCACAAGAAGCGCAACTTCCTCTCCGAAGTCCTTTTTTATCCTTTCCTCCGAAACAGACGTATCCTCCACGACATCATGGAGCATCCCTGCGGCAATCGTCTCCTTGTCCATCTCCAGATTCGCCAGTATGATGGCCACCCAGAGCGGATGGACGATATACGGCTCCCCGGACTTGCGGCACTGGTCACCGTGCGCCTTCTGGGCCGTCTCATACGCCTTCTCTATCATGGATACGTCCGTCGAAGGATGGTACTTCCGGATACGGGCAATTAACATGTCATAAAGCTGGTCCGGGTTCTCATAGTCTCCGGGAGCCTTCACGGCATGCCCGTCCACAATCTCAAGTCCTTTCGAGATTTCATCTGCGATCGATTCCGGTGCGATCCGGTTCTCAGACTCATATATCGTTTTCTCTGACATATTAACGCCTCCTTCCTCTTCATAATTTATATCTGTCTATTTGCCCGGATAAGCTATCACGGATTCCACATCATAACCCTTCAGCCGCTTTCTTCCTTCCAGACCGGATAGTTCCATTAGAAATACCGTCTTTACCACTTCACCGCCCAGACCTTCCACGAGCTTTATCATCGCCTCGTTCGTTCCTCCTGTGGCAATGAGATCGTCTATGATGACGACCTTCTGTCCTTCCTTGATTGCATCCCGGTGCATCTCAAGCTCCGCAGTTCCATATTCCAGATCATACCGGATAGAGACCGTCTCACATGGCAGCTTGCCTTTCTTCCTGATAGGGATGAACGGTTTATGCAGATTATATGCAATAGGGACGCCGAAGATAAATCCTCTGGACTCAGGCCCCACGATTACGTCAAAATCCACCCCGTCCAGCTTGCCCTGCATCAGGTCGACCGCGAGATGCAGACCGTCCGCATCCTGGAGCACGCTGGTAACATCTCTGAAGATGATACCCTGCTCCGGAAAATCCGGTATGCTTCTTACATATTCTTCTATTGGTTTCATGACACCCTCTCCATTCTCTCACATAAATACAAAAACAGTATAACATTAGTTTATGTTATTTTCAAACAATTCTATACACTTTAGACAGCTTACTGGTAATGCGTGACAACAATCTGCATCGTACGGTTTCCCATGTACTCGTTCACTTCCGGATAATACGTGACGGACAATGTAATCCCGCTCGACTGCCGGTTCAGGAACTGCTTCAGCGCGGCTTTGCCATAGTGTTCCTCCAGATAGGCACACAGCCGGCTGATATCACCGAAATACACCGCTTCAACCTCACTGCCCCGGCCGTCTCGCAGGCGCATCTTCAGCACATTCTTATTCCTCCCATATATCTGGCCCCCAAGCAGTTCCACCTTTCTGGCAGCAAATACAGGCTTCGTATTTCCCTTTCCATAAGGCTCCAGGTATCTAAGTTCTCTGACAATATCCTCTGTGACACAGGAAAACGGCAGCTCCATATCGATAACCACCTTTTCCCTCATATCATTCTCCTCCAGCGTACAGTTCTCATTCAACATCGTGCGGAACCGATCCACATCATCTCTCCTTAAAGAGAATCCCGCAGCCAGCTTATGTCCTCCGTACTTCGTCAGCAGTTCTCTGCATGCGGCAAGCTCCTCATACATATGGTAGGCTTCTATAGAGCGGCCGGAACCTTTTACTCCATCCTCCGCATCCGTCATGACAAAGGCAGGACGGCAGTAGCGCTCCCGCAGGCGCCCGGCTACGATTCCCGCCAGGCTTTCATGGCAGTCCGGCAGATATACGGCCAGCACGCGGTCTCTGCCGAGAGATGTCGTATCTATCATATGTACCGCCTGGTCCACCGCGGCGGCCGTCATCTCCTTGCGGCTGTCATTCAGCGCCTTCAGATCCCCCGCCAGCATATCCGCTTCCTTCTTGTTCTTCGCACAGAGCAGGTCAAGGGCACGCTTCGCCGTATCCAGACGCCCTCCTGCATTCAGGCATGGTCCGAGGACAAAGCCGATATGGTACGTATTCAGCTTCCTTCTGTCTACCCCGGTACAGTCGATCAGGGAGCTAAGACCCGGATTGACGGTTCTTCTTAGCCGTTCCAGCCCTTCCCTGACGAGAATCCGGTTTTCGTCCTCCAGCTCCATCACATCGCCAACCGTGGCAACCGCCACATTTTCCAGAAGGTCATCCAGGTCATCCGCTTCATTTCCTATGGCCTCATACAGCGCTTCTATGAGCTTATAGGCGATTGCCGCCCCGCACAGCCCCTTGAACGGATAGCTGCAGCCCGGCTGCTTTGGATCCACGACCGCATCCGCAGGCGGTAGCAAATGATGCTTCTCACCGCCCTCTTCTTCATATGGCACTTCATGATGGTCCGTCACGATAACCGTCATGCCGAGGCGTCTGCCATAGGCAATCTCCTCACTGGCCGCGATGCCGTTATCACACGTCACTATCGTGTCAATTCCATCTCTGTAAGCTCTCTCAATCAGTTCTATGTTCAGTCCATATCCATCTTTAATACGGTCCGGGATGTCACTGTCTACATCAGCACCCGATCTTCCCAGGCCCTTCAGCAGGATATACGTGGCACTCACACCGTCTATGTCATAATCTCCGATAATACGTATCTTTCTGCCCCCGTCTATCTTCTCCCGAAGTATTTCTACCGCCTTGTCCATATCCTTCATGAGCATTCCGTCATACAGATCGGTAATCGTCCCGTTGAGATACCGGCGTACGGCCTCCGTTCCAACCACGTCCCGATTTCTGATCAGGCAGGCCAGCCTCGGGCTGATTCCGAATTCTTTCCCGATAGCTTCAAAATCTGCTCCTTTTCTGAGCAGCACCCACTGTTCCATCCTCTTTCCCTCCACTGTAAACAGCCACAGCCATATAAATATGGCCATGGCTGGTATACTGTACCGCTCTTTTATTTCTTCTTTGTATTTGTCGTTTTCTTCCCAAGCTTTGTCCGCATGACATACCAGAGCGCACCGGTGATGCATACGGATGAATAAGCGCCGCATATGATGCCGACCATGAGTGGAAGCGCAAATTCACGGATAGAACTCACGCCCATCACGAACAGCACGGCCACCATGACAAATGTGGTGAGAGAAGTGTAGATGCTCCGGGTCAACGTCTGCGTGATGCTCTTGTTCACCACCTCCGCAAGCTCTGTCGCTTTCGTCTTCAGCCTCAGTTCCTCACGGATACGGTCAAATATGACGATGGTGGCATTGATCGAGTAACCTACAATCGTAAGCATACACGCGATAAATGTATTTCCGACCGAAATCCTGGCCGCAGCATAGAAAGCCAGCACTACGAGCACATCGTGCAGAAGCGCGGTGACAGCGCTTGCCGCAAAACGGATATCCTTGAATCTGAACCAGATATAGATCAGCATGAATATCGTGGCTACGATAACCGCCATGATGGCATCCTGCCTCATCTCATTACTGATGGTCGAGCTGATATTCTCTGCGGTAATGAGCGACTCGTCCACCTTAAAATTGTCGGCAAGCGCCTTGTTCAGCGCCTCACGCGCATCCAGGCTGAGCGTCTTCGTCTTAATGATAACCTGATTCGTGTCCGCAACCTTCTGCGTCTGGACATTGGCATCCCCGGTCACTTCTTCCACGACAGGTACAATCTCTTTATCTATCTCTTCAATCGTATATTCTTTGGTAAATGTAACATTTGTCGACGTCCCGCCTTCAAACTCCAGGCTGTATGCAAATGCTCCCTTTCCTTTTGAACCATTTACGCCCATGAACACGAAGCCAAGGATGACGACCGCCAGCGACAGGGCAAAGAACCATTTCTTCCTGCTGAGGAAATCAATGGGTTTCCTTTCCTTCCTCGGACGGTAATACAGCTTCTCTTTCCTGAGCCCTACCGCATAAAATGCATACACGATCATCCGTGTAATGACAAGCGCCGTAAACATGGATACGATGATACCGATGGCCAGCGTCTGGGCAAAGCCCTTGACGGAGCCTGACCCCTTAAACCACAGTACCGCCGCGGCGATGAGCGTCGTCACATTGCCGTCCACGATGGCAGACATGGCCTTTTGGAATCCTGTCTTAAGGGAATTGCGCACGCTCTTGCCCTTGGACATCTCTTCCCGCACACGGGCAAATATAATGACATTGGCATCCACTGCCATACCGATGCTGAGGATGATACCTGCGATACCCGGCAGAGTCAGCGTGACATTGAACGCATTCAGAATCACGAGCACGAGCCCTGTATAGATTATGAGGGCAAGGCTGGATGCGAGACCTGGCAGCAGGTATACGCATATCATAAAGATAAATACGATAGCAAGGCCGATGGCACCCGCTTTCAGGCTTGTACTGATTGCCTGCTCTCCAAGCTGTGCGCCGACCACGTTGGAACGCAGCTCGGTGAGTTCCAGCTTCAGTCCACCGATACGGATGGTGGACGCAAGGTTCTCCGCCTCTTCATAGCTGAAATTACCGGTGATATATGCCTGTCCCCCGGTGATTGCCGTCTGCACCGTCGGACTGCTGATCGTCTCACCGTCATAGATGATAGAGATAGGCTTGCCTACGTTCGCCTCTGTCGCTTCGGCAAATTTCTTCGTCCCTTCCTCGTTCAGGTCAAGCTCGACGCTGTATTCCTTATTGCCCATATCGTCTTCGCCGGCGCGGGCGCTAGCAGTCTTTACATCAGAACCAGTTATGACCGTCTCACCGTCCTGCGTCTGAAACTCCAGGGAACCTGGTTTTCCTAGTTCATCCAGGATAGTATTTGCATCGCTTACACCAGGAATCTCGATATTAATCCTGTCGTCACCTTCCTGATATACGTTCGCCTCCGTACTGTACTGTTCCACACGCTTTTGAAGCTTGTAGATCGTATCCCGCATCTCTTCCTCTGACGGGTTCTTGTCTTTTACCTGATAGGTGATGCTGACCCCGCCCGCCAAATCAAGGCCGAGCTTAATATTTTCCGCAGAGCCGGTCTTGCCCTTACCGAATCCTGCCACTGTCGTAAATGCGAGCAATGCTATGAGAGCCGCCGTCACGACAAGACTAAGTATGCCTTTACTCTTCTTCATGGTCTACTTCCTTTCTCTTATCCTTCCGAATCTTCCTCTGCCAGCGCCGCCTTCATCATAATCGCGCACTCTACACGTTTGCGCTGCATCTCACAGCCAACCTCATACGTATCGTGGATCGTACCGTGGAAATTATAGGCATTAGCCATACAGCCGCCGCTGCAGTAAAATTTTGCAAAACAATTCTTACACTTTTCTTTGGAATATACGTTGCAGCTCCTGAATTCATCTGCAATCTCCGGTCTGACGATTCCTTCCTCTACATTCCCCATCAGGAATTCTTCCTGTCCTACGAACTGATGACACGGATAGAAGTCCCCCCATGGGGTCACCGCCAGATATTCCGTTCCGGAACCGCAGCCTGACAAGCGTTTCGCCACGCACGGTCCACCGTCTAAGTCTATCATAAAATGAAAGAAATTAAAACCTTTTCCTTGCTTTTCACGGTCAATCATAATCTGTGCCAGCCTGTCGTATTCCCTCGTGATTGCCGGTATGTCTTCTTCCCTGATCGCGTACGGGTCCGTCTCTTCTCCCACGACCGGCTCAATGGACATCTGCCGGAAGCCCAGATCGGCGAAATGCAGGATATCCTCCGCAAAATCCAGGTTATTTCTTGTAAATGTACCTCTTATGTAATACTTTTCCTGGTTTCTGCTCCTGGCCAGTTTCTGGAACTTCGGGACAATCAGGTCATAACTGCCTTTCCCGTTTCTGAACGGGCGCATCTCATCATTGACCTCCTTGCGTCCATCCAGGCTTAGAACAACATTATCCATTTCTTTGTTCACAAATTCCTGTATTTCGTCATTTAAAAGTACACCGTTCGTCGTCACGGTAAAGCGAAAACGCTTGTCATGTATCTTCTCCTGGCCGCGGCCGTAAGCCACAAGGTCTTTCACCACCTGCCAGTTCATGAGCGGCTCGCCGCCGAAGAAATCCACCTCCAGATTATGTCTGCTGCCGGAATTGGCTATGAGGAAATCCAGCGCCTTCCTGCCCACTTCATAGCTCATAAGAGCGCGTCTTCCGTGATATTCTCCCTCTTCCGCGAAGCAGTATTTGCAGGCGAGGTTGCAGTCGTGTGCAATATGCAGGCAGAGCGCCTTGACGACCGTCTTCCTCTTCTTCACTTCCTCAATCAGACATTCATGTGTATCCGGCGTAAACAGCCTTCCCGCCTCCGTCAGCTCCACGACATCCGCAAGCGCCTCTTCTATGTCCTTCGCATCGTATGCCCCGCTGAGCTTCTCCTTCAGTCCCGCCAGCGTATCTGGAGCCTTAAGGCGCTCTGCCGTCTGGGTTTCCGGTGCCCCCTCAAGCTCTGCTATCACATCGTAGCACAGCCCGTCGACTACGTGTACTGCCCCGCTGTTCACATCAAGGACTATATTATATCCATTGTTTTTATACTGGTGAACCAAACTGTATATCCCCCTTTTTCAAACAACAAGAAACAGCGACCCTTAAGACCGCTGTCCCGAGTATTCCGTATGATGTTTCATTATTTCTTCTGTTCGCACGTCTGGTTTCCTACGGTGCAGGATGTCTTACATGCTGACTGGCAGGATGTCTGGCATTCTCCGCATCCGCCTTTTTTAACTGTATTATTCAAAGTCTGTGTATTCAATGTCTTCACATGTTTCATGTCAATATCCTCCTTACGTTTGCTTAACTTTTGTTATTATAACATAAGCAATATGTTTTTGGAAGTATTTTTCCGGCTGTTTTTTATGAAATCATTCCGCCCACCATGCCCCCGCCGGCACAGAGAATAAACGTCGTTATGAGGTTCGCACCGTTTCCGTTCAGCGTATGGTACACTCCGAGCGTAATCAGAAGCAGAAGTGCAAAATATCCGATTCCCAGGCCAAGTCCCCACACAAACCTGCGCACCCTTGCAAGCTTCCCGATAATGATGCCTCCGATAAGCGTAGCCATGACATAGATAGCCACAATGCCGGCCGATACCGCTTTTTCATTCAAGTCCATCTTATACAGCAGCACAGTCAGCACCAGAAGCATAATTCCGGTGACGATATAAGAAGCAAGCAGTGACTTTAACACCCACATGACTTTTGAATCTTTCTGAATCCGTCTCTCCATCTAATCCCTCCTCGTCTATCACAAGGTATGAATCAGATTACGGATTTATGCCATTATTGTTCCATCTGTCTGCCTAAAAAACCTGCCGCGCAGGCAGCCATCTTCTGTTCAAGTTCTGAAAACTTCTTTTTGCTCTCTTTCGTCAGGAAGATGACTCCGCCGATGACGTCGCCTTCACATACGATTGGGTGGATTACCTGATAATGATATTCATCGTCCTGGTCATTTATCGTCTTCATGAACTTCTTATCTCCGGCTGCCGCCAGAATCGGATTTCTTTCTTCCAGCGCTTTTTCCAGCTGCTTGCTGATATATTTGTCCTGGAAATCTTTCTTCCCGCCTCCGGCTGATGCCACAATCTGATCCATATCGCTTACGCACACAAGGCAGCCCATCGTCTGGGCAAGGCTTTCCGCATATTGCCTTGCGAAAGCAGACAGCTCGCCTATCGGAGAATATTTTTTTAAGATAATCTCACCTTCCCGGTCCGTAAATATCTCCAGCGGATCCCCTTCCCGTATCCGTAAAGTCCTTCGTATTTCTTTGGGAATCACTACTCTTCCCAGATCGTCGATTCTTCTCACTATTCCAGTTGCTTTCATGTCCTTATGTTCCCTCCATTTATCTTGATTGGCAGATAAATGTATTATCTGTTAAAAGCAGGAAAAACATACATGCCGCATAAGAATAATATGCTTGCCGTTTCAAGAGATACCGTCTTGAAAATACGTTCTTTGTATACTATTATATCTTATAGGGACAGAAAAATTAAAAACGGAGGAAATAATATGAGTAAAATCGAACAAGTAAGAAGTGACATGGTACGTGCTATGAAAGCGGGCGATAAGGAGACGAAAGAGACATTGTCCATGCTGCTGGCTGCTCTTAAGAATAAAGCGATAGACAAACGTTCCGACCTGACGGAAGAGGAAGAGACGCAAGTCATCCTAAAGGAAATAAAGCAGACAAAAGAAACACTTGAGATGACCCCTGCAGACCGCACGGAAATCATAGACGAGTGCAACAAACGTCTGGCTGTTCTGGAAGGGTATGCTCCGAAGATGATGGACGAAACCGAAATCAGGGAAATCGTGGAAGCTACACTGCAAGAACTCGGTATCGAATCCCCGACAGCGAAAGATAAGGGAAAGATTATGAAGTCTCTCATGCCAAAAGTAAAAGGCAAAGCAGACGGCAAGCTCGTCAACGAAATCGTAGGAAGCTTCTTTCAATAAATGGGGGTTTAGTAAATTAGGACGCCGCTGGGGAGGCAGGGGGCATCTGCTTTACTGGCACGGGCGGGGACGGCTGTGTGACGTTACTGGCGGTCGGAAGGAATTTATCTGTGCCGGTATATTAATAAAAAAGCTGAGCGAGTGAAAACCTTTGGCAAAATGGAATTATAATTATAATGAGGAAGAGCCGGAATCAGGTACAGGGCTGTTATGTGAGATAACATCCCCTACCTGACTCCGGCTCTTCCTGCAGCAACGGCGTGTACGCCACGCTGCAAACGTTTAACTGCGATAATATACAACGTTTTAAACTGTATGTGCTGTATACACTAAGCTTGCTACCATTTTCCATCTAGCTGACGCAGCCAGCGTTCATCCGCTGTCCAGTAACGTTACACAGCCACTCTCGCCCT
>NZ_KQ236743.1:502342-560760 GCF_001185345.1 Dorea sp. D27 | reverse complement strand
AGGTACAGGGCTGTTATGTGAGATAACATCCCCTACCTGACTCCGGCTCTTCCTGCAGCAACGGCGTGTACGCCACGCTGCAAACGTTTAACTGCGATAATATACAACGTTTTAAACTGTATGTGCTGTATACACTAAGCTTGCTACCATTTTCCATCTAGCTGACGCAGCCAGCGTTCATCCGCTGTCCAGTAACGTTACACAGCCACTCTCGCCCTTGTTAAGTGAAGTAGATAGCGGGCGGGGAGCCGGGTGGGAGATGCGCAGGTGTAAGCGGGAGAGGCGGAGAATCCTTACCGTAGCCCTTATCCTGCGGGATGCAAGCCGCTATCGGCGCGCATTCCGGAGGGTTAGGGATACGTGAAATAGTCGGAGCCTCGTACGCATCGAAGCATCTGCCACCCGGCTCCCCGCCCGCCGCCTAATTTACTTAAACCCACATTTACTCCGCCTGGTCGTCTGTCTTGGCTCCGTCGGCGTATGGTTCTTCACTGCTCTGCTTAATGGTGACGCTCAGGTCATTGAAGTCCACTTTCTTCCAGACTCCTTTGTTCACCTTCACGCCCGCTTTCTTAACCCACTTGTCACACGTATCGTCATAAAGTTTCGTCTTTCTCTCCTGGACGATGCTTTCCTTTTTGGAATCCGTTGCCTCTCTGTCCAGAAGGCTGGTCACTTTGGCCACATAGCAGCCGCCATCTGTCTCTATGACACCGGTTGCTTCTCCTTCTCCGAGTGCGTCTGCCGCCTTTACGAGGTCTTCATCCGGGCTTGCGGATTCGCTGTCAAACGTGGCGGTCTGTGCTTCCAGCCCCTGCTCCGTGGCAAGCGCGCTGAAGTCTTCCGCTGTCTTAGCGCTGTCTGCAAAGTTCTCCGCATTCTTTTTGGCCTCAGCCTTTTCCTCATCCGACAGGTCGGCAGATTCGCCGGAATCATCTGTCTTCGTATAGGGGAACAGTACGTACTGCATACTCTTCTGAGCCGCTTCGTCATCCGATACTTCCGTATCCGCGCCCGCCTCTATGGCTTCTGACATCTTTTTCTGTATTGCCATCAGTGTCAGTACACGTTTTACCGTTTTCTTGGAGCCTGATATCTTCTCCTTGGATTCCAGCGTATTATCTTCATCAAATGTTTTGGCAGATTTTTCAATGACAGCCTTCTCTTCCTCTGTAAGAGATACGTCATAATCTCCCATGTGCTCTTCCAGCACAATCATCCTTTCCAGCTCTTTCAGCACAGAGTCCTTGACATATTCTTCATACGTCTGTCCTTCTGCAGCGTCAGTATTCCACATATCTTCCCCAAGGTAGCCGGAATAATACGTTTCATACTGGGCTTGTGTATATCTCGCAAAGAAATTTGCAACATCGGCTGTAATCTCTTTCTCTCCCACAGTAGCCACCACGTCATTCTCGTCGATGGATCCGCAGCCGGTGAGGACGCCTGCCGCAAGCAGACCCGTTATTGCAAATAGTAACACTCTCTTTTTCATGTTTTTATATACCCTCCTTAGTACTGCTAATTTCACTATTATAGCCCGTTTTTAAGCGTCAATCAATCCTTTTATTCCAATTAACACATTTTTCACAACCTGCAGAATGTCCTCATTCTTTTCCTTTTTATTCCTGCTCTTCTTTTCATAGACAAAATATGGCGGCGTATCCGTCTTAAATACGAGCGCCCCTTTGAACGTATCCAGAAGGTCTTGAATCCGTTCCGGACGGACCTTCGCCTTCTCATACATCACAAAGGTATATGTCTCGCCTTTCTGTTCCACAGCCGTCACGTATACGTGGTGGGCCAGCGCTTTCAGACGGGCGACGTTAAGCAGCGTCTCCACTTTCTTCGGTATATCGCCGAAACGGTCGATGAGCTCCTCTACCATGTCCTCCATCTCATCTTCCGTCTCCACCGCGGCAATCCTCTTATATATATCCAGCTTCTGATATTCGTTCGGAATATAAGAATCCGGGATAAACGCATCCACGTTCAGATCCATTGTCGTCGTATAGGTCTCTTCTTCCATCTCTCCTTTGAGATGCTTTACCGCCTCATTGAGCATCTTGCAGTACAAATCGTATCCGACTGCCTCCATATGCCCGTGCTGCTGGGCACCAAGCAGGTTTCCTGCACCTCTGATCTCCAGATCCCGCATGGCAATCTTGAACCCGGAGCCAAGATCGGTGAATTCACGGATAGCAGACAGGCGCTTTTCCGCCACTTCTTTGAGCATCTTGTCTCTCCGGTACAGAAGGAACGCATATGCCATCCTGTTGGAACGGCCCACACGGCCCCTCAGCTGATAGAGCTGCGACAGTCCCAGCCGGTCCGCATCGTGGATAATCATCGTATTGACATTTGATATGTCAAGCCCTGTCTCAATAATCGTGGTTGATACGAGGACATCTATCTCGCCGTTGATGAAGTCATACATGATTTTTTCCAGCTGGTGTTCTTTCATCTGCCCATGTGCAAAAGCGACGCTGACTTCCGGCACGAGCTTCTGTATGCCGGCCGTAACCTCAGCGATATCTTCCACACGGTTATAGACATAGTAGACCTGTCCCTGGCGGGCGCACTCCCTTTCGATTGCTTCACGCACCATCTCATCGTTATATTCCATCACATAAGTCTGTATGGGCATCCTGTCGTTCGGCGCTTCTTCCAGCACGCTCATGTCACGTATGCCGATCAGGCTCATATGAAGCGTCCGGGGGATAGGGGTAGCCGTAAGCGTCAGCACATCCACGTTTTCTTTCAGTTTTTTAATCTTCTCTTTATGCTGCACGCCAAATCTCTGCTCCTCATCTATGATGAGAAGCCCAAGGTTCTTGAACTCCATATCATTGCTCAGCACACGGTGTGTCCCAATCACGATATCCACGAGACCCCGCTTCGTGTCTTCCGCCGTCTTCTTCTGCTGTGACGGTGTACGGAACCGGCACATGAGGTCTATCCTTACCGGAAAGTCACGCATCCGCTGAACAAATGTATTGTAATGCTGCTGGGCAAGAATCGTCGTCGGCACGAGATATACGACCTGCTTATCCTCCTGCACGGCCTTGAAAGCCGCCCGGATTGCTATCTCGGTCTTGCCGTAGCCGACATCCCCGCAGATAAGGCGGTCCATAATCCTGCGGCTCTGCATATCCCGCTTTACCGCCTCGATGGCCAGAAGCTGGTCTTCCGTCTCCTCAAAAGGAAACATCTCTTCGAACTCCCGCTGCCAGACCGTATCTTCCCCGTACACATACCCTTCCTGTTCCTGCCGGGCCGCGTAAAGCGCCACAAGGTCTCTTGCGATTTCTTTTACCGCCCCCCGGACTTTTTTCTTCGTCTTCGTCCACTCCTGTGTCCCGAGCCTGTTCAGCTTCGGCTTCTTCGAGTCCGAGCTTGCATATTTCTGTATCAGATCAAGCTGAGTGGCCGGAATGTAGAGATTTCCACCTTTTGCATAGGATATCTTCATATAATCCTTTGCCACTTTGTCCACTTCTATCTTCTCTATCCCCTGGTAGATTCCCAGACCATGGTTTTCGTGGACGACATAGTCACCCGGCTTCAGCTCTGAAAAGCTCTGAATCTTACGGCCTTCGTATGATTTCCTCTTCTTTTTCTTCTTTACCTTGCCGAAGATATCCGTCTCTGCTATCACGGTAAATTTAAGCATCGGATATTCATATCCCTCCGCCACATGTCCATAAGCGGTCATAATCGCACCAGGATCCACCTCCCGGTCCATCTCATCGCTGTAATAGCTGCTCAGGTTATAATCACGGAGATCTTCGGCCAGCCGCTTTGCCCTCGTTCTGGAACCCGAAAGGAGCACGACACGGTAACCGTTTCTCTTCAGACGCTTCAAGTCCTGCGTCAGCATGTCGAAGCTGCTGTTATATGGATTGACGCTCTTCGTCATCAGACTGAGAGAGCCGCGGACTTCAAACCCTCTGCAGCGCATTTCCAACGCAGAGAAGCCGATGCTGCTATAGCCGTTCATCCGTCTGACTATCTCATCCGCATGAAAGAGCTGTGCTTCCGCATCGGTCATATCATAGCCGCTTTCGAGGCGTCGTTTCTGCGCTTCTATAAATTCATCTTCGACACCTTTCCCTTTTTCCAGAAGCCGCACCGGTTCGTCGAGAAAGAGTATCGTACGCTCCGGCTCAAAATAATCCAGAAAGGAAACCCTCTTCTCCCCCTCTTCCGGGAATTCGCTGGCCGGATATATGACGACTTCCTCAAGATTCTCTATTGACCGCTGCGTGCCGACATCAAAGGTACGGATCGAGTCCACCTCGTCTCCCCAGAGTTCTATTCTGATTGGAAGTTCCTCAGTCAGCGGATATACATCCAGAATCCCTCCGCGGACAGCAAACTGTCCCGGACCTTCTATCTGTATCTCCCTGTCATATCCAAGTCCCGCCAGATCTTTCTGCATCTTGGCCAGGTCGACCGCGCTGTCGCTCTTCACCGTTATCGTACGTCTCTCGATCTCAGCCTTTGGCAGCAGGGCATCCATGAATCCGTCGAAGCTCGTGACAACGGTTATGTCCTGCCCCGAGATGACGGACTGGATGACTTCCATCCTCTGCTGTACCAGTTCCCTGCTCCTTAGGTCTGCCTGATAGAACAAAAGGTCCTTCGCCGGATACAGGTATGTATTCGGATCCAGGAAACGATATTCTTCATAGATCTGCTTCGCTTTCGACTCACTGGAACAGGCGATGACTTTATAGCGGCAGCCATCGCTCAACGCGTACATCATATGAGTTTTCTGTGAATTGACGCAGCCGGATATCTGTATCATCCCGGATCTGCTTTTCTTCGTTTTCTGAAGCTCTTCAAATTCCGCCAATTCTTCTAACGGCCTTATTAAGGCTTGCATAATCAGCCCTCCTTAGGCTTTACTTTTCGGTTATACTCATTCATAGCGGCATCTATATCACCAGCCGCTATCATCTCCACTGCCTCAGCCGCATGTCCATAGCCTTCCTCCATCCTCTCCCGCTCTTCTTTAGAAAAATGGCCAAGCACATAATCGGCCAGGTCATACCGCTTCGGTTTCTCGCCGACTCCTACTTTTATGCGCGGAAATATGTCTGTCCCAAGGCACGAGATGATACTTTTTATCCCGTTGTGCCCCCCTGCGCTGCCTTTCTTACGTATGCGCAGCTGTCCGACCCCAAGGCTTACATCGTCATAGATGACGAGAAGTTCCGTCTCCTCATCTACTTTATAATAGTCCACGAGCGCTCTTATGCTCTCGCCGCTTAAGTTCATATACGTCTGCGGCTTTGCGAGCAGCACTTTCTGTCCGGCAATGATGCCTTTTCCGATATATGCCCTGTTCTTCCGGTAATCTACGGAAATATTATATTTGTCCGCAATCGTATCTATGACATCAAATCCTACGTTATGCCTTGTACCTTCATACTGTAATGTAGGATTGCCAAGTCCTGCGATAATAAACATGTTCTCTCACCTCGTTTTCTCCCTATTACATTCTACAAGAGGGCAATCATTTTGTCACGTAAAAGCCACGAATAATTTTAGGATAAATCTCATACATTATAGAAAGTGAAAATACGATACACGACACAGGAGGGCTTTATGAGTTCTAAAACAAAAATAGTTGTATTGCATATGAAAGAGATTATATACACGGCGGTGTTTGCCGTGTTGGCAATAGTATTGATTCTTTTACTGGTATTTATGTTCCTGCCCAAGAGCAAAGGCGCCGGGGTGGATGAAGAAAAATACGTCCCGGGGGTCTATACATCCACCGTTACGCTGAATAATACAGCGCTGGAGGTGGAAGTATCGGTAGATGAATCCCACATCAATTCCGTGCGGTTTTCTAACCTGGACGAAACAGTAACAACCATGTTCCCGCTTATACAGCCTGCAATCGAGGACATTGCAGAACAGGTGTATGACAAACAGTCGCTTGACGATATCAAGTATTCCGAAGACAATCCATATACCTCTCAACTTATCGTCAATGCCATTGATGAAGCATTGAAAAAAGCCGCAGTTACCAAATAGCTGCGGCTTTTCTAATGTACTGTGCTGTTCAGGCTACCCTTCCACGATAAGGTATCTGCCGTTAGGCAGAGGGAACACCTCGGAAGCCTCTTCCAGCTCCTCCTCGGACATTCCTTCTATGTCCAGCCCTTCTTCTTCAAAGAACTCCCTCACTGCACCGATTCCATCCACAACGACGGCCATGCAGTCTTCAAGAAATGCTTCTGCCTCTTCGGGTGTTATGGCGACCGGCTCGTCAAACAGCTGCGACTGTTTCTCCAAAAACGTTCTCAGGCAATCTTCATCATACTCATACATCTTTGATATCCTCCCTTAAAGTGACGTTACAATCTTCTTATACATATTGCAGTAATTCTTCCGGCATATCTATGATATGCTCTGCCCCTGCATCTGCCAGGTCTTCTCTTGAACGGAATCCCCACGCCGCTCCGATACATGTTATCCCTGCATTGCAGGCGGTCTTTACATCCACCTCGGAATCGCCTATATACAGGCACTCTTCTTTCTCTGTATGCAGTCGTTCAAGCACCTCGTACACTCCCTCGGGATCCGGCTTCCTTTTCAGGCCTTCCATCTGCCCCTGCACACAGTCGAAGATATCGTCCCCGAATATCTCCCGCACTACTTTTACGGTCTGCATATGCGGCTTGTTGGAAAGAACCCCCAGCTTCAGGCCCCTTGCCCTGAGTCCGGAAATCGTCTGAGGTATTCCCTCGTATGGTGTTACATGATATGTACAGTTTGCATCAAATATACGTCCGTATATCTCCATACCTTCATCAATTCTGCTGCCCGTCTTGTCCCCGGCAGCCTCAAGCGAACATTCCATCAGCCGTCTGGCCCCGTTACCGACAAACCGCCTGCACTCGTCCGTCGTTATCTCCCTGAGTCCCATCTCCCTCAAGGTCGCTTTTACCGAATACGCCAAGGATTCCAATGTATCCGTCAATGTCCCGTCTAAATCAAATATGCAAGCTTTCATACATACATCCTCCTATGTACCTAATAATAGTATGAACGTATGCAAATTTCAAGCGGAATTTGGGGAAGCGGACGACAGGGCAGAGAATACGCGGCAGAAAAAGAATCGTCCCTTCTTTCTCTGCCGCGCAGTTCTCTGTACATCTATAAAGTCATGTCTTTCATGACTGCTAATTTTCCAGATATTGTTTCATGACACGAAGGGCATTCTTCTCCAGCCTGCTCACCTGTGCCTGAGAAATGTTGATTTCTTCCGCCACTTCCATCTGCGTCTTGCCTTCAAAGAACCGGAGTTTTATGATATAGCGTTCACGCTCACCGAGATGTTCCATGGCAGCTTCCAGCGACAGGTCCTCCACCCATTTCTCTTCTTTGTTCTTCGTGTCGCTTATCTGATCCATCACATACAGGGCATCTCCGCCGTCGTTGTACACAGGCTCCTGCAGGCTCATCGGCACCTGTATCGCATCGAGCGCAAAGACGATATCTTCTTTTGAGATTCCTATCTCCTCAGCTATCTCCTGTACCGTAGGCTCTTTTAAGTGTCTTTTTACATAATTTTCTTTCGCATATATCGCTTTGTAAGCGGTATCGCGGAGCGACCGGCTGACGCGTATGGAATTGTTGTCTCTCATGTAGCGCCTTATTTCGCCGATAATCATCGGAACCGCATAGGTTGAGAATTTGACGTCAAGCTCAGTATTAAAGTTATTGATTGCTTTGATCAGCCCGATGCAGCCTATCTGGAAGAGATCGTCAGGATTCTCGTTGCTGCCGCCGAAACGCTTGATGACGCTAAGGACAAGCCTCAGATTTCCCTTGATATATTCTTCCTTCGCTTCCTGATCCCCTGCCTTTATACGCGCAAACAAAGCTTCCTTCTCCTCTTCTTTCAGGATGGGAAGCTTCGCTGTATTAACACCACATATTTCAACTTTTCCCTGAGCCATAATAAGAATCCTCCTTACTGAACATAACATTTTGTCAAATATATTAAGTACAATAAGATTTTTCTCATTATGGATTTGGATTATACGAACGTTTCAAAAATATAAAAATTATTGGGGCTTGACATCACTTTTCTAATCTCTGTCCCACTTCTCCGCCAGATTCTGGATCTGCGTCTCGAACTTGGCCAGCTCCTTATTTGCAAGGCCTTCATTCTTATATACGACCTCCAGCAGACGTTTTGCGGCTGCGACGAGTCTGTTGAACGCCGCTTCCGCCCTTATCTTAGCCGGCTTCTCCGCCGCTTTTTTCGGTTCCCTTACACCGATGGTAAGCACTTCCCCTGTCGCCAGGTCCACGCAGCCTCCCGAATAAGGCGCCAGCGCAGGACATCCGAACGTATCGGTAATCGTCCGGGCAAATTCATCCGTGACCTGGTCTTCGCCGTGTACGACAAATACATGGGATGGCACAGTCTCAAACCCTTTCAGCCATGCCAGAAGCCCGTTCATATCCGCATGTCCGCTGATCCCTTTGAGCACCTCGATCCTTGCATTGACTTCTACCGGCTCTCCGAACAGCTTCACGCTTTCTGCCCCTTCTATGAGCTTTCTGCCGAGCGTTCCCACCGCCTGGTAGCCGACGAAACATATGGTGCATTCTTTCCTCCAGAGATTGTGCTTCAGATGATGGCGGATCCTGCCGGCCTCGCACATCCCGGAAGCGGATAAGATGACTTTCGGCCTGTCGTCAAAGTTGATCATCTTCGATTCATCGCTCGTGATTGTCGTCTTAAGCCCCCTGAACAAGAGCGGGTTCACTCCCTTATTCACCAGGGCCAGCGCCTTTTCATCAAAGCAGGACCATACATTCTTGTTGAACACATTCGTAGCCTCGATAGCAAGCGGACTATCCACGTATACTTCAAAATCAGGAAATTCCGGCAGCAGCTTCTTCTCCTTGATTTCCCGGATAAAATAAAGCAGCTCCTGCGTCCGGCCTACAGCGAACGAAGGCACTACGAGATTGCCGCCCTTCTCAAAAGTCTCACGCAGTATCCTTGTAAAATCAGCGACATAATCCGGCGTTTCGTCGCCATGCGTCCGGTTGCCGTATGTAGATTCTATCACGACATAATCCGCTTCTTTTACCTTCTGGGGATCCTTGATAATCGGCTGGTTCAGATTGCCGATATCACCAGAGAATACGATCTTCTTCTGCACGCCGTCTTCCGTTATCCACACTTCAACAGCCGCAGATCCGAGCAGATGTCCGACGTCGGTAAAGCGCACATCGATTCCCTCGCAGAGCGTAATCCTCTGGTTATAGTCACAGGGGGAAAGAAGCTTGACAGCCGCCTCCGCGTGTTCCATCGTGTATAGCGGCTCATACGGCTCGGCTCCGCTTCGCTTCGCTTTCCTGTTGCGCCATTCCGCCTCAAACACCTGGATATGCGCGGAATCACGCAGCATGATGTTGCACAGGTCGGCGGTAGCAAAGGTTGAGATTATGTCCCCCTTGAACCCCTGCTTGCAAAGCATCGGAATCTTTCCGGAATGATCGATATGTGCATGGGTGAGCAGAACATAATCGATGTCCCCGGGGGTTACCGGTATGTCCTGGTTCTCATACAGGTCCGGTCCCTGCTCCATGCCACAGTCGACGAGAATATTTTTTCCACAGGCTTCCACCAGGTGACAGCTTCCCGTAACTTCATGGTCGGCCCCAATAAAAGTAAGCTTCATATGCACAACCCCTTTTTTCTTTTATTGTATCACCTTTTTATGGACGTGGCTATGAATACTTTACCATTTCTCTTCGGAGCCTCTGCATGATTTTCTTCTCCAGTCTTGATATGTAGGACTGTGATATGCCGAGCATATCTGCCACCTCTTTCTGCGTCTTTTCTTCCCCGTCAGGAGTTCCAAGGCCGAAGCGCATCTGTATTATTGTCCGCTCCCTGCCTGAGAGCCTGCTGATTGCTTTCAGCAGAAGCTTCTGCTCTACTTCATTTTCCAGGTCCTTATATATCGTATCTTCTTCAGTTCCCAGGATGTCTGAGAGAAGAAGTTCGTTTCCATCCCAGTCCACATTCAACGGTTCGTCTATGGACACTTCCATCTTCGTCTTGTTATTTCTTCTCAGATACATCAGTATCTCATTCTCAATGCACCGTGATGCATAAGTCGCAAGTTTTATATTTTTCTCAGGGTTAAATGTATTGATCGCTTTAATCAGTCCTATCGTGCCGATAGAAATCAGATCTTCCACACCGACGCCCGTGTTATCGAACTTCTTGGCTATGTACACTACCAGGCGGAGGTTGTGTTCAATGAGCACTTTTTTGGCCTGCTCGTCATATTCGGAACCGAGGTCACCTATCACGGCACTTTCTTCCTCTGCCTCAAGCGGCGCGGGAAGTATCTCAGAGCCCCCAATATAGTGTATATCCTTTTTATCCGGAAAAAGCAGTGTCCGAAAGTCTGGAATTACTTTTAGTTTAAATTGATGCGGTACTGCTACTTTGATAACCATAATCTGTTCCTCCTATAATATATCAGGATTTAATATCATCCTATATGCTCCATCTGATGCCACATGGCCGTCACAGATTCCGATGAGCGGTCGCTCGATCCACTTCTCGTTCTTCTGGCGCACGCACATCTTATCCAGCGTAATGACCGGCATGACTCCTGTCTCTTTCCCGACGGAATGGTATGGAATGTACCGGATGCCGTCCGGCAGAGCAGCTTCTGTCAGCGCCTTCACGACGCTTTCATCCACGATGCTGACCGGCTTGCCTGTCAAGGCATCCTTCAGGCTGTTGCCGGTGTCTATCACCGCTTCCACCCTGCACACTTTTTCATCCTTGTACAGGACTGCTTCGCATCTGTATTCTTTCAGCCTTGAAAGATAAGACAGAAAGTTCCAGATTCCAAGTACTGCATAATAGCTTACGACCGCAAGGGCAAAGAACAGGCTTCCAATCTTCATATACTGCCGGAGGTATTCAAATACGCCTCCGACGAGGATGCCGCTGATATAGAGCACGACATAAGCTTTCACAAATGTCCTGTCCCAGCTGATTTTCAATCCTGCCTTAAGCATTACAATATTGACAAGACCGTGGAACAGTATGAATTTTACAAACGCATATGGTATGGGAACTACCACGACGGCACAGGTAAGCAATGCTCCGGCAGCCGCGCCCAGACAGATCCTTCCATGTGTGGCAGGACATTTCAGGATTCTGCGGGTAATCTGCAGGAGTATGAAGTCCATCATGAAATTTACCAGAAAAAATACGTCTATGTATAACTCATAATACACATTCCACCTCTTTCTCTTTTGATACTAAATCGATTTGGTACTCAAGCAAGATTTATTATACGAGTAAGGCCCAAAAGATTTTGTCAGATGATGGAATCCATTCTTATTTTCTTTCGACAGCTGTTCCAAACCACAAGATATAGATTTTTAGGGACTGTTTTTTTCGGATTTGTGTTTTGACAAAGCACAATACTTTGTGTCTGTTTTTTGCATAAAAGCGAGAATTTTATGGGAGAAATATGGCAGTTAAAAGCGAATGGGGATAAGAATTGTGATATATTGTCGAATAAAAGAAAGAACAATGTTGCTTTTATAAAAAAAAAGGAGAACTTCGTATGTGAAGTCCTCCTGGTTATCCTACTATTGTTCTGCTCTCTATCGTTTAAAGAAATCAGGTATCTTGATGGATTGTTCTTTTACCTTGCTTGTCGGCGTTCTCGGCGTGTCCAGAGAAGGTGTCGTCCCCCCTGCCGGCTTTCGGGGCGCTGCTGTCGTACCGCCGCCTCTGGTCGGAGCCATGCCAAGATCCAGCTTCTGGGATGACGGCTTTGCCGCCGTGGCGGCTGCCGGCCTCTCATATGCCTGTGCACCCTGCTGCGGTACCGCTCCCCTCTGGGTCTCCAGTCTTGCCTTCAGCTTTGAAGCGCTTCCGCCTACGTTATGTAGACCTGTAGCTATGACTGTAATGGTAGCCTCGTCTGCTCTTGAATCATCATACATGGCACCAAAGATAATATTTGCATCTTCCCCTGCCAGATCCTGCACATACTCTGCCGCGTCGGAAGCATCCATAAGCGTAATATCACCAGACACATTGATAATGACATGGGACGCACCTGCAATCGTCGTCTCAAGCAGCGGGCTGGCAACAGCCTGCTTAACCGCCTCGAGTGCTTTGTCGTCGCCGCGGCCCTGACCGATACCGATATGGGCGATACCCTTGTCCGTCATGACCGTCTGCACATCCGCAAAGTCAAGGTTGATAAGTGAAGGTACGTTGATAAGGTCGGTGATGCCCTGGATACCCTGCTGTAATACTTCGTCCGCCTTTTTCAGCGCCTCAGGCATGGTCGTGCGTCTGTCCACGACCTCCAGCAGCTTGTCATTCGGAATGACGATCAGCGTATCTACGCTTTCCTTTAACTTCTCGATTCCGGAGAGTGCATTGTTCATACGAGTCTTTGACTCGAAACGGAACGGCTTTGTGACAACGCCGACCGTCAGTGCACCCTGCTCCTTCGCTATACGCGCGACGACCGGCGTGGCGCCCGTACCGGTACCGCCTCCCATGCCACACGTAACAAAAACCATGTCAGCGCCCTTAAGCGCTGCTGATATCTCTTCGGAGCTTTCCTCCGCCGCTTTTTCGCCTACTTCCGGCTTTGCTCCCGCACCGAGCCCTTTCGTAATCTTGTCCCCTATCTGCATAAGCGTAGGTGCCTTACATAACTGGAGTGCCTGTTTATCTGTATTAATAGCAATAAATTCAACACCGGCAATCTGTTCGTCAATCATTCGGTTTACTGCGTTATTACCGCCTCCGCCGACTCCAACAACAATTATCTTTGCCGCTGCTTCTGATTCATTCGTCTTAATTTCTAGCAAGGGTTTTTCCTCCTTTATCCTATCCTTATTATATATTATACATCCCACAGAGCAAAACGCAAAAATGCATTTTGCTATATATAGTATATAATATAAGCTTTTGTATAAAATATCAATAGAATTTTATCTTAATTTATTGATTTTTACGCATTTTTCTTAATTTTCTTCCAGAATTTCTTCTGCATTGAATGTGATTGTAGTATTTCCTTCCGAATAATTTTCTAGGTGGAGTGTTCCTTCTTTCCCCTCCAGCTTCTCCATAATCGGCGGAATCTGTGCTATCTGTTCCGAAGAGACACTGCTGCCGAGCGAAATCCGTATCTTTCCTCTATACAGATATATCTTGCCGTCCTGGCATACGATCTTGTCCGGGGACAGCTTATATTTTTTCACTTGCTGTGACGTTAAGAGCATCTCTTCAAAGATACCTTTATCCTTGCTCTCTAGCGTACCGTACAGGCTGATGTCACCTGTGTCTATGCCTTCGATGCATGGAAGTCCCTCGATAAACTCTGTGCCTTTATATACAATCATTCCTTCTTTGTCAAAATATGCGTATTCATTTCCCGCGTATATATAACCAACGATAGGCTTTTCCTTCACTGCTACCTTCACGATCCACGGCGCTTTCATGCTGACTTTCATAACGTCCAGGCACGGAAGCTGTTCCCCCCGGCCAAGCGCATATTTCCCGAGTATGTACAATGAATTAATCGAAAACCTGTCATTCTGTACCGTATTGATGATTTCCTTATCCTTACAGTATTCGTTCCCCTCAACTTCTATCTTTTGTACATAGAATAGAATCAGGACTGCGAGCACGATTATGGCAATGCCCATGACCAGGACCATAAGCGCATAGACTTTATGGCTTTTCTTCTTTTTCCTCGGCCTCGCCGCCTCTTCCTCCTGATACTCACTTTTTCCCATCGTATACTCCTCCTAAGTTTTCTCCTTACCCTCTCTCATTCTATCAGAGATGACACGCTGAGCACAAGCCCCATTTCCAGCAGCAGAAATACGACCGACGTGCCACCGTAGCTGATGAACGGCAGGGTGATGCCCGTGTTCGGAATCGTGTTCGTCACGACCGCAATATTCAGGATTACCTGTATCATCATATGTCCCATGGCCCCGGCCGCTATCAGCGCCCCGAGCAGATCCTTCGCATGTGTGGCAATGACGAAAAAGCGCCATATGAGTATGAGGAACAAGATTAGTATAAATCCTGCGCCAAACAGTCCAAGCTCTTCACAGACGATAGAGAATATCATGTCATTTTGAGCCTCCGGTACAAATCCCAGCTTCTGCACGCTTTCTCCGAGCCCCCTGCCGAAGAGCCCCCCTGAACCGATTGCATAAAGGCCCTGCAGCGTCTGGTATCCTTTCTCAAATGCCTCGGGATTCCGCCAGATCGCGAGCCTCTCCAGCCGGTAGCTTTCAAGTGCCAGGAAAATGGTCATAAAGCCGGCTCCGAGCGCTCCCATCAAGATAAACTGGCTGTACTTCGGGCTTGCCACAAATACGAGAATAACGCCTATCCCGAGAATGATAATAGCGGTACTTAAGTTGCTGGCGCCAACAAGGCCGACTATCGGAAGTATGAGGACCATCACTTTTACCATCGTTCTCATCTTTCCCATGGTCTTGATATTTTTCGTTATGATATGTGCCAGGAACAGAATGACGGCCACCTTGGCAAATTCTGACGGCTGAAAAGAAAAAGGCCCCAAAGATAACCATCTTTTGGACCCGTTATACTCATCACCGACAAATATTACCGCAACAGACAGCAGAAGCGCCGTGAAATACCCGAGCACTGCCACATGCTTCCACACATGATAATCCATATTTGCGACAAAAAACATTCCGGCAATCCCAAGCACTGTAGCAAACGCCTGTTTCTTCAGATAATAAAACGAATCATGAAATTTCACTTCTCCGTTATATGCGCTGGTGCTGTATAATATCACCAGGCCGATAAGAACGAGCAGCAGCAGGGCTGCCAGCATCGTATAATCATACTTTTTCTTTTTGGACCGTGTCAAGCGATATGCACTCCTTATAAGGAATTTACAATTTCTTTAAACTTATCTCCACGTGTCTCATAATTTGGAAACATATCCCAGCTGGCACAGGCCGGGGACAGAAGCACCGCTTCTCCGGGACCTGCAATCTCTGCTGACATTAGCACCGCCTCTTCAAACGTATCTGCGAACGTATAATCATGGAAGCCGCAGCTTTCTGCATCTTTTGCTATCTTATCTTTCGTGGCACCCAGAAGGATCAGCCTCCTGACCTTCCCGCCGAAGCTCTCTATCCATTCCGTGTAGGAAGAATCCTTGTCATACCCGCCGCCGATAAGTATGGTAGGGCGGCTCATGGCCTGTATCCCCTTGATTGCCGCATCCGGATTCGTCCCTTTGGAATCGTTGTAGTATGCGACTCCGTCCTTCTCCGTTACAAACTCGATTCTGTGTTCCACTCCTCTGAATGCCTTGATGCTCTCCCGTATTTTGTCCATCGGGACGCCATATACAGCCGCCATCGCAGCTGCAGCCATAACATTTTCATAGTTGTGTGTTCCGAGAAGCTGCAGGTCCTCCACATGGCAGATGTGGATTTCCTCCGGGTTCTTATAGACGATCATTCCATCATCAAGATAGATGCCTCTTTCTAGTTTACGCCGGCTGCTGAAATATAGAACCTGTGCCCTGACATTCTTTCCGAATTCCCGCGTCACTTCATCTTCATAATTTAAAATGCACCAGTCATCCTCAGTCTGGTTCCTGGCTATATTTTTCTTCGCTTCAATGTAAGCTTCCATCGTATGGTGGCGGTTCAGATGATCTGGAGATATGTTAAGCAGAGCGCTGACAGCAGGCCGGAAGCTGACGATGCTCTCCAGCTGGAAGCTGCTCATCTCTGCCACGGCCACGGCATTGTCCGACATCTCTCCCGCCGCGACGGTATATGGATTGCCGATATTGCCTACGACATACACCTCTTTTTTATAATTCTTCATAATCTCGCCAAGCAGCGATGTCGTCGTCGTCTTGCCGTTCGTGCCCGTGATGGCAAGTACGTCGCCTTTCCCGAATGCATACGCCAGCTCGACCTCTCCGATGACTTCTATTCCACGCTCGAACATCTGCCGTACGACCGGCAGGTCTGTCGGCACTCCCGGGCTTAATACGACGATGTCAACCGTCTGAAGCAGCTCTTCTGGAAAGCTGCCGAGTATAATCTGCACGTCTTTGCCGACGCGGCCCGCAAGCTCTGCTCTGTCAAGCTTCTCGTTCCCGTCGTACAGCACTACATCTGCGCCGTGTTCCGCCAGAAGCCCCACAGCGCCTGTTCCGCTCAGTCCGGAACCGAATACGAGCACCTTCTTATTTGTAACTTCCATAATTTCCTCCTACATAGCCATCAGCGCAACGAGACAGAGAAGCGCTGTAATGATAGAAAATACTGCAACGACCTTCGTCTCCGACCATCCGCACAATTCGAAGTGGTGATGTATGGGGGCCATCTTGAAGATACGCTTGCCCCCCGTCTTTTTAAAATAAGTTACCTGTATCATGACAGATAATATCTCTACCATATATATAAATGCGACGATGATAAGAAAAATCGGCATCTGGAGCATATACGCCGTTGACGCCACAAACCCGCCTAGTGCAAGCGACCCCGTATCACCCATGAACACGCTGGCCGGATAGACATTAAAGAGCAGGAAACCGAGAAGTGCACCTACGACAGCACACGTTATCGGCTCTATGCCGCTCTTCGTGCCGATTGCAACCACGGTGAAGAACGTGGCTATCAGGACGGTTACGCTGGATGCCAGGCCGTCCAGCCCATCTGTAAAATTGGCACCGTTGACCGTTCCAAGCACGGCCACGAACATGAGTGGTATCGCAAGCCAGCCGATGTCAAGGTACTGTCCGCCAGAAAATGGGATGAGCATCGTAAGCGGTATATTTGTAAAACGCACGAGGTAAAACGCAAGGACGGCTGTCACCAGTATCTGCAGCGCAAATTTCTGCTTTGGGTACAGGCCGTCGGAACGCTTCATCACAACCTTCAGATAATCATCCAGGAAACCGATGAGTCCAAACCCCAGGGTTACGAACAATATAGGTATGATCTTCGGGTAGTTCTTCAGATAGAACACCGAAGTAACCACAACACTCACCAGTATGATGACTCCGCCCATCGTCGGCGTGCCCGCTTTTTTCAGGTGAGACTTCACACCGTCTTCCCGTTCCGTCTGCCCCATCTTAAGCCTTCTTAAAATCGGAATAATCACCGGACCCATCACTACGCTAAGCGCGAATGCAATCAATACCGGGAGAAAAACTCTATAATCCATAATCCACCTCTTCGCTTCTTTTGTTAATCTCTAACCTAACATAGTATACTTCATTTTTTACTCTTTTTCAATGCCAAGATAGGGCAATATATTTTCAAAAATGTCCCTGATGACAGGAGCTGCTATCGTACCACCATAATATACGCCCTGGGGGTTATAAATGACACACATCCCCAGAACCTGCGGGTGATCTGCCGGCGCAAAGCCGATAAAGGAAGAGATATATTTGTTAGCGCTTCTCGGCAGTGTCTGGGAGGTGGCGGTCTTTCCACCGATGTGATACCCCTCCACATAAGCATTCTTTCCAGAACCTTCGGAGACTACGCTTTCCAGCAGCATCTGCATCGTCTCAGAAGTCTCTTTTGATACGATATTTTTTTCTTTTTTATACTGGAACGTCTCCACTTCCTCGCCCTTGGAATCCATGACTTTGACTCCGAAGTGGGGCGTAACTCTCGTCCCCCCGTTGACAAGGGAGCTGACGGTCGTCGCCATCTGCATCGGCGTTATCTGGAACGACTGCCCGAACGCCATCGTGGCCAGCTCCACCATGCCTACGTTGCTTTTCTTGTGCATAATGGTACCGGCTTCCCCCGGCAGGTCTACCCCTGTCATGCCCATAAGCCCGAACTGGTTGAAATATTCGTAAAACTTATCGACGCCAAGCCTCAGCCCGATATCGATAAACACAGGGTTACAAGAATTCTGAATTCCCTGGACGAAAGTCTCTGAGCCGTGGCCCCCAACTTTGTGGCACCGTATCTTTCTGTCCTCCACTACCCGGTAGCCGGGACAGCTGAAATTGTCATCCAGAGATACGACGCCTTCCTCCAGGCAGGCGGACGCTGTAATAATCTTGAATGTGGAACCTGGCTCGTATGTGTCATTGATACAGCCGTTACGCCACATCTGGTTCAGCGCGTCCTGTTTTTCTTCGGGCGACATCGCGTCCGCATCTTCCTCCGTATTCAGCGTAAACGGGTCATTCAGGTTGAATTCCGGCACGTTCACCATGGCGATGATCTCTCCGTTCTGTGGGTTCATCAGGAGAATCGACACTTTGTCTGCCTGTTTTTCTTCCATGACCTTCTCTGCCATCTGCTGTGCATACATCTGTATGTTATAGTCCAGGCTAAGCTGGAGCGTGTTTCCGGCCACCGGTTCCATCCTGTCCTCCGCCACGCCTTCCAGTTCGACGCCTCTGGCATCTGTCGTCGTGAGTATCTTTCCGTTAATCCCTTTCAGATATTCTTCATATTTCACTTCCAGGCCGATGATTCCCTGGTTATCCCCTCCTGTGAATCCGAGCACTTTGGATGCCAGTTCATCATAGGGATAATAACGCTTAAAATCTTCATCAACTTTGACGCCTTCCAGTTCCAGTTCCCGTATACGGTCTCCTGTAGCTTTATCTACATTTGTCTTGATACGCTCCATCGAAGAGACCTTCTCTACCTTCTTACGCACCGTATCCTCGTCCATTTCAAGCTCAGCGCTAAGTGCTTTGATTACGCCTTCCGGGTCCTTCATCTGGCTGTGTATGACCGATATCGTGCACACGGTCTTGTTTGTCGCAAGCACCGTCCCGCCTGCATCGACAATCTCTCCCCTGGCCGCTTTGATATCCCTTTCGCGCTCGTGGAGAGATTCGGCTTTTTTCTGGTAATATTCGGCATCGAACACCATAAGATACACAAGCCTTCCTACGAGCCCCAGTATGATGACTGCGGCACAGATAAATACTACAAAGATCTTCTTTTTATTATAGGTCTTATTCTTCACAAAAAAACCTCACAGAAGCCGTTTTTATAACTTATTAACACTTCTGTGAGGTTATTCTACCTATTTAATTCTATTCTGCTTCCAGTGTGGTCTTTGTCACGCCGAGATAAGGGAAGATTTCCGCCATTATCTTGGATGCCATCTCAGTCGCATAAGAGCTGCTTGCCTGAGCCGCCACATTTGGTTCGTCAATCACGACATATACGACTACTTCAGGATTGTCCTGGGGCGCATATCCGATAAAGGATACGAGATATTTGCCGTTACCTCGGGGCTGCTTCTCCGCGGTTCCTGTCTTTCCGCCTATGTCATAACCCTCTACCGCAGCCGAACTTCCGGTACCTTCCTGCACGACGCCGAGCATGTAGTCTTTGATGATCTCGCTCGTCTCTTTGGAAACGGTCCGCTTAACGAGCACCGGATCCTTGTTTTCTGTTACATTTCCGTTTTCATCCTGAATCTGCTTCACCACATGGGGCTTATAATAATCGCCCCCGTTGATGAGCGAACAGAACGCGGATGCCATCTGTGTCATGGTTACATTGAAGTTCTGGCCGAATGCATTAGTAGCAAGACTGGCCGGGTCCATATTATCAGGTTCATACAGCAGTCCTGTCTCTTCTCCCGGCAGGTCTATGCCTGTGGACGAGCCGAATCCGAACAGCTCCTGGTATTTGCAGAATTCGTCATTTCCGAGTGCTGCGCCTATCTGCATTAATGCCACGTTGCATGAATTTTCAAGTGACTTCTTCAGCGTCTGCGTCCCGTGTCCGTCACGGTTGCTGCAATGGATATCGTGGTCTCCCACATGGAGCATGCCTCCGCACGTATAGCTTTCGCTTCCGGTCAGCACGCCGGTCTCCAGGCCGGCCGATATGGTGAACGGCTTATAGGTAGAACCGGGTTCATACGTGTCGCTCACGCAGAAGTTGTTCCACAGTGCATTCAGCTTCTCAAGCTTTTCTTCATCCTTCATTGCCTCTATGGCTTCCTCGGAATAATATTTCGTCAGATCTCTCGGGTTATTGAGGTCAAAGTTCGGATAAGATGCTTCCGCGATTATCTCGCCGTTCTGCGGGTTCATGACGATAACCGCCGTGTTCTTGCTGCCCTCTCCCTCTGAGGCGCCGTTCTTATTCTTTTCATTGAATTCCAGTATGTGCTTTTCAACGATGCTCTGCACCTGGAGGTCAATGGTAGACATGATGGTGCTTCCGTTCTCTGCTTCTTTTACCGTGCGCTCCACACTGGATTCCGCGTCAAAATATCCATATTCCCTGCCGTCGGTACCATTCAGGACAGAATTGTAGGATGCTTCTATCCCATTGCTTCCCACATTGCCGTCTACAGTAAATCCGACGACATCGCTGGCAAGCGTATTGTATGGATATTTTCTGACATAGTCCTCTTCCAGCCATATGCCTTTTACATCTGGATATTTCTTGTCATCTGAATCAATCTTTTCAAATTCTTTGGCCTTTTCATAATCAATTCCTTTTTTCAGTATGTTATATCTGCTTCCAGGGTTGTCTTTTATCAGTTTCCTGACATCCTCTTCTTCTATTTCAAAGCAGTCTTTCAGCACTTCTATCGTGGGCTCTATATAGTCCTTGTCGCTTGTCATCACTTTGGCGTCCAGTATGACATTGTAGACCCGCTCGCTCGTGGCTATCTTCGTCCCGTTCCGGTCTACGATATCGCCCCGTTTGAACGGTATCGTACGGCTGTCGTACTGCTGCTGGTCGAGCACCACCTTCGTATACCTGTCCCCGCTGGCCGCGTTGATATATGTAATTCTCCCCACTAATACGCCAAAAGCTAGTACAATTGCTACGAAGAGCATTACTAGCTTTTTCTGCATCAGTTTGGAAAACTTTCTTTTAAATACATTTCTTGTCTGTTTTCCCATAATTCCACCTGTTTATTGTTTTTTGTCTGATTGGGCAAGTATACCATCCTCCGGTATATCCTCATATTGTTTCACATAATCTGACGCGGGATTGTCATACTCTACAATCTGATCTGAAGTGGCATATACCATTCCCAGCTCATTCTGCGCTTTATCCCGAATGTCGTCCAGATTGACAGAATCCATCACAGCATTATACTTTGTATTATTTTCTTCTTTCATATCCGCCAGCTCTTCCTGCATCGCGGTGATTGCTTTCGAGCGGCTTGTAAGCCTGGACTGAAGCTGGACATAATTTACACATACCACGAGTGCAAGTATGGCCGCCACTGCCAGAAAAATAACATATCCGGGGCTCATGTGCAGCGCCTTCCTGCGGTTCTTGCGCACCTGCCTGCTTGTCTTCCTCGGTCTCTCAGGTTCTTTTGTACGCCGTTCCGGCTCATATGCCGGTTTTGTCACCACATTGCCGTAGACATACATCTGACTGCGTGTTCTGTTTGATGTTCCATAGGTTGTTCTGCTTCTGGATGATGTATATCTTGCTGCCATGTCTTTCCCCTTTCTAAATTATCGTCGTTCAAATATGCGGAGCTTGGCACTCTTCGCACGGCTGTTATATTCCAACTCCTCCTCATCCGGAAGAATCGGTTTTCTAGTTAAAATACTCCCCTTTGGTTCTTTTCCGCATACGCATACGGGAAAATCGCTTGGACAGGTGCATGGATTTTCATTTTTCCTAAATGCACTTTTTACTATCCTGTCCTCCAGTGAATGGAAGGTTATGATGCACAGCCTCCCTCCTGGTTTCAACAAGTCTATCATCTCATCCAGAGAATCCCGCAGAACTTCCAGCTCCCTGTTCAGTTCAATACGGATAGCCTGGAACGTCCTCTTGGAAGGATGCCCAGACTTTTTCTGGTATTTCATCGGAATGGCTTGTCTTATGATGCCGGTCAGCTGTCCGGTAGTTTCGATGGGCCTCTCCGCGCGTGCGGCTACAATATGCTTGGCGATGTTCTTTGCAAACTTATCTTCCCCGTAGTCCCGTATCACGCGGTAGAGGTCCATCTCACCGTAGTCATTGACGATGTCCCTGGCTGTCATCTTCTGACGCGTATCCATCCTCATGTCCAGCGGCGCATCTTCGCGATAGGAGAATCCCCGCTCTGCCGTATCCAGCTGATAAGATGATACGCCCAAATCGAGCACGATCCCGTCGACTTTGTCAATGCCTAACTGATGGAGCTGCGACTTCATATCACAATAGTTGCTCCTGACTATCGTGACCTTCTCCCCGAAGTCTTTTAAGCGGGCGCCTGCGGCCGTGATTGCCGCCGCGTCCTGGTCTATTCCTACAATACTCCCCTTGTTTCCTAAGCGTCTGCATACCTCGTATGCATGTCCACCTCCACCAAGCGTTCCGTCCACATAAGTGCCGTCCGGCCTGATGTTCAACCCATTAATAGTTTCATCAAGTAATACTGACTTGTGTTCGAATCCCATATCTTCTCCCTCTAGATACTGAATCCGCTCTCTTCCATATCAGATGCAATATCCTCAATGTTGAGCTCCACTTCAGCATTCTTTTCATCCCATCTGGCCTTGTCCCAAATCTCGGCACGCTTCCCCATGCCGATAAACACGACCTCTTTTTCAAGATGCGCGTAAGTCCTCAGTACAGAAGGGATTAAAGTTCTTCCTTGCTTGTCAAGGTCGCCGTCAGTTGCACTCCCTTGAAAGAAGTAGGCAAAAGCTCTGGCTTTTTTGTCCGTGGTCGTAGGCAAAGCGTTAAGTTTATCTTCGAAGGCGTTCCATTCATCTTCAGGATATACATATAGGCAGTTTTCCATACCTTTTGTTATGACGAAATTCTCCCCTAGATCGTCACGAAACTTGGCCGGAATGATTAATCTGCCCTTAGGGTCGATATTATGACTGTATTCTCCTTTCAACATAAGAACTCACCCTCTTTCAAGTGGTCTGCCACTTTCGCACCACTTTATACCACTTTTCACCACTTTCTACCACTTGAATACATTGTAAACCACTTTTTGGGCGATTTCAACCCTTTTTTTAGAAAATTTTGAAAGGGGTCAGACCCCTGCGGCCGCAGGGGTCTGACCCCTTTCAAAATTCGGGCCATTGTCAGACTTCTTTTCCTTTTGTTTTCAAGCACAAAAATAAGGCACCGCAGTGCTGATGGACAAGCCATCTGTTCTGCAGCGCCTTTGTAATCATGAATCATACTGGCTATTCTTCTGTATTTCCTGCTGCCTCGGTGAGGTTAGTGGGAAATTCTGTCAGTGCGGTATAATCGATTTCTACTGACTCTTTTGGTTTATTTGACTTATATGTTCCGTAGGCAGAATACCCTACCCAGCCTACAAGAAGAAGTGCAGCCAGCCCTACGACACATTTGCGGGCTATGTTTGCGGCTTTCTCCTTTTTCACATTCTTTTTGCGGTTAGCTTTTTCTTGTTTATATCTGTCTACTTTTTCCTGGCTCATATTTTTTCGCTCCTTCTATAGCTCAACAACTAAGAGTTATTCTACCATAGTTTCCGGCATTATACAACTACAATTACGCCTCCGTCTGAAGCATACATACTGCTGATTCCAGCCGTATCTACAATGATGACATCCCGGAAATCCGCCTTTTCAAGCAGCATGTCTTTTACCTGGCGGGCACGCTCCGGACAGTTGCAGTGTGATATGGCAAGTATCTTCTTTCCCGGCTCTTTCAGCCTCTTTGCAATTTCTTCCACCATTTTCACGAGCGCCTTCTTGATTCCTCTTGCCTGTCCCAGCTGGCAAATCGTCCCTTCTGCCGTGGCACCCATTACCGGCTTTATGTTAAGCGCCGTGGCAACGATAGCCTTCAGGCCGGTAAGCCGTCCGTTTTTCCGCAATGTCTCCAGTGTCTCCAGCACAAAATACGTATCTTGTTCCGCTATATATTCTTCCACCGTATCTACTACGTCCTGAAATGCCATCCCTGCCTCTTCACATTCTGCAATCTTCAGCGCTATCAATGTCTCACCGACAGAGGCCGAGCGGGAGTTGAACACGTAGATATCTTTCTCCCCATATTCTTCGAGGTACAGATTCTTGCCGAGCAGGGCACTGTTATAAGAACCGCTCAGCTCCGAGGAAAGCGTCACCGCATATACATGATCCGCATCACAGTGGAACCCCTCCATATATCTTTCCGGCGACGGACAGGAAGATTTAGGACAGTCCGGCGAAGCTGCCACCAGTTTCAAAAATCTTTCCTGATCAAAAGTCTCGTCATCAACAATCTGATGTCCCGCTACTTCTATTTTTAGAGACGCTGTCTCAAAGTACCCGGACTTTTTCATCTCATCTGTAAGTTCTCCACAGCTGTCTACAATCACTTTATAACTCATATCTTTCCTCCCGGCATACCATATCTGTGTTTGGCTGGCATGTCATCTGTTGCTATAATATGTAGTTTTCAATACTACATTTGTAATCATAGCACATTTGTATTGGAAATAAAAGTATTTTTACTAAAGTTTTCCCAGACACTCTAGTCTTCAAACTTAATTTTTCTCGACACCCCAAGCGCAATTCCCATCTCGATTGTCAAAAACAGGATAGAAGTTCCTCCGTAGCTGATGAACGGAAGCGTGATTCCGGTCGTCGGAATCAGGTTTATCACAACCGCAACATTCAGGATGACCTGAAGGGCAATATGAGCAAATATGCCTGTCACTATGAGAGAACCGTATATGTCAGGTGCATTCTGGGCGATGAAGAGCAGGCGGTACAGAAGCATCCCGAACAGGACGAGTACCATAATTGCCCCGAACACTCCCAGTTCCTCACATATAATAGAGAGAATCATATCATTCTGGACTTCCGGAATGATCATCTTCTGTGCGCTGTTTCCCAGTCCTTTTCCAAAAAATCCTCCTGATCCGATGGCATAGAGGGCCTGCATAATCTGGTAGCCGCCCTCTGCGGCATGTTCTTCCGGAGCCAGCCATACGAGTATCCTTCTCATACGGAAGTTTTCACTCGTCACAAGCACCCTGCCCAGAATCTGGACCGCCACAAGTATCACGCCCATACCTGCCGTAAAAAGCACGATAAACGGGGCCGTCTTCGGATGCACGACAAATACCATGATACAGGTAATGCCCATTACAATGATAGCTGTACTCAGGTTGTCCGTCAGAAACAGGACACAGGCCGCGGAAAAAGCTCCCCACGCAAGTATTTTCGCGATTCCTCCGAGCGTCTTAATCTCTTTGCCCATCTTGCAGATAAGCACAGGGATAAATAAGATAATTGCTATCTTGGCCACCTCCGCCGGCTGGAACTGCTGATCAAAGGGCAGCTGTATCCAGCGCTTGGCGCCATTCACCTCTTTTCCCAGAGGTGTCTTTACAAGCATCATCAAAAGCACAGAGACTATGTACAGCAGTTTGGCCCACTTGATATAAATATGATAATCAATTTTCGCCACCACGTATATGACTATGAGCCCCATCACGCAGAATATTAGCTGCCGTTTGAAATAATGCATACTGTCGCCATAAGTTACAAGTGCACTGTATGAACTCGTGCTGTACAGCATAACAAGTCCAAAACAGATGAGAAATATAAGGACTGCAAGCATGCTATAATCAAAATACCGCGACTTGGGCATTTTCTTTTTTCTTGTCTTCCGACTTCTCGCCATAATATCTACACTCCAATCTACCGTTCTTATTATAACGATATGAAAGAATAAAAACAACTGAATTTTCTGCCTGTAAGGATATCCTCCCGGTATATGGAGTGTGCAGGCTGACTAGATTCCCCGGTTACATGTGGTCATATCCCACACTTTTTGAAGCCCGTCACATTTTTCCAGATGCGGACACTCCCCCTGTACGTAAGAGAATACCGGGTCTCTGTGTTCGTACCGTCTGATGGCCTCCTCCAGCTTTCTTTCTTCCCTCAGGTTCTCAAGTTCAGCCGCAGGTCGGAACGTGTTGTCCCGGATATGCTGATACGGCGGCACTTCCTTATGGTGGAACATGGAGAGGTTAACCACATGCCGTGGGCACGTGCTGTTGAAAAAGACCGGCAGAGCATCTCCAGCTCCTCATCTGATTTCATGAGAATGCTCGTAACCGTCGTGTCCATGTTGACAGCCTCGCATTGGGGAAAATAGCTACGAATCATGTCGAGCACTATTTCCAGATGGCCGGTCTCAAGACCAAATGCGTTGCCGTCCCCGAGAAATATTCTCCTCGGCCGCCCGTTCACATCTCTGACACGTTTCAGCTCATCCTCAGCCTGCGCCAGCGGAAGCACTCTATAAGCCAGATGCCGGAAAAGGCTGCAGAACATGCACAATGTAAATCCGTCATAATACTTTTGTTTTTTTATTATACTTTACTCCTGATATCCTGTACAGTGAAATAAATCAGGACCTTTGACAAGTATATTTCTTCTCGCCTGTGAGCATCATACCTTTGAAAGGAGTGTGCACGTATGAAAGAAAACAAATCTTCATTTACAACGGAACGTCCAATTGACTATACGGAAAGCAAAGACGCTTATGACGGTAAGATCAACGCTTCAAACTCCGAAAAGTCTGTTGCTCCGCTTCCGGAGTCTGAACGTCCGAGAAAAGACGGTCCAGGCGGGGAATAAATGCGGCTTTTCTTTTCCCCGGTATTCGCTGCAAAACCGGCTGCCTATCCAGACAGCCGGTTACGTCTATATAAGGGATTCTATTGTCTACCGGTAACGGACCGGAATGCTCTCTCTCAACCTCCCGGCTTCCGTCTCCGTCATCTCAGGCACATCCGCAAGCGGAAACGGTATGCCCATCGTTTCATATTTTTCCAGACAGAGCTTCCGGAACGGCAGCAGCTCTATCTTCTCTACATTAGGATACTCTTCCAGGAAATCCACCAGCTTTATAATATCTTCCTTCGTGTCATTGATGCCAGGGACGGCAACTCTCCGGATCCAGAGCGGAATGTTCTTCTTTTTTGTCAGATTTAAGAAAGCTGCAACCTTCTGGAAATCTGCTTTACAGTAATATCTGTAGTCTTCCGCAGTAAGGAACTTTACATCAGCCAGTACCAGATCCGTATACTCTAATACGCGTCCGGTCTTCTGCATGTCTCCGACCCCGCTCGTATCGAGAGCCGTGTGTACCCCTTCTTCCCTGAGAATACGGAACAGCTCCATCACAAATTCCGGCTGCATGAGCGGCTCCCCGCCTGTCACCGTGACACCTCCATTTTTCAAATACGGCAGAAAGCGGCGAATCTTTTCCGCCACCTCTTCCGGCGTGTATTCCTCTTCGGCATCCGGCTCCCACGTATCCGGATTATGGCAGTAAGCACACCGCAGAGGGCACCCCTGCATAAATACCACGAATCTGAGCCCCGGCCCGTCCACTGCTCCCATGGACTGGAAGGAGTGGATACGACCGCTATATCGTTTCATGGAATGTACGTGAAATCACTTCCTTCTGCTGTTCACGCGTCAGCTTGTTGAAGTTCACCGCATAGCCGGACACGCGGATAGTAAGGTTGGGATATTTATCAGGATTGTCGTATGCATCCATAAGCGTATCCCTGTTCAGCACATTTACATTCAGATGATGCGCCATCTGGCCAAAATATCCGTCCAGTATGGACGTCAGGTTATCAAGCCTTTCTTCCTCTGTCTTTCCAAGTGCCTCGGGAACGACAGAAAATGTATTGGAGATTCCATCCTTACAGTATTGATAGGAAAGCTTTGCGACAGAGTTAAGAGAAGCAAGCGCGCCGTTCTTCTCTCTGCCGTGCATAGGATTGGCCCCGGGGGCAAACGGCTCTCCCGCTTTCCGTCCGTCCGGTGTGGAACCGGTCTTCTTGCCGTACACGACATTGGAAGTTATCGTGAGTATAGATAGTGTCGGTTCAGCGTCACGGTACAGCTTCTGTTTTTTCAGCTCTTCGTAGAACAGTTTTACCTGTTCACAGGCAATGTCATCCACACGGTCGTCATCATTTCCAAAAGCCGGATATGCTCCTTCTATATCAAAATCACTGATTAGTCCCGTCTCCTCGTCACGGATGCATCTTACCCTCGCATACTTGATAGCAGAAAGAGAATCTGCCAGCACGCTCATTCCTGCGATGCCAAATGCCATGAACCGGTGTACTTCTGTGTCATGCAGGGCCATCTGCGTCTTTTCGTAGGCATATTTGTCATGCATATAATGGATGACATTCATCGTGTTGGCATACATCCTCACGAGCCACGGACGGTACACGTCCAGAAGTTCCATGACCTTACCGTATTCGAGGTATTCTCCACCGTATGGTTCATGTGCCGGCCCCACCTGAATGTTCTGCTTTTCATCCCTGCCGCCGTTCAGCGACATGAGCAGCAGCTTGGCAAGATTGGCCCTGGCCCCGAAGAACTGCATCTCTTTCCCTATTCTCATGGCAGATACACAACAGGCAATTCCGTAATCGTCGCCGAACTGCGGACGCATCAGGTCATCATTTTCATATTGGATGGCATCCGTATCACAGGAAACCTTTGCGCAATACTTCTTAAAATTATCCGGAAGATTCTTTGACCACAATACCGTAAGGTTTGGCTCTGCCGATGGCTTCAGATTGTATAGCGTATGGAGCATGCGGAATGAATTTTTCGTTACAAGGGGTCTGCCGTCCTCCCCCATGCCGCCTACAGATTCCGTAATCCACATCGGGTCGCCGGCAAACAGCTCATTATAGTCAGGCGTGCGCAGATGACGCGCCATGCGCAGCTTCATCACAAAGTCATCGACAATCTCCTGGGCTCCTACTTCGCTTAGAGTGCCTTTTGCAATATCACGTTCAAAATAGATGTCAAGGAACGTAGAGGTGCGGCCAAGGCTCATAGCTGCTCCGTTCTGCTCTTTGATGGCACCGAGATATGCAAAATAAAGCCACTGCACCGCTTCCCTGGCATCCGCCGCTGGCTTTGTAATGTCATATCCATACATCGCGGCCATGTCGCGCAGTTTGCCGAGGAAGTTGATCTGCTGGTACAGCTCTTCCTGCTGACGTATGTGGTCTACATCCATGACCTCCAGGCTCAGCCTGTCTTTGTCGGCCTGTTTCTGTTCAATCAGATAGTCGAGGCCGTAGAGGGCGACACGGCGGTAATCGCCGATGATACGGCCGCGTCCGTAAGCATCGGGCAGACCCGTGATAAGACCGCAATGCCTGGCGGCTTTCGTCTCCTTGCTATAGACACGGAACACCCCGTCATTGTGAGTCGTCCTGTACTGGAATTCGTCTTCCACCTTCTGCGACAGCTCATATCCATACGCCCGGCACGCGTCCCTTGTCATGCGCAGACCCCCAAAGGGATTGACGCCCCTTTTCAGCGGACGGTCTGTCTGGAGTCCTACGATGATCTCCTGCTCCTTGTCCAGATAGCCCGGCTTGTAATTCAAAAGAGAAGTTACTGTCTGGGTATCAATGTCAAGCACGCCTCCGAACTCACGCTCAAGCACAAGCAGATTCTCGAACTTATGCAGCAGCTTACCGGTACGTTCCGTCGCCGGCTCCAGGAAATCCCCATTTCCCGTATAAGGGGTATAGTTATGCTGGATAAAATCACGTACATTCATCTCTTCCTGCCATATCCCCGGCTTAAAACCTTCCCACTGTGTAAACATATTCCATTCCTCCTGTTCTCTGTGTGTATGACATCATTCCCTGCGCTCTTTTCATTGGGGCCAGACCCCTTTTGAATGGGGCCTGACCCCAACCGCTAAAAAAAGAGCAGCACCAGAAAAATGATGCTGCCCAGACGGTCGGCTTATTCCAAGACTCCATTCCCCTGTGGTAACCCACATTATCCGTCAGTAATGGAATCCCTTTTGTTTACTTTACGGGGTGAGTATATCATTAACCCGCCGCAAAAGTCAAGAGAATTTTCATAGGGGTCAGACCCCCTGCATATGCAGGGGTCTGACCCCTTCGACAATTCACTTTATTTTCTGACATCAAACTCTGGATTGAATGCGTAGAAGTTCTTGCTATCCAAGTTATCCTGTACGATGCGCAGTGATTCTCCGAATCGCTGGTAGTGTACGACTTCACGTTCTCTCAGGAAACGGATCGGTTCACATACCTCCGGGTCCTTTACGAGCCTCAGTATATTATCGTAAGTAGTCCGTGCTTTTTGTTCTGCCGCCATGTCTTCGTGAAGGTCCGTTATCGGATCTCCTTTGGACTGGAAGTATGTTGCCGTCCACGGCGCGCCGCTGGCCGCCTGCGGCCACAGTGCCAGTGTATGGTCTACGTAGTATTTGTCGAAGCCTGATTTTTCAATCTCTTCCGGTGTCAGGTTTCTTGTAAGCTGGTGAACGATTGCGCAGATCATCTCCATGTGTGCCAGCTCCTCCGTACCTATATCGGTCAGGATGCCGGTTACCTCTTTATACGGCATCGAATATCTCTGGGACAGATACCGCATTGACGCTGCCAGCTCTCCGTCGGGTCCTCCGAACTGAGTGATAATTATCTGGGCGATCTTTGGGTTCGTCTGCGTTATTTTTACCGGATGCTGCAGTCTTTTCTCATAATTCCACATATACTAACATCCTCCTTCCTGCCACGGCCATGGCTCGTTGATCCATTTCCACCTGTCTGCTTCCGTATCAGCTGTGTCAAGTGTCAATGGGCCGTAATATCTGGCATATTCTTTCAATGCCTGGACTCTCTGTTTTTCAAATTCGTTAAAAAATTCAAGAGCTTCTGCATTACAAGGATGCGTATCGAGAAACAGCTTCACATCGTCCACCGCAAAGCTCACCACGTTAATCCACTCTAAAAGTTCCCGCCTGCAAGGTTTATTATCTGTCATCTTGAACACCCTCCTATCCCCCGGAATGGTTTGTTCAGTTCTTCAAAAATCGTACCACAGTGAAATCCTTTTTCTACTTCGTACAAGGCACGCCACTGCTGCCACGGTACATAGGCCATCGCTATCGGCATTCCGCTCAGTTCGTCACAAGCTGCCCTGTCATCGCAGCAGGCCGGCTGCATCTTCGGCTGTACTTTCGTACGGCAGCCTTCCTCTCTCATGACAGGTGCTGTTCTTCCACAATTATTACGCCTTCCGTACTCCGGCGCATTATAACGGTAATTCGGCATGTGTCATACTCCTTCCATAATCATTTGCAATATTATAGTATGGGACTGACCGGAAAGTTGTGCAGAAAAAGGCCGCTGACTACAGATGACTGCGCATCTGCAATCAGCGGCCTCACTATCGGCTGCCTATTTTAAGAGCATGTAAATAATCAATGCTGCCACGGCTACAATTGCAATTCCCAGTATAATCACCGGCACTTTGGACACTTTATCATCTTCCAGATCATAATAGTCGTCCTCAACTTCCGGCTCCGGCCTTCTCTTCGGCCTCTTTCTCGGTCTCTCCTCTTCCACGGAAAGCAGTTCATCATATGCCCTGCGCATTTCCTTTTCCCGCTTATCCCGCACCTTCTTCGGCGGAATATTGGCATACTTCTGGTCTTCTTCCTCTTCCCTGCGCTGCTTCGCACCTGATACCTTGAACTTCTTTCTGCAGTTGAAGCATAACATGTAATCCGGGTCTTTCTGGCTCGGCTTTAACGGCTGGCCGCATTTTGGACATTTCATGGAAATTTGTCCCTCCTCGTTCGTTTCTATACTGTACTTCCACTGCGTATTATACTATATAACAGTGCAAATATCAAAACAAATTACTCAGCTGCCCCCACTTCTCTACACTTCCGCGGAAAATCCAAGGTCATCCAAAGCTTCCAACGCAGTTTTTACACAGTGTTCACATCCGTCCACCGTCACCGTCTTATCTTCCAGGCTCACCTTGAAATCAAGCCCTTCCTCTGTCAGAAGTTTAGAAATCCTCTCCACACATTTCTCACAGTGCATATCTGCCACCTTAATAACTGTCATCTGACCCATCCTCCTATTTCATCAATTTTTGAATCGTATCACACAGTTCATCGACCACTTCTACTTTGCCTTCCTGTATATCATCGACCACACACGTATGGATGTGATTCACGAGCAGCTTTTTGCTGAATGCATTCAATGCTGCCTGAATTGCAGAGACCTGTGTCAATATGTCCACACAGTACCGGTCCTCCTCCAGCATCTTCTTGATTCCCCTCACCTGTCCCTCGACACGGTTCAGCCTCGTCACCAGCTCTTTATATTCGCCGGCATCCCGGTGCTTCGTACGTTCCGTACAACAGCTATTCTCTTCCATAGTTCATCTCCTCTTCGTGTATTCTTCCTATAATCTCAGCCTGCGAAGCCTGAGTGCATTTCCCACAACGGTCACGGAGCTCAAGGACATGGCAAGACCCGCAAAGACGGGATTCAGCAGCGTCCCGTTTATCGCGTACAGCGCTCCGGCTGCGAGCGGAATGCCACAGCAGTTATAGAAAAACGCCCAGAACAGGTTCTGCTTGATATTTCTTATGGTAGCGTTGCTCAGCCGGATAGCCTTATAGACATCATTCAGATCAGACTTCATAAGAACCATATCTCCTGAGTCGATGGCGATATCACTTCCGCTTCCAATTGCCACTCCGACGTCCGCCTGTACGAGCGCGGGAGCATCATTGATGCCGTCACCCACCATCATCACGCGGCGCCCTTCTTTCTGAAGCTTCTCCACCACATTTGCCTTATCCTTCGGCAGCACCTCTGCGACCACATGGTCTACTCCTACTTTACCTCCAATATACTCTGCCGTCAACCGGTTATCACCAGTCAGCATATAGACCTGAATGCCAAGTTCCTTCATGTGTGCTATGGCTTCCCGGCTCGTCTCCTTCACCGGATCCGCCACGCTGATAATCCCTGCCGGAGCAGCCGGCTCTTTCTCACCTTCTGACGGTCTGTCGGACTTTCGCACGACAAACATAGGCGTCTGCCCCTTCGCAGCAATTTCCTCTGCCGCCTTGCGGTATGCTCCAAGTCCAATCCCAAGAGACTCGCACAGCTTCTTGTTTCCGATATAATATGTGTCGCCCTCGATAACCGCCTCGATTCCCTGTCCGGTGACGCTCTGGAAATCTTCTGCTCTCAGAAGCGGCAGACCTCTCTTTTTTGCCTCATCCACGATGGCACGTCCGAGTGGATGCTCCGATGCCTGTTCGCAGGACGCCGCAATCTGCAGCAGCCGCTCTTCCGCCGTGTCTTGACTTACGATGTTCATGACCGCCGGCTTTCCTTCGGTAATCGTTCCTGTCTTGTCAAGCACGACCGCGTCAGCTTTGTGTGCAATCTCAAGCGCCTCCCCACTCTTAATCAGGATACCGTTACCTGCCCCAAGCCCGGTTCCGACCATAATCGCGGTTGGAGTGGCAAGCCCGAGCGCGCACGGACACGCAATGACAAGCACTGATACGAATATGGTAAGCACGAACGCAACGTCATGGCCGAGCAGCGCCCACACGACAGCCGCTACAAACGCGATACACATGACGGCAGGGACAAAGTACCCCGCTACCGTATCCGCAAGTTTTGAGATAGGCGCTTTCTTACCCTGGGCGTCCTCCATCATCTTCACAATCTTCGCAAGCGTCGTATCAGCACCGACGCGCGTAACCTTAACCGTGACAGCACCCTGGTAATTGACACTGCCTCCTATTACCTCGGAACCCGCCTCCTTCTCTACCGGGATACTTTCACCTGTAAGCATGGATTCATCCACCGTCGTGCGCCCTTCGGTAATGGTTCCGTCAAGGGGCACTTTATCACCCGGCCTGATGAGAATCAGCTCTCCCAGTCCAACCTGTTCCACCGGCACTTCTGCCTGTTCTCCGCCTCTCAGCACGCAGGCCGTGTCCGGCGCCAGCTCCATCAGCTTCCGTATGGCATCCTTCGTCTTGTTCTTGCTCCGGCCTTCCATATATTTACCGACCATGACAAGCGTCACGACGATAGCAGCCGACTCATAGTATAGGTTGTGGACCGCCATATCGTCCGACCGTATCAGAAACGTCATCACAAGGCTGTACACATATGCACTTCCCGTACCAATCGCCACAAGCGAATCCATATTCGGATGTCCCCTGAACAGACTCTTAAAGCCGACGAGGTAGAATTTTCTTCCGTTAAATAAAATGACTGACGTAAGTATGAGCTGCGCCAGCGCAAAATTGAGCGGGCTGTGATGCATATCCAGCAGTGCCGGGAGGGGCATCGGAAACGGAACCATATGCCCCATGGAAATATAGAGGAGAGGAACGGCAAGGATAATATTGATGATGAGATGCGTCCTCGTCTTATGAACCTCGTCTTCCATCTCCGCTTCTTCTTCTTTCTTCTCTTCTTTGCTCTTATCGATATGGCGCACTGCCTGGAATCCCGCCCTCTCCACTTTTCTGATAATCACTTCGTCCGACAATGCCTGTTCGTCAAAGGTTATCGTCATTATGCCGGTCGTCAGGTTCACGCTGCTCTGTTCCACACCGTCAAGCTTCCTCGTAACCCTCTCCACCGCACTGGAACAGGCCGCACAGCTCATACCGCCTATATTAAACTGTTTTGTAATCATTTCAACGCCTCCGTTCATACCCCTATTGGGTATTTAGATTATACCTCTATACGGTATATTTGTCAACGGAGAACGTACAAAATGAAAAAAAATTATCAAATGAAAATAAAGGGGCCAGATCCCCGCTCTCGTACGCGGCAGCTCCAGCCCCTTACTCTCACTACTGGCAGAGTGGATACTTCTTCGTAAGCCCTGCCACAATTTCTTTTGCTTTTTCTATATTCTCTTCACTTTTTATCACAAGCACAATCGCTTCCGCGATGGCATCCATATCCTCTTCCTTCATCCCTCTCGTCGTCACCGCCGGAGTACCAAGTCTTACTCCGCTCGTCACAAACGGGGAACGCGGGTCATTTGGAATTGTGTTCTTGTTGCATGTAATATGAGCCTCGTCCAGGCGTCTCTCCAAATCCTTGCCTGTAACCTCCTCTTCGCTCAAATCCACCAGCATGAGATGGTTGTCCGTGCCTCCGGATATGATTCTTACCCCTCTGTCCATAAGTCCCCTGCACAGCGCCTGCGCGTTGTCGATAATCTGCTGCTGGTATGCTTTGAATTCCGGTTCAAGCGCCTCCTTGAAACAGACTGCCTTTCCTGCAATAACATGTTCCAGCGGACCGCCCTGCGTTCCCGGGAATATCGCCTTGTCAAAGTTGAACTTGTCCGCGGCTTCCCTGTTGCACAGTATCATGCCGCCTCTTGGCCCGCGCAGCGTCTTATGGGTCGTTGTCGTTACCACATCGGCGTACGGTATCGGGCTCGGATGAAGTCCCGCGGCTACAAGACCGGCTATATGAGCCATATCCACCATCAGGTATGCACCCGTCTCATCCGCAATCTCCCGGAACCGTTTGAAATCTATCGTCCTCGCATACGCACTGGCCCCTGCAATAATGAGTTTTGGCCTTTCGCCAAGTGCAATCTCCCTTACGTTGTCATAGTCAATCACACCTTCATCGTTGACTCCGTAAGATACGATATCAAAATACTTCCCGGAAAAATTCACCGGTGACCCGTGGGTCAGATGTCCTCCATGATCCAGATTCATGCCCAGCACCTTATCACCGGGATCTACCATAGCAAAATATGCGGCAAGGTTAGCCTGCGCGCCGGAATGAGGCTGTACATTAACATAATCGCAGCCGAACAGCTTTTTCGCCCGTTCACGCGCCAGATTTTCCACGATATCCACACACTGGCATCCGCCATAGTAACGTCTCCCCGGATATCCCTCCGCATACTTGTTGGTAAGAGGGCTTCCCATGGCCGCCATCACGGCCTTGCTCACCCAGTTTTCAGAGGCAATCAGTTCGATGTGGGAATTCTGCCGCTCCATCTCTGAATGAATCGCCTCTGCTATTTCACTGTCTGCTTTTTTGATTTCGTCAAATGAATACATCTTCGTACCTCCCAGGCAATTTTCGTGTTTATACGTTACCTTCCAGGTACATTATATCATTATTGTGCACTTGTTCCAAGGGTTACTTCTACGCTGCTCTCTTTATACTCTCCGCTCTTGTCCGGCGTCTGTACGGTCAGCGTAACTTTCTCGCCCGCCTTATAATACTGGAGCTGTTCTTTCAATGTATCCATACTGTTGATGGACGAACCGTCAAGCTCAGTGATAATACTGCCTTTGGCAAGCCCCGCCTTCTTGGCACCACCGCCGTCGATAACTTCAGATATATAGACGCCGGTCGGCATATTATACATCTGCGCACTTTCGGAATTGACGTCCACGCCCTGGATTCCAAGATATCCCTGCTCGCCTTCTGCAACCTTCGTACGTGTCTCTTTATTCATCAGATTCTGTATGATGCTGCCCGCATCGGATATCGGTATCGCGTAACCCATACCTTCTACCGTGTCGGTAGCGACTTTAATCGAGTTGATTCCGATTACCTCGCCATTGGCATTGAGAAGCGCGCCACCGCTATTGCCTGGGTTGATGGCGGCATCTGTCTGAATCAGTTCACCGTCATACGTGTCAAGTTCTCTGTTCGTCGCAGAGATGATACCCGTCGTAACAGACTGGCCGTAGCCGAGGGCGTTGCCAATCGCGATGGCCGGCTCGCCGACCTTCAGCTTTGTGGAATCACCGAGCGTTGCAACCGCGATAGCGTCCATCGTGGAACTCTTGATAGAATCCAGCGGCACTGCAATCACTGCCAGGTCTTTCGCCGCGTCCGTACCTTTTACATTCGCTTCTACACTCTCTTCATCGATAAAGGATATGGTAAGCGTATTACTTCCTTCCACCACATGATTATTCGTTACGATAAGAAGTTCGTCGTCATTCTGTCCGACGATAATGCCGGAACCTACGCTCTTGCTTTCCTGCTCCTGCACGCCGCCGAAGAAGTTCTGCACCTGCTGAACGCTCATGTTTGTGATGGAAACGACTGACGGCATAGCCTTATTCGCTATATCGGCAATGTCCGAATTAACCGTGCTGTTTGTCGACGTGTTCAGCTTTGTGCTGCCTACGGTGGATGTCTGCTTTGCAGTCTTTTCGCTGCCGCCTGTTCCGAAGATTTTATTTCCGACCACATTGCCCGTCTGGAATACCACGCTTGCCACAAGGCCGAATACAAGCGCAGAGCTTACAAGCCTTACCCACTTCGGTGCTGTCTTCTTCACCCGCTCCGGCTTATTGTCATAACCGCCGGGCGCCCCTCCTGTATGCTCCTGCTCCGGATTATAATAATTATATTGATTATCCATATATAAGACTCCTTTCGTTTTTATACGTCAGATGAACCATTATTTCTAACTGTTTATGTATGTAGTGTACCGTGTAATTGTGTTCAATCTGTGATAAAACCATGAGAAAATCGTTAAATGTCAAAAAAAAGGAAAAGCGCATATGCCTGCCGCATCGCTTTCCGTAAAATGGAGCACGCTGCCGCGGCTATATACGCCCTTCCCCTGCTTTCACTCAGAGAACTGCCTACAGGCCCTCTATAAAACTTCGGATTTCTTTTTCCTCTCCGGCCAGCGAACCTTGCACCATCTCAGGCTTGCCTCCGCCTCTGCCGGAGAATCTGCTGTTCATGCTCTTACACAGGGGGCGGACATCTTCCGCCCTGCTTCCGATGACATAACGGTAGCCTTCCCTGTCCGTGCCCGCCAGCACGGCGCATACGCGTGCCCCTCTGTCCAGAAGCAGATTCATAAGTTCCCTTGGCCCGTTCCCGCTAAGCTCAGAGTCGAACACGACCACTCGCCCGCTGTCCGCGCTGATTTCCGCCGCCTTATATGCAATCAGCTTCTGCTGGAGAGAAGCGAGCTTCCCTTTCTGCTGAATCTGTTCCTCTTTCAGATGTCTCACTGCCTCCGCGACCTCATCCTCCTTCGCACAGAGAAGCGCCGAGACTTCCTTGACATTGCGTTCCTTCTGCCGGTAGTCCCTGAGAGCACGGATACCGCACAACATGTTGATACGTTCCCCGCCTTTGTAATTTACCATATCCGTCAGCTTGATAAGGCCGATTTCCCCTGTCCTGTCCACATGGGGCGCACAGCATGCACACACATCATAACCTGGCACGGTTACGATGCGCACCTGCCCTTCTATCTCTATCTTGCTTCGGTAATCAATGCTCTGCAATTCTTCGTTTGAGGGATATGCGACCTGGATGTCGAGGTCTCTGAACACGGCTTCATTGGCAAGCTCCTCGATCTCCTTCAGCTCTCTATTCGTTATCGGCCCGTTGAAATCAATCGTGCAGTACCCGCTCCCAAGATGGAATCCTACGTTGTCATAGCCGAACTTCTTGTGAACGAGCCCGGATATAATGTGTTCGCCCGAGTGCTGCTGCATCTTCTCGAACCGCTCTTCCCAGTTGATCCGCCCTTTTACTTTCGTCCCCGGCTCCAGCGGCCTGTCAGCCATATGCCTGACAATACCGCCTTTTTCATGTACATCCGTAACACGGACATCACCAAGCCATCCTGTATCAGCGTACTGTCCACCGCCTTCCGGGAAGAAGGCCGTCTCATCAAGAGTGATGATATATCCGTCCCCGGAAGGTTCACATGACAGCACCTCCGCTTCAAATTCCTGCATATGACTGTCTTCATAAAACAATTTCCTTGTCATCTCATCCACCTTTTCCTACATCCTCTCAGGTGCTTCGAATCCGAGCAGGCCGATACATGCCTCCAGCACCTTCTTCGTCAGCACGAGCAGCGCGACATAGCTCTGTTTCCTGTTCCCGTCTTCTTGCGCAAGTATCTTCGTCTCATGGTAAAAACGGTTGAAGACATTTGCCAGGTCATATATATAGGCACAAATCTTGTGGGGCGCAAGATCGTCGAACGCGGTCTGAATCACTTCATTGTACTTGGCCGCTTCAAGCATAAGCGCCTTCTCGCTCTCGGAATGGGCTCCCTCCATCTTGATTCCTTCAAAGGAACCGCCGTTTTCCTTATATTTGTTCAGGATAGACTTGATACGCACAATCGTGTACAGGATATACGGTCCCGTATTGCCTTCAAAAGAAGTGAACCTGTCCACATCGAACACATAATCTTTGGACGCCTGGTTGGATAAGTCGCCGTATTTGATGGCGGACATGCCGACTATCTGCGCTGTACGGGCCGCGTTCTCCTCAGACACCGTACGGTTATCGCTTATCTTCTTGTACATCTCCTCCTCGATTTCAGCAATCAGGCTTTCCAGCCGCATTACTCCGCCTTCCCTCGTCTTGAAGGGTTTTCCGTCCTTTCCGTTCATCGTGCCAAAACCGAGGAAGCAAAGCTTCGTCTCTTCCCTCACGATGCCTGACTTCTTAGCAGCCCGGAATACCTGTTCAAAGTGCAGTTCCTGCCGCTTGTCCACAACATATATGATTTCATCCGGATGATAGTCCTGCTCTCTCTGCACGAGCGTCGCAAGGTCGGTCGTCCCATAGAGTGACGCGCCGTCCGATTTCTGAATCATGCACGGAGGCACTTCCTTCGTGTCCGTCTCTTCCTGCACATCAATCACGAGGGCACCGTCATCGAAACGGGCATGTCCCTCTTCTTTCAGCCGCTTCAGCATATCCGGGATATATTTCTGCGCGTCTGCCTCCCCTTTCCACAGGTCAAAGCTGACCCCCAGGTTCTCGTAGTTTTTCTTCAGATCCGCCACAGACACTTCCATAATATGGTTCCAGACTGCAGTATATCCTCGGTGCCCGTTCTGCAGAAGGTAAGTGGCATTGAGCGCCTGGTCACGGTAGTCCTCATCCTCTTTTGCCCTGCTGCTTGCCGCCGGGTATATCTCTTCCAGCTCTGAGATGGTAAATGGCGCTTCCTTCGGGTATTCTCCTGCAAAGCTGTCGTCAAAGTAGGGCAGCTTTGGCTGGCGGCATTTAAGTTCTGTGATGATCAGCCCCATCTGATATCCCCAGTCGCCGAGGTGGATATCACCAAGCACTACGTGTCCCATCGCTCTCGCGATGCGCTTCAAGCTCTCTCCGATAATCGCGGAGCGCAGATGTCCTACATGAAGCGGCTTGGCTACGTTCGGTCCGCCGTAATCGACGATGATCATCTTCGGCTCCCCGGCTTTTGACAAGCCAAGTGTGTCGTCGTTACTCATCTCATTCAGGTAGCCCGCGGCAAATGACTCTTTCAGCCGGATATTGATGAATCCCGGCTTCACAGCCACTGCCTCTTTTATACATGAATCTGCGGAAAGATTTGCCGTTACATCCTCTGCAATCACCAACGGCGCCTTCCGGTATGCCTTCGTACCCGCCATCGCACCGTTACACTGATATTCGCACAGGTCGGGACGGTTGGACAGCGTCACCTTGGCATAACACTTGTCATACCCTGCTTTCTCAAACGCTTCTTCCATCTCTTTCTCGATGAGACTGATTATTTTCTCCATTTTGCCTCCTCCTTGCATATATGGCTTCTATATATGAAAAACTTGATTATAACGTATTTTACCTAGTTATTCTATCACAAGGGAAGTTTTGCAACAACCATATTTTAAATCTGCTGTTGCAAAACTTCCCATAACATGGTATTATATTAATAACAATTACTATTATTATATTATCAGGAGGTAAGCATATGAACAAAAATGTATTCCGCAACTTATCCTATGGCGTCTATATCATATCTACATTGGACGGTGACCGCAGCACCGGCTGTGTCGCCAACAGCATCATGCAGATTACGTCGGAGCCAGCCACCATCGCGCTCAGCATGAACCATGACAACTTTACCAACTCCTGCATCGCCAAAAGCGGCCTCTTCGCAATATCCATATTGTCGGAGACTTCGGCCTCTTCTCTCATCGGACAGTTCGGTTTCCAATGCGGTAAAGATGTGGACAAATTTGAAGGCATCAGCCATACCATGAAGAAAGGGCTTCCTGTCATCGATGATTCCTGCGGCTATATCGTCTGTAAAGTGATAGATACGATGGAGACTTCGACCCACACCGTCTTCCTCGGCGAAGTTGTCGATGGTGATATCCTGGGAGATTCCCCGGCAATGACTTACGCTTACTACCACAATGTCGTCAAAGGAAAGAGCCCGAAGAACGCGCCTACCTATCTGCCGGAAGAAGCAGAAAGCTCTGACGGAGCTTGGGTATGCAGCATATGCGGTTATGTGTACGACGGCGAGACGCCGTTTGAAGACCTTCCTGATTCCTATAAATGTCCGGTCTGCGGCCAGGGAAAGGATAAGTTCCGCAGGCAGTGACAAATGAATAAGAAGAGAGGTATACAAAAGTGATAAAGATAGGTTCCCACGTCAGCATGAGCGGAAAGGATATGCTGCTCGGCTCGGCAAAAGAAGCGGTGTCCTACGGTGCCGATACCTTTATGGTATTTACCGGGGCTCCCCAAAATACGAAACGAAAGGACATAAGCGAACTGAATATAGACGCTGCATGGGAATATATGAATCGTCATAATATAAGCGATATTATCATCCACGCGCCCTATATTATCAATCTGGGCAATACGGTCAATCCAAGGACATATGAACTGGCCGTAGAATTTCTCAGGATGGATCTTGAGCGTAGCGCGGCGTGCGGAAGCGGGACCCTCGTCCTCCATCCCGGTGCCCACGTAGGCGAAGGGCCAGAAAAGGGTATCGCCCAGATCATAAAGGGGCTTAATGAGATACTGACTCCTGATACCTCCGTTCATATCGCGCTGGAGACGATGGCCGGAAAGGGGTCTGAGATCGGCCGTACTTTTGAAGAGCTCGCCCGCATCTATGACGGCGTCGTCTGCAATGATAAGCTTAGAGTATGTTTTGATACGTGCCATACACATGACAGCGGTTATGATATCATCCATGATTTTGACGGTGTCATGGAACATTTTGATAAGATAATCGGCAAGGATCAGATTGCGGTATTCCACATCAATGACAGCCGCAACCCGCAGGGCGCCCGAAAGGACAGGCATATCAACATCGGCAGCGGGGAAATCGGTTTTGACGCACTCTCCTATATCGTACACCATCCTGACTTTCAGGATATACCTAAGATTCTCGAGACGCCGTATATTCCGTCAATTGACAATCCCAAGAAGTCTTATCCTCCTTATAGACACGAGATAGCGATGCTCCGAAGCGGCCTGTTCCATTCCCATCTCGCGGGTTCCGTACTGGAAGAATACGAGGCGGATAGTGTCAAATAGCTCATTATATCGGACATACCATCGTCCCGGCAGAAACTTACCATCTCTGCCGGGACTTTTTGCATGATTTTCCAGCCAATCTAACACAATCACTTGACAATTCCTCCCTTCTGTATTATTGTATTACATAGATAATACAATAACAATTATCCTTTCAGAAACGAGGTGATTACATGCCATGGGATTTAGATAACGAACGGCCCATCTATCTGCAGCTTATGGAAAAGATCCAGCAGGATATCATAGCAGGCATATATAAGCCTGGCGACAAGCTTCCATCTGTGCGCGACCTCGCGCTGGCCGCTGCCGTGAATCCTAACACGATGCAGAAGGCGCTGTCCGAGCTTGAACGCGGCGGCCTGGTATACTCCCAGCGGACAAGCGGACGATTTATAACGGAGGATGAAAAGATGCTGAAACAGATGAAGACGGAACTGGCGTCAGAGCACATCAGAGATTTTTTTGAAAAAATGAAACAGCTAGGCTTTCAGGAAGAAGAAACTCTTCTGCTGATACAGGAAGCGATAAAGGGGGAACACTAATATGAATCCAATTTTGGAATGTCAGGGTCTTTCCAAAAGGTATGGCAGCAGCTTCTATGCTTTGAACAATCTGAGCCTTTCTATCGGAAGGGGACAGATCGTGGGGCTGCTAGGACCTAACGGCAGCGGAAAGACCACTTTCATCAAACTGATCAATGATATTCTCGTACCTACTTCCGGCAAGGTATTGATAGACGGGAAGGAACCGGGCGTAGAGACGAAGAAAATCGTGTCTTATCTTCCTGACCGCATCCACCTCGATGACTCCATGAAGATAAAAGACATGATTGCATTTTTTTCCGACTTTTACAGTGATTTCGTGACGGACAGGGCTTATAAGATGCTGACAGACCTGGAGATAGACGTGAACAAACGTCTGAAGACCTTTTCAAAAGGCACGAAGGAAAAAGTCCAGCTCGTGCTTGCCATGAGCCGCGACGCACAGCTCTATGTCCTGGATGAGCCGATTGGCGGGGTGGATCCGGCCGCAAGGGATTATATACTGCAGACGATATTGGGCAACTACAACGAAAATGCCACTGTAATCCTGTCCACTCACCTGATCCATGACATTGAAAATATACTGGACCGAGTCATATTCATCCGGCAGGGCCAGCTCGCGCTCAATGCCACGGTAGATGAGATACGCATGGACCATGGCAAATCCGTAGATGCACTGTTCAGGGAGGTGTTCAGATGTTAGGCAAACTGATAAAATATGACATGAAAGCGCTGAACCGGTTCTTAATCATTATACACGGCTTTCTCATTCTATCTGCCCTGGCAGGACGATTCTTTCTCACGAACCGGATCCAGTTTACAGAATTCAATGACACGACCACGCTTATGCTGTCACTTGCCTTCATGCTTTATTTTCTCATAGTGGCTGGTGTCGTATTTGGAACAGAGATGATAATCGCGGTCAAGTTCTACAAGAACCTGTTCTCCAGTGAAGGATATTTGACGCGGACGCTCCCGGTGACGCCGGGACAGCATCTGCTCTCAAAGACAATCGCAGCAACCATCTGGTGCATCATTGACATCGCGCTCGTCTTGCTGTCAATGTGGATAGTCATTATGACACCGTCTGTTACAGATGCATACAACACGAACAAGGCAGAAGTTCTGAAGCAGCTGGGTATTACGGGAAATACCACACCGGCGTTGCTCATCGCCGCAATCATCCTGCTCGTAATCATAGGTGCGGTCAGCAGCGTAATCATGATATATGCTTCCATCGCCATGGGACAGCTGTTTTCAAACCACCGTATCCTTGGTGCCGTCGTGTCCTACTTCATCATCACGACCGTCATCTCTATCTTCAGCCTGCTCGTCATGACGCTTACCGGATTCTTCGCGGACTATCTTCCGATAGCTACGCAGAATGGAACATTAGACTTTAACTTCGCGGAATATATGATTTATCTCTGTAAGATTACAGCCGCACTCTCCATCGTTACGTCTGTCATCCTCTACATCTTTACGTACTATATTTTGAGGAAGAAGACAAATCTTCAGTAAGCATGCAATACTTCGTACGAGAAAGAACCGGGCGGCAGATGCCGCCCGGTTCTTTCCGTTTTGTCCTGCCATCGTCCATCGTTGGCTTGTTAAGACTTACAGACCCCTATCTGAATGGCCAGGTATTCTAGAACACCACCTGGATAAGGAGCATATATAATATGGTTCCTGCCCCGATACTGAGCAGATTGTTGCGCTTCCACACATGGAGCCCCGCCGTCACGATGACCGCCAGCGCTTCCGGCACGCCATGGGGGCTCTCCAGCACAGGAGTCGCTTTCAGACAGTACACGACAAGCATACCGATAACCGCAGGCGTAAGCACCTTCCCGAGATACTGTACGATACGAGGTATCTCTTTTCCTTTCGGAAACACGAGGAAGGGAACGACACGAGTCGCGAAGGTCGTACCCGCGACTGCAAGAATTATGAAAAATGACATGGCTGCACTTATGGGCATTGTATCTCCTCCCTTCTCTCCAGCCTCGTTCGCAGCATAAACAGTACGAGGACGATGAGCAGCATGGAAGGAAGCACAAACTTATCCGAGCCGAATATCTGGAGGCAGAGGAACGCAGCCGCGATTCCGATCACCGCAGGCGTCCTGTTCTTCCTGTCCATCCACTGTTCTATGAATATGACGACAAATAAAGCGGTCATGGCAAAGTCAATCCCATCCGAATTGAAAGGGAGCAGGCTGCCGGCCAGTCCGCCGATAGCGGAACCGATAAGCCAGTACGACTGGTCCATCAAGGATATGGCAAACAGGAACTTCTCTTCTTCTACCCCATTCGGCACTTTTGTCGTACAGAGAAGGGAATACGTTTCATCGGTCAGGCCGAAAATCATATACCAGCGTTTTCTTCCCATGTTATTAAATTTTTCCAGAAGAGAGATGCCATAGAATATATGGCGTACGTTCACCATGAGCGTCATAAATATGACCTGGAGGAACGAGATTCCAGGCACAAAAAAGTTCACTGCCAGGTATTGTCCCGAACCCGCATATACGAGCAGGCTCATCAGTAACGCCCACAAAAAAGAATAGCCTTTCTCTGCATACATGACTCCGAATGCGATACCGATAAAGATATAGCCCGTCATTACCGGAATCGTGTATGGAAACGCTTTTTTAAATGCCTCTTTATATCCCGACATCTTCTCTTACCCATCCTATCCTTTGTATTTTTTAAAAAGTCAGACCTCTGGAGATACAGAGGTCTGACTTAATATACTTTATTCATTACTGCTTGTCCCAGTGGAATCCTCGTATGCATTCTTCAAATCTGCCAGAGCTTCCCTGAGCAACGCGTCAGATTCGACGGCACTGTGATACTGTGACGTAGTGTCCGCCAGCAGCTTGTCCACATCATCCTGGCCGGCCACTTCTTCCACGGAGCTTTTCAGCTCGTCGTCTTCCACGGTCTGGCTCACATGATATTTGCCGCTCCCTTTGTTTTTTTCTACATACAGCGTTCCTAATCCGGGAACCCCTGTGTAGATATCTTTTATCTTCATATCATATTTGACAAAAGCCACATATGAATCTTTGTATTTTCCCAATTTCGTATAGACCTGTACATTGTCATAAGACTCGACAAAATCCGAATTCTCTGCCAGACGCGCGTAATAAGACTTTACCACATCTGTCACCTCAGGGTACTCTTCCAGTCTCAGCGGATTTGTCTCCATACTGTCATATCCTTTATTTTCCGCCTTGATGTCCTGGGAATTTGTCTTTTGTGCTTTCTGGACCTTCTCTTCCGTAAGATTGAACCCGACTACGCCCAAAGCCAGAACAAGCAGCATGACGGCTATGATTATATTAGCCCTTCTATACTTCTTAAGCCGGCCGGAGCAGTCTTTCCATCTTGCTCTCATAAGACTCCCTCCATTGTAAGCACTTTTTTAAGTACACACCCGGGCGGATTCGAACCGCCGCTCCCGCCTCCGGAGGGCGGTGCTCTATCCCCTGAGCTACGGGTGCATAATTTGTCCTATATGAAATTGCCTTTGTAATATTATCACATTTCTCAAATAATGTAAAGAAGATATCTTCGACAAAATAAAAGTTTATATGTACTCCATCTTCTCAAAGTAGCGCATAAGTATATCCGCGCAGTTCTCTACTCCCAAATCGGATGTATTCAGTATCATATGGTAATTGTTGACGTCTCCCCACGCCTTGCCAGTATGTTCATGATAGTACGTAGCCCGTTCTTCGTCTGTCCTCTCCACCTTCTCTTCTGCTTCCTCGTAGGAGATGCCGTCCTTCTCCATAATCCGCTGTACCCGGTCCTCTTTGTCAGCGCACACGTAGACATTGAACACATTCTTCCTGTCCTTCAATATCTCCGAAGCACACCGCCCAAGGATGATGCATGGCTTCTCTGCAAGCTCCTTTATCACTTCCACTTCAGATTCATAGATATTCTTATACAGTTCCTGTTCCACGTTGACCTTGTCATATACGGGTACCTCAAGCCTCTTGGAAAGTTCCTGCGCGATGATGCTTGCGCCCGTACCGTAACGCCGGCTCATAGTTATTACCAGTTTCATACCGATTCCTCCTTAGCAGTGCAGATTGTGAACAGTTCTATTATAGCACTTTGCCGGCAAAAAAGGTATCCTTTTTTGTTCGCTTAATACTTAAGCCCTTCCAGGTCGTCCCCGGGATATACGATTTTCTGTACATATTCTTCTCTGATTTCCCATAGGTTGCCGCATACGTTGAATATAGTCCATCTGTCAATCTCAAAGACGCGCTGCCAGCTGTCTCTGATGCGCCGCTCTTCCTCAGGATACATGCCTTTATACCGCCCATCGAAGAATTCAAACCCGCTGGAGATGCCAAGCCCCTCCAGATGTTCCTTATATGCAGCCCTGTCGCGGTCGTCTTTCGGAAGATAGATCCGGTTCAGCACGTAGTCCCACTTTCCCTCGTCAAAATATATCACCTTTTCCTCCGGTACTTCCAGCACATATACGACCGTCCCGTCAATCGGCTTCAGGCAGTTCTGTGCACTGATCGAACACCAGATCGGCGCCTTGACGTCCTCCGGCTTAGGCACCCTCTTTGCCGCTTCTTCTGTAAACCAGTCATAGCTTTCCAGAAACAACGGCGCGATATCTCCGAAGTGCATCTCCACATATATTCTCTGATTGATGATGCGTCCCTGCCTCTTTAGCGGCAGCAGCGTCTTTTCATTTTGTCTCGTATACAGCCTGACCGTATCCTGTCCCATTCCACCACCCTCCTTTGTATCATTTTAACACCCGGTGCACGTGATGGAAAGGGACATCTTCATTACTCCTGTAATTTTTTCAGCTTCCGGTCGTAATAATATGCATTATCCGACAGCACATCCTCTTCTTCTACCTCGGCCGCGTTTATTTCTGCCACCATCGCTGACAGCTCTTCCCTGCCCGGGGCTTCGCTTTCCGGTATGATTATCACTTCATGGACGCTGCTCGGCAGCACGTAATAGTTCTCTTTAAGGCAGCTTCCGATATACGCAAGCACGCCGTCATACAGGACTGCAGCCGCGCCAAAGCTCCTTATCGTATTGCTCAGTACGTACATGACATCCTTTCCTGTATCCTCTTTGCTTCCCGTCAGCTCTGCTATCACTTCTTTCATCGTCCTGAACTCGTAGGGAAGAAGCCGTTCTGTGTTGCGGCATGCCTGACGGTATATCTCCTCTTCCGTTACGTTCCAAAGCATCAGATGCTCATTCTTGACCATCATAGCAGCCGTGCCATAGGCATTTGCTTCTAGCAGGACATAAAACACGGCTGCCATATCAAGATACGGTACATATGGGGTATCTGACAGCATAGTTTCATTCTTTTCCTTGTTGACGAGGTGATATACGATTTTCTCTTTTACCTTCACATAGTCTGATATGGTATCCTTTTCCCATGAACGGCTGAATCTTACCTCGTCATACAGCCTCAAGATATCCTTGGCGGCATCCTCTACCGAGCCTCCTGACCGGAACTGCTCATAGTACTCTTCCAGATAGATGGCAGGCGATATGTTGATACCACGTTTCGTCAGCCTTATCCCTTTCCTTTCCCTTCCATTATTCTTGACTGCCGTGTGAATGCATACGGCAATATCATCATCGGTTTCCTCGTTCACTTTTCTTTCCACGGCCTGCACAAACTGATCGTAAGTCATATTACTCCTTTCTTCGTGCAGCAGTATCTTATTGGCTTTATTCTGAATATCCGGCAGAAACTGCCTGAATCCGGCCGTATACATGAATCGGCATGAATATAGATGTCATCTGGACAGGCTGTGCGATACAGCCCTGAAATATTATGGTATATCAATTATAAAAAAGCCCTGCATAAAATGCAAGGCTTTTCTTGTCTTAATAACGATAATCTTGTCATGCCGCCCGGCAGGGCCGGCAGCTGAAGCATGGCTATACCCGTGACAGATATTCTCCTGTACGTGTATCGATTTTCAGCTTGTCTCCCTGTTCCACGAACAGAGGTACCATAACCTGAGCCCCTGTCTCGACGATAGCCGGTTTCGTAGCCCCCTGAGCCGTATCGCCTTTGAATCCAGGCTCTGTCTCAATAATGTCAAGCTCAACCGTAATCGGAGGCTCTATTGAAAATACGCTTCCCTGGTAAGAGATAACTTTTACGTTATCATTCTCTTTTACGAACTTCAGAGAATCACCGACCGTCTCTGCATTGACTGCAATCTGGTCGTATGTCTCCACATCCATAAAATAGAATAAATCGCTGTCTGAATAGAGGTACTGCATCTCTTTCCTGTCGATGTGTGCCTGCTCAAACTTTTCTGTCGGACGGAATGTCTTCTCGACCACACCGCCGTTGATGATATTTTTCATCTTTGTACGTACGAAGGCAGCTCCTTTTCCTGGCTTTACATGCTGAAACTCCAGAATCTGGTAGATATTCCCCTCAATCTCTACGGTCAAGCCGTTCTTAAAATCACCTGCTGATACCATGAATAATCCTCCTTAAAAGGTGCTCCGATTGCACCTGACGTTCTTTCTCACTTTTCTAATTCTATAATACATTCTGCGTTTTTTCAACCTTTTTTTACCTGTTCAGGCTCTTCTTATAAAAGTGCAGCACTATTTTCTCCAGATATCGCTTCAGTACGATCTGAATCTCCTCTTTCGGGTGTATCGGCTTCACGAGTATATTCGGAATCCCCGCCCTCTTTGCTCCCCAGACATCGGTGAACAGCTGGTCGCCGATAAAGACCGTATTATCCGCTTTCGTCCCCATTATCTCCATAGCTTTCATGTAGTTTTTCGTGGACGGCTTATGTGCATTATATACATAATCCACCTGGATATTCTTATTGAACATCTTGACCCTTGGCTCCTGGTTGTTAGAGATGAGGCAGCAGCCAAAGCCGATACGCTTAAGTTTCGCGAACAGTTCTTCTGCCCGCTCGTCTGCCGGAGCGCCATGGGGGACAAGTGTATTATCGATGTCGAAGATAAGTCCTTTGACACCTTCACTGTACAGTTTTTCAAAGTCTATGACATAGGTAGATGCCACATATCGGTCCGGAAAAAATCTATTAAACATTATTTATCTTCCATTTCTGTAACGCGCTGTACAAGCTCTTCACATATCTGAAGCACGTTCTTATTGTCGGTATTGATTACAATGTCAGCAGCCGCCTCATATTTTTCACGGCGCTGCTCCATCAGTTCTGATATCCCTTCCACGTTCTTGCGCCCGTTAAGCACCGGCCTGTCATCGCTGTCTTTCACGCGCTCGTATATCGTCTCAGGGCTGGCCGTCAATAGTACGACCCTGCCGTTCTTCTTCATCTCGGCTACATTGCGCTCTCTAAGAGCGGCTCCGCCTCCACAGGAGATTACGGTATTCTTTCTCGACTGCATTTCTATCAACAGGTTTGTCTCCAGATTTCTGAAGTATTCTTCCCCGTATGTAGCGAATATATCCGGAATGCTCATTTCTTCCCTGTCTGCAATCACCTGATCCATCTCTATAATCTCCATTGCAAACATCGTACTCAGATAATCGGAAACCGTCGTCTTGCCTGCCCCCATAAATCCGATGAGCACGATATTGTAGTCAAACAGCTTCCTTGCCTGGATTCTCTTGCTGTTCTTCAGTATGCAGCGGAACACGTCATATATTTCATCTTTATACTTGCTGTCAGCCAGCTTTTCTTCCAGTCGCTGCTTCTGCTTCGCTTCCTGCTGAGGCTGCAGGATAGGCATTCCATACTTTTCTTTGTATGCCATGATTTTCTCAATGACCGCATTCCGCTCTACGAGTGCGTCGATGAGCTTATCATCACACAATGCCAGCTGCTCTCTGTACATCTCTAAATCATTCATATTATTTTTTCTCTCCTGTTTTATACTAATCCGTTTTCACACCGATATATTATATCAATTTTCCCGGTACAGCGCAACAATTATACTTTATTTTTTCAGGCTGTAATAGTCTTTTACGTATTCCGCAAACAGCCTGGCGATAGGGGCCTGGTACTTGTTTTTCAGCGTCACCATATAGATGAACCTCCGGTAGTCAAGGTTCTCTATCTCCAGGAAGGAGGCCTTCATGCTGCGCACCGTAGCCGCATCCGGCACGATACAGACGCCGAACCCTCTCGCCACAAGCCCGACCATGGCACTGTCCTCGTCCACGGTATAGACGATATCCGGCTTCATTCCGTAATCTCTGAATATCTGGCTGATGACGCCGCGCAGGCCGCTCCCTTTATTGAAGAATATCTGAGGGTATGAGGCAATCTCCTCAAAGCTTGCTTTCTTCCTGCCTGCCAGCGGATGTCCCGGCGGTACGGCCGCAACGAGCTTTTCCTGCGACACAGGGGTGAATTCCAGCTCTTTTTCCCCCGATGCCATCGAGCAGAAACCGATGTCATACTTTTCTTCTTTTACGCCCTGTACGATTTCCTTCGTGATACCATTACTGAAGCCAAAGTCTACCTTCTTGTCCCTGTTTGACTCCAGAAAGCCGGATACTATCTCAGGGATGAACTCACTACCCTGCGTATATATGTAACCGATGTCGACTTTTCCGCTCTTTTCACTCGTCATGGCCTTCGTCTTCTTGATTCCTGCATCCAGTATATCGAGCGCCTCTTCGGCGTATTCCATAAAAAGCCTCCCGTATTTGGTAAGGGCTACATTCCTGCCTTGTCGTTCAAACAGGCTTGTACCGAGTTCGAGTTCCAGAGATGATATGGCGTGGCTCAGGCTGGGCTGCGTAATTGACAGCTTTTGGGCAGCATTTGTATAGTGCTCCATATGTGCAAGTGTAACAAAGTAGTGCAATTGATTCAAATTCATGTTCTGCCTCCTTTGTCTATTTTTTACAATCATATCACAATTCATAGAACATATCTATTAAACAATACAAAAACATGAATTTGTTTTATCTTTAACAATATCTTATAATCCAACTATAGAACAGTGACGAACGATAGTTTAAACAATGGAGGATGTTAAGATGAAAAATAATTTTAAGCACTTGTTTTCCCCACTCTCTATCAGAGGGATGACGATGAAAAACCGCGTTGTCATGATGCCCATGGGCAGCAACCTGGCGGAACATGACGGTAACTTGAGCGATGAACACATCAGATATTATGAGCTTCGGGCAAAGGGTGGTACAGGGCTTATCCTTGTGGAAAATATCTGTGTAAAATATCCGGAAGGTTCCAACGGAACGACACAGCTGCGCATAGACAAAGACTGCTATATCCCCCGGCTTTTCAAACTGACGGAAGCCTGTCACAGACACGGCGCATGTATGGGGATTCAGCTCAACCATGCAGGTGCTTCCGCCATGTCAGCCCGCACGGGCGTGCAGCCTGTCTCCGCTTCCGTCCTGCCATCCAAACAAGGCGGCGAATGCCCCAGGCCGCTGTCCAGGGAAGAGCTAGAAAGCATCGCCGCAGACTACGGTGCCGCCGCAAGGCGGGCGGTCAACGCGGGATTTGACCTGGTAGAAATCCATGCAGGGCACTCCTACCTGATCAGCCAGTTCCTTTCGCCAACGATGAACGACAGGACAGACGAGTTCGGGGGCTGTGCCAGGAACCGCGCCCGCTTCTGCCGGATGGTCATAGATGAGGTCCGCTCTGCTGCCGGGCCACATGTTCCTGTCTCTCTGCGGCTCAGCGTGGATGAACTCGTGGAGGGTGGCAATACGATCGATGACTGCCTTGAATATTTGGAATTCCTGAATGACGGCGTAGATCTCTTTGACACCTCAGCTGCGCTGAATCCGTCCATCCAGTACCAGATTGATGCCAACTACCTGGTGGATGGCTGGCGCTCCTACATGGCCAGGGCGGTCCGTGAAAAGTTCCACAAGCCGACCATCGCTATCGGCAACATCCGGAGCCCGCAGGTTGCGGAAGACATACTGGTTAGGGGAGATGCAGACCTTATCGGAATCGGGCGCGGCCTTATCGCGGACCCTGACTGGTGCAGCAAGGCAAGGCAGGGCGACACAGGCAGTATCCGTAAATGCATTTCCTGCAATGTGGGCTGCGTCGGCAACCGCATCGGCGGCAACCGGCCGCTGCGCTGTACGATTAATCCCGATGTGACCGGAGGCGAAGCTTATAAGAGACAGAAAGTAAGAAGACCTTGCAACGTAGTCGTCGCCGGTGCGGGAACCGCCGGGCTGGAGGCTGCCTGTACCGCGGCTGAGACAGGCTGTAACGTAACGCTTCTGGAAAGGCAGGACCACATAGGCGGGCTCTCCGTGGAAATCTCTAAGATTCCCGCCAAAAAGCGGCTTGCCGACTTCCCTGACTATCTTGAGCACCGCGCGGCAGGACTTGATAACCTGACCGTCAAAACCGGGGTGGACGCCTCTGCCGATATTATCAGGTCCTTCCAGCCTGACCTCGTTGTAAACGCTACCGGCTCCGTACCGCTTCTTCCTCCAATTGACGGCCTGCATGAGAGTCTTGCGGACAAGCAATCGGATGTGTACTCGATTTTGGATCTTATCCACAATATCGACAGTTATCCGGAAGACATGTCCGGCAGGAGCGTCATCGTAATCGGAGGCGGAGCCGTCGGGCTTGACGTAGTAGAATTCTTCGCCCCCCGCGGCGCAGACACGACCATCATAGAGATGATGCCTGCTATCGGCAGCGGCCTGGACGCCTCCTCTGCCTCTTCCATGAAAGAGTGCATAGAGAAGCATAATGTGACGCAGCTCGTAAACACCGCACTTAAGAAAGTCAATCCCCACTCCTTCATCGTGGAGCGAGACGGCAGAGAGGAAGAGCTTCCGTTCGACTACGGTTTCGTCTGCCTCGGCATGAAAGCCCACGCCCCCATCTGGGAATCGCTCACCAGAGCCTTTGAAGATGAGGATACGGCACTTCTCAACATCGGCGACTCTGTCCGTGCCAGAAGAATCATCGACGGAACTGACGCTGGCAGGCATATGGTTCTCAACACACTGGAACAGCTCGGATACTTATAAAGCGAATCAGGGACAGGTTAAAAGGAAATGGGGACGGGGTTTTTTGAAAAAAACCCCGTCCCCATTTCCTTTTTTATTTTTTATTTATCTTCCAGCACTTTATCTGCAAATGCCTTCAGCTCCATACTTCCGATATCTCCCTCGTCGCGCTTTCTGACGGATACGACATTCTCGGCAACCTCTTTCTCTCCCACAATTACCATGTAAGGTACTTTCTGCATCTGTGCCTCTCGAATCTTATAGCCGAGCTTCTCGCTTCTGCTGTCGAGTTCTACACGGATTCCGGCTTCCTTCAGCTCGTCCGTCACCTTCTGTGCATAGTCGGCAAACTTGTCGGATACCGGCAGGACCTTCACCTGTACCGGCGCCAGCCATGTCGGGAACTTGCCCGCGTAATGCTCGATAAGGATACCGATAAAACGTTCAATGGAACCGAAAGCAACCCGGTGTATCATAATCGGCCTGTGCTTTTCACCGTCGGCGCCTGTATACTCAAGCTCAAACCTCTGCGGCATCTGGAAGTCAAGCTGAATCGTTCCGCACTGCCATGTCCGTCCGATAGAATCTTCCAGATGGAAGTCGATCTTAGGGCCGTAGAATGCGCCATCGCCTTCATTAACCACATAATCTACCCCAAGCTCTTCCAGAGCCCCTCTTAAGCCTTCTGTTGCCATCTCCCAGTCTGCATCGCTCCCCATGCTGTTTTCTGGTCTCGTAGACAGTTCCACATGGTATTTGAATCCAAATTTGGAGTACACTTCGTCAATCAGCCTTGCCACCCCTTTGATCTCATCCCTTATCTGATCTTCAGTCATAAAGATATGAGCATCATCCTGGGTGAAACAGCGCACACGCATGAGACCGTGAAGCTGTCCTGACTTCTCGTGGCGGTGTACGAGTCCGAGCTCACCCACCCGCATCGGAAGGTCTTTATAAGATCGTGGCTCTACTTTGTATACGAGCATCCCACCCGGACAGTTCATCGGTTTCACCGCATAATCCTCGTCATCGATGACTGTCGTGTACATATTATCTTTATAGTGGTCCCAATGCCCTGAATTCTCCCACAGGTGTCTGGATAAGATAATAGGTGTAGAGATTTCCACATATCCTTCTCTCAGATGCAGCTGTCTCCAGTAATCAATAAGCAGGTTCTTGAGCACCATCCCCTTTGGCAGGAAAAATGGAAAGCCGGGGCCTTCATCCATAATAGCAAACAGCCCCAATTCTTTTCCTAGTTTTCTGTGGTCACGCAGCCGCGCTTCTTCCATCCTCTTCAGGTATGCATCCAGCTCGTCCGCTTTCGGGAAAGATGTCCCATAGATTCTTGTGAGCATCTGTTTGTTCTCATCTCCGTGCCAGTAAGCCCCTGCCACGCTCTGGAGCTTGAACGCTTTGATGACGCTCGTGTTAGACACGTGAGGGCCTGCACAAAAGTCCACAAACTCTCCCTGCCGGTAAAGGCTGATTTCTTCCTCGTCCGGAAGATCCTGAATCATCTCTGTCTTATACGTCTCTCCTCTTTCTTCCATCAGCTTCAGTGCTTCTTCACGGCTTACGACACTTCTCTCAAGCGGTAGGGATTCCTTGACGATCCTGCGCATCTCCTTCTCTACCTCAGCCAGATGTTCTGTCGTAAATGGAAAGCTGAATTCAAAATCATAATAATAGCCGTCTTTGATGGCCGGCCCGATTGCCAGCTTCGTATCCGGGTACAGACGCTTTACGGCCTGAGCCAGGATATGGGATGTCGTGTGGCGGAACGCCTCCTGTCCCACTTCATCTGCAAATGCCAGATCCTGCACGGATCCGTCTCTCATACTTACTTTCATCTTGTTATGCTCCTTTCACCTTATTGTTTATTTTGCTTTAGGAAATAAATTTGCTTTGGGCAGTGAAATTTCCTCTAACATAAGAAAAGCACCCAAAACAGACTGCCTACGCTGTCCGTTTAAGGGTGCATCTGATTGCTGCACGGTTCCACCTTAACTTTTCACTTCAGACTCTCACAAATCCTATCCCTTAACGCAGGAATACGGCAATGCTTACTGTCGGTTCAGCATCACAGCTCAGGAATGGTTTTCATCTGCCTTCTGCCATAAAAAACTTCCACCAATTGTTTTTCTCTCTGTACGGCTCCGATAGATTACTCTTTTCCGTCTCTGCTTTTCTCATGTTAATCGCTGTATACCAGCTACCTCTCATTATATCAACACATAATAAAAAGTCAACGCATTTTCCTATTATTTTTTGATTCTTTATTTTTCGATAGCTGCCTGCACATCTGCCCGGAACTGCTTCCACGCATCTTCATTTTCCACGAAATATTTCGGGCAGTTCTTCTCCGTTACATCATAGTGCCGAATGACATTCTCGCTGTCCAGGTCAAACTTCATGCAAAGCCACGCACAGAGCCGGACCATGGACTTATACGTCTCATCATTGAACTTCCCTGTCTCATCCGGATGGCAGCACTCGATAGACACCGTATCATTGTTCCTGCTGTTAGAAGCATAGGCAACTTCCCACGTCGGAACACACTGGACAATCTCACCTTCCAGGCCTACGATAAAATTACTGCTTGCCTTCGTCTCATGGCTGTCCTTGAGCCCTTCAAAATAGTTCCGGTTATCCATGGCGGTTGCACCAGGATTGGCTGTATAATGCACGACGATTCCTTTAATCTTGTCCGTCTTCGTCCCCGGCCTTGAGTAGGGGTTCTCCGTGAGCAGCTCCACATCCAGGTCCGGCCGGGAAGCGTCGATATCGCTGCCCTTGAGCTCTATGTAATCATCTGTAAACCAGGCCGGCTTTACAATCCTGAGTATCCCCACCAGCACAATAAGCACGGCAAGCACGAGTATTCCGAGCCGTACATTACGCTGGATCATCCTCCTGCGCCTTGCTTCCGCTATCCTTCTGTCCATAATATCTCTCCATTCATCCTATATCATTCTATCACAAGAAGGAGAAATATTTTATGAAAAAATACTTATAATTTTCTGAATCTTTAAAACTCAAATACGTAAGATGTGTCAGAAACCGCCTTTTCTTTAGCCTTTACTATCGGGCTTACAAAATTGTCCTTATTCACCGCATCGGGAAAATACTGCGTCTCAAAACAAATGCCCTGGTGCTTCTCATAAAGCGCCCCTTCTTTCCCACGTTCATGAGCAAGAAAATTACCGCTGTACACCTGCATCCCCGGCATATCCGTATATATGTACATGCTGATGCCGCTCTCTTCACATGAAAAGCCGCCCACTTTCCGGAAACCGCCGCCATTCAACACCCAGTTGTGGTCATAGCCTCCGGCAAAATTCAAGGCTTCATAATCTGCCTGTATGTCCCGGCCAACCGGTTTTCCGGTACGAAAATCCATAGGCGTTCCAGCCACATCCACTATCTCACCGGTGGGGATGGACTCCCTGTCCGCACGTGTATAGGCATCTGCTTCCAGCCACAGCTTCTGTTCCAGCACATCTCCCGAGTCGTGTCCATTCAGATTAAAATAGCTGTGGTTTGTCATGTTTACGAGCGTATCCGCTTCCGCTTCCGCCTCATAGTGAATCATTAGTCCGTTCCCGTCATCCAGGCTGTATGTTACCGTTATATCCAGGCTGCCAGGATAGCCCTGGTCTCCATCCGGGCTGAACAGATGAAATACGGCATGCCTCTCATCCGCCTCTTCTACTTCCCACTGACGATGGTTATATATATCAGGACCACTGTGCAGGTTATTGCCATTGTCATTTTGTACAAGTATGTATGTCTGATTATTCAGCGAAAACCGCGCCCCGCCAATACGGTTGGCGACTCTCCCTACTGTCGCCCCGAACGACTGTCCTCCTGCTTCATAGTCACGGGCACAGTCATAACCAAGCACCACGTCTCTGACCCTGCCATCTTGCCCCGGCACATTTACCGATACGACAGTGGCGCCGTAGTCGCTTACGCAAACCGTCATGCCGTTAACATTCCTCAGTTCATATAACCTCGTTTTTTCTCCCTTTTCCGTAATACCAAAATCCCGTACCATAGCAAAAACCTCCTGTCACTTTCTTACCATAATGATACCGTTCTTTACGTCCTATGTCCAGCATTGCCGTATCGCAAATGTAGGTTTAGTGAAGCAGGGCGCCGCTGGGAAGGCAGGGGGCATATGCTGCGATGCGTCCGGGACTGCGACTATCACACAGATTCCTAAGCCTGTGGAATGTTCGCCGATAGCGGCTCTCATCCCACAAGCTAAGGAATCTGGTGAGGATTCTCCGTCCCTTCCGCTTATACCTTCGCATCTGCCCCCTGCCTCCCCAGCGGCTATCTACTTTACTGGCACGGGCGGGGTCGGCTGTGTGACAATACTGGAGGCCGGAAAGAATTTGGCTTGTGTGGCTATATGAATAAAAGATGCGTCAAGTTGAAACCCTTGGCGAAATGGAATTATAATGAGGAAGAGCCGGTATCAGGTACAGGGCTGTTATGTGAGATAACATCCCTTGCCTGACTCCGGCTCTTCCAGCAGCAACGGCGTGTACGCCTCGCTGCAAACGTTTAACTACGATAATATACAACGTTTTAAACTGTATGTGCTGTATACACTA
>NZ_KQ236743.1:136371-502273 GCF_001185345.1 Dorea sp. D27 | reverse complement strand
CTTGTGTGGCTATATGAATAAAAGATGCGTCAAGTTGAAACCCTTGGCGAAATGGAATTATAATGAGGAAGAGCCGGTATCAGGTACAGGGCTGTTATGTGAGATAACATCCCTTGCCTGACTCCGGCTCTTCCAGCAGCAACGGCGTGTACGCCTCGCTGCAAACGTTTAACTACGATAATATACAACGTTTTAAACTGTATGTGCTGTATACACTAAGCTTGCTACCATTTTCCATCTAGCTGACGCAGCCAGCGTTCATCCGCTGGCCAGTAACGTCACACGGCCGCTCACGCCCTTGTTAGTAAAGTAGATAGCGGACGGGGAGCCGGGTGGGAGATGCGCAGGTGTAAGCGGGAGAGGCGGAGAATCCTTTCCGTAGCCCTTATCCTGCGGGATGCAAGCCGCTATCGGCGCGCATTCCGGAGGGTTAGGGATACGTGAAATAGTCGGAGCCTCGTACGCATCGAAGCATCTGCCACCCGGCTCCCCGCACGCCGCCTAATTTACTTAAACTCCCATTTATTCATCTACGCTGTAGTTCGGCGCTTCTTTCGTTATGTGTATATCATGGGGATGGCTCTCTTTTAATGATGCCGCTGAAATCTTTACAAACTGTGCCTTTGTCTTCAAATCTTCGATAGTGCCGGTTCCGCAGTATCCCATACCGGAACGCAGGCCGCCCATAAGCTGGAATACCGTGTCCTCGACCGTTCCCTTGTACGCGACGCGTCCTTCCACGCCTTCCGGTACAAGTTTCTTGGCGTCTGTCTGGAAGTAACGGTCTTTGCTGCCGTTTTCCATAGCCGCGATGGACCCCATTCCGCGGTACACTTTATATTTCCTTCCCTGGAACAGTTCAAATGTTCCGGGGCTCTCATCACAGCCGGCAAAGATGCTGCCCATCATACAAACATTGGCTCCGGCAGCAATTGCCTTCGTCATATCGCCAGAGTATTTGATGCCGCCGTCTGCAATAATCGGGATACCATACTTGTCCGCAACTTCATAACTATTCATAACAGCCGTAATCTGCGGCACGCCGATGCCTGCCACGATACGGGTCGTACAGATGGAGCCTGGACCGATACCTACTTTGACCGCATCTACCCCGGCTTTTATAAGCGCTCCGGCACCTTCTCCGGTAGCGACATTCCCGGCAATCACCTGAAGTTCCGGGAACTTCGTCTTCACCATATCCACAGTCTTCAGCACATTGGCTGAATGGCCGTGAGCGGAATCCATGACGATTACATCAACCTTGGCATTGACAAGTTCCTGCACACGGTCGATACAGTTGGCCGTGATGCCTACAGCGGCGCCGCAGAGCAGACGCCCTTGTTCATCTTTCGCAGACAGAGGATATTTTATCTGCTTTTCAATATCTTTTATCGTAATGAGCCCTTTCAGGTTAAAATCTTTATCTACAATCGGAAGCTTCTCTTTGCGTGCCTTCGCCAGAATCTTCTTCGCTTCGTTCAGCGTGATGCCTTCCGGCGCGGTGATTAGCCCTTCAGAAGTCATAGATTCTTTGATCTTCTTTGAGAAATCTTCCTCGAATTTCAAATCACGGTTCGTAATGATGCCGACTAACCTTTTCCCCTCTGTTATCGGCACACCGGAAATCCGGAACTTGGACATAAGGTCATTGGCGTCTGCCAGCGTATGTTCCGGTGACAGATAGAAAGGATCTGTAATTACCCCATTTTCAGACCGCTTTACCTTGTCCACTTCCTCTGCCTGCTGTTCAATAGGCATATTCTTGTGGATAATACCGATTCCGCCCTGTCTCGCCATGGCGATAGCCATACGGTGCTCCGTAACCGTATCCATGCCTGCGCTCATCATCGGTATATTCAGCTTGATATTCTTCGTCAGATATGTTGACAGGTCAACTTGGTTTGGAATCACTTCTGAATAGCCTGGTACGAGCAGAACGTCATCAAATGTAATACCTTCTCCAATAATTTTTCCCATGATACTTTTATCCTCTCTTTCTTCCATCTGTTGTTATGATTTAACTGCTATAATAACCAATGATACCCGTACTTGTCAACCGCTTTTCGTTTTCTTTTTACAGATGTCTGCGGAATATGCTACTGGGCCACCTTTCTCGGCGCCAGCATCTTAAATCCTTCTATTATCGTATCATTGGGCTCAAATATCACTTTCTTCTTCTGTCCCCTGTCGACGACGACCAAGGCGTAAAGACGCGCCCCTTCGCTCCTCGAGCTGAAGTCAAATGTCTTTGCGTCCGCATGCTGCCGCAGTTCCAGATCCCTTACAGGCGCCAGAAGTTCCAAGTCGTTGACATGTGCGGAAAATACTCTCTTTCGCTTCGCCTTGTTCATAATCTTATCAATATCCAGATCCCCGTTCACATACAAGTATTCATATTCTACATTCATTCTTCTGAACATGAAGACATCCAGTACGATCATTCCCACCGGCAGAATGATTCCAAAAGGGAACATAAAGACGATAAGGACCGATACGATGGTGAGCGCCACAAGCAGCGCCTTGATGAACACATCTTTCATATCTGTCCTTTTCTTTACGAGTTGTTCCGTATAATAATCGCTCATCTGCAAATCCTCCAAAATAATAGGTGTAATTATTGTAACACATATTATGGTAAAAAGAAAACTCCTCGTGAGAGGAGTTTTCAAAATTTTCATACTTTATAGAGAAGCCGGTGATTACATCATTCCCATGCCACCTGCGCCGCCTGCCGGCATAGGCGGTATATCTTCTTTGATATTGGCAACTACAGATTCTGTCGTAAGCAGTGTGGAAGCAACGCTTGTAGCGTTCTGAAGCGCACTTCTTGTCACCTTGGCAGGATCCAGGATGCCGTTTTCTACCATGTCTACATACTCTTCTGTCAGTACGTCAAATCCTGTTCCTGATTTGGATTCATTTACTTTGTTGATAATTACGGAACCTTCCAGCCCTGCATTAGCCGCAATGTGGAACAGTGGAGCTTCCAGTGATTTCAATACGACGTTAGCCCCTGTCTTCTCATCGCCGGTAAGCTTCTGCGCAAGCGCTTCCACTTCTTTGGCTGCATGGATGTATGCAGAGCCGCCACCTGCGATAATACCTTCCTCAACAGCAGCTCTCGTTGCTGCCAGAGCATCTTCCATGCGGAGCTTCGCTTCCTTCATCTCTGTCTCTGTCGCTGCCCCTACACGGATAACTGCAACGCCACCTGCCAGCTTGGCAAGTCTTTCCTGTAATTTTTCTCTGTCAAAATCAGATGTCGTCTCTTCAATCTGCTTCTTAATCTGAGACACTCTGTCTGTAATCTTATCTTTTTCGCCCATACCATCAACGATAACCGTATTTTCTTTCTGCACTTTGACGGATTTCGCACGTCCAAGCTGATCCATTGTCGTCTCTTTCAGGTCAAGGCCAAGCTCTTCTGAAATCACCTGTCCGCCAGTGAGGATTGCGATATCCTGCAGCATCTCTTTTCTTCTGTCTCCATACCCCGGAGCTTTGACAGCCGCGACATTGAATGTACCGCGCAGTTTGTTCACGATCAATGTCGTAAGCGCTTCACCTTCGATATCCTCTGCGATGATAAGAAGTCTTGAACCGGACTGTACAATCTGCTCAAGCAGCGGGAGAATCTCCTGGATGTTGGATATCTTCTTGTCTGTAATGAGGATATATGGGTCCTCCAGGTTAGCTTCCATCTTATCCATATCTGTAGCCATATATGCAGAAATGTATCCACGGTCAAACTGCATACCTTCTACAAGGTCAAGTTCTGTCTTCATCGTCTTGGACTCTTCAATCGTAATAACGCCGTCGTTGGATACCTTTTCCATCGCGTCCGCTACCATCTCTCCTACCTCCTGGTCTCCTGCGGAGATAGCGGCAACTTTGGCAATCTGCTCTTTGTCCTTAATCTTGCTGGACATTCCTGCAATGGCTTCTACTGCAACATCTGTTGCCTTCTTCATTCCTTTGCGGAGAATGATCGGATTGGCGCCAGCCGCCAGGTTCTTGATTCCTTCGTGCACCATCGCCTGTGCAAGCACGGTAGCTGTCGTCGTTCCGTCACCTGCCACATCGTTCGTCTTAGATGCAACTTCTTTGATAAGCTGAGCTCCCATATTCTCAAATGCATCCTCCAGCTCAATCTCCTTGGCAATCGTAACACCGTCGTTTGTTATCAGCGGTGCCCCGAAAGATTTGTCGAGCACTACGTTGCGTCCTTTTGGTCCAAGCGTTACCCTTACCGTATCTGCCAGCTGATTTACTCCTGATTCTAATGCTGCTCTTGCTTCAGCGCCGTATTTAATTTCCTTTGCCATAATTATCTGCCTCCTAAATTATATTAATGTTTCTTATTCAAAAGCTGTTACTTAAGTATTGCCAGGATGTCATCCTGCTTTACAATAATAAACTCTTCTTCGTCAACCTCGACTGTCGTGCCGGCATATTTGGAATAAATAACCTGCTGTCCTTCTTCTACGTTCATCTGGACTTCTTTTCCGTCCACTACCCCACCAGGCCCTACAGCTACTACTTCCGCCTGCTGTGGCTTCTCTTTTGACTGACCCGGTAATACGATACCTGACTTTGTAGTCTCTTCTGCAACTAATTGTTTCAATACAACTCTGTCTCCTAATGGTACTAATTTCATATTTATTCCTCCTTATTGTTATCTATTTTGTCAGCACTCGCAAAAAGAGAGTGCTAAAAGACTCTAGATATAAAATAGCACTCTCTTTTTATTTTGTCAACACACTTTATATTTAGTTTACAACTTTTTTATAAAATCCGTTCTTGAGCCGGAACACCATCACCCGGCCAAGCTTGTTCCAGTAGCGTTCCGTTATGCTGCCGCTGCACTCGACAAGGCCTTCCTCTGCCGCTATCGTACATCTGTAGATTCCGTCCAGGGAAAATACCGGCAGCTCCGTCCTTTTAGATAATAAATATATCCGTTCTTCCTCTGGTTTATACGTGATTATTTCGCATTGATATATTGTCTGATCAAAAAAGCCCTCATCGAGTATCATCCGTTCCATCTGCATGTCCACAGGCCTTCCCTCGTACATAATAACTGCTCCCTTCAAAATAAGGGTATCAGTTTCCCGATACCCTTTTATTTCTATATTATTTCATTCGCTCAGCCTTGATCCTCTCAAGCTCTGTAAATACATAATCATTCACCACTTTGATATAGGTGCCCTTCATTCCGGAAGACCGCGACTCGATGACGCCTGCACTCTCAAACTTACGCAGCGCATTGACAATGACTGACCTTGTGATTCCAACCCTGTCGGCAATCTTGCTCGCCACCAGAATGCCTTCGGTTCCATCCAGCTCCTCAAAGATATGGATAATCGCCTCCAGTTCAGAATATGAGAGCGTGCTGATGGCAGACTGGACGATATGTTCCTTCCTCGTCTCCTCGGCACTCTCTTCATTGACAGACCGGAGCATCTCCAGACCGACTACCGTGGTCCCGTACTCGCTCAAGATGATATCGTCTATCTCGTACATTTCATCCTTCTTATAGATAAATAATGTGCCGAGCCTCTCACCCGCGATATCGATGGGGGTTATGATGGCCTGATAGCCCTTTACGGCATCTTCAGAAAATCCGAGCGTCTGAAGGTTTACATTCTCCTTCGTGGACAGTATGCTCAGAAGCCGTTCATTCAGCATCTCATCGATATGCTTGCCGACTTCCTGCTCAATCAGCTCCCTGATAACCGGCACGCCGTCTGCCCTGCTTCCTCCAAGAATCTTACCCTTCTTGCTCACCACCAGCACGTTAGATTCTAATATCTCTGTGAGCACTTCACATATATCGTTAAATACTACTTTGCTGGAATTATTATTATGAAGTAATTTATTGATTTTTCTGGTTTTATCTAACAATTGTACACTCATTCACATTCCTCCATCCTTTGAATGCTATATTATCATACAATTCATTTTTTTTCAATCAATTTCCTAATTATTTTTTACTATTTTCCCTATTTTCTACATATCCACATTGTTCGCTGCTGCAGAGCAGTTTATTTCCCTTTTCGACCATATAGCTTCCGCATCGGGGGCACTTTTTCGTGGATGGTTTCTGCCAGGACATGAACTCGCAATCCGGATTGTCTTCACATCCATAGTATTTCCTGCCCTTTTTCGTCTTTCGGATGACTACATCCTTGCCGCACACAGGGCACGGAACGCCTACCTTCTCCAGATAAGGTTTCGTATTCCTGCAGTCCGGGAAGCCCGGGCAGGCAAGGAACCGGCCGTGTGGACCATATTTTATGACCATATTGCGGCCGCACTGGTCGCAGACGACATCCGTCACTTCATCCTCAATCTTGACCTTCTCCAGCTCTTCCTCTGCAAGATTCACTGCATCTTCCAAATCTGGATAAAAATTCTCAATAATCGTCTTCCACTTTACCTTGCCTTCCGCCACTCCGTCCAGCAGGCTTTCCATATTGGCGGTAAAGTTTACATCTACGATACTCGGAAATGACTGCTTCATCATGTTGTTCACGACTTCGCCAAGTTCCGTTATATACAGATTCTTGTTTTCTTTTGCCACATAACGTCTTGCAATGATCGTGGAGATTGTCGGCGCATACGTACTCGGACGGCCGATTCCAAGTTCCTCCAGCGTCTTCACAAGCCCGGCCTCCGTGTAGTGTGCCGGCGGCTGTGTAAAATGCTGCTTTGAGTCAAAACTTTCTTTTGTGAGCTTCGTGTCCATATCAAGGCCTCTGAGCAGTACGTTCCCTGTCTCTTTCTCCTCGTCCGCCTCTGTGTATACAGAGCGGAATCCTTCAAACACAATCTTCGAGGCCGCCACTGTAAAGCGGTAATCTCCCGCCGCAATCTTTACAGATGTCGTCTCATATCTTGCCGGCTGCATCCTGCTTGCCACAAAACGTTTCCATACGAGCTGGTAGAGGCGGAACTGGTCTCTGGAAAGAGATTCTTTCATAGCGGCCGGCGTCCTCGTCACATCGGAAGGACGGATGGCCTCATGTGCGTCCTGTATCTTTTTGTCGTCTTTCCCTTTTGTGCTGCCTGCTGCTACATATTCTGTTCCGTAATGCTCCCCGATATACGCTCTTGCGCTTTCATCGGCCTCCTCCGATATTCTAGTTGAGTCTGTACGCAGATACGTAATCAGGCCGACGGTTCCATTCCCTTTGATGTCTATCCCTTCATAGAGCTGCTGTGCAATCCTCATCGTCTTCTGTGTCGCGAAGTTCAACGCTTTCGAAGCTTCCTGCTGGAGCGTGCTCGTCGTAAAAGGTACCGGCGCTTTTTTCACCCGTTCCCCTTTTTTGATATCCGCAACAGAATAGTCCGCTTTTTCTACTTCTGCCAGTATCCTGTCCAGTTCTTCCCTGGAGCCGATTGTCATCTTCTTGTCTTTCGTACCGTAGAATTTGGCTGTCAGAAGCTTCTTCTCACCTTCTACGTTCAAATTCGCATCCAGGGTCCAGTATTCCTCCGGAATGAAGGCGTTGATTTCTTCTTCCCTGTCAGCGATGATTCTGAGCGCAACCGACTGTACACGGCCGGCGCTTAACCCTCTTTTGACCTTGGCCCACAGCAGAGGGCTTATCTTATAACCCACGACACGGTCGAGCACGCGCCGGGCCTGCTGCGCGTCTACCAGATCCATATCGATTTCCCTTGCATTTTTCAGGGAAGCTTTTACTGCACTTTTTGTAATCTCGTTAAAACTGATACGGTATACTTTTTTATTTTCCAGCTTCAGTGCCTGCTTCAGGTGCCATGATATGGCCTCACCCTCACGGTCCGGGTCTGTCGCCAGATATATCTTATCGGCTTTCTTGACTTCTTTTCTCAAGTTGGCAAGAATCTCGCCCTTACCCCTGATGGTGATATATTTGGGTTCATAGTCATTCTCCGGATCCACGCCGAGCTGGCTCTTTGGCAGATCCCTCACATGACCGTTCGATGCGGTCACCGCATAATTGCTTCCCAAAAACTTTTTTATTGTCTTCACCTTGGCAGGTGACTCCACGATTACAAGATTACGCGCCATATATTGCTTCCTCCATTAATAACTAGCCGTCAGTTTTATTTTCATCCGTTTAATCTCACATAATAATTCTTTGATATTTCCTTGATATATCCTTGCAGTTCCAATGTGACCAGACGCTCCAAAAGCTCCCCGGGGGCTAATCCGGTCTCCCTTGAAAGCTGGTGCATGCTCTTCGGACATAAACCGAGACAACTATACACCATATTTTCGGGACTTTCAAGCATTTTTTCATTTTTGTCAGATTTTTGTCCAAAGCTGTTGACGTGCATACCCATATCCGCAAGAAGCTCATCCGGTGTAGAAAGAATGCCCGCACCCTGCCTGATCAGATTGTTGCATCCACGGCTTAACGGACTTGTCACAGGTCCTGGAAGTACGTAGATATCCTTTCCCTGTTCCAGTGCAAAATCGGCTGTGATAAGGGAGCCGCTTTTCTCTCTTGCCTCCATGATGAGCACGATGTCGGCCAGCGCGCTTATAATCCGGTTCCGTTCCGGGAAATAAGCGCGCAGCGGCTGTGTACCGGGGGGATACTCAGACAGGAGGCCTCCCTGCTTCTGTATGTCCATGTACAATCCGATATGCTCCCTTGGGTAGCACAGGTCTGCGCCGCAGCCAAGCACGGCGTAAGTGCCGCAGCCTGCATCCAGTGCCGCTCTCTGTCCGGCTCCGTCGATGCCGAGAGCCATGCCGCTGATAATCTCTACGCCTGCCTGCGCCAGCCTTCTGGAAAACTTTTCCGTCTGCTCTATACCATATATGCTGCATCTTCTTGCTCCCACGATAGCCGCCGCAGGTTTGCCAGGGTCGGGAAGACGCCCTTTTACATACAGGGCGTAGGGCGGGCCTGCCGTTTCCTTCAGCCGCCCAGGATACCCTTCGTGAAAATAGGGAACGATGCTTATATTCTTATCGCATAATTCTTTGTAATTCTTTTCCACATCCCATGATATACGGGATGCAATGACCGCCTCAGCTTCTCTCGTGCTTAGATACTCCGTAAAATAAAGTCTCGTTTCTTCTATATAATATATCTGACTTGCATCTGTATATTCGGAACGAAGCATAATTTTTTTACGGGCGGGCACGTGCCTGACGCTAGCAAGCCAGTATTCATAAGCCATTTCCATGCATTTACCTCCCCCAATACTTTTTATTCATCATCCTATATCCGATCGCCTCTCTGATATGTGCCGCGCTGATGTTATCAGCTCCCGCCAGGTCGGCAATCGTTCTGGCTACCCGGATGGTCTTATGGTATGTTCTGGCAGTAAGCCCGAGCCTTTCAAATGCCTGTTCTATGACAGATTCTTCTTCAGTGCCAAGGCTGCAGTAATCCTTCAGCTCTCTGGCAGGCAAGGACGCATTGGTCATCAATCCGAGTGTTTGATACCGGATTTTCTGGCGCTCTCTTGCCCGGCATACACGTTCTCTTATCGTTTGTGAGCTTTCACTCCCATATTCTACTTTCAGGCTCCTGTAATCCACTCTCGGAGCCTCCACGCATATATCAATTCTATCCAGAAACGGCTGGCTGATTTTGGCGAGGTAGTGCTGGATCTGTCCCGGCGTGCAGGTGCAGCGTTCAAGATCCGGGTAATTCCCGCACGGACATGGGTTCAGGGCGGCAACGAGGATAAAATCGGCAGGAAATACGTAACTTCCATGCTTCCTTGTAATCCGTATCGTTTTCTCTTCCAGCGGCTGCCGCAGCACCTCCAGTACTGGCTTCTGAAATTCTGTCAGCTCATCCAGAAACAGCACCCCGCCGTGTGCCAGACTGATTTCGCCCGGAGATGGTATCATCCCTCCTCCGATGAGGGCACTCCTCGTAACCGTGTGATGTACGCTTCTGTACGGTCGATCAGCCACGAGGGGATGTTCCTTGTCCACCAGTCCCATAATGCTATATACCTTCGTAATCTCAAGGCTCTCTTCCAGTGTCAATGGGGGAAGTATCGTCGGTATCCGTCTGGCTATCATCGACTTTCCACTCCCCGGAGGTCCGACCAGCAGGACATTGTGCCCTCCCGCTACGGCAACTTCTACGGCACGCTTCACTGCTTCCTGCCCGTGTATCTCTCTGTAGTCAGGCTGCGGCCCGGCGGAGCCGCACAATCTATGTGGCGCCTTGTACTGTTCTGATTCCAGCTCAAGTAAGCCGTTGAGAAAATCATATACTTCTTTCAGCCATTCGGCCCCGATAATCTTGATGTCCTCTACAAGGGATGCTTCTGCCGCATTGGCTTTCGGAAGGATGCATGTATGGCACCCTGCTTCCCGGGCTGCCATCACGACAGGAAGGATGCCCGCCACCTCCCTCAGGCGGCCGTCCAGGCTCAGCTCGCCGATAATAAGCGTATGTGCAAGACTTTCCTCCGGCACAAGCGCCAGTGACGCCAGGATAGCCGCGGCAATCGGGAGGTCGAAGGCCGCGCCTCTCTTCTTCACGGTCGCAGGCGACAGATTGATGACTATCTTTTTCGCCGGAAGCTCTATCCCGGAATTGCGCACTGCAGTGCGCACCCGCTCAGATGCTTCTTTTACCTCTGATGACAGGTAGCCTACCATATGGAACATCGGAAGGCCGTTGCTGATATCTGCTTCCACATGGACGAATTCTACCGAAAGCCCTTCTATGGCCGCAGACAGTACTGTACTGAAACTCATTCGCATTCTCCTTTTCATTTTTTCATATTGCTTTTTGTAGGGTCGGTGGCCGATGCTGGCCGGATTTGCCTTTCCGGGGTCAGAATGCCCCGCAAAATGTAGAATTATCATAACGAATATGGCGGATGATGTCAATAGAACGGCAAAAAGTGCAATAGAAAAGCCGCGCGGGTATTAAAAATACTCGCGCAGCTTTTCTATTGCACTTTTTTCAATCCTTGACACATAAGAACGAGAGATGCCTAAGCGTCTGGCTATCTCCCGCTGCGTATACTCTTCTTCATTATACAGGCCATATCTCATCTTCAGTACAAGACGCTCCCTCTGTGAGAGCTCTCCTTCCACCTTCTCATAAAGAAGCCGTATATCATCCTTCAGTGCAACTTTTCTGTGTGCATCATCCTCGTCGGTCTCGATAATGTCAAACAGCTGGATTTCATTTCCTTCGCGGTCTGTACCTATCGGTTCGTAGAGTGATACTTCTTTGGATGACTTCTTTTTTGAACGGAGATACATCAATATCTCGTTTTCGATACACCGGGCTGCATAGGTGCCGAGGCGGACGCTTTTATCGGGGTTAAAGGTCACCACAGCTTTTATAAGCCCAATCGTGCCGATAGAGAGCAGGTCTTCGTTGTCTTCTTCCAGTGACTGGTACTTCTTAACGATATGGGCAACGAGGCGCAGGTTCCGTTCTATGAGAACATGTTTTGCTTCAAGGTCTCCCTCCGTATATTTTTGCATGTAATATCTTTCTTCCGAGGCAGTGAGGGGTTGGGGAAAAGATTTCAAGGAAAGCACCTCTTGGCGTATTTGATATAGTCTATGTGAAAACAGAAGCTTTTGTGCTTTTCCATATAAAATTTTCCTATACAAAGGGGCAGGAAGAGGCTATATTAGATAGAAGAGAGGTATATCATGAAAAAGTCTTTTGGAAATATTATTTTCTTCAGCCTTGCCATTACACTGGCAGCGCAGCTTAATATCAACTTGTTTATCACAGATTTCAAACTGTCTGTAGCTGTCATATGCTTTCCGGCGTTTTTATTCATCGCGCAGTCTTTCCCGGTCATTCCGGTAACCGTGGCCGGTGCTGCCGGAGTATTTGCATCCAGGCTGCTCCTCGTCTGGCTGCAGAATGGCCGTCTGTCAGGAGCCGTTCGGTCTTATTATCCGGAAGTGATCTTTTATCTCTGTTATGGTCTGGCGTTCTATCTGTATACCCGCAGCCTCACAGGTCGCCGTCTTGACAGGAACCGGGCAATCCTGCCGCTTTTTGCCATAGATTACGGTGCAAATCTAATCGAACTTCTGTTCCGCATCCGTCTCGAAGCGTTTACACCGAAGGCTCAGGCAAGCATACTGCTGGCCGCTGCCGCCCGTACTGCAGTAATATGGTGTGTCCTGACCGTGTTCGCACATTACAGGCTGCTCCTGCTCAAACAGGAGCATGAGGAGCGCTACAAGCGGCTTGTCCTGCTAATCTCCAAGCTGGACGGCGAGGTCATGTGGATGAAGAAGAATACCACACTTATTGAAGATACGATGAACACTTCCTATCGCCTTTACGAACGGTTAAGGGAGGCGGACGAAAGCAGCCAGCTTGCCAGATCTGCACTTAAGGTAGCCAAAGACATCCATGAGGTTAAGAAGGAATATCTGCTCATCATGAGGGGGATATCAGAGGCGCTCGATGAGGAACTGGAAGGGGACGGCATGTACGTGGATGAGCTGCTGGACCTTCTGAAGGATACGATGATCCTATCTGCTGCGGAGCACAAGAAGAGGCTGACGATGGTGGCGGACTGCCGCGACCGGATATACACGAACAGGCACTATGCCCTTATGTCAGTCTTCCGGAACCTGTTCGTTAATGCGCTGGAAGCGGCTGAAAAGGATGAAGTACATATATATGCAGGAGAGCAGGCAGAGAATGGCATGTACATATTCACGGTTACGGATGACGGACCCGGTGTCCCCGCAGAAGACCAGTCTGATATATTCAAGACTGGCTTTTCTACAAAGATTAACTTTTCGACAGGAGAGGTGAACCGGGGGCTTGGGCTGAATCTGGTCAAAGATCTTGTGGAGGACCAGTTCGGCGGAACGCTTGAACTTTCATCCATCCCTGGAAGAACGACATTTACCATTAAAATTCCTCAAGAAAAAATGAAGGTGGTTGTTTAGATGAAATTTTACTTGATTGATGATGACAGGAACATACTGAATATATTGAAGCTGATTATCACAAACCGGAACCTTGGCGTCGTATGTGGCACGTCTCTGAGTGGAACCGATGCGCTGGAAGACGTGCGTATGCTCGCCCCGGATATTATAATCGTGGATCTGCTCATGGCTGACATGGACGGTATCACTTTTGTCAGAAAAGCGGTTGAGTTCCTTCCGCAGACGGCTTTTATCATGCTGTCACAGGTATCTTCCAAGGATATGATTGCGTCTGCCTATGAGGCAGGCGTCGAATATTTTATACAGAAGCCGGTGAACAGCGTGGAGGTGGAAAATGTCATCTCTAAGGTTAGCAGGCATCTTACTATGCAGCGGACGGTACAGAAGATGCAGCATATTTTTATGGACGAGATGCCTTCCCACTCTCATGAACCGGAACGGACTGCATCTGCCGCCGGTGCTTCGAGAACCGTGCTGACGAATATACTTCAGAGGCTTGGAATCAGCGGTGATATCGGAAGCCGGGATATCGCCATGGCTGTCGAATATCTGCTGGAGCACGATGGACAGATCAACGACATGACGCTTGGGGAGCTGTGCGGAAGGTTCAGTGATTCGCCGAAGTCCATGGAACAGCGTATCCGCCGGGCCGCCAACACCGGGATGGTAAATATTGCCCATCTCGGCATCGAAGACTATGGCAATGAGATATTTACGGAATATTCTAATACGCTTTACAATTTTGAACAGGTGCGCAGAGAGATGGACTATATCCGGGGAAAGAGTGACAGGCATGGCAATGTTAAAATCAAGAACTTCCTGAATGCGCTTGTCGTTTACAGCCAGAACCAGCAGTAATTATCTATGGGCAGAATTAACAGTATCATTATGGTCATTTTGTGAATTATCACAAAATTCCGTATGGTACTGTTTTTTTATGTCAATTTTGTTACCATCTGTAACTTTTTGAAACCTGACTTGTATATTGGTTTCATCAATATGAGAACGGAATTATTTATGAAATCATCATTAAGAATTGAGAGGTAGAAAAATGTTCACAATTGTATCGGGAATAGGATTACTGCTCGTCACTCTAGCCGGTTTCTCGCTCTTCAGCCTGAAGATGCCAAAGGGCCAGCTCGCCATGTCCGGCATGGCCAACGCTGCTATCGCCACGTTTCTCGTAGAAGCTGTGCATAAATATATCACTGGAGATCTGCTCGGCTTAGACTTCTTCCGCAGCCTTGGCGAGACAGCCGGTGGTCTGGGCGGAGTCGCTGCCGCCGCCATGGTGCCGATCTGCATGGGTGCGAATCCTGTGCTTGCTATCGTCGCCGGCGTAGCCGTCGGAGGATATGGCATCCTTCCTGGATTTATCGCGGGCTATATCATCGGACTCATAGCCCCGGTTATTGAAAAGAAGCTGCCTGAGGGGCTGAACCTTATCGGGGGAGCGCTCCTGATTGCACCTGTCGCACGCCTCATCGTCATAGCCGTCAACCCTGCCGTCAACGCGACTCTTGCCACTATCGGCGGCACGATATCCGCTGCCACGGAACAGTCTCCTATCGTCATGGGCTTTCTGCTCGGCGGCATTATAAAGATGATATGCACGTCACCGCTGAGTTCCATGGCACTGACTGCCATGCTCGGGCTTGACGGGCTTGCGATGGGCATTGCCGCCATTGCGTGTGTAGGAGGCTCTTTTACCAATGGCCTCATCTTCTCCCGGCTGAAGCTTGGTGACAGAAGCAATGTCATTGCCGTCATGCTGGAGCCGCTAACGCAGGCCGACATCATAACATCCAATCCGCTTCCTATCTACTGCTCTAATTTCTTCGGCGGAGGATTCGCCGGGATATCAGCTGCAGTGTTCCATATCGTGAATAATGCACCAGGAACAGCATCCCCGATTCCGGGACTTTTAGCGCCGTTCGCATTCAATCCTGCAACACATGTCATCGGCGCCCTGGCATTCGCTGTAGTCGGCGGGTGTCTGGCAGGCGTTGTCGGCAGCAGGGTATTTCGTCAGAAAATAAAAGTCCCGGCTGTTCCTGCAAATGACGAAAGGGGTCAGACCCCTGTCGCGACAGGGGTCTGACCCCTTTCAAAATTCAGACAATATTCAGACATTTTAAAAGACCGCCTCCGGGCGGTCTTTTCATTTCTTGTCATGCCTACAGCATTTCGATGAATGCGGCAATCCTTGTATTCAGCTGGCCGATATCTGCCTGTGAATAATCTGTCTCTACACTGATATATGGTATGTTCTTCTTTTCATTTACGAACCTTCTGATGCTGAGCGTCTCTACATTGTATGTGTGGCAGGCCTGGAGCACCATCTCCACCACGCCGTCGACTCTATATTCATCGATGAGCCTTCCGAGCAGTTCCAGGCGGTTTGGATTCGGTGTCATGACAGAGCAGCCGATATTCAGATATCTTCTGGCCAGTGCATCGTATATATCCGGGTTGTCCTCGTTGACGAGCTTATCGATGGACTTTGCTCCGGTACAGTTCTCATATGTCACTACGATTCCTCCATTTTCTTCAATCGCCTTAATCACCTTTTCAGACGCGCCGCCGATTGGACATCCTGTCACGAGGATGCGGGGCTTTTTCTCTTCCATCTTTCCTTCGGCGTATTCTTTATTGATTTTATCCACCAATGCGTCAACCTCGCCCGGAATGGCAGCGCGGTCTAACTTGAAGGTGCTGCCGTACAGGACCTTGAACAAGTCCTGCCCTTTTATGGGAGCAGGATCGTTTTTCATCACTTCATACAGCTTCTTCAGAGAACGCCTACAGGCGTTATTGACCTTCACCGCATCCCGAATCTGCTCTTCCGTTATCTCTGTCTCAAACTTCTCTTCCAGATATTCCTTGAATCGGATGATTTCGCTTTTCCACAGCTTAAGCGCTTCTTCCCCCTGGGTATTCGGCAGTTCCATCAAGAACACGTCCTTGAACTCTTTCATGTATTCATACATTTTCTTCTTGCCGTCACACGTCGTCTCACCGACGACTACATCAGAAAAGTAAAAGAAAGGACATTTCTCCGTCTTCGCAAATCCATAGCTTGACTTGATGAGCGGGCATAAGTTCTTCGGCAGGTCTTTCTCCGCCTCTGGTATCGTCTCATCTGACGTGGAGCACAGGCCCACGGTTGCCGCCCCCATCGCCATGGCGATTTCCTGTGGAAAATATGTACAATAGGCGCCTACGATCGGCACTCCTTTATCCTTTAGCTCCTTTACCCCTAAAAAAGAATTTTTACGCTGTTCGGCAAATTCCTCAAATACTTCCGGCAATTCCCTGATTATCTCCATTTTATCCTCCTATGGTTCTTCCTAGATTTTAATCAGAATGTAAATGCATCCTACAGTTATCCTATCACCGCACGCCTGATACCGCCAATTAAAAAGGCAAATAAAAAGACCGCCTTATAGAGAATCCCTATAAGGCAGGCCTGCGATACAGATTTACTTTCTATGGTTCTGCTCTTCTTAATATGTCATACATATCCGCTCTGCTTCCCAAATCCACGTACAGTACCTGTTTAGGATGAGGCGCGCTTTCCTGTTCATTTCCCTCTTCATCTACGAGCCGCCTGACCGTGACCTCCACATTTTCCCCGTTCGGCTTCATAATCTCAACTATCTCGCCTACAGAGAATTTGTTCCGCTGCTCTATGCGGTACATCCCGTCCTTCCCGCCGCTGATGATACCAAGATACGTATATTCCTTCACATAAGTGTTGCTGTCATATATCTGACTTTCATCGCCCGGTTTGCCGAAGTAGAACCCGGTCGTAAACTGCCGGTATGTGCAGTTGGATATCTGGTCAAGGTACCAAGGCATGTTTTTCCGGTACTGTTTCGGATCCTCAGAATAATCATCGAGTGCTTTACGGTAAGTCCGGGCTACCGTGGCCACATACAGCGCGGTTTTCATCCGGCCTTCTATCTTGAGGCTGTCGATACCGGCATCAATCAGTTCAGGGATATGTTCAATCATGCACAGATCTTTAGAATTGAAAATGTACGTGCCCCGCTCATTTTCATACACAGGCATATACTCGCCCGGACGCGTCTCCTCCACGATAGAATATTTCCACCGGCACGGATGTGTGCAGGCTCCCCTGTTAGCGTCCCGCCCTGTAAAATAATTGCTAAGAAGGCAGCGACCTGAGTAAGAGATGCACATTGCCCCGTGCACGAAGCTCTCTATCTCCATCTCCTCTGGTATATGTTCCCGTATCTCTTTGATTTCAGCAAGCGATAGCTCTCGTGCCGACACGACTCGCTTCGCCCCCTGCTTCCACCAGAACAGGTACGTCCCGTAATTCGTGTTGTTCGCCTGCGTGCTTATATGCCGCTCAATTTCAGGACATATCTCGCCTGCAATCTCAAAGACTGCCGGATCGGCGATAATAAATGCATCTGGGCCTATTTCCTTCAATTCTTTAAAATATTTCCGCACCCCGGGCAGATCATCATTATGTGCGAGTATATTAGCCGTCACGTATACTTTTACATCATGGGCGTGGGCGAAGCGGATTCCTTCTCTCATGTCTTCCATGGAGAAATTCTTCGCCTTCGCCCTGAGTCCAAAGGCTTCACCTCCGATATACACCGCATCGGCTCCAAATATTACTGCTGTTTTCAACACTTCCAGGCTGCTCGCCGGAATCAACAACTCAGGTTGTCTGGCCATCTCTCTTCTCTCCTCGTTTTATGCTCAGTGCCACACCGTCTCCAAGGGGAAGAATCGATGTGGGCAGATCTTCTCTGTGCTTTAATTCATATAAGTATTCCCGCATACGGCTGTGAATCGTACGGTTGCGCCTCTCAACCGCGAACCGTGACTCGATGATATCACCGTCCTGCAGTACATTATCAGACATCAGGACTCCCCCATCCGTAAGCAGACGGACAGCCTCCGGCATATAATGGATGTACTGCCCCTTTGCCGCATCCATGAAAATAAAATCAAACGGGCCCTCGAGCCCCTTCATCACTTCCAGTGCATCCCCTTCTATAAGCGTAATCCTGTCTTCCTGCCCTGCACGCCTGAAATTGCCGCGTGCAATCGGAATCCGCTTCTTATAGTTTTCTATAGTGGTGATACGGCAATCCTCAGGCGCATACTCGCTCATGAGTAACGCAGAAAAGCCTACTGCCGTCCCCACTTCAAGTATCCGCTTCGGCTGACACATAGTAACAATCACCTTCAGAAAACTCTGCGTCTCCTTCCGGATAACCGGCACAAAAGAATCCACCGCCTCCTGCTCAATCTCCTCAAGTACCGGCACTTCCGGCATCTCCAGGCTGCGGATATACGTAACCATTCGTTCATCAACAATCATTCAGGTACACCCCTTTATCCATTTTGGTACACCACAAAGTTCAATTTGGGACGTAACCCTTTTGAAAAAGATCACGTCCCAAAACACATTTTATACATCCATTATAATCGGAAGTATCATTGGCCTTCTCTTTGTTTTCTTCCAGATATACTCATTCATCGTGTCGCGGATTACGAGCTTTATCTTGCTCCAGTCAGCGTTCTTCTGATGTGTCAGGCAGTCCTCAACAGCGTTTGTAACTACTTTTCTCGCCTCTTCCATAAGCTTTTCCGACTCACGCACATACACGAAGCCACGGGATACGATATCCGGTCCGGCCATCAGCTGGTTGCTGCCCTTTTCCAGTGTCAGCACTACGATGAGGATACCATCCTCTGCCAGATGCTGCCTGTCGCGGAGAACGATGTTGCCGACATCCCCTACCCCGAGGCCGTCCACGAGAATTTCTCCTGTGTGCACTTTATCTGCCACTTTGGCCTCTTTGCCGCTCAGCTCGAGCACCTCACCGGACTGCAGGATAAAGATATTGTCTTTAGGAATGCCGAGTGTCTGGGCTATCGCTGCATTTGCTTTCAAATGGCGGTACTCGCCATGCACCGGAATTGCATATTTCGGTTTTACGAGCGAATATATGAGCTTCAGCTCTTCCTGGCAGGCATGTCCTGATACATGGGCATCCTGAAAGATGACATTCGCGCCTTTTGCCGACAGTTCATTGATGACTTTTGAAACGGACTTCTCATTTCCCGGTATCGGGTTCGAACTGAAGATTACCGTGTCTCCCGGCATAATCGTTACTTTCTTATGCACATCCGCCGCCATCCTGGACAGCGCCGCCATAGACTCTCCCTGGCTTCCCGTCGTAATAAGGACGGTCTTTTCAGGCGGATAGTTCCGAAGCTGGTCAATCTCTATAAGCGCATTGTCCGGAATATTGAGATATCCCAGTTCCCGGGCTACTGCAATGATATTGACCATACTGCGCCCTTCCACCACGACCTTGCGGTCATACTTGCAGGCAGAATTGATAATCTGCTGCACTCGGTCTACATTAGACGCAAATGTGGCAATGATAATCCTCGTGTTCTGATGTTCCGCAAATATATGGTCGAACGTATGTCCCACCGTGCGCTCAGACTGGGTAAAGCCGGGACGCTCTGCGTTTGTACTGTCAGACATGAGAGCCAGTACACCTTTCTTCCCAATCTCCGCAAACCGCTGCAGGTCGATGGCATCACCGAACACCGGTGTGTAGTCCACCTTAAAGTCACCTGTGTGCACCACGATGCCGGCCGGTGAATATATCGCCAGAGCCGCCGCATCCTGGATACTGTGGTTCGTCTTTATAAATTCAATCCTGAACTGTCCAAGGTTGATGGACTGTCCGTGCTTTACTACTTTTCTTCTCGTGCTTCTGAGCAGGTTGTGCTCTGTCAGCTTCTTTTCGATAATACCCATCGTGAGCTTCGTCGCATATATTGGAAGATTCATCTCCTTCAATACATAAGACAGCGCACCGATATGATCCTCATGTCCATGGGTGATTACGAATCCCTTTACTTTTTGGATATTGTCTTTCAAATAAGTGACATCCGGGATGACGAGATCGATTCCGAGCATGTCATCCTCCGGGAATGCCAGACCGCAGTCCACGACAATAATACTGTCTTCATACTCAAAGGCAGTAATGTTCATTCCAATCTTTTCCAATCCCCCGAGTGGAATGATACGCAGTTTTCCATTGTTTTCTTTTTTCAAATCTACACCTCCACGTGCTTTTCCGTACTATTCTGCCTCTCCAGGCATTCTTTGCATTGTCCATAGAACTTTAATTCGTGGTCTAACACGTGGAATCCCGTTGCCTCTTCTATATGGCTCTCCAGCTCTTCCAGGAGATCATCTTTAAAGGGCAGTACCTTTCCACAAGTCTTGCATATCAGGTGATGATGGTGATGTTTGGCTTCCCCGAGAAAAAGCTCGCCGATTTCATAACGCGCACACCCATCATCCAGATTGATACGATCCACCAATTGCATTTCCAGCAACAACTGCACTGTCCGGTAAATGGTCGCCAATCCAATATCAGGATAGTCTTCCTTCACCAGTTCGTAAATGTCTTCCGCAGCCATGTGTTTATCACGATGTTCTGCGAGCACCTCTAATACAAGCAACCTTTGATTGGTTACCTTAAGACCCTTTTCTTTCAGTAATTCTTTAAATTTTTCTTGACTGACTGACATAGTATACTACCTTTCAATAACAACATCTTCCAGCAGCTCCTCAAACACTTTTGATACAGCGCCAACCTCCACATCGTCCTCTACGATTTCATAGATGCTGTCTGAACCGTCTTCTTCTGATGTATCTTTTAATATCAGACATTCTGCATCATCTTCTTCCGAATCTGTCACAAGAATGTATGAAACTCCATTGACTTTTGTCTGCTCCAGTACAAAAAATTCTGCTTCTTCCTGCATCTCTTCAGACATGAACTTGATTTTCTCCATTAAAACACCTCACACAGATTATTCTTGTCCCACATATATGGAATCCAGATATCCCTGCAATATAAAAACAGCCGCAATCTTATCGATATACTTCTTGCGGTCCTCACGTCTCACCTTATTTTCAATTAAAGTCCGCTCTGCTTCTACCGTAGTCAGACGCTCATCCCACATCACGACCTCAAGGCCGGTCCGCTTTTTAAGCATCTCACCAAACTTCAATGACTGTTCCGCCCGTATTCCAATATCATTATTCATATGCTTCGGAAGCCCAAGCACGATTCGCTCCACTTCATACTCGTGGATAAGCTCCTCTATCCGGGCACATGTCCTGCGCAGCTTGTTCTCTCCCTTGCGAAAAATCGTCTCAACACCCTGGGCCGTAAGCCCCAACGGGTCGCTGACAGCTACACCGACAGTCTTTTCGCCGTAATCCAGTCCCATAATTCTCATAGACATTATACCCAGCCGTTATGCTCAATATACGTCTTAAGCATCTCTTCTACAAGTTCGTCCCGTTCCATCTTCATAATCAGACTTCTCGCACCGTTATGGCTCGTAATATATGTCGGGTCTCCTGACATAATATATCCAACGATCTGATTGACCGGATTATAACCTTTTTCACTTAATGCTTTGTACACAATCTCAAGAATATCTTTTGCTTGAATCTGTGGACCGCTTTCTACCTGAAAAAACTGGGTGTTACTTAAATCCTTCATATACTCACGTCCTCCAAAAATACTTCTATTTCATTCTAAACCATAGCACCCGAAAATTCAATGAATTATTTGCAAAGGGCTCTCAATTTCTACATTTATGACCTTATTTGTAAGATTTTCTGACCCTTTTCGTCCAATTTTGACATATTCTTTCGTATGGCCGATTGCATAAAGTTCCCCGTCTCGCATGACAGTTTCTTCCACCAGCACTTCAGCCGTCGTTCCTAAAAGCTTTGCCTCATAAGCCGCCTGCTTTCTGCGGCTCAGTTCGAGCAGTATGCCGCTGCGTGCCGCCTTCACCTCATCCGGCACCTGATTCTCCATCGCAGCGGCTTTTGTTCCTTCTCTTTTTGAATATTTAAATACATGTGTCTCATAGAAATCCACCTTGTCGATAAAAGCTCTGGACTCTTCAAACTCTACATCCGTCTCACCCGGAAAACCGACGATTATATCCGTTGTCAGCGCCGGATTTTGGAAATATTCACGCAGCATTTTACATTTCTCATCATATTCTTCTGCCGTATAGCGGCGGTTCATCCGCTTCAACGTGGCATTGCAGCCGCTCTGCAGCGACAGATGGAAGTGAGGGCAGAATTTCGGAAGCCCGGCAAGCGCTCCGGCAAACTCCGCGGTTATGATTCCCGGTTCCAGGGAGCCAAGCCGGATGCGTTCCAGACCCGCCGTCTCATGTACTGCATGAATCAGTCCAAGCAGGGTGTCACCTGTGTCAACGCCGTAGGAACTGAGATGTATTCCCGTAAGCACCACCTCTTTATATCCTCTATCTGCAAGCCTCCTGACCTCCGCCAGCACGCTCTCCCTATTCCTGCTCCTGACACGTCCTCTTGCGTACGGGATGATACAGTAGGAACAAAACTGGTTGCATCCGTCCTGCACTTTGATGTAAGCCCTCGTATGTTCTGCCGTCTGGCTTAAGTTCAGTTCCTCGTACTCGTCGGTGTGATTGATGTCCACAAGGCCTTCTCCTGCTTCCCATCTGCCGTCTTCATACTCCTTCAGAATCTGTATCAAATCCTTTTTGCGGTTATTTCCTATCACGATATCAATGCAGTCGTCCGCCCCCTCGCCCTGGGCCTGCACGTAACACCCCGCGGCCACGACAACTGCGTCCGGATTCATCTTCCTCGCCCGGTGAAGCATCTGCCTTGATTTGCGGTCCGCCATATTTGTGACAGTGCATGTATTGATAATGTATATATCTGCCCCTTCTTCAAATGGCACTATCTCGTATCCGTGCTGTGCGAGAAGTTCCTGCATCGCCTCTGACTCATAGGCGTTGACCTTGCACCCCAGGTTGTGCAGCGCTACTTTCTTCATACTGATTCTCCTAATCCACTGATGCCCTCAGCCGGCAGAAGCGCGTCTGTGGCATGCCGGCCCAGAGTATACAAATTGTTGTAAGTTTTAACGAATTTTTTCCAATTTCTTTGGCAGTTTGTTCCTTGACTTTTATACCTTGTACTCTTAAGATGTTTATAGAACATGAAAAGAAAGCCAAGGAGGGTTAAGTCCAATGAAAACAGTTCAGATCTCTTTAAATTCAATCGACAAAGTAAAGTCTTTTGTTAATGAAATCACTAAATTTGATTATGATTTTGATTTAGTATCCGGAAGGTATGTCATCGATGCAAAGTCAATCATGGGAATCTTCAGCCTCGATTTATCCAAGCCAATCGACCTGAACATTCATGCAGACAACGATGTGGATACCGTTTTAGAAATCCTGAAACCATATATCGTAGACTAAATATTAAAAAACATAGAAAATCAATGTGCCTGCACCGCCTCATATGAGCGGGCAGGCTTTTTTCATATTCAGAACTATTTCACTTCTATAATTTCCACGGTCTCCAGCGCCTTGTCAACAAGCTCATCTATTTTTGCAGACAGCTTTTCTTCTGAACGGCGGATTACCTCTACGTTCGGCTTCGTCACCGGATGCTTGGCCACGAAAATTGTACAGCAGTCCTCAAATGGCTGTATGGACGTCTCAAACGTATCGATCTTTTCCGCGATATCTACAATCTCCTGCTTGTCAAACCCGATGACCGGCCGATAGACCGGAAGCGTACACACTTCGTTGGTCGCCGCAAGACTCTGCATCGTCTGGCTGGCCACCTGCCCTATGCTCTCCCCGGTGATCAGGCCGAGGCATCCATCCTTCCTGGCAAAATGCTCTGCAATCCGCATCATGTACCGCCGCATGATTATCGTCAGCTCATCGTGGGGGCACTGGTCATAGATATAGAGCTGGATATCTGTAAAATTCACGACGTGGAGCTTTACCGGCCCCGCATATCTGGATACGATCTTAGCCAGATCCACGACCTTCTGCTTCGCCCGCTCGCTCGTGTACGGCGGCGCATGGAAATAAGTGGCCTCGATTCCGACACCCCGTTTCGATATCATATAGCCGGCCACCGGGCTGTCGATTCCTCCGGAGAGAAGCAGCATCGCCTTCCCGTTCGTACCTACCGGCATTCCGCCCGGTCCAGGTATAATCTTGGAATACACATAGATAGAATCCCGCACTTCGATATGAAGCATCACATCCGGGTCGTGTACATCTACGCGGATATCCGGAAACGCTTCCAGAACCGCCTCGCCAATATCACGGTTCATCTCCATGGACGTCCTCGGATAAGTCTTTCTGGCACGTCTCGCCTCCACCTTGAACGTCATCTTCTTGTCTGGATACAGCTCGTCCATATATGCGGCCACATCCTTCTTCAGCTCCTCAAATCCCCTGTCCTCCATGCGCACGACAGGACAGATGCCGACGATACCGAATACCCTTTTCAAATGCTCTACCGTCTCCTCATAGTCATACTCGCCATCGCAATCCACATAAATCCTCGCCTGGGACTTGTGTACATAGAATTCGCCGTCCACGTCGCGCAGGGCATACCTCACCTGACGCACAAGGGCGTCTTCAAATAAATACCGGTTTTTTCCCTTAATTCCAATTTCTCCGTATTTTAACAAAAATGTATGAAATCTCATCGTATTTTCTGAATCCTCTCTGAATTTTGAAAGGGGTCAGACCCCTGGCTTCGCAGGGGTCTGACCCCTTTCATATTTTTCGTTATTGTCTGACATATTTCCTTAGCATTGGTACTATATTATATAGTGTGTCCAGCGTATAGTCAATCTCTTCTTTCGTCGTAAATTCGGACATGCTGAATCTGAGCGTGGCGTCCAGGTATTCCTGCTCTGCGCCTATTCCTTTGAGCACCCCGCTGATTCCGGGATGGTTGGAGGAACATGCGGAACCGGATGACACGTATATCCCCTTTTCTTCCAGCGCGTGCAGCAGCACTTCGCTGCGGACTCCGGCAAACCCGACACTGATGATATGAGGGGCGGATGTCTCGTCATACAGTCCGTGGATGGTCGTATTGTCAATCTTGCGGACTCCGTCTATGAAATGTGCTTTCAAGTTCCTCATCGATGCTACTTTTTCGTCGAGATTCGTATAAATCGTCTCTGCAGCCAGCCCAAGACCTGCGATTCCAGGCACGTTCTCGGTTCCTGACCGGATGTTCTTCTGCTGCTCCCCGCCGTATATGACAGGCCTTATCTTCACCTGTTCCCCGATATAGAGGGCGCCGGTTCCCTTCGGACCATGTATCTTGTGTCCGCTGATGGAACACATATCCACCTTCATACGTTTCGGATATATGCGGTACTTTCCAAAGCCCTGCACCGCGTCCACATGGAATAGTATGTTACGGTTATATGCCTTGACGATGCTTGCCGCCTCGTCAATAGGCTGTACAGACCCAACCTCATTATTTACATACATGACCGACACGAGAATTGTCTCATCGCACAAAGCGGCCTTCAGAGCATCCAGGCGGATTCTTCCATATTTGTCAACTGGCAGAAATGTCACCCGGAACCCTTCCTCTTCCTCCAGGAATCGCATCGTATTGATGATGGCCGGATGTTCTATGGACGATGTTATGAGATGCTTCCCCGCCCGGCTGTTTGCCCTTGCGGCACCTATAAGGGCCAGGTTGTCGCTCTCTGTCCCGCCGGAGGTGAAAAATATCTCCTTTTCCTGAACTTTCCACAGCTTCGCCAGTCTTTCCTTGGCCTGCTTTATATACTTCTCCGCTTCCACGCCCTTCGCATGCATGGAGGATGGATTGCCATAATCATCGCACATCACCTTGCGCACAAGGTCCCCCACGCTATCATAAGCTCTCGTAGTTGCAGAATTGTCCAAATATATTTCTCTCATAATTCCACTTCCTGCTTTTTATTCTCAATAATAGATTATGTCAGTACCCCTCAAGATGGAACATAAGTACAGACAAAGTTGCTAACCCTGCTGTCTCTGTCCTTAAGATCCGTCTGCCAAGCGTAATCGGCCTGGCCCCCGCTTCTATGGCTGCCTCGACTTCCTCCCGCTCGAATCCGCCTTCCGGTCCTATAAACACGCCGACAGACTGGCCGGGTACAATCGAAGCTATGACCTTTTTCGTCTCCTGCATGTCCTCTGCCAGCTCATAAGGTATGAGCAGCACATCCAGATTGGAGGCCTGTGAAAGCGCCTCCGCGAAGCCAGCCACCTGTGCAACCTTCGGGATATAGCCACGTCCGGCTTGCTTGGACGCGCTCTCGGCAATGCTCTGCCACCGCTGCGTCTTCTTCTCCGCCTTCTTCTCATCCAGCTTTACCACGGAACGCCTTGTCACGACAGGCACTACCTCCGAGACACCGAGCTCCACAGCTTTCTGTACGATCAGCTCCATCTTGTCCTGCTTTGGCAGTCCCTGGAACAGACAGATTCTGGACGTAAGTTCCGTGTCTTCCGGCTGCTCCTCACATATGCGTAAGACAGCGTGCCCCTCCTCGTACCGGTCCACAGTACACACGTATTTCCGGTTGTCGCCGTCACTGACGGCCACAGCCTCGCCCGGCCTCATACGCAGGACATTCTTCATATGGTTGACATCCCGTCCTTTCACAAAGATCAGGCCGTCCCTGACCTGGGACGGTGTTACGAAAAAATGCTGCATCCTACTTCTCCTGGTTCTTTCTTGCTGTGACAGAGACCCATTCTCCCTGATGGTTGATTTCCAGTACCGTAAGCCCGGCTGCCTCCACGGCTTCTACAACCACCGCTTCCTTTTCCTCAATTATGCCGCTCGTAATATAGATTCCTCCCGGCTTCAGATGCGGAAGGATAACCGGCGTAAGCGGCACGAGCACATCCGCCAGGATATTGGCCGCGACGATATCATACCGGTCATATCCGACCTTATCTTGTACCTGTCCGTCATCAATGATATTTCCAATCATGACTTCATACTGTCCTCTGCCGATTCCGTTCGCTTCCATATTCTCATGGGTGGCATCGATGGCACATGGATCAAGATCCGTCCCCACCGAATATCTGGCGCCGAACTTGAGCGCCAGCATTCCAAGGATTCCGCTTCCGCAGCCCACATCTAAGATCTCCGTATCCGGCGTCACATATGTTCTGAGCTGCCGGATGCAGAGCTGCGTCGTCTCGTGCATCCCGGTCCCGAACGCGGTTCCCGGATCGATATGGATGACGAGGCGGCCGCTGTCCTTCTCCTCCACCTCTTCCCAGGACGGAATCACAAGGATATCATCAATCGTGAACTGGTGGAAATACTGTTTCCAATTGTTCACCCAGTCTACATCCTCGGTCTGTGATTCTTCTATCATGCATGTCCCCACATCCACATAGCATTTCATATCTTCCAGCTCTTTGTGCACTTGCCCGAGAATGGCCTGCGTGTCTTCCTCTTCGCCGAGGTAGAAAGTCAGGTATGCCGACCCGTCATCCTCAGGGATCTCCGGAAGGATGTCTACGAACATCTGCTCCTTGTCCCCTTGCGTAAGAGGTATCCTGTCCTCTATCTGCACGCCCTGTATGCCCAGGTCCATCAGCATGCTGCTCACGATATCTTCCGCTTCCGTCGTCGTCTTTAAACGAAATTGATTCCACTTCATATACATTCTCCTATAATATTCCCAGATGAGAAAGCAGGATTTTGAACCCCATAAGGATGAGGATTGCCCCGCCTGCCAGCTCCGCTCTGGATTTATATTTCGTTCCGAATACATTGCCTATTTTAACACCTGCGACAGATATTGTAAATGTAATCACGCCAATAAAACTCACCGCCGGGGCGATTGAGACATGGAGGAACGCAAATGTAACTCCAACTGCCAGCGCGTCAATGCTCGTCGCCACCGCCAGCCCGAGCATCGTGCGCACATCGAGGGATTCGTCCGTATCCTCGCAGCTGTCACAGGCGCCGCGTGCTTCCCGCATCATATTTACCCCGATAATGCCAAGCAGTATAAATGCTATCCAGTGGTCCACCGACGTTATCACTTCCTTGAACTGTACTCCCAGCATATATCCTGCAAACGGCATAACTGCCTGGAACAGTCCAAAATATAAACCGACGACGCCCGCCTTCGTCCAAGTGCATTTTTTCATGGCGAGGCCCTTACAGACAGAAACCGCGAACGCATCCATCGACAGCCCTACTGCAATGATAAACAATTCGTACAATGCCATATTGTATCTCTCCTTATTTTAGCTTTAGTATCAGAACGAAGAGCTTCCCATACTATAAAAAAGACCCATCCGTGGCGTATCCACGGATAAGTCTCATTATTTAAAGTAATGCCAGATGTATCTCATCAGCATGTTGACAATACTACGCCCAGGCGCCAACTACTCCCTTACCGATAGTTGATATTATACTGTCTGGCAGGTGCCTTGTCAACAAAAAATACCATTTGTTAATCGTTCTCAAAATACACGTTCAAATCTACATTCCCGCCAATCCCGGGAACCTTTCCCGACTCTGTATACTGCCACATGGCGAATTCATACGGGCACTGGGGGACAGGTTCATAATCCGCATACCATTTGGCATAGCCTGCAAGTCTTTCTAGGTTCAGCGTGAACGCCATCCATTTCATGTTGGCATATATCATGCTGTCATAGCCTGCCTCTTCTATCCGGTCACAGAAAACGATACAGTTGTCTGTAAACTGGTCCCTGTCCAGACCGTCTGTCCGGGCCGTATCGTCCTTTATCTCTTCCGTGTCAAACACGACCGGATATGTAATGTCATACCCTCGGATACGGTCCAGTACGAACTGCGCCTCCTCAAGCGTCTCTTCCTCCGACACTGCCTGGGAAAAGAAATAGACCCCCACGGCAAGCCCTGCCCCGAGGGCGCCATCCATGTGTGACCGGAACATCTTATCTTCCACAAGCTTTCCGGCACTGCCGTATCCCCGGTATCCGACCCTCACCATAGCAAATTCTATCCCCGCTGCGCTGACCTTGCCCCAATCCACCGGCTGCTGGAATTCAGAGACATCAATCCCGGTCCTGGATATCCTCGCTCCATCCTTATCCGTATAATACTTGAAGCCGTCCTTCTCCTTCAGCCGCCCGTAATCATAACCGCACAGCGGCAGTCCCTCGATGTAAGCCGCCTCATACTCTGCGCCCTCTACATCGACAAACTTATAAGTATTCCCGGCGGGCTCCTCATGCACGGCGCCTTCCGTCTCCGCGGTGTCACCGTTCTTCCGTCCGGAGCCGGCCGCAGAACAGCCATACAGGAGCAGCACCGCTGCCAGCACTCCAAGGGCCTTAAGCTTAGTCATCAATCTCATTATCCATAGGAGAGATGACGGAGAGGCAGCTCTCCATGGATTCTTCGTAGAACTTGAACTGGTTCCTCCCCTCCTGTTTGGATGAATATAAAGCCTGATCGGCACATTGGAACAGCTTCTCATATGTAGTCCCGTCTTTCGGATATATGGCAACGCCCATGCTGATGGATATCTTAAAATTATAATAATAGTCCGCAAGAGAATCAAAGATGCGGTTGACGACATAAGAGAAATCGTCCCTGTACTCGGCAAAGATAAGGAATTCATCCCCGCCGACCCTTGCCGCTATATCCTCGCTTCTTATGTTCTGGAGTATCTTCTTCGCCACGAACTTCAGTACCCGGTCCCCGAACAGATGACCGTGCTGGTCGTTTGCGTTCTTGAAAAAGTCCAGGTCGAACAAGATCAGCCCATATTTACAGTCCGTATCTTCCTTCAGCATAGCAGTAATGATCTTCTGTGCATTCGCGTGGTTATACAGCGAGGTGAGCATATCCTGGGCCGCGGCCTGCTTCAGCATGTTCATCTCCAGCCGCTCCTCATGAACATCGATCATCTTGCCGATAGAGCCGCTATAGATCCGCTTCTCCTCGTCGCTCCAAAGCGCACGGGCTATCAGCTTGCACCAGCGCTCCCTGCCCTGGATACGCAGCTGGTATATGCCGCTGACGACAGGATGCGCCGGAGTGGCGCTTCGCAAGTTCCTCTGTATCTCGCACAGGTCCTCACGGTCTATAATCTCGACTATCATGGCATTATCCATAGGATGGAGGGCTATCTCGTCTGTTCCGAGATAGTTGGCACCCCACTCGGACAGCATGATCATATCTGTCTCCGCATTGTATTCAAATTGTATCTCCTGGGACATGGAGGCAAAGAACTGGTACTTTATCCGCTCCTGCTCCAAAAGGTTCAGCGTACGGTCCGAAGCCGTTATTCCGCCGGTTTCCAGAAGTTCAGATGTAATATTCCTCATCTCATTGTGCATCGTTCCACCGAGGGAACGCACCTTCAGTTCTCTGGAAATATGGTCTCCCTCTTCAATCAGGCATTCCAGCAGGACAGGATTAAATGCACCGCACTCTCCGTGCAGTATCATCTCCATCGCCTTCTCGTGGGCATAGGCAGGCTTATAGACGCGTACGCTCGTAAGAGCATCGTACACGTCGGCAAGCGACACGACCTGCGCCGCTATCGGAATCTCTTCTCCCTTCAGCCCGTCGGGATATCCTTTTCCGTCATACCGCTCGTGGTGCCAGCGGCATATCTCATAAGCCACTTTAACAAGCCCCTCGTTCTGGTGGTTCGGCACGCTTCTTAACATCTCCGCCCCGATGGCGGAATGGGTCTTCATAATCTCAAATTCTTCTTTCGTCAGCCTACCGGGCTTGTTCAATATCTCTTCCGCTATGGATATCTTGCCGATGTCGTGCAGAGCGGATGCGTTCGTGATAAGAGCGATAGCCGCGCTGCTGAGACTGTACTCCTCCGTATGGCGTACAAGCGCTTTGAGGAGTATTTCTGTGATAATGCGGATATGCATGACATGAAGCCCGCTCTCACCGTTACGGAACTCGACAATCGTACTTAGAATCTCTACCATAAGATAGTTATTCTTCTCTTTTTCCAGAATCTGATCCGTCACCATGCTCTGCAGCATCTTCTGCTTTGCGTACAGCATAATCGTATTGCTGACCCTGCGCCGGACCGTCTTCACATCGAACGGTCTGCTAATATAATCTGTCGCGCCAAGGTCATAGGCCTGGTCGATATAGGCTGACGACGTCTCCGCCGATATCATGATGACCGGAATGTGCTCAATCCATTTCCCTTTATTCATCATCGCAAGCACTTCAAAACCATCCATCTCCGGCATTACGATATCCAGAAGAATGATTGCGATGTCATTTTCATTTTTCTGCAGATACTGCACCGCCTCCAGGCCATTTACCGCCTCCGCAATCTCATATTCGTCACCGAGCATGTCGGACAGCAGCGACCTGTTCATCTCCGTATCATCTACAATTAATATTTTGTGTCTTTTGTCCATACCCCTACCTTGCCACATCAAATAGAATTTCAGTTACAGTTTCCTCTATCATATCACATTCCGGCTTATTTTCAAAGGTTAATCATATTCTCTTCCACTTCGTCCAGGCGGCTCATGATAGCCTCATGCTGCTCGTCAAAGAGAAGTCGTTTATTATAACGGTAATATTTATCACAGCCATATTCCTTCAGATACTGGATGCTGTAGTAATTCGTGTTCAGCTCTGTGATGAAAGACACCATCTCCTGGCTGTCCCCGAACGCATCCTCCATAAAATCAAAGGCATGATCCAGCGCCTTGCCCGCTCTTGCGGCGGCTGCTTCTCTCAAGCCGGCCTCCTTCCGGAACGCTTCCTTTACCCGGCCGAATACAGCTTCCTGAGGCAGGTGCTCTTTTCTGACCATTTGCCCGTATGATTCCAGCGTACCCAGCATCCTTCTGTAAATCTCCTCCTCCCGCCGGCTTAGCTGCTCGGCTTTCCGAAGCCTGTCGTGCTCTTCCTGGGCGGCGGCAGTGGCGGCTGCCAGCGTATCTCCCTCCTTCATCCTGAGCAGATAGCCGTGCAGGAGCGTCACATACCGGTCCGTCATGACATAGTCCCGGAACAGTTCACCGAGCTTTCCCGTCAGGATTCCGACGACGCTGAGGCGTTCGTCAAAAGGCGCATACTTGAGCTGCTCCAGTACATCTTTGCCATACTGCCCGTCCAGCACTTTCTGCAGCCCGTAATCTTTCTTATATTTCGCAAACAATTCCAGATAATTCGCAAAGTCTTTTGCAATCTTCCAATGCTGGATATACTGGTATACCACCTCCCTGTCCGCTTTCTTCCCAATCACGTCATAAGTCTTGATCAGCTGGGACAGATCTTCCCATCCTCTGGCGGTGGCAAACATCTTGCCGTCCACCGTCGTCTCTATCTTGTAGAAATACTCCCTTTTCAGTTCCAGATACGCGAGGACCGCCGGATGGATCTCAGCCGTATATGCATACTCCTTCCAGACTTCAAAGTTCTCCTCCACGTCTATCTTCTTGATCCGGTCCAGCGTTACGACATCAAAGTCTCTGACCGATTTGTTATATTCAGGCGGATTCCCTGCCGCAACGATGATCCATCCTTCCGGCACCCTCTGGTTGCCGAACGTCTTGCACTGGAGAAACTGGAGCATCGTCGGCGCCAGCGTCTCCGACACACAGTTAATCTCATCGATAAACAGGACGCCTTCCCGCATTCCCGTCTGCTCAATCTTGTCATATACCGCAGATATGATCTCGCTCATCGTATACTCGGTCACCGAGTATTTCCTTCCCCCGTATTCTTTCTCCTGGATGAAGGGAAGGCCAATCGCGCTCTGCCTCGTGTGGTGCGTAATCGTATAGGCGACAAGCCCGATACCGCATTCTCTAGCAATCTGTTCCATAATCTGCGTCTTGCCGATTCCCGGCGGGCCCATGAGCAGTATCGGCCTCTGCCTGATCGCGGGTATCATATACTCGCCAAAGTCATCTTTTTTCAGATAGGCCTCTATCGAATCTTTTATCTCTCTCTTCGCACGTTTTATATTCATTTGCTGTCTCCTTCTATGTCTTCCCGCGCCAGCACAAGCTTCATCGCCCACGGAGGCACGTCTGTGTCTTCATAATCCTCATTGAAAAATACAAATGCCGTTTCATATGGCGGCATCTTCGACGGATATGTCCCCCGGCCGTCTGTAAAATACAAAAGTCCCCTCAGACGGCTGAACGCCCGTTCCTTCAAAAGCTGGTCCACATAAGTGAACGCCGGCCTGAAGTCGGTTCCTCCCTCGCCGTACAGGGTCAGATTGTCCATATAGCGCCTGAGCTCTTCCTCATCTGTTATCTTCTCATCTGTCTGCACCGTATCGTCACACTGTATGATATGGATGTTTACTTTGCGGAAGAAGCTGTCATTTTCGCTGAGCACCGCGTAAGTCTCTTCCAGGAACTTCTTCACCAGCTCTCCGGAACATGACATCGATGTGTCAATGACAATCACAAACTCTTCCACCTTCTGTACCTCACGCCATTCCTGCGGTTCTATGAGCGGCATGTTGCCGTACAGTTCAAGTCCGTATGAGTAGAACACATAGTCAAAAGAATCCGGATCCACCGCCACCTCTTCCTTCAGTACAGAAAATTTGCGCAGGAACTGGCGGTAGTCGGCCCGCTGGCGGTTCTCCACTTTCACCTGGTCTATGAGATGTCCCGAATCAGCAGAAGCCTCTTTAGAGAACGTCTCCATATCTGTCTCCATCTGTTCGCTGATATCCTGCCACTTGTTCTGAATCTGCTGCTGTTGCTTCTTGTCATCCTCATCCGGCCAGCGGCTATGGCTGTCGATTCTGAACTCTTCTTCCAGCCGCATAAGCTCCCGCCCGCCCATTTCCCGCTCCGTCAGCGCGCTATACACTTTCTCGGCCGTCAGCACCTTCATCTTTCCTTCCAGCCTCCGGTATACCTCTCTGCGGAGGACGGAACGCCTTCTCAAGATACAGCGGTGCCGCATCCCATCTATAATATACTCTGCCACGATGTCACATGCAAGGTCATAGTATCTGGAATCCCGTCCTTTTCTTCCTGTCATATGCCGGAAGATACAGTGCAGCACCATATGAAGGTATATACGGTTGACGAGTATCCTCTCCGTCCTGTACATGCCTCCGAGATGACGGGGATTGAAATAAATCGCGAATCCGTCTGTACCCGTTGTCTCTATATTTTCGTCCATGATATAAGAAAAGCTGCAGAGGGCCACGTCGAGAAAACGCATCTTCATGTAAAGTTCGTTTCTGGACGTGAAAAGGATCTGACGTCCAACGGTCTCGAGCTGTTCTGTAATCTTCTGCATGTCATCCATATTGTCTGCACCCTCTTTCCTGATTATAATTCAAATCGTTTTCTCTTTCCCGCCGGCAGCTTCTGCCTCTCGTTCATCAGCACACCGACCAGTTCTGTACGCCTAAGCTGAGAAGCTTTCGTGACGGCTTCCTCAAGAGCCCCTGATGACCAGCATCCTTCTTTGGAGAGGAACCTTGTCTCATCGAACGCTTCGTGCTCCGCCACATATCTTCCCACAGCCTCCATATGCTCCCCAAGATAGCTCATATAAGCTGCTTTTGCCGTCTCCGATAGCCGATAAGGGTACATGAGTCTGCCGAAGGCAAGTTCAATCACCGTCTCTTCTTTTTCCTCCGCTACCGCATAAGGAAGAAGCTCGTCATATTTTTTATAATCCACCTCATGGCTGTAAAAACATTGCCGGTAATATCCGCCGGAACCGTGGTGGTGTGTCACGAGCAGCCGGGCAGGTGTATTCTCTACAGCTTCCTCATAATGCTCCGGAAAGAGAAGCCTCGCCATCTGTACCTTATTATCCGCTACATGATGATACAGTACCGCGTGCACGGCATAGCGGATTTCATCCACGACAGACTTCAGAGCAGACTTCTCTCCTCTGTAAAAATGTATCTCCACCTCCCTGAGACGACACCCGGTAAATGCTCCCCCGCCGATGTCGAGCAGGCTGTCGGACAGTATAAGCTTCTTCAGATTCCTGCACCGGTAAAATGCATATCTGCCTATCTCGCGGACTTGTCCCGGAAGACGGATCTCTTCCACCTCTTCCGCACAGATTCTGTGCCGATTGCTGAGATACCCGGCCTCAGGACTTAAATATACGTTATCCGCCTCCGTTCCTGCCTCGGAAAATGCATAAGGTCCTATCCCATCTACCGTCTGTCCTTCTATCTCATCAGGTATATATAATTTCCCGTCTATACCATAGCAGCCCGTCAGGACTACCCTGCCCCCGTCTTTCTTATAGTGGATTTCCGGGCACTGCTGTCCTCCCATAACTTCCTCCTCTTATACTGAAGCCTTTCCCTGGATGCCCCGATTTGCATCAGGTAAATACGGACAGGATGCAGCCATGCCGACTCATAAAATGAATCTTCACCGCTGCACGCTGTCCGCCTGTTTAGAGCTTTCCTACTTCTTTTATAAATATACAGTTAAATTCCTCCAGCTGGTCATATACGATTCCGTGCCCGCTCTTATCGAGCTGATAGAGCTTAGAACCTTCGATGCATTTATGTTGTATTTTCACAAGATCGTTCGATACGACCGTGTCTTTCGTCCCATGGATAAGAGTGGTCGGCACCCGCACCGCGTCAAGGTCTTTTCTGCCGTCTTCATCCCGAAGGGAGTATGCAGTCTCAATCGTCGCGATTCCAGACGCGGACAGCGCAATGAGCTCGAACCAGTTTTTTGCCGCCTCACTCTGGCAGCTGGCAAAGAGCTGCTCATGGCTGAAATTTCTTGCCAGCTGCGGACGGTCCGTCTCTGCCATGCAGATGAGGCCGTCTACATATTCTTTCGTCAGGCCATACGGAAACCCGGCCCTTCTCGTCCAGCACGGCGCTGCCGCCGCAAGAAGTATCAGCTTCTTTACACCGTAAGATCGGTAATTCTTCATATAACGCAGCACGATCGCGCCACCCATGGAAAAGCCGGTCAGCACGAAACGGTATAGCTTAAGTGCCCGTACTACCCTGTACACGTCATCCGCAAGCGTGTCGTAGTCATAACCACATGCCGGGGAGTCCGAATTCCCAAAACCTCTGATATCCATGAGCACCACTCTGTAGTTATTCTGTACAAGAAGCGGAATCTGATACTCATACATCTCGTGGGATAAAGGCCAGCCGTGCAGTAAGAATACCGTCTCTGTACATTCCGGATTATATACATACACGGCCAGCTTCACCCCGTCCTTTGCTTTCACGTAAAACATTTAAAATCCTCGAAACTGTCTTTTATATCAATATATGTAAATCCGCATCCCACCGTGCAAGGATTCCTCCGCTTACCAGTACCCCCTGAACAGATTGCTGTACATGTTCCACCACGTCTTCATGTAGAACGAAGCTCCGCACAGCCACGTCTGTTCCACCGGATCGTCCGCTTCGCACATGACATAGTCAAGGTGGAACTTTCTCGCATAATGATCAGCTTTCCTCAGATGCCATCCATTCGTCACGATGATACAGTCCTTAAAGCCATGCTTGTCCATAACCTCTTTGGCATACATCATATTATGATAAGTGCTTACGGCCTGTGTCTCCGTATACAGCATGTCCTGCGAGGCTCCAAGTTCAAGCGCATACGTTTCCATGACTTCCGCCTCCACGTAGGAGTTGAACACTGCTCCCCCGCTCAGCAGGAGACAGTCCGCTTTCCCTTTCCGCAGCAAAGAGACGCCCTTTTCCACTCTTGACTTCATGACCGGAGAAGGAGATCCGTCCTCCTCAGCGTGATAGCCACACACGATTGCACAGTCGTAGGTATTCTTTTTCCATCTTTTATCCGGCTTGCGGAACACCGTGCAGAATATAAGTACGTTCAGAAACAAAAAACCGCACGCCATCTGCACGAATCGCTTCGTCCGCCTCCGTACATTATATAAGTCCATAATGCTCCATAGCTTTTCTGATTCCGCCCTCTTCCACTTTTCCCGTGATATGCTCCGCATACGGCTCCAGGACGGCATCATGCACGCCCATTGCCACAGCGTGATCTGCAAATTCAAACATGGACAGGTCATTGCTGCTGTCACCGAACACGTATATCTGGTCCTTATCAAGCCCGAGGCGTTCCATGATAAACCGTATGCCCGTCGCTTTGCTGTATCTCTTCTGAACACACTCATAGATGCCCTGTCCACGGTCTATCGCTTCCATATCCGCACTTATAAAGTCCAGGAAAGCCTGCTTATCGCTCTGGCTGTCTGTATACACGAGCAGCTTGTCATATATAAAGTTCTTTTCCTCCATGGCACACTCGGTGCCAAGACCTGCAAGCGCGAAGTATCTCCGCATGCTCTCTATCTGCTCGAACCGGGATATCCTGTTGGAAAAGTATACGTCTTCCGTGCCTTCGCAAAGGCCTTCCAGGTTACACCTTTTCATACAGTCGATCAGCTCGGTTCCCCTCTCTTTCGGAATATGGTTTTCAAGCAGCACCTCGTCCTTATATAATATGTAAGTGCCGCATCCGCACAAGTATCCGTCCAGCTGCATCCGGACCGTCTCCGGCGGCAGGCATCCATAAGTCCTGCCGGTATTAATAAAGGCAAGATGTCCGTTCCCCCTGGCGGTTCGGAGCGCGTCCAGCGTGCTCTGAGGTATCTCCCTTGTATTCTCGCTCAGCAAAGTTCCGTCAATATCAAAAAATAATGCGGCCTGTCTCATCCCTGCACCTCTCTCTTTGTCCACCTAAAGATTATTTTAAATTGCCTTGATTAGACATCTGAAGTCCAATAAGTATATTTTATCATCCTGCCGCGGGAATGTCACGGTGCTTTTTTCTGCCAGCCGCTTCCTTCATAAAATAAATTGTCATTGTCCTTGCCTGCCACGTCATATATATTGGATAGATTAATCAATGGCAGGTCAATTATATGCAGGAATTTGTTATTCAGGTCATGAACCAGTTTGGTTACTTAGGCATCTGTTTTCTCATTATCGTTGAAAATGTATTTCCACCTATCCCCTCTGAGGTCATCCTCTTCTTCGGGGGATTTATGACTACCTGCACGGATATGACTATCCCGGGAGTTGTGTTGTTCTCTACTCTCGGCTCTACTACCGGGGCCATGATACTGTACGAAGCGGGATGCCTGCTCACGCCGCCAAGACTGGAAGCTCTGCTTCGGACAAAGGCGCTCCGAAGGCTTGGATTCGAAAAAAAGGACGTGGAAAAGACGACCGGCTGGTTTGAAAAGCACGGGCAGAAGGCTATCCTGTTCGGAAGGTGCGTACCGATTATCCGGAGTCTGATATCCGTCCCCGCCGGCATGGCAGGAATAAAGCTCCCGCTCTTCCTCTTCTATACCGTAGTCGGAAGCACTGTCTGGAACATATTCCTCGTATCGCTCGGTGCCTTTATGGGCTCTTCCTGGAATACGATCCAGTCATATCTCAAAGCCTATTCTAACATTACCCGGATCCTTCTCTTTACACTGGCCGTGGTACTGTGCTGGCGTTACCTGCGTAAAGCTTCCCGCAGAAAAAACGGGGAATAAAGCAGACAGCGGGCAGGGAGGCAGGCAGCGTAAAGCCGCCGGCTAAGCTCCCTGCCCTTTCAGACATCCTATTCCTGACATCATGATATCTTCTGTCAAAGCCGCTATTTCCTGGGCACTTCCCGCCATTCCCTCTGCCAGCCACTTCTCAAGCACGCCGATGCACCCCGCGCTGACGAATGCGTAAAAATACTCTATCTGGCGGGGCGTTGCATCCTCAAAATAACGGGTGTACGTCTCCACGCACTTCTCCTGCCCTATCTGTATCAGACGGGCGGCAAATTCTTTGTCTCCATAGGGGCCGAGCGTCACGGTACAAATATCCGCATTGTCCTTCAGGCACTGGAACACTCCCGTCGTAATATTAAGCGGAGTCAGTTCCTTATCACGTGTGCTCAGAAGCGGTTCCAGCGACTTTTTGAAATCAGCAGTCATCTCATCCTCCATCTTTTCAAGCAGATCATATATATCCATATAGTGGGCATAGAACGTGCCTCTGTTGATACCTGCTTTCAGGCACAGTTCCTTTACCGTGATGCTCTGAATGGGCTTCTCTCCAAGAAGCGCCGTAAATGCTTTTCTGATGAGCATCCTGGTCACTCTTGCGCGGTAATCGTTCTTGCTCATTCTGTTATCCCCTTTCGCTGTAATTTCATAGAATTTGTCCAATATCAGACACGACATTCCACATATGTCTGGTAACACACGATTCGTCCTCAAGCTGTCGATTGTATACGGACATATCATATATTATAATACATATATGATAGATAATCAACACCGTGTCCATATAGCTTAGGAGGTGTTTCTTATGAAAAAGGTATATATCATCACAGGAGCCAACGGTCACCTTGGGAGAGCCATCATACTCCAGCTGCTTAAAACGGGCTCCGAGATCAGGGGCCTCATCCTGCCCGGCGACACGGAACAGCTATTTGAAAAAGTCTGCTATACCAAAGGGGATGTAACGGATACCAGGAGCCTTATCCCGCTCTTCCAGAATACTGCCGGCGCAGAAGTATTCGTTATACATGCAGCCGGCATCGTCGACATATCATGGAAGCTTTCTGAGCAAGTTTATAATGTGAATGTCAGAGGCACGGAAAATATGCTCTCCCTCTGTATGGAATACAAGATAAAAAGATTTCTCTATGTAAGTTCCGTCCATGCGATACCAGAAAAAGATAATCTAAGCGTACTACAGGAAGTTTCCTGTTTCTCGCCGGAAAAGGTACGTGGCGGGTATGCCAGGACGAAAGCGGAGGCGTCACAGGCTGTCCTCAATGCGGCTCACAGAGGTCTGGACACTGTCATCGTCCATCCCTCTGGCATGCTTGGCCCGGGCGCCCTTTCCGGCAGCTATCTCATGCAGCTTGTGGAAGACTACCTGGACGGTCTGCTTCCGGCCTGTGTCGACGGCGGATATGATTTCGTAGACGTGCGGGATGTCGCGGAAGGATGCCTGCTCGCTCTGGAAAAAGGGGGCGCCGGCGAATGCTACATACTGTCCAACAGGCACTATGAGATATGCGATATCATACACATGCTGCGGGAGGCAGCAGGAGGACGCCGTCTACCTGTCCTTCCCATATGGATGGCCCGAGCAGCATGCCCTGCCATAAGCCGATGGTTACGTATGAAGAAAAGGCGGCCCCTGTATACAAGATACTCTCTTTACACCTTGCAGAGTAACGACCGCTTTTCCCACGACAAGGCGACCTCCCAACTTGGATATATGCCCCGCGACATTCGTTCCACCCTTGAGGACACCGTCCTTTGGCTTCGTGGCAAGAATGCAAAACCTTATTTTAGTATATAGAAATTATCCCGCAGAAGCAGCCAGTTGGCCCTGAACCACTGCATAATCTGCCAGTAGCCGCAGCCCCGCAGCCCATACTCCGTTATGAGGCCGAACTTTGCCTGGAGGCTTCTCACATCTTCAAACCACACCTCATGTTCCGTGCCATTCTCCACATAGTTAAAGTATGGGCTCTGCGCGGTCTCGTCAAACCGTATAGAGGCGCCTCTCGCTATGGCAAGCTGGACGGCCTGCACATTTCCAAGCGTTTGCGCCCGTGTCACTCCCCTCTCGTACGGAAGGGGCCAGTCATATCCATAGTTTGGTATCCCGAGATTGATCTTCCAGTCAGGTATCTCCGTTACCGCGTATTCAACGACATCCCGCACCTGTGGCAGAGGGGCTACCGCCATCGGCGGCCCATAAGTATATCCCCACTCATAAGTCATGAGCAGCACGTGATCGGCGGCCTCCCCCAGTGCATGGTAGTCCTTGCCTTCATATAGAAGGCCTCTCTGTTCCGCCGACGATTTCGGCGCCAGGGCAATTGAAAGCCAGTAGCCGGCGGCACGCATGGCTTCGGCCGTCTTCCATACGAATCGTGTGAAAGCGTCACGGTCATCAGGCAGTATATATTCAAAATCAATATCAAGGCCACTATATCCTTTTTCTCTCATAACCTCCAGAAGATTAGAAATAAGGGCGTCTGACGCATAATTGTTGTATACGACCGCGCTGATAAGGCTGTTGTTGAAGCGGCCGTCCGGCCCGAGCGGCGTCAGCGTCAGGACTGCTTCTGTCCCATACCTCACTGCCTCCCGTATCATCCACCGCTCATCCAGAAGCGGGGGGACAAGCTCCCCTTCCGGCGTAAAGCCATATGAAAATATCGGCAGTTCGGACAAAAACGGCAATGTCTGCTGAAGTACCCATCTGCTGATAAACGGATAGGCATATCCGCTCACATATATACTTCTCTGCGGACTTCTCGCCCCTGTCTGGATAAGCAGCGCCTGCCCGATCGCAAGCCGGTACGGATATATGAGCTGGTTATCATAGATGAGCTTCCAGACTTCTACGCCGTACGCCGCCGCGATGCTGTCTATATTATCTCCTTCCATTACTACATGTATCTCCATATAATCCTCATATCAATGTCTGTTGCTTTTAGTATATGCACTACTTGCAGCAAGCTTTCGCTACACTTTCATCCTGAACAGGCCGTGCCTGTTGCAGAAGGCATAGAGATACCCGTGCCCCCTTCTTGCAAACCGGGTCTCCGCACTCTGTTCCGGATACAGCTTCGCGAACTGTACACCGTTAGCCGTGACATAAGCGAAAAAGGATACCGCAGCAGCTGTATGTCGAATGTATTAATTGGTGAGCTGATGCATGATTTGCAGCAGCCGGTTGATTTCCAGCGGTTTTGTTACATGTGCGTCCATACCGGCCTGCTTTGCACGGTATGCATCATCCACAAACGCGTTGGCTGTTAGCGCTATGATAGGAATATGTGCGGCATCCGGCCTCTCTCCTGCATCGCCGAGACTCCGTATCGCCCTGGCGGCGCTGTACCCGTCCATGACCGGCATCTGAATATCCATCAATATGAGGGCATACGTTCCAGGCGCATTTGCAAGGAACGTTTCCACAGCCGCTTTGCCATTGTCTGCACAGTCTGTCTCGATGCCGTTCATAGACAGCAGATCCACAACTATCTCCTGATTGAGGATATTGTCCTCTGCCAGAAGAATACGAGTGCCGGGCACAAATTTATATTCTGCTTCTACCGGCTCCTCCTCCCTGGCGGCGTCCGGACTGCTGTCATCCTGCACTAGTTTCAGATATACCGTGACGGCAAACTTTGTGCCTTCGTTTAAGCGGCTGTCTACCTGAATCGTACCGTTCATCATCTGTACAAGATTAAGAGTTATGGAAAGGCCAAGGCCTGTTCCCTGAATCTGGCTGACACGTTCGTCCTCCGCCCGCTCAAACGGCAGGAACAATTTGTCAAGGAATTCCGGCGACATGCCGATACCGTCATCTTCCACGATAAACTCAAAACATCCCACGCCGCTTTCGCTTGACAGCTTCTCTTCCAGGCTGGCTGTGATATGTCCGCCCTCCTGCGTATATTTTACAGCGTTAGAAAGCAGGTTTATCAATATCTGCTTCAGACGGACAGTGTCTCCATACACTGCTCCATGCTTTCCTTCTTTTCTTACGACATGAAAATGCTGGTTCTTCTGTTCAGCGTCCGGCCTGATTATGTCCGATACTTCCTCCAGAAAGCTGTCCAGCATGATGACGTCTTCACTGAGGCTCATGCTTCCGGACTCGATCTTCGACATATCCAGCACTTCATTGATCAGACCGAGAAGATGCCTGCCGGAAAGGTCAATCTTGGACATGCAGTCTGTAATTCTTTCATCGTCTCCAAGACTGTTCCGGGCAATTGCCGCCATCCCCATAATCGCGTTCATCGGAGTGCGGATGTCGTGGCTCATTCTGGACAGGAAGTCGGATTTTGCCTGGTTTGCACGGTTTACGGAAGCATACGCCTCTTCCAGTGCAAGCTTGGCTTTTTTCTCTTCTTCATAGTATTCCAGCTCCTTCTGCTTTTCCGCACTGATGTTCCTGAATGCGAATATAGCGTTTTCTTCGGCACTGCTGCCTGCCGCGGTCAAATGGACTTCCATCCGGAACCAGCAGGCAGACTTCTTATGCCTGAACTCGACCTCGAGATGTCCGGAACGCCCGGCAAGTTTCCTGTAAATGCCGTCTCTGTCACAGATGCCGGCAACCTTTTCCCTGTCTGCATCCGCCACGTCTTTTAACAAATAGCCGCACAACTCGCCTGAGTAGCTGCCGCTTCGGGAAAGGCTTTCGCCTCTGTCCGCCTCCGGCAGACGTACGGCGTAGTAGCTGTCCTCCTGCAGATTTACATAAAATATGCTTACGTACACATCATTGATCGCCTGAAGCGCCGACTGGTTCATCCGCAGCCGCTCGCTGCTCTCCGACAGCTTTGACTTCATCTTATGTATATTATGAAGCGCGCCTACCACGCGGATCGGCCGCCCGCCTTCCAGCATAAGCCTGCTGTTCACCCGATGCCAGACATATGCTCCCGGCCGCCCTTCCGGCGTGGAACAACGCACCTCAAACACTTCCGTACGGCCGTTGCATATATTGTCAATAACCGTAGAGACGTCGTCAGGATGTACAATTTCATGTTTCAGCAGGACCTTAGAGTAGTCCTGTATCTCATTGCGGAGGACTCCTCTTCCGGTTCTCGGTTCGTAGCTGATGAACGTGTCAGAATCCATCAGATATTCAAACATGATGGCAGAGCTGGCCTCCATCGCCACCCGGTACATCTCGTGTTCCCGGTCCAGCCTCTGCTGCAGGATTCTGCGCTGTGTGGCATCTACCACCGTGCGCTGAAGGATATCTTCGCCTTCCGGAGTCACTCCTACAATCATGCTCGTACCGTCCATCCAGTGGATGGATCCGTCTCTCCAGCGCACCCGGTATTCACAGTCCCGGCGGTCCCCTATCCTCTTGAGCATACCGTACGCATTGCCCAGAATTTTTCTGTCCTCTTCAATTACCGCTCCCATCACGCCGTCATGCCAGTCATTTTTACCGGATTCCATGCTGTCATAGCCCATAAGCGCTATGACTGCCCTGTTCAAAGATATGAGGCTGAAGCTTTTGTCCCTGTGTCTGACGAACCGTATGATCCCGCACGGCACCGTCGCGTATATGCTTGTGAGCAGTTCGGTCTGTTCCCTCAGGCGCTGTGCATCCTGCTCGGAACGGGTTATATCAAGATACAGGCTGTTCACCATCCACCTGCCGTCTGCATCCATCGACTTCTTCCCGCTGTCCATCACCCATTTGAGGCTTCCGTCCTTGCAGCGCACCCTGTACTTGGTCGAATATATGAGGCCGCCGTCCTTAAATGCCTCGGCACAGTCCGCCAATGCCTTCGGAAGATCCGGAGGATAGACATTGCCTACTGCAGATCCTCCCGTCGCCTCCATAAATTCGTCTACCGTATAACCGAATAGCGCGGCCGCCTCCTGGCTCACGAACGCATAGGAATATGTATCATCGTCATTGCTGATTTTAAGGCCGCCCGCGATGGAGGACATGATTACCTCAAACTGCCGGTTCCTCTGCCTTATCTCCTCTTCAAGACTGGACAGCTGCTCCTGGATATACTCATACGACTGCTTCCCGATCTTATCAGGGAATTTCTCATCTCCTACCATCTCCTGGTACGGGTTTGAGCAATGGATATGTGCACATTTCAGCCCCTCTTCCGTCTCCTGGAACACATAGGTTACTCTCTGGTGTACTCTCAGGTACATACCGGCACTTCGGTCTGTCTCAATCCACATGCGTCCCATCACAATATAGACATCTGACTCAGGACAGATGGCATCATATTCCTCTTCCGATATGTTACATCTTGGAATCGCGCCCTTATAATTCCGAAACCGGTTCACGCAAGCCTCCCGCCCTGACGCACATTCTTCCTCACCCGCCCCAAGCCAGGAAATCTGAGGGGCAAAGAGGGCCGTAACCCCCTCTATATCATTCTCACAATAGTGCTTATGCATCATGACGCTGGCCAGCCTCTTCGCTTCTTCCATACGCTGCCGGCATATTCTCTCTTCTAGTTTCACGCTGTCCTCCCCCACATTCGTTTATCTTTCCGCTTCTGCACCGCCAGCTGGTTCTCTACCGCTGCGTTTCCTCCACGCGGTACTGTTAGCCAATATCCTTTTCAACTGCTCCATGGATACAGGTTTCGCAAGATGTCCGTTCATGCCTGCCTGACGGGCACGCCTGACGTCTTCGGCAAAAGCGTCGGCAGTCAGCGCGATGATCGGCAGTTCCTCAATCCGCTCCATCCCACAGCCGCGAATCTCTTTTGCGGCTTCATATCCATTCATTACCGGCATCTGCACATCCATAAAGATGATATCGTAATAAAGGGGCGGGCGTGACCGCACCGCTTCTACCGCCTGTCTGCCATTTTCCGCGCCGTCCACCTGTGTTCCGAGCAGTTCCAGCATCTCCGTCGCAATCTGCCTGTTCAGCTCATTGTCCTCTACGAGAAGGACCCTGAGTCCGGAAAAAGACTCTGGCTCCCGTTGCGTGTCCACCGGTTTTGCAATAGCCGGGCTGTCACATTTCGTCAGATACAAGGTAATCGTGAACTTCGACCCCTTCCTGTACTCACTATCAATCTGAATATCACCGCCCATCATAGCTATGAGGTTCCTTACAATCGTCATCCCAAGTCCCGTTCCCGTGACTTTGCTTATCCTGCTGTCATCCGCACGGCTGAACGGTTCAAATATATGTTCCACATATTCCGGTTCCATGCCGATTCCATTGTCCTTGATAATGAACTCGTAAGTGCCTATCTCGTTCTCTTCCTTTTTGAGCTCGTGCAAGGAAAGAGAGATGATGCCTCCCTCTTCCGTATATTTGGACGCGTTGGACAGGACATTTACAAGAATCTGGCTGAGCCTTCCCGCATCTGCGAGAACCTTCGAATGTATGTCCTTGTCAACATCGACGCGCAATGTCTGATTCCTCTTCTCTGTCGATACCCGGAGCATATCGGCCGCCTCGTCCACCAGTTCATGCAGGTCAAGCTCTCTTTCCGTCAGCTCGAATGTACCGCTTTCAATCTTGCTTACATCCAGCACCTCGTTGATAAGTTCTAGCAGCCGTCTGCCGGAACCGGCAATCGTTTCCAGATACTCCCTGACCTTCTTTTCATCTCCTGTATTCATCAATGCAAGTTCTGTCATGCCGATAATGGCATTCATCGGCGTACGGATGTCATGGCTCATCCTGGACAGGAAATCACTTTTTGCCTGGCTCGCCCGCTCCGCTTTATCCAGCGCCTCCTCCAGCATCTGCTTCGTCCTTCGTTCCTTTTCAATCGTCTCTTCCTGTATCCGCCGCTCCTCGTCAATATTTCTCGAGAGCGTAATCTCAATCAGATCGTCCGTATGTGGGCTCTCTACCCTCACGACCTGCGTAAAATTCCAGTGGTAGCCGCCGTCTTCTCCGAGATGCGGCACTTCCATGGACACGATACGCTCCCCCTGCAGATACGTGCTGATCAGGGCACTCCGCCGGAACTTCCTCATAAACTCATCCTGGTAATCCGGATGGACACCGGCCAGTTCAAACGCAATCAAATCATCAAAGCTGCCGTAGTCGTCCGGTCTTTTGACCTGAGACCGCTCATATTCGAGCATGTGATACGTATTCCGGGTCAGGTTGACAGCGATGAGCATCTGGTAGGCTGCTCTCGCCGCCGTCGCAAGCTGGCTGATTTCTACATTAAGCTGCTGTTCCTGCATGGCTTCATCGTGTACATCATGAAATACGAGCACGCACCAGCATTCCCGCTCATCTGCAGCGTCTATTCTTGCCACGGCAAACTCTGCTATGCGATATCCGCCATCCTTGGACAGACGCCGCAGCCGCCTCGTAATCCGCTTCTTCCCGCTAATAAACGACTCCAGCATCGCCTCTCGGGAAAAGCATGCATTAAACTGTTCCAGATCATCCGGATGAATCACCTTGGCAGCATAATTACGGTTTTCCACGCCAAAATTGCCTTGTTCCGGTATATCTGTCCAGAATGTATCTTTCTGGCAGTTGACATAATAGTCGTCTGTCAGATTGGCGATGATACATTCGTCAAATACAGTAACAAGGCTCTGCGCATACATATGCTGTATATTCCTGATATCCTGTTCTTCCTCAAGGTCAAGCCTGTGAGGGGAAGCGGTCACTGCTATCGCACGTACGCTCCCGTCCCAAGTAATCCGGCTGGCTGTCACATCAACAGTCGTGTGAAGCAGCGGATCCGGACACACGATATGGCAGGATGTCCTGTCCCCCAGGCTCTTCAGAGGGCAGCATGCACACACCTCAGGCCATACATCATGGCATTTGGCGCCTATCACGGCTCTGCCCCGTCCGTTTTCCCGACAGCGTTCATTAAAGTACAGCAGCCTGTGTGTCTCTTCTTCTATAACATAAACGCTCATATCGGTCAGCGCATCGAGTAGATCAGCCAGATTGTCGGCAGACATAGGTTCATCTCCTTATCCCGGTCCATATCCGTCTAATAAGATACGTCTATTATACACGTAAAGGAGAAAAATAGAAAGGGCTTTCTACTAACATAAATCCTGCCTTTCTTTCTCCACCAGCCTGCTTACAAATTCTGTCCCGGGACTTAAAAGCAGCTCCGCAGGCGTACCGTACTGCTGTATCTTTCCCTGATCCATCACAAGCACTTTCGTACCGAGCTTCAATGCCTCTGATATGTCATGGGTCACAAAAAGTATCGTGATTCCCGTCTTTTCATGAATCTGCTTCAGTTCAGTCTGCAGTTGTCCCCTCGTTATCTCGTCGACAGCTCCGAACGGCTCATCCATCAGCAGTATATCCGGAGATGCCGCAAGCGCCCTTGCGATTCCGACTCTCTGCTGCTGCCCTCCGGACAGCTCTGACGGATATCGGCCCCTCAGCTCTTCTTCAAGGCCCACGATACCCATCCATTTGCTCACCGCTTCCTTCGTCTTCTTTTTATTCTTCCTGTTCAGCAGATTCGGTACGTACGATATGTTCTGTTCCACCGTCATATGGGGAAACAGGACACTTCCCTGTATCGCATAGCCGATATTCCGGCGCAGCTCTATCATATTTTCATCCCGAATATCCCTGCCATTGACAATGACCGAGCCTCCGGTCGGAGTAACAAGCCCATTGGCCATCTTCAGTATCGTCGTCTTTCCACACCCGGAGGAGCCTATGACAGTGACGAATTCTCCTTGTTCTACTGACATGCTGAATCCTTCTATGATTGCCTTGCCACCGTAGACCTTCTTGATATCCCGGTACTCTATCGCTTTATTCATTATGACCTCCTACCTGAGCAGTCCTGCGTCATTTAAAAATTGTTCTGCCACATCTTTCGGTTCCATCCCCTCTGCCTCCACCTTATTGTTCAGCTCAGCCATCCGGGCATCCGTGAGAATATCCGTCACCTTGTCCAGCACGTCCAGCAGTTCGGGATGCTCTGCCAGCATCTCGGAGCGTACGACATTGCCGCACATATAGGACGGATAGAACTGCCTGTCATCTTCCAGCACCGTTACATCCGTCGTGCTGAGCTGGCCGTCCGTCGTAAAGATGATCATTGCATCAATCTTTCCCTGCTTTATCGCCTCGTATTTAAGCCCTATATCCATGTCCATCGTATTGCCGAACCGGAATCCGTATGCCTCGCACAATGCGTCATAACCATCCTCCCGCTCGAAGAAATCATACTCTGCCCCAAAGGTAAGCTTATCGGCTGCCTTCTGCAGGTCGGAACATGTTTTCAGACCATATTCGTCGGCTACCTCTTTTCGAACTGCAAGGCCATACGTATTGTTGAATCCATACATCCCCTGCCACTGCATGTCATATTTGTCCTTATATTCTTGTTCCATCTTCTCAAACAAGTCTTCCGTATAAAGCCCCTCTTCCTTCAGCACCATGTTCCATCCTGTACCGGTATATTCCGGATAGATATCAAACTCTCCCTTTTCCATCGCAGGCTGGATATTAGACGTCCCGCCGCCTACCCCCTGTGTCACCTCCGCCTCAAGGTCCGTGTCCTGTTCAATCAGGATACGGAGCATCTCTCCCAGGATATACTGTTCTGTCATCGGCTTGGTCGCAATCTGTATCGTATCTTTTTTATTGAAATTTACAAGTCCGGCCACTATTAGGACGAAGCACAGCAGGCCGGCCGTAATCTTGGCAGCTCTTCCCTTCCCTTTTGCCTTCGCCCCCGTCCTCTGCATACTCTTTTCTACGATACCGAGGATAAAGTCGACGACAAGGGCAAGGATTGCAATGAGCAGGCTCCCCGCCATCGTCATGGCCGCATTGTTCGTGGTGATGCCGCGGTAGATTGCCACGCCAAGCCCGCCCGCTCCGATAAAGGAAGCGATGCCGGCCAGCGCTATCGTCATGGTCACCATGTTCCGTATGCCTGACATGACAACCGGCATTGCCAGCGGAAGCTTGATCTTATAGAGCATCTGGAATCTGGTGCTGCCCATTCCTTTGGCCGCCTCCAGTATGCCTGCGTCCACATTCGTAATGCCGGTGTGGGTAGCCCGCACCATCGGCAGCAGCGCATAGACCGTGAGCGCGATGACCGCTGTGACATTTCCCACTCCGGAGAATGGGATGAGGAACCCAAGCATAGATATGGACGGAATGGTATAAAGAAATCCAATCACTCCGAGCGTCGGTTTTGCGGCCCTGTCATATTCGCTGATAAGTATTCCGGCTATCCCTCCGAATATTATGGCCGTCAAAATTGCGACGAGCGATATCTCCAAATGTTCGAGCAGCAGCTTCGCAAAAAAACCGCTCCGCTCTGTAAGCATAATCCAAATATTCTGCATCATCTACAGCTCCCTTCCTGCGACTGCCTCTGCCGGACAGCTCTCATAACAAAGTCCGCAGTGCAGGCAGTGTTCCTGCACAATCTCATACGGCGTATTCCCAAGTATACTCTGCTGTGGACAGATATCCCGGCAGACGCCGCAACCGGTACACTTGTCTGTAATGTAATACCCTTTCACGGTATTCTTATGCTCTCCGAACAGAAACGTTTTCCTGTAAACGTGCGGCTGTCCAAGATCGAAGAATTCCAGTTCTCCGTTTTCAATACGGAATGCTTCCAGTATGTACCTGCTCTCCCCGGGATATACGTCTATCATTGAAGGATTTGCTTCAAATATACGGTCTATCTTCTCCTTCTGATCTTCCACCCTGCGTGCCGGGCCGCTCAGCCTTATCATCTGGTACCTCTGGTTCATGCCCGTAACCGCGACGTTCCCTGACTGCACCAGCTCTTTGTAAAAGGCCTTTCCCCTCGCCGTACAGAAATAAAGCTTCTCCTCCTCCACGAGCATCACATCTATCATTCTCACCTGAGGTTTACCTTTTGCATCAACGGTCGCAAATGCAACATCTTTGATCTCTCTCAGCATGTTGAGACAATCCTGTGCGTTCATCATCGCACCTCCTTATGTTCTATCGTTCATGAGCTGTTCCACTGCTTCTGCTATGTCTGTGTCTACGCACAGCGCCTTATCCCTGATTTCCGCGGGCGCCCATGCCTGGCCTTTGTTCACGCAGATATAAAAGGCATGTTCATATTTTGCCGTCATCTGCCAGAACGGATACTTGATAATTCCAGGGGTGTTCATTCCAACGCCAAGTTCCAGAAAAACCAACTTTTTCCCGCTGTTTCTTCTGATAAACTGCTCGTATCTTCCACATGCCGCGTGCCATGCTTCGTCTTCGATGAAATACCCGTCACAGCGAAGATGTACTTCCATATTCCCCCCGCATACCGGGCACTTCGGGATGAGAGCGGCCGGTATCCTTAAGCCGTGCTGCTGCCGGATCATCTCACGTACCTGCCGCTCGTTGTCGTACAGTCTGCTATGGCATGCTTTTGCACACTGGAACTGTCCGTAATCGCCCTGGACCGCAAAGATTCTGTCCTCATCAAAGCCTGCTGCCCAGAACTGGTGATCTACGTTCGTCGTTATGACAAAATATTCCTTTTCGTCCACCAGGCTGCGTATATCCATATACAGGCGGGACTGCTTCTGGTCATAACGGTTACAGTAGATATGCCGGCTCCAGTATGCCCACTTTTCTTCCATTGTCGGAAATGGATAGAAGCCCGCGCTGTACATGTCTGTCATACCGTACCTGTCTATAAACTCCGCAAAATTCTTCTGAAACCTCTCTCCCGAATACTCGTATCCTGCTGCCGCGGAGAGGCCGCTTCCTCCCCCTATGGCGACAGCGTCCGCCTCCATAATCAAATCATGTAGTCTTTTCACGGCATCCATCCTTTCACCTCCAACCGCTATTGCAATATTGCCCTGTCCTTCTTCATGCCTGTCTATATTTTATTTCATCTCCTCTCACAATGGAAGTACGCACTTCAAAGTGGCATAGCTTCCATTCAGATACCTTGTTTCTAAAATATACCTTGCGGTTCCTCCGCGTCTGTCCTATAGTGGATATAGGAAGATACTATGCTTTGGAGGTGGAACATATGTTGAAAGATATCCCTGAGTGTCCTGTAGAGATGACACTAAAATTGATTGGCGACAAATGGAAAGTGCTTATCATCCGTGATCTGCTAAGTGGTACAAAGCGCTTCAGCGAACTGATGAAGTCTGTCAGCGGAATTACACAAAAGGTGCTTACCAGCCATCTGCGCGCAATGGAAGCCGATGGTCTCCTGACACGCAAAATCTATCCCGAGGTACCGCCTCGTGTCGAATATACGCTGACAGAGACCGGATACAGCCTGGAACCGGTTCTGGATGCCATGACGGTATGGGGCCGTACATATAAATCATCCCTGTAGACGATAAAAGCAGACACTGTACCTTGTAGAGTACAGCGCCCGCTTTTTCACATGCGGAAAGTATAGCTGTCCAGGAAGAACAGCTCCTTACCACTGCTTCGCCTCCCTCACGGTCCTCTCCACTGCTTCGCTCCATTGCCGCTCCCTGTCTATCTCTTGTATATCCATGCCTTCCGCACAGATGTACCGGAAACCGGGGATACCGAGCATTCCGCATACTGCTTCCAGATATATGCTTCCGGGTTCATTATCTCCTACATAACCGCCCGCTGTCTGTATATACATAAGCTTTTCAGCAGAACAGCGCCCAACCGACCTGGACCCTTCGTACGCAAATGCAATCCCATTCACGAAGATGTGCTCGATATAAACCTTAAGCATAGACGGAAAGGACAGGTCCCAGTACGGGGCGCCTATAAGGATCCGGTCCGCACCGGCAAACTGTCTCGCAGAATGGAACATATGGTGGCTGAGCTCCCCCGCCCTGACAAGGTCGTCACGCCGAACGATATCCTCCTCTGTCAGTGGTATCATGCCTTCCTCTTTTAACACGAGAGTATCCACCTCATAGTCCGGGTGGTTTTTCTTCCATTCATCTAAAAAAATACGGCAGAGCCTTCTAGTCCTTGACGCCATGCCTTCCTTCGTACAACTGTCTACAAATAATACTTTCACGTTGACCTCCAAAAAATGTGTTCTGCTCCTATGTTACCACCTCCCGCCTGTTATTTCAAATACATATTGGAGCAGTCCGGTGACGCCCGTATTTATTGACAATGCCCGGCAGAAACGATATAATCTATCTATTACAATCGTAAGATTTAAGGAGGAGTTGTTATGGCAGCACTGCCCCAGATATCCGAGGCCGAATATGAAGTGATGAAGATCGTATGGAAGTATGCTCCGGTCAGCACGAACGAGATAACAGAACGGCTGACTGCTGTTACAGACTGGAGCCCTAAGACAGTCCAGACTCTCATCAAGCGGCTTGTGAACAAGGGTGCCCTCACTTATGAGAAACAGAGCCGGGTCTTCGTCTATACCCCGCTTGTGGAAGAGCAGGAATATGTGAACGCGGAAAGCAGCTCCTTTCTGAAACGTTTCTATAACGGGGATATCACCGCTATGCTCTCTGCCTACCTTGAAGAGGACAGGCTGTCAGAAGAGGACATCCGCTCCCTTCGCTCCCTTCTCTCCAGCAGTTCCAAAAAAGGAGGGGAGTAATATGGATTTTAGCGTCCGCTTTCTCATATGTAATGTTTTTATTGCTGCCATCGTCGGTATCCTCCTGGCGGTCAGGTATGGTTTGAAAAGGCTGTTGTCAGCCCGCAGGAAGTACCAGCTCTGGTTCCTTCTGCTCGCACTTCTCGCCGTACCGTTTCTTCCTGTGCGTATGCCCGGATTCGGCCGGGTAATATCATGGTTCACCAAAGGGGATGTCCGTTCGGGGACCGGTATGTCGACAGCTGAAGGAGCTGCACGTACTGTACGGCAGGACATTTCATCTCGCTGGATTGATGATTTCAGCATCTCAGTGAGCCGGAAGGCACCTGCCTCCGCAGGGACGCTGCTGCTTGTCATATGGATGGCAGGCATGCTTGCCATGACTGCGCTGCTGATTCGTTCCGCCCTTCGGCTGAATGACATCAGACGGTCGTCCGTGGAGCTTCAGAACGTTAAAGTTCTGGCGCTTTACGACAGCTGCCTGCGTGAGGCAGGCATCAGCCGCAACATACCAATCCGCGCCACCGCTTTCTTAAAATCTCCAGTCATCACAGGACTCATAAGGCCGTGCATCTACCTGCCGCTCCATCTCATATCTGATTATAATCCGTCTGATATGCGGTACATGCTGCTGCATGAGCTTCAGCATTACAGGCATAAAGACGCCCTCGTCAACAATCTTATGAATGCCGTCAAAATACTGTATTGGTTCAACCCGTTCGTGTGGATCGCTTTCAAAGAGATGCACAGCGACCGGGAGACCGCATGTGATTCCGCCGTTCTGGGGCTGTTGGATGCAGCAGATTATGAAACATATGGCCATACGCTTATCAGCTTTGCCGAGAAGATTTCTCTCGCCCCCTTCCCCTTTGCCTCCGGCATGGGAGGGAATCTCGTACAGCTCAGGAAGAGGATACTGAACATCTCCTCATACGAGCCGGAGACTGCATCGAAACGGATACTGGGGAGATGCGTCTACTGTCTTACCGCACTGGTTCTGCTCGGCGCTGCTCCTGCACTTTCTACTTACGCCTCAGGCGAGGATTATTACAGCTTTGCCGCAGAAGAAGAACAGATATCACGCCCCGACCTGTCCTCTTATTTCAGCGGATATGACGGCACCTTCGTACTCTATGACGATACGGCGGACTCCTGGCTCATATATGACGAGGAGCAGGCAGCTCTTCGCGTACCGCCCAACTCGACCTATAAAATCTACGGTGCCCTGCTCGGCCTGGAGACCGGTGTCATCTCCCCTGGAACGACACAGATGGAATGGGACGGACAGAACTATCCATTTGATGAATGGAATCAGGACCAGGACCTGGGTTCAGCCATGCAAAGCTCTGTAAACTGGTATTTCCAGTCTATCGACAGACAGGCCGGCGCTACGGCGGTAAAGGATTTCCTGACGAGGCTGCACTATGGCAACGAGGACAGCAGCGGAGGGATAGATTCCTACTGGATGGAATCTTCTCTTAAAATCTCTGCCATCGAACAGGTCGAGCTTTTAAAGCATCTGTATGGATATGATGTTCCAGCGGACAAACCAAACATAGATGAAGTAAAGAACGCCCTGTTCCTGTCAAAAGAGGGAGATGCGGCTCTTTATGGCAAGACTGGAACCGGGCGTGTGGACGGAAAAGATGTGAACGGCTCGTTCGTCGGCTGGGTGGAGCTGCCGGACCGTACCTGCTTCTTCGCCGCCAATATTCAGGGGGATGCCGAAGCCACGGGAGCTGCCGCTTCACAGGCGGCAAGGTCCATCCTGTCAGACATGCAGCTCCTTGACTGACACGGTATCCCAGCTTGACCAATGTACAATACGGTGCAGCAATATGCGGCCTGTCAAGACGACAAAGATATCTCCGGCATCTTGACAGGCCGTGTTGTTTAGATTATAATGAACACTGTTCATATTCATTTTTGTAAGGAGAAGATTGCGATGAATAAAGGCGTGACGTCTAAAGAAGCCATACTTGCCGCATCCCGGGGCATTGTCATGGAAAAGGGCATATCTGCCGTCAGCATGCGCTCCGTAGCGGATGCCTGCAACATAGCGGTGGGGTCCCTGTACAATTACTTTCCGTCCAAGGCGGAACTGCTCAGTGCCGCCGTAGAAGATGTGTGGCGCGATATCTTTCATATGGGCGATTGTACGGAGTCCGATTCCTTCTCCGGCTGTCTGATCTGGCTGTTTGAGCGCGTACAGAAAGGATGCGCCCGGTATCCGGGATTTTTCACCTTCCATTCCGTCAGCTTTGCGGCTGGAGAGAAAGAGAGGGGGCGGCTCGTAATGCAGCAGTATTTCGGGCACATAAAAGAACGCCTGGCGCAGGTATTGAAAAATGACAGGAACGTTCGTCCTGACGCGTTCGGTACCGGCCTGACCGCGGAAGAATTTGTGGATTTCATCTTTACCGTTTTTACATCTATGCTGCTAAACGGACAGGACAATTACAGGCCGCTGCTCGAGATCGTCTCCCGCTGCATATACTGACCTGTGCCCTTGTAAACTGACGCTATCATCGCTGTTTGGAAAAGACGAAAAGGAGGTGCCTGACAATGCAGGCAATTATGGAGACATCATTTGATGCAGTCTACCTTATTACAGTAATCACGCTCGGAATACTTATGATCCGCAGAAGCCGGGGGACAAAGCAGTATCTGCTCTTCGGCGTCATGGCTGTGACACTCGGGGCCGGTGATGCGTTTCATCTCGTTCCCCGCGCCGTGGCACTTTGTACGACAGGGCTCAGCCAATACACTGCCGTACTCGGCATCGGAAAATTTATCACATCTATAACCATGACCGTATTTTACATACTGCTCTACTATGTCTGGCGGCTTCGCTACCGCATAACGGGGCATATAGGCCTGACCGCCACTGTCTATGCGCTTGCACTGCTGCGCATTATACTCTGTCTGTTTCCCCAGAACGGCTGGACATCTGCCGATGCTCCGCTTGGCTGGGGCATCGGACGCAACATCCCATTCGCCCTCATGGGGCTGCTTATCATCGTCCTCTTCTACAAATCTGCAGGAGCGCATAACGACGGGCCGTTCCGGCTGATGTGGCTGACGATAGTCTTAAGCTTCGCTTTTTATATTCCTGTCGTGCTGTTCGCCGATACCGTCCCCGCGGTAGGAATGCTGATGATTCCTAAGACATGCGCTTATGTGTGGACCGTGCTCATTGGCTATATTGACATGAACAGACATTTGAAAGGAGTTGATACGATATGAAGAAATTATGGCGTATTTCATTTATTTATCTGCTGGCCGGCATAGCCTCTGGCGTATTCTACCGCGAATACACAAAATATATGGCTTTTGGCGGCAGGACCACGCTGGCATTCACCCATGTGCACCTGATCGTGCTCGGCACGCTGCTGTTCCTTATCCTGATGCTGTTCTGCAGGGATTCCCGTCTCCTGCAGAACCGGAAGTTCAAAGTCTTCCTGATATTGTATAATATTGCCCTGCCTCTTATGGCAGTCATGCTCCTGGTCCGCGGAATCACGCAGGTTCGGGCACTGCCGCTGGGCAAAGGTGCAGATGCGGCGATTTCGGGAATTGCCGGAATATCGCACATCATGATAACAGCTGCACTGGTCGTACTTATGCTTGCACTGAAAAACTGTTATGTGGATACGATTCAGCGTGACTGAATGATGTGCTATCCGTTCCCCCCATAGTATTCCTGCCATTGTTCCTCTGTCAGCCTGTCCATATACCATTCCGGCTCCACGTTCTCATCCGATGGCACGACATGGTTGGATACATATTGATATCCGCCCCCGTTAAGCGGTCTGACGACTACCTCATGGCGGAACGCTTTTTCTAGGCTCTTCTTGGGCCAGACCGCATTGACGGTCAGTTTGAGCGTTCCGTCCTCATTCTCTTCATATGATACCACCTCAGGAAACGGGACATCCGGCGTAGTACCCTTGTCATACAGTCCACGGGGCCTGTACTCGTAAGTGTTCTTTTCTTCATAGTAGGTAGTCCTCTGCCGGATCGCCTGGCTGTCTATCTGGAAGAAATCTTGGAATACAGCTTCAAATTCCTCTTCCGGAACTTCATATGTCCGGCCCGTAAGAGCGAACTCATAAGGTGCGGCTTTCCCTGTCTTCATCGTGTACAGCTTTTCATACAGATCATATAGGTTCAGGTTCCTGTAATCGTCCTCATCCCAGTCGGTCGTAAACATATTGTTCTGATGATACCCGGCCGGAAGCAAATACTTCCGGTTCAGCTCTCTGCACGAATCATCGAGCGGCTGCAGCCGTACGGCCACCCGGCCGCTGCCGGCTCCGGTCAGGCTGTTACGCTCAAAGAACAGGTAGCCCTCCTCATCACAGACCCATGTCTTCGTCCTGTACGCTTCCTTATAATCGGACTTTGGCACGCCCCCCTCCCAGTAGAGCGAACTCTTTAGTACATCCACATTGCCGTTAGCTGTCTTAAGATCATAACGCGTAAATCCTCCACTGTCATTGACGATGAACAGCGATACCCCGGCTTCTTTCTTCTCTTCAACCTGCCTTGCGAACATCCTTACCTTTTCCGGATTCTCCATATTGACCTGATTATAAAAATCGCTTGCCGCATATCCTTCTTTTCCGATACGCTCTACAATGAGGCGTGTCGTCTCAAATGTTCCGACCGCATCTTCTTTCACAGCTTTTTTGTATATATCACGATATCCTTTCGCTATCTGAATCGACTCTTCAAAGGGCATCCCTGCGCCTTCTTCCTTCCGGACTCCGTCATCCGGTCCTGAAGACCTGCCGCAGCCTCCTGTCAGCAGCGTCAGGAATATGCATAATACTATGACTCCTCTTCGGTTCATAAGCCTTCCTCCTTATTCTTACATCTGTAATATTTAAAGCCAGACTACTTCCGAGACAGAAGCAGCCTGAACCTCAACGTGGCAGATACACATCCAGCACATCTTTATCCTTGCCGACAACATAGCCGCTCCCTCCGATGTCTTTCACATCCTCGACCATGCTTACGACCAGTATCGGCCTTTCATACTCTTTATCCGGCGTTAATACCGCAAACCATCCAAGCTCCGTTCCGGCAGTATCTTCTTTTGAATCCTTGATTTCCGCTGTGCCGGTCTTTCCTGCCAGGATGATATCCTCTCTGTGAGCCGCGTATCCGGTGCCGTTGGAATCATTAACGACCTTTTTCATCCCTTCCAGCACCCGGCCCGCTGCCTCGGGTGTGCATGCGTCTTGTATCCAGATTTCCTTCTTCGGCTCCTCCTCATACCGCAGATACGGCTTGATCATATTGCCGTCATTGCAGAAGGATGTATAGATGCCTGCCAGATGCAGCGGATTGACGAGCACCTGCCCCTGGCCGTAACCGCTGTCGGCAAGCTGAATCTCAGTCTCAATCTTCTCTGTGTTAGAATATTGTGAGACGGACATTGATATCTCAAAAGGCAATTCCTTTCCAAAACCGATTTTCTGCAGGGATTCCTGCAATTCTTCCGCCCCGATTTTCAGTGCGGCTTTTGCAAAATAGATATTGTCGGAATAGATCAGCGCGTTTTCCAGCACAGCAGGTGAATATGCATGGAGCGTAGTCACGTGATAAGACCCCCATGACGCATCCTTCTGCCAGCTAAGCCCTTCTTTCCCAAAGTCTTCCTCCGGATCTATCGCCCCCGAATCCAGACCGATGGAAGCGGTGACCGGCTTAAACGTAGAACCCGGGCTCCACACCTGGCGGAAGCGGTTGTACAGCGGTTTCTTCTCGTCCTCATTGAGCGCCGTCCATTCCTCATCCGTCATCCCCATTATAAAACCGTTGCTGTCATAGGAAGGCGTACTGACAAGCGCCAGCACTTCTCCTGTATATGGATTCATGGCGACGGAGCAGCTTTTATCCTCTTCAAACTGTTCATACAGGGCAGACTGGATCTCAGCGTCCACCGTAAGCTTTATGTCCTGTCCGTCCTCTACCATAACGTTCGCAAGCACTTTCTTCAGATTCCCGTCACTATCCATCATATTGATACTGTATCCGTCGTTGCCTTTTAATTCCTTCTCGTACAGCCCTTCTATACCACTCCTACCGATAACGCTGTTCGATGCATATCCCTCCCCGGCATGCTCCTCGAGGTCTTCTGCCGTTACGCCCTGGACATAGCCTGTCAGATGTGCGGCCGCTTCTTTCAGCGGATATTCCCGCACTTCTACATCTGTAATCATGACGCCGGGGACAGTAAGGAGCTTTTCCTGCCTCCTGGCTTCCACGGCTGCCTCATCATCCGGATCCACTGCCAGCAGATCCAATTCGCTCACTTTAGCCACCGTCTTGACCGGGACAAAGGAATCTTCCTTCACCCATTGTGCATCCAGCTTTTTCTCTATCGCCTCCGGCTCAAGAGCGAGCAGTTCTGCTACCTCTTCCACCGCGCGTTCTCTGTCCTCCAGCTTGCCAGGTACGATTCCTACGGAAGAAGCCGTCCCCTTTCCTGCAAGGACACGGTCGTTCCGGTCCAGAATCCGCCCTCTTTCCGCCTGCGTTACAGACACTTTGATCTTGTCATCCGCTTCGAGGCCGGGGAAGATAAGGCTGTCCTTCCATACAAGGCGGCAGCCGTCTCCTTCTTTTACAAACGTGGCCTCGTTATCAAAACTGATATTTCCGGCCACGGTGTCAAATGAAGCATGGTATTTTACCGCTCTCTTGCCTTCGTCATACTCTGTTACTTTGATGACCATGTCCTCTGTCCCAATCCCCTCATATATGGCGGAATTGCGTGTTATGAACTCTTCTTCGCTTATATTCCGGGCCGTCTCCTTATCCAGCATCGCATACATTTTCCCATATTCCTTTTCTGGGATATGGTTCATGTATTCGGCCAGAAGTTCCTGAGGCGTCTCCCTGCCCCTGCCGGAGCTGAAATATATGACGGCAGAAATGGCGCAGGCTGTTAAGATTATCCCCGCAGCGGCCGATAGTATCAATATAGGTTTACTTTTTTTGTGTGTGTTGTTTCTGTACCGCATACTTCCCTCCCTGAAAGTAATATTTCAGAACTGTTATATAGTAATGCCTGATTTTATTATCTTTTTATGCTCTTTTCTAAATCTTACACTTGTAGTATTTCCGTGTCAAGTTTTTTCGCATCCATACCATAATATGGACGCGCTTATATTATCTGTATGAACGAAGGGGGATTTACATGAATTATCTGAAGAAGTTTTTCAGAGGGCTGCTCGAAGAAATGTTTGTAAATATGACAAACAGGCTCTGTGTGCAGCTTCGCCTGTTCTGTATTGCCGGCGCGGGCATCTCCATTATTATGACTGTCTTAAATATGATAAAGGCAGAATACCGCCTGGGCCTTGAGACCGGCATCAGTGCAGTCTTCTGTATCGTCATCTATCTGTACACGAAGAAAACCGGCAGATATCTGGCGGGTTCCCTCTGTATGGCCTTTATTCTGCTCGGTATGTTCACGCTCTACGTCGTAGGCGGGCTTGTGGAAGGCTTTGCCGCCCTCTGGTTCTGCCTGTTCCCGTTTATCTGCTTCTTTATCCTGCAGATGAAGCCGGCCATCCTGTTCAGCGGTATCGGCCTGTCTGTCCTAATTGCATTATTATGGACTCCGCTGCAACACACCCTTCCCCCGGTATACACGCAGAATTTTCTGCTTCGGTTTCCGTTTCTCTACGTCGGCAACTTTGTATTTTCACTTGCCCTGAACGGATTTTATGTCTATACGTACGGCAGGCTCCTGCAGCTGAATCAGAAGTTTGAATACCTGTCCAACCAGGACGGGCTCACGAAACTGTCAAACCGCATATATCTGGAGCAGTACAAGCAGAACCTATTGGAAAAGGGAAGCGCCGAACTTCATGCGCTGATGCTGGACGTGGACTTCTTCAAACAGTATAACGACACGTATGGCCACATGGCAGGCGATGAAGTGCTCAAGTCTGTGGCGGGCGTCATCCTCAGGCTTTCCGCCGGGTCCGAATCCATTGCCGTGCGTTACGGCGGAGAAGAGTTCTTAGTCTTACTGCAGGAAGCCGGCAAAGAGGAAGCGGCTGCGTTTGCGGAGAAGCTGCTGCATGAAATCCACAATCTGAAGATTCCACACGTCGCAGGAGACGGGTACGTCAGTGTCAGCATCGGAATCAGCAGCCGGAAAGTAACCAGTGAGGAGCAGTTTATGAATCTGCTGAACGAAGCCGACAAAGCGCTCTACTGCGCAAAGCAAAGCGGAAGGAACTGCGTGTCGGGAAAGCTGGTTTAATGTACAGGGACAATACGGCAGTCCCTCACTTACCAGCTGCATCCCCATACAGCTACACAGACTATGACGCGCTGTTCTTTTTCCTTCCGTGACCGCCTGACCTACACGCCTGTTCAAATTCCTTCAGCTTCTGTCTGGCCTCCTGGCTTAAGTTCTTCGGGACTTCAATCTGTACTGTCACATATTGGTCGCCGTGGGATTTATTGTTCTTCATGGATACGATCCCTTTGCCTTTGAGACGTATCTTTGTCCCCGACTGGGTCCCTTCCCGAATCTTGCAGATTACATCTCCATAAAGCGTCGGTACGCGTACTTCACCGCCGAATACGGCCGTCGTAAACGGTACGGATGCTGTCGTAAACACATCCTGGCCCTTCCGCTCAAATCCGTGCTTTCCGCCAACTTGCACTTTTAAAAGCAAATCGCCGCATGCACCTCCGTTAACACCGGGCATGCCTTTACCTCTGAGCCGGATGCTCTTGCCGCTCTCTATGCCCGCGGGTATGTGGACCTGAAGAGACTGTACCGCCCCGCCGCCTTTCTCCATGTCCTGAAAACTGATAATCTTATCACAGCCAAATACTGCTTCATCAAAACTAACGGACACCTCTGCCCGTATATCGGCACCTTTCGCCCGGAACTCTGACCGTCCGAAGCCATTTTCCCTAAAGCCGTCATAAGCATAGCCGCCTGATTTGCCACCTCGGAAGATGTCGCCAAAAATATCACCAAAGATGTCGTCCATATTACCGTTCTCATAATGGTACTCCCTGTATGCGCCGCCTGTGTCTGCAGCACCGCCGGCACCTGCCCCCGGCCCGCTTCCGTCAAAGGCGACATGGCCGAACTGGTCATACAGGTTCCGCTTCTCCGGATCGCTCAATATCGTGTATGCCTCTGTTATCTCCTTAAATCTCTGCTCTGCCTGTGCGTCACCGGCATTCGTGTCAGGATGGTACTTCTTCGCCAGCTTCCTGTATGCCTTCTTTATTGCGGCATCTTCTGCTTTCTTATCAATTCCAAGAATATCATAATAATCTCTTTTTACTGCCATTGTCATCACCTCACTGCCTTTTTTGCAGTTATTACATTTGTTCTATATGTAATATAACATTTATTTTTCCGCAAGTCAATCAGATTTTGGGAAGATTCTGCTTCCTCTAACGTCATGCAGCATGGTATAATTAACAAATTACTGTTTCATTTTTTGCAAAACAGGAGGGGCAATTATGAATGAACCTTTGCATTTTAAAACACGTGATGAGTTCAGACGCTGGCTGGAGGATAACTGCACGTCAGGCGACGGTGTCTGGCTGCTGTTCGGTAAGACGCGGGAGCTGATGACGGTAAAAGCGGGCGAAGCGCTGGAAGAAGCGCTCTGTTTCGGCTGGATCGACGGACTGATGAAACGCATTGATGACGTATCCTATGTCAAATACTTTTCTGCACGCAGAAGCGACAGCAAGTGGTCTTCCAAGAATAAGGCGTTAGCAGAAGATCTGATTCAGCGTGGATTGATGACCGACTATGGCCTGGCGAAAATTGAAGAGGCAAAGAAAAACGGCAGATGGGACAAGCCGGCCGGCCCTGCAGCCGTCACTGAGGAACAGCTTGCGATGGTAGCCGGCCTGCTGAAAGAGCACGGACAGGCATATTCTAATTTTCAGAGGATGTCTCCGTCTGTTCAGAAGACGTATACGAGAGCATACCTGGATGCCAAGACCGAGGCAGGACGCTCCAAACGCCTTGCATGGATGGTCGGACGCCTGGAGAAGAATTTAAAACCGATGTGATATCCTTAAGCCCCGTCCTTCAGAGCATTTTATCAAATGTTCGGAACGCGCCCTGCCACGTCCTCGTAACGGAAGCACTCCTTCACGTGGTCATTGATAATCCCGCACGCCTGAAGATGGGAGTATACGGTGATGGAGCCGAGGTACTTGAATCCCCTCTTCTTCAGGTCCCGGCTGACTTCATCAGACAGCCCGTTTCTTGCCGGCAGCTCTCCGCTTTCATGCCCCTCATAGAAGATGGTCTTCCCGTCCGAAAACCTCCAAAGATATGCGCTGAAAGAGCCGAACTCTTCCCGCACCTTCTGAAAGCACCGGGCGTTGTGGATTACTGCCTCTATTTTACGCCTGGATCTTATCATCCCTTCTGTCTGCATAATCCTTTCGATATCGTCCTCTTCATATAGGGCTACTTTCTCGTAGTCAAATCCGTCAAAACAGTCGCGGAAGATTTCCCTTTTCTGTATCATCATATTCCAGTTCAGTCCGCACTGCATCACTTCCATCATTAAAAATTCAAACTGCCTGCCGTCGTCATGAAGCGGTATGCCCCACTCTTCATCGTGGTATTTTACCATCTTCTCGTTACAAAGGCACCATTTACAACGTTCCATCCCGTCTCCTTTTCTCTGCTGTACATTAACCCACACCGATGCGTCTGTCAGTCTGCCCGGACTGCCCACCGCATCTTCGTCGAGCGGGCGCGTCCATTCTGCCTGCACTCCTCCAGTGACGGCCGTATGATCTCACGTGATATCTCTTTGTATGTTCCGCTTCGTTCCATTTCCTTAAACGACTTCTTCACAAGGCGGTCCTCACCTGAATGGAATGTCAGTATTGCCACCCTGCCGCCTGGTGCCAGTATATCCGGCAGCTTTTCTAAAAACGAGTACAAGGCCTCGAACTCGTTATTAACGTCAATGCGAAGCGCCTGGAACGTTCTCTGGCTCGATTTCTTAACTGCCTCATACCGTTCTTTATCCGGCAGGAACGCAAGCGCCTCGCCAATCGTCTCATAAAGCTGTGTCGTCGTGTCGATTGCCCCGCCTCTTTTCATCTTCCTCGTGACTGCTTCCGCGATCTCAGCACTGTAAGGCTCATCCGAATTCTCTATAAGCATCCCCTGCAGCTCTTCCTGCGTCATCTCCCTGAGCCTCTGCGCGGCGCTTTTGCCCTCCTGAGGATTCATGCGCAAATCCAGGGGGCCTTCTGCTTTATACGTAAATCCCCGGTCCGGGTTGTCGATCTGCATAGAAGAGACGCCCAGGTCCGCAAGCACAAAGTCAAATAAACCAGCTTCACGGGTTATCTCGTCGATATCGGCAAAGTTCTGCTGCCGGATTGTGAGGATATCCGGCCCATATCCCATTTTTTCCAGCCGCCTTGCTGTCTTTGACGACTCGATTGGGTCTACATCCAAAGCGTACAGATGACCCTGCCCTTTGAGGCATTCCAGCATCTTCGCACTGTGTCCGCCGTATCCAAGGGTAGCGTCAAGCCCTTTCTGACCGGGCTGTATCTGAAGAAAATCCAGAATCTCCCGCACACAGATAGAGATGTGCATGCCGGCGGGCGTACTGCCCTTCCGGATGACTCTGGATACTGTATCAGAATATCTCTCCGGCTGATGCTCCTTGTATTTCTCTTCGTATCTCTTTGGATATGCGCCCGAATATCGTGGGCGGCGCTTGTGCTTTTTCTCTTGTTTTTCCATTATTACCATCCTCTGAATCTGCTGCCGTATGTCCACTGTCCTTATATCTTATCATATTTCGGTTTGGTTTGCCAATTGCAAAGGTAGCGGCGTGTCTACTCCTTGGTCAAGTCAAACTGTTTTAAAATCTCATAAGCATCGATCATGCCTGCCATATAGGCATTCACGCGGTAATCGTACTCGGTTTCATCTTTCCTTGAAACCAAGGTCTCCACCACAGTCCTCTGCTCTTCTGTCAAGTCCAGCTCCTTCATCGCTTTGTGCGCTTCTTTCTCCTCTTCAAGCCTGTTCTGGAATTCTCTGTCATTTTCCAGCAGTTCATCCAATGTCCGGTTCTTCATACTGTCAGCAGCCAGTTTGACCAGTTCTTTAATATTACTCATATGACTCTCCTCTGGTAAAATTTGTTGTTCTTGATACTACTATCTTACCCTGTGATAGCATTCTTATCCTGAGACTTTTTCTATGTTCACATTATATTATGCCGTCATATTGACGTCAATATAATTCAACCGTCTTTCCGACTATATGATGCCGGCACTATATTGTATTATTTTACATTTTACGCCGTCACCTAGACGTCAGTTCGGAATATTGCCGTCAATTAGACGGTATAATAACCACAAATTCTTTTTGGAGGTTCTATTATGCCATCTGATATTGTAAAATTTACGGTCAGGACAGACGCCCAGCTGCTCAAGATGTTCCGCTATGTCGCGGAATATAATGCACGTTCTGCCAACCGGGAATTAGAAGTCTTAATGAAAAAGCATGTCGCAGAGTTCGAGAATAAGCATGGGAAGATAGAGTTAGAATAAACGAAGGAGATTGCCGGAATGTATGGCAGTCTCCTTTTCCGTTATCCAGCCGCAATGTCCGAACTGCAGCAAGACTGGGCCTGCTTTTGCGATGAAGTGAATATCCTACGACAGATTTTCCGGGTATAGATCTGCTTTATCTACAGATAATATTTTCAAATGATAACAGGGGGGATTGCAATGAAAGCTGTCGTATTTGATGGACTGCAGAAGGTCGAATGCAGAACGGTAGAGGATCCGAAGATAGAAAAAGAGGACGATATTATAGTAAAGGTCACTTCCGCCGCTATCTGCGGCTCAGATCTTCATCTGGTGCATGGCCTGGTAAAAGGGATGTATGACGGATATGTCCTGGGCCATGAAACAATGGGAATCGTCGAAGAGGTTGGAAAGGAAGTTAAAAATCTCAAAAAAGGGGACAGGGTGGTAATTCCTTTCCCCGTCGCATGCGGGCACTGCGAATATTGTGATAAAGGAGAAAACAGCCAGTGTGATAATTCTAATGACTATGCGGAATCGGGCGGATTGTTCGGCTATAGCAAATATCATGGCAATTACGCCGGCGGCCAGGCAGAGTATATCCGGGTTCCATATGCCAACGTAGGACCGAAAAAGGTACCCGATGAACTGACGGACGAGCAGGTCCTATTCGTCACAGACGTCCTGCCCACTTCCTATTGGGGCACAGAAATCGCTGACGTGAAGGCCGGGGATACGGTTGCTGTATTGGGGTGCGGCCCTATAGGATTGATGACGATCAAGTGGTGTATTCAGAAAGGGGCCGGCAGAATCATCGCTGTCGACCGTGTAGGCTACCGCCTGGAGCACGCAAGAGGCTATGGCGTAGAAGCCCTGAATTTTGAAGAATTTGAACAGGTAGGGGAACATATAAAAGAGATCACGCACGGAGGGGCTCATTCCGTCATCGATTGCGTGGGGCTGGACGGCAAGACCTCGGTCATGGAAAAGATAGAAACTGCGCTCAAATTGCAGGGAGGTTCAAAGTCAGCGATAGAGACGGCTTCTCAGTGCATCCGGAAAACCGGCACGGTAGCGTTTGTCGGAGTCTATGGCAATAAATATAACAACTTCCCTCTTGGAAACTTCTTTTCCAAGAATATCTCTTTAAAGATGGGTCAGTGCCCTGCCACAAGATACGTTGATCTGATGCTGGAGAAAATCCAAAAAGGAGAATTTGATGCGACAGACATCATAACCCACAAGCTTTCTCTAGAAGAAGGAAGCCATGCTTACAGCATCTTTGATAAAAAAGAGGAGGACTGTATCAAAGTCATTTTAAAGCCGTAATTCTTTATGTAAGATTAAATTCGGTGGTGGATTCCGTCCTGGTCATGGCTCTATTTTTTTAGCAACGATGACTTCAAAGATACTTGATCCGGTCGGATCTCTTTTAACCTGAGCAGCTTATGAAGCTTGCTGTCCAGGAGAAGCTCAGACAGTCTGAATGGGGTGCATCCATTCAGGCTGTCTCTTGCTTCGCTGTTGATATGATTCATAAGGAGCTCAGCATCAGCCTGGTCATATAAATCCAAACTTTCTCCCTTAGGAATCACATAACGAATGTATTCGTGGTTCTTTTCAAGCATCCCTTTCTGCCGGGAGGCATTCGGATTGCAATAAAACATTCTTGTCCTGATTTCACCAGCCTTATCACATTCCATGCGCACTGGAAATTGAAATTCGATCCCGTTGTCGGTCAGGATGACGGGGAAAAGCTCTCGAAATGTTTCGATTCCCAGTTTTTCACTTAGCGTATCAAGCACTTCAATCACATGGTCTTGTGTTTTTTCTTCCAGAACGAAAATCAACATCAGGGAACAGTTCCGAAAGAGCATTGTCATAAAAGCCTGTCTGCTGTTATCACGTCCCCCTTCCACCGTATCAAGCTCAACGACAGGGGACTGAGGGTGGGCCTTCATATATTTTTGGAAGTCTTCATAGGTCCTGCCCATCCGGAATTCCTTGGCGGCAAGGCTGACCCGGGTTCCTTTTTTGCGTGGCTTGCATTTATAACGTACTTTCCGCCGCATATCTATGTTCCTGGCGGTAAATATGCCTTGATCAATGTAGTTATATAGCGTTTTACGGCTACAAGGGATTTCATGTCCATGAAAGGCATAAATATGTGCAAGAGACTGCCCCTTTTTTAGCAAGGGAGAGATCAAATCATCAAGCAAGGCAATATCGGCAGGATGCTGATTAATACCGGAACGGCAGGATACCAGCAGCCCATGTGAGGATTCATCTGCATTCTGAGCCATATAGAAGGCTTTGTTTTTGTTACAGGTTCTAATCCTGGCACAGTGATTGCATACGTACGGCGCCTTCGTAATGGCAGGACATCGCGGTTCCATGTACTCCGGGCATAAGGGATAGCATATGGGGATCTGGAGCCGGGTATCAAAACAGTATTTGCAGACTTTCACACAATTGGGCTTGTCACAAAGGAAGCGTAGGGAACATTCTTTAAATCTCGCACACCGGAGAGGATGCCTTGGATCCGTTTCCCGCTTTTGGAAGGTACGGTATTTCTTCACTTCCTTTGCAATGGTGCTGGGATGCTTGTCTATCTTTCGAGCGATTGCAGCAAAAGAGAGTCCATCATTCAGTCCTTTTCCAGAGGAATCCACTAGCCAATATAACCATAGCATATTCCGTGTAAGAGTAAAATCGTCAATCACGAATTTAAATGGTGAATCAAGAATTAACTATTACATTTTACTACAATTTTCAAAATTCCTATTGACTTGAAGTGAACTTCAAGTTGTATATTCAACTTGTAGACAGCGGAATAACCGCAACCAACGTTACAATACAAGGAGGATTCTTATGAGCAAATCATTAGTGGCGTACTTTAGCGCAAGTGGTGTAACAAAAAGACTGGCAGAAAGGCTGGCAGATGAGATTGGAGCAGATATGTTTGAAATTCAGCCAGAGACACCTTACACAGATGCAGATCTGGACTGGCAGAACAGAAACAGCAGAAGTTCCATCGAAATGAATGACCGAAGCTGCCGTCCGGCAATGCGTACTAAAATAACAGATATGGCACAGTATGATGTCATATTCGTCGGATTCCCGATCTGGTGGTACAGAGAACCGTCTATCATCGACACTTTCATGGAATCCTGTGATTTCAGCGGCAAGTCCGTTATCCCTTTCGCAACATCCGGCGGAAGCGGCATGGGCAGTTCCGGCAGAAACATGGCAGCTCTTGCACCCGATGCAAAAGTATCAGACGGCAAATGCTTTCCCGTAAGCGTATCCGGCAAGGAGCTTTCGGACTGGGCGGCAAAATGGCTGTAACTATCGTTATTTCTGTATCACATAACGGCTTTTTTCAGAATCAGCCAGCTCAAAACCGCAGGATAATAATGTTCTTTCAGATGCCTTGTTATTCTCATCGATATCGGCGGTAATCCTAAGGGCATCCGGGAAAGCAAAGATTTTATCAACAAGCAGGGAAACCATATTTTTACCTAGTCCTCCGCCACATTACAATGAGGTATGTTAACCATTGAAATTCCCCATTGCGCTCCTTTATCTCGTTCATCCACTCTTCAATCGTAACACCGAGATGGGGAATTTCATATCACCTCTTCACGTGCTCTTAATTCAGTCAGGTCTCTACCAGCGGAATATCACTGTCCTTTAGTAATCTTAACTCCAGCATTGCTCGTCTCCTTCTATATATTTCTCTATTGAGCATTGTTCATACAGCTTCTTACCCAACAGCGTAATTGCCTGCTTTGGGCAATGATTCACGCACCGGTAGCACATGGTGCATTTTCCTTGCTGCCGGGCTTTTTTCGACTGTAGTGATATATTCTCCATCGGACAGGCGGATACGCATATTCCGCACCCGATGCATTTCTCTCTGTCAATATGCAGCTTATCCGTATACTTCTTAGTCTTATTATAAAAGTACAATCTCTGACCGAATAAGCCTGCCATATGATACCAAAAGCCAAGTCCTTCCCTCACAGGCGTGCCTTGCTTTAGACTCTCTGCTGCTTTCTTTATCTTATTCTCCGCTTCTTTTACAAGAAGATGATTTTGTTCCTTCGTTCTTTTCAGCGCCTTTTCATCCCCGATACAATCCGGCATTTTCAGATGAAGCCCGCCTGAAATACAAGCTCCGCATTTTGCAAGCAGCCTTGCAGAACACCCCGCTCCATCCCCACTGAATAATCCCATGGTCGCAATAATGAATATCTTCTTTCCTGAAAATATTGATTGATTGCTGTCTATAAAATCGTACACTATTTTCGGCAGATTGCTAAAATATACCGGATACGCGAATACGATTTCTTCGTTTTGCTTTACCGCGGCGGCTGCCTGCACGTCTTCAATGGGAAATGCCTCTGCTCTGCCTTCATAACAGGTTAAAAACTTCTCCACACAGAATTTTGTATTACCTGTACCGCTGAAATATATACCAACCATCCAAAACCTTCTTCCTTTATTCTTTTCCCCGGCCTCCAGAACTTAAATTATTCATCTGCATATTATAATCGGCCGCATTTTCTTCCGGTGTTTTTGTCGGGTCATCACGCTCATAGCGGCCGCATGGCAATTCCGCACACTGTCCGCAATGCTCGTATTTTCTTTGATTATTACAGCATTCAAAAATATCACAGCAGCTTTCCCCCGTGTACTCCAGCCAGTATACCTTTCCTTTTATCTCCCGGCATCCCCGGCACTCTGCTGGATAATACTCACAATCAGAGCATATCATACCGCAGCAGCTCATCTTTTTTTCCATATTCATTTCTCCTCATTACACTTTATACTGGCACTCGCTGCACTCCGCATCATGGATTGATATAATCCCACCACATTCCGGACACGTATACCTCTCTTTTTGCCGTTCTAAAAATGCGGCCAGCCCATAATCCTTAACCATCCGGCTGTTTTCCGTCAGGCTGGCACGATAACGGGTATTATAACTTTTCTCCAACCGCGTTATCTGCTTACACGGATATTCGGTACATTCAAAACAATATGTAATCTGCTGCTTTGTCACACAATCTTTTATCCTGCACTTTCTACAGTGCTCCGGTTTTCCCATGTCACATTTCAAACATCCTGCACATGGCTTTTTATGATAGCAGTGCTTATAACAAACGAGACAGTTCATCCCGCAGGGCGCAAACATGGCTGGTTCTATCTTTTCTGGCATCTTCATATCCAATCGCTCCTATTCCCATTTTACGTCTGGCAAAATGGCATTCATTTTCCTGCTGTGAAAAATAACACGCTGCCTGTCGTGTACGATTCCATATCAGTAAATCCAGCCAGTTCAAAGAATAACCGAATTTCTTTTTGATCATACACTCTCACGTCGCCCGTTTTTGAAATTGGATACACCACCACATTGGCGAGCCACCGTACCACGGGCGAGAAATTCGGTTCGGCAATAAAGACTCTTCCATTTTTCTTTAAGACCCGCATACATTCATTGGCAAACACCTGGGGCGTCTCAAAATGATGGAAGGCGCAGGATACCGTTATGACATCCATACTCTCGTTTTCAAAACCGAGAGGGGTGCAGGGACTCACTGCGAAAGTACAATCCGGATATCTTTCTCTGGCAACGGCAATCATGCTCTCCGAAATGTCAATGCCAAATGCATTGACTCTAGCCTTTTTGGAAAGTTCTCCGAGCAGATACCCATTACCGCAGGCAACGTCCAGGATATTATCCCCATCCCCGATTGCAGCCTTTTTAATGATTTCATTTTTATGGGGCCTTGTATAATTTCCCTCCGGGGCATTATCATATTCCCACGCCATCTTATTATATACTTTTTGTGACTGTTCCGTCTTTTTCCCCACATCCATTCCTCCAAAATTCTGTTTTCTAGTGAGTTCAGTTTACTACATTTAGGATAAACTGTCTATGACAAGGACACTATTAGGGCTTTGGGCGGCCCGCTCAAAAGCCATTCGTATTATTTTATTACTTTATAAGAAGTATGGCTATCGTTGAACAATTACGTGCAAGAATAAAAGCCGTAGATGTTACTCTACGGCTAGTGCACTAAGCATATAGTCAATTAAAACTATTGACTATATGCTTATTTTTATTATAGTAAGGGATAGGCGAAAGAGCTGCGTCTTGGGGCTTTGCTCCCGCGGATTAGTCTTGTACATACCAAGTATCGTTATCTGTCGAAAAATAATCGTAAAAATTATAGCGATTCTTATTGTATGTTATAGATTCAACTTGAGTGGCATTTCCTGTATTGTCTGTTTCAGTTGGTGGTTATATGGTTAAGAAAATGATTGAGCAGCAAGAAAATTAGGTACTACATATTTTCTTAGAAATTTCAATAATTTCCTCAGTGAATTTGTCTTTAGGTTCAGGGAATTTTAAAAAAATGCTTAAATAAAACAGTGTAAATACAGAAAAGCATACAGTCTGTCACAAAAACAACTTACTGATATGGTAAGAATCTCTGCAACCCATATGAGCCATATAGAAACAGAAACACCAAGTTAAGCCTTGCTGTGCTGGTTAAAATAGACGATTCTTTATCTGTTTCGACGGATGCTCTTCTTTTCAATGCTCACCAAGTGAACAGAACAATAATGACAAATGAAATCAGTGATATTCTCAGTTCATGTAAACCACACGAATTGAAAATTATAACAGATGTGATAAAATCACTTAAAATTTTATTAGATGAAAATAATGATTAGATGTACTGATTTACTTATTCCTCTCGGCAATCTGAATGATTGCTATCTAAAAAAACAGAACCCGACAATTAAGTTGTCTGGTTCTATTTATAAAGTCTGTTATTTATACTTATCCTTAATATACCATTTCTTGTTGAAAGTATATATTATTTGTTCATGTTAGAAACAAAGCCCTCAATTATAGAAGTATCTTTACCAGTTCAGCTTTCATAAGCTTTCTTCGTTCATCCATAACTTCCAAGAAATTAGCATAACTATAATCCATTTCTGGAAGATAGTTTATTTTTCTATATTGAATCTTTTCACTTTCATTCTTATACTGCTTGTTAAACCATTCATCAAAATCTGTGTTTAGTTTCTCTTCATTCAGTTGTGCTGCAAGAAGCTGCAAATTACTGATATCATTTATTGTATTAATATATTTATCCAATTTATCTTCCGGTACCCCTATCTTCCTAAGATAACTCTTCTTAAACTTGCTCTTCGGATACATATGGTCTACATGAAATTTATTACTGAAATCTAACGAAGGATACAAAAGCATAAGCGTTGATAAAGTTTCTTTTATACCATATTTTAACTTCAACAAATATTCATCAATGTCATCCTCTGTAAACTGAATGGACTTATTTGTACCTTTAAACTTTTCAATGATTTTATCAATTGGATAATCTAAAACTTTATTTTCTCTAATAATTTCACGAATTGGTCGAATTACATTATCTGGCTGACCACTGAACGTCTTTTTAAGCAATGATAAAACAAGCCATTTCTTAATCTTATTTCGATTGTCTTTAGTCGAATTTGAATCAACAAAATTATCCGGCATTCCAATACTCATTAAATAATATGCTATTGGAATGAGTGCATTATTAGAACCTAATGTTTCTCCTGAATAGCCAAACGAGGATATAAGATTGACCGTCTGCTTAATTGACCTTTTGATGTTATCCCAATTTAACTCAATCTTCATCATGTTGGACTTATTAAAATTATCCACCTTAAATGCTATATCAGAAAAATCAGTAAGGACAAGTGCTGCTTTCAATACAAAATCCTTATTAATTCTAAATCCCCCACCAATTGAATTTACATCATCAACAAATTCAATTATTTCCTCTCTTGCATCATGATTCTCCCATTGTGCAGATGCAATCGAAAGTAAAAGGTCTGAATATGTAAGCACTGTACCACCACTATTTACACGGATGAAAATATTTAAAACTTTGTCCAGCTCTGTTGATTTTTCCTTATAATAACTCAAAGTACGAGATGTATGAACCACCTTATGTAACTGTGAAAGTGTATTTGTGGCAAACTTAGCCTGCTCTCTTGAATACTGATGGTCTTCGGAATAACTTATATTATCAGTCACATAGGTAGCTACATCGCCCAAATCTTCCATATCTAAAATGCAACCAACTTCAAACCAATATTCTTCATTGGTATGTATTGCATCATCACATGTCAAGAACTGAAAATCATATTTATTACTACTATCTTTCGCCTTTGAAATTAAATTTAAATACAATTTTCTTATAGGATAAGCATTAGCGTTTGTTCTTTGCTTGTTTTTTAGCCTGTATGCATAAGAACCTTTCAACCCTATATACATGGAAGTTAAACGTTGCTGTCCATCAAGAACTGCTGTCACCCGGTCTTCTCCTTTAAGGTTAGCCTTTTTATTATGAGTAGAAGTCTTTTCATGATAGTTTTTAAGAAATTCATAAAAATCATAATCCCCAAGCCTATCTTTATTGATTTCCCAAAAAAGGAATGCTCCAATAGGGTAGTCCTGCATTATACTATCAAATAATGTTTCTATCTGTGTAGTATCCCATACGTATTCTCTTTGAATTGAGGGTAGCACATACTTATTATTAGAAATATCCCTCATAACCTCAAATATCGTTAAAGGTGTTTCATAAGCCATTATTTGATCCTCCATAATTTCTTAATTCTATATCGTTTCTACTATCTTCTAATTCTTTACACATATATGCTTCTTACAAAAGTTTAAAATATTTCAGCGAATCTTTGATATATTCCATCTTCTCCGGCGGACACTGCTTCACATCTGCTTTTTCCTTCTTAGATTTATTATAGTTCTCACCCACATCAAGCCTACACATCCGCTTAACCTGGGCAATATAACTGGTATGCACATTCACGCTATATCTATCCTTGATATACTGCTAGATATTTAAATAAGTAGCCTTTTCCTCTGGCGTGTAATTACTCACATTGGATGGTTGTATTGCAACCTCAATTTTCGGTGTATCTCTTTTGATGGATAATTTGACAACCGTCTCCACGTGCGGTGAGACCGAAGTCTTATACTACATGGTATAAGTATAAACTTACCTCATCAACATTTATTTGCCTATTCTCCTGGCTAGAACTATAACAGTCGCCGCATTTAATGTTTATAGCATTAAACCCCTTTCTATCAGAATAGAAATCGTTGAAATGCTCTCATCCACTTTATATATACTATGATGATTAATAACTATATTAGATAATTATCAAAAAGGTTGATTTTCATATTCCCTCATTATAAAAGAAACAAAATTACCATCAATCTTTAACAAATCATCCAGTGATAACAATACTATCTTCTGTTTTAAGTTTTGAACAAAATTTATTGCTGATTGTGTAAAACCAGAGCTTGAAATTATAATTCCTTTGCTCATATTGTTTTCAACCATTGTTCCTAACAATGCTCTAATCACAGATAACGATATTTTATTATTTTTACTATATTTCTTTATTTCAATGATACAATTCATTGTTGGAAGTAAAAAATGGTATCCTCTATCTCTGGTTAATGGTTGATAATTTACAGGCAAGTTTTGTGCTTTTAAATATTCATAAATCAATTCTTCAAAATCTCTATAACTCAAACCATCTAAAAATTCTTGTTCGTTCAAAGCATGTAAAATATTTTCTTTATAATCTTTATAACAAATAACTTCTTTGGGTAATATCTCGCTGGAATATATCCGTTTGTTCAATTCCATTAATACATCACTTATATTTTCATTCCTCTTTATATAGTCAAAGTTTCGCAAATCAAAAGGGATCTCATTATAATCTCCAACCAAAATAATATTCTTATTTCTCCCCAATGCATATCCTAATTCAAGCATAACATTCGGACTATAATTATCAAATATACAAACAAAATAATCACATTTTCTAATAGCGTCAAATAATTGTGTTTCTGGATTATTACCTCCAATCCCTTGGTATGTTGTTAGTATAGCAAGATTTTCTATAGTTGATTTTTTCAAACCTTCTACGATATTTCTTGCTAATATATCTGCGTATGAATAAGAAATAAAAACAGAACTCATATCAAATCCTCCAATGCTTTATGTAAAGACCAAAATTCGTACAGAGATGTCATCTTTTGTTCTTCTTCATCACTTGTTTCTGTTCCATATGATGTAAATGTATCTAGTACCTGTTTGCATTCAGTTAACTTCATATTTAACATCATACCTATTTCATTATGAAGGGCATCTAAAATTTTTGTAGTAGATTTCACAAAATTATCATTACTAACTCCTAAATAATTGCGATTAATAACGAGCGACCATCCTTTACATGTTCTATGTGACCATGTAGATGGACATACTTTAAAATCACTTCCTGCCACTCTTAAAATTGTTTCAACTAGTCTTTTTATATCACTCGCTTTTAGGGGCAATGCTCCTAATTCTGGATTTGATAAAGATTCCATATCATAAAGAAATAACTGCCCATATGCATTGAGTCTCTTTATTACTCCAAGTATTATTTCTAAAAATTTCTGTGGATGAATTTCATGAGTTACATTTGTACAAGTTATAAAATCAAACTTTAAGTCCTTTGGTAAGATATTATCAAATGATGACAAATCTCCAATATGTATGACATAATCCATAAAGTTGAGATTATCGGCTATTTTACTCACTATCTTAGTGTAATCAACATTTATATCATAGCCATAATAAGTAATTTTCTTTCTATTTTCTAATGTTAAATTTTCATTTAGCTGAGAAATTATCTGTCCTTTTCCACATGCTAAATCTAGCCAATTAACTTTATCTACTAACGGATTCTGTAGTACAGAATTCATTAATGTAATAGCTGCTTGATGTTGAGGAAGCATTTTTTCAAATTCCAAAATTGCTGATGAATCTCCAATAACAGGCATACGCTCCACCCTTCTTATACAATATTATATTCTTTTATTGCTTCACTTCTATATCTTATCAAATAAACTCTAGCTTAAGTTAATCCCCACGCAGCGACTTTTTCCAATCGTTTCCGTAATTGCATTCATTTTCTCTTTTGCCAAAACGTTCATTTTCCTTCCCCACCCCAGTAATAGGAAACATATTTTACTCAAAACACCCCAAAAGCACACCTACACATTTCAAGAAAAACCCCGAAACCCTTTGATTTACTGGGCTTTTCGTGCCAGAAGCACGACGGTTTCAACATGCGGTGAAAGTTGTCTTTTATACTACATGGCAAAAGGTTCTCCCCTTCGTTTTGTTATAGAGTGCCAAGTTTGGATTTTTACCCCTCTTACCCCTTTTTATATCTTTTCACCCCTTTTACCCTTTTTGAGATATTTACCCCTCTTCATTTAGTCTAAAGTAAATTAATAAATAACAATTTCTCACTCCAAACTATTAAACTCCATAAAATTATAATTGAATTTGTAATTCTTAAATACACTTCTTTCATATGTTTTAAACGTAATTTCCTTAAGAAAACTTCTCCTTGATATATCCCATTCGAAAAATTGTTTGCTACTGTTCAAGAAAAAATCCCCTAAAAGATGTGTACAAATATTAACTGCATTTGAGGAATCAGTAACTGTTAATGAAAATCTATTGGCAATTAGTATATCAAACTTATTTTGCAATGCTCCTTTAATAAAGGGGCATTTATTGAAAATTATAATCCACCAAAATTCTCTGTATGTAAGTATGTTATCTTTTTTTAATATAGCATCCAATTTAAGTTCTAAAATTTTCTCAATTTCATTCAATATTTTTTCAAAATAAATCGAATCATATTTTGCATATATTAAGTATGTAGCAAATAGTATAGGATTATCTTCCTTTTTAATCTTTTCTTCAATTTTACATTCTTGTCTATACGGTATTTCTATCCCTTTTTCTGAACAAAGTAAAATTAGATTTACCACATCATTTATATTAGATTTCTCAAATACAACAGCATATTTAGATATTAGTTTCTGAAATACATCTGTCGAATCTAAAAATTCCGTTTCGTCATTTATATAGCTAATAACAGATAGTAATCTCTGTGTGTTCATAAAATCCGTATAAAATGAATACACATAAAAAATATAGTCCAAAAAAGAATATATAGTATTAGGAGAAACATTTTGCCTGAATATTCTTGACTTATTCCTACTTCGCTCAATTTTATTTATCACCATACCAAAGGTATAAGACACTATAGTTTTTGTCTTTTTAGGATAGTAACATATTAATTCATTAAATTTTGTCATCAATGTAGGTTTTAGTCCACGAAATACCCTAGCTTTAAACATATGAGGGACAACTGTATCCTCACTATTTTCATGTGAAGCATTTTCCTGCAACTCCTGTTTCTTTTTATCTATATATAGCTTTCTTTCATCCTCAGTATAAAATAAAACATTACTGGTTTGAGTAACAAATAGACTGGTTTCCTTTAACCATACATCAAGCACAAATGGTATTTTTTCTTTTGTTAACTTTGCCTCATTTAAACTTAACATATATTTTCTTGCTACTTCTTCATAGCGCTTCAAAATAATATCTATTAACATTTCCGATTCGCCAAATATAAATATATCATCAACATATCTAAGCACTACATATTCTACATCCTTTTTATATCCTTCTACATACAGCGAATTCATAACTGTGGTATCTATGCCTTCTAACAAAATTTCCGCTATCATTCTTGAAAATTCAGGCCCGATTATTATACCATTGGATGTTCGTGCATTTATATTTTGTAATATTCTATCAATAGTCGTAAATATATTAACATTCGTAAAATCTTTAGTATCATTAACATCTTTTCCAATTAGCCACTTAAATGTATGGGTATATACACTATCAAAACATGATTTAAAATCTGTTCTGGCAAAATATTGATACTTTCTATTTAATGCAAACCATAAATCAGATTTAGTAAAAGATGAAATTGATTGAAAAGGCCCTATGTCAAAGTATACCCCTGTTTGCTGTAAAACAGACTTACCTACTGTTTTGGATGTTTCATCAAAATATTTCGTAAGCGATTTTGTTCTTTGTTTATAGTATAGATCATTATTTTTTCTATGATACCGTAAGGAAAAAGCACTATTTTTTTCCATGTAATTAAGAATTTCTTTCTGATATATCGTTACAAACAAAAATAACTCCAATATAGCTATTGGCTGAATAATATTTAATTCTCTATCAGCCTCTAAGTTCTTAGCTATAGTATATTTTAATGGCATAGAAATCCATCCTGGAGCTTCAAACATTTTTTTACTTGACGCAATATCATTCTTATTGGCTGTCATCTTTTCTATAATTTTCTGAACCTCTTTATTATGCTGAATCAAATACTCATAAAAATATTTATGGGTATATAATTCTGGTAACTCGACAGGTAGCAAATCTGACAAAATATAATCCAGACTATTTCTTTTTATATTGTTTAGCCCCATTGACTTTTCCTCCAAAATTGTACATAATATCTATATGGTGGTATTACACCAAAGTTTCATATGTCTATTGCAAATGCACTCCGTACATAATGCGATAGAGCCATATGTTGCACACGTTAGCATTGCAGGGTTGCTTTTCCTTTTGGAAAAAGTTATGTTGCACTGAGGAATAGCGCTATTAGTCTAACTAATAGCGTTGTTCTATTTTAAGCAATTCTAAATACTCGTACACAATTTGCAAATAATTCTTTGTCCCACAATAATAACTGGGATTTATCTTCTTTATCATACTAACTAAATCGTTTAATTTAATGCCAATCCTATTATCATAAATAGTGCTTCTATTTCTCTTTAATGTAGAAAATAAATTATAAACACTTTCACCTATTAAAGAATCAGCAAAAAAGCCTGGCATAGCTATTCCTGTTTCTGTTATCAAATTTAAATATACATTTTTCAAAAATTGTTCAGTATTGCTATCTAAATAATCCAAATAATTTCTCAATTCATTATAATTTGCTATAACTCCTTTTGTAACCCATTGAAATGATTCTCTACCTAACTCTTTAGTAATCACCACACGAGTTGACAAAATTTTTATTCTTTGACGAAACAATTCCAGATTGTGATCTTTCGCATATTCACAAAACACTTTTTTAAATCTATTATAATACTTCTGTCTTTTCTTCTCAGTGATACCAAATAAAAATGATAATTTCTTCGTAGCTGTGTTATAATTCATTGTAAAATTATATCCTAGAAAATCAAATTCCTGCGATGAACTTATTCCACGCTTGCAAATATATCTATACTTTCTTTCATTTAATCTCACTGGACAGTTCCCAAATATCTCACTAATTGATTCATATATTAGCTTCTTAACATCTTCATCTGAAATATAACTATTCAATATAATTAGTATATCATCAACATATCGTTCGCAGTACACAACCCCATATGTTTCTAATTTCGCTCTTAAATTTTTATCAAAGTCCCGACATACTATTTCTGTCATAACATTAGACAAACACAAACCGGCATAGCAATATTTAAAATTTTCTACATATTCCTCAAAGAGTCGTTTGTCTTTTCTTGATAATGCTGACTGTTCTAAATACTGAACATAGATATATTTAGCAATAATACTATCAAAAAAGCTTTTGAAATCAGCTCGTATAATAACAAAATCATTTAAATCCTTTATAACTGGCAATATAGAAAACAAAGAATTGATAATTTTATTCCTGCTTGGATATTTTATATGAAAAGTATAATCCAATCTTTTTTTTAAATACTTACATATAACACTTTCTGTACTATCCGAATTAAAACTGTAGATAACCCTTTTCTTCTTTCCTTGAGTATATATTTCCTTAGAAGAACTAGAAAAATCATATCTTTTTTCTTTTATTTCATCTATATAATGTTTAACTTTCTCTTTTATTTCATCTTCACCTAATTGAAAATCACTATTTCGAACAATCTGACCTATTATTTTTTCCATAGTATTTTCTTCCTTTGTCCATTTATTTCAGAATATATAATGCTTTTATTTTATCACACTTCTTATTCATAAACCACTATTTCAAAGCTAATCCTTTTGATAATGTGCTTTCAAATGACTTTATAAGCGTTTTGCCGCAGAGTATATCTTTTGCCAGATTGTATCCACTTTTGCCAAATAGTAAGGGTTTTGCCGAATTGTATCTTTTGCCCGACAAAACCCTCATTTTCAAACTCTCCGGCGTTATCCCCGTCCCCCTATCTGCGAAAACTTATCCATCTCACCATCCACAAAAACACAACTCCATTTCCCGCTAAAAATCCCGCAACCCCGCCTGGAATCAAGGTTTCCGCACGAGAAGGCAAGCGGTCTCCACGTGCGGTGAAAGGTATTTCTTATACCACATAGCAAAATTGCAAAACCAGTGACAGATCAATTCCATTATTCTCAATCCCATTATAAACATATCTTATACTAATCAATATCTTTTGGTGTTCGCCATGCAAATGCTGGTCCTTGTTTCCCTGGAACAGGCTCTAACATTTTTCTATCTCTTAATTTCCAAAAAACTCTTTTCATTGTATTTTCAGATTTTATTCCTGTCAAAAGTCTTCCCTCTCTATTAGTAATTTCATCATGCGTCTGCATATACTCTGTTACCATTTCTTCAGGTGATGCTAACCTTTCATGTCTTATCTCCACCATCACAGTGTTATTCATCTCATTTATAATAGGAGTTCGAAGTCGTAATTTTGTCATTGCCTCAAATGCAGTATTCAGACCTTCGCCAACATCTTTATTAGGAGCATTGGGAAATTTATTTATAAGACGTACAATTTTAGGATTTCTCGCCGATTGTTCATCCAAAATATTTTTTACAGTTACGTGTCCAGGTAATTTCCCTGGGCTTTCCACTTCAATTCTATTATCAAATATTCTGATTTGTATATCAGTAATAATACTATAGTCTCTATGTATAACTGCATTAGTTATTATTTCATGCAATGTTTCTTCTGGATAATTAACATTTTCAAATTTATCCCCCAACTTTTTCATAGACTCAATTATTTTTTTAGTCGTGTTTACTGCACCATAAATTTGATCATACAAACATCCCTCAATTGTAAGAGGTTGCCCCTCAAGCATATCTCTATCAGCAATACCTGAAGTTTTATATCTAAATATTTTAATAGCCGATCTTTTCGGTAAAAGCACTTGAGGTTCTTCGTTAAATAGCAATATACCAGCAACTATTATTTTATTATCTCGTATTAGTTTCTGCTTTTTCAACCATTTTTCACCCTCAACATTTGGAACCACTGAATCCATAAATTTCATATATATATCCGATTCTAAAATGTCTTCACATGAACTTTCATTTATAATCTCATTTTCAAATTGTACAATACCTTTATCCAATTCTAATCGCTTCAATTTCTCGGACGTATTAATAGGTAGCTTTTGAGCCCCTTTCCTAACATATGCCATTCCGCTAGTACTAAAAATAACTGCCTGTGTTTTAAATATGGTTATTTGCATAACATAACTGCCTAACTTTGGATGTTTAAGAAACGAAATATCATAGAAATTCGCAAGTGGAGCTAAATTCTCCAACATCTGTATAATAGCATTTGTTTCTTCTATATTGTTAAATCCTTCCCACGAAAAATAAGATAACTCTTTTATTTTTTTCTCTTCTATACCTACATAAATATCTCCACCACTAGTATTTGCAAAAGAAGAGACATTTTCACTCAATTTTGCTGGTTTTATCCTCTTACTTTTCATATCAAGAAAATGATTTTCTTGATATGAAAGTACTTTTGCCACTTCTTCTTCATTTAAATTTGTTTCTGAATAATTCATTCTTTTCTCCTTTAAAATATTAACTTTTTTATAGGTTCTTTAATAAAAATAGAGACTTCATCTTTTGCCAAAACGTTCATTTCCCTTACCCCACCACGGTCATCGGAAACATATTTCACCAAAATCAACCGCAAAAGCACACCTACATATCCTCCTCAAATCCCCGAAACCCTTTGATTTCCTAGCCATTCTTCTCCAGCAGAACCACGGTTTCCACATGCGGTGAGAGTTGATTTTTATACTACATGTCAAAAATGTATTCTTACCTCCTTGACTTAATTCAAATCCCAACTATACAACACTTCGTTTCGAAATTTTAAAGATTAGCCATTTTCTCTATATCTTCAATTGTCGGTAGATTCTTTTTCAGTTCTTTAGAAATTTCATTTGAAATCCTATTTTCACTTGCCCCAGTGGCTAATTTACATCACTAAGCTCATTAATACCAATATATGATAGCGTATATAGTCATTTCAATTTCTTAAAAACTTCTTGTAATACAAAATATCATTATATTATTCTATCAATTCTAAGTATTCCTTGAATCCGTAGTGCACTCTGTATTTTTGCGAACGCGTATTAAAAGCCTGGAAATCTGATTTGTATTGAAACCTATATACTGACCCTCCATATCCACCGCCTCCTGCTTTATAAAATCCAATAATACTAAACTCATATAAGCGTGCCATTATAGTATCAATATTATCTTTAATTGATAACTTATCTTTTAAATTATCAAGACTTATTGAAAACTCCTCCCTTGTGAATGTCATTTTATGTAAATCTCTGAGAATCTCTATATAGTTATTATAGTTTGGATATTTACTAATAACTTCATCATTTAATTCTTCAAATAGATAAGTAGAATATTGGGATCTTATAGCATGAATATCATCATTTGTAATCTTATCTAGCGTATCAGGATTATTTTTCAATCTTAACTTTGCTTGCTGTAGTGATAAGTTCATAAACTTAATTATGTCTCTTGGTCTTAAAAATGTCCTATCAATAACGAAATTCCATTTAAGTTGATTCTTTCCAATATTGTTACTTTCAAAAACCTGATTCCAATTCCGTTCAAAATTGTCAGACTGAGAATTAATATTATTCTTTATTCTATTCGAGACTAAACTCTTTAAACTCAACAACGAATCAGAAGACAAACTATCCCAATCAAGAAATTCGACTAGATTATCTTTTACCTTATTTTTGTCCTGAAATTCTAGAATATTAAAAATATCATTCCTCAAAAAAACAAAAACTTTTATTTTTGTAAATTTATTGTAAAAATTATATACGGTAAGTAAAAGACCAATCAACCTGTTCTTGTAATTCAAATCATTTGGTGAATATGCTAAGTCTAACTCGTCAAATAGTAATATTATTTCGCTACTAAAATCGCTTAACAATTCCATCGTTATTGCTTCAAATTTTTTATTATATTCTGTTAGAGTAGAACCAACGTTATCTTTTTCAAGTATATCTTTGGATATTGATCCTAAACTATTCCCTAATATCTGAGGGGCAAATGAGAAAGAAAATTTAGTTTTATTAGGAGACATTATTTCATTATGATCAAACTCTATTCCACCCCAATTTTTCTTAAGCCATTTCTCTAATTTTTTAATAGCTTTACGCTTTTGAGGATTTAGTATGGATTTTTTTAACTCAATTAACTTTTTAAATATTTCTATATAAAAGAAGAATGTCCATGAATTTACATAACTTTCCCTTTCTGAAACAATATTATTTTTATATCTGTCATGAGCTTTCCAAGGATAGTCTTTAAATAGCAGAGGACAACATAATCCTTTCTTAAAATCTAAAATGTATTTATAAATGGCCGTTTTGCCAGAACCTTTGCGACCTATAATTATTGATTTTTTATAATTCAGCAATTCATCAATTATTTCAGTATGGTAAAAATATTCAATTAGTCGTTCATCATTTTCTGCATCAATTGCACCAAAATTTTCTATCTGCTCCAGTAAATTCATAAATTCTCCCTCAATTCTTTTGTATTATATAAACTTTATTTAATCAAACACTTTGAGTTAATCACTCTAATCCAAACTATCTATTATTGCTATAACAAAAAACTACCAACTTCTATTATAAACATAATAGTCATCAATTCCATTAATAATTATCTTCATCTACAGAATCTAAACCTTTTGCCAAAACGTTCATTTTCCTTACCCCGTCCCAGTAACAGGAAACATATCTAGCTCAAAACACCCAAAAAGCACACCTTCGTATTCCACTAAAACCCCCGAAACCCTTTAATTTACTGGGCTTTCCGCTCCAGAAGTACGACAGTCTCAACTGTTGTTTCGTTGTCCCAACTAAGTTCCTGAATTTCTTCACCGTCAAAAAATACCGGAAACTTAAATTTTATATGCTTCAAAAATCTTCCGTTCGGCTGTTCATCCTCGTAAATATCAACTCTTTCAACAAAACTGTTCATAAATTCTTTTTTCTCCATATCGGTGAATTTATCATACAGTTTGTCAAAGTACAAAAGATATTGATACACTCCATCCTCAGAAATTTTCTGCTGACGGATATACTCTTTTCTGGATACTATATCATCGATCAGACTTTCCAGTCGTTCAATCTCATCATACAAACCATTTAACCGATCCTGCATATCCTGATACTTCCTGTCATACATTTTATCAGAAATATCCAGATTGTCCATCTGTTGTCCTAACCTATTTTTAGCTCCCAATACTTGCCGCAGCTGTTTTTTCAAGTTCTCATGCTCTGTTTCCAATTCTCCGGTATCTATCTTAGAATTGATTTTTGCACGTATAGCGGCTTCAAATTTCGGATTATTCACCAGCTTTTTAATAACTTCTGCTACCGCATCATTTACTTTTTCTTCGTTCCACTGCTTCCGGTAATCACATTTATGACCATTCACATAATACCTATGCTTGCAGGCATAATAAAAATAATCCTTATAAAATGTTCCGTCTTTTTTCTTCTTACGGTTTACATTTCCATACATTCCCTTTCCACAAATTGGACATTTAAGAATTCCGGACAAAATATGTTCATGCTCCAAACTATGGATTTTCTCATGCTTTACTCCATTTATATTTCGTTTCTGTTTTGCCAAGTTCCAATCATCTTCGGAAATAATGGCTTCGTGAATACCATCACTTAATATATAAGAATCCTGCTTTACAATACGGAATTCATTTCTCTTGCCTGGCACTCTTTCAGTTTTCCTTCTTCCAAATGCCAATTTACCACAATAAATAGGATTATCAAGGACACCCTTTATAAAAGAAGTAGCAAACGCATCCAACGTATTATTCTGTCTCTTTTTCTTCTTGTAGCCATGCTCATTCAGATAGGCTGCAATGCCATTTACTCCCATATTGGTATGAATATATTTATCAAAAATAATACGAATGATTTCTGCCTCATCTTCTGCAATTTCCAGTTCTCCATTTAACAGCTTATATCCGTACGGAGCAAATCCGCCGTTCCATTTGCCATCTCTCGCCTTTTGTCTGCGCCCCTCCATTGTCTGTACCAGAATATTTTCACGTTCAATTTCTGCTACCGCAGACAGAACAGAAATCATCAGCTTACCGCTGTCTTTAGAACTGTCTATACCATCTTCAACACAGATCAAATTTACTCCAAAATCCTGCATTCTCTGCAAAGAATTAAGTACATCTGCAGCATTTCTTCCAAAACGGGATAACTTATATACCAAGACAAACTCTACACGATCTTTACCTTCTTCAATATCCCGAAGCATTTGCATAAATTCCTGCCGTCCTTCAATACTTTTTCCTGACTTTCCCTCATCCGAATACTCTCCGACAATCACCATTTCCTGAAAATCTGCATATTTTCTCAATCTTTCTTTTTGTGCTTCCAAGCTGTATCCTTCTACCTGCATAGACGTAGATACCCTTGTGTATATATAACATCTTCGCTTTTTCATTTATATTCTCCATACCAAATTACAGTTTACTTTTTATTTGTCCCAACTATATTTTACCGTAGCTGCACATACTCGTCAATATAGGTAAAATGCACAAATATCACGCAAGAAAAAAGAGAGCCAACATCTATGCTCTCCCTAATCATTTCCCAATGTATTCTGTTGCTGCTCTTGCTGGCAGTTATCTTCTGCTTTGTCCTCCTTCGGTAATCCATTCAGTTCCTGAAGGAGCTCACTGCCATATTTTTCTATCATTCTGGCAAGAAAATCAACACATCGTTCAAATTCAACTGTGTGTGCCATAGCTCCTCCTTCCAAACCGATATTTCTTGTCACCACGCATTTTTCGGCGGTACTCTTTAGCTGATCTGGAATTTGTGCTATAATTTCTATTAGACCAACTCCGTTCAGCCTGATGTCAGTTTAATGGAATTTCATAAGAAACTCATTGAGCATAGATTGAGCGGAAATTGAGTATTTTACAGAACAGGAGGGGATTCTATTTGGAAAGATGTGATTTTGGTTCGATTATGACGATCATTCGCCGTTATATCAGCGAAGATAAAGGAATGAATCAAATAGATTTTACCTATCTGTTATTTGACACGTTTATGTGCAGCGATGAAGCCATAGACTTTGATTTTGACAATGGACAGGTCTGCCGTTGGATGACAGGACAGGCAAAAGTAAGTCCCCGGATCGTAACCTACTTTTTAGATAAAGAACATCAATTAGAATTGGCAGGAAACATTCAGCGACATATTATTCCTCTGATGTATGATTCTGCTATGGCAGCAAAAGAATTATATGAGTTAGTATTACAGGATACATCTATTTCAGAGCCAAAAAAACAGGAACTAATCTGTTCTTATTCTCCCGCTGATATAGACACCATACATATTTTCATAACAAGGGTTCTGTGTTTCGGAATGGAACGGAATTTTGTGAAACGTGACACACGAACCAAGAAATTATTAGCCGCCGGAAATCTTTCTCCTGTCTTAACAGATTTTGTAATGGGAAATGACGTTCCCCGTCCATGCAGGCATTTTTGTGGACGTTCTGAAGAAATCGAAGTGCTGCATTCTCTGTTGGAAAAAGAGCGTAAAGTATTTTTATCTGGAATTGCCGGAATCGGGAAAAGTGAACTGGCAAAGGCTTATGCCCTGCAGTATAAGAAAGAATATACCAATATCCTGTATCTCACCTACAGCGGTGATTTAAAACAGGATATTACAGACATGGATTTTGCGGATGATCTTCCGCAGGATTCTGATGAAGAACGCTTCCGAAAACACAACCGTTTTCTGCGTTCTCTCAAAGAAGATACTTTGATGATTGTAGATAATTTCAACGCCACTTCCATACAGGACAGTTTTCTTTCGGTCATACTCAAATACCGCTGTCAGATATTATTTACTACCAGAAGCCGTCTGGACGGACATTCCTGTATGCTGTTGGAAGAAATTTCCGATAAAACAACGCTTCTGCAACTTGCAGGAAAATTTTTCTCCGACACAGAAGAAAAATCTGATGTCATAGAACAGATCATAGAAGCTGTCCATGCCCATACGCTCGCTGTAGAACTGGCATCACGCTTACTGGAAACCGGAATATTGGAACCAGAAATGCTCTTAAAAAAATTGTTGGAAGAAAATGTCGCTCTTGATGCAACTGATAAAATCAATATTATAAAAGACGGGCAAAGCAGCAAAGAAACCTACTATGGACACATACATACTTTATTCTCTCTATATCAGCTTTCTGAAACTCAACAAGATGTAATGAGATGTCTGTGCCTGATTCCTTTAACCGGTATTCCGGCACGAAGATTTGCTGCATGGCTGAATTTACCGGATTTGAATGCCGTAAATGATTTAATTGAAATGGGATTTATTCAGCCAAAAACCGGAAGAACCATTGTACTGCATCCCATGATACAGGAAATCGCTGTTGCAGATATGCAGCCGTCTGTAAAAACCTGTTTCCCTTTACTGGAAAGTCTGCAAAACATCTGCCTTTTACACGGCAATGATATTTCCTACTACAGACTTGTTTTCCAAACCGTTGAAAACATTATTACAAAAACAACTAAAGATGATATTTCTGGTTATTTATTATTCTTAGAAGATGTTTTCCCATATATGGAAAAATACCACGAAGAAAATGGTATGCAAAGAATCCTGCGTGAACTATCTTCTTTGCTGGAAGACACTTCTATCGGAACCGTGTCTGACCGGGCATTATTACTGGACTATAAAGCTACCCTTGAAAGAAATATTGGAAAAGCCGTAAAGCTGGAAAAAGAAGCGATGTCTTTGCTTTCTCCTGTTACACCTGAAAACGCCCACCTCGTCGCAAATCTATATGGAAATCTGGGTGGACTATATCACCAGCAGGGAAATACCGAACTGGCAAAACAGGCTATGGAGCAGGGAATCAGCTTATTAGAACAATACCAGCTTCTCTATATGAATGACAGTATTGTTCAAATCTGCAACTATGCAGCTCTCCTTACAGATACCGGTGAAGCGTCTCGTGGATTATCCTCCTTACGCAAATGTGCCCGGCTGGTAAAAGAATACAATTCCGATCAGTGTCTGGACTATGCCATTATTCAGGAAGCTATGGGAACTGCCTATCTGGTACAGGCTGATATAGAACAGGCTACCTCCCATCTCAAAAAAGCTATGGCAATCTATGAAATAGTATGGGAATCTGAACCGGAAGCTATCGATAATAAATACCAACAAATACAAGAATTGTATATCAATGCTGGAATACAAATTGGACAACAATTATTGAGCTCTACTAAAAATGTCTGAATAGTCTACAAATCAAACTATTCAGACATTAAAACTTATAACAATATGAATATTTTATATTAATTAGTCGGCAATAAATTTCCCATACTCTTCAAACTGATAGCTAAAGTAGAAGTATTATGTAGTAACGCAGAGGTCGTTGGTTGAATAATTCCTGCCACTCCTAGTGCAATCAGCATTGCATTAATACCGACAATCCCCCTGTAATTCCCCTGAATACGGTGCATCATCGCATTAGACAAACGTTTCAGTACTACGATTTCCCGCAGATCCTCAGCAGCAATCGTAATGTCTGCGATCTCTCGCGCAAGTTCTGCTCCATCACTGATTGCAATTCCCGCATCTGCTGCTGAAAGCGCTGGCGAATCATTGATTCCGTCACCGATCATCACTACTTTTCTTCCTGCCGCTTTCTCTCTTTCAATGAATCCTGCCTTATCTTCCGGAAGTACTTCGGAATAATATTCATCCACTCCCACTCGTTTCGCAATAGATGCTGCAGTACGTTCACTGTCTCCCGTCATCATGACGATCTTGGAAACACCTTCTTCTTTCAAAAATCTTACCATCTCCCCGGCTTCTTCCCTGAGAGGATCTTCAATACAGATTACAGCAACTAATTCTCCGTCAATGGCAAGGAACAAATGAGAGTATTCTTCAGGAAGCGTATCAAATCGTTCCTGATATTCCGGACGTATCCGGCACTTTTCATCCTCAAACACAAAATGACTGCTCCCTATTATGGTCTTCTTTCCTTCTATATAGGAGGAAATACCATGGGCTACAATATACTCCACTTTTGAATGCATTTCTTCATGATACAGACTTCTTCTCTTTGCAGCATCCACGACAGCTTTTGCCATGGAATGTGGAAAGTGTTCTTCCAGACAGGCAGCAATCCGCAGAGCTTCCGGTTCAGGATAATCGCCAAACACAATGACTTCTTTTACAGTTGGTTTCGCCTTTGTCAGCGTACCGGTCTTATCAAATACGATGGTATCTGCCTCTGCCACAGCCTCCAGATACTTCCCACCCTTTACGGTAATTCCATTCTGTCCGGCTTCCCGTATTGCAGAAAGGACAGAAATCGGCATAGCCAGCTTCAATGCGCAGGAAAAATCCACCATAAGAACAGAAAGAGCTTTTGTCATATTGCGTGTGACAGCCCAGACAAGCCCTGTCCCCAGAAGCGTATATGGTACCAGACGGTCCGCCAGATGCTCTGCCTTGCTTTCCAGATTGGATTTCAACTTTTCTGAGTCTTCAATCATAGTCACAATCTTTTCAAACCGGGTAGCACCTGATACGGCCCTGACTATGATTTCCAACTCTCCTTCCTCCAAAACGGTTCCTGCATATACGGACTGACCCTCAGTTCTTCGTACCGGAAGAGATTCTCCGGTCAAAGATGCCTGGTTCACCATTCCTTCTCCGCAAGACACCTCTCCATCAAATGGGATTACATTGCCCATGTGTACGATCACTCTGTCACCCGGCAAAATATCGGATGCCGGAACAAGAATTTCCTGCTCCTCTCTTTTCAGCCATACTTTCTTTATGTTTAAAGACATGCTGCGTGCCAGATCTCCTACAGACTTTTTATGTGTCCATTCCTCCAGCAATTCTCCAATTCCCAGCAGAAACATGACAGAACCGGCAGTATTAAAGTCTCCTCGCAGCACGGACACGCCAATCGCTGTAGCATCTAATACCGGCACCTCTATCTTCCGTCTGGCCAGACATCGAATCCCTTTTCCGATATATTGGACCACTTTAAAAGTAAGCCATATTTTTCTCACCGAATTTGGCAAGAGCAATTTCCCTCCATAATGGAGCAATGTTTTTGCTATCAGCTTTTCCCTGTATGCGGAATTTAAAGCACGCCCTGAACTTGATAATACATTATCCGGAACATCTGCTTTCTCAAAATGAAACTTTTTTAATTTATGGATCAGTTCTTCTCTGTCCCCTGTATAATAGATCACAGCATCTGCGGTGCGCTCATATACTTTGACCTTTATAACACTTTTCTGTTTTTCAAGAGCCCAGCAAAGAACATCCGCCTCCGTACATGTCATTCGGTTTCGGATAACGTGGATACGGAGACGGCCCTGTACTTCATGCTTGATAAGAAATCTCATCTTTTACCTATTCGTTTTCTTCCTGTTCAGACGCACCATCCTCCTGAACATCATCTTCCTGCACCTGCATTGCCTCTTCCTGTGCACGCTTTTCATTGATCTGTTGTGCTTCTGCAAGGATATCCTCTGCGTTCTCCTGCACTGTTGTAGCAGTCTTCATAACACAGTCTTTTGCCCGCAGTACAGCCGCAGTGCAGTTTGTATATACTTTTTTTGCGTCCTTACTGGAAAGGAGCTTTACACCCGCAGTCCCAAATACGACTCCTCCTACAAAACATCCGATTTTTTTCAAAGTAGAATCACTAAACATCCTATGTACCTCCTGATTATTTGTGTTTATAGCCTGTATAGAATACCATCAAAAAGCAAAAGACGGACGCCCACGCCCAAAACCTATGTTGTTTCACAACCACATCACTTCCTTTTCTATAAGACTCTGTTTATTTTTTCATAGTAACAACTTTCATTTAAGATAGTCAATTCTAACAGTCCTTATTGATAAATTTTGTCATTTGCAGGCTACTTATATACGATTTCTCTGCTAAGCACCCCGATATTCTCCAATTCCTTTACCAGACGGTAAACGGTTGCCATCCCAATGCTCTGGTCAAGTTTCACCACCCGGGCATAAATTTCCTTGCAGCTGGAACACCTGTCTTCCAGGATAATATCTAAAATCATTTTACGCTGCTTTGTAATTCTGCAGCCATTTTCTTTCAGTTTTATAATAATACTTTCTTTTTCACCGTTCATACCCGCTTTCTCCCATATGAAATACCACGGTCTAGCTTTGAATAGACTCAACTAAAAACCCTGCTTTTTCTACTGCGCAGATCAGGATATCTTCCCCTATTTCACGATCAAGGGATATCTCAGCACAACTTTTATTAAGATCTACTCTGGCGGAGACTCCATCAATCCGATTCAAGCTATCTGTCACACTTTGTACACAATGTTCACAATGCATTCCTGTAATAAACATGGTTTTCTTTGCGATGACCGGACCCGTCAATTTCTTTTTTTCTTTTTATTTTTGCTGCTGCAATTTCCTCCCGCTGGACATCCAACACATTTCACTCCGCTTCTTTTTGCCTTAATAAGATATGCAGCTGCACTCCCTACTAAGATTACAATAACAAGAACTGCTATCATATTTTCCATAGAGCATTTCACATCCTTTTCTAATAAAAATGGTGGACAAAGTACTTCTTCTCTGTCCACCGTCTGCTATAACTTTTATCCTTTATGATTTTACAGAATGCAGGCTGTATTCTGAAGCAAACTCTTTATCTGACTTACGGATTCTCCAGAGAATAATCAAAGCAAATACAATAACCGCGATAAGTCCCGGAATAAATGCGGTGCCAAAAGATCCTGTTGTGATCAATGTACCAATCTGATATACACCAAAAGCTACGGTATACCCCGTTGCAAGTTGGAGACAGATTCCTCCAAGCAGCCATTTTCCACTCTTCATTTCTGAATTCATCGCTCCAAGAGCTGCAAAACAAGGTGGTGTGTAAAGGTTAAACATCAAATAAGCAAGAGCTGCTACCTTTGTCAGTCCCATAACAGTTGCTACTTCATTCCCACTTCCAACCAACGCCAGTTCATCTGTATCTATTAAGTTTGTGATACCGTAAACTACTGCAAGCGTCCCAACTACGTTTTCTTTTGCGATAAAACCTGTCACTGCCGCTGCTGCAAGCTGCCACACTCCAAATCCAAGCGGTATGAACAAAATCGCAAACGGATGGGCAATGGATGCCAAAATAGATGTCCCTTCTGCACCTTCTTCTACAAGCTGGAACTGCCAGTTAAAGCTCTGCATGATCTGTACCACCGTATTGCATACCAGAATGATCGTTCCTGCTTTTACGATATATGCTTTTCCTCGCTCCAGCATAGAGCCGCATGCCCTTTTCAAGCTTGGAAACTTATATTCCGGAAGTTCAATAATAAAGAAAGATTTTCTGTATTTTTGTCCTGTAATCTTTTTCACAAGTAAAGCTCCAAGCAAAACTAAGAGAATACCCACCAGATACATAGTTGCTGAAACCCACCATGCGTCCGCAAAGAATGCACCTGCAAAAAGAGCAATCACTGGGATTTTAGCTCCACATGGCATAAATGGTGTAAGCATCGCTGTGGTACGACGTTCTCTTTCGTTACGGATTGTACGGCAAGCCATAACGCCCGGAATCGCACATCCTGTACCAATGACCATAGGAATGACAGATTTACCGGAAAGCCCTACTCTCTTAAAAATCGGATCCAGAACTACTGTAGCTCTTGCCATGTATCCACAATCTTCCAATAATGCAATTAAGAAGTACATGACCATAACAAGCGGAAGGAAACCGACAACTGCACCAACGCCACCGATGATACCATCTACAAGGAGTGCATACAGAAGCGGGTTTGCATTTTCCATCAGTCCGCCGACCCATCCCTGGAAAGTCTCGATCCATGCCACCAGCCAGTCTGCGATCCAGGTACCGAGCGTTGTCTGGGATATGTAGAACACAAGGAAGATAACTGCTGCGAAAATCGGTATACCGATAATCTTATGTGTGATGATACCGTCAATCTTATCCTGTACGTTTCTATCCTTTGTAAAAACTTTTCTCTTCTCTACCTGCTTTACAATTCCATTCACAAACTCAAAACGCTTTCTGTCAGCCGCTTCTACTGCCGTTTTATCTTTGAAATCAATATCCCCCTGCACATAAGGTGCTTTCTGACCTTTTCCTCTTAATGCAGCCGCAGCATTTACAGTCTCTTTGAGTCCTTCATGTCCGGAAGAAGTGGAAATCGTCTTGATTACCGGACAGCCCAGCTTTTCAGACAGAATCTTCTCGTCAATTTTTGTCTGTTTCTTATTAACGATATCGCTCTTATTCAGTGCGACAACTACTGGAATCCCAAGTTCCAGAAGCTGTGTGGTAAAAAACAGGCTTCTGCTCAGATTCGTAGCATCCACGATATTGATGATCACATCCGGATTCTCATTCTTGACGTATCCGCTGGTAATGCTTTCTTCCGATGTAAAAGGAGACATAGAATAAGCGCCCGGCAAATCTACCGCAACTAACTCCTCCGTCCCGTCATAATAACCTTTCTTGATCGGACTTTCTTTTCTTTCGACCGTAACGCCTGCCCAGTTCCCGACACGTTCATTCCTGCCGGTAAGTGCATTGTACATGGTCGTCTTTCCACTGTTGGGATTTCCTGCAAAAGCAATCCTCATAATTCTCCTCCTTTTCGACGTCTTTAATTATACGCATCTTATCTTTATTAGTATGCACTAACCTTTGTGCAAAAAAAATAGTGGAAACTACTATTTTTTTATTATATTGAAATGGCTTTCGCCAGATCAGTATCAATATTATAACGCCCATCCTTAATGGAAACTACACAGCCACCCTTCAGATGAGAAACCACTGTAATTGGTTCACCACTGTAACAGCCAAGAGAAAACAGAAAAGAGGTCAGTTCTTCATCATCTGTCAAAATTTCCTTAATGATATATTCTTCCCCTTCTTTGGCTTCTGTTAAATTCATATCCACTCGCTCCTTATAGTCATTTTTACAATTATACTTAAAATTTACTCACAGCTATTCGATGTTTTTTCTCATTTGACGTTGTTAGTATATTCTAATCCCGGTGAGTTGTCAATAATTATTTAATACTTTTTTATTTTTCTTTTATAAATATATCTGGCTGAATACCATGAATCATGATACAATAACTATACAATTTTTATAAAAGAATCCGAATGATATAGGAGGTGACAAGCTATGCACATAAATTCGTCTGGTGAAAACTATCTGGAAACTATTTTAATATTAAGCAAAAAACGTCCTGTTGTTCGTTCTGTGGACATCGCTACAGAATTAGACTTTAAAAAACCCAGCGTAAGTGTGGCTATGAAGAAACTGCGTACAAGCGGACATATAACGGTATCTCCGGAAGGATATATTAATTTAACTGAATCTGGAAAAGAAATAGCTACACAGATTTATGAACGCCATGTTCTTCTTTCTTCCTGGCTAGAACGTCTTGGTGTTGATCCGGATATTGCCGCACAAGATGCATGCAGGATAGAACATGTCATTAGTTCTGAAAGTTTTGAAGCCCTCAAAAAGCATATCAAATAACTCTCTTCTCACTATAAATTGAATGGCATTTTAAAACCGGGAATTTCATACTTTCCCGGTTTCTAAAATCTTTTCATTTTCCATATTTAGTATTGCATTATTGATTTTTATCGTGCTTCTTATATCGAATATGCCCAACAATACCTGCAGCAAAGAAGAGTATTGCGGCTAAAAGTTGCATGCTTACCACAAAATCAACCCCATCTTTTCTGAAACTGTCAAAAAAGTTAGTCAGCCATATTACTGCGCCTACAAACCACAATAAATACCATCGTTTTCTTTTGCTTTTCATAACTTTTTTACCACCACACAAATCCAACCTTTTTTGTTTTATCTACTTTTACTCCTCTAAAACCGGCATCCTCCAAAGATTTTTCTATTTGCTCAGAATTGTAAATCTTCATCCCCTGTATTATCTTCGTCCACTTTTCATCCTTTGGATTTTCACCGTTTGATTCATTGCAGATCATAAACGTTCCGCCGATTTTCAAAATTTTATATACCTTCTTAAAAGCCTCACTAATATCCGGCCAGAAATATATTGTTTCAAATGCAGTAATTACATCGAAAGTTTCACCTCTGAAAGGGAGTTTCATGACATCCCCCTGCAGGATTTCACAACGCTTACTTTCTATCCCTGCTTTATTGATTTTTTTGCTTTTTTCTACACTGATTTCTGAATGATCAATGCCAACCACTCTGCCATACGGACTTTTTTCTAATAACTTTCTGACATTTGCCCCACCGCCACATCCAATATCCAGACATACATTATCGCTTTGAATTTCCATATGTGTAAATCCCCATTCAGCCATAGATGAATGACCAGTATTCATCATATGAACCATAATTTTGCCGCCGATTCCTTTTGGCTTACAAGTATTTTGAAAAAAAGACATAACCTATACCTCTATCAACTCACCAAAACAATATCTATTCTTAATATATAAAAAAATTTCGCTACATACAGATACTTCCAAGAATCTCCTGTAACGCATTTTTGCTACTTGAATGGCATCTCACTACATCCGCATTGCAGCGTTCCGCCTCCTCCACTGCACACCTGGCCATCTTATGGGAAACCGTATTCGTGAACAGTACAATCAAATCTGGATTCCCAATCTGTTTACTTAAAGTTGCAGACATCTGTGTAAAGACTTTCGCTTTACAATTAAAACTTTTACAAACTTTTTTGTACTGACAGACCATTCTATCATGCCCGCCTATAATAACAACACTCATACCCAACCTCCCATTTTTAATATATTCATAAAACGCTCCGATAGCAGATATCTACAAAATCATCCGTTCTTGATCATCGGTTGCGTTCTAAATCGTATTATGGGAACGCTGCTATTAACTGATTAAAATCTTTTCTCGCAGCATTCCCCAATATTTATTAATCCAGATTTTCACCCAACGCTTTGCAGGATTGAATCCCCTCATCATCGGGCATTTCATTGCAGATCACGCTTTCACAAATCAAGACAGCTCCCGCCTCTTTGCATCTTGTCTCCCAGTCTCTCATCCACTCTCCATCTCCCCAGCCATAAGAGCCAAACAGTGCAATTCTTTTTCCTGAAAGTTTTGATTCACAAGAAGCAAACATCGGTTCAAATTCCTCTTCTTCCAATACTTCTGCTCCCATTGCCGGGCATCCAAAAGCGATCGCATCATAAGAATCCATCATAGAAACATCAAATTCATCCGGAGTTAATAATACAACCTCTGCCCCCTTCTCCTTCGCGCCCTCCAGTACTGCCTTTGCCATGGCTTCTGTATTTCCTGTGCCACTCCAATAAACTACTGCAATTTTACTCATGATTTTTACCTTCCTTTCTGAAGTTTGTGATTATATAGTAATCGTAAGCTGTTCAACAGCCACGCCACTTTTCCATCTCCTGCAATAAATTTCTGTGCATTTTTTATATTTTTTAAACAGAATCCTCGCGGCCTGTTCATCCCCGTACACCTTCCAACACCCAGAACATTTGCTGCAGGCCGCCTTATTCTCAATAAATCCTTTTACATCCTCTGCCGGATACCCTAAGAATAAACCTATTTCATGCGGAAAGTCTGGGTCACTCTGCAGTTTTTGAATCAGTCTGCAGATGCACTGTGATAGATTCGTACAATCATATCCCTTACATTTCAATATGATCTGAGTTTTCTCATCAGAAAAATCTTCTTTTAACTTTTCTGGACGATAGACATAAACCAGCATCCGTTTGTCTGATATGCGAACCGGGATAATCCGGATCCCTTTCTGTGTCAGTTTTTGATTAAATTCACGTATTTCTTTTATAATCATCTTTTGTGAACTATAAGGGCATGAAAAAAGACTTCCCGTTTTCAGTCCTGCTAACGTAGGTGAACAATGGCATACTAACATTTCCTCTGACATTTTCTTTCACTTCTCCTTAAACATCTTTTCTGAAAATGAATCTACTCTACCCAGTAAGTTTTCTTTATCAATAGTTAGTTTTAACTAATTCATGTGAAAAAAATATGCACACCTTGCTTTCATTAAAAACATCAGATGTACGTTTCTATAATTTTATAAACCTATCCCATTATCTAAACATAAGCCGTTTTTTAATTAGCTTTAACTAACTTTAGTTTACTTTATTTTTTCACTGTTGTCAATCCATAAATAGATGTGATTAATAAATAATATTTACTAACCTGATTATACACCCGTTTTTTCGTTGTAACTATTCCTGTTTATATTTGAAAGTTCATTGTAACTCAATTCTCACTCAATCCCGGCTCAATGCCATTCCCCCTTCTTTTCAATAAACTAATCCTGTGCGAAACATCCGCACAAAAGATTATCGGAAAGGAGGATTTTTATGAAAACACAAAGAGGAAGTCCTGTTACAGATGAAAAATACTGCAATAGATAAGTGTTCGTCATCTGAGGGGAGGTGAGTGCATGACAACCTTTCTTACTGCAAACAGTACTCTACCGCCATATATGGCATTTCCCAGTTTTCTTCTGGACTGTGATTTCTCCGAAACCACAAAACTGCTCTATATGGTGCTTTTAAACCGGGCAAGATTATCACAAAAAAATGACGGCTGGATTGATAAAAAAGGTCATGTGTTCTCCTATTTCACCATTGAAGATATGGCAGCAACACTTCGCAAAAGCCAGACAACCATCAAAACATCTCTGAGTGCTTTGGAACAAGTAGACCTTATCTGTCGTGCTCGTCAGGGAACCGGGAATCCCAACCGGATTTATGTAAAAGTCCCGGCTGATTTTTCAACACAGACAGAAGAAAAACTGTCTGTTAGACAGTCAGAAAACCGTCCCTTTGACAGACAGAATTCTGTCCGCCAGACAGTCAGAAAACTGTCCCCTAATAATAAAGAGAAGAAAAATAATGATTCAGTAAAACGCCATTATGAATGTAAGGAGGATGAAAGCCTATGATAAAACCACAAAACCTACTGCCGAACCTTTCTCCCCGGCAGCCTTTAGAAGATGAATATATCAGCGAAACGGACGGTCTGATCTACTGTTCCAAGTGCCACACCCCACGGCAGAAAAAGATAGAATTTTTAGGAAAAATCATGTTTCCGATCATCCGCTGCCAATGCCAGCAGGAACAATATGAAAAAGAAGAAGCAAAACGAAAACACCAGGAATTTCTAGAACACATCTCCCGGCTGAAATCCAGCGGTCTGCAAGACCCGGCTTTAAGAGAATTCACTTTTGCTCACGATAACGGTATCAACCCGGAAATTGAAAAGGCAAAAAATTATGTTACTCACTGGGAGGAAATAAAATCCAAGGCCATGGGGCTGCTGCTCTGGGGTGATGTCGGCACTGGGAAATCCTTTTTTGCAGGCTGTGTTGCAAACGCTCTGCTAGATAAAGGGGTTCCCGTACTCATGACGAACTTCGCCAAAATCTTAAATTCTCTGACCGGAATATATCCGCAGGATCGGAATGAATTTATCAATAGTTTAAATCAGTACAGCCTGCTGATCATTGATGATTTGGGTGTGGAACGAAATTCCGAATTTGCTTTAGAACAGGTCTTCCATGTAATCGACAGCCGTTACCGCAGTATGAAACCTATGATCATTACAACAAATCTGACGTTGGAAGAATTAAAACATCCGGAAGATTTAGCACACAGCAGGATCTATGACCGGATTCTGGAGCGTTGTGTCCCACTAAAGATCAACAACCAGAATATCCGGGAACTGAACGCTGTAGCTAATATGTCAGAAGCCCGAAAACTACTTGCTTAAAAATCTGACCGGAAACGGTCATAGAAGAAAGGAGGCCAATATGACAGATAAAAAAACACAAACAGAAATCAGAAAAGAATTATTACAGGCAAGACACAGAGCAGAGGAAGCACAGGCACGGAACCGTGTGAAAGAGCGAAATGCCCGGACACGCAGGCTGATTCAGGAGGGTGCCGTTTTGGAGAGCATCTTCCCGGAATTCCAGACAATGGAGCCGTCGCAGATCAGACAGGAATTGTTAAACCGTTTCAAAAGAATCTGACACTAGTTGACACCAGCAATTTCTCATCCCGAAGGGCGCACTTACTCACCACCTGATAAATCAGGCAGTGGTATCCCCTTCGGGGCTCGTGCGCTCTGCCGAGGGCTTTATCCGCTGTTGCAGGCAACATCGAAAGGAGGTGCCAGATATGGCAATTTATCATATGCAAGCCAAAGTCGTCAGCCGCGGTTCCGGTCGGTCTGCTGTTGCTGCTTCTGCTTATATGAGCTGTAGCCGCATGTACAATGATTATGACGGCATCCAGCATGACTATACCAGAAAGCAGGGGCTGATCTATCAGGAGGTGATGCTTCCTCCAATGGCTCCATTGGAATGGAATGACCGGGAACAACTCTGGAATGCTGTGGAAGAAAACGAAAAGACCAAAGACAGCCGACTTGCAAGAGAATTTGTTGTCGCACTCCCCGTTGAGTTGGATAAAGACAGCAATATTTCTCTTCTTCAAGATTTTATTAAAAAAAATTTTGTAGATATGGGGATGTGTGCTGATTTTGCCATTCACGATACAGATGGTCACAATCCCCATGCACACATTCTTCTTACTGTCCGACCATTAAATGAAAATGGAACATGGCAGTATAAAACAGAAAAAGAATATCTCTGTATCAAAGATGGGGAAGAAAAAGGGTTTACTGCTTCTGAATTTAAAACTGCTCAGAAACAGGGATGGGAAAAGCAATATCGCTATAAAGTTGGGAAAAAGAAAGAATATCTGACTTCTTCTGTTGCACAGGAAAAAGGATATGAACGAATTGATAAACACCCCAAGAGCAGCCGATATGGCAGACAGAATCCTATTTCCCAACAATGGAACAGTGATGAACAACTTTGTATCTGGCGGGCAAACTGGGCAGATGCCGTAAATAAAATGCTTGCACGTAATCAGATAAATGCTACCATTGATCACCGCAGCTTTGCAGATCAGGGAATCACCGAACAGCCAACCATCCATGAAGGCTACATTGCCCAGAATATGGAAAAGAAAGGCATGATAGCAGACCGCTGTGAAATCAACCGTCAGATTCGTGCGGATAACAAAATGCTCCGAGAATTAAAAGCAAAGGTAGCAAAACTGGCTGAAGCTGTAGAAAAGTCTATTCCAATAATAGCTGAAACGTTAGAAGCGATCCGCAATCATATGATTTTTATACAGTATCATTTACTTCATAATGAGATGCAAAAAGAAGTGATCCATGACTGGATGAATCATTTCAATCCAATACTGAATAAATACAACACAGTTAAAAAGGAACTCAAAGCTAAAGTTACGGAACGGAAAGAACTGAATGTGCAAAAGGATAAAACCAGTATTTTGAATCCCATCCGGCATATAAAATTAAATCAGCAGCTTACCACTATTACCGAAGAAATCGAAGAACTGAAATCAAGGAAAGAGCAGCTAATCTTCCAGGCAGAATGCTCTACCAATAAAGATATGACGAATCTATCCAAGAAATATGACCAGATGAATAAAAATCTGGATATCCTGTATTCTCAGGACACCTCGCTCAAAAAGCAGCTTGAAAAAGACGCCGCCGCTTTCCGGGAAGAAAAATTTCGTCCTGAACCAGAACAGTATACAGAATTGCTGGACACCCGAATCCAGATACGTCCTGATTTTCGGGATAAGCTGATCGAACAGCTCAAAGGTACTTTTGGTAAGTATTATGACTATCACCGCCGTGATATTGCAGCCAATGAGGTAGATTATCTCAATGTGGAAGATCCTGATGTTTTTTCCCATCGTGCCTGGGAACTTGAATATCAGAGGAAACAGGAAATACGGCGAAATCAGCCTGCTCGAACTAAGAAAAGGTCGTATGATATGGAATTATAATTTGGTTCTTCTTTGCCCATTATAAACACAAGAGCTGAACAAATAGGATTTTTCGTCCTACCTGTTCAGCCCTTTGTTTACCTGTAAATCAATTCTTTCAACACAATCTCTTCTGCAGCATTCCGGACATTATTTACCGCTCTAACCCATTCCATCTGGTCACGAGCTTTCAATTCTTCCGTAATGCCCTGCTTCTCCATCATCTGACTCACCAGAATATCCATTTTCTCCTGTGTTTCATCGTCCACCGCATTCAGATGTTCTGTCAATCTGTCTTCCAACATATACAGTGAATACATTGCCGGACGATGCTCTTTCAGATATGTTTTCCGCAACATTCCGTATTTCCCATAATGCGGTTCTTCATCTGTACTGACAAGATTCGGATAGTAAATTCCGTCTGCGCCAAGTGTGTAGGTTCCACCCATTTTTTCAAATGTGCTTTTCATGTGTTATTCCTCCTTGAAATCAGCGATGTCCTTAGATCATCGCATAATATTTCAGGGCAGCCTTGATAGCATCTTCTTTCTCTTTCGGGCATTGTGGAACTCTTGCATTTTCTGATTTTGGAAGATTATAGTTTTCTCCCACTTCAATTCCACATTTGCGTTTTACCTGAGAAATATATAAACTTGAAACCTTCAAGCCAAATTCTTTCAGCACATAATCTTTGATTTCCTGATAGGTTGCTTTCAACTCGGCACTGGTGGCATCCAGCTCGTCCAGGTCTAAGTCGATCTCTATCGTGTCATCTGGTTTTTGTTGGGACAAAAGAACAACCGTCTCAACATGCACCGTCCCCGGAAACAGATCCACACACGCCATCCGCTCCACCTTATACCCTCTCCCCTGCAGCATCTCCAGATCCCTCGCAAGGCTAGTCGGTTTACACGCAATATACACCATCCGCTCCACGCCAAAGTTCGTAATCTTCTCCAGCGCTTTCGGGTGCACGCCATCCCTTGGCGGATCCAGCACGATCAGGTCCGGCACTTCCCCAAGGCCGTCGATTACCTTCAACACATCCCCCGCCCAGAACGTGCAGTTGTCAAGGCCATTCAGCGCCGCATTCTCCTTTGCGGCCTCCACGGCCTCCTCCACTATCTCTACGCCGACCACCCGTTCTGCCACCGGGGCAAGTATCTGGGCTATCGTCCCGGTTCCGCTGTACAGGTCGAAGATCACCTTGTCCTTCGTCTCGCCGATATATGCTCGGACCGTCTCGTACAGCACCTCCGCGCCGAGGGAGTTCGTCTGGAAAAAGGAGAACGGCGTAATCTTGAATTTCAGCCCCAGAAGCTCTTCATAGAAGCAGTCCTGGCCGTACACGATATCTGTCCCTTCGTCTTTCACCACGTCTGCCACGCTGTCATTCTTCGTGTGGAGGATACCGGCAATCTTTCCATCCAGCGGAAGGGCCAGCAGCTCGTCTGCCCACTTATCCCCGCGGAAGCTTCCGTCAAAGTCATATTCCGAAGTGGTGACGATATCGATAAGGATCTCCCCCGTCTTTACTGCCTTTCTTACGAGCAGATGGCGGAAATATCCGGTATGTCTCATGCGGTGGTAATAAGGGAGGCCGGACTTTCTCGCATATTCCAGCGTGCAGGCCAGTATCTTCCTGTAGTCTTCATCAACAATCCTGCAGCCTTCCACATTTACAATGTCGTGAAAGCTGCCCCTTTTGTGCATGCCAAGAGCCAGGGGGCCGTCTTTATATTCATCCCCAAAGGAGAATTCCATCTTGTTGCGGTACTCCTGCAGGGCAGGGCTCGGCTTGATTCCTTCCCACACGTAGACCCCGTCCACGGCCTCATCCATCATGGCCTTGACCTGGGACTCCTTCAGCTTCAGCTGCTCCTCATAGGGGAGGTTCTGGTACGTGCAGCCGCCGCACTGCCCGAAATGCGTGCAGGCCGGCTCTATCTCCACATCGGACGGACGGAGCACTTCCAGTATGCTGCCCTCTGCCTTTCCTTTGCGGATCTTGTTGACAGAGAACTTCACCTTCTGCCCCGGGATGCCGTTTTTCACTATGACGGTCTTATCTTCATCAGGTAGGAATACCTTCCCCTTGTTTGGGAATTCAACTGATTCTATCGTTCCTTCGTATACCTGCCCTTTTTTCATCTTCCTTCTACCTCTCTGTCTTACCTTAGTCTGTGTATTTTGCTTTCATTATCGTCTTGTCCTGCTGCACCTGTACGCTGCGCAGGCTCTTTATATACTGGCTGAACTGGGAATAGCCGTAATCGCTTATTTTGAAGTTCTTATATTTCTCATATACGCGGTTTCCGAGGATGCTCAGTTCGATCCCATCCTTTCCCGCTTCTTTTACAAGCTTCAGCACGAAGCGGTCTATGTCTTCTTTCATCCCTTTGTCTTCCTTGAGCGTGACGGACATGAAGTTGCCCTTCTTGACGAGCTGGATTCTTGTGAAATCCTCCAGGAAACGGGAGAGCATGTTATATCCGTAGCTTCTCACGTCAAAGTCCGGATACAGGCTGACGAGACGGCTGCCCACCTCCCCGAGCCCGGTCTGCTTGTTATTGTCCTGGTTCTCGATGACCATCTTGATAATCTCATCCTCAATCCGTTCTACGCGGAGCCCGCCGTGCAGCTCTTCTGTCTCTTCCAGCTCTTCCTCCTCGCCCGGCACCGCCTCATTTACCAGGTTTTCTAATATGGTGAACTTATCACATGCCTTTCGGAAAGGTTCCGGCGTCTTATTCTCACCCATGCCGATCACGAGCTTGCCGCTCTCCCTTAATCGGCTGACGAGACGGGTAAAATCACTGTCGCTTGAAACGATGCAGAAGCCGTCCACATCGTTCGTGTACAGGATGTCCATGGCATCGATGATCATGGCCGAATCCGTGGCATTCTTCCCCTGCGTATAGCTGAATTGCTGAATCGGCGTAATCGAGTTGGTCAGCAGCTCATCCTTCCATTTCGATTGCTGGGTGCTCGTCCAGTCCCCATATATTCTTTTGTATGTTATATTTCCGTACTTGGACAGCTCCGTAAGTATCGGTTTGATGTACTTTGCAGATATATTATCCGCATCGATCAGCAGTGCTAAAAACTGTTCTTCCATAATTCATTTCCTTTCTCCGGCAGTGTCCCCTGCTCAAAGGTCCAGCCATCAGACGCAGGGTTTTCCCCTGTCACATAAAAAGCAGGCAGGATAACCTGATGGCTCCAGCCTGCTTCTCTCTTATAGTTTCCAATTTGTTCTTCTATACCTGATCTTCGTCATTGAAGAAATTATCATCAAAATCATCCTCAAAATCTTCTTCAAAGTCTTCCAGATAATCTGGCGTAAAGAAACAATATACAGCGTATGCGATTCCCGCGACAGCAGCAACTGCGCCTACAATGGCAAGAACCCAGAGAACTGTCTTACAGTGCTTGTCATCATCCTTTTTATTAACCAGCTCGCTCAGCTTCGTTGCTGCAATAAAATCCTCTACCTTACTCATGCTCCCACATCCTTTCTCCTGCTTGTCAATGCAAGTTCAATTATTGACCTTATTATAACACTATCAATTTGAGATTACTATATATTTATGCCAAAATTGCCAACTTTTATCCATTTATATCTTTTCCAGCCTGGCAAATGTGGCAAACATTTTTTTCGTGCCCGGTCCGTCAAAATCAACCGTCACTTCATAGTCCCGTCCGCCCTCTGTAATGGCCGTGACCGTGCCTGCGCCGAACTTGATATGGCGCACCCTGTCGCCTATGCCGTAGCCCGGTCCGTTTCCCTCGGGGACGGCAAACTGCCTGACCGGCTTTGCGGCGCCTCCAAAGGCCCTGGTGCGGAACGTCTGCCTTGCCTGAGCGTATGCGCTCTGCTTCGGCGGCTCGTCGTCCTTCTCGAACACGGCTCCCGTGGCGAGCAGGTCCATCGGTATCTCCTTCAGGAACCGGGACATCTTGTTGTACTGCGTCTCTCCGCGTATCATGCGCCTTCTGGCACAGGTAAGCGTCAGCTCTTCCTTCGCCCTCGTGATGCCCACATAGCAGAGCCGTCTTTCTTCCTCCACTTCCTCCGGGTCATCTGCGGTTATCGTCATATAACTTGGGAAGATGCCGTCCTCCAGCCCTGCCAGATATACCCGCGGGAATTCCAGTCCCTTTGCACTGTGCAGCGTCATGAGCACTACGTAGTCGCTGCTCTCGTCGAGGCTGTCGATATCTGCCACAAGGGCCACCTCCTCGAGGAACCCGCTCAGCGCGGCCGGCTCATTAGCCTCTTCGCACGATTCTTCATAAGCCGCGATTTTACTCATCAGCTCATCGATATTTTCGATGCGCGTCTCCGCCTCGATACTGTCTTCCGCCTGCAGGCTCTCGATATAGCCCGTCTCATCCATAATTTCCTGCATCAGATCTAGGATGGACATATCCCGGGCGTCTGCCTTGAAATGTTCGATGAGCGCCACGAACGACTCAAGCTTTGACGCTCCTCTTCCGATATTCGGAATCAGGTCTACCGCGCGGAGCGCTTCATAGAAGCCTATCTCGCGTGTGGATGCATATTCCTGGACCCGGTTGATGCTCGTAAGCCCGATGCCCCGTTTCGGGACATTGACAATCCTGCGCACTGCCAGGTCATCCTGCCCGTTATCGACCGTCTTCAGGTAGGAAAGCAGGTCCTTGATCTCCCTTCTCGCATAGAAGTTGACGCCGCCTACGACCTTATACGGTATGTTGGCTGTCACGAACTTCTCTTCAAACATACGTGACTGGGCATTCGTCCGGTACAAGATGGCATTGTCGTTATAAGTACAGCTTCCGTCATCCACGTGCTCCCGGATGTCCCCGACTATGTATTCCGCCTCGTCGTAAGCGGAGTCAAACTGCCGGAAATGAATCTTGTCGCCATCGCCGTTATCCGTCCAGAGCGTCTTGTCCTTCCTGCCGCAGTTGTTGCGGATAACCGCGTTGGCCGCGTTGAGGATATTGCTCGTGGAACGGTAGTTCTGCTCCAGCTTGATTACTTTCGCATCCTCATACACCTGTTCAAAATTCAGGATATTCTTGATGTTCGCGCCGCGGAACTTATAGATAGACTGGTCATCGTCCCCGACGACGCACAGGTTCCGGTATTTGGAGGCGAGAAGCCGTATGAGTTCAAACTGCACCGTATTCGTATCCTGGTACTCATCCACCATGATGTACCGGAACCGCTCCTGATAATAGTCCAGAATGTCTGCCTGTGTCTGGAACAGCTGCACTGTCTTTACGAGCAGGTCGTCGAAGTCCAACGCATTGTTGGAGCGCAGCTGCTTCTCATACTCTTCGTACACCTGGGCAATCCTCTGCTTGTTGTAGTCGCCTTCCGCCCGTATGCGATACTCTTCCGGCGTGACAAGTTCATCTTTTGCGGACGATATGGCACTAAGCAGCGTGCGCTCCTTGTATATCTTCGTGTCCACCTGGAGAAGCCTGCACACGTCTTTCATAAGCGTCTTCTGGTCATCACTGTCATAGATGGTAAAGTTCGTATCGAACCCAAGCTTGTCGATATGGCGGCGCAGAATCCTCACGCACGTACTGTGGAAGGTACTCACCCATATGCTCTCTGCACCGAAGCCGACGATATCATCGACGCGTTCCCGCATCTCCCCCGCCGCTTTGTTCGTAAATGTAATTGCCAGGATGTTCCATGGGTTGACCCCTTTTTCCTCTATGAGATAAGCAATCCTGTGGGTGAGGACCCGGGTCTTGCCGGAACCGGCTCCTGCCAGTATGAGAAGCGGCCCCTCTGTGTGGTATACCGCCTCCTGCTGCTGTTCGTTTAATGTCTCGTAGATGCTCAATCTTTCTTGTTCCTTTCCATTTCTTTCATATACTCATGTTCCTTCTGTATCTCATCGTGCAGGGCTATGGACGTCCACGCCCGGTTGGATGGCGTAAGCATCGCCTTCAGCCCTACTTTCAGCCCCTCCTTGCGCATGAGGAAGAGGGCCTTGTCCATCAGCTCCTCCGATTCGGCGTTCATGACAAGCATCTCGTCGGAGAACCCCTCCTCTTCATAGGCCGGAAGCCCGCCTTCCATCTTATCGACGCCTGCCAGCACTCCGACCGGAACGTGGTATTCTTCCTTCTCCACGTGGCGCACCTTATAGCCAAGAAAGCCAAACATCATCGCTATCTGCTTTCCTTTTCTCGTACCTTTCAGATTATAACATAATACACTCGATTTCATCGTATAGATTCCCTTCACAAAAGTCTGTATCTATTATAAGTTCTTTGCCCGTGAAGTGCAAGGCAGACATTCAGAAAATATTAATAGATTCTTACTGTTTTCATTCGTCACAATCCGACAGAATATGCTATAGTATTCTTATAGATATTGGCATCGGCAGCTTGATAAATATAGCTTTTACGAGGGGATAAGATACAGATGAATCAACAGATAGAGCATACAGCTACGCACACCGAAAGCAGGCGAATCTCACAGCACAGGAAGAGAGCAAAGCTGCACCGGAACATGAAGATAGGGATTGGCTGCACTGCCGCGGTTCTGCTCGTGTTTACCGCATTCTTGACGGTCCGGGCATACACGCAGCCCATCGACATCACATTAAAGCTTGAAAAAGCCGAGATTATGCAGGGGGAAGCACTGCCGAACCTTAAGGCAACCGCGGTCTACAAGGGCAAGAGCCCGGATAAGATGCTGGACAAAAAGAGAAAGCTCACGATTAAAGATTTCGTCAATGAGCTCAATTCCGGCAAGCATTATACCCTGTCCTACAATGCAGACGCATCGGTGGACAGTACGTACCCCGTCAAGATTATTTTGAATAAGGATTTCCGGAAGCGGATGAAAGAGAAATGGGCCTCCAAGGTCCGGCTTGACGTGCAGGACGGAACGCTTGTCGTCAAGAACAGGCTCGGCGCATGGGAGGGAAAGAAATTCCGGCTGAACAGCGGGGAATACATGACTGGTGACTTTCTCACTTCCGGCGGAAATACATATTACTTTGATGAAAACGGGGATATGGTGACCGGACAGCGCCAGATTGGACTGAAGCAGTGCACCTTTGACAAGGATGGCAGGCTTCTGTCCAAAGGGGAGGCTTCTGTACAGCCGGACAGGCCGATGATTGCCCTGACCTTCGACGACGGGCCAGGAGAACGGACGCAGGAGCTGCTCGACGTGCTCGAGCGGTACAACGCACATGCCACATTCTTCATGCAGGGGATGAACGTACCGAAATATCCGGACGCCGTAAAGAAGATGTCAGAGATTGGCTGCGAACTCGGCAACCATACTTACAACCACCCCGACCTCACGAAGCAGAAGCCGGAGAGGATCAAAAGGCAGATTGAGGATACGAATGCAGCTATACAGAACGCGTGCGGACAGCCGGCCAATCTCCTGCGCCCGCCTTACGGCGCCATCAATGATGCGGTGAGGGCTGACGCGGGAATGCCCCTGGTCCTCTGGTCTGTAGACACCCTTGACTGGAAGACGAAGGACACGGCGGCGACGATAGAATCCATCCGTTCCTCCGCAGGCGATGGGGCTGTCATCCTGCTACATGATATTCATTCTTTCAGCATAGATGCCGCTCTGGCCGTCATTCCCGAACTGACCAGAGAGGGCTGGCAGCTCGTAACGGTAAGCGAGATGGCTGCTGCGAAGGGCGTATCACTCGAGAATGGAAAGACATACGGAAGTTTTTAACGGCTCCTCCAGCTTCTTCTCTTCTGTCTTCATCTCCCTGAATACATGGGCTATGCAGAGTACCGCAGCCGCAAAGGAGACGATATCCGCAGCCGGGGCAGAATACAATGCCCCGGTCACGCCAAACAGGTCCGGCAGGATAAGGGCAAGCGGCACGCTCAGTACAAATTCCCTCAGAAGCGACAGCGACATGGACAGGATCGGCTTTCCGAGCGACTGCAGGAAGATACTTACCGCCTTCTGCAGGCAGCACAGCACTATCATCCCGAGGAACACCCGGAAAGACAGCATGGCAAACTCATTATACAGCCCGTTCTCACTCCCGAATATCCCGATAATCTTAAGCGGAAAGAACTCAAATCCTATGCAGGAGACGAGTCCTGTCACGAACTCTGCCAGCATCATCTTCTTGAAGATCTCTTTTACCCTCCTATAATGTCCCGCGCCATAGTTATAACCTACAATAGGCTGGGCTCCCGCAGCGATCCCGACGACGACAGAGATGACGATCTGGAACACTTTCATGACGATGCCCACGACCGTCAGCGGGATATCCGCGCCGTACTTCGACCTTGCCCCATACGTGACAAGCACATTATTCATGACGATCATGATAACCACAATGGACACCTGCGTCAGAAAGCTGCTGACGCCGAGGGGCAGCGTATGTCTGAACAGGCCGGCCTTCGGCCGGAAGCTGGACTTTCTGAGCCGGAAGGACTTCGTATGAAGCAGATAATATACCGCCAGCAGGGCCGACACGGCCTGGCCGGCAACCGTCGCCACCGCAGCACCCATCATTCCCCAGTGCAGGACGAATATGGCTATGGGATCCAATACCACATTGATGATACAGCCTGCAAGCGTCGACAGCATGGCGAACTGCGGGCTGCCGTCCGCCCGTATGATGGAATTCATTGCATTGGCAAACAGGAAGAAGGGGATACCGATGACAAGATATTCAAAATACTCCTTTGCATATGCGATGTTGTTTTCCGTGGCCCCGAACCAGGCCAGCATCGGCTCTTTCAGGAACAGGAACGCTGCCGTCAGCAGCAGGCCGGCCGCCGTACTCATCACGACCGCATTTCCTACGCTCTTGTGTGCCCTCTCTTCATTCTTCATTCCCTGACAGATGCTTAGATATGCGGCACAGCCATCCCCTATGAGAAGGGCCAGAGCCAGGGCAATCACCGTAATCGGGAATACGACGTTCGTCGCTCCGTTGCCGAGATATCCGACCCCCCTTCCTATAAAAATCTGATCTACAATATTGTAAAGCGCCGACACGAGCAGCGACAGGATGCACGGAACGGAAAATTTAAGCATCAGCCTGCCTACCGGCTCACGTGCAAGATATTCATTTGTATTCTGGTTCATTTTACCTATTCTCCTTTCTTTTCTGATATCCGGGCAGAAAAAAAGCAGCGAAGACATGATTGATAACTTTCGTTACAATTACAACCACATAATCTTCACTACCATTTCCATCTGTATCCTATCGGACGTCAGCGGCCCGATATATACGCAATATTTAGTTTCTGCCGAATCAAGTGTATTTTAACAGATCCGGCTCCCTTCATGTAAGGAGAAGTTTCATTTTCGTCACATTTTCTGAAACCAGCTCCATTATTCTGCCTTATTCCCGTCATTTTGCTCCCAGATCCAGCGCACCGCCTCCATGTATGCCTTACGGTCTTTCAGGTAGCTGCCGCAGTGGTCCGCGCCTTCCACGAGCAGAAGGCGCTTTCTCCCCGTGCACGCCTCATAATTCTGGATCGTCATGTGGCACGGCACGAACGTGTCTGCTCTCCCGTGTATGAACAGCACGGGGATGTCACAGTCCTTCAGCGCCTCCGGCACGGAGTAGTCGTCGAACCCGAATCCTGCCATTCTCCTGCACCATCGTGTCAGCCGCTTTACCGTGCGGGCTCCCACGAGCCGGAAATGCTTCCGTCCGAAGTTCAGCACCATATCGTCCGGATAGGAGAATCCGCAGTCTGCGATAATGCCCTTTACGCATCCCGGGAGCGCACTGCCTGCCGCCATGAGTACCGTGGATGCTCCCATAGACACGCCGTAGAGGTACACCGGCAGATGGCTGCCGTTATGCTTTTCCACCCAGTTAAGCCATGCATGGCAGTCGTGCCGCTCCAGTATGCCAAACCCCATGTATGTCCCTTCGCTCTCTCCCTGGGCACGCTGCTCCGGGAGAAGGAGGCTGCAGCCTTCTTCGTACAGTTCGCGCGCGCAGGCGCCGAAGTCACGCTTCCACGTCCCACGCCACCCGTGGAACATGACCATGATCCGCCGGGCCTCTTTCGCTTTTACATAATGCCCTCTCAGCTTAAGCCCGTCAAAGCTTTCTATCGTGACCGCTTCGCTTTTCTGCTTCTCCATCCATTCCATGCCCTGCCGTATCTCATCCCTGCACGCCTTCTTCCTGTCCCTTTGTCCTTTAAGAAAACGGCATCTGCGCTCTACCGCTATATTCAGGAATATCCGCATCACCGCAAGGTCGGCCACGGCGGCTGCGGCTACGGCGGCAGAAGCCTTCATCGAAGTTTTAAGTCTTTTCTGCATCCTTTACCTCTCCTCTGACCGCGCATATATCCTCGCAAACTCCCGCACATGCCGCTTAAGCTCACCAAGCGCCTCTTCTTCTCTCTCCGGCTCCTGGTCATATTTGTTCAGCAGGAAGAATACCGGTGCATAGAAGTTCATAGCCATGGCAGCCGGATCGGCATCTCTTAGCACGCCCCACCGGGTCATCTGTGCAAATAAAGCCGTCTGATAGGTGATGCTGTCTTCCATAAATATCTTCCGGTAGACCTCATATATCTCTCTCGTCCGGTACTGCTCAATCGTCAGCATCCGGCGGAACCGGGACGCAAAAGCGTCTTTCAGGTAGAACAGGAATATCTGCCGGCTCAGCTTTATAAGGCCGTCCGTCGTCAGATTGCCGTATACCCGGACCGCCTGTTCCATATCCCCCTCGTCCGGGAGGCCGAGCGTCTGCGACATGTGTGCCATCCTGGAGGACATCTCCTGCACGATCGTATCAAAAATTTCTTTCTTACTCTTATAGTGTTTGTATAGTGAGCTATCTTTTATTCCCACAGCTTCCGCAATATTCTTCACGCTCGTCCCTTCATAACCCCTTGTAGAAAACAGGGTGAGCGCTTCTTCCATGATCCGCTCTTTTGTTCCCATATGCTCCCTCCTCACAGACAGCCCTTTACAGACTGCTCCTGCTCAAACAGCACGCATCCGCCGGTATGCTCCTTCGTCAGCAGCCCCTCTGTCCTCAGCCGAAGGAAGAACGGGGACTTCAGCGCTTCACGCAGGCTCGTATGTAACAGGCTCGTATCCGAGAAAGGGGAGAACGGGCACGGTTCCGCCCCTCCCTTCGCATTGATATGGAAGAATCCCCTTCCCGCCGCCAGGCAGCCGCCGGAGCTCTTCTCATCTCCCGGGAAGGATACGAACAGCAGCTCTTTCTGGGCTTCCCTCAGCATCTTTAAGCGCTGCTCCATATATGCCCGCTCTTCGTCTCCCGGCGCCAGATGCTCTGTCTCCTTCTCTGCCGGTACATACTCTACATAGATGACGGCTTTACATCCCTGGCGGACCAGATGTGCTGTAAATTCCTCCGACAGGACTTCCTGCATGTTCTCCCTTGTCACCGTCACCGAGACGCCAAACAGGATGCCGCCCTCTTTCATCCTCTCCATCGCCTTTTGCAGGGAAGCGTAGACGCCGCTTCCCCTCCGTTCGTCCGTGAGCCTTTCCTCTCCTTCTATGCTGAGCACGGGTATGAGATTCCGGTTCTTGCAGAACAGCTTCAGATACGCTTCATCGAGCATCGTCCCGTTCGTGAATACAGGATACAGGATCCTGCGGTGCCTGCCGGCCTGCTCCAGTACGTCCCGGCGCAGGAGCGGCTCTCCACCTGCAAGCAGGATAAATGCGACACCTGCCTCTTCCGCCTGGCAGAATATTTCTCCCCACCGCTTTTCGGACATCTGCTCTTCTTTGCCTCTGTCCATACAGCTTACGTTCGCCCTGGCGTAACACCCCTTGCAGTGGAGGTTACATGAGTCTGTAATGCTGGCAATCAGGAACGGAGGAATATGTTCTCCCGCCGCCTCAAGCCTGGCCCTCCTTCTGCCCGCCTCACGTCCCAAAGACGCATATCGTGCCAGGAACAGGCTCTCCTTCGGATTGTCCCCCGACGCTCTTAGTATTCCCTGCACAATCCGTTCCACACCCTTGCTCAAATATTCTTCCAGCTGATTTTCCTGCATATGATTTCCTCCTCTGCCAAAACAGGCTAATGAACACTAGCTTCTCTGCTTTCATTATAGCTAGTGCTCATTAGCCTGTCAATATATTTGTCATTCTTTGTTACTCTGTCCCCTTCCAGACAATCTTCCATCTGCACTCTGTCTGATGGAACAGCAGCGTGAAGAAATATTCTCTCCCCTCCGCCACCGTCCGGCACGCGTAGGACATCATAGGGATGCCGCAGAAATTCTCCTTCTCCGAATACAGCACTTCGATATTCGATATGGAGCGGATTACCCCGTCCTCGTCCTCATATTTGATAAACTTCGGAAACATATTTCCCCTGCTCGTGAACCAGCACCCGCAGGCGATGTCTTCCTGCTTTCCCCGGACAGGTCCACGGTCCGGGGCTTCTGTATTTATACCGATTCCAAAAGCCATCGCTCTCCCTCCTACTCTATCTTAAGCTTCTCATAATCTACTGTCCGTTTTTCTCTTGACACCCCTCCGGACAGATGGTCTATCTCCGGTACGGCCAGGAAGGCCGCGCGTCTTACCGCGTCTATTCCGAATCTCCCTCTCACCCGGTCGATCGTCCTGTCCCACCGCTCCAGTTTCCTGTAGTCCCTGTCGTCGAACAGCGACAGCTGCCTCAGCTCCCCTTCATCCTTTACCCGGCCCGTGTGTATACCGAGATGCCGGATAGGAGCGTAATCCCACAATTCGTCGAACAGCCGGCAGGCCGCTTCATATATCTCTTTCGTGATATTGGTCGGGTTCGGCAGCACCGTCTGATGGGACACATGGCGGAATTCCCGGTCCTTTATCCCGATGCTTATGACCTGGACCTTTACCCCGTCCTTCCGAAGACGCATCCCGATCGTCTCCGCCAGCGCAAGCAGCACAAGCTTGGCTGCCGCCGCGTCCGTCACGTCAAAAGGTGTCGTCGTGCTGTTCCCATATCCTTTGTTCGGTATGGGCTCCGGCTCCACGATAGAGAAGTCCCTTCCGTTGGCAAAGTTCCATATCACGTCCCCGTGGGATTTCAGATGCAGCCGAAGCAGCTCCGGATCCGCCTCCGCCAGCTGTCCTATCGTGCATACGCCAAGCTTATACAGCTTCTTTGCAGTGGCGCGCCCGACAAAAAACAGGTCGCTTACCGGCAGCTTCCACATCTTCGTCCTGATCTCTTCCGGAAATAATGTGTGCACCCGGTCAGGCTTTTTAAAATCCGAGGCCATCTTGGCCAGCAGCTTGTTGGACGAGATGCCGATATTCACCGTAAACCCTAGTTCCCTGCGGATACGGTCCTTGATATCAAAGGCCGTTTTCACAGGATCCCCGAACAGCTTCTGCATGCCGGACATATCCATGAATACCTCATCGATGCTGTACTGCTCCACGGCCGGCGTATACGCTTTCAGAATATCCGTAAAGGCCCGGGAGCACTTCTCGTACAGACCGTAATTCGGTGGGGCGATATAAAGGCCCGGACATTTCTGCCTTGCCTCCGGTATCGATTCCCCTGTCTTGATTCCATATGCTTTCGCGGGGATGGATTTGGCAAGAATGATTCCGTGCCTCTGCTTTATATCTCCGCCGATAGCTGATGGTATGTCCCTCAGGTCTGTGGACGCTCCCAGAAAGCCAAGACGAAAAACCGCCTCCCACGAAAGGAAGGCGGAGTTTACATCAATATGATAGATAATCTGTTCTGACATGACTCACACCTCTTTCTTTTTACTGTAAGTATATCAGAACTTACGTTCGATTTATCTGGTAATTTCTTCCCGGCAGACCTCCACATCCTAAAGCGAAAGGCTCTCCTGCATAAAACCTTCTTTTTCCAGCGGCGTATCCGGCTGCAGACCGAGCAGCTGCTCATATCTCTTCTCATCCTCCAGCCATGCCCTGCTCTTCTCTTCATCCAGAATGAGCGGCATCCTGTTGTGCACAGGGCGGACAGAGGCATTGGCGTCTGTCGTGAGGATGATAAAATGATCCTCTTCTGAAAAGCGTTTCCAGAATCCGGCGAGGAACATCCCCGTCTTCCCCTCCGGCTTAAAGGTAATCTTGTTCTTATCTTTATCCCACTCGTAGAACGACCGCGCCGGTATGACGCATCTGCGGCTCATGACGCTCTCGGAAAACATCCGCTTCTGCAGGGCGCTCTCGCTTCTGGCATTGATGACAAGCCCTTTGTTCTGTGGCGCAGGATATCCCCAGTCCATCTGCCGAAGCACTGCCTCTCCCGCTTCCCGCGCGATGACCGAAGCCTTCTGTCCCGGATATATCTCTCCCTTTATGAGCAGCTTCCGGTCCAGCTGCCTGACAATTTTTTCTATCTCCCTGGCCGTCTCGTCGTCTACATAATAACGTCCGCACATAACCTCACAGCTCCTTTTCTATTATTATTTAAATCATAGCACAGGCTGTCAAGGGGCAAACCAGAAAATACTTGCCATATAGTTTTTAATACTATATAATGACTATATTGGGGTGATACTATTATGACGATTGATACAAAAGATATGCTGAACAGTATATTATCCAGCATCTCGCGGATTGACTATGTGAGACCTGACAGCATTCCAAATATAGAATTATATATGGACCAGGTAACTACATTCATGGAAAAGGAACTGAGCTCTACGAAGCGCTTTCCTGAAGACAAGATTCTGACAAAGACGATGATCAACAACTATGCGAAGAATAACCTTCTCCCGCCGCCGGTGAAGAAGAAGTATTCAAGAGAGCATATTCTCGTCCTTATCTTCATCTACTACTTTAAGAACATCCTGTCCATCAAAGATATAGAGACTCTGCTGGCGCCGATTACCGGAAAGTATTTTGATAACGGCGGCAGTTTCGACCTTACTTCTATCTACGAGGAGATATGCCAGACCGAGAAGGCACGTATCGATTCCCTTCAGAAAGAGGTGGCCCGCGTGCACAAGACTGCCACGGAAAGCTTTGCAGAAGCGCAGGAAGGCGGAGAGAGGGATTATCTGCAGCTTTTCTCGTTCATATGCAGCCTGAGCTTCGACGTGTATGTGAAAAAGCTCATTATAGAAAAGCTCATAGACGAACTGCCCGAACCGGACAATGAGAACAAAAAGAAATAGAGCGGACCGCTCTATTTCTTTTTTATCTATCTTCCTTAATCCTCTCGAACACCATATCATAACCGTCATTTCCATAGTTCAGGGAACGGTTCACGCGGCTGATCGTAGCGGTGGACGCCCCTGTCTTTTCGGCGATTTCCAGATATGTCTTATGTTCCCTCAGCATCTTTGCCACCTCAAAACGCTGCGACAGCGACAGCAGTTCGTTGATCGTACAGATATCCTCGAAAAAAGTATAGCACTCTTCTTTATCTTCCAGACTTAGTATAGCACGAAACAGATAGTCCACTGCTTCCGTCCTGATCTTTTTACTCATACTATTATCTCCTTCGTAACAGAATTCATTACTGTTACATTTTAGCACACTAAATTCGTAAAGTCTATAGTTTTTTATTCCGTTTTAGACAAGCCCTGAATTTTTCCAGAGATGTATTGGCCACAAGCTCTTCCGGGAATGCAGCCTCCTTCAGAACTTCCATGGAATACCGGCAGTTGGCTATGTCCACATCCATGTGGGCGTCTGAGCCGAGCACTACCATCGTCCCGTATTCCTTACACAGTCTGAGCATACGGGCGGCATTGTGGCGTGTATTCTGGCGGAACCCTCCCGGCCTCAGGGAGGAATTGTTCACCTCCAGCAGCGTGCCTGTCCGCTTCGCCTCTTTTGCGAGCGCCTCATAATCCACCGGCACCCTGCCATCGTCCGGGTGCCCTATGATGTCGATATAGTCCTTCTCCATCACGTTGATGTATGTCTGGGTAATCTCCTTCTCGTCAAGCTCCCCTTCATAGCAGGGCACATGGATGCTGGCTATCGCCATGTCCAGCTCGCGAATCAGGTATTCCGGCAGATCCACCTCGCCGTTCCCCTTCATGACATTCAGCTCCACTCCCATCAGAAGCTCTATGCCGTACATACGTCTCGGCACTACCCTCATATTCTGGAAATAAAATATGTGGCACGTTCCCGGCATCTCTGGCGCGTGCTCTGTAACCGCCAGCCCCGAAAGCCCTTTGTCCGCCGCCATTTTGGCCATCTCGCGCAGCGTGTTGTAAGCATGTCCGCTTGCAAGCGTATGGGTATGTGTATCAATCGCTATATGAATATTCTGCTCTTCCATAATAAAAAAACTCCTGTCCGTTTATAATAACTTTATATAATGTCATACTACCACAATTTCCCTGTTCTTTCTACTACAATGATACAGGATAAAGTCACTCGCCGCTGCCATGGAAATAATATACAGTATGTGCATTTCTCTTTCTACATATTCTAAAGACAGCGTCAGTTGGCAAGGTACGCACGTCCTTGTCTGAACCGTTCCATAAATATTGTAAAACAGGAGGTATCCTTGACTATGAAAGATAAAAAAGATTTAGAAAACCAGCACCTCATCGACTCTTATGACTATCTGTCCAATGCGGCCTCTTCCTGGGACTGCACAGGGCTCATCCCCTCCGAGCCGGTCTCGGTAGGTGAACTGGAGTCGTACGAAGACCTGTACCACTTCCTGCCGCCAAACGGGAAGGCATCTAACCTGAAACAAGAAGAGGGAGACGAACAAACGAAATAACTCAGCATATATTAATCAAAAATGGAGTGTTTGATTATGGCTGATATGAATCTTGTCCCCATAACGGGGATTGTACAGAATATCACATCCATGCGTGACAACTGCTGTGAACTGCTCGTCTCTATCCGCAATTCTGACGGCATCACCAACTTTGTGGTAGGTCCCGACTCTTATGTCATCAATGAAGTACGTCTGCGTCCGGGAATGAACGTGATTGCATTCTATGATGCAAATCTGGCTATACCGCTTATTTTCCCGCCCCAGTACCGGGCTGTCATCATCGGACGCAAGAATCCGAATGAGAATATGTACGCCGGCTATTTTGACGAAAACCTGACTTCGGAGGATGGCTCTCTTAAGCTGAACATGACTGGGGCGACGGATGTCGTCACCTCCAACGGACAGCGTTTTAACTGTGACCTGGGCGGCCGCCTTCTGATCGTATACTACAGTGCCTCGACGAGGAGCATCCCTGCCCAGACGACGCCCCGGCGCGTTATCGTGCTCTGTTAGACTTTGGCTCTTGACACATATTCTAAACGAAGGTAAGGTAGAAATGGACTATGTATTGAGAGGTTGAATAATGATGAAAAAAATACTTATGATAGCAACCGGAGGCACAATAGCCTCCAAAGAAGGAGCCAACGGCCTGACCCCGGCTATGACCGGGGAAGAGCTGGCTTCTTTTGTTCCCGGAATCGAGGATAAGTGCAAGCTTGACATCCTTCAGCTCATGAACATCGACAGCACGAACATGCGCCCGCGCCAGTGGATGGAAATCCGCGACGCCGTCATGGAGCACTACGGCAGCTACGACGGTTTTGTAATCCTGCACGGAACCGACACGATGGCATATACTGCCGCAGCCCTTTCCTATCTCATTCAGAACACCCCGAAGCCTATCGTCATCACCGGTTCACAGAAGCCGATGGGCAATCCATATACCGATGCCAAGCTGAATGTCTATCAGAGCATACTCTATGCTCTTGACGACGGCTCCTGCAATGTCTCTATCGTGTTCAACGGCAAAGCAGTCGCCGGGACGAGAGGCCGCAAGCAGAGGACCCGGAGCTTTGACGCGTTCGAGAGCATGAACTTTCCGCTTCTGGCCGTCATACACGATGACCGTATCGTCCGCAAATATGCAGGAATCCTTCCTGCTGAAGAAGATCTCCTCACTTATACGCGCCTGAATGACCGTGTATTCGTCCTGAAGCTCACGCCGGAAGTAAAGGCGGATCTCTTTGGGCTGCTGGACAGCGGGTATGACGCCATCATCCTGGAAACGTTCGGCATCGGCGGCATTCCCGAATATGACGACTCCTTTGAAAAGGCTATCTTTGGATGGGTAGATTCCGGAAAGACCATCGCCGTTACCACCCAGGTGCCGGAGGAGGGCTGCGATCTGGACGTGTACCAGGTTGGAAAGAAATACAGTGAACATCCGGGCATCCTCCAGGCGGGCGATATGACGACCGAGGCGATCGTGGCAAAGATGATGTGGATTCTCGGACAGACGGACGACCGGGACGAGATACGCAGATTGTTCTTCAAAGAAATCAATCATGACCGGACTGTTTAAAGGCGTGGAGTAATGTGGGCACCGCCAAGGAGCTGTTGCTTGAAAAAGAGCCGGAATCAGATGCGGGGATATTATGTGAAATAACATTGATATGATACCCCTTAAGTAGACAAGGTAAATAACCAACATCTACTTAGGGGGTATTTTATGTATAGGAAATATACGTCTGAAGAAAAATTGAATATTGTGGAAGGATATCTGAATGGGCTTTTTTCCTTGGAAGAAAAAGCACATAAGTTAGGATATGAGGCAGCACCGGGGTGCTTTAAACGATGGGTACGGCAGTATCAAGAGCAAGGAGCAGAGGGGCTCTCGTGTTCGGCAGGTAATAAATCTTATACAGCGGAATTCAAAACAATAGTGGTTGAAGAGTATCTTTCTGGAAAAGGCTCCGCAGTTGGCCTTGCTGCAAAACACAAAATTAGTACAGCAGATGTTTTGTTACATTGGGTTTCGTTGTATAATGCCAATAGAAAGCTTAAGGATTATAATCCTAAGAGGGAGGTCCATATGGCAGAAGCGCGGAGAAAAACAACTTTGGAAGAACGAAAAGAAATTGTCAAATACTGCATTGCCCATGATAGTGATTACAAAGAAACAGCTTCCTTGTATGATGTTTCATACAGCCAGGTCTATTCCTGGGTAAAAAAATATGATGCGAATGGTGGAACTGGCCTGTTTGATAGGCGCGGGCACCATAAAGCAGATGACGAAGTGGATGAATTGGAACGGCTGCGCCGGGAAAATATACGGCTCAAACGCCAGCTTGAAGAAAAGGATATGGCAGTGGAACTGTTAAAAAAAGTGAAAGAATTCGAAAGGATGTGAGGTTTGGAAAACAACGCTTCGAATCGAAATATATGGCGATTCAATATTTTATTGAAAAGAAGCAATGGAGCATCAACTGGATGTGCAGACAGCTGGAAATTTCACGCGCAGCTTATTACAAATGGCTGCACCGCCCAGTTCCTGGACAGGAGGCAGAGAACTTAAAGCTGGCAGAACTGATAGAAGAGTACGATGAACGTTTTTGCCACATCTTAGGCTACCGGAGAATGACAAGTTGGATAAATCATTTCAATCATACGAACTATAGCAAGAACCGGATTCATAGGATCATGAAGAAGCTTGGAATACATTCTGTTATCAGGAAAAAGAAGAAAGCATACCATTCTTCCAAGGCGGAAGCTACTGCTGAAAATAAGCTCAAAAGAGATTTCAATGCAGGAAAGCCTAATGAAAAATGGGCTACGGATGTAACAGGATTTAAAATTCCCGAAACCGGAAAGAAGCTGTATCTCAGCGCCATATTTGACCTTTATGACCGTTATCCAGTAGCTTATGTTATTAGCCGGAGAAATGACAGCAAGCTTGTATTTGATACATATGACAAAGCAGTAGGACAGAATCCGGAAGCCAGGCCACTCTTTCACAGCGACAGGGGCTATCAGTATACGAGCAAGGTGTTCCAGGAAAAACTTCAAAAACAGGGAATGGATCAGTCCATGTCACGTGTCGGACACTGTATCGATAATGGCCCCACAGAAGGCTTGTGGGGAATTATCAAGTCTGAAATGTACTGTATGTATATGATCACCGATGAAGGATCCCTGTGTTCGGCCATTCATGGATATATGAAATTTTATGCCAATGAAAGACGACAGGACAGATTTCATTGCAAAACACCATCTGAGGTAAGGCAGGAGGCACTGTCTTCAGAAACAGCTATTCAGTACCCGATTGCTGAAAACAAACGACTAGAAGCCTACAAAGCCAAATGGTGTGCATAACATAAATATCCGCCATATCTGCGTTTTGATATGGCGGATACCTATCGTCTTATTTTAGATATTTTACTTGTCTACTTGACAAAGGGCTGATCACATCCCCGCATCTGATTCCGGCTCTTTTTGCAGTTATGGATACCCGCCGGACGGAGCACCTTGAAATGGAAATATGTGCCGTCCCCTCGCCGGTCCGCTGCCATGCCATATCATCTTCAACTTTTCCGGCAAAACTGGGGAAATCTTAATAATATCTTGCGCGAATCTCCATAAAGTCTCAATTTTCCCTTGATAAAATAGAAAGGAAAGGAGCTGGAACACTATGCCTGAAAAGATACTAGTTGTAGATGATGAACGAGAAATCGCGGACCTTGTCTCGCTCTACCTTGAAAATGAAAATTTTAAAGTATTCAAATATTATAGCGCACCGGATGCTCTGGACTGTATCTGCAGCGAAACGCTGGATCTGGCAATTCTCGACATCATGATGCCTCATATAAACGGGCTGGAGCTATGCCAGAAGATCCGTGAGCAGCACCGCTACCCTGTCATCATGCTGACCGCGAAGGACGGAGAGATCGACAAGATTACCGGATTGACCTTAGGTGCCGACGACTATATCACAAAACCCTTCCTGCCCTTAGAGCTGGTAGCGCGGGTAAAGGCCCAGCTGCGCAGGTACAAGCGGTACAACGTGGGCGATGGGCCGGAGGAAGATATCATCGTCCATTCCGGGCTTGTCATCAATGTCAAGACCCATGAATGTACGCTGAATGAAAGGCCCCTGTCCCTCACCCCGACTGAATTCTCTATTCTGCATATTCTGTGCCGGAAGAAGGGGACGGTCGTCAGTTCCGAAGAACTGTTCCACAAGATCTGGAATGACGAATATTTCAGCAAGAGCAACAATACGATTACCGTCCATATACGGCACCTGCGGGAAAAGATGGGGGATTCCTTCGAGGATCCAAAGTATATTAAGACAGTCTGGGGGTGTGGATACAAGATTGAAAACTGACATCTCTTTAAAGGCAGGCGCGTTCCGATATGCCCGAATCCTTTTCGCCGTGGCTATCGTCCCTGCTTTGTGCTTTATCATCTACTATCTCATAGACAACCTATGGAACGGGGCCTTTGTAGAATGGTTTGAAAAGAACTATATGCTCATCCAAGACGAGTATCTTCCGGAAACGGGACAGTATGTGCTTGCCTACAGTCCTGTATGGTCCAAGTTAAAGTCTCTGCTTCTTGCCATATTCATCCTTACCGCCACATTCTGGCTGCTCAGCGTCCTCGTGACCTCTCACCTCTACGCGAGGGTCAAGGTCAGAAAATCGATAACAGAGACCAGCCGCATCCTGCGTACCTATATGATGACCGACGCGGAAACTACGGAAATATTTCCAAAGGAGTATGCAGAACTCTCCGTGCAGATGGCTGAAATCAAATCCACCATGCAGCGCCATGAGCAGATACTGAAGGAAGAAGCCGCCCGCAAGAATGACCTGATCACGTATCTGGCACATGACCTGAAGACGCCGCTCACCTCCGTCATCGGATATCTGAGCCTTCTGGACGAGGCTTCGGATATGCCCGACAGCCAGAAAGAGAAATATGTAAGGATTACGCTAGACAAGGCGCAGAGGCTGGAGAAGCTCACCAATGAATTCTTTGAAATCACCCGCTATAATCTGCAGCAGATTGCGCTGGAAAAGGAAACGATAGACCTCTGTTATATGCTCGTCCAGATGACGGACGAATTCTATCCGCTGCTCATCTCACACGGCAACACGGCCCATCTTGACCTCAGTGAGGACATGACCATTTACGGCGATGCCTTAAAGCTTGCGCGCGTATTCAACAACATATTAAAAAATGCGATTGCTTACAGCTATCCCGATACGGTAATCGAGATATGGGCCGAGGAAAGAGCGGAGGAAACGCTTATATTTTTCCGCAATAAGGGAAAGACGATACCTGCCCAGAAGCTGGAATCGATATTTGAAAAGTTCTTCCGTCTGGATGAGGCCCGGACTACGAATGCAGGCGGAGCAGGACTGGGACTTGCCATCGCAAAAGAAATCGTCACTTTACACGGCGGAAATATTACCGTAGAGAGCAGAGATGAACTGACGACCTTCTGCCTCTCCCTCCCCTCCTGCCATTAACAAAATCTCTCCCTCTCCTTAGCCTTTTCTTAGGATTTAAACAGTGGAATCTTAAAGTACCGGCAGGCTGCGTCCTGTAAAATAAATATGGGTAAAGTTATATTACGAGAAAAGGCAGGTGTATGCAATGAACAACAGACAACATAAAAGGCCGCTCCCGGACAAAAGGCGGAAGATGCGGCGCAGAAGGCGCAGACGCCGTGCTTTTGCAGGAATGGCCGCAGCAGCAGTCCTTTTATGCACCCTATTTCTGACCGTGAAGACATTATATCCTCTGCTGTCAGAACATAAGGCAGATACGGATATCACCTATGACGGCACTTCTCCTTCCCTGTCCGTCCATTTAGACAACCTGTACAGCCCCCATGCCGTCCTTATCGACCTGGACAGCGGCAAGGCAGCTGCCGCCCGGGGCAGCCAGGACAGGATATATCCGGCTTCGCTCACGAAGATAATGACCGCATTGCTGGCAGTGGAAAAGACGGATGATCTGGAGGAAACCGTCACCCTCTCTTCCCGTATCTTTCCGACGCTATATGCGGAAGAAGCTTCCATGGCCGGTTTCCAGCCCGGAGAGCGCGTACAGCTTAGAGACCTGCTATATGGCATCCTGCTCCCTTCCGGTGCGGAATGCTGCCTCGCGTTTGCCGAAAGGATTTCCGGCTCCGAAGAGGCATTTGTGAAGCGGATGAACGAAAAGGCAAAAGAACTGGGGATGGATAATACGCACTTCTGCAATTCCACGGGGCTGCACGACGACAATCATTATTCTACCGTAGAAGATATGGCGGTTCTCCTAAAGCATGCGCTTAAGAATGCCGACTTCAGGGAGGCCTTTACAAGCAGCCAGCACAGCACCCTTCCATCGGACCTGCACCCGGACGGCTTCACGTTCTACAGTACGATGTTCGAATATATGTCCAGCGCCAAAGTTACCGGCGGAGAGATTCTCGGGGGAAAGACAGGATATACGGAAGAAGCCGGACTGTGCCTGGCAAGCCTGGCAAACATCAACGGAAAAGAATACATCCTCGTGACCGCCAAAGCCGACGGGACTCATGATACGGAGCAGTTCCACATTCTGGACGCCGTAGACGTCTATAACCAGGTCGGGGCATCTTCAGATGATTCACAGTAACGTATCTGCATTTTCAGAATATATTATACCATTAGCAATCAAGGAGGTATTTTATGAAAAAGCGATTACTTGCTGTTCTGCTTGTGGCCGTCATGGCTCTGTCCATGCTGGCCGCATGCTCCTCTGCCAAAGAGGATAAGGATACGAAAGACACGGCTGAGACTGCCGGAGAGACGAAAGAACAAAAAACGGTGGATGTAACACTCAACGAAGTGGCACATTCCATTTTTTATGCCCCGATGTATATCGCCATCGAAGAAGGATATTTCAAGGAGGAAGGCATCAATCTGGACCTCGTGACAGGATTTGGGGCCGACAAGACGATGACCGCCGTACTCTCCGGTGAAGCAGATATCGGCTTCATGGGCTCTGAGGCTTCTATCTACACGTACAACGAAGGGGCCAAAGACTATGTCGTGAACTTCGCGCAGCTCACGCAGCGGGCCGGAAACTTCCTCGTCGCCCGTGAGGAGATGCCTGACTTTAAGTGGGAGGACTTGAAAGGCAAGCTTGTGCTCGGCGGACGTAAAGGCGGCATGCCTGAAATGGTATTTGAATATATCCTGCGTCAGAACAATATCGACCCGGCCAAGGATGTGGAGATTGACCAGAGCATCGACTTTGGTTCCACCGCGGCAGCATTCTCAGGCGGTCAAGGCGACTTCACGGTCGAGTTTGAACCAGGGGCCACAAGTCTTGAAAAAGAGAAGGAAGGCTATGTAGTCGCTTCCCTCGGAACCGACAGCGGCTATGTTCCGTACACGGCCTTCTCTGCAAAGAAGAGCTACATCGACAAGAATCCTGACATAATCCAGGGCTTTACGAATGCACTGCAGAAGGGTATGGACTATGTTCAAGCCCACACCCCGGAAGAGATTGCTTCCATCATCGCTCCCCAGTTCAAGGAGACGGACCTGGACACTATCACGACCATCGTGACAAGATACTATGACCAGGACACTTGGAAGGATAACCTCACCTTCGAAAAGAAGAGCTTCGAACTGCTCCAGGATATCCTGGAGGATGCAGGCGAGCTTGACGACCGGGCGCCGTATGACGACCTCGTGACGACCGACTTCGCCGAGAAAGCGGCAAAATGATACAATGGATGAAGGGCTGCCGGGAGCGTATATCGCCCCGGCAGCCCTTCTTAACGGACCGTTTCTGTTATTTCTTGAGTATTCTCTTTAAGCCGGCGGCATCTAATAGATTCACCGTCTGGAATCTTCCTTTATAAAACACGCCCCAGTTGTTGAATACACAGGGAAGTTCCTTCGCCTTCTGCAGCGTATCCACCTGAATCAGCGATACGGGGACGTCATTTTCCTCACAATACTGCCTTATCCTCTCGATGCTCTGACAGACATAGGGGCATTGCATATCATAATAAACCGTCAGCTCTTCGCTTTCAATCGCCGGTTTCTTAACATTTCGTGCAAACTCCGGCACCGTTCCGTCAAAGGAAAGCGCAAGCAGCTCGTATCCGTCCTCGGTAGCATCAACAGCCTCAAACCCGAACCTTTTCGAAAAGGACTGGTCAGAAAGCCAGGCTTTCTGCTTTTTTGCCCCGAGCATGCAGATGCCGGATTTCCCCTTCTCTCTGGCATCAGCCATGCAATACTCCATCAGCATCTTCCCATATCCCTTCCCTTTGTGGGGACCGGTCACCCATAGGCAGTACACGTAGTAATAGTTGTCCCCGATGATGGGAACCCAGGCAGTCTCAAGAGGTGCGTATTCTATAAAAACGGTCGCTTTTTCATCCAGCTTTCTAAACACATGTCCTTCATCCAGCCGGTCCAGAAGCCATTGCCGCTTCGCGTCAATCCCTTTGTGGGGCTTCCTGCTGCGGATAATGCAGCACAAGTGCTCATCGTACAGGTTCTCTTTCGTCAAATTTATAAATTCCTTGTTCATCCGTATCCTCGCTTCCTGTCAGTGTCAATCTGCAGAATCTTTTCCCATCCGCATATCTTCCATATAGTCCGCCAGTTCTTCCGGCAGATTATCGAACAGATAGCTGCGGGGGCTTCTGCTCTCTTTGAGGTGCTCCTCCCTCAGTTCCTGCATGGCCAGTTCCACCTCTTCCCGCAGCCCCTGGGCCGACAGTCTCCGTCCGCCTTGTCCGAGAATGATTACCTGCTCCAGTGCATCTGATGTAGCCACAGTCACATTATGCTTCCTTCCGATTCTGTGGACCGTCTTTTCAATATACTGGTCTGCCGTCTCTGCTTCTTTCGTATACACGACATAGATGTTGTGGTATGTGGAGATGGAGCCCGGATTTCCTTCTACTTTGTACGCATCGAACACAAGGATAAGCGTCATCTTTCGGAATCCCTGATAATTGCTCATGATATCCATAAGCTTGTCCCTGGCGCTCATGATATTCACCTTTGCCAGCTCTTTCAGTTCGTCCCATGCAAAGATGATATTGTAGCCGTCCACAAGCAGATATTCTTCTGCCTGCTCCCGCTTCTTCCGGGGCCTGTATTCTGCCGCTGAGATGCTCCCGCCTTCCGTCCTGCGTCTTTCCACCATCTTTTTCCTTTTGACGGGGCCATAAGTACGCACGAATATCTCTTCCAGTTCTTGTTCTGTATAAGCGGGGCTGCCTTCAGTATTATCCGGCCTGTTTCCGCAAACCGCTTCCGGACCGCTCCTGCCTGCATCCTGATCTTCGTCCTGCCATCCACTGTCCACATGCATATATTCCTCGACCTTATCCCAGCTGACGACAAAGCCGGCACCATGGGCGCAGAATACAGAGCCTGTCGGATTTTCCAGATCTTTCTCCGAATCATAGCCTGTCATTTCTATAACTTCATCTGCATTTTTACATGGATGATATCCGCCCGGCATACAGGAGATCCTTCCCCGTCCTCTCGTATAGGCATTCAATTCGGTCTGGTAGCCCTGCATGGATGCAACCGGCACGTTTCCGGACAGGACAGACATGTCCCCCTGAGTCTGCGGAGCCTCAAAGTCTCCGTTCATCCGCCGGATGTCAGACATGGCACGGCCCACAGACTCTGCGGGGACCTCCATGCGGAACTTATAGTAAGGCTCCAGCAGGATGCTTCCCGCCCTCTTAAGCCCCTGGCGGACCGCCCGGTAAGTAGCCTGGCGGAAGTCTCCCCCCTCGGTATGCTTCAGGTGTCCCCGCCCGGCGATGAGGGTTATCTTCATATCCGTGATGACTGAGCCGGTCAGCACGCCCGGATGGTCCCGTTCCTCGAGATGGGTCAGTATGAGACGCTGCCAGTTCCCGTCCAGCTCATCTTCACCCACTGCACTGTCAAACACAAGGCCGCTTCCCTCCTCCAGCGGTTCCAGAAGCAGATGTACTTCCGCATAATGACGCAGCGGTTCAAAGTGTCCGACCCCCTCGGCCGGCCTTTGGATCGTCTCCTTGTATACGACATGTCCCGTGTCAAACTGTACGGACACGCCGAACCTTTCCTGTATGATTCTTTTTATAATTCCAATCTGGACCTCCCCCATAAGCTTTACGTGTATCTCTCCGAGGCGTTCGTTCCATATGATATGGAGCTCCGGCTCCTCTTCCTCCAGCTGTTTAAGGTCAGCAAGCACCTTATGGGGGTCTGCGCCGTCCGGCAGCACGACCCGGTAGTGAAGCACCGGTTCCAGCACCGGCATGTCGGACGCGGATTCCGTGCCAAGCCCCTGCCCCGGGTATGTTCCCGCAAGCCCGGTAACCGCACAGACCATCCCGGCCTCCGCCTTCTCCACCGCTTCATATTTTGTTCCGGAATAGATACGTATCTGGTCGGCTTTCTCCCTGGCCGCCGCCCTGCCTTCACCATCTCTCGTCTCAATGGCTTCCTTGACCTTCAGGCTCCCCCCGGTAATCTTCATATAAGTGAGACGGCTTCCCTGTCTGTCTCGGGCAATTTTATACACCTTGGCCCCGAAAGCCTCCGGACAGGCCGGATGTCTCGTATACTGAGCGATCCCCCTAAGCAGTTCCTCTACACCTGTCAGCTTCAATGCAGATCCGAAGAAACACGGAGATACCTTCCGCTCCCGGATAAGCCCTGCTATCTCTTCTTCACCGGCATGTACGCCCGAAAGGTAGCGCTCCAGCAGATCCTCATCACACATGGCAATCTGTTCATGGAACTGTTCCATGTCTCTTTCCGGGCTAAAATCCACGCATTCCTCTCCGAGCCTGACCTGAAGCTCTTGTAGTATCCTTTCCTTATCGGTCCCCTCCTGATCCATCTTATTAATAAATAGAAAGGCCGGTATCCCATACCGGGCAAGGAGCCTCCACAACGTCTCCGTATGCCCCTGCACGCCGTCTGCCCCGCTTATGACGAGAACTGCATAGTCCAGTATCTGGAGCGTCCGCTCCATTTCTGCCGAAAAGTCCACATGGCCCGGTGTATCCATCAGCGTAATCTCTATATCATTAAAAGAGAATACCGCCTGTTTGGAAAAGATGGTAATCCCCCTTTCCTTTTCCATCTCGTACGTATCCAGAAACGCATCTTGATGATCCACACGCCCCATTTTCCGAACTGCGCCGCTTATGTACAGCATGCCCTCCGACAGCGTCGTCTTTCCTGCGTCCGCATGGGCCAGTATTCCCAGTACAATTCTTTTCATCTATCTCCACTCTTTCCTGACTGCTTATCAGCATACCTATCATCTCTATTATTTTAACGTCTGTAGATAGATATTACAACTTTTCTTTTTCTCCATTCTCCTATATAATAACAACTAGAGAATTTATTCTATCGACTTACTGACAGGAGGAGAATTATGTCTAAGAGAACTGATATCCACAAAGTACTGATAATAGGCTCCGGCCCCATCATCATAGGGCAGGCCTGTGAATTTGACTATTCAGGCACCCAGGCCTGCAAGGCGCTCCGCAATCTCGGCTACGAGATCGTGCTCGTCAATTCCAACCCCGCCACTATCATGACGGACCCTGAGACGGCTGATGTCACTTATATAGAGCCGCTCAACGTAGACAGGCTGGAACAGATTATCGCCAAAGAACGGCCAGATGCACTTCTGCCCAATCTTGGCGGACAGTCCGGCCTCAATTTATGTTCTGAGCTTGCCAAAGCAGGCGTCCTGGACAAATATAACGTGCAGGTCATCGGCGTACAGGTAGACGCCATCGAACGCGGAGAAGACAGGATTGAATTTAAAAAGGCTATGGACAGCCTTGGCATCGAGATGGCCAGAAGCGAAGTCGCCTATACTGTAGAAGAAGCACTGTCCATTGCCGAAGATCTCGGCTATCCGGTCGTGCTCCGCCCTGCTTATACGATGGGCGGCGCAGGCGGCGGTCTCGTCTATAACAGGGAGGAGCTCAAAACGGTCTGCTCCAGAGGGCTGCAGGCGAGCCTTGTCGGACAGGTGCTCGTAGAGGAATCCATCCTTGGCTGGGAGGAGCTTGAACTTGAAATCGTGCGTGACTCCGAGAATAACATGATTACCGTATGCTTTATTGAAAATATCGATCCTCTTGGCGTACATACAGGTGACTCCTTCTGCTCTGCGCCAATGCTCACCATCTCTGAAGAATGCCAGAAGCGTCTCCAGGAGCAGGCGTACAAGATTGTGGAATCGGTTCAGGTTATCGGCGGGACGAATGTACAGTTCGCACACGACCCGGTCAGCGACCGCATTATCGTAATTGAAATCAATCCAAGAACTTCCCGTTCCTCTGCACTTGCATCGAAAGCTACCGGGTTTCCTATCGCGCTCGTGTCTGCCATGCTCGCTGCCGGACTTACGCTTAAGGATATCCCGTGCGGAAAATACGGCACGCTGGATAGATACGTACCTGACGGCGACTATGTCGTAATTAAGTTTGCCCGGTGGGCGTTTGAAAAGTTCAAAGGCGTGGAGGACAAGCTTGGAACGCAGATGCGGGCTGTCGGCGAAGTCATGAGTATCGGAAAGACCTATAAAGAGGCTTTCCAGAAAGCGATCCGCAGTCTGGAGACGGGGCGCTGCGGGCTTGGCCATGCCAGAGACTTTGATACGAGGAGCAAGGAACAGCTTCTTCAGATGCTTATCACCCCTTCAAGTGAACGCCACTTCATCATGTATGAGGCACTCCGCAAAGGTGCCTCCGTCGAGGAGATTCACGACATCACGAAGGTAAAGCCTTATTTTATCGAACAGATGAAAGAGCTTGTAGAAGAGGAGGAGGCGCTGGCTGCTTGCAAAGGCTCTCTTCCAGACAATAATCTGCTCGTTTCTGCTAAGAAAGACGGCTTCTCCGACAAGTATCTGAGTCAGATTCTCGATGTACCGGAGGATTCGGTGCGAGACCGCAGAGAGGCCATCGGAGTCCATGAAGCATGGGAGGGCGTACATGTGAGCGGAACGCCTGACAGTGCGTACTACTACTCTACTTACAATGCAACGGACAAGAACCCGGTGGACGGAAGCAGGCCAAAGATAATGATTCTCGGCGGAGGGCCAAACCGCATCGGTCAGGGCATCGAATTCGACTACTGCTGCGTCCATGCCTCCCTGGCCCTGAAAAAGCTCGGTTTTGAGACGATAATCGTAAACTGTAATCCGGAAACAGTATCCACAGACTACGATACATCAGACAAATTATATTTTGAACCGCTTACGCTGGAAGACGTGCTGAGCATCTACAAAAAAGAGAAGCCTCTCGGCGTTATCGCACAGTTCGGCGGCCAGACTCCGCTTAATCTCGCGGCAGAGCTTGAGAAAAACGGTGTCAGGATACTCGGCACGTCTCCGTCCGTCATCGATCTGGCCGAAGACCGTGACCTTTTCCGCGATATGATGGATAAGCTCGATATCCCGATGCCGGAGTCCGGCATGGCGACGACCGTGGACGAGGCGCTTGCAATCGCGGACAGAATCGGCTATCCGGTTATGGTGCGCCCCTCCTATGTGCTGGGCGGACGCGGTATGGAAGTCGTGTACGATGATGAAAGCATGGCGGGCTATATGAACGCAGCCGTCGGTGTGACGCCTGACCGCCCGATACTCATAGACCGCTTCCTGAATCATGCCACCGAATGCGAGGCAGACGCTATCAGCGACGGGACACATGCATTTGTCCCCGCTGTTATGGAGCATATCGAGCTGGCCGGCGTACATTCCGGCGACTCCGCATGTATCATCCCATCCGTGCACATTTCCGAAGAAAATGTACGCACAATCAAGGAATATACGAGAAAGATTGCCGAGGAGATGCACGTCAAAGGTCTGATGAACATGCAGTATGCCATCGAGAACGGCAAAGTGTACGTGCTGGAAGCCAATCCCCGTGCATCCCGTACCGTTCCCCTCGTGTCCAAAGTGTGCAATATCAGGATGGTTCCGCTGGCGACAGATATCATCACCTCCGAAATTACAGGACGCCCGTCTCCGGTATCCGGGTTGAAGCAGCAGATCATCCCATACTACGGTGTAAAAGAAGCCGTATTTCCATTCAACATGTTCCAGGAGGTAGACCCTATCCTCGGACCTGAAATGCGCTCTACGGGAGAAGTGCTCGGCCTGTCAGCGCATTACGGCGAGGCCTTCTACAAAGCGCAGGAGGCGACGCAGTCAAGGCTGCCGCTTTCCGGCACGGTACTCATCTCCGTAAATCGGAAAGACAGGACCGAAGTGGCAGAGATTGCAAGAAGCTTTGCAGAAGACGGATTCGATATCGTGGCGACAGGTACGACATGCGACATCATACGCGAAGCCGGCATCAAGGCAGAAAAGGTGAAAAAGCTGTATGAAGGGCGCCCGAATATCCTCGACATGATTACAAACGGAAAGATACAGCTTATCGTAAACTCCCCGGTAGGCAAAGACAGCGTCCATGACGACAGCTATCTGCGGAAAGCTGCCATAAAAGCCAAGGTTCCATATATGACCACGATTGCCGCTGCAAGGGCCACCGCAAAAGGCATCCGCTATGTGAAAGAACACGGCAACGGAGAGGTCAAACCGCTCCAGCAGCTGCACAGTGAAATCATGGAGGTATAGCAGAACAGAATGCGGGAGGGAGCCGGTTGGGAGATGCATCTCCCAACCGGCTCCCTCCCACTTTACTGATAAGGATAAATATAACTGTGTTAAAGGTTATCTTCTTAAGCCGGGTGGACCCTGCAGATAATCTTTGTCAGGTAGTCTTCTTCCCGCTGCACAGTCAGGCCATCGAAAAGATAGTCTTCGTAAAAGTACTCCGAAAGCTCCATCCTGTTCTCTTCTGCATACCGTACAATCCTTCTGTACGCTGCTCCTATGTCCTGCCATCTTCCTTTATGGTAGGCCGTTACATAGTCACCTTCCGGTCGCACTTCGTATGCCACCTTCTTCGGTTTTGCCGAGAGCAGCTGGTACAGCGTCCGATAGCTGTCATACGTTCCTGACATGATATCCGCCCGATTCTGCCGGAAGCCGATGCCGTACGGACTCCTGATTCCATGCTCTTCGCAATAGTCGAGGAAATTCCCGATTTCTATGCTCCATCCCATCTCATCACTGCTTTCGATTCCGGACAGTACCATATATCTCTTCTCCTCATGCCGGACGCTGATTACTTCCAGCGGGGCTGAGATGCCGCTTTGGATACAGTCTGCTTTCTCCTTCATCCAGCGCTGCATCTGGCGGAGTTTCTGCATCCGTTCTTCGATGATAAGGTTCTCCCTCTCAAACAGCTTCAGAAGGCTCTCAGGAGTCCTGCCGTCCACATATGCTTTGATTTCCTGCAGAGGCATGTTCAGCTCCTTAAGCGAATATATGATTTGAAATATATCGAGCTGAGAGAATGAATAGTATCTGTATCCGTTGTCAAGCTTCACCTCCGGGCAGAGCAGCCCGATGGCGTCGTAGTGGAACAGTGTGTGTTTCGTCACCCCTGTCAGTCTTGCAAATTCTCCTGTCGTCAGATACCTTTCTTTCTTTATTATTGCCATATTTGTAATCTCCTCTTGACTATCGGGTTACCCTATACCTTATCATAGCAATTGTCGGATAAAAACACAACTCAGATAATTTATCTGCAGCACATTAATCAGGAAGGAGGATTCATATGTCGAATTCAATTGCAAAAGATTTCAAGTTTTTCTCTCTGCTTCGCTTTGCAGCTCCCACTATCATTATGATGGTGTTCATGTCCTTATATACGATTGTAGACGGTATCTTTATTTCCAGGCTGCTCGGAACGAATGCCCTGTCCTCCGCCAACATTGTATATCCGGTTCTGAACCTCGTCATAGCAGTCGGTGTCATGCTTGCTTCGGGAGGAAGTGCCATCATAGCAAGAAAATTTGGTGAAAATAACGCGGAAGAAGCCCGGGAAGACTTTTCACTGATTATTATCGTCGGGGTCGCGGCGGGATTCATAATCATGGCCGCCGGCAACCTGTTTATAGAGCCCATCGCAAGAATGCTCGGCGCGACAGACGTACTGCTTGCAGATGCAGTCAGCTACCTCAGCGTGTCATTGTTTCTCGCACCCGCCTGTATCCTGCAGCTGCTCTTCCAGACGTTCTTTGTAACAGCGGGCAAGCCGAATCTGGGGCTTCTGCTCACCATCGGAGGGGGACTGGCGAACATGGTCCTGGACTATGTCTTCATGGGGCCGCTTCAGATGGGCATCGGCGGTGCTGCCCTGGCCACCGGTATCGGGCAGCTCATCCCTGCAATATCGGGAATTATATACTTTTTCTTCGTAAAAGGTTCCCTGCATATTACAAGGCCAAAGTTCCGGGGTGCCGTAGTCATCGAAAGCTGCCTGAACGGTTCGTCCGAAATGGTAACAAATATATCCGCCGCGGTAGTTACCTACCTGTTCAATATCATGATGCTCCGGTTTCTCGGCGAACCAGGCGTGGCGGCAATCACAATCGTGCTGTATGGACAGTTCCTGTTCAATGCGATGTATATGGGCTTCTCCATGGGTGTCGCGCCTGTCATCAGCTATAATTATGGAAGCGGCAATGAAAAGCTGTTAAAGCGGATATACAGAATTTGTATCTCGTTCATCTGCATATCCGCCGTTATCATAACATTATTTGCACTGCTGTCTTCTCCGTATATCGTGGAAATCTTTACTCCTGCAGGAACGAAGACATACGAGATTGCAAGAAGCGGATTCTTCCTCTTCTCGTTCAACTATATCTTTGCCGGTATCAACATCTTCGCATCCGCGATGTTCACCGCATTTTCCAACGGGAAGATATCGGCGGCCGTCTCTTTTGTCCGCACCTTCGTATTCATCGTGGCCAACATACTGCTGCTACCGTACCTTATCGGTGTAAATGGCATCTGGCTGTCCGTACCGGCCGCCGAGTGCATGACTGTCTTCCTGTCCGTCTATTTCTTTTACAGGAAAAGAAAAGACTACCGCTATATCTAACATAGGCTACTGTACATCATTCTCGTCAAAGCGGTCTCCACATTCAGGGCAGAACTTCGGCGGATTCTTCGGGTCCGCCGGTTCCCAGCCGCATTTGTCACAGCGGTAAAGGGGGGTTCCTGCCGGTTTCTTTGCGCCGCACTCCGGACAGAACTTCCCTTTATTCCCCTTATGTCCACACGCACATGTCCAGCCATCCTCTGATGGCGTGCTTTCCTGTGCCTGTACGCCCTGAACGGCACCCGACATACCTGGGCTCTGGGTGTCCTGTGGAGCCGGGGCGCTCTGTCGGGCCGGGGGATTCTGCTGTCCCATCTGATACAGTCCCTGTGCATTCATGCCGCCCATATTCTGGGCCATTCCCATTCCCATGAACGCCATAGCGGGGCCCGCGTTTTCGTTTCTTGCCGCCGCCTGCATCGCTGCTGCCTGGGCGCTTGCAAGCTGAGCCGCTGCCATCGTCGGGTCTCTGAATGCTGCATTCCTCTGCAGCTCCTTGATTATTGCCTCATCTTCCTCAGAAGCTTTCAGGCTCGTAACGCCAAAGGAAGCAATCTCTATTCCACGCATGTTCCTCCATTTTGCAGAGAGGATATTATTGAGCGCATCTGCTATCTCCATCGTGTGCCCCGGAATCGCGCTGTAACGGATCCCCTGTGCAGAAATCTGGGCAAAGGCCGGCTGCAGGGCGGTCAGCAGCTCGCTTTTCAGCTGGCTGTCCAGCTCATCTCTTATATATTCGTCATCCACGTTCCCACACACATTTTTATAGAACAGCATTGGATTGACTATCCTGTAGGAGTATTCCCCGCAGCAGCGGAGCGCAATATCCATATCCAGTCCCACATTGCTGTCAACAACGCGGAACGGTACCGGATTGGCCGTACCATACTTGTTGCCCATCACTTCTTTTGTATTGAAGAAATATACCCTCTGGTCTTTTCCGGTATCTCCGCCAAATGTAAAACGCTTCTTCAACGTTTCCCACGACTGCCCGAGACCTTCTCCAAACCCACCGTAGAATATCGTAGGCTCCGTAGAGCTGTCCCAGACGAACTCACCTGGCTCCGCGGAAAATTCCACCACTTTGCCCTGCTCTACAATCATCATACACTGACCGTCATTGACCGCGATGATCGATCCGTCCGTGATGATGTTCTCACTTCCTTTCTTGTTGCTGCTACGTTTGGAACTGCGCTTCACACCTTTAGCAGCGAGCACATCAGCCTCCAGAGAATCACAGTAAAAATACTCTCTCCACTGGTCGGCCAGCACCCCGCCTAATGCTCCAATTCCTGCTTTTATCAATCCCATATCCTCTTATCCTCCTATCTTAAAACTTGCCGTTCTTACCTCCGTGCCGCTCGCCGCTCTGGCTCACATGGGTCGTGGACCTGCCATATGGGGAATCCCGTACCGGTTCTTCCCTGCGGGGAGAGTCTTTTTTAATCTCTTTTTCAATGGTTCTGGAATAAAGAAATATATCCTGCTTCTTGGTCAGCTCACAGCTGTCCTGCTTCATATACCTATCCGCCTGTTCCTGCCTGCGTACATTTTTCATCCCGCACATCTGAACCGCGATATAGATGCCGGTGATGACAACTCCCACACCTACAGACATCTTCGTCATATTAAGCCACGGATTTACTTCTTTTTCAGGCGCAATATGCTCCTGTTCCACCGCCGCCTCTGTGTCGGATGCCGCAGTGCCCGTTCCTCCTGCATCTTCGCCTTCTGTACCGGCTGCTTCTGTACCGCCTCCGTCCGCGCCATTGTCTTTTGCCGCGGGCGCTCCCGAAGGTGGCGCGCCCTCCTGCGTCCTCTCATCTTTCCTTGACGCATTGCCCTCCAGATAATACTCCACGTCATGAAGATATGTGTCAAAAGCATCGTAGTAAGCGGCCTCGCTGAGATATGGCAGCATATGGCTGCTGATTTCGTCCAGCCGGTAATCTATGAATACATCAATAGCTGCTCCGTGGGTGGTGAGCGACCAGTCCCTGTCTTCTATGCTCACTAGCAGCAGAATTCCGTCTTTCCCCTCCCCGCTGCCGTACCCCTCCGTGTCAAATATATCGTCTGCCGCCCTCTGGGCATCTGCCCCATAGATGGTCTTTCTTGTGACAACCGCCACATCTATCCCGTACTGTCCGGCAATCTTCTCCGCTTTTGCCTCCAGTCCGTCTATCTCCGTAGATGTAAGCAGCTTTGCATCATCAGTAATATGCTTTGGATACGCTTCTGGTTCCTGTGCCATGACGGTCAACGTTCCAAAGGCTAATGTAAGCACGAGCATTACTGCCAGCCATAATCGTTTCATACTTGCTCCTCCTCTTTTTCTCGTCCTAAGTTAAGACAATATGAATCTGACAATATTCAGAACTGCAAACATAGCCGCCGCGCTCCCTGCAAACACGGTCACGGAACGCTTGAAGAGCTGTCCCGTTGATACAGGAAAGTTTCCGGCAATCTTACCTGTCTGACCGTTAACCATATACACGTAACGCTTTCCACCGTACTGGATATCCATTACCCATACTGGAAACAGCGCGTACTTTACTTTCCCGTCCCGACAGACGACATGGGAGTCTTTCGGGACCACGGTGGCATACCGGCCGTCATCGGCAGTCTTTCTGAAACTGTCTTCAAAACTCCTTTTGATGCGTTCATTGGCTCTCGGCTCACACTCCTCTTCGCTCACATCATACTTCTCGGCATCATAGCCAGAAAGGTATGACTCATCAAAAGCTGCCGCCTCTTCCATGTCGTAGGGCTCGATAGATTCCATATATGTATCATCCATTATCAGAGAACCGTCCACCGGCACATGGTCAAAGGATACTTTCCCTTCCCTTTGTATCATATAATAGTCGGTCTGCGTGTACTCCTTGTTACCGCTCTTCCACTTCTTTACCTTTGTCCCCTCATAATTGGCGCATCCTTCCGCCACACAGCTGAACAGCCAATACGGCACATAGACGCCTCTCATCCCGCTGATTTTCTGCTCATCGGTAAAATCCTTCGGCAGAAGGCCCTTTCCTTTGCAGAATTTCTTATAGATATCCTGTGCCTCTTTTTTGCTCACTTTGAACGGAATGACAAGATCCGGCTTATATTTTCCCGATACCTGGCCCGGCAGAATGGCAGAACTGCCACAGTATGGGCACTCCGTCGCAATCGTCGTATCTCCGGCCTCTATCTCCCCTCCACAGGAAGGACATATGTATACCGTGTCCCCATCTTTCTCTTCTGTTTTCCATTCCCCCGTCCCATGCTTCCAGTCATAACTGTCCTTTTTCCCGGCATGTTTCAGAGCTTTTTCATATTCATTAAATACGTTCTGTTCAAAATCATTTTCGCAGAACGGACAGTGCAGCTTCTGAATCTCGCTGTGAAACACAAGATTCCCGCCACAGCACGGGCATTTAAATTCTTTTACGCTCATCTTCCCCTCTCCTTCTCACAGCGTTATCTACTTTCTCTTATTGACTATTTTAACAGATTTGAAATGTATATGGAAGTCAAAAAAATAACTGGCAATTATTGTAAATTACCAGTTATACCTATTCATTTCTCAGGCTCATGATTCCTTCCAGAAGTATTTTTACATCATCCAGTATATAATCGAAAGCTCCTGCCTGGAAGAGGTTGATGACAATCATCCCTATCGGCACAGCGAATATCATGCCGAGCACGCTTCCCACCTTATAGCCTACGTAGAGCAGCACGAGCGTTACGAGTGGATTCAGTCCCATGCTGTCGCCAACGAGCTTCGGCTGGATAAGCTGACGGACGAGCTGCGTCACGGCATACAGCACCATCAGCGCGATAGCAAGCTTATAGTTGCCGACCATGAACTTATACAGCGCCCACGGTATAAGTGCGGTTCCTGTCCCGAAAAACGGCAGGAAATCAAGAAATGCAATGAGCAGTGCAAGGAGAATCTGGAAATGTACCCCGAGCAGCACGAATCCTGCCAGCAAAAGCCCGAACACGACGACCATTATCTTCATCTGAGCCTTGAAATATCCGCCCACGGCATATTTCAGATTATCTATCACCATACTCATCCGGCGGACGACCGGATCCGGCGCTATTTTCTTGGACCATGCGATGACAGCATCCCTGTCAGCGATGAAAAAGTAGGCTGATATGACAGTGACGATAGTTGCAATCAGTACGGACGGTATCTTCTTTGCAAAATTACCAGCCGCAGCGACGGTCGGTTCACTGAATCTTCCGATCAAATCTCCCATCGTGCTGTCCAGATTGCTGACCATGGCGTGCCAGCCGTTCTGTACGCCTTTTGGCAATACGGAAAATACACCGTCCAGCGTCTTTCCGATATCGCCGAGGCCGCTCTCTAACTGCTGATACAAATCAGGCATGTTCTGAATCAATGCCACGATTTCCCGCCAAAGCCTGCTTCCCGCAAAATAAATAAGAAATACCAGCCCGGCGAGGACGCCTATGATAATGATGGCAGAGCCGAGCTTTTTTACAATCTTCAGCCGCCGCTCCAGCCAGTTGACGACCGGGCTTGCGATATATGCGATAAACCAGCCTATGACAAAGGGCATGAAGAATGCGAGCAGCCTGGCGCCGAGAAACACGAACAGCGCTGTTCCAAGCAGGCTGAATGCAAGACTTACTATCACTTTCCAGTAAGGTCTCTCGTCATGAAGCTGTTCTTTGAAATCCGTCTTCATCTATTCCTCCACCTCTTGCCCGCCGATATATTCTGTCTCCACCAATTTCCATATATCATCTCTTCCCTGCTTCGTCATGGAAGAGAAGGGGATGACCTGTGTCCCAGGCAGAAGCTTAAGCCCGGTCCGCAGCATCTTGATATGCTTATCTATCTGGCTGCGCTTAATCTTATCCAGCTTTGTGGCAATGATAATCGGTTCATACCCCTGCCCTACGATCCAGTCGTACATCATCTTGTCATTGGCGGACGGTTCATGGCGGATATCGATGAGCAGAAAGATTGCCTTCAGCTGTCTGGAACTGTGAAGATAGCGCTCAACGAGCTGTCCCCACTTCATCTTTTCCTTCTCTGACACTTTTGCATATCCATAGCCGGGAAGGTCGACCAGATACAGCTCATCATTGATGTTATAATAATTGATCGTCTGCGTCTTTCCCGGCGTAGCCGATATCCTCGCATAAGATTTCCGGTTCATCAGCGCATTGATGAGCGAAGATTTCCCTACGTTCGACTTCCCTGAAAAAGCAATTTCAGGATGTCCGTTATCCGGCAGCACGCTCGTAATCCCACATACGGTCTCTAAATTTACATTTTTGATAATCATATCTATTCCTCTTTACTGTCATCGGCTGCTACACCAACGCTATTTTCAATACTTCATTCATATGTGATACCGGCAGTATCTCAAGGCCTTTCGTAATCTCGTTGGAGATATCTTCCAAATCCACCTGGTTCTCTTGTGGAATGACCACTGTCCGGATGCCGGCGTTCTTGGCCGCCAGCAGCTTTTCCTTAAGCCCGCCTATCGGAAGCACGCGGCCCCGGAGCGTTATCTCCCCTGTCATGGCGGCGTCTGCTCTTACCTTACGCCCCGTCACCGCGGAAATCATCGCCGTCGCCATCGTAATACCGGCGGACGGCCCATCTTTCGGGACTGCTCCTTCCGGGATGTGGATATGTATGTCATGCTCTTTAAAGAAAGACTCTTCTATGTCGTACTCGCTGCTGACGGAACGGATGTAGCTGATACCGGTTCTTGCTGACTCTTTCATCACATCACCGAGCTGCCCTGTGAGCAGGATATCGCCCTCTCCCGGCATAATATTTACTTCTATCTGAAGTGTATCGCCGCCGACGCTCGTCCACGCCAGACCCCGCACGATGCCCACTTCATCTGACGCATTCGCCATCTGGTATGTGTAAAGTTCTTTTCCGAGGTAGAGATGGAGGTTCCTCTCCGTGACACGTACCGAGTCCTTTTTCGTCTCGAGGATTTCTCTGGCCGCTTTCCGGCATATCTCGCCGAGCTTACGCTCCAGCTGCCGTACGCCTGCCTCCTTCGTATAATTTCTTGCCATCTTCCAGATTGCCCTTTTGCTTACGGTGAGCTGCTCCGGTTTCAATCCGTGCCGTTTCAACTGCTTTGGCAGCAGATGCTCCATGGCGATATGCATTTTCTCATTTTCTGTGTAGCTGCTCACTTCAATGACTTCCATACGGTCCAGAAGCGGTCTCGGTATCGTCTGGAGCGTATTCGCAGTCGTCACGAACAGCACTTCCGACAGGTCTACCGGCACTTCTATATAATGGTCCCGGAACTTCGCATTCTGTTCGCTGTCCAGCACTTCCAGCAGGGCTGAGAATGTATCTCCCTTATAATCATTGCTCACTTTGTCTATCTCGTCAAGCAGCATGAGCGGATTCTTGACACCCGCGGACTTGAGCCCGGTCGCGATTCTTCCCGGCATAGCGCCCACGTATGTCCTTCTGTGCCCCCGTATCTCGGCTTCGTCGCGCACCCCGCCGAGGGAGATTCTCACATATGGCTTCTTCAGCGCCTTGGCAAGGGATTTCGCAATGGACGTCTTGCCGGTGCCCGGAGGGCCTACAAGGCAGAGTATCGGCGTGTCGCCCTTTTTCGTCAGCGCACGCACGGCAAGGAACTCCAACACTCTTTCCTTTACCTTCTCCAGCCCATAGTGGTCCTCATCCAGCACTTCTTTTGCATATGCGATGTCCCTGTGGTCCTTGCAGACTTTGTCCCACGGCATCTCGAGAAGCGTCTCGATATACGTGCGGACGACACCTGTCTCAGCAGGGTTGCCCATCGTATTCTTGAACCGCTTGATTTCCTTGTTCAGCTTTTCCTTCACTTCAGCAGGCGCCTTCAGCTTATCTGCCGCCTCCTGGAACTCATCCGCGTCGGACATCGTATTGTCATCGCCAAGCTCCTCGCGGATGAGCTTCATCTCCTCCCGCAGTATATATTCTCTCTGGTTCTTATCCACGCGTTCTTTTACCTTCGCCTGAATCTCTTCCTTGATATTGAATATCTGAATCTCGCTGACGAGCCTGCCTACGACCTTGTCGTACCGCTTCAGCACGTCCGGCTCCTCCAGCAGTTCCTGGGCATGCTCCCATGAAAGCGGCATATTTGCGGCCACCTCGTCTACGAGCATGCGCAAGTCTTTGATACCCTCCATCTGAAGCGCCAGATCCTTGGACAGCTTCGGATTTCGCGGGAGATACTCCCGGAACAGATCCTTCAATCCCCGCAGCATCGCCTCCAAATTGAGCGGATTCGCCTCAGCGCCTACCGCCTCCGCCGAGTTATCGATATCTCTTACGGCAACAACATTTGCACGGAGATACGGCTCATCATATTCCATACAGTCCATCCTGGCACGTGTCTCCCCAGTCACCAGAATCCTGCTTATTTTCTTCGGTAATTTCACAATCTGCTTAATCGATGCAATACAGCCCACGGCACAGATATCATCCAAGCCAGGATTCTCCTTCTCAATATCTTTCTGAGCTGTCAGAAAAATCTTCTGGTTTTCCTGCATCGCATGCTCAATTGCTTCAATTGACTTCTCCCTGCTGACGTCGAAATGAGTAACCATTCCAGGCAATACGACCATACCGCGCAGGGCAACCATCGGTAAACTATTCACTTCATTTGTCATACAATTTCTCCTATTTTGAAAGGGGTCAGACCCCTATGGTGCATAGGGGTCTGACCCCTTTGACAATTTAAAACAAGCGGGCACAAAACTGATTCTGCACCCGCCTTTTTATTAAGCACTTTCCGATCTGACGGCAGTGTGTTCACACTCCGGCTCTCCGGTTCCTTTTACAACTTCTTTCGTGATTCGGCATGTCTTCAACGTCTCGTCTGACGGAGCGCGGTACATGATATCCATCATGACATTCTCCATGATTGCACGAAGTCCTCTGGCGCCTGTCTTGCGCTTGAGCGATGTCTCTGCAATCTCTTCCAGCGCCTCCTCGTCGAACACAAGATCCACGCCGTCCAGCTCGAGCAGCTTCTGGTACTGCTTGGCTATCGCGCTTCTCGGCTCTGTAAGTATACGCATGAGCGCTTCCTTGTCAAGCATCTGGAGTGCGACCGTCACCGGTACACGTCCGACAAGCTCCGGGATGATTCCATACTTCACAAGATCCTGCGGCAGCACCTGGTTCAGCAGACGGTCCACATCATTTTCATGCTTCTCCGTTATATCTGCGTTAAATCCTATCGCTTTCTTGTCTATCCTGTTCTCGACAATCTTTTCAATCCCCTCGAACGCGCCTCCGCATATGAAAAGGATGTTAGTCGTGTCAATCTGTATCAGCTCCTGATGCGGATGCTTTCTTCCTCCCTGAGGCGGGACATTGGCAACCGTGCCTTCGATAATCTTGAGCAGCGCCTGCTGCACGCCTTCACCGGACACATCTCTTGTGATGGAAGGGTTCTCGGACTTTCTCGTAATCTTATCAATCTCGTCGATATAGATGATGCCGTATTCTGCCCGTTCAACGTCTCCGTCTGCGGCCTGGATAATCTTCAGAAGAATGTTTTCCACATCCTCCCCTACGTATCCTGCCTCAGTTAACGCAGTCGCGTCAGCGATGGCAAACGGCACATTCAATATCTTGGCGAGGGTCTGGGCAAGCAGCGTCTTGCCGCACCCAGTCGGGCCGAGCATGAGAATATTGCTCTTGTTGAGCTCCACCCCCAGGTCCTTCTGCGCCATAATCCGTTTATAATGGTTGTAGACGGCTACAGAAAGCACCTTTTTCGCCTCATCCTGACCGATGACATACTCATCGAGGAACTCCTTGATTTCTTCTGGTTTCAGAAGATTGATGTCTGCAAATGGATTCCAGTGCCTCCTGTCATCATATTCAAATTCTTCTTCAATAATCTCTGCACATACGTCGATACACTCATCACAGATATAAGCCCCGTTCGGACCTGCAATCAGCTTGCGGACCTGTGACTGTGTCTTGTTGCAAAACGAACATCTTACCTGATCGTCGTTCTTTCCTGCCATGCTTTCACCTCTCTGGGACATTCCGCTATTCCTTACCGGTTCTTAATCACTTCATCAATGAGCCCGTAAGCCTTCGCTTCCTCCGCAGACATGAAGTTATCACGCTCTGTATCGATGCGGATAACATCCAGCGGCTGTCCCGTATTCTCCGCCAGAATCTGATTCAGCCTCTGACGGGTTTTTAAAATATGTTCCGCTGCAATCTGAATCTCAGTTGCCTGTCCCTGTGCACCGCCGGAAGGCTGGTGAATCATAATCTCTGCATTCGGCAGAGCAAGCCGTTTTCCTTTCGTCCCTCCCGCAAGAAGGAAGGACCCCATGCTTGCGGCCATGCCGATACAGATTGTCTCTATGTCGGACTTGATATACTGCATCGTGTCATATATGGCCAGACCTGCTGACACGGAACCTCCCGGGCTGTTGATATACAGATGGATATCCTTTTCCGGGTCTTCTGCTTCCAGGAATAATAACTGGGCCACTACCACGCTTGCTGATACGTCCGTTACCTCTTCCCCTAAAAATATGATCCTGTCTTTTAATAATCTTGAATAGATGTCGTAGGAGCGTTCTCCGCGGCTGGTCTGTTCAATGACATAAGGTACTAAACTCATGTATTCGTCTCCTCCTGACTATGTGATACGGCTATTTCTCTACAGCATTCTCCACGAGGAATGTCACTGCTTCCTGTACAGCCATATCTTCCTTCATCTGATTCTTTTCATTTTCGCCCATAAATTCTTTCAACTTATCGACTTCCATCTTATATGACTCAGCCATCTTCGCCACTTCTTCGTCGATCTTCTCGTCGCTGATTTCGATGTTCTCAGCTTTGGCTATTGCTTCCAGAACGAGACGGGTCTCGATGCGCTTGATTGCCTGAGGTCTGAGTTCCTCCAGCATCTTCTCTGCTGTCATGCCTGTAAATTGGAAATACTGCTCCATAGATAATCCCTGAGACTGGATTCTCTGCGCAAAATCATCGGCCATCTGCCTTACCTGCGTCTCAATCATAGCCTTCGGAATCTCCATCTCTGCATTCTTAACTGCCTGCTCGACAACCTGATCTTCCTTCTTCGTCTTGCCTTCCGCAGCTTTCTCATCTTTGATTTTTGCCTTGACGTCGGCCTTATATTCTTCTAATGTATCAAATTCGGAAACTTCCGCCGCAAATTCATCGTCAATCTCCGGAAGTTCCTTTGCCTTGATCTCATGCACCGTACACTTGAATACAGCTTCCTTTCCCTTCAAGTCTTCTGCGTGATAGTCTTCCGGAAATGTCACATTGACATCTATCTCTTTGCCCGTCTCCGCGCCTACAAGCTGCTCCTCAAATCCGGGAATGAAAGAGTTGGAACCGATGGTCAGCGGATAGTTCTCGCCTTTGCCGCCTTCAAACGGGGTACCGTCTACAAATCCTTCAAAGTCAAGGATAACCTCATCCCCATCCTGTACCGGACGGTCTTCTACCGCAACGGTCCTTGCATTCTTCTCTGCCTCTTCCTGAATCTTGGCATCCACTTCCTTCTGTGTCACCCGCGTGGAAATCTTGTCTACCTCCAGCCCTTTATACTCTCCGAGCTTGACTTCAGGCTTTGTAGCCACTTCAGCCGTAAACACAAACGGCTTGCCCTTCTCAATCTGAACGACATTGATGTCCGGCTGCGATACGATATTGAGGTCGCATTCTTCATATGCGTCGGAATACGCCTTCGGAATCAGCTCGTTTGCCGCGTCATCGTAAAATATCTCCACTCCGTACATCTTCTCAATCATCTGGCGCGGAACTTTTCCCTTGCGGAATCCTGGCATGTTGATCTTGTTCTTCTGCTTCATATATGCACTTTGAAGCGCTTTCTCTAAATCATCGGCAGGAACTTCGATGGTAAGTTTTGCCATGTTTTTTTCTAACTTTTCTACCTGTAGACTCATTTTTACTATTTCCTCCTGTTTCTGTCCCGCCTTTCAACCGCCGGAAAGATGGGCATGCTACATTACATTCACTAAAGAAGTATAACACAAACCTCTCTAAATATCTAGCCTTGAATTTCATCTAGCCTAAGTATTTTTATGACAAGGTTGTCCATATCATCTTCGTCAATGGAATACTCATTTCTCTTATCTGCTTTTACCCTTACTATGACTGTTTTCGCATCCTGGAACTCCATCTCGGAAGATGCCACATCCAACAGTTCATAGGCATGGTTGATGATATCGTTCAGAATCTGCTGCTGAACCTCTTCGTCCGTCCCCTTGTATACCCCGTCCTTCACATCCTGGGCAATCTGTAAAGAGTCCGCGGTCAAAAGCTGCTGGAACCGGATAAATACGTCCGCCGGCTGAATTTCCACCGGAACCTCATACTCTTTCTTCCCGGTCTTGTCCGCCTCACCGACGCTGTAGCGCATCACAGAAAATATCTTCGACACGAGCTCCGCGAACTGGCTCGTCTTCAAATCGCCCATATCAATCTCACTCGTGATATTATTGGCAACAAACGTGTCTATAAATTCCTTGTACTGCGCTTTCAAAGACTCCGCCGTAGAGCCTTCTATCATCTCCAGAGCCTTCTCCGTCTGTCCCTGAAAATTCAAATCCAGCACACCTTTCACATACCCGGACGCGTCAAAATCGCGTCCGCAGCCAGTACTGCCGGCTGCCAGCACGATGCATAGAAAGACAAGCAGCAGCGGCTTCAGACATTTCTTCATATTATAATCCTCTGTCATCTTATTCATAGACGATAGACTCTGCAATCTCTTTTGCCTTCTCTTTGCCCATCAGCTGTTCTATAATCTTAAGGGCGAAATCAATGGCTGTTCCTGCTCCGCGTCCGGTAATGATATTGCCGTCCACTGTAACAGGGGCCCCTGTGAGGACTGCCCCCTGAATCTTCGTCTCCATCGTAGGGTAGCACGTCACCCGCTTGCCTTTGAGCAGCCCGAGATTGCCGAGTATGGTCGGCGCGGCGCAGATGGCGGCCACGGTCTTGCCTTCCTCGATAAAGTCTTTCACGGTCCGGCGCACTCCGTTGTGCTCCTCCAGATTCCGTGTCCCCGGCATTCCGCCCGGAAGCACAATCATATCGAACTCCACAAAATTCACCTCATCAAACAGGTCTTCCGTCTGGACATTGATTCCATGCGCCCCGTGCACGATGTATTCATCCGTAACAGATACCGTGTCCACATATATTTTTGCCCGCCTGAGCAGATCTACGACGGTAAGTGCTTCAATCTCTTCAAACCCATCTGCTAAAATAACGCTTACTCTCTTCATCAAATTCCTCCTTACTGATTTTGAAAACCCCTGCACGGCCTAATAAAGCCATCATGAATAAATATTAACAAACAACATGTAAAAAAGCAAATACGTTTACATTTTCCTGAAACTATATTATCATAACTATAAAAATGAAGGTGGTGCAATATATGGAAATAGAACGTAAATTTCTAGTGGATGAACTCCCCGGCAGTCTGGGCGGATTCCCGTGCCGTATCATCGAACAGGGATATCTGAATACAGACCCTGTCGTTCGCATCCGACGTGACAACGACAAATTCGAGCTGACGTACAAATCAAAGGGCCTGATGGTCAGGGAGGAATATAACCTGCCCCTCACAAAAGACGCATATGAACATCTGCTGGAGAAGATCGACGGACGTCTCATACAGAAAAAGCGCTATATGATACCGTATGCAGACTCCCTCACGATTGAACTGGATATTTTTGAAGGCAGCCTTGCTCCGCTCATGCTCGCAGAGGTGGAATTTCCGGATGAGGATGCCGCCTCTTCTTTTACCCCTCCGGAATGGTTTGGGGAAGATGTCACTTTTTCCGGCAGATACCACAACAGTGCGCTGAGCAGGCTGTAATGCGAGCAACGTTCTGTTTCTTTCTATCCACAGGCAACGTTTCGATGCATAGATATCTATTTATTGGACAAATTGCTATACTAACAAGTAAAGTTACTTGGGAGGTTAGCTGTCATGCCAAACATTCAACTGGCCAATAATTTACGGTATCTGAGGAAACAAAAGAATCTGACTCAGAAGGATCTGAGCGAGATGCTGAACATATCCAGACAGGCATACTCAAACTATGAGACGAGCAAGCGTACCCCTGACCTGGATTCTCTTCTGTATCTGGCTGGATTTTATAATGTCAATCTGGACGGCCTCGTACTCGGCTGCCTTCCTTCTGCCGACCTGTCTGCCGCTGCCGGTTCATTTGCCGAACAGAAGATTCCTTATACGCTTTCTATAGATAAAAATACCGGTAATTCTATTTATCTCACTGAAGAAGAATTGGATATCATCACGAAACTCCGTACACTTTCCAGGGAACACAAACAGATCATTACCGGTTTTATTAACGACAACGTAAAATCCGGCGCCTAATCATTCACCGCGAATCCGTCATGCACCGCTACCATGGCCTTGTCGATATCTTTCTCATCCACAAGCACCGTAATCCTTATTTCAGATGTAGAAATCATATTGATATTGATTCTGGAATTATAAAGCGATTCAAACATCTTTGCCGCAACTCCCGGGTTGCTCATCATTCCCGCGCCTACGATAGACAGCTTCGCAACTTCTTCTTCCCATGTAATCTGCTGTATCGTAAGCCTGTCTTTATTATCTTCCAGCACCTTGATTGCATTTTCCAAATCGTTGTCTGCGACTGTAAATGAAATATCTTTCGTCCCCTCACGTCCTACAGACTGCAGTATGATATCTACATTGATATTGTTCTTAGCCAGCGTGTCAAAAATATTGAATGCGATTCCCGGCTTATCCTGCACTCCGATTACGGAGATTCTCGCTGTGTTCTTATCGGCAGCTACGCCGGTCACTAACATTTTTTCCATATGTGAAGCCTCCTTGACTACAGTTCCCTCTGAACGGTTCAGACTGGACCTTACTACTAATTCTACATTATATTTTTTTGCCATTTCTACAGATCTGTTGTGAAGCACCTTAGCCCCAAGGCTGGCCAGCTCCAGCATCTCGTCGTACGTTACGACATCCAGCTTTCTGGCTTTTTTGACAATCCTTGGATCTGCGGTGTACACGCCATCCACATCTGTATATATCTCACACTTATCCGCATGAAGGACAGCGGCCAGCGCTACTGCAGTCGTATCCGAACCTCCCCTTCCAAGCGTCGTGATATCATCATACTTGTTCACGCCCTGGAAGCCGGTCACGATCACTATCTTTCTCGAATCCAGCTCATGGAGGATACGCTCCGTGTCTACACGTTTGAAACGGGCATTGCCATATCTCGATGTAGAGTGCATCATCACCTGGAACGCGTTGAGCGACACCGCCGGTACATCCAGTGCCTGCATCGCCATCGCCATCAGCGACACCGACACCTGCTCACCTGTGGTGAGCAGCATATCCATCTCTCTTTTCTTTGCGTCCGGATTGATGCTTTCTGCCATCTCGATCAGGTTATCTGTCGTGTCTCCCATAGCTGAGAGAACGACGACGACATCGTTTCCTGCTTTGTAATCTTCGATACAGCGCTGCGCCACATTAAAAATTCTTTCTTTGTTGGCAACAGAACTGCCGCCGAATTTCTTAACAACTAACATATATTCCTCCCGCATTTCTCTTTTATGACCGTGCCCCGCCAAGCAGATGCCCGATCAATCTGTAACCGTCCGGCCAGTATATCCCTGTTCCAGAGGCCGTCATCTCATCATACGCATCCGCACCTTCTGCAGGTGCGGTGCTGTCGTATAGAAGATACGGAACCGGGTCTCCCGTGTGGGTGCGGACCTCAATCGGGGTAGGGTGGTCAGGAAGTACAAGTATCCGGAAATCTGCACCGGCTTGTTCCATTCCATCTATAATCTTTCCCGCGACAAGTCCGTCTACCCTCTCTATCGCCGTGATTTTATCTTTTACAATGCCCTGGTGTCCCATCTCATCCGGAGCCTCTACATGGATATAGGCGAAATCATAGCCGCCTTTCGTCAATGCGTCTACCGCTGCCATGGCCTTTCCGGTATAATTCGTATTCAGCCCGCCGTCAGCTCCTTCTACCTCTATGCAGTCCATCCCGGCTCCTACCGCGATCCCCTTAAGCAGGTCGACGGCAGATATCATGACTCCCCTGCATCCCGTCATCTCTTCAAAGGACTTGAGTGCCGGGCGTTTCCCCGCTCCCCAGAACCATGCGGAGTTGGCAGGATGAAGCCCCTTCCATCTGCGCTCCACGTTAATCGGATGGTTTTCCAGTATATCATAGCTCTTAGCCATCATCTCCCGAAGGACCGCATCATCCGGCAGATATGCACCAATCTTCCTGGTCAGGATATCATGGGGAGGCGTCAGATCCACAACGGCTCCCTGCTCCCAAATGAGCAGATGGCGGTAGCTCGTACCGGTGTAAAAACGGTATCCATCCCTCTCCAGTCCGTCTCTCAGGGCATCCAGAAGTACCGCCGCATCCTGCGTGCTGATTTCATCAGAGCTGTGGTCGATAATCGTCCGTTCCTCATATGCACAGTCCTCCTCGGACAGCGTGACAATATTACACCGGAAAGACACATCCGTATCTTCCATATCTACACCGATGCTGAGCGCCTCCAGCGGAGACCGTCCTGTATAATATATCTTCGGGTCATATCCCATCACGGCGAGATTGGCCGTGTCGCTACCCGGTGCCATGCCTTCCGGCACCATGGATACCATGCCTACTTCCGCCTTCCGTGCAAGCCGGTCCATGACCGGTGTACGAGCGGCGGCAAGTGTCGTCTTTCCTCCCAGTTCTTCAAGCGGACGGCCTGCCATGCCGTCACCCAACACGATTATGTATTTCATGCTACCTCCCTGCCAGTCCTATTCTTGAATACGTATCATATGCAGTATCTCATCTTTATATATTCTTGCCCTCGTATCGTAATCACCTTCCATCATGACAGGGGTAATAAACCCAAATTCACCGTCGAGTCCGTCTGCATGAATGATCTCTATATCACCAAAGGAGTCTTTGAGGTCATCGAGCATATCCCGGTCGTCTCCCTTCATGCGGATGAAGAAGCGCCGTTTTGCGTCTGCCTTGTCTTCCAGCTTAAGCTTATCCTGCTTCCACATCGTCATGATATTGCGGTTCAGATGCTTTGCGGCGTCCACCACATCGGCCACCACCGCACTGGCAGTCGGAAGCTTGCCTGCACCGCTGCCGTAGAACATCGCATCGCCGAGCACGTTGCCGTGCACGAAGATGGCATTGAACACTCCGTTCACGTTATAGAGCGGATGCCCCGGATAGAGCATGCAAGGAGCCACGATTGCATGCAGGCGGTTGCCCCTCCGTTTGCTGGATGCAAGAAGCTTAATCGTCGTCCCCATCGCTTTTGCATATTTCATATCCTCTGCCGTAATCTCCGTGATGCCTTCACAATAGATATCTTCAAAATCAACCTGCTGCCCTGAGATAAGCGATGACAGGATTGCTATCTTCCTGCACGCGTCATAACCTTCCACGTCCGCTTCCGGGTTGCGCTCCGCAAATCCGTTCGCCTGTGCTTCCTTCAGCACTTCATCGTAATCTGCTCCCTCATAGAACATCTTCGTCATCATATAGTTCGTCGTACCGTTGAGGATGCCTGTAATCTCCTCAATCTCATCTGCCGTCAGCGAGGAGTTCAGAGGACGGATAATCGGAATGCCTCCTCCCACGCTCGCCTCAAAGAGAAAGTTGATGCCCTGGTCCTTCGCAATGGACAGAAGTTCCGCGCCATGCTTTGCAACAAGCGCCTTGTTTGACGTGGCAACGCTCTTACCCGCCTGAAGGCACCGCTTTACAAAGGTATACGCGGGCTCGATTCCTCCCATGACCTCCACGACGATCTTGATATCATCATCATGGACAATCGTCTCGAAATCATGGACGATCTTATCCTGTACCGGATCCCCAGGAAACTCTTTCAAATCCAGCACATACTTTATATTCAGCTCGTCGCCGATCCTCTGGTTGATGCGGGCGCCGTTCGTATTGACGACTTCCACGACACCGGAACCGACGGTTCCATAACCCATAACTGCTATATTTACCATATATTCCTCCCTTTAGCTGCCGGCCGACTGCTTCAGATATGCGTTGATAAACATATCGATGCTCCCGTCCAGCACTGCTGTAACATTACTGCATTCCTCGCTGGTGCGGTGATCCTTCACCATAGTGTATGGCTGCATGACATAAGAGCGTATCTGGTTGCCAAAACCAATCTCTTTTACCTCTCCCCTTATGTCCGACACCTTTTCCGCCTGTTCCTGCTCCTTCAGAAGCTGCAGCTTGACTTTCAGCATCTGCATCGCCTTTTCCTTGTTAAAATGCTGGGAACGTTCATTCTGGCACTGGACGACGATACCCGTCGGCAGATGGGTGATGCGGATGGCGGAGGACGTCTTGTTGACATGCTGTCCGCCCGCGCCGCTGGCCCTGTATGTGTCTATCTTAAGCTCCTCGTCCGCAATCTCGATGTCAATCTCATCCTCAATGTCCGGGACGACATCACAAGAAGCGAAGGAAGTCTGCCGCTTGCCCGCCGCATTGAACGGAGAGATCCGTACGAGCCGGTGCACTCCTTTTTCTGACTTCAGGTACCCGTAAGCATTCTCGCCCCTGACCTCGAATGTGACCGTCTTGATGCCTGTGATATCGCCATCCAGATAGTCAAGCACTTCCACGGCATAACCTCTGCGCTCTGCAAAACGGCTGTACATACGGTATAGCATGCCCGCCCAGTCACACGACTCCGTCCCTCCGGCGCCGGCATGAATCGTTACAATCGCGTTGCACGCATCATACTCGCCAGAAAGAAGCGTCCTGATCCGCAGCTCCTCGAACCGTTCTTCAAAATTATGAATCTCTGTTTCTATTTCTTTTACTGCAGAGGCATCGTTTTCCTCGTAAGACATCTCGATGAGCAGATTGATATCCTCATATCCGCCATACAATGTATGAATCGTCTTCACGAGCTCCTGCAGGTCTTTCAGCTCCTTCATCACCTGCTGCGACTCTTCCGGTCTGTCCCAGAAGGCCGGCTCTTCTATCTTCCTCTCCAGTTCTTCAATCCGTTTCTCTTTGCCAGAGACGTCAAAGTGAATCCCTCATCTCGGCAAGAGGTTCTTCATAAGCATTCATAATACTTTTAAATGCATCTAATTCAACCACGCTGTCACCTCTTTCTATCATAATCTTTCTTCTCTTACTTCCGCCCGCAGCACTGCTTATATTTCTTGCCGCTTCCGCACGGGCACGGATCGTTCGGATATACCTTCTTCTCAGCGCGCCGTTTCGGCCCGCGAGCCGCACTCTCGTCCTTGTTCGTGCCGGTCACCTTGGCCACCTGCTCCCGCTCTACCTTCTGTTCGATTCTCACATGGAACAAGGTACGTATCGTATCTTCGGTAATACTTTTTGTCATGGCTCCGAACATGTCATATCCAAGCATCTTGTACTCGACTTTCGGATCTCTCTGTCCATATGCCTGCAGGCCGATTCCCTGGCGCAGCTGATCCATATCGTCGATGTGGTCCATCCACTTCGCATCGATTACCTTCAGCAGCACGACACGCTCCACTTCACGCAGGTGCTCCGGTTCCGGAAATTCCGTCTCTTTCAGCTCATAAGACTTCGCCGCGCGCTCTTTGAGCATATGCTTTAATTCCTTCTGGCTTATATCCTTGATGTCGTCTTCCGTGACAGGCTCCATCGGAACCACATTATGAATCGTCATATTCAGTTCCTGAAGGTTCCAGTCTTCCGGTTCGTCGTCCGGAGAGACTATCATATCCACCACGTTCTCCACATAATCGTTGATCATGTGGAAGATGGAGTCACGCATATTTTCTCCGTCCAGGACGCGGCGTCTCTCTTCATATATAATCTCTCTCTGCTCATTCATGACCTGGTCATATTCGAGCAGATTCTTACGGATACCGAAGTTGTTGCTCTCAATCTTCTGCTGCGCCTTCTCGATGGCGTTGGACAGCATCTTGTGCTCTATCTGCTCTCCGTCTTCCACGCCAAGCGTCGTAAATACGTTCATCAGCCTTTCCGAACCGAACAGACGCATCAAATCGTCCTCCAGAGAGATATAGAATCTGGACTCGCCTGGATCGCCCTGACGACCGGAACGTCCGCGCAGCTGATTGTCGATACGTCTCGCCTCATGCCGCTCCGTACCGATAATCTTCAAGCCGCCGGCTGCCCTTGCCTCGTCGTCCAGCTTGATGTCCGTACCACGTCCCGCCATGTTGGTGGCTATCGTCACGGCGTCATGGATACCGGCCTGTGCGACGATTTCCGCCTCCTGTTCATGGTACTTCGCGTTCAGCACATTGTGAGGGATACCCCGTTTTTTCAACATACTGCTCAAAAGTTCCGATGTCTCGATCGTAATCGTGCCGACGAGCACAGGCTGATGTTTGGCGTGTGCCGCTTCTATCTCATCGCACACGGCCCGGAACTTCTCCTTCTGCGTCTTGTACACGGCATCTTCCAGATCCATCCTCTGTACTTCCACATTCGTAGGGATCTCCACGACGTCCATGCCATATATATCGCGGAACTCTTTTTCTTCCGTGAGCGCAGTACCTGTCATACCTGATTTCTTGTCAAACTTGTTGAACAGGTTCTGGAACGTAATGGTCGCCAGCGTCTTGCTCTCTCTTTTGACCTTGACGTGCTCCTTCGCCTCGATGGCCTGATGAAGTCCGTCAGAATAACGGCGGCCCGGCATGATACGGCCGGTAAATTCATCTACGATCAATACCTGGTCTTCCTTCACGACGTAATCCTGATCCCGGAACATCAGGTTATGCGCCCGCAGCGCCAGAATAATATTGTGCTGAATCTCCAGGTTCTCCGGATCTGCCAGATTCTCGATATGGAAAAACTTCTCTACTTTCTTCACACCGTCTTCGGTAAGGTTGATATTCTTCTCCTTTTCATTGACGATGAAGTCTCCCGACTCCTCGATGTCCTCTCCCATGATAGCGTTCATCTTAGAGAACTCGCCGCTCGCTTCTCCGCGCTCCAGCTGGCGTGCCAGAATATCACAGGCTTCATACAGCTTCGTGGATTTCCCGCTCTGTCCTGATATGATAAGCGGAGTCCTTGCCTCGTCAATCAATACGGAGTCAACCTCATCGATAATGGCAAACTTAAGCCCTCTCTGTACGAGCTGCTCCTTGTAGATGACCATATTGTCCCTCAGATAATCAAATCCAAGCTCATTGTTCGTCACATAGGTGATGTCGCAGTTATACGCGTCCCGGCGCTCATCATTATCCATGCTGTTGAGCACGACGCCGACCTTGAGCCCGAGGAATTCGTGCACCTGTCCCATCCATTCAGCGTCACGCTTCGCCAGGTAGTCATTGACCGTGACAATGTGCACGCCGTCCCCGGTCAGAGCATTCAGGTATGCAGGCAGTGTCGACACGAGCGTCTTGCCTTCACCGGTCTTCATCTCTGCGATACGCCCCTGATGCAGAATGATGCCGCCGATGAGCTGCACCCTGTAGTGCTTCATTCCAAGCGTCCTGACCGCAGCTTCCCTGACAACGGCAAAAGCCTCCGGAAGTATGTCGTCAAGCGTCTTACCTTCCTTCAGCCTCTCTTTGAATTCCCGCGTCTTATCTTTCAGCTCGCTGTCTGTAAGCTTTTGTATCTCAGGCTCCAGAGCCTCGATAGCGTCTGCTATCGGATAGATTCTCTTCAGCTCATTCTCGCTGTGCGTTCCAAATATTTTCTGTATTAAACCCATACTGCGTGTTTACTCCTTGTCCGTAAATTTACTCTATCCCTCATTCTAGCACTATACAAACTCCAATTCAACCTGTTTATAAAGAGTTCACAAACTGTTAATTTACTTGTTAATTTACTCGTCATCTGTATTGTTTTACCGTGTCATACGGCACAGTTCCGCCGAACAGATCCAGGGCGCTTCCAATTGTAAAGTCCACGCCCCCGCCCGACACCTTCCGGAAATGTTCCAGATCTTCAAGGCTGCCGATGCCGCCCGCATATGTCACCGGAATTCCCTTCCACCTTCCAAGCATACGCACAAGCCCTTCCTCCATACCGGAAGCACGGCCTTCCACGTCCACTCCATGCACAAGAAATTCATCGCAGTACCCGGCTATCTCGTCCAGAATACAGGGCGTCAGCTCCACGTCCGTGAACTTCTGCCACCGGTCTGTCACAATATAATATGCCCCGTCCTTCCTCCGGCAGCTCAGATCAATGACCAGATGTTCCCTGCCTGCCGCACGCTCCAGTTCCCGGAGATGCTCCCACCGCACTGCACCGTCCCGGAATACATAAGACGTAGCGATGACATGGCTCGCTCCGTGCGTGATATAATCCTCTGCGTTCTTCGCCGTGATGCCTCCTCCGATCTGCAGACCGTCCGGATAAGCGGACAGAGCTTCCAGCGCCTGTGCCCGGGTCGCATCGTAATGCTCAGACGACACGGGGTTCAGGAGTATGACATGGCCCCCCTTAAGCCCGTCTCTCTGATACAGCCTTGCATAATGCGCCGCGCCGCATGCGGAGGAGAAGTTCTCCTTGGCACTGTCCTGCTCGTCAGTCAGGCTTCCTCCTATAATCTGCTTTACTGTTCCGTTATGTATATCGATACATGGTCGAAAACGCATCTCATCCTCCTAATACCGGTTGTCAAATATTCTCGTCGACTTCTTCTCGCTGCGCGGAAGGTCGCCGATTGCCACCGGCTTCACGTTCGTAGTGATACCTATCTTCTCTTTAAATTCCTTCTGAATCACCTTGGCAGCCTCTTTGAGCTCCACGCCCGGATTCACTTCCACGAACAGCGTACACACGTCTTTGCCGTTCAGATGGTCAAGCATAAACTGATACTCGCTGGATGCCTCCTTTACGCCTTTGAGCATATCCTCGATCTGGCTCGGGAAGATATTCACACCTTTCACCTTCACCATGTCGTCCGTACGTCCGATCAGCGTATCGATTCTCGGATATCTGGAGCCGCACGGACAGTCTCCCGGTATGAACCTCGTCAGGTCATGGGTTCTATAGCGGATGAGCGGCGCCCCCTGCTTGCGCAGCGTCGTGATGACGAGCTCTCCTATCTCCCCGTCCGGAACATTCTTACCGGTCTTCGGATCCACAATCTCAAAATATACATAATCATCCCAGTAATGCATGCCGCACTCACAGTCGCAGCTCATGGCGATGCCGGGACCGTACACTTCCGTAAGCCCGTATATGTCATAGAGCTGCACGCCGAGCTCATCGGCAATCCGCTTTCTCATCTTCGCGCCCCACCGTTCGGAACCGATGACGCCCTTCTTAAGGTATATCTTGTCTGTCATATCTCTTTTTGCAATCTCTTCCGCCAGAAGCAGCGCATATGAGGAAGTAGCGCAGAGGACGGTAGACTTCATATCACGCATCATACGGAGCTGCTTATCCGTATTGCCGGGTCCCATCGGAATCGTCATGGCTCCGAGCCATTCCGCGCCGAGCTGGAAGCCGATGCCTGCCGTCCACAGCCCGTATCCGGGCGTGATATGTATGCGGTCCAGCGCCGTGATACCCGCCATCTCGTAACATCTGGCAAACATCTTCGCCCAGTCGTCCACATCCTTCTGCGTATATGGGATGATTATGGGCGTTCCCGTCGTCCCTGAAGAAGAGTGGATCCTTACGATTTCCTCGTCCGGCACTGCCTGAAGGCCAAGAGGATATGCCTCCCGCAGGTCTCCCTTCCATGTGAACGGAAGCTTTTCAAAGTCTTCCTGAGACTGTATCTCCCCGATGTCGATTCCGTCCAGCTTATCTTTATAAAAGCACGGCTTGGAGGTCAATAATTTCAGGTTCTCCTTAATGAGCCTGAACTGTAATTCTGTCATCTGCATTTCTAAAACCCTTTCTCCGGTATTCCGGCCTTCGATGTATTCTATCTTACTGTACCGCCCCTGCTCCGAGAGACAGCGCTTTCATATTCATATCAACATACTGCGGTTTTACACGTTTCTTCAGCTCCGCTTCCATGTCATCCAGAGTGACCTCCAGTGCCCCGCTTCCGGCAGCCACGCCGAGAAGCGCCACGTTGAGCACTTTTGCCGAGCCGGCTTCATTGCACAGCTTCGTACCGTCCACGATACAGAGTCGGCTGACATGCTCTTTCAGGTGATTCAGCATCTCTACCCCGTCATAACCGCTGTCACTCAATGTGGCCGTCACCGGCTTCACCGCCTTCTCATTGACGATGACCAAGCCGCCTTCCCTCAGGTAAGGAAGATTCCTCACGGCTTCCGCCGGCTCAAACGCCAGGATGACATCCGCGCTCCCAAACGGTATGAGCGGAGAATGGATGTGCTTTCCCATACGCACATGGCTCACGACAGAGCCCCCCCTCTGCGCCATGCCGATCGTCTCGGTCGTCCGCACGTCATACCCTTTATCCATAGCTGCATACGCAATCAGTTTGGAGGCAAGGACGACGCCCTGTCCTCCGACACCGCAAAGCAGACAATTCTTATTCATCTTACTCCACCTCCTGTATCGCCTGGAACTTGCACACCTGGGCACAGAGGCCGCAGCCGGTGCAAAGAGACGGCTCTATCGATATCTTCCCGTCCGCCCTGACAATTGCCGGACAGCCGAGCTCACGGATACACTGCCGGCACAGCGTACACGTTTCATCCTTCACCTCATACCGTGCTGCCGGTTTCGTGACCGCGATGCACGGAGACTTGAAGATGACCGCCCGCACTCCCTTTTCATCCATCACTTCCTTCACCGCGCCGGCTGCATCCGCCAGATGAAGCGGATCCGCATTAACGATCCGGCCTACGCCGACTGCCTCCAGAATCTTTTCGATACTGATCTTAGAAACCACATCGCCCATCATCGTCTTTCCAGTCCCCGGGTGCGGCTGATGGCCCGTCATGGCCGTAGTGGAATTATCCAGGACGACAAGGATGATGTCTGTCTGGTTATATACCGCATTTACCACGCCGGTTATCCCGGAGGCAAAGAAGGTAGAGTCTCCGATAAATGCAAAGTTTACTGCGTCAGGCTCTATGATATGCAGTCCCTGTGCAATCGTCACATCCGCTCCCATGCACAGGCACGTGTCTACCATATCTAACGGCTTTGAATTGCCCAGCGTATAACAGCCGATATCTCCTGAGAACACAGCCTTGCGTCCTTTCGCCGCCTGCTTGACCGCATAGAAGGACGCGCGGTGCGGGCATCCCGCACAGAGGACGGGAGGCCTGACAGGAAGCGTTGGTGCTTCTTCCGCCCCGTCCGCATCTCCTGCCGCCAGTTCCTCGTATTCAGGCAGGAACCTTCCCAGATCCCCTCTCACGCTTTCAACGCTGTTTTCCCCGGCATTTTTCGTATCATGGGTGAGCTTGCCTCTAATCGTTACCGGAAGGTGGTACTTGCCTGCAATTCGCAGCAGCTCTTTTTCAATGACAGGGTCCAGCTCCTCAAGGACGAGCACTTCCTCAAGCCCCCTCATAAACTCCACGGCCAGCGTTTCGGGAAAAGGATGCGGCGTGCCGATCTTCAAAAGCTTTACTTCCCCGGGCAGCGATTCCTTCGCATAGGCATAGCTTATGCCACCTGCCGCCACGCCTTTTTTCAGGCCGTCCTTTCCCTCTACCGTGTTGTATTTATAAGCCGAAAACAAGTCTGACAGTTCTGCATTCCTCTCCTCAATCTTCCTATGGTTCTGGTAGGACAGGCGGGGAAATATGACCCATCGTCCCGTATCCTTGACAAACCCTTCCGGTTTGATCTCTGCCGCAGTTTCATCGACATCCACCGTGGCACAGCCGTGACAGACACGCGTCGTTGGACGCAGCAGGACAGGAGTGCCATATTTCTCTGAATATGCGAAGGCTTCTCCTACCATCTCGTATGCTTCCTCCGGAGATGACGGATCGAATACCGGCAGCTTGGCAAATGCCGCAAAGCATCTGGTGTCTTGTTCCGTCTGTGAGGATATGGGCCCGGGATCGTCCGCCGCCACGATGACCATCCCCCCCTTTACACCGACATATGCAAGGCTCATAAGCGGATCAGACGCAACATTGAGCCCTACCTGCTTCATCGTAACCATCGTCCGCGCCCCTGCGTATGCTCCACCTGCCGCCACCTCAAGCGCGGCCTTTTCATTGACGGACCACTCCACATGAATCCTGCCGCCGTCGTTATGTCTTGCGACGGTCTCCAGAATCTCCGTAGACGGCGTCCCAGGATAGCCCGACACGAGATTTACGCCGGCGCGGATGGCCCCAAGGCCTATCGCTTCATTACCCATCAGTAATTCTTTCGCCATTATTATGTATCTCCTTTGGTATGTATTTATAATTTTTAATTATATCATAATTCACGGCGGAAACAAAGTTTTTTACCGATTCGGCGCTTCGCCTGTCCCTATATATACGCCAGGGGCGGACCCCCTCTTCGGCGGTCCGCCCCTGGCATATCATATTGGTATACAGCTTCTTACTTGCCGCTGTCGTCTGCTTTGTTCTCTGACGCGTTACCTTTTACATCTTTATCGTTGGCGTTCTTATCTGTCGTGTTCTTGTCACGGTCATCGTCACCGTCCAGACCGTCCACGATATCGTCCGCGCCATCTTTTACGTCGTCTCCGATTTCGTCTGCAACGCCTTCATCACGAGTTCCGTCTGTCGCGTCATTCGTGTTCGTGTCATTGGCGTCACCTGTATTGTTTTCTGTCGTAGAGTTGTTAGTAGCTCCGTTATCTGCCGCGTCTTTATCGCTCCCGCATGCTGTTACACCCATGATTACGCCTACGCACATAAGCATAACGAATAATTTCTTGAACTGTTTCATGTTATAATCTCCCTTTCATGTATATTCATATTAAATCAAGTATTACTTGTTGCTAGTAATATTTGCAGTTCATAGAAATATATGCATCAGGGCAGATGGGATTTTTTTACATTCTTTCAGCGATGCGGCCGCTTCTGTATGCCTCCAGCAGCACTTCCAGATCCGCTATCTGTTCTTTCAGCTCCTTGCCTACATCGGTGTCGCCGACAATCTTGCGCTGTACGACTCTTTTGACAATCGTACTGTCCGAATGGATGTCGCTTTCTTTTTCAATCGCCGCGTCCGTGGACTCAAACGGCTCATGGGCCACGAGAATCAAGCCATATGAGTTGTAGATCAGCGTGTATCCGGCTATTCCGGTCTCCTTCTGATAGGCTCTGGAAAACCCTCCGTCTATGACAAGTACTTTTCCCCCGCATTTTACCGGGTTCTCTCCGTCCTTTGACTTAACGGGCACATGACCGTTGATGATATGCGTGCCTTCCGGAGGGAGGCCGAACTCTGCCAGTATCCGGTCTACCACTTTCTCATCCTGCAGCATCGAATAATACGGATTCTTTTTCTCCCTATGCGTCTCCTTGTCTGCCAGGAAATACCGCTCGAAGGTTGCCATCTTATCCTTGCCGAACAGCGGGGAATTCTCGTGCAGCCAGATATACCACATGATATCCCTGCCCCGCTCTTTTTCTTTTTCGTCCAGCGCGTAGAACCCTTTTCTCACATAACTCTCCAGCACTTCATACAGGCTTCTGCCCTTGTATGACCTTCCAAAGATACGGACCGGCTTTGGCGTGCCGTCTTCGTTCAGCGGTACGCAGCCATGGTACAGCAGATTGTTGTTATACACTTTATAAAGGCTGCCTTTGTTCAGCAGGAACCGCATGTGCCGCTGCAGCTTTTCGCAGTGCAGGAACGCCTGTTCAAGCCGTTCCATGATATCTTCCTCTTCCTTCGTCAGCGCATATGGCCGCTTCGGGTCGATGGTCGGGAAGTTTTTATCGAGCATTTCATAAGTCTTGCCTTCTATCTCTATCGTTCCCTTATCATAGTCGATATGATGCAGAAGGTTCCTGTCCTCCATCTTGAATCCCGGATTTTTTTTCACGATCTGTCCTTCTACCTTGAACTGGATGATAGATATCGCCTTGTGCATCTTGATATCCATCAGCAGCTCGTTCGGGTTATAATTCGGCTCCCCTTTCAGCTTAAAGCACTCGCACGCATCGTCCTCATATGTGTTCAGGGCAAATGTGGCCAGCGGCAGAAGATTGATTCCATATCCGTCTTCCAATATATCCAGATTGCCGTACCTCGCACAGATGCGGATTACATTTGCTATGCATCCTCTCTGACCTGCCGCCGCCCCCATCCAGAGCACGTCATGGTTGCCCCACTGGATGTCGACCGAATGGTGGTCCATCAGTTTGTCCATGATGATATGCGGACCCGGGCCCCGGTCATAGATGTCCCCGACGATATGCAGATGATCCACGGTTAGCCTCTGTATCAGCTCGCTCATGGCAACGATAAACTTCTCGGCCCTGCCCGTCCTGATAATCGTATTTACAATTGCATTGTAATAAGATTCCTTGTCCGTCACTTCCGCCTTCTCCGTAATCAGCTCCTCAATGACATAGGCAAAATCCTGAGGCAGCGCTTTGCGCACCTTGGAACGTGTATACTTGCTGGCAGCCCGCTTGCACACTTCGATGAGACGGTACAGCGTAATCCGGTACCAGTCCTCCATGTTGCTCTCTTCCTTTTTAACCCGCTCCATCTTTTCTGCGGGGTAATAAATAAGAGTAGCAAAAGACTGCTTATCTCTGCTACTCATGGTATTCCCGAACACATCATCAATTTTGCGGCGCACGGAACCAGAGCCGTTCTTAAGCACATGGGAAAACGCCTCATATTCCCCGTGGATATCCGTCAGAAAATGCTCCGTCCCCTTCGGAAGATTCAAGATAGCCTGCAGGTTGATAATTTCCGTCGACGCTTTTGCAATGGTTGGATAAAGTTCCGAAAGCCTTTCCAGATACCTTTCTTCTAACTCTTTCATAACGCCTCCCGTCTGCCTTACAGCACAACTACGTCCGACATATCGTACCGGCCCGCCGGCTTCCCTGCCAGGTACTTGGCGGCTTCTACCGCGCCTTTGCCAAATATGGTTTTGGAGTATGCCGTATGTCTGAACTCTACGACCTCATCTGCGCCGGCAAAGATAATCTCGTGGTCACCTACTATCGAACCACCCCTCACTGCCGAAATCCCAAGTTCGTTCTTCTCTCTCTTCTTACGCACCTGGCTTCTGTCGTATACATATGTATACGTATCGTCCATCGCCTCATTGATAGAATCAGCAAGCGCTATGGCTGTCCCACTCGGAGCGTCAACCTTCTGGTTGTGGTGCCGCTCCACCAGTTCTACGTCAAAACCGGCGCCTGCAAGAACCTTTGCCGCATCCTTTACGAGCTTCAGAAGCAGGTTGATGCCCAGAGACATGTTGGCGGATTTGAGCACCGCTACCTTCTTAGACGCTTCTTCCACCTTCGCAAGCTGTTCTTGGGACAGCCCTGTCGTACAGAGCACGACCGGCACCTTCCGGCCGGTGCAGTAGTCAAGCAGCGCGTCCGTCGCCCCTGCGTTGGAAAAGTCGATGACCACATCTGCCTCCACATCGCAGCTATCTATGCTCTCGAATACAGGATACGCATTTTCCCTCCCGGTATATGCATCAATTCCCGCAACAATTTCAATCCCTTCATCTTCACGGACAAGTCCTGTAATCACCTGGCCCATCCTGCCGTTGCACCCGTGCATTATCGCTCTGACCATCTTATAATCTCCTTTACTTACTATTAAAAAAAGGATATCATATCTGTCATGCAAACTCAACATATGATATCCTTTTCACATTCATTTACTATCTATGTTTACTGAACTACTTTGATTCCATAATCCTTCATCGCCTGTGCCAGCGTCTTCTCGTGTTCTGGCGTAAGCTCCGTGAGCGGCATACGGACCGGACCGCAGTCCATTCCCATAAGCTTCATCGCCCGCTTCACCGGAATCGGGTTCACTTCGCTGAACAGCTCGGCGGCAAGCGGAATTGCTTTCAGCTGAAGCCTCGCGCTTTCCTGAACGTCCCCGCTTAAATATCTCTCACAGATATCGTGTGTCTGCTGTGGGGCGATATTGGACAGTACCGAGATGACACCTATCCCCCCCAGTGACATGAGCGGCACGATCTGGTCGTCATTGCCGGAATACAGGTCGATGTTGCCGTCTGTTGCACACATGATCTTGGCAATCTGAGATATGTTTCCCGACGCTTCTTTAATGCCCACGATGTTATCTGTCTCTTTCACTAATGCTGCCACTGTGGCCGGCTCGATATTGCATCCCGTCCTGCTGGCAACGCTGTACATAATAATCGGTGTCCCCGATACAGCCTCCGCAACTGCCTTGTAATGAGCGATAAGCCCCGCCTGCGTAGCCTTGTTGTAATAAGGCGTCACAAGAAGCAGGCCGTCCGCCCCATAACAGGCTGCATCTTTTGACATATCTACCGCTGTCCTCGTACAGTTGGAGCCCGTCCCCGCAATGACCGGAATCCTGCCCTTTGTGCGTTCTATCGCGAACTTCACGCACTCCAGATGCTCTTCCTCTGTCATCGTGGCTGATTCCCCGGTAGTACCACATATTATAATACTATCTGTACCGTTGTTACAGTGATAGTCAATTAACTCATCCAGTCTATCATAATTGATGCTTCCGTCTTCATTGAACGGTGTGACAACCGCCACCCCGGCACCTTTAAATATAGCCATATTAAACCTCCTGACCTTCACCAATATGTATTATTAAGATTCATAAAAATTTTATCATTAATACTAAAATATGTCAATGAAAGTCTCTTGTCCGGCTTGAATGCTCCTATTCGTCTACACATTCTAATTTGCTGACCGACACCTCGTAGGCGATGCGTTTCTGAGTCTCTGTCTCAGAAAGCTTTTTCACATATTCCCTGCTCTGGATCCTGCCGTTGACCTGCACGTGCTCTCCCACCTCAAAAGTAGACGCGAACCTGGCATTCCTGCCCCAGCATATGCATGGTATGTAATCTGACTTGCCGTACGGCCTGTTCACCGCCAGCAGGAGGTCTGCGATCTCTCTTCCAAGCGGAGTCTTTCTGTACACCGGCAGCTTACATATGTAACCATCCAGGAAGATGCTGTTCGTCTTCGCACCGTCCAGTTCTTCCTCTATAAAAGACACTTCTCTTACGAATACGGATAGCACAAGCCTGTTCTTTTGTTCATCGTGTCTGTTATAAGAGCGGAACTGTCCGCTTGCCATGACAAATTCCCCGGTATAGTCCTGGGTCACGTCGATGAGACGTTCTGATATCATGAGCGGAATCCGGTCCTCCGAGTTGCTGAGGCGCTTTACGAGCACATCCACCATGTAGAATCCTTCACCGAATACTTCATGGCTGAATGTGAATCCTCCTGCTACCTCTCCCATAATAGTTACCTGGTTGTTTTCAATAATCTTATCTGACATAATTTTACAATCTCCCTTCCTCTGAATCGTATTTCACGGTCACTATTTAGTCTATGAAGAGAGATTCTGATTTAGAACTATTTTTTATTTTTTATGATTATTGATTCTTTCTATAAGTGATTGAGTACTTGTAAATTCTTCAAAATGTGGTAAACTAATAAAGTTGTATATAATAAATAGGTAGAAATCGTATAGGAAAAGGGAATTATTTATGAAGACAAAACGAGAAGATGTACGTAATATAGCCATTATCGCCCATGTCGATCATGGCAAGACAACTCTGGTAGATGAGTTGCTGAAACAAAGTGGTGTGTTCCGGGAAAATCAGGAAGTAGAAGAGCGTGTCATGGACTCGAATGACATCGAGCGGGAACGTGGAATTACCATCCTTTCAAAGAATACCGCCGTCTATTATAAAGGGACGAAGATCAATATCATCGACACGCCCGGACATGCCGACTTCGGCGGCGAGGTGGAACGTGTGCTGAAGATGGTAAATGGTGTCGTCCTCGTAGTAGACGCCTTCGAAGGTGCCATGCCTCAGACGAAGTTCGTACTTAGAAAGGCGCTGGAATTAAAGCTTCCGGTTATCGTATGTATCAATAAGATTGACCGTCCGGAGGCGCGCCCGGAGGAAGTCATCGATGAAGTGCTCGAGCTGTTCATCGACCTGGACGCAGATGACGAGCAGCTTGACTGTCCGTTCGTCTATGCTTCCGCCAAGGCGGGATATGCACTCGTAGAACTGGACGACAGCCCGCAGAACATGCTTCCCCTCTTCGAGACGATACTGGACTATATTCCTGCACCGGAAGGTGATCCGGATGCAGATACCCAGGTGCTGATCAGCACGATCGACTACAATGAGTATGTGGGACGGATTGGAGTCGGCAAAGTAGACAATGGTACAATCAGCGTCAACCAGGACATGGTCGTCGTCAATGCCCATGACCCGGAACGGAAAGAGAAGGTACGCATCAGCAAACTATATGAGTTTGACGGGCTGGACAAGGTGGATGTAAAAGAGGCTACCATAGGCTCTATCGTGGCTATCTCCGGCATCTCAAACATATCGATCGGAGACACGCTCTGTTCGCCGGATAATCCGCAGGCAATTCCATTCCAGAAGATATCCGAACCGACTATCGCCATGCAGTTTATCGTAAACGACAGCCCATTTGCAGGCCAGGAAGGCAAGTACGTGACATCCCGCCATCTCAGAGACAGGCTATACAAAGAGCTGAACACGGATGTAAGCCTTCGCGTGGAAGAGTCCGACAGCACGGACAGCTTCAAGGTATCCGGGCGCGGCGAGCTTCACCTGTCAGTCCTTATCGAGAATATGCGCCGCGAGGGCTATGAGTTTGCAGTGAGCAAAGCGGAGGTCCTGTATAAAAAAGAGGAGAACGGCAAGTTATTAGAACCGATGGAAGCCGCATATATTGATGTACCGGATGAATTTACCGGCGTCGTCATCGAAAAGCTCGGCCAGAGGAAAGGGGAGCTGCGAGGCATGGGAACGTCAAACGGAGGCTACACCCGCCTGGAATTCTCCATCCCCGCACGCGGCCTTATCGGCTACCGTGGCGAATTCCTTACCGATACGAAGGGCAACGGCATATTGAATACGTCCTTCGACGGGTATGCGCCGTATAAAGGCGATATCCAGTATAGAAAGCAGGGCTCGCTCATCGCGTTCGAGACAGGAGAATCCGTCACCTACGGGCTTTACAGTGCCCAGGAGCGGGGGACGCTCTTCATCGGTCCCGGTGAAAAGGTATATTCCGGTATGGTCATCGGACAGAACGGCAAGGCGGAAGACATCGAGCTTAACGTCTGCCGGATGAAGCATCTGACCAACACCCGCTCTTCCGGAGCGGATGAAGCGCTTCGTCTGACATCGCCGAAGATTCTGAGCCTGGAGGAAGCCCTCGACTTCATCGATACCGATGAGCTTCTGGAGGTCACTCCTGAGAATCTCAGAATACGTAAGAAGATTTTAGATCCGAAAATGAGAAAAAGAGGAATAAAATAATGGCATTTTTAACGTTTCTGGAAGGTATACGGACACCCTTCCTCGACAGGCTGATGCAGTTTATCACTTATTTTGGACAGGAAATCATCATCATAGCGGTTATCTGCGCCCTTTACTGGTGCGCGGATAAGCGCTTTGCTTATATGCTCGGCTTCACCTACTTCACGGCGGGCCTTCTCGTTCAGAGCCTGAAAATCACGTTCCGCGTTCCGAGGCCGTGGGTGCTCGATCCCCAGTTCAAAGCCGTGGAAAGTGCCATCCCCGGTGCCACGGGATATTCTTTTCCGAGCGGGCACACGCAGGGAGCCACCTGTCTGTTCTTCCCTCTTGCACTTAAGGCAAAGAGAGTCTGGGTCAAAGTATCCTGCGTACTTGCATTTATGCTGATCGGCTTCTCCAGAATGTACCTGGGCGTCCATACGCCAAAGGATGTCATCGTGTCCATGCTCCTATCCATAGCCGTCTCCAGCATAATCTGGCATTTTCAAAGATTATTTCTGGACGGAACGCAGCATGTGAAGATGATTGCAGGTGTGCTGGCAGCCATATCCATCGCCGTTGCCGCCTATGCACTTGTATTGAAAAGCAGGGGCACGATTGATATGAAATATGCGGCGGACTGCTGCAAAGCCGCCGGAGCCGGCCTTGGATTCGCTCTCGGATACTATATAGAGCGGACCCGCCTTAAGTTCAGCACCCGCACAGGCCATCTCAGCAGCCAGGCCGCGAAGCTCATCGCCGGGCTCCTGCTTGCGCTTGTCATTAAGGAAGGCTTTTCCCTTCTATTCGGGACTTCCATCCTCGTTAAAATGGCTGAGTATTTTGTGCTCGTCTTATGGGTACTCGTCCTCTATCCGTATCTGTTCAGCAGATTCGGCCGGCGTCAGGCATAATCCCAATTATTAGGTCTTGGCAAATTCTCCGGGATAATTTATACTTGTACTGTACGCATACCGCACAGGAGACTCTGTCCGGTATGCTCTGCGTACGATGAAAACCGGCCTAAAGGGGGAAACATATGAAGCATTACGTCGCTAAATTTTTAAAACGACTTGCTGTAACACTGGAATTTTTTATCTCCGTCATGCTGGCGCTCGGCATCATCCTGCTCTGCCTGCGTATGGCGGTATCGATGGTGCACATACCGAATCTTGAGGTGTGGCCGAACTATGACGATCTGCTCGAGACTTGTTTTAATCTGATCATCGGAGTTGAGCTGATACGTATGATGTACTACCATACGCCCAACACTGTATTTGAAGTGCTGCTATTTGCCATCGCAAGGCAGATTATCATCGACCACTCTTCTATCTGGAGCAGCCTCATCGGCGTCTGTGCCATTGCGGTGCTTTTTGCCACCCGCAAATACCTGTTCTGCGAATTTGACGTGGCTGACGAGATTGTCTTCCGTGCCAGCACAAGAGTGAAGACGGTAAACAAGATTCTCGGCATCAGCATACCTCACGAACAGAACGAGACCCTGCTCAGCGTTATCGAACAGAAGTTTGAAGAGTATAGTATAGAGACCGGCGTCGGCGCATGCGTGTACTTTTCGGATTTTGGTCTCAGAGTTGCCAAGATGCATGAAGGAAAAATTTCAAGAATTGAAGTAATACGTTCTATACATTAGTGTCCAAACATGTTATACTACATATATCAGATAGATTCTTAGTTGAAAGCCAAATTGTCAGACTATAAACATCTGAAATTATGTCGAAAAGGAGTTGGACAGCATGAAGTTTATTATTAGCGGAAAGAACATCGATGTAACACCTGGCTTAAGGGAAACCGTAGAGCACAAATTGGGGAAATTAGAGAAGTATTTTACTTCCGATACGGAAATTATCGTTACCTTAAGTGTCGAAAAAGAACGTCAGAAGATTGAGGTAACTATCCCTGTGAAAGGAAATATCATCCGTTCTGAACAGGTAAGCAATGACATGTATGTCTCTATTGACCTGGTAGAGGAGGTAATCGAACGCCAGCTTCGCAAATATAAGAATAAACTGGTTGCAAGACACCAGGAAGGCGGCAACTTCCGCCAGGAATTTTTCGAAAGCGAATATACCACCGAAGATGATGATGAGGTAAGAATCGTTCGTACCAAACGCTTTGGCATCAAACCTATGTATCCGGAGGATGCATGCATACAGATGGATTTACTTGGACATGACTTCTTTGTCTTCTGCAATGCGGAGACAGATGAAGTAAATGTAGTATACAGAAGGAAAAACGGAACCTTCGGCCTTATAGAGCCTGAGTTCCAATAAAGTGCAGAATAAAACAACGGAACGGCACAGCTTCGGCTGTGCCGTTTTTTTGCTTTCCACATCGGCTGCCTGCTTTACTTGTCTCGGTCTGTGAATTCTTCCAGTACCACAGGCTGGCCGTCTATCTGCGCAAACCAGCACCTTTCTCCTTCTTCCATGGACGCTTGTCCGTTTGTTCCTTCCGTGATGTCAGAGCGTACCGCTTCAACTGCATTCTCCGGCACAAGCACTTCCAGTTTCACGTTGTCCGCATATTCGGAGTCGAGAATCCTAAGCCCTTTCTGGCCGAGAATGTACTGAATTTTACCGAGACCGGTATAATCTGTACCGATACGAAGTTTAACCCCACGGATTTTGGTTATAATTACAGAAGAAGCCAGGCCTGCCTTCACTGCCTGAGCGTATGCGCGGACCAGCCCTCCGGTTCCAAGAAGCGTACCTCCGAAATAGCGTGTAACTACTACGGCAGTGTTGCGGAGCTCTTCTCCTTGCAGTACATCGAGCATCGGTTTGCCGGCCGTTCCGTTCGGCTCTCCGTCATCGCTGCAGCGGGCCAGCTCTGAACGCTCTCCAATCACATATGCAAAACAGTTATGGGTGGCATTCCAGTTTTTTTTCTCACGGATTCTATAAAGGCCAGAGCCTCTTCTTCCGCAGAGACAGGCCTGACTGCTGCAATAAACCTGGATTTCTTCTCCACGATTTCCCCTTCCCCGCCTTCATACACTGTCTTATACTCTGTCGTCATAATTTGCACCTTTCTTTCATATTACATACTGGTTCAACTAATACTATAGCGAATTTCTTAAGTTTTTCCTACTGAAATATGAAGTTTTCATTTTTTTCTTTATTTCAATTCCTATATTTGCTATAATGACTTGGTATGAAGGAGGCAGACACTCATGAATTATGGTAAAAAGAAAGCTTCGCAGAAGCAAAAGAAAATAACGTCCAAATCAACCATGCAGGGTAAAAGAGTTGGTGTAAGACTTTTTAAAGCATTTCTGCTCTGCCTGCTTGTTGTAGCGGTCGTCGGCGCCATCGGCGGCGGACTGTTTTTAAAGAAGATATTAGACAACACCCCGGACGTATCCCCGGCTGATGTACAGCCAAAAGGCTTTACCACAATGGTATACGCCGATGATAACAAGACTGAGATAGAACGTTTTGTCGCTTCGGGTTCCAACCGTATATATAAGAAGATAGACGAAGTGCCGAAGGATCTCCAGCATGCGTTCGTCGCGATAGAGGACGAGCGTTTCTACGATCACAACGGAATCGACCTTCAGGGTATCGCCAGAGCCGCCGTAGTAGGCCTGACGAGCGGCAGCTTCTCGGAAGGTGCCAGCACCATTACACAGCAGCTGATTAAAAATAATGTATTCCCTAACTTTACGGAAGAAAAGACATTCTTGGATAAGCTGGAGCGTAAAGTCCAGGAGCAGTACCTGGCCGTCGCCATCGAAAAGCAGATGGATAAGGATACGATTCTGGAAAGCTATATGAACACGATCAACCTCGGACAGAACTGTCTTGGTGTACAATCAGCGGCAAAAAGGTATTTCAATAAGGACGTATCCGAACTTACTCTGTCCGAAAGCGCGGTAATCGCAGGTATTACACAGAATCCATCGGACTATAACCCGATTACGAACCCGGAACTCAACGCAAAGCGCCGGGATAAAGTATTAAAGAATATGCTCGACCAGGGCTATATCGACCAGGCAGCGTATGATGAGGCAAAAGCGGATGATGTATATTCCCGCATCCAGACAGTCAACAACTCTGAGACGGACGATACGCCTTACAGCTATTTTGTCGACGCGCTCGCCGAACAGGTAACACAGGATCTCATTGACCAGCTCGGCTATACAGAGACGCAGGCATACAACGCCGTATACAGCGGAGGCCTTAGCATATACTCCACGCAGAACCTTGCCATGCAGCAAATCTGTGACGAGGAGATGAATGACGACTCCAATTACCCGGGATTAAAGGAATATGGGCTTGACTACGCTTTGACCGTTACCCGTGCAGACGGAACCGTTGAAAACTACAGCTCCGGGAATATTAAACAGTATGTAAAAGAGACGTACGGCAAAGAGCAGGGGCTTCTCTACTCGAGTGAAGACGAAGCGCGGGCTATGGTTGAGGAATGGAAAGCGACGATTGCCCAGGAGGGCGATGCTTATGATGAATATATCAACATCTCTCCCCAGCCCCAGGCATCTGTCACTGTCATGGACCAGTACACGGGCCAGATCAAGGCCATGGTCGGCGGACGCGGTGCCAAGACGACGAGCCGGAGCCTGAACCGTGCATATACCGGTTCTCCGAGGCAGCCCGGATCAACCTTCAAGATACTGGCAGGTTACGCGCCGGCACTCGATTCAGCCGGACAGACACTGGCTACGATTATAAAAGACGAACCCTATTCGTACCGTGATGGTACGCCTCTTAAAAATGCAAGTGCAACGCACCGCGGAGATATCACGATGCGCGAGGCAATCCAATGGTCGGTCAATGTATGTGCGGTCAAGACGATTGAGGCGGTGACTCCGAAGCTGGGATATGACTACTGTAAAGAGAAGTTTGGCATCACGTCGCTGGATCCGCAGAACGATGTATACGATACGCTCGTTCTCGGAGGACTGAGCAATGGCGTATACAACTACCAGCTCTGTGCTGCTTACGCAGCAATTGCTAATGGCGGGGTATACAACACTCCGACTCTATATACGAAGATTCTTGACCATGACGGCAATGTGCTGCTGGAAGGTGCGGGAGAATCACATACTGCCATCAAGGACAGTACGGCCGCCCTTCTTACGAGCGCGATGGAGACGGTGGTGGAGAGTGGTACCGGTACAGCCTGCCGGCTTAGCAACATGCCGGTAGCCGGTAAGACAGGTACGACAGACTCGAACAAAGACCTCTGGTTCTGCGGCTTTACTCCATATTACACATGTGCGGTATGGGGCGGATACGACGACAACAAGGTAAACGGCTATGACTTGAACTTCCGTTTCCGCATATGGCGCGGAATCATGAGCAGGATTCATGAGAATCTGGAATACAAAGATTTTGAAATGCCGAATTCTATCGAGAAGAAAACGGTATGTACCAGGACCGGAAAGCTTGCAGCGCCAGGCTGCCCGAGCATAACTGAATATTTTGCGAAGGATACGGCTCCGACAGAGTCCTGTCCAGGCCATGTAGATACGAGTGAACCAAAGGATGACGGGGAAGACGACGAGAACACAACCGATAATCCGGATACGAACACGACTCCGACAGATCCGAACGGGGGGAACAACACTCCGACGCCTCCGGCCGGTGGCGGCGATGGAGGGACTACTCCCCCTGCCGGTGGCGGCGATGGAGGGACTACTCCTCCTGCCGGTGGCGGCGATGGAGGGACTACTCCTCCTGCCGGTGGCGGTGGCGGTGACGGAGGGGGGGACGGAGGCGGCACCACCCCTCCTGTGACCCCTTAAACTAATAAAAATGACTGATTTGATATGCTCTCCTTGAAATAAGACAGTAAATGAATAATACTGTTTATTTCAAGGCGGAGCATATTTTTATGTCTGGAAAGCAAAATTTCCGGCAGCCAAGGAATCTCTGAATTAGAATTCTCTCTGAGAAAAAAATAAGAGCAGAAAAACTGCCAGTAGACAATACTACTGGCAGGAAAACTAAATATTTATTTCTCTACATTAATTCTTATTAATAAAATGGGCCTTATCCGATTATCAGCTTTGCTGCCCCGCAGATTCCTGCGTCATTGCCAAGTTCCGCAAGGACGAACTTCGTTTCCTTATTTGAAAAAAACGCCCGTTCCTTAAAATGCTTCTCCACATATTCCAGCAGGATATCACCGGCCTTGGATACGCCGCCTCCGATAACGATTACTGCCGGGTCAGTGATTGCCGCCAGGTTCGCCATCGCGTGACCGAGATAAGTGCCGAACTCTTCCACGATTTCTTCCGCCACCTTATCCCCTTCCTTCAATGCGTCAAAGACCGATTTCGCACTCAGGTTTTCCATCTTCAGCATCGTACTGCCACTCTGCTCCGCCAGCCTGCGTCTTGCCAGCCTTGTGATTCCAGTGGCGGATGTGTACTGTTCCAGACATCCTCTGCTGCCACAGCCGCACTTATCATCCTCTTCATAATTCACGCATATATGGCCTATCTCGCCGCCGGCTCCGTGCTCTCCTACAATCGGGCTCCCGTTTACGATGACGCCGCCGCCCACACCCGTGCCGAGCGTAACCATAATCATATTTTTCTGGCCCTTACCGGCTCCAAGCCACATCTCACCGAGTGCTGCTACATTTGCGTCATTTCCCGCCTTAACCTTCAGGCCGGTAAGCTCTCCCATCTCACGCTTTACTTCTTTATAGCCCCATCCAAGATTTGCTGTATTCCTGACGATACCGAAGTCATCCACCGGTGCAGGTATTCCGATGCCGATTCCTGCAACCTGCAGATGTCCAATCTCCTTTTCCTCCAGTTTCGCCTTCAAAGATGCGGCAACATCAGAAAGGATAGCCTCTCCGCTGTTTTCTGTACGGGTTTTGATTTCCCACTTATCCACGAGCGTGCCTTCTGTTCTGAAAAGGCCCATCTTGACAGTCGTGCCTCCGATATCTACTCCAAAACAATACTGCATCCTTTATTACCCCTCCTATTTCTTCGTAAGATTCTGCTGTACGCGCTTGTAAAGCTCCTGAGCCGCGTTATAGCCCATCTTCTTCTGCCTGTGGTTGATGGCCGCAGTCTCGACGATGATGGCAAGATTACGTCCAGGACGGATAGGTAGCTGATGGCATACGACTTTGTTTCCGAGAAATTCAGTATATTCCTCTTCCATGCCTAGGCGGTCATATTCCTTTTCTTTGTTCCAGTCCTCTAGCGTAATGACAAGATCGATATTCTGGGTTTCACGGACGCTCTGGACACCGAACAGTGTCTTTACATCCACAATGCCAATCCCTCTCAGTTCGATAAAATGGCGTGTGATATCCGGAGCCGTCCCCACGAGCGTCTCATCGCTGACCTTATGGATTTCCACCACGTCATCGCTGACGAGACGGTGCCCTCTCTTGATGAGTTCCAGTGCGGACTCGCTCTTGCCGATGCCGCTCTCTCCCATAATCAGCACGCCTACGCCGTACACATCCACCAGGACGCCATGGATGGAAATACACGGAGCCAGCTCCACATTCAGCCAGCGGATGATTTCCGCCGTAAATTCAGACGTCTTCTTCTCTGTTGAAAATATCGGAATCTGGGCGGCATTGGCCTTGTCCAGAAGCATTGGCTCCGGTACGAGGTCGCGGCTGAAGATGATGCCGGGTATCTGGTAGGACAGCAGCGTGTCATAGATATGTTCCTTCGTCTTCGCATCCAGCGTCTCAAGAAATGTATATTCCACATACCCGATTATCTGGACACGGTCAGAGTCAAAGTGTTCAAAAAATCCGGTCAGCTGAAGCGCGGGACGGTTAATGTCCGGAACCTCCACTTCCCGTTCTGTCAAATCGACATCCGGCGTCAGATTCCGGAGATTCATCTTTTCGACAATTTTCTTCATCTTTACTTTATTCCCCATGGCAGTCTCCTTTTCCTTCTCAGTCTTCCTTCTTTGCAACTATTATATCATATCAGTGAAAAAAATTGTACACGTCACGGGCTGATTTTTCATTCATGGAAGGCAGCCTGCCCAGCTCTTCAACTGTAGCATTTTTAATAGCATCCAGATTGGAGAAATGGCTCATCAGGTCTTTTCTCCTCGCGGGACCTACACCAGGTATGTCATCCAGAATCGAATGTACCTGTCCCTGGCTTCTCAACTTTCTGTGGAATGTGATTGCAAACCGGTGGGCCTCGTCCTGAATCCGCGTGATAAGCTTAAATCCTTCTGAATCCCTTTCTATCGGTATCTCAATATTCTGATAATACAGCCCTCTTGTCCGGTGGTTATCATCCTTCACCATCCCACACACTGGTATATTGAGCCGCAGCCTGTCCATCACCTGCAGTGCTATATTTACCTGACCTTTCCCTCCATCCATGAGAATCAGATCTGGAAACGCAGTAAAGCTCCCCATCTCTTTACCTTCTTCCATCTCTTTCATGCCATGCACGAACCTGCGCGTAAGCACTTCTTCCATGCTGGCATAGTCGTCCGCGCCCTGCACGCCTTTTATCTTGAACTTGCGGTAGTCATTTCGTTTTGGCTTCCCCTTTTCATAGACGATCATAGATCCGACGGATGCAAATCCGTTTGTATTGGATATATCGTATGCTTCCATGCGGACAATGCCCTTCAGTCCAAGCAGCTTTTCCAGTTCTTTAACCGCACCTATGGTACGCCCTTCCTCCCGTTTCAGACGTTCTTTGTCCGTGTTCAGTACAAGAGCCGCATTCTTCTGAGCCAGCTCCACGAGCTTTTCCTTCGTGCCTTTCTTTGGCACACGCAGATGGACTTTATGCCCCCTTCTCCTTGTCAGCCACTCTTCCACGACCTCCTCGTCCTCTATCTCCTCCTGAAGCATAAGCTGTGGCGGGATATACGGTGTCCCGGCATAAAACTGTTTGATAAAACTGGACAGGATCTCCGATTCTTTCTCGCCTTTTGTAATCCTCAGATAGAAATGGTCCCGGCCAATCAGCCTGCCCCCACGGATAAAGAATACCTGTACGACCGCATCTTCCTCCTCGGTGGCAACCGCCAGAATATCACGGTCGTCTCCTGCAGTGTCAGTTATCTTCTGCTTCTGGGCTATCTTGTGGACGCTGTTCAGAAGTTCCCGGTACTCGATAGCTTTCTCAAACTCCATAGCCTCGGACGCACTCTGCATCTTCTCCTCCAGTTCTTTCAGAATCAGGTCATAATTGCCGTTCAGAAAGCGGATAACTTCGTCTATCGATCTGCGGTATTCTTCCTGGGATATGTAGCCCTGGCACGGCGCTTTGCACTGGTGGATGTGATAGTTCAGGCACGGGCGTTCCCTGCCCACATCCTGTGGAAGCTTCCGGCTGCAGCTGCGGATATTATAGAGCTTCCTGATAAGTTCAATCGTATCCTTTACGGCTCCTGCACTCGTATAAGGGCCAAAATATTTCGCCTTGTCCTTCACCATCTTTCTGGCCAGCATTATCCTTGGAAACGGTTCATCCACCGTAACCTTAATAAATGGATAGCTCTTGTCATCCATAAGCATCGTATTATATTTCGGGCGGTGTTCTTTGATCAGATTACACTCAAGTACAAGTGCTTCCAGTTCCGAATCTGTCACAATATATTCAAATCTGGCTATATGGGTCACCATCTGCTCTATCTTGATACCCTTGTTGCGGCTGCTCTGAAAATATTGCCGTACCCTGTTTTTCAGGCTGATAGCCTTGCCCACATAGATAATATCATCTTTTTCATCGTGCATGATGTAGACACCCGGCTTACCGGGCAGTTTTTTCAGTTCTTCCTGTATATCAAACATCTGTCTGCCGTCTCCTTACCTGTCAGTCTTGTCCACGATTCAGAAGCCGTGCCGTATTACACTTTGGCTCTGCTCCAAATCTACATTATCATACCATATTCCGGCCAAAAGTTAAATGGTTTAAAAAAGGGCCAGACCCTTCCGAAAGGGGTATGGCCCCTTTTGGAAGGGACATGGCCCCTATCCATCATTCTTCTGCTTCTTTCGCTTCAGCCGTTTCTTTAACTTCTGCTTTCGCTTCAATTTTCGGCTCTGTCTCTCTGACTGTGATCCTCTCTTCCGGCTTTTTCTCAATTTCAGGATCTATGCCTTCGACATCATGGAAGATTTCCATAAACTCCTTGCCGGTAATCGTCTCTTTCTCTATCAGGAATGCCGCTATCTTATCCAGCGACTCTCTGTGTTCGCTCAGCAGCCTTTTGGCCTCTGCATATGCACTCTTGAGCATGCCCATGACTTCCCTGTCTATCTCGGCAGACGTCGCCTCCCCGCAATTGCTTACAGCTCTGCCGTCCAGATAACGGTTCTGGATTGATTCCAGCCCTATGAGTCCGAACTTCTCGCTCATGCCGTACTGGGTTATCATCGCTCTCGCTATGTTCGTTGCTTTTTCTATATCGTTGGCAGCGCCGGTCGTCACCGTGTCAAATACGATTTCCTCTGCCGCACGGCCCGCCAGCATGCCTACAAGCATTGCCTCAAGCTCCTTCTTCGTGTTCAGGAACTTCTCTTCCTCAGGCGTCTGCATTACATATCCGAGCGCGCCCATCGTTCTAGGTACTATCGTAATCTTCTGCACAGGTTCCGCGTCTTTCTGCAATGCGCTGACTAACGCATGGCCGACCTCATGATAGGAAACGATTTTCCGCTCCTCCGCGCTCATAATCCGGTCTTTCTTCTCTTTTCCGACCAGAACGACTTCCACCGCTTCGAACAGGTCGCCCTGTGACACCGCGTTTCTCCCATTCTTTACAGCATTGATTGCCGCCTCATTAATCATGTTGGCCAGATCAGAGCCTACCGCTCCTGATGTGGCAAGGGCAATTGCTTCCAGATCAACGGTCTCGTCCATTCTTACATCTTTGGAGTGCACTTTCAGTACATCCACACGGCCTTTCAAGTCCGGCTTCTCCACGATAATCCGGCGGTCGAAACGTCCTGGCCGCAGGAGCGCCGGGTCCAGGATTTCCGGGCGGTTGGTAGCTGCCAGGAGTACAAGACCCTTGTTCGTGTCAAAACCGTCCATCTCCGACAGCAGCTGGTTCAACGTCTGTTCCCGCTCGTCATTGCTTCCGAGCTGGTTGTCACGGCTTTTTCCGATGGCGTCAATCTCATCGATAAAGATGATACACGGCGCCATCTGCTGTGCCTGCTTGAACAGGTCACGCACCCTTGATGCGCCCACGCCTACATACATTTCCACAAAGGAAGAGCCTGTCAGCGAGAAAAACGGTACCTTTGCCTCTCCCGCAACAGCTTTTGCAAGAAGGGTCTTTCCTGTACCGGGAGGGCCGACAAGCAGCGCGCCTTTCGGCAGCTTGGCACCAATCTGTGTATATTTGCCCGGATTGTGCAGGAAGTCCACCACTTCCTGCAGGGATTCCTTCGCCTCGTCCTGCCCGGCCACATCTTTGAACGTAACGCCGGTCTCCTTCTCCACATACATCTTGGCATTGCTTTTTCCAACACCCATCATGCCGCCGCCCTTTGACATCCGCTTCGTCATCCAGACGAACATGCCAACGATGAGCGCTATCGGAAGCAGGGTCAGAAGAACATTCAGTATCACGGCAGATGTCGTGTCCGGAATCTCCTGGCCGAACTTCACACCGGCTTTGTCCAGCCTTTCCGCCAGCGTATCGTCTCTCACCACGCCGGTATAATACTGCTTGGCTGTACGCGCACCTTTCTCTTTGTTCATCGTTATAGTGATTCTGTCACTGCTGATAATGACTTCTTCCACCTTTTTATCGTCCACGTATTCCAGGAACTGGTCGTAACTGATCTCCTGGGATCCCGCGGAACCCTGGAACTGATACAGCGCCAGCACTAATATCGTAGTGATTAATGTTACTAAGATAATGAAGGAAAAACCCTGCTTGTTATTCTTATTGCCGGGCCCCTGATTATTCTTATTCTGATTATTCTGGTTGTCCATTTTTATCCTCCTGCATCACTCTTTCATTATACGGACAGCCTACTTAGAAATCAATAAAAACATTATGAAAAGATTGTAAACTTCCTATATCTTGTAGTATACTTGGAATGAGATTGCTTATACTGATGTGATAGCTAATTTAAAGGAATTAAGAGGGAATTTACGAATGAAAAAAGGTTTTGACAATGAAAAATACTTGAAAATGCAGTCAGCCCATATCCGGGAGCGCATCGACCAGTTTGACAACAAGCTGTATCTGGAATTTGGAGGAAAACTTTTCGATGACTATCATGCCTCCCGCGTACTTCCGGGATTTCAGCCGGACAGTAAGCTGCGCATGCTCAAGCAGCTTTCCGACCAGGCGGAAATCATCATCGTAATCAGCGCTGAGGATATCGAGAAAAACAAAGTCCGCGGCGACCTTGGCATCACTTATGATTCCGACGTCCTGCGGCTTATGCACGCCTACCGCGAAAACGGACTCTACGTAGGCAGTGTCGTCATCACGAAATACAGTGGGCAGAGCAGTGCGGATCTGTTTATAAACCGGCTGGAAAAGCTGGGTATAAAAGTATACAGGCATTATGTGATATCCGGCTACCCTTCTAATGTACCGTTCATCGTCAGCGATGAAGGATATGGTAAAAATGATTTTATAGAGACGTCGAGGCCTCTCGTCGTCGTCACCGCCCCGGGACCCGGCAGCGGAAAGATGGCGGTATGCCTGTCCCAGCTCTATCTGGAACATAAACGTGGGATAAGCGCGGGCTATGCCAAATTTGAGACATTTCCTATCTGGAACATACCGCTGAAGCACCCGGTCAATCTGGCATACGAGGCAGCTACCGCAGACCTTAATGACGTCAACATGATAGATCCTTTCCATCTGGAAGCATACGGCAAGACGACAGTCAACTATAATCGCGATGTAGAGATATTCCCTGTGCTGAACGCCATGTTCGAACGCATTTATGGGAAGAGCCCATACAAATCCCCGACCGACATGGGCGTAAATATGGCCGGCAACTGTATCTGCGATGATGATGTGTGCAAGGCAGCGTCCTGCCAGGAGATTATCCGCCGTTATTACGATTCCCTCCGGCGCCTCCTCGTCGGTGTCTGCCCGGATGATGAGGCTTACAAGATAGAGATGCTCATGAACCAGGCCGGCATCACGGTCCATGACCGGCCGGTCGTGGACGCCGCATTGCAGCGGGCCCAGGAGACAGGATCACCGGCGGCGGCTCTCCAGCTGCACGACGGACGTATGATTACAGGCAAGACGTCTAACCTGTTGGGCGCATCCGCGGCCCTTCTGCTCAATGCGCTGAAGGAGCTGGCCGGTATCGACCACGAGCTGCATGTCATATCGCCGGATGCAATCGAGCCGATCCAGAAGCTGAAAACTCAGTATCTCGGCAGCCGTAATCCGCGTCTGCACACGGATGAAGTATTGATTGCACTTTCGGTCAGTGCTGCAAATGACGAGACTGCCCAGCTTGCTCTTGACCAGATTCCAAAATTGAAAGGCTGCCAGGCCCATACGTCTGTCATGGTAGGTTCCGTTGACATGAAGCAGTTCAAGAAGCTGTCTATCCAGGCCACCTTTGAGGCAAAATTTGAAAAAAGTTCTGTATTTTTTAATGGGAAAGGTATATAATAGATAAGTATTTTTTTCACCAACATTACATAGCCTAAGCTAAGGATATCAATTGCGATAAGATTAGCTTAGGCTAAAACATTTTATAGAAGGAGGAACATATGGCAGTAAAATACGTATTCGTTACAGGCGGAGTCGTGTCAGGACTCGGCAAGGGGATTACAGCGGCCTCCCTTGGACGGCTGCTCAAGGCCCGCGGCTACACGGTGACCATGCAGAAATTCGATCCTTATATCAATATAGATCCCGGTACGATGAACCCGGTACAGCACGGCGAAGTATTCGTGACAGATGACGGCGCGGAGACGGATCTTGACCTCGGGCATTATGAGAGGTTCATCGATGAAAGCCTGAGCAAGAATTCCAATGTAACTACCGGTAAAATCTACTGGTCCGTACTCCAGAAGGAACGCCGCGGCGACTTTGGCGGAGGCACTGTGCAGGTAATCCCGCACATCACAAATGAAATAAAGGGGCGTTTCTACCGCAACCCATCCGCAGAGCGTACGGAGATAGCCATAATAGAAGTAGGGGGAACCGTCGGTGACATCGAAAGCCAGCCTTTTCTCGAGGCAATCCGGCAGTTTCAGCACGAGAAAGGGCGAGAAAATGTCATACTGATTCATGTCACCCTCATCCCTTATCTGCGTGCCTCTCAGGAGATGAAGACGAAGCCGACGCAGGCAAGCGTAAAAGACCTGCAGGGGATGGGTATCCAGCCGGATATCATTGTCTGCCGTTCCGAATATCCGCTCGATGCGGGCATCAAAGATAAGATTGCTCTGTTCTGCAATGTCCCGGCCAGCCATGTGCTCCAGAACCTGGACGTGGAATATCTCTATGAAGCCCCGCTTGCGATGGAAAAGGAAAGGCTTGCCAATGTCGTGTGTGAATGCCTGAATCTCCCGTGCCCGGAGCCGGATCTGAAAGACTGGGAAGAGATGGTCGACTACCTGTGCCATCCCAACACAGAAGTTACCATAGCATTAGTCGGCAAATATATCCAGCTCCACGATGCCTATATCAGCGTAGTAGAGGCGCTGAAGCACGGTGGAATCTTCAGCCGTGCAACGGTAGATATCAAATGGATCGATTCCGAGGCAGTCCATACAGACAATGTAGACGAGCTTTTCCATGATGTAAGCGGTATCCTCGTCCCGGGCGGGTTTGGGCACCGTGGGATAGAGGGCAAACTGGAGGCAATCCGGTATGCCCGTACGCACAATGTCCCCTTCCTCGGGCTCTGTCTCGGCATGCAGCTGTCTATCGTAGAGTTTGCACAAAATGTGCTCGGTTTCCGTGACGCCCACAGTGCAGAGCTCAATCCTGACACGACCCATCCTGTCATACACATCATGCCCGACCAAATCGGCGTGGAAGATATCGGCGGTACGCTTCGGCTCGGCTCTTATCCGTGTGTATTGGACAAAACATCCAAAGCTTACAGACTGTATGGCACGGAAGAAATCAAAGAACGGCACCGCCACCGCTACGAAGTGAATAACGACTACCGGGAAGAGCTAACCAGCCACGGCATGAAGCTGTCCGGCCTCTCGCCAGACGGCAACATCGTGGAAATGATAGAAATACCCGGACATCCATGGTTCATCGCAACCCAGGCACACCCGGAATTAAAATCAAGGCCAAACAGACCGCATCCACTGTTCAAAGGCTTCATAGAAGCAGCGCTAAATTATCAGAATAATTGATGAATTTTGAAAGGGGTCAGACCCCTTTCAAAATTCAACGAATTGTCAGACACATTGTCACGAATACGATGCTCAGGAGTATGCAGCAGCACCATATGCTCTGTATCCCCCACAGCAGTGCAAGGATTGTACCTGCTACCGCTCCCAGTATGAACAGCAGGATGATTCCAAAGTAGTGTGCTGCCTGTGTTCCGGCTCTCTTTTCTTTGTTGATTATGAACTGGAAGATTTTCTCTGTCCCGGACCGCAGGTTGCCGGTACACATGGTCGAAGCGTACGGCAGATTTTTCATTTTACGAAAGCTGTTGACCTGAAGAGAGCAGACGAACGAGATGGTCACATTTACCACGCCGTCGGGCACAGTACCAGGCACAAATCCTACGATAGTCAATAATATAATTTCTATTGCTATTATCCAGTGTTCATATATATTAAATTCTTTCTCTGTAAAATATTTTTTAAATACTTCTGTTATAAATACTCCGAGAGCGAATGCCAATATAGGGATGATACAGTACCCTGCCTGGCGGTATCTCCCTTGTGCTGCGTATACGCCGAGCAATACCATGTTTCCTGTCTGTGCGTTGGCAAACACGCCTCCTCTTAACATATAGGTGTATGCGTCCAGAAACCCTCCTACGACAGCGAGCAGTGCCGCTATCCTGAATGTCTCATGAATGGGCACCGCAGCTGTATATGGCTGCCTTCCTTTCATAGTCACCACTCCTCTTTTTAGTCAAAAGACCAGCGTACGCTGCTGCCTTTTTCTGTCTTAGCCACTACGAGCTTATGATCAATCTGCTCTTTCAGCTCATTTACGTGTGAAATGATTCCGACGAGCCTGCTGTCTCCGGCCAGCTCGTTCAGAACTCTGATTGCCTGTTCCCTAGACGTATCATCAAGGGAACCAAAGCCTTCATCCACGAACATCGTATCGAGATGGACTGCTCCAGCCGTATTCTGTACAATATCCGCCAGACCAAGCGCCATACATAAGGCTGCCATGAACGACTCGCCGCCCGACAGCGTCTTCACGTCCCGCACCGCGCCGCTGAGCAGATGCAGGATGTCCAGATCCAAACCTGCCTGTCCCTGGCTCTTGAGATTTTTCAAATCCCTGCACTGCAATAGGAATCCGTTGTTCGTCATCTGCACGAGCCTCTTGTTCGCCGCCTGGATGATTTGTTTGAAATACTGCCGCTGTACATACGTCTCAAAGTCCAGCTTGACCGAGCCACTCAGATTCCCGTTGGCTGTACGGCTCAGGTTTCCGACCATCTCATAGCGTTTCTGCAGCCCGCCCTTCCTTTCAAACGTCTTTCTCAGTTCTTCTTTTATCTCCCTGTTCTTGCTGTTTATCCCGCCGAGCCGCATCTGTTCTCCTCTCAGACCTTCAATCTCAAGGGCGAGTTTATCTGCTTCTTCTCTAAGAGTTTCCATATCCACCTTCTTCTTCCCCTCTACCTGTGCCCCGAGAAGCTGAAGTGCCGCATTATTCTCTCTCTCCCGCTCTTCGTATCGTCGGAGGGCAGCTGCCATCTCCTCCTGCACATCTAAGAGCCCTTTTTTCCTCACATACTCTTCTTCCGATGGGAATCCTTCTTCCACAAGGGTATGCCTGTAAGTCTCTTCCGCTTTTCGGCACAGCACATCTAACTGTTCCGTGCGCTTTAATTCACCATCCCGTTCACCTTCGATCCTTTTTAGTTCGTGCAATATCTTCTGATGGTGTTCCCGTGCCAGATTGAGACGCCTTCTTAATTCTTCGAGCTGATGAGCGGCTTCCTTTCGCCTTTTTTCAGCCTCTTCCTTTGAGCGGAAGTCAAGCTTCTTTTTCCTTTCTTCAGCCAATGTGCTCTGACGGCCATACTCGCCCTCCAGCTGCCGCAGCCTCCCGGCAATGTCTTTTATCTCGCTCTGCATCTGTGCAAGCTTACGCTCTGTCTTTTCATATTCTGCGTGCACAAAAGCGTAACGGCTGACATTCCTTTCTGTCCGCAAAAGCGCCTGCTTTATATCTTCCATATCCTTATGGCACGTTTCACCTGCCGCCTTAATCCTTATCTCCAAATCATGAAGATTCTCCTCGCAGTCTGCCGGTTCCTCCATACCGAACAGCCTCCCATACGCCCTGGCAAATACTTCTCTTTCCGTCCGAAGCCTTCCTGCCATCTCCTGCAAGCCGTTTGCCGCGCTTTGACGTACCCGTTCTGCTTCGTCCCTCAATGCCTTTGCCTTCTCGACCTCTTCCTGTGACGGAGCGGCTTCGGACAGCAGCGCAGGGTCCGGATGTTCGCAGGAGCCACACACAGGGCAGGGGCATCCTTTAACGAGGCTGCCCGCCAATATGCCTGCCTGTTCGTCCAGAAACGCCCGGTATTTTCGTTCATAAAGCTCCAGCATATTCCGGTAAGCTGCAGAGCATTCCATCTCATGCCGCTGTTTTGCTTCACATGCCATAACAAGCTTATGGATATTCTGAGCCGCCTGTACGAGCGCTTCAATCTCCCGCGCCCTATCGGCCAGACCCTTCTCTTTTGCGGACAGCCGTTCCTTTTCCGTCTGACTGCCAGACAGCTCTTCCTGCTCTTTCTTAAGGCTGCCACAGTATGCCTCAAGCGTTTGTGCTTCTTCCTCCAACCTGAGGCACCGGCTTCTCGTTTCACCCAGGAGCCCCGACAGCCGTACCGTCTCCGACTCATACAGCTCCAGCTCATCGTACTGCTGCATCGCGTCTCTCAGCCGCATGACCACTTCTGCAAATTCAGGTTCTTTCAGCCTGAGCTCTTCCTCCGCCCGTTCTTCCTCCTCCGCCGCTATACGTGCCGCCTCTATTGCTTCCTTTCCCTTTCTTTCCAGCCGGACAAGGTTCTGGCCAGACTCCTCCGCCGTGGCTTTTATGCGCTTTAGCTCCGTCTCTTTCAGCCGTACTTTTTCCACCCTACGGGCACACGCCACATCAGCCGATATCTTACGGAAAGCCTCTTTCTCATCCAGAAGCACCCTTTCTTCTTCCCGCGCCTCTTCGTAAGCCTGAAAAAGACGGTTCAGCGTCTCCCCTTCTTTCATTGCGCCGTTGATTATGTCAAGCTGTTCCTGCAGATGGACTGCCTCCCTATTCTTAAGCTTCTCTTTCTCGGTTCCTTCTTTGATGATAAGGCCGAGCAGACGAAGCGTCTCCTCCCTGTCTGGAATAGGAAGGTTCTTAAGAGCCGTCCATTCTTCACTGTACAGGCTGTCTGTCTCACATTCTGCCCTTTCCGCCTCCCGCCGTACACTTTTCGTATTATCCTCCAGCTCGCTGTACAGCTCTGACGCCTGCCGCTTCAATTCTTCCTGCACACGGTAATAAAGCCGCGTATGAAATATTTTAGTGAATATTTTCTTACGTTCCTTAGATTCTGCATGCAGCAGCTTCAGAAAGTCTCCCTGTGCTATCATCGCTATCTGGGTAAACTGGTCAGCATCCAGGCCGATGATATCCGCAATCTTCTGGTCAATCTCCCGCTTCCTGCCATGATATGCTTTACCGTCTGGCAACGTGAGCCCTACCTTCGGGGCTTCTTTGACAAGGCGGGGGGAGCCGTCGGCATGGCGTCGCCTGCCAAGCCGCATATACTCCGGATTCCTGCGGACAGTATACACATCCGCACGGTAAGAAAATGTATACTCTACATAAGTCTCCATATCTTCGGAAGCGTATTGGCTGCGCATCATGCTGCCGTCCCGTCTGCCCCCGCTCGTCTGGTCATAAAGCGCATAAGTGACCGCATCGAATATGGTCGTCTTTCCAGCCCCCGTGTCACCCGTAATCAGAAAAATTCCTGCCTGCACTTTGGTGAAATCAAGCACCGTCCTGCCTGCATACGAACCAAAGGCCGACATCACTAATCTCAATGGCTTCATCTGTAGTTCTCCTCTTCTAATGCCCTATCTATTACCTGCTCCAGAAGCTCTACTTCTTCATCGCCCAGCTCTCTTCCTTGTATCTCCGCGTAAAAATCGCCAAATGTGTCCATAGGGCTTTTTAATATGATCTCTTCATCAAATTCTGTCAGCTTCTGCCTTATCCGCTCATTGTCGATCCGTACTTCCAGAATATGAGAATATATTTTCTCCAGCTGTTCCTTCGGCTTATACGGTTCCGTCTCGTCCGTCAGCGTTATGCTCACGTAATCATCCCGGCCATCCTCCTGAGGCTGGCTGAGGATTTCCCGAAGCATCCCCCTCTTTTTCCGAACATCCCTCACTGCATGAAGCGGCAGTCTGACAACCTCTGCCTCTTCTCCTTTCTCCCGCAAAATAACCATAGCAAGCGATTTATTATGTGCATGCTCGCTGACGGAATACTTCATAGGAGTACCGCAATATTGTATATGGTTTTCCCCGACTATCTGGGCTCCGTGCAGATGACCGAGCGCCACGTAATCAAACGGCTTTACCGGACCGGTGTCCACATTGTCGATACCTCCCACCGCAACCGTCTCAGAATCGCATGTGCCGGGTTCAATCCCCTCCCCTGTATAAAACTGGTGGGATATAAGCACATTCCTGCGTCCCGCAAAATCAATGTCCTCCCGCTCAATGAGCATTCGTACTGCTTCGCTGCTGCTTTCCGGCGCATCCTCTTCCCATACGTCCTTGACATAAGAAGGCTTTAAAAATGGAAGCAGATAAAAATCCACTTCCCCAAATTCATCCGTGAGCGTTACCGTGGGAAGATGTTCCCCACCATGTTCGGGAGCCGTTCCCGCCACAAAGATATGATGTGCCTTTAAAAATCCGGACGCATAGCTGAGCCGTTCCGGCGAGTCATGATTGCCGCTTATTATCAATATCGGTATGGATGGTTCTACAGCGGACAATGCTGTCAGAAACTCATCAAATACCGTGACCGCCTCTGCGGATGGCACAGACTTGTCATAGATGTCCCCTGCGATGACCACGGCGTCCGGATGCAGCTTCGCCGCATATGAGGCTATTTCTTTGAGCACTTTCCTCTGGTCTTCCATCAAGTTATAATGATGCAGCTGCCTGCCGATGTGTAAATCAGACAAATGAAAAAATCTCAACGTTACCACTCCTTTATCCAGCTTTGCCGTATCGCGGCAAAATCAGCCTTCTATCTCGTCTACCGCACAGATGACCGCGTCCCTGAAACCGGCGCGTTCCAGCGCAGATACGCCTCTTATCGTCGTCCCCCCAGGCGAACAGACCGCATCCTTCATCTCGCCCGGATGCTGCTTCTTCTCCGTATACAGCTTCCCGGTTCCACAGAGCATCTGTGCGGCAAGCTCATATGCCGTGCGCCTCGGCAGGCCGTATTTGACCCCCGCGTCGCCCAGCGCCTCCAGAAACATGCTGGCAAATGCAGGGCCGCAGCCCGCCACGGTACCTGCTGTCCCTACAAGTTCCGTCTCTACAGGCTGCACCAGTCCGATGGCAGAAAACAACGTATAAAATGCCTCATACTCCTCTTTTTCAAGAGAGTGCCTCTCCTCACACACGGTAATACCTTCCCCTACGGATACCGGAGTATTTGGTATCGTACAGATATAGTGGACGTCTGTGCCCAGTATGTCGCTGAACGTATCAAACGTATATCCGGCAGCGATGGAAATGACTATCTTGCCTTTCATCAGCTCTGCGAGCGGACGAATGACATCCGCCACCATATCGGCTTTCAGCGAGATGACAACCATATCAGAGTTATTAATCACATCTTCGTTCGTCCGGCATGGATTGCATCCAAACCTTCTGCAGTTCTTCTGAAGCCTCTCATAATTCCCGCCACTGGCATATATGTCCCGCCCTTCAAGCGCCCCGCATTTGAGGAACCCTTCTATCATAGCCTGCGCCATGCTTCCCATTCCTATAAATCCAACTTTCATATCCAATCTCCTCTTACACATATTTTCAAACTACGTCATATGACTTTTACACCGAGCAGCTTAACGATTTCTGCGGCCTGGAACATATTGACCTTCATTCCCAGGAGCTCCCGGTGTTCTTCCGATACAGTGATTCCTTCTATCACACTGTCGGTGAAATCTATATCCTTCAAAGGCGTCCTGAAAAAATCAGTCTTTGAAAAATCAGTCTTTATAAAACGAACCTTACGAAACCGGACTTCTGAAAAGAAAGATTCCTGAACGCTACATCCCTGCAAGCTGCATCTGTCCCATGAAGATCCGGTAAAATTAGCCAGATCCAGTCGGCAGTCCTCCATACCCACGTGCTTCAGCACGGCCATATCGAATTTAGCTCCATTCCCTTTACTTCCCTTAATAACGGAGTCCTTCCAGTAGCTCCCGCTGAACCGGCAGTTGGAAAAATCACAGTTGTCAAACACGGCACTGTAAAATCCTGCCCCGCTAAAATCACAGCCGGAAAACCTGCATCTTATAAATTTTATATGGATGAATTCTATTTTCCGAACATCTTCTTCCACCAGACATTCATCCTTGTATTCCCTGTCCCGCAGCGGATACTCATCCGTCCGGACATACGCTATATCTTCTGCAAGCATATTGCTGCTTCCTCCATCTGAGCATTCATATTATTTCTTGTACCTTCCATCAATTTTATTATGATACCACATAACCCACGTTATGCCAACCGTACAATCCGGAACGGCACGGAGCTCAGCTGCCACATTCTTCCATCCGCCGTGTTAAAGGCATCAGCAATTGATATCAGCCTTCCGCGCCTGGCTTCCAAGTTCCCGGGCATGTAGCGTATAATGTCTGCCATCTTTTATAAAATGCGTACCACACTGCCGGAACTCAAAATGGACTCCTTTGCTGATACACTGCTCTCTGACAGCGAGCACCCATTCATAATCGAGCGGCCTCGCGTTCCGGTCCGACTCACCTCCGACAACGACCAGTTCTACCCCATCCAGGTACTCCCGGATATCGATTCTTCCAATCAGCGGCTGGCAGATAATATTCTTATGTCTGATTGGAAGCGTCTTAAAAAATGAAAGCCTCTCGTCTGCCCTCGACTGATTCTCTACCGTGCAGCCGATTGTCACATTCTCATAGCCGTCCGCCCAGTCGTCAGGAATGCAATCCCAGAAGCGCTCTATCCGCTTTGTCAAGAAAAGGAAGTGAAGGTCTGCACGCTCCTTCATCATCTCCCAGCATTCCTTCCTCCATTCGTCTGCCTCCTCTATAAAAAAATCGGTAGAAAAGCATACGTAGACGGTCTGGCCCGGCTTTATTCTATATTCCCCTTTTTTGTCCTTTCTGACCGGGGCGTCGAAGCCTTCCAGTTTTACAACGTCTCCTGTGTCCATCCCTCTCTTTGCGTCTCCTTTATGGATATAACAGTACTTGCAGCCTTCGCTGTATCTGTGGCAGCCACGCCATGGGTTCCACATCGCCACGATAGTTCATCCCCTTTCTCCTTAAAATTTCCTTTTTTGGCATATACAGCTCCTGATAATGACAAGAACTGCTCCATATGCAGCTAGGGCTGCAAATATGAGTCCTGTCTGAAAGAGACAGAACCGGTCTGCATTGCCATATATATATGCTATCCTGTCCACAGGTGGCAGAATCCATGCCACATACTTGAAGAATGGTATCTCTTGGACAAGACCGGTTCTGACCACTGTCAGAACGGAGAGCAGCACCGTCAGCACGACGGCAAGCTTCCGGTCCTCCATCACCCTCGGATGCAGGAGGCTGCCGAGGGCGCCGCCTGTAAAAGAGCAGCCGGCCACAAGGATAAAAGCGTTCAGTACATCGAATGCCGTAAGCGGCCTTAAGAACAGCGCCTTATCGTTCAGAAGATTCTGAATCACGGGAAACAGCACACATATCATGCTCACTGACAGACCGAGAACTGCCAGGACTGCCGCCCTGCTTAGATAGTAGCACAAACTGCTCCTGACACGCAGCAGCTGAATCTGCTCCATCACCGGATTTTCATCCGCCGACACACTGAGCCCAGTCCAGACAAGAACGAAGAAAACGAGATAGGACGCCATTACAAAGCTGTCCACGATGCCAACCGGCATGATTGTATACATCGTATACTGATAAATTATAATGACCACAAGCGGCATGATAAATTTGTTTCCTTTAAAGTAGACGTGAAGCCCGTATTTGGTCAGTTCAGCTATCCTCTTCATTATACATCCCCCTCAGCCTCCAGCCACAGGAAAGCAGCCCGGGCAATATACGGTCACACTCCCGTTCTTCCGCCTTCAGTCTGTAGTAGCGCCCATATTCCATCATATCTTCCGTAGGCGCCATACCTCCTGCATTTTCCAATATGACTGTACACACTTTTGTACCAGCAGGCTTATAAGCTTCCAGCCTGCCTCCTCGTATGGTATATACGTCCTTAGCAATAGCATTCACAATATGCTCTTCGTGGCACGACATCAGTATCGTCACATCCTCGCTACGAAGCTCATTCGTCTTTTCAATCAGCACCTTCTGGGACTCCTTGTCCTGTCCTGATACCGGCTCATCCAGCAGCAGTATGTCGGGCCTCGTCATGAGGGCCTGGATAACCCCTATCTTCTGAAGCGTACCTTTCGAGAGCGACTTCATGGGGACATCCAGCAGTCCGCCAAGAAAAAAATCGTCGCCGAGTGATTCTGCCCTTCTTCCGGCCTCATCCTTTCTCATGCCGTCAAGCATACCCATTTTCAACAGGTACTGCCTTGCAGTGACCGGTGTTGCCGGAAATTTCTCAGGGATATAATGAAACAGCAGCCCGCGAGAATGCACTGCCCTCCCGTCAGATGGCACCGTCAGCCCCGCGATTATCCTGAGCAGCGTACTCTTTCCACAACCGTTATGTCCCACGAAAGCCACAGATTGTCCCCGGTGGAACACCTTATCTATACGGTCCAGTACAAGCTTGTCTCCGTATCTTTTCGTAACATTTTCTAACCTTATTATCTCCATAATCCCCCCTGCCGCAAATACCGAATCAAAGAAGATAGCCCACGGCTATCATGAGGTAGCTGCAAATGGGCCTTCTTTTTAGTTTCAAATACATCAAGCCACTTAATAAAGAAAATATTATACAGGATATCCCGTTCCACCATTCAATGCCCACGCCACGGGATATGAAATGGAACATTCCCCACGTCAGCGCCAGCAGTATGCCTCCAAAAGGTACGCTGCTTTCCCTTTCCAGCAGAACCTCGGCTGCCTTCTGCCCATATAAGATGATAAGCAGGACAAGACCGACTTCAAATATGTAATATATATACTGTGTGACAATCCTGGACAGGCTCTGCCCCCTCGATTCTCCGATAATTTTCAACGTATGCCAGTCAATAAAGGTCATCACCTTGCAGAGGAGCAGACATATCCAAGCAGCTTTCCAGTCTTTGGACGGTATCCTTCCTGATTTTTCTGTATCTTCAGGATAATGATAACGCCTTCTGCTGTAAACCAGTACAGACAGGATGACTACTGCCCAGAGACAGGCTGTTATCACGCTGTGGAGGCTTCTCTGCCCCGTCGTATAATTGGCGATATCTATATGGAGAAGCATCCTCTCAATTACAAATATGGAGAACAGCTCAAGCATAACAGCAGCAAATGAAAGCAGCCCCAGCCCGAGATAGCTCGTCCATTTTCCTTCTATCTTCATTATTATACCCTCATATCTCTTCCATCAAGCCGCCTATATCAAATAGCGCCAGGGCTTGCCGGATTCTCTGCGTATTCACCTCAGGCCTCCTTCTCAATCTCGATTCCGTCCACCTCAAAACATGAAATCCACGGATATTCTATATAGCTAACTGTTATCTTACCCGGGATGACGACGCCTTGTTTCGGATAATATACATTGCCCAGTTCACTTTCGTCCGCTTCGTACCCCTTTTCAAACATAACATCCTTGTCCTCGTCGGTAAAACTTACCGACATCTCCTTATATGGAGGTGCACATCAGCTCGTGATGTCCTCTATGTTCAGCACGACATGCCTCCATCCATACTTCTGCATGTAAGCCTTAGCCTGTTCATTTATTTCTACCATCGTCCCGCCTTTCCTTTCCCATGTCCATATCAGAGTTCACTATCTATAATACAGAAACTTTGGCCGGCAAGCAATGGTAAGTTGATGTCAGATATGCCGCTTCTTGTAGAATTTATTTCCACAAGCAGCACAAGCAACCATATATAACGTTTATGGAGATACGCAAATATTTGTGATCGGATAAATACAAAATAATCCAAAACATTGGAAAAGTGCATTGACGAGTTTGGCACGGATATCTATAGATTCTGCATGAAGCTATGTATGGATAAAGAAAATGCAGAGGATTTATACCACGGCAGGACCTTCTTAGGGAAACGAATAACATCATAGAGAGCCTGCCTGAAAAAATTCGGATACCTCTGACACTCTATATCTGTTTGAGTTACCAGTAAATCAGATAGCCCAAACGGTCAAAAAACCGCCGGGCACAATAAAAAGCCGGTTATTCGAGGGCAGAAGCCTTATAAAAAAAGATTGTAGGAATTAGGCAATGGAAAGCAATAACTATGGAAATGAGTTAGACGAACTGATCCGTGCATCTATGGAGTTGAAAGATGTCCCACCCCCGGAATTGTATCTTGCGGCATTTGCCTTATTGGTGATTCCAAATCCTTACCTTGCAAAATTGGCTTCCGGCATACGGCGCCGTTCCCGAAGGTGCAAGCCTTACCCTATATCTTGTGCAGGATGATAATGTAAAGTGCTTTGATATAACCAATCTTGCCGAACCGCTGAAATATCTCCTGGACGATTTTAAAAATGGGAAGCATCTGGAACTTGGCCCGAAGCTGTTACTCTTTAGCCTTGCCTGCCCAGTAGCTGATTGCCTGTTCCAGCAATTTTGCACACCCGGTGGTCTCGCTGTCATAATATGCTCGGAACCTGTCATCCGCCACATAGGTGAGCGCCAATGACTGATGTGCCTCCGGCGTATACTGCCTCCATGTCATACAGAGCCATTCTTTGTGAAGCTCTACAATCGCTTTCGCCTGTTCGCTATCTGCCTTCATCCCTGTCAAGACCCCCTCTTTCAGGAGTTCTTTGATTTGGCTGCCAAGACTTTCCATCCGTTCCCACTCTTCCCGGGACATGTTCAGCATCTTCCTGTTGGAGGCATCCATCTCCTCATCTCCACATTTCTCGCGAATTTCTGCTCCATATTTTTCCTCATTCTCTTTGACCATTTTTTCTTTGAATGCCTCAAATTTTTCCTCGTTGCTCATCTTATATTCTCCTTTCATTGACAAAATCGTCTGCCTGACTGTCCGAATCAGGGAATCCATCCGTTCCCTCTCTTCTTCCAGGTCCAGAAGATGTTCTTCCAATGCATTCATAATATCAAAATCACCATGATAAAGGATATCCCGGATTCTTTTTAAGTCAAATCCCCGCTCCCGGTAAAACAGAATCTGCTGCAGCACTGCAACTTCATCTTCTCCATAAAAACGATATCCTGCATCATTGGTATACAAAGGCTGTAAAAGCCCGATTTCGCCGTAATACCGCAGGGTGCGTGCACTCACTCCCGCCAGGTCCGACAATTCTCTGATACTATATTCCATATGAATCCCTCCTCTGGTCAAATTCAGCATACACGTTTACGCTGCGTCAAAGTCAAGAAAATATTTTCCTCCTATCGACAAAACAGCGCAGGCAGTCTAATCTGCCAACGCTGTTTTTATTGCCCTATTCCAAACGATTTACAACTGCTATTTCTGTACGATATTGATAATCTTCTTCGGCACATAGATTTCCTTGACAATCGTACCTGTCAGCTTGTCGGCCACAGCCGCCTTGCCTGCCGCGATGGCATCTTCCTTGGACACATCTGCGGGTACCGTGACCACGGCCCTTGTCTTGCCGTTGATCTGAACCGGAACTTCCACTTCATCGTCCTTCATGGCATCCGCATCATATGACGGCCATCCGGCGTGGAATACACTTCCCTCATGTCCGAGCTGCTCCCATAGCTCCTCACCCATATGAGGGGCGAACGGTGCAAGCAGGACCGCCAGCGTTGACAGTGTCTCCTTGTCTACTCCGCCTTCCTTCCTGGCTATGTCTATCAGCTTGTTGTTGTGTTCCATGAATCCGGAAATCACAGTATTAAGGCTGAAGCTGTCCAGACGCGTCGTAATATCATAAACCATCTTATTACGTACCTTTATCATTTCCCTGGTCGCTTTGATGTCTTTGTCCCTGCTGTCCATCACGAGATTCCAGGCACGCTTCAGGAAACGGTTCACCCCGTCGATGCCGCGGTCGTCCCACTCGGCGTCCAGCTCCGGGGGACCGACGAAGAGCTCATACATTCTCAGAGAGTCACATCCGTAATCTTTCACCAGATCGTCCGGTGATACTACATTTCCTTTAGACTTGCTCATTTTGATACCGTTCTTACCGGTAATCATACCCTGGTTGAACAGCTTTTTGAACGGCTCATCAAAATCAATGGCCCCGATGTCACAGAGGAACTTCGTATAGAAACGGGAGTACAGCAGGTGAAGAACCGCATGTTCCACACCACCGATATACATATCCACCGGGAGCATCTCATCTGCTTTTTCCCTCGATACGAGCGCCTCGCTGTTGTGGTTGTCCACATAGCGGAGAAAATACCAGGACGAACCTGCCCACTGAGGCATCGTGTTCGTCTCACGCTTCGCCGGTTTGCCGCATACCGGACACGTGCAGTTCACCCACTCGTCGATGCCGGCAAGCGGAGACTCGCCCGTGCCGGTCGGCTCATACGACTCTACGTCGGGCAGAGTCAGCGGAAGTTCATCTTCCGGTACCGGCACCGCACCGCATTCCGGACAATGGATGATAGGTATCGGTTCGCCCCAGTAGCGCTGGCGTGAAAACACCCAGTCTCTCAGCTTGTAATTTACGGTAGCTTTTCCGATTCCCCTCTCTTCTATCGTATGTGGAGCTTCCTTTTTCAGTACGGCGGACTCCATACCGTTCCACTCGCCGGAATTGATCATCGTTCCATTCGCTTCCGTGTAGGCTTCCGTCATATTCTCAATTTCTTTTCCGTCCTTGGCAATGACCTGTACAATCGGTATGTCAAATTTCTTCGCAAACTCAAAGTCCCGGTCATCATGTGCCGGAACACACATGATCGCGCCTGTACCGTAATCTGCAAGTACATAGTCGGACAGCCAGATAGGCGTCTTCTCTCCATTGAGCGGATTGACTGCGTAGCTGCCGGTAAATACCCCGGTCTTTTCCTTATCCTGCATACGGTCCACATTCGATTTCATCGATGCTTCATAGATATATTTCTCTACCGCATCTTTTGTCTCGGGAGTGGCAAGGCTTGCGGCAAGCTCATGTTCCGGCGCAAGTACCATGAACGTCGCACCATACAGCGTATCCGGTCTCGTCGTATATACGGTAATCTTCTCTTCCCGTCCATCCACCGGGAAATCTACTTCTGCACCGTATGACTTGCCAATCCAGTCTGCCTGCATCTTCTTGACCTTTTCCGGCCAGTCCAGCTTGTCGAGGTCGTTCAGCAGGCGCTCCGCGTAAGCTGTAATCTTCAGCATCCACTGGCGCAGATTCTTCTTCGTCACTTCTGTGCCGCAACGTTCACATTGGCCGTTGACAACTTCTTCATTTGCGAGACCGGTCTTACAGGAAGGACACCAGTTGATAGGAAATTCCTTTTCATATGCCAGACCTTCTTTGAACATCTTCACGAATATCCACTGTGTCCACTTATAGAATTCCGGGTCTGTCGTGTTCACTTCCATATCCCAGTCGTACAAAGCCGCAATCTCATTAATCTGGCGCTTGATGTTCTCCACATTCTCCGCCGTAGATTTGGCAGGGTGCACTCCCATCTTGATAGCATAGTTTTCAGCCGGAAGGCCAAAAGCGTCCCAACCCATCGGATGGACAATATAATACCCCTGTAGTAATTTATATCTGCTCCAAACGTCGGAAATCACATATCCTCTCCAATGTCCCACATGAAGCCCGTTTCCTGACGGGTATGGGAACATGTCCAGACAATAATACTTCTGGCGTTTTCCATTCTCATCTTCTTTGACATTCACCGGGGCCTGTCCCCATCGCTCGCGCCATTTCTTCTCTATTGCCTTATGATTATAAGGTGTGCTCATGGTTCATTCCTCCTATTTTAACACTATTTCTAATTGTACCACATGCGTTTTTTGTGTCAAGTTATTACCCGCAATTTATTTCACTTTTCTGGTTGTCTATCATGCGGAATTAATGTATAATAAAAGACAAGAAAATACGTATGTCAAATACATAAAAAAGGAGTGTTTCCCATGGTAAATTTATTGATTGGCCCTAAAGGCAGCGGAAAGACACAGCAGATGATCGAACAGGCTAACAGCCAGGTGAAAGTCTGCAATGGCAATGTAGTATTTATTAAGAAGACTCATCGCGATACAGCAAGCGTGGCGTTTGATATCCGCACAATCTGTATGGATGACTTCAAATCTATCGAGAATATTGATGAGTACATCGGATTTTTATATGGCATGTATAGTTCCAACCACGATATTGAATGCGTGTTTATCGACGGACTTCTAAAACATGCGGATATTTCATTAGACAACGTACCGGAATTTATTGAGAGGCTGAAAAAGGTTTCCAGAGAATGCGACATTGAATTCTACGTAAGTCTCAGTGCTACGAAGGATGAGCTGTCCGGAATAGACATGGCAGACTGTACGTTATTGAACTAGCCTATGGAGGCGCTGATGTTCCATAGACATATTTATCTGTAACTACATAATAGAGGAATGCAGGGCAGTTCAGGTTTGAACTGCCCATTTTACAAGAGAAAAAAATTATGAGTGGGATTAAAGACGCAAAACGAAAAAGGGACAGGCGAAGAAAGCAACGGAAGCTGACGTTGATTCTCGGCGCCCTCTTCACCGTCATATTGTGCGTTGCGGTCGTTGCCGGCGTAAAGAGCATATTTACGAAAAGTACGTCCGACAGCAGAAAGAAGACGGCCAAGACTGAGGCAGAGAAAGACAAGCCTGACACATCCAAAGTAAAGATTAAAAATATTGTCATCAATACGAAAAAGGGTAAAAAAGACTCTGACAAGTCGACCACCATAACCGTCAGCTCCATCGGCGACTGTACGCTCGGAACGGACGTGAATTTCAACCCTGATACGAGCTTGAACGCCTATTACAACGCCCGGGGTGCCGACTATTTTTTCCAGAACGTGCGGCCGATACTGGAGAAGGACGATCTGACCATCGTCAATATGGAAGGAACGCTTACCACGGAGGAACAGCGCGAAGATAAGACGTACGCATTCAAAGGGCCGCCGGAATATGCCGCAATCCTGTCCGGCAGTTCGGTGGAAGCGGCCAACCTTGCCAACAACCACAGCCGGGACTACGGCGAGAAGAGCTATACGGATACCATCACAGCACTGGAGGGCGCCGGAATCGCAACCTTCGGCTTTGAGCGGGCGGATGTCATGGAAATCAAAGGGGTCAAGGTCGGGCTGACGGGCATCTATGAACTGGCAGAGCATATGGAGAAGAAGCAGCAGGTCAAGGAGAATATCGCAGCCCTGAAGGAAGCCGGCGCGCAGCTTATCATCGTCAACTTCCACTGGGGCATCGAGCGCGAATACGTCCCGAACGACACACAGAAGGCATTGGCACGTCTGGCCATCGACGAAGGGGCCGACCTAGTCATCGGACATCATCCGCATGTGCTGCAGGGCGTAGAAAAGTACAAAGGGAGATATATCGCCTACAGCCTGGGCAACTTCTGCTTCGGAGGCAATTCTAATCCAGAGGACAAGGATACGATGATATTCCAGCAGACATTCACCATAACGAAAGACGGGGTAAAGAAAGACGAAGCTATAAACATGATACCATGTTCACTGTCTTCCGCGAACGGTTACAACGATTATTGTCCGGTACCGCTGGAAGGTTCAGAAAAAGAAAGAGTATTGAACAAGATAGAAGAATATAGTCAGGCAATTGATTGAATTTTGAAAGGGGTCAGACCCCTGCCGCGGCAGGGGTCTGACCCCTTTCAAAATTTCAACAAATTACACTAAATATTCGTACAATAATGTCATGGCCGGCAACGTTATGATACAGAATATGATTGACATTACGTTTATGACGCTTGCGTACATCGCGTCTTTATTATATATCTGAGCCAGCTGTGTCACCATTGCGGCAGCCGGAGCAGAGCCTGCCAGCAGGACCACGAGCAGTATGTACTCCGCATCTTTATGAAGCCCCTGCATCCCTGCGAAGCAGAAGACTGCAATGAATATGAGGGGAAATGCAACGAGCCTGATGAAGCAGATAAAGTAAGGCCTCTTCTGGCGGAATACCCATTTCAAGTCGATATTACCTATAATCATTCCAATGACGAGCATGCTGGCCGGTCCTATCATATCTGCAAAACCTCCGATACAGTCACGCAGCGGAACCGGTAGGCGCACGCCGCCTGCAAAGAGGGTTACACCTGCAAATATAGCTATGATGTTAGGATTCAGAAGTATTTTCTTATAATTTTTCTGCGGTTCCCGGTCAATGACTCCGATGCCGTGTGTCCAGAGCAGCAGCGTCTGCACGACCATATATGCGGTCGAATAAAATACCCACTCCTGGCCAAGTACGGAAGAAACGAGCGGGACAATCAGATTGCCCGAATTGGAATAGATAACTGACATCTTCTCAATAGGGTTCAAGTTCAAGGGCTTCTGAACAAGCCTCGTCAGGCCGACCAGAAGGGCATGGACGATAACAGCTCCTGCTGCTGCCAGCAGGAGCCCCATTATCTTATCTTTTGTCAGCGTTATCTGAAAGGAATTCACTACTACACAGGGGGAACAGACATATACTACAATATTGGACAGGACCTTGCTGTCCTTTGACTCAAACAAGCCGGCTTTCACCAGCACATAGCCGGCTGCCATCATCAGAAACAGGGCGATAATCTGTTGCGCCAATAATATACTAAGTTCCATTATTCCTCCGCTTTCGTATTATCCTCTTCCTTGCCTTCCGCAAGAGACATTACCGTGTTGGCTTTCTCCCCTTGCTTATATTCTATCGTGACTTCCTGCCCGACATCATATTTTACGATGTCGATAAAGTCGACTACCGATACATCAAATATCTCATCCGAACCTTCCAGCATAATATAGTAGTGGGACGAACCTTCGATAACCGCCTGGGCAATCTTCGTTATCTTTCCGGTGGCAGTCATAACCTCTCTCGTGTCTTTTTCCACTTCTTTCACACCATTGCTCAGCAGCAGGTCGAGATAGTTCTCTTCACACTGGCTTACGCTGTCTCCGATAGCCACAATCTGGTACTTCTGTACATTTACCATGGCATACTTTTTCACTAGCCCGGCATCGTCCTTCAGCGCCATAAAATAAGTCGGTTCGTCTGAAATATTTAAGAGCAGGGGGAAGGTGGATGTATATTTCAGATTCTGTACCTGCCCTTCTGCTGAGGACATGGCGGATGTCTCCGTGGCGCCTTCTACCTTATAATACTTCGTCTCCATCGTCCGTTGGTTCGATAGGACGAACCCGACATTGGACTGGTCGCCGTTCACGGAAGTGACGCCTGTATACATCCACACATCATCGTCCAGCGCCAGATAATTATAGCCGTCTGTCGTCTTCAGGCAGTCTTTCTGCCCGAGTACGCTGTTAAAGAAACCGTGTTTCAGCGTTCCGTAATAATCGAACAGATCCACGAGCAGATCTGCCGAATAGGCGCGGTCAACCCACTGAGGTACATCTTCGATATCATACTCCTCCGTCTCGCCCGTAATCGCATTGCAGAGCACGACCTTGCCTACCGTCTCTCCGCCGAACAGGCCGATGTTGAACTTCTTGACCGGAGCAATCCAGAACGGAGTCCCCTCTTCATCTATCTCAAAGCTCAAATCATCGTAGATATACGTAGGGTGGGCAAACCTCAGATGGCGGTATATGTTCCGGTTGAAATGCTCGCTCGTCGTGTACTTTATCCCCTCGTCCAGCTTGACCAGCTCTGTAGTCTGGGTTGCCATGTTGATACGGATATAAGCCGGTATCCCGTTGGATCGGTTCGTGAACCACTTGATTATGCTTGCATATTTCAAAGGGGTCACCCGCACCGGATTGCCTTTGTAGTTGATCTGACTGTATATTTCATCGGCCTCGAACTGGGATACCATGTCTACCATGCTTCCCATCTTCCTGTCGCCGAGTAGTTCTGCCGTATCTTTATCAAGAAGTGGTATCTTGTCAAAGGACAGCTCTTCTATGTCTTCGGCAAACTCTCCTTCTTCCACCTTCATCAGCTTCTGATACTTCTTGGCGTTGATGATTGGGGAGGACAGCAAAGCCCCTATAAGATATATCACGCCTACCCCAAGGACAAGAAATCCAAGCGTCTTCATCACTTTATTCTGCTTCAGCTCCCCTCTTCCAAGCTTTTTACGCACTGCATACAGCACGGCCGCGGCCGCCAGAAGAAACAGGACGAAAAACCAGACATCGGTAGAATGGATGTTAATAGCCGGCAGCGAGACATAATAATACAGGCCTGCTGCCAGTATGATAATGATTGCGATAATAAGTTTCCTAGACTTTTTCATAAACTTCTCCTTCTCTTGATTCCCTCCTCTAGAACTTTCTCCTCCATGCGGACAGTGTAAACAGCATCAGGAACGGGAATATCTCAAGCCTTCCTGCCAGCATGTCAAAACAGAATACTATCTTGGACAGCGGTGAAAATTCTGCAAAGTTGCCTACCGGGCCGACATCATTGATACCTGGTCCGATATTATTCAGCGTCGCCATAACCGAACTGAATGTAGTTCCAAAATCCAGGTTGTCGATGGATACAAGCAGTATGGAACCCACGACAATCCCCATATATGCCAGCAGATAGATATATACGACCCGAAGCACGTCCGGCCCTATCTTCTTGCCGTTGATCTTAATGATATTAACAGACTTCGGGTGCAGCATCTGCTTGATTTCCCGCCTGATGCTCTTTATGACAATCATAAAGCGGGATACTTTGATTCCGCCCCCGGTGGAGGACGCGCAGGCGCCGATAATCATCAACAGTAGCAATATGCACTGTGACAGCATCGGCCATCCATTATAGTCAGCAGTAGCATATCCGGTAGTCGTTATGATGGAGGCTACCTGGAACGCAGCATAACGGAACGCTTTCAGCGGGTTCGGAAACTGACCGCTGATATTCAGTGTTATAATGGCAATCGCACCTGCTATGATTCCAAGATATACCCTTAGCTCCTCATTCTTCCATACTGATTTGGCCTCGCCGAGCAGCAAGAGGAAATAAAGGTTGAAGTTAATACCAAACAATATCATAAATACAGTGATGACACCATCAATATATGCACTTTCAAAATGTCCGACGCTGGCGGCATAGTTAGAGAAACCTCCGGTTCCCGCCGTGCCGAATGCATGGATAAGACTGTCAAACATGTTCATACCGCCGCATAAAAGAAGTATGACTTCTATGAGCGTAAGACCAAGATACATCGCGTATAAAATACGTGCCGTGGACATCATCTTCGGCACGAGCTTATCCTTTTCAGGCCCCGGCACTTCTGCACGCATCAGGTACATCGTATTGTTCTTATCCAGACTTGTGAGCACCATGACAAACACGAGCACTCCCATGCCGCCGACCCAATGTGTAAAGCTCCGCCAAAACAGCATGCACTGGGGAAGAGCCTCTATATCTATCAATATAGAGGAACCCGTCGTAGTGAAGCCGGATACCGTCTCGAACACCGCGTCCAGATAATACGGTATGCTGCCGGACAGCGTAAAGGGCAGGGCTCCGAACAGGGACCAGAGAATCCAGGCACTTGCAACGATTATCATGCCCTCTTTCCCGTAAATCGTACGGTTCTGAGGCTTCCGCTGCCCTGCGATGAAATAAATGACAAGCAGAACCGCCGATACCGGCAGAAAATAAAGAGCATCTCTTTCCCCGTAGACAGCGCCTACCAATGCCGGAAGGAGCAGCAGAATCGCCTCCACACCAAGCATCTTGGCCAATATAAAACGTATCATTTTAGTATTCATAACTTTCCTTTAGACTCCCTATGCAAGTATATCGCTCAAATCACTGATGACATGTTCTTTTGTAATGATAATCACGCTGTCTCCGACTTCCAGATGGTCTTCCCCGCCCGGAATGATAATCTTTCTTTTACGACCGATGCAGGCGATAAGGTTATTCGGCTTCGTCGGCAGATCTTTCAGCGGCACGTTCGTATACGCGCCTTCTTTTTTTATAATGAACTCCTGCGCCTCTATCTTGCCGTTGATCAGCCGGTACATCGTCTCCATGTTTACGCTTCTTGCCGAATTGTTTCTCGCCCTCACGTATCCAAGTATAGCATCTGCAGTCGCGCTTTTGGCTGAAATGATACTGTCTATCCCAAGCCCTTCTACCATCTGTGCCCTCGTATCTTCATTCACCTTTGCTACTATCTTACTGACACCCTGTGTCTTGGCAAAGAGCGCCATAATGATATTTTCCTCATCCATACCGGTCAGGGCAACTACCGCATCTGCACTCTGGATGCCCTCTTCAAGCAGCAGCTCATGGCTTGCGGCATCGCCGTGAATGACTGTCGCACGCGGCAGATTCTCGCAGAGCACCTCACATCTCTTCTCATTTTTCTCTATAATCTTTACCTGCATTCCCGCCTGCAATAGCTGTCCTGCAAGGTAGAAGCACACGTGCCCGCCGCCGCAGATCAGCACTTTTCTTACCTTTGTCGTCTTCCGTCCAAGTGCACAGAAAAATGATTTCAGCTCCTGATGGGCCGCCGCGATATGCAGCTTGTCGCCTTTCTCAAGTACAAAGTCACCGTCCGGTATAAATACTTCTGTTCCTCTTTTTACCGCACATACGAGAATCTTTATTTGATATTTCTGATATATTTCAGCAAGTGACAGTCCCACGAGATGGCTCTCTTCACGGACAGGGAATTCGACGAGTTCTACCCTTCCCTTCATAAATGTCTCGACTTTGCTCGTCTCAGGGAAAAGCAGTACCCGCGCTATCTCATTGGCTGCCGCCAGTTCCGGGTTTACAGCCATGCTCAGGTGAAGGTCTTCCTTAAGCAGATCAATCTGCCGGTAATAGACCGGATTCCTGACCCTGGCAATCGTATGTTTTGCTCCAAGCCTTTTCGCCAGCAGACAGCTGAGCATATTGAGCTCGTCTGTCGACGCACAGGCAATGACAAGATCTGCATGGGGAACATCGGCCTGCCTCTGAATCTCTACGTCAGCTCCGTTTCCTGTGATGCAGAAGATGTCAAGCTGGTTGAGCGCCTCTTTCAGCTTCCCTTCATTCTGGTCTATCAGCACAATGTCGTAATTCTCTTCAGACAGCTGAGACGTCAGCTTATGACCGACTTTACCGTCACCTATGATTACTATTTTCATTTTTTATTCCTCATATATATTCTCTAATGTTTTCAATATAGCATAGAGATTATAGCACTTTTGTTTTAAGAAAAAAAGCCCTTAAGGGCTTTTCTTCTATAATTATTACTCACTCTCAGCAGCTCTCTTGGCAACTTCGGCTTCCTGGATGTCTGAAGGTGCCTGTTCGTAACGGCTGAATTCATACTCATACGTACCTCTTCCTCCTGTCATGGAACGAAGAACCGTACAATAGCCGAACAGTCCTGTCATCGGAATGTCGGCCTCGATTACCTGCCTGCCCCCGGCTATCGGGTTCATGCCAAGCACTCGTCCCCGCCGCTTGTTCAAATCTCCCATGACGTCACCTGTGTAGTCATCCGGAACCGTGACTTTCAGCGAGGCGATTGGCTCCAGCAGTACCGGGGCGGCCTCCATGAAGCCTTTCTTAAATGCCTGCACGGTGGCCGTCTTAAACGCCATCTCAGAAGAGTCTACCGGGTGGTAGGAACCATCATACAGCGTGGCCTTGACACCGACTACCGGATAACCGGCGAGGGGGCCCTTGCCGACAGAATCCTGCAGACCTTTTTCCACTGCCGGGAAGTAGTTCTTCGGCACGGCTCCGCCGACAACCGTCTCCGCGAATACGAACGGCGTCTCCAAATCTCCGGACGGCTCGAACGTCATCTTGACGTGGCCATATTGCCCGTGGCCGCCGGACTGCTTTTTATATTTCGTATCCACATCGGATTTCTTCTTTATCGTCTCGCGGAATGCGACCTTAGGCGTATCCAGGCTGATCTCGCATTTATATCTTGCAGCTAACTTGCTGGCCGCGATATCGAGATGCTGGTCGCCCATGCCGTAGAGCAGCGTCTGGCGGTTTTCGCTGTCGTTGACAGCCTTCAGCGTGACATCCTCTGCCATCATCTTCTGGAGGGCCTGGGATACCTTATCCTCATCTCCTTTATTCTTGCAGATATACTTCATATATGTAAATGGCTTAGAGTATTCTGTCCTTCCGTACAATACAGGAGTTCCTTTCGCAGAAAGAGTATCTCCGGTCTTTGTGCTCGAAAGCTTGGCAATCGCCCCGATGTCACCTGCAAACATTTCCGTGACCTCTACAGGCTTGTTCCCAACCATCGTATATATCTTTCCAAGTTTCTCTTCCGTATCCGAATCCGCATTGTAGAGCACATCTTCGCCCTTCAGTACGCCGGAGCACACTTTTACGAAAGAATACTTTCCGATGAACGGATCCACCATCGTCTTAAATACGTAGGCTGACTTCGCTTTGGAGAATTCATAGTTGGCCTCGAATATCTCATTCGTCTTGCGGTTGATGCCTGCGCATTCTCTGTTGGCCGGGCTTGGGAAGAACCTTACGATATCTGACAGCAGATTGGCAACGCCCTGGGCCTGGATGTTGGATCCCATGGATACCGGCACGATGCTTCCGTCCATGACTTCTGTCCTCATAGCCGCACGAATCTCTTCCACGGAGAATTCCTCACCGGCGAAATAACGCTCCATGAATTCATCACTCGTCTCGGCAACGGCCTCTAGCAGCTTTTCCCTGTATATTTCAAGGTTTGGCTTACAATAGTCAGGAATCTCACATTCTTCACGCTCACCGATTCCTGTATAGCGCCTGCCTGCGTTCTTGATGACATTGACATATCCTACGAGCTTTTCATTTTCACGGATTGGCTGAAAATGAGGTGCTATCACCTTTCCGTATCTGTCCGTGAGCTCCTGCACCACTTCACGGAAGCTGGCGTCGTCCACATCCATCTCAGTGACATATACCATGCGCGGCAGATTATATTTATCGCACATCTGCCATGCCTTTTCCGTTCCCACCTGGACTCCCGCTTTGCCCGACACTACGATAACTGCTGCGTCCGCCGCACTCACCGCCTCTTCCACTTCACCTACGAAGTCAAAGTAGCCCGGAGTGTCAAGTACGTTAATCTTGGCCTTCTCCCACTCGACAGGCACTAGGGTTGTACTAATCGAAAATTTACGTTTCTGTTCTTCTTTATCAAAATCACTAATCGTGTTGGCATCCGATATCTTTCCCATCCGATTTGTTGCTCCTGATACATAAGCCATAGCCTCTGCAAGACTCGTCTTACCGCTTCCTCCGTGCCCCAAAAGGACTACGTTTCTAATTTCATCCGTTCTGTAAACCTTCATAATTCGCTGCCTCCTTATATTGGTAGAATCTCATGTATATATTGTACTAAAACTTGTACGTTTTTACAACTCTTTTATACATACTTTACAACAAATACCACTTCCCCACTTTAAAGCACTATAGTATTGACAAAAGAGGGAAGAAAAGATAGAATTTAGGACGTAACCTTTTTGAAAATGGTTACGTCCCAAATTGAACTTTGACCTGTACCTAAATGAAGAAAGGTGTGTACCTATGTATAATAAAATTGGTTTTATCGGTCTTGGCCTTATCGGCGGCTCTATCGCGAAAGCCGTCCGGCAGTATTACCCGGATTATGAGATCATAGCTTTTGACAAGAACAGGGAGACGCTTGCCCTTGCCACGCAGGAATCTTTGATTCATGTGGCTGCGACTTCGATTGACGACAATTTCAAAGGCTGCAGCTACATTTTTCTGTGCGCTCCTGTCTCTTGCAATACTGCTTATCTGAAGCAGATTGCGGTATATGTGGATGATGGATGTATCCTGACAGACGTAGGCAGCGTTAAGACGAACATCCATGAGGAGGTAGAAGCATTAGGGCTTGAAGAATACTTTATCGGCGGACACCCGATGGCAGGATCTGAAAAAAGTGGCTATGTGAACTCCAAAGCCATGCTCATCGAAAATGCTTACTATGTCCTGACGCCGTCCGCAAAGGTTCCGGAGGAAAAGATAGAAAGGTACCAGGCATTTGTCAAAGCCTTGAAGGCCATTCCGGTCATCCTCGGCTATCGAGAACACGATTATGTCACCGGTACAATCAGCCATCTGCCACACATCATCGCCTCCAGCCTCGTAAACTTTGTGAGGGATACGGATACGGAAGGGGAGATGATGAAACAGCTGGCTGCCGGCGGGTTCAAAGATATAACACGGATAGCTTCATCTTCCCCTACTATGTGGCAGCATATCTGTCTGAAGAATAGGGAGAATATCTCCGAAATTCTGGAGGAATATATAGCAACGCTACAAGAGGCCAAAAGAATTGTGGATGCGGGTGATGAGCGAGGGCTTTATCATCTGTTCGATAGCTCCCGCAGCTACCGCAATTCTATACCTGAATCTTCCGCGGGTCCTATCAAGAAGGCTTTCGCCGTATATTGCGACATTATAGATGAGGCCGGCGGTATCGCTGCTATCGCTACCATACTGGCCTCCAACAATCTGAATATTAAAAATATAGGAATCGTACACAACAGAGAATTTGAAGAAGGGGTTCTGCGCATTGAATTCTACGATGGGGTCTCATCCTCAAGAGCGGCGGATTTACTGCAGAAATTCAGGTATATCGTATATGAGCGTTAAGTATATTAGCAAAGCTTCAGGGCTGAGAGGAACTGTAAATGTTCCCGGCGACAAGTCCATTTCCCACCGTGCCGTCATGCTTGGATCCATAGCACTTGGAACGACGGAAATCACCCATTTTCTTGAAGGCGCGGATTGTCTGGCAACCATCGGTTGCTTCCGGAAAATGGGCGTGGAGATTGAACAAAAGCCCAAAAGCATTCTTGTACATGGAAAAGGTCTCAGAGGCCTGTGCGCTCCTGATGGGGTATTAGATGTAGGAAACAGCGGCACGACTACCCGCCTCCTATCCGGTATCCTCTGTGGCCAGACTTTTACATCCGTCTTGTCCGGCGATGAATCATTAAATTCTCGTCCTATGGGACGTATCATAACTCCTCTCGGGAACATGGGCGCCGCGGTCACAAGTGTGAATGGCAGTGGCTGTGCGCCGCTGAAAATTGAGCCGGGAACTATACACGGCATCCACTATGAATCCCCCGTGGCATCTGCACAGGTAAAGTCCGCTGTCCTGCTGGCAGGTTTATATGCTGACAGCGAGACTTCTGTCACAGAACCAGCTCTTTCACGGAACCATACGGAACTAATGCTCCAAAGCTTCGGTGCCGCTCTGACAGCGACGATGCATCCGGACGGACGTGCCACCGCCACGGTAGCGCCTTGCCGGGAGCTGTACGGCCAGCAGATTGATGTTCCTGGAGACATCTCTTCCGCGGCATATTTTATTGCAGCCGGGCTCACCGTACCAGGCTCCGAACTACTAATTAAAAATGTGGGGATCAACTTTACAAGAGCCGGCTTCCTGAAAGCATGCCAGAACATGGGGGCAGATATCACCCTTAAAAACGAAACCATACAGAGTGGTGAACCGCGCGCGGACATCCTTGTAAAGCCAAGTCGGCTCCATGGAACCGTTATAGAAGGAGATCTTATCCCGTCACTCATCGATGAGATTCCTGTCATCGCCGTCATGGCTGCATGCGCCGAAGGGACTACTGTTATCCGCGATGCGGCTGAACTTAAAGTCAAGGAGACAGACCGTATCCAAACCGTTACTGAAAATCTTCGCGCCATGGGCGCACATATCACCCCGACAGAAGACGGCATGGTGATAGAAGGGGGACGCGTGTTAAAGGGGGCATCCATCGAAAGCCATATGGACCACCGCATCGCCATGTCCTTTGCCGTTGCAGGCTTATCGGCGGAAGGCGAGACCCAGATTCATAACAGCCAATGCGTAGATGTATCCTATCCCACCTTCTGGGAGACAATCGAGAGTCTTCACTAAATTCCGCTGCCTTATCAATCGGGTACAGGTCAAAAGTCAATTGGGGACGTAACTAAATTCAAAAAGGTTACGTCCCTATTCACATAATTTTCACAATTTTAGCTGAGCGTCTATAAGGTATATACCGTCTACATCTGGATCTGACAGCATTTGCAGCAGCCCATCCCTGCCGGCATTTACCACCACGCCATATCCGTTTACCCCATTCTTCTGCACGTAATCCAGCGCACCTTCATACTGCTGTCTGTCGAACACGTTCTCCCCAGGTACGGCTGATGCGAATATCTGTCCGAACGCTTCGTTATCTTTCATGTAAGCCAGCATAGAGGTGACATGCTGCGTCAGTACATCAGCGTCTATCTCTCCCTCCTCTTCGTACTGTGCCAGATCCAAGTATGGGTATCTTTTCCGGTCATAGCTGTCTGTCCTTATATAGCCTGCGGCATCCGGCCTGTATCCCATGTAGCCGGACATGGTTCCTTTCTGATCCTCATATGTCTCGAAAGGAACATAGAGATATTCTCCGCTGTATTTTTTCATGAACGCTGCAAACTGCTCCGTATCTTTTGTCTCTTTGAAGGACAGAGCAGCGCGAACCACCATAGATTCTGACAAGCCGCGAAGTTTTACGGCAGCTTCCTCTGCTGTCGTTCCGGCGAATGTCTCCCTGTCTTCCACAGAGTAGGTAAATGCATTTTCGGGAAGATCCGGCCGGTTCCAGCTCATATCCGTCCAGTAGAGATGGTTCTTATTCAGTTCCAGATAATGATGGCTTATCCGGCCGTTTATCTGCGTCTGTACGTCCAGGGAATGCCTTCCGTACCCCTCCGGGCGTACGTTGACGGAGGCGAACCCTTTGTCCCCGCACATCAGTTCCATATATACCGCCATGTTCAAATCAAGAGGGGGCTGTGATTCTCTGGGACTGGATGGGTTATAATATATGGCATCCATAACAGGAGACAAGGCATGGATAGCCATAAATACGAGCAGCAGCACGACCGCACCTGTCATCACCGCATAGTGCCGCAGCTTTCTGTTTACCGCGCGGGATATCCTGCAGCCCATTTCATTGTAAGCCCATCCCTTTTCTGCCCTTCCGTTATTTTCCTCTCCGGCAGGCCCCTCTTCTTCAGCATACAACGTCTCATCCATACTGCTGTCCAGATATTCCAGCAGCACTCTTGTCTTATTCAAGTCTTCCTCTATCCGGGCTTTCTCCTCTTCCCCTATCTCTCCTTTTACATATTTTCTGAACCGTTCTTCATAATTCACCTGCCACACCTTCTTTCTGAATCCGTTTCGTCTGCACGCCGCCCGTCGGTTTCTTCCAGCATCTTCTTAAGCTTTCGCTTGGACCTGTGAAGGATGACCCGGGTATTGCCATGTCCTGTTCCAAGCTGCCGGCTGATTTCTTCCTGTGAAAGGCCGGCAAAGTAATATAACACGACCGCTTCCCGTTCTCGTCTGCCCAGCCGGAGGATCATCTCGTATAATCTCCGGTTCTGCTCCTTTTGTATAAGCAGTTCCAGCACTTCTTCCGCCTCGTCAGTCATTGCCATCTCCTCTATGGCATCAAATCTGCGGTCTCTTCTCCACAGGTCTATATACAGATTTCTAGCTACCTTAAGCAGCCACGGAAGCACCAGCTCTGCCTGTTCGAGGGAGCAAAGGGCCTTCAGGAACGTCTCCTGCGTCAGGTCTTCGGCTGTTTCCCGGCTGTGACAAAGGGAAAAAAGATAGAGATATACCGGTTTCATATACTTCATATACACTTGTTCAAGCAGATCTTTTTCCACTTTATCACCCCCTTTAACATATACACGTATGAATACGGAAAATGTTACACATGCAGACAGGGACAGGAACGCCCACTGCGCCCTGTCCCTGCATATACTCTTAATAATATCTGACATTTACATTTTTCCCGATATGCTCTGCACATTCTTTCAGCTGGTCTACAAGATTCATGCGGATGCTCAGGTCAAACGGCAGGTTGGAATTCTGATGTGCCGTGTTGACCGCTTTACCTACAAACAGGTTCAGTTCCGTACACTCTTCTATCACCAGTTTCGCCAGCTTGGCTGCTCCGTTCTCCGCATCGAGCTCATCAAAGAACGCCTCGTCAAATTCGTCCTGTTCGTAACGCCTCAGAAGGTTCAGCGCTTTCCCAAGCGTCAGCACCCCTTCCGTCACAAGATCCAGCCCTTCGATGGCTGCCGTCGGCGGCACGTTCGGATCTGCGTAGTTCAAAGAAGTGACGATATCTTTGCGCAGGATTCTTGCAACGATATTGGCGCTCGTCCCGCCGCATACTACTTTCTTCCCCTCGCCGCGCATGAAGTCCTTCACCACCCGCTCATCGTCTTCTTTTTGCGTCGGCGGGCCGGTAAACAGATTTAAGATACGTCGCTCGATTACCCGGGTTACGGCAACTGTCGTATCATCTCCCGGTTTCTGTCCGTACAGGTCGTCGCATGCTTTGCTGAGCATGGCTGCCAGCCGGGAAGCAGAAAGCGTCTCTTTCGTACATTTCAGCGTGTACTCCGCCATGCTGTCCCATGTCCAGCCAAAGTTCAGCAACTCCCCCACGCCGGCATAGATGACGCCGTCGCTCATGAGTACAAAGCAGTCGTTCAGCTGAACCTTGAATCTGTACAGATGGATTACCTTGTCTTCAATGACCCGCTCTTCGTACGGATAGTCTACTACCTTGCCGTCTCTTACGAACACGCAGGACGGATTGTCAAACTCCACGAGATACGCATCTCCATTGTGGAATATCTGCAGTATGCTGAATGTTGCATATGCCACTTCCCGCACTTTACAGACCGGCAGCGTCTTCGCAATCGTCTCCACACAATCCTCAATCGCCGCACCCTCCAGATACATGGTGGCCAGTATCTTGGATGTTAGCGTAGCGAGGATATTGGCTTTGACACCGCTTCCCATGCCATCGGCCAGAATCACAATCTCAGAATCTTCGGTCTTGAGCACTTCCACCTTATCACCGCACAGCTCTTCTCCGTGCTTGTTCAGGCTCTTCCATGCCACATCTACACTTACATTCATACTACTCTCCTTCTTCTTCAAAAAGAATAGAATCCCTTAGCTTGGAAAGCGTCACCTTCGTCTCTGCCGTCGTTTCCCCGAGCAGGCCCGCAATCTCCTGCGCGACCATCATCTGTTTGTCAATGACCCTCTGTGCCATCTCCACCGTCTCTATCTTCAAATTATAGTGCTGCTCCTTCGCTTTTTCTTCCTTCGTGATATCCTGGTATGTCACAAGGACGGATTCCAGGCTCTCGATATAAATGATGGACTCTACGACCGTCATTCCGATAGACTCAAGCCCTACCTTCTTATGTATGACCTGCCGTCTCGTTCGGAGCACTTCTGATATGTCCCTGTCATCCAGGAACTCGAATATGTACCGCTCCAGAGCTTCTTCCCGGGAAACATCAAGCATCTCCTGCGCTTTCTTGTTGCATTCCCTTATACGCATGTCCTTATCCACGATAAGAATCATGCTCGGCGTCACATCCATGACGACGTTAGACATAGACTCCGCCTGTTCCAGCGCGTGAGGCAGGCACATTCCTATCTCTGCCTTTCTCTGATACACGGCAACCGCCTTGGCCCGGCATGTAGGATAACCGCAAGCCCCGCAGTTCAGCTCATCCTCAGCCGTATATTTACCCATAGCCTTCAGAACTTCCCGCATCTCGTTACCATCGGGCGTCTTGTCCGCAACGTGGCGGTCATGAAATTCCTTTTCCATGGAAATGCTATTACAGGCAATCCCTTCCGCGGGCTCTCTGTGCCCGACCTGGTCTTCCACATTCATCTTCGCCTTGATGACGGTCTGCTGCCATTTATCGGAAGCCGGACCTTTGATGCATCCCCCTTCGCAGACATTTACTTCAAAAAAGCAGTCTTCCACCTCACCTCTGGCAAGCTCCTCAAACAACTCCATGCAAGGCTTCAGGCCGTCTACATACACCTTATAATAATTGTCTTCCACAGAATCTGCCAGTATAGACTTGACAATCCCTCCCCCGACAGGGTAGAGTTTGTTTACCCTTGGATCCGGATTCCCAACCGGCCTGTTCTCACATGCTGATACGTCAATGCCCTCGGCCTTCCACCACTTTGTAATCTCTTCAAATGTAAGGATGGCATCAATCGCTCCGATGACCCTCTTGTCCCCAATCGCCTCTTCCTTCTTGGCGATGCACGGCCCGAGAAATACGACCTTCGTGTCGTCCCCGTATATGCTTTTGATGAGACGTCCGTGGGCAATCATCGGTGACACGACCGGTGCCATCTGAGAAGTCAGAGTCGGGTAATACTTCTCGATCAGGTCATTCACGCTCGGACAGCACGTCGTGATGATATTCTTCATCTTACCGTCCTTCAGCAGCTTTCTGTACTCCTGAGTCACAAGGGCTGCCCCTTCAGCCGTCTCGCGCACTTCATAAAACCCGAGCTTCAGCAGTGCGTCTACCACCTGTCCCGGCTTTCCATATTCCAAGACGCCAAGATAGGAAGGAGCTATGGATATGACCGTCTTCATCCCCTGCTTCAGATACCCTTTTACCCGTTCCATATCACTGGCAAATGTCTTGGCATTCTGCGGACAGACTTCGAGGCAGTGTCCACAGTTGATGCAGTGGTCTTTCATTATATGCGCCTGCTCATTCTGTACGGATATGGCTTTTACCTCGCAGTTACGCACACATTTATAACAGTGTCTGCAGCTTGCATCTTTAAAATCAATTACCCTCACCTGGCCGCCTCCTTCTGAATGACTTCATGGAAGAAATCTTCTGCATCTTCCGGTTTCACATGGTAGATATCTTCTCCAATCTTCACGCTTACCCCTTTGGAACAGGCTCCCATGCAAAAGGAACCGCACAACTCTACCTGTGCATCCATCTGCTCTTCTTTGAGAAGCCTGCCAAATGTCTTTACAATCGCCTCCGACCCGCGCAGATGGCAGGAACTTCCGATACATATCTGGACTTTCATAATGTGCCCCTTTCCGCTCTGTGTGCAGATGCCCCGCCATTAATCTCTCCGCTTGGATGGCAAGACCGGTCCGCACTTAAATATTTGCAATCATTATAACATTACCGGCGTATTAACGCAATTCGACTTCTACATCTGCATCCTGCATTACTTCTATTATTTTTGATACGTAGCATCCGATGTCAGTTCTGTTATATATGATAACTCTCAGACCGTCTAATTCTGTGAGGCAGTCGTAGAGTGCATCCAGATTTGCACCGTAATAGTCCGGGAGCCCAAGCCGCTCTTTCAGGTATGCATGAGCCTCTTCCTTCTGGCAGAGTCTGCCCGCGTCCAGTGTAACTTCTTTCATCTTAACCCTCCTGTCATTCTTCTTCGTATAATAACTCAAAGCTTTCATAATTGCCAAAATGATCCCCTCCGATACTTTTCCCCGGTGCAGCTTCGCCCAGATTCCCTTTTTTGCTGTCCCATCCAAACGCTTTAGCCTCCTTCTTCGTGATGAAGTTATCCGGAAGCCGGCCATAGGTATGGATATAAGCCGCAACCTCTGCTTTTGAAGTATATGTGCCGGCTTCCTCTACCGTGACCGTCTCATTCCTTCTTCCTGTCTCCTGACCGTTTCCGCCGCCGGACGTACTGCCCGTTGCCGGACTGCCGCAGCCTCCGGCCAGCAGGCAGAGCAGCAGGGCGGCGATACCTGCCAGATAACGTATCATTCTGTTCATGCTTCCCCTTTCTGCTCATTATGGTTCGATATTACTATTATACAGAGACTTTGTATCAACTGCAAACATCCCATATCTTTTTTCCCAATTCCTATTCCATTCTGAACGTATGTTTGGTATAATAGATAATATAGATTTATCATGTAGATAAGGAGCCGCCAGTATGATGGAACAGATTTCACTTTTTGATAATGAACGGGCAGTCACCCCGCTTGCCAGCCGCCTCCGCCCCGGGAGCCTTGATGCATTCGCCGGACAGGAGCATCTGCTCGGCCCCGGAAAGCTGCTGAGGCAGCTCATCGACAAGGACCAGATATCTTCCATGATATTCTGGGGACCTCCGGGTGTCGGTAAGACGACGCTGGCCCGTATCATCGCAGGAAGGACGAAAGCGGATTTTATCGATTTCAGCGCTGTCACCAGCTGCATAAAGGAAATCAAGGAAGTGATGGCCAAGGCGGAAAAGGACCGGCATGCCGGCATCCGCACCCTCGTCTTTGTGGATGAGATCCATCGTTTCAACAAAGCCCAGCAGGATGCGTTTCTGCCGTATGTGGAGAAGGGCAGCATCATCCTCATCGGGGCAACGACGGAAAATCCTTCTTTCGAAATCAATGCCGCTCTCCTGTCCAGATGCAAGGTGTTCGTGCTCCACGCCTTGTCAGAGGACGATCTGCTTCACCTGCTCCGCCATGCTCTCGCCTCTCCGTCCGGATTCGGGAATCTGAACGTTGATATCTCTGAAGACTCCCTGCGTATGATAGCAGGCTTTGCCAACGGAGATGCGCGCACTGCTCTGAATACGCTGGAGATGGCTGTCCTCAACGGGGAAATCACCCCTGAAAAGACGCTTGTTACGAAGACATCCATCGAGCAATGTATCAGCAGAAAATCACTGCTCTACGATAAGAATGGAGAGGAGCATTATAATCTCATATCGGCCCTCCACAAATCGATGCGCAACAGCGACCCGGACGCAGCCATATACTGGCTGGCCCGGATGCTGGAGGCCGGAGAGGATCCGCTCTATGTCGCCCGGCGGCTCGTGCGCTTTGCCAGCGAGGACGTGGGCATGGCGGACAGCCAGGCCCTGCCTCTGGCCGTGGCGGGCTATCAGGCCTGCCATTTTCTGGGGATGCCGGAGTGTAATGTCCACCTCACCCATGTCGTAACCTACCTGTCCATGGCTCCGAAGTCCAATTCCCTGTATGTCGCTTATGAGACATGCCGCGGGGATGCCCAGGAACGTCTGGCGGAGCCGGTGCCGCTCCAGCTGCGCAATGCGCCGACCGCGCTGATGAAAGACCTGCGCTACGGAGACGGCTATCAATACGCCCATGATACTGCCGATAAGCTGACCGACATGCAGTGCATGCCTGGCAGCCTTGTAGGCACGACCTATTACCATCCTACCGAAGAAGGAGCCGAAGCCCCTGTCAAACAACGGCTGCAGCAGATCCGGACCTATAGGAATCAAATAGAGCCCGGATTCTGAAGCAGTACCCATAATGCCGTTAAAAGCAGCATCATGCCAAAAACAGGGCGTGTTTCCCAACTTCAACACGCCCTGTTCCACTTCTGCACACCGTCATTCATACTCTTGTTTCCTATCACCCACATGAATGGCTAATGCAATCTTCTGATATTAGTTATGATACTGTTTCTGAGTATACGCTTTACCAGTACATGTATCGTAATTAGACTAATTCCGGCACATACTACAACCGCTGTCAGAACAGAAAAAGCAAAATCGGAGAGATCTCCCGTGTTACTCATTACAGCAAGCTTAAAAGTTTTCATGCTGTCAAAACTTGTAGCGACACGTAATCTGTAAGCAAACCAGGCAGAACAGATAAGCGCTCCTGCCCCTGTAATAATGACTGACTCATATAGATATCCATAATAGTACATTTTCTTCAAATCGGATTTACTTATTCCCAAAGTCTGGAGTATGCCTATCCTTTTTCTTTCATAATTGAGATGGCCCGCATTGCCCTGATACATAATCAATAAGTACAGCAGCCAGACAGCCGTAATAATCACCACCATGCGGAATATATCAGAAACGAGCTGTCCGCGTATCTCCCCATATATGTTTCTTTCATTGACGAGCCCTTCACCATTATGCATCGTGCTGAAAAAATCTGCGATTGCAATGTCCATTTCTTCAAAATCCGCATCCTCCGAATATGGAAATCGAACGGAATTATAAAGGTTTTCATCCTCAATTCCACAAAGTTTATCCAGGAATCTTTCCCCAACGGCTATAACCTGTTCTCCATACTCTGGTGCGGCATATATGATACCACCTACTTTTATCTTTCTCGTCCCCCATGGAGAAGATATATCGATATATGTTCCCGGCTGTATAGAATTATCCTCTTCGTATGTATATATGTGTCTTTTCTCAACCGAGCCTTCCGGGTCTATATAAACCGGCTCTTTATCAATGATGTCCGTGCCAACGTCCCGGATTTGATATGGAGATAAAAACAGTATGCATTCTTCCCCCTCATTAAACGCCTCCTCATCCAGCTCACCGTCAGCAACCGCATCCTGATAGCCGGTCAGCCTTTCTTTCTCTTGTGGGCTGACTCCCCGGATTTCATTAAGCGTAAAGTAATCACCCTCTTTATCGTATGGCTCTGTGCTATTGTGGACTTGAGCGTAACGCCGGTATGTCCTGACATATTCGCTGTCCTTCCAGCCATTCCAGCTAATCGTAATCATCTGTTCCTTCCCAGAACAGTTGAGAAACTTTTCGTATTCTGCCGTATCTATGCCTGGAATATCTTTTATGTTATCAATGTCCACATCAGATATCCCTTCTGTCAGATCCGGCGTTTGAAACAGATAATTATATCCTTTCTGTTCCTTCCAAAAACGATAATCCGACTCAGATTTTATAAACAGGTATGTGCAGACTGCTGAAATGACAATAACGGTTATAGAAATGCCGGCCCTAAAGCCGATCCTGTCCCTATAGAACCTTCTATTTCGCTTCACCATGCTTTTTATCGTATGATATTCAGCTCTTTTAATATCTAATACCTTTTTTTCGTATCTCTCGCTGTCTTCCTTATATGAGGACATGATTTCCATCATACAGACCTGCATTGCCATGCCCAGATATCCCATCATGAAGACAATAGCACAGGCACCCCCTATCTGCAATATGTTCAGCCACTTGATTTCATAAAATACGGATATGTCCATCACTGATTTGACAATACTCAATAAAGCAATACTTCCTGCAGAACCAATCATGGCTCCTGCAAGTACAGAGAAGCCCAGGAAATATACACATTTCCACAAGGTTAGCAGCAATATCTGTCCCCTTCCGGCTCCCAAACCTCGGAGAATCAGCAGGCTGTATCTCTCGTTTTTTGCAAATACCGTCAATAAATATCCAATAATGATAGTAGAGACAAGAATCAAGAACATGACCTGTTTCCCATCCTCAGACAGTGTAGCTGCCAGGCTCATATTCCCGGGATACGCCTCTTCATTAAAAACAAACTCTGCCTCACTATTCTGACCGATCCGTGCAGACAGATTGTTAAGACTGCCTGCATTCATATCTGAAGTTTTGAAAAAATAAGTGATGCTATTATCACTTTCGGCACCTGTCTTGGAATTCTTTCCTTGAATCACCGATGGGAGCAAAGACCTGTCTACTGTCCAGTCTGTTCCCCATGTCTTTATAATACCGGTTATAATGACCTCTCTCCCAGACATACGGCTTCCTTCAGCATAATCCAAAGATACTTTATCACCAATATCAACCGTTCCGTCAAGCTGTTTCACAATTGAAGCCGGCAACGCTGCCTCTGTCTCTGTCTCTAGCCATTTTCCGTTTTCCAGTTCCATACGGGCAAGCTCCCTTGCTGTCTTGTCCACAGTACCAACTTTGCCGCACTCCTTACCCTCTACACGTACATTGCCACCGGTCTCCATTGCGCCTATACTATAGACATCTTTCTGAGTTTCCAAAGTGTCCTTTAAATTAATCTCAGCACCTATGGCTGCTCCGGACCATTCCCCATATTTCTCATATCGGTTCTCTTCCAAAGTTTTATCAAAACTTCCTGCAAATATAACGAGCATAAAATTGACAGCATAAATCAGTATCAGCATTCCTGTCAACAGCCTCGTCTCTCTTTTTTTTCCTCTTATACTTTTTAAAGCGATTTTTCTCATCGTATTTTCATCCTATAATCATTCCATCTTGTAAACGAATTGATTTGTCTGCCTGTTCTGCAATTTCCATGTCATGGGTTACAAGCAGCACTGTCTGGTCCAACTCACGCTGCATAGCCTTCAGAAGATAAATAACCTTTTTACTCGTTTCCACATCCAGATTCCCTGTCGGTTCGTCAGCAAAAATTATGCTCGGCCTGGCAGCTAACGCTCTGGCAAGAGCTACTCTTTGTTGTTCACCTCCAGACAGCTGATTTGGGAATTTCAGCCTTAAGTCTGCGATATCCAACATTTCCATAATCTTTTTAATATATCTGTTATCAGGATTATTCTTATTAAGATACAAAGGCATCTTTACATTTTCTTCCACGCAAAATTCTGGCAGCAGATTATAGGATTGAAAAACAAATCCCATCTTCTGTCTGCGTAATTTTGACAGCTCGCTGTCTTTTAACTTATGTATATCCACGCCTTCCATCAGCACTTTTCCGCTGGTCGGTTTGTCAAGGCCGCTTAACAGATGTAAAAGTGTAGACTTGCCGGATCCGCTCTTCCCTATAATAGAATAAAACAGTCCTCTCTCAATAGCTAAATGAATTCCTTTGATTGCAGAGACTTTTACTTCACCCGTTTTATAAACTTTACTAAGATTCTGTGCTTCTAAAACATTTGACATTTGCATACTCCTTTTCTATATTACGCACTTTTTCAAGCGTTATCTTCTTCCTTTATATTATCAGATATTTCGACATTAACTTATATATAATTTTAAGGCTTATCCTTATACATCTCAACTTCTTTTCTTCTACAAATAGCTAAAATTATGTTGACATTTCTTTACTACTGCATTATAATAAAGCAAAATCAAGAACCGATGAGCAAGAGTAGTAGCTTTAACGGCATATTTACAGAGAGTCACGTGATGGTGGAACCGTGATAATATCCGATTTGGCGAATGGACTTGCGAGGGCAAACCAAAATGGTATGTATCAAGTCAGAGTAGGGGCGACGGAATCCAACCGTTATCACATGGAACATGTATGTTAGTACATGGCTGAGCGCATTCTTATTTAGTTATTCCATAAGAATGAATTTAGGTGGCAACGCAGGAATCACTCCTGTCCTAATGATTTAGGACGGGAGTTTTTTTATTCGATAAAATATTTTGGGAAACCTTCTATCGAATTAGGAACCTCAGGCTGAGAATGTGCCAAGGTACCTTATTTGCTCTTACATTTTACACCTGTGCCAAACCTCTCTGTCGGACTTAGCATTTATGAATCTCAATTGAAAGGAAGGAAACATGATGAAAGAAACGAAGAAGATCCCTTACAAAATCTACCTTGAAGAAAGTGAGATGCCTAAAAAATGGTATAATGTACGCGCCGATATGAAGAATAAGCCTGCACCGCTTTTGAATCCAGGCACTTTAGAACCTATGACATTTGAGGAGCTGCGCGGTGTATTCTGCGATGAGCTCGTCAGGCAGGAGCTGGACGACACGACACCTTACTTTGATATTCCACAGGAAATCCAGGATTTTTACAAAATGTATCGGCCATCGCCGCTTGTCCGGGCATACTGCCTGGAGGAGTCGCTCCAGACACCGGCTAAGATCTATTATAAATTTGAAGGCAATAACACTTCCGGAAGCCACAAGCTGAACTCTGCCATCGCTCAGGCATATTATGCCAAGAAGCAGGGGCTCAAGGGCGTGACGACGGAGACCGGGGCCGGCCAGTGGGGGACGGCCCTGTCCATGGCATGTGCGTATCTCGGGCTGGACTGTCAGGTATACATGGTCAAATGCTCCTATGAGCAGAAGCCGTTCCGCCGGGAAGTGATGCGGACATATGGTGCCAATGTGACTCCCTCTCCGTCAGACACTACCAACGTCGGCCGCAAGATTCTCTCAGAGCACCCGGGTACTTCGGGGAGTCTTGGCTGTGCCATTTCTGAAGCAGTCGAGGCTGCGGTCTCACAAGACGGCTACCGCTATGTACTCGGCTCTGTCCTGTCACAGGTACTGCTCCATCAGTCGGTCATAGGACTAGAGACGAAAGCAGCACTTGACAAATATGGTATAACGCCTGATGTCATCATCGGATGTGCAGGCGGCGGCTCCAACCTCGGCGGTCTTATATCCCCGTTTATGGGTGAAAAATTAAGAGGGGAGAAAGATTATCAGATCATAGCTGTAGAACCGGCGAGCTGCCCAAGCCTTACACGCGGCAGATATGCCTACGACTTCTGCGATACCGGTATGGTATGCCCGCTGGCCAAGATGTACACTCTTGGAAGCGGATTCATCCCGTCGCCGAACCACGCAGGGGGACTCCGCTACCACGGCATGAGCTCCGTACTCTCACAGTTGTACGATGACAAGCTCATGGAAGCTATCTCCATCGAGCAGACGGCAGTCTTCGGTGCCGCGACCAAGTTTGCCCGCATCGAAGGCATCCTCCCGGCGCCCGAGAGTAGCCACGCCATCAAGGCGGCCATGGATGAGGCTATAAAGTGCAAAGAGACCGGGGAAGAAAAGACAATCGTCTTCGGCCTTACCGGAACCGGCTATTTCGATATGATGGCATATGAAAAATTCAACAACGGCGAAATGACCGATTATATCCCATCTGACGAGGATCTGGCAAAAGGATTTGCTGGACTGCCGGAAGTATAATATCTATTTAGGTACAGGTCAAAACTCAATTGGGGACGTAACAAAATTAAATTTGATCACGTCCCCGTTCACAGTTTTTTCACATTTGCACGTATTCTTCCAAGCAGATTCCCCGACGCATTATCTCTTCTGCCGCCTCTTTTCCTACATAGCGGTAATGCCACGGCTCGTAGCCGATTCCTGTTATTTCGCTTTTGTCGGTGGGGTAGCGGAGGATGAAGCCATATTCGCTGCAGTGTTTCATAAGCCACTTTTGTTCCGACGTCTCTTCCTGCCCTTTGTCCAGGAGCTGGTACGACTGTGCCACGATGTCGACAGCCAGACCGAGTTCGTGTTCGCTCGTACCCGGCGGCGCAACCCATTCGGCCGCCTGCTTTTCTGCCTCTTTTCTGGAGATGCCCTGGCCCATGCAGGTTGAGACCTTGGCCTCATACAATGATTTCTGCTTATCTGCGGTTCGGTAGGAAGAGCAGATCAAGGGAGAAAGACCTTGGTTCCTCGCTGCGTCCATCATGTCCTGCAGGTCTCTGTATATACGCGAATCCACAGATTGTCCGTTCTTAAGCAGCGTTATATCAATCGGATAACTTGCGGGAATCGGATGTGACGCATTCACAAGCCTAAGATTCCATGCGGACGCATCTGCCTGTCCGTTCTGCATTGTCCCTGTTTTCTTTCCGGCACCGCTTTCCTCAAACGCTTTGACACCCGTCCTTTCCACTGTACGCTCCTGTCTGCTTCTGTACTTATCTACACATGTAAACCCGCAGATAAAGACGAGCAGGCAGATGATGATGAATGAAACACTATAAAATACAGCCTTGTCCTTTCTTTTCTGCCGTCTGCCTGCCTTCCTGTGCTTTTCCGTCTCCCTCCCGGATACACGATAATGGGCGGAACGAGCTTCTGATCTATATCGGTTCATAAAGCCTCCCCTTTCATAAGGATTTTTTATTACACCGATATTGTATTACCAAGTTGCATCTATTGCCCTGCTATCTCCCGTCGAAGTTGCATCATCTACTGTCGATGCTGCATGATCTCCCTCCAGCCCTAACGACAGAGTATCCGTCAGGCTGATATAGCCGCCATCTTTCTGCTCTGACTGGTAAATGATGTATAGGACGTCCGAATCTCCCGTTTCATATATGGATACCCCATCCAGCGGCTGTCTGTCCATCTCTTTCAGCGTAATGCCGAGATACTCCGCCCACTTCTCCCCGACATTGTCTGTCAGCCTGATGTCAGCTCCTGTGTCTGATGAAGATATGCTGATCTCATACAAGGCTTCCGTCTCTTCGTCAATCAGGAGACTGAAGAAAAGTCCGCTACACTCGGCTACGATGTAAAAGCATCGAATCTTCTGATTTGCATCTGCCTCAGTATAGTACATCTTTGCATCTGCCTCAGTATAGTACATCCGCATCGCTTCCTTAATCGATATACTTCCGGTCAGCCCTTCACCTGTCAAGATGCCACTCTGCAGCAGCTTTTTAAACCCTTTTTCCACCAGTTCTGCCGGTCTATTATCTGCCGCACTATATACGACTTTGCCTGATATGACTTCACTTCCCGTCTGGCGCGCCCTGTTTATGACAGACAGCTTCTCGAGCGTATCCGACGACGGCTTCTCCGGCTTTGCTGATTCCTTCAGCTGCTCTGTCTGCACATCTGCGAGCAGCTTCTTTTCCTCATATCCGGACAGAGCGACAGGCACATATACCGACGCTCCAAGAACCGCTGCCAGCAGGAGGACTGCCAGCCATGTCCTATTCTTCATCCCTGCCTCCTTTCCCCGGCATCTCCGGGTGCTCTTCTGCCGGCCCTGAGATAGACGGACACCCGTGTCCCCCTGCCTACCCGGCTCACGAACTTCATCCTGCCCCGGTGCAGTTCTATAATCCTAGAGCAGAGTGCAAGTCCCATGCCGGCCCCGCCCTGAGCGCGGGCTCTTGACTTATCTACCATATAGAACGCTTCTGTAATCCTGGAAATCTCCTCTTTCGGAATACCCTTTCCATTGTCTTCCACAGATATGCAATACGCCCCGTTCGGAATCTTTCTGCCTGTGAGCACGATGCTGCCTTCATAATCAACGGCTTTCCGTGCATTATCCAGCAGATTCATGCAGACCGTCTTCATAAGATCCGGTTCCACTCTTAATGCAGTATCCTGAATCCTGGCTGAAAATGATATGCCGCTGCCTGAGACCACTGGGGAAAATGCATCTGCAACCTGCCCGAGGAACTCGCGCATATGGACAGGTCGGAATGTAAAGTCCTGCTTTTCCAGCACGATAAGGTCCATCAGCTTCAGGGACAGCATCTCCAGCCTCTTCCCCTCTGTATAGATATAATCGGCACATGCCATCCTGCGCTCCGGCTCCATCTCCTTGGAGCGGATCATATCGGCATATCCTATGATAGATGTCAGTGGCGTCTTAAGCTCGTGGGAAAAATTATCTACAAAGTCTTTCTGACGCCGTGAATATTCTTTCAGCTCATTCACCATTTCCTCAAGCTTTACCGACATCTGTTCAAAATCGGACGCAAGTTCCCCAACCTCGTCATTCCTTGATATATTGAGCTGCTGCCTGAAACTCCCATCTGCCATCTGCTTCGTGGCGGAGGACAGCTTTTTCAGCGGAGACAGGAGCAGGCTGGATACGATAAAAGACACAAGCCCGACTCCGGCAAAAAGGACGCATAGCATCACGGCAAACGGAATAGAGCCACCTGACACATTGACCGTAATATTATCTGCGATATCAGGCACTTCTTCCTTCATGGAAGTCAGGTCTTTCAGCTCCTCATCCATAATCTGCCAAAGAATAGCATTTTCAGAATAAGCAGCAGCTATCTCACGGTCCAGCGACAGATGGAACTGGGAACGGATGAGATAATAGCCCCCTGCGCTGCACGTAAATGCGGTGATAATAATTGTACTGCAAAAGATTTTCCAAAAAAACTTCAACTGCTACGCCTCCAGACGGTATCCGACTTTATATACAGGCACTATCTTGTGCTCCAGCCCAAGCTTCTTACGCATACGCTGGACATGGAGATCCACGGTACGGCTGTCCCCCAGATATGTCTCTCCCCATACTCTCTCATATAGGAAGTCGCGGTACAGGGCGATATTCCGATTCTGCGCGAACAGCAGCAGCAGATCATATTCTTTGGCGGTAAGCGCAACCGCCGCCCCGTTCTTCTTGACCGTGTGTGAAAGTGTGTCCACTGTAATGTCGAACAGCGAGACATACCGCTGCGTCTTCCCGTATCTTCTCAGCACCGTCTCTACCCTTGCCAGCAGCTCTACGATTTCAAACGGCTTTGTTATATAGTCCTCCGCACCTGACTTCAAGCCCTTCACCTTGTCAAGGACATCCCCCTTTGCAGTCAGAAATATGACAGGGATGCCGAGTGGTTTTATATATTCGAGAAGCTCATACCCGTCAATCTCAGGAAGCATGATATCCAGAAGCACCAGGTCATAGCGTTCACGCTCGACCATATCTGCCGCCTGCATCCCGTCAAATGCACAGAAACAGAGGTACCCCGCATCACTTAAGTTCTCCTTTATAAGGTTGGATATGGGCACCTCATCCTCTACGATCAATATTTTGTTCATCATACAGCCACCTCATATATTCCATAAACTTTCTCATATTATTTATATTATACATGATTATGGCATCATTTTTGCATCTTATTCCGTCAAAGCCTCATAACAATGCTACTAAATCAGACGGCACTTCCGGTAGACCACCCCGAACAATACCGCAAATATGCCGGCATTACACAATATCACAACCAGATTCCCGTCCTTGGCTGCCGAGTCCCCGACCGCACTCATATAGTTGCTGATCTGCTGTGAAAACGCATATTTAGAAACAGCCGCTATCTTCTCATTGAAAGAGGCCAGCATAGGAAGGAACGAAAATACGAGCATCACGGGCACGCTGACAGATACTTCCGTCACCTGATTCCTGCACGATATGCCTATGACGGCGCCAAGAAGGAGGGATATGACAATCCCTGCCGCCATGACAAGAAGGAAATCCGCCATATCTCTTCCTGTATACTGCCCGGCCAGAGCAAACACGACAGCCCCCAGCATGCAGCACACGAAGATGCCAAGCCCGATTCCAAGCAGATATTCTGCCGCCTTGACATTAGCCATCAGAAGCTCCCGGAGCGTATTCTTTTCCTTTTCCTCTGAAATAATAGAGGCCACGGCTGTAAGCGGCGCCATCCCAACATACATCGTTGCGAACAGGATGACAAAATACCGGCCGGACATCCCTTCTATCTTTATGGAATTCTGCATGATAACTGAAAGTACGGGAAACATGACAAACTGGATAAGAACCGCCTTATTCTTTAACGTATCTTTCATCTGCTTCTTCCAAACCGCATAGATTCTTTTTCCTCTCATGGGTCAAAGCCCCCTTCCCGTAAGTTCCATAAATACTGTTTCAAGATCCGGTTCCGTCGAATGTATGCCGGCTACAGCGCCCGTCCGGAAATATTCCGCAATCGCGGCTGCCTCGCTGACATCATGGTTCAGCAAGACCGTACTGCCACTTTTCAAAAATATCTTTATCTTATTCTGATGATTATATCTTCTGCATATGTCATCCGGCGCTCCTTCTTCTACGATGCTTCCTTCATGCAGAAGCGCGATATATCCGCACAGCTTAGACGCTTCTTCCATGTTATGGGTCGTCATCATGACGGCCGCTCCCCTGTCCCTCTCCTCACAGATGAGGCGGTGGATGCTGGAAGCCGTAGCCGGATCCAGGCCGCTCGTGGGTTCATCAAGAAACAGCACATCAGGCCGGTGCATGATTGCCCTGGCAAGGACAAGGCGCTGCCGCATCCCTTTTGAAAGCTTATGAACCGGTGTCTTCACAGCTTCCGACAGTCCCACTTTATCAAGCGCGGTCTTGATCTCTCTTTTGGAGATGCCGTAGATTTCTGCAAAGATTCCCAGATTATCGGCGCACGTAAGGCGTTCGTACAATCCGCTGTTATCCATGACCATTCCGATTCTTGCACATACCGTGCTGTCAAGCTGGCGGCTGTCCTGTCCCATGATAAACGCTTCCCCGCCGGTCTGCTTAAGCTGGCCGGTCAGAATCTTGATAAGGGTCGTCTTGCCTGCCCCGGAGGGGCCAAGCAGCCCGAATATCTCACCTTCGGACACGTGCAGGTCAATTCCTTTAAGCACCTCTCTATTCTTGAATTCCATTCGGACACGTTCTGCCTTAATCTGTCTTTTCATACTCTGCCTCCCAATGCCTTTTTACATTTTCCAGCCCTTCCATGAGCTTCTTGTTCTCAATCCTCGTTTTCAAAGCCGATATTCCCGCACTCACAAAAAAGCAGACTGCAAAACAGACGAGAAACAGCACCCACGGCTGCCACATATCTGCCGGAAACCAGTCAAACAGCAGGATAAACCCACACATCACAACCAGTATGCTTACGACCATGCATACAATCCGCGCAAGCACCGGCATCTTCTTAAACAGAAGGTCCGTAACAAACAGATACTGCAGCACGACGACGATGATGGAGAGAAGAAAAAGCTCCGGTATAATCTCAAGCGGAATGCCCTCCCCGCCCATCCGGTACAGCGCAGATATCTCCCGGGCGCTCTCGCCGAAGAAATGTGTAAACATCGTCATACACAGCACGGTAATGCTAAATATGACAAGTACCTGTGACAGATAGCTAAATATTGTTTTCTTTTCTTCCATAATCAGATTCCCAACCTTTCCTTCAGACGTTTTGTATACTGCCTCGATACGAGAAGCTGCTCCCCGTTGTCCATCGTGACCCGTATCTTCCTGTCGATGTCCGCGCGAAGTGAAGCGATATGCCGGACATTGACGATACAGGATTTGGCTATACGCAGGAAACCGCTTTCTTCCAGCTGGTTCTCCAGTTCATACAACCGCAGCTCCGTCTCATATACTGCCTCCATCGTATAGAGGAATGTCTTCTTATCTGTCGTGTCTATATACAGGATCGCGGCGATATCGAGCAGATGTATCTCGCCGTCCTTACTCCCTGTCAGCTTCTGTTCCAGCATCCTCAGCATGGCGATGATCTTTTCCAGCTCCGGCGTCAGGTACGCACAGTTTACTGTAACCTCCGTACCTGAAAATGCCGGGTCAGTATTGATTGTTATCTTCACTTTGACCCCCTCCTCTTTGAACTACTTAGACTATAGCAGAGAACCTTGCTTCCAACAATATGGCGTTCCGCAAGTTGCCCATTTTTAGTGCTATGTTTCCAGCCCTGTTTCTACCTTTTGCCAAGGATATCCTCCCAGAATCGGGTACTGTCTGTCCTGTACATATCTTGATTAAGGTACTATGTTCATAATTCTCTTATTCTTTCCACAATCGATTTCTTCCCTGATATCATCCGGTATGCAGCCAGAGGTATCATCGTGCAGACGAATGTAACAAGTGCCGCCATCGCCAGTACCGGAAGCACCGGCACATGGAAGGCGATTCCCATGTAGTTCAGAGACTGGTAGCATGCATAAGTGACTCCGAGCCCCACCGTTGCCGTCAAAAACAGTGAGATTCCGGCAAAGAGCAGTCCTTCTCGAATCAGCATGCCTTTGACCTGTTTCTCCGTCATGCCGACGCTTTCCATGACAGACAGTTCTGTCTGCCGGTTCTGAATGTTGCCCGACACCGTATTGATATAATTCATGAGCCCAATCATCGCGAGAATCAAGGTGATCCCGATTCCGACGCCCATCATGTTGCCCTGCGCCTTCTGAATCGATTTCATGTTATCTATCTTAGAATCATATGATAAGTCTCCTCCATGAGGGCCTTCCTCTGCACGCTTCTTAACCTGCGTCTCCGTCTGTCCGTCGTATTCTTCCTTATACTGCACGCTCGCCCTGGACACCCAAGGATCCTCCACCGTCCTGTCTACAAAAGCGTCGCTTACAAGCACCACCGGAGTCATGCCCGGCATGAACGCATAATAGCCATCGTCTACATAGCCGCCAATCTCCATCGTATATGACTTCGTGCGGTCTTTATACTGAGAAAATGACACCTTCTTCCCACGGATGTCAGCCAGATGAAGCGACAGGCCGTCGCGGTAAATGAGGCATGTCCTGCCATCCAGAAACTGCTCTTTGTCCACAGGCTTTTCAAGCGTGCTGTTTACATAGTCGAACTCTTCCTCATCAATCCCTGTCATAAACGTATAAAATTTTTCGGGATGCTGTTTATATTCCCCGATATCCTCCTCATAGCTGTGATCCATCCATGTCTCATAAAATTCCTTCATCCACATATCAGAAAATTCCGGTTCCCACGGTATGATTATCTGTGTGCTCGTCATGGGATGCAGTTTTTCAACACCCTCCATATCTCGCATATCAGAAAGAAGCTTCTTGTCTATGATACGGTACCATTCGGATTCGTCCTCTTTTTTCATCGTATCATTAGAAATAATCAAGTCCGCATTCATATAATTGGACATCATGGTCCGCGCGCCGTGGCTCTCAATCATTGTAACGAGGCAGAGGAATACGGATAGGCAGGCCGCCAGAGACAGTATGACTACCCCAGTCTTTTTCTTGTCCCTGCCGAGCTGTTCGCCCGCCATCCTCCACAGGATGCTTCCACGCCCCGTCTTATGGGACGCCTTTCTCCCTGACACCGTACGATAGCCGAGCGCCTCCAGAGGGGATACGGAATCGGCGATCCTCGTAGGCTTGCGGCTGCCAAGGTAAATCGTAATTCCAACGACGGCAATACTGAGCAGAAAGACAGCCGGATGAAATACGACGTCTACATCCTCTCGTACACCGAGCGTTTTTACAACTACTGGAATCAGAAAGAAAGAGGTTGCAAATCCGAGCAGTATGCCTCCGGCCGTTCCGGCCGTCCCGATGATAAGCATCTGTCTCTGTATAAGCCTGCGAATCTGCTTACCCGTCATGCCAATTGTCTGAAGAAGGCCATAATAGCGTATGTTACCTGCTACCGACAGATAAAGTATGTTGTAGATGAGCAGATATGCGCTCAGGCACGTCATGATGACAAGGCCCGCAAGACCCGCAAGCAGCTGCACAGACTGCTCCGTCTCGGATGTGAAAAAGAGCCTCTGCTGCTTTCCTAAATCCAGAGAATCCCGGAACTCGGTCTGTGTCTTTTCCGTCATAATCTGGGATTTGAAATCAAGATAGAGGATTCCGCAGTTCACGTCTGAAAATGCATGGCCCGACTGATCAAAAAATGACTTTGATACGTAGAATACTTTGTTATCTCCGTACCCTTCCCACATGCCCGCTATACGGAATTCCTTTGTATGCGGTCCGTTTTTGTCCTGATACGTCATCGTAAAAGAATCTCCGATTCCCAGATCTCCCTTCCCGCAGTCTTCAAGGGCCTCCTTCGTCGCCATCACTTCATCGTCTTTCGTCGGATACCTTCCCTTCACTTTATCCATCGCCGGCTCTTTCTGTACATCCCAGTAAATGTCGTCACTCCATATGAGGACCGTATGGAGCGTGTCATCTGCATCCGTCTCTTCCGGATAGCCGGCTTTGGCCTCTATTCCGATGGTAGTGATATCTTCGTTCTCTTCGCAGATCTGCTTCTGCTGTTCTGTAAATCCACCGATGAGAACCGCGTCATAGACGGCACCTTTCATACGCATATTCTGACGTGCCTGCATCTTAATGTAGGTGATGCCGACCGTCAATATGGTAAACAAAAGAAAGGAGGATAACAGTATAGCCATGGCAATTACCATATTTCTCCTCTTGTTTCCCGACATGGAACGTTTCGCCAGCTTCGTGATGACAGCGCCGTTGTTATTCTTAAGCATGGCGTTCACTTCCTCTCACAATCCTTCCGTCCTCGATACGGACTATCCTGTCCGCGAGCTGCGCGATATCCTGGTCATGGGTAATGAGAACGATAGTCTGGTGGTACTGCCTTGCCACGACCCGAAGCAATCCCATCACGTCATGGCTTGTCGCGGTGTCCAGATTACCGGTCGGTTCATCCGCCAGAATGATAGACGGCTTTGCAGCAAGCGCCCTGGCGATGGCGACCCTCTGCTGCTGTCCTCCTGACAGCGTACATGGAAGCGATTCCCTCTTCGCATCTAACTTCAGCAGGTCCAGTATTTCATCTACAAATTCCTGGTCCACGCGGGCACCGTCAAGCTCTACAGGAAGGATGATATTTTCATACACGTTCAGATCCTGCACGAGATTGTAGCTCTGGAACACAAAACCAACTTTTCTTCTTCTGAATATAGCGAGCTGTTCTCTATTCATACGAGACAAGTCTTTCCCGTCCACGATAACCTGTCCGTCCGTCGGTATGTCCAGCCCTCCGATCATGTGAAGCAGCGTGCTCTTACCGCTGCCGGATTTCCCTACGATAGCGGTAAATTTACCTTCTTCCACCTGAAAGTCAACACCGTCCAGCGCTTTCACCGTATTATCACCTAGCTTATAATATTTTTTCAGATTTTTTGTCTTTACAATACACGTCTCCATCTCTTCTGTCTCCTTTCTTCTATACAACAAGCATATCTGAAAAAAATCACAAACCGTTCACAAGAAAGAAGAATCACAAACGTGTGACTCTTCCCTGCAGATCATGTCTAATTCCCATTTGGAAGGTAGACGCAGAACTCCGCGCCTTTCCCTTCTTCTGACCGTACTTCTATATACCCCTTCTGACGGGTAATGATCTCCCTTGCAAGATAGAGACCTACGCCTATGCCTTCTTCGTCATGTACTTCGGGTTCGCGGTAGAACCGCTGGAATACAAGGGACTGCCGTTCACGCGCGATACCTTTCCCATTGTCGCCGATACTTATCTTCGTAAAGAATTCCTGCACCGCAACCCGTATGTATACCGTTCCGCCAGGCCCGGTATACTTGACGGCATTGTCCAATATGTTATATATCGCTTCTCCTGTCCATTTTCTGTCATGGTCCGCCTCTATGCTTTCCTCACAGTCCACGCAGATTCTTATCCCTTTTTTCTCGGCAGCAGGCACCGCAGCCCCGGCAGCCTGTACGAGCGTTCCGTATATGAAGTTTTTCCGGCTCCGTATCTCAATGATACCTGCTTCCAGCCGGGACATCTTCACCATACCCCGGAGCAGAAAATCCAGCTTCTCCGTCTGGCCCTCCATCTTTGTCAGGAATTCCCCCGCCTTTTCTGAGTCCAGGCCTTCGGCCTGCAGCAATTCCAGATACAGCTTCATATTGGCGATGGGAGTCCGTGTCTGATGAGACAAATCAGATATAAGCTCTTTCATCTGTCTCTTCTCACTGTTGTTCTGCTCATTTTTCTGAAGCCACATGTGATTGACCCTCACAAGCTTCCCGTGTACCTTGCCCCACAGCGTATCTTCAGGAATGCCGCATTCTTCCAGCTCCTCTCCGTCCGCCATCGCGTCCAGGCTCTCTTCCAGTTTTTCCGTAAATATGTATATGTCTCTTTTAAGCATCCGCATCCTGTACCACATGCAGGCAGCCGCTATGGCAAAACAGAGCGCAGGAATTATCATTTCAGCCATTGATATCCCATCCCGTATACATTTGATATATATTTGTGGCTTTCGTCTTCAATCTTTCTGCGAAGCCGGTTCACATTCACCGCCAGCGTATGCTTGTCGACAAACTGGCCTCCACTGTCCCAGAGTTGATCCAGCAGCACGGAATACGTCAGAAGCCTGCCCGCATTGTCCGAAAACAGACGGAGCATCCGGAACTCGGTAGGTGTTATCATACAATCGCTTCCGCCGGCCTCTGCTTTTGCCATGTCAAAGTCAATCTTCAGGAACCCGTCATCGTATATGTTCCTGCTGTGTGCATCCACACGTTTTAAGATGACATGGATCTTCCTCAAAAGTATTTTCATGGAAAACGGCTTGGTCACATAGTCCTCCGCTCCTGTCTCATATCCTTTGAGCGCATCCTCCTCCATGTCTCTAGCCGTGAGGAATACGACCGGTACTTTCCTCTGGCCCCTCATCCATCTGCACAGTTCGAACCCTTCGCCATCCGGCAGATTTACATCGAGCAAAACCAAATCTGCACATTCCTGCCGGAAGAGGCTCTCCGCCTCCCCCAGTGAATGTGCAGATATAGTGTCATATCCTTCCCGCTTAAGGGAATAGGATATGCTTTGGTTCAATTCTATGTCATCTTCCACTATCAATATCTTTTGCATAGTACACCTCTGACTCATGTTTCTTAGCTATATTATACCGTCCTCCAAAAGGTACTGCAAATTTTATTTTTTCCCGTATGGATATGGCTCAGGAATATCCAGATTGCCAGTCCGAGCGCCAGCAGATATCCGAAGGCTCCCAGTGCGGGTATTCCCCATATCTTAGGCTTCATGTCCGTAGTACACAATATGCTGGAGCTGATGAGAAGCGCTGTCACGAGGAAGCCCATGACAAGCTTCTTAATAAGCCTTGTCAGCATCTCATTCAGATCCTCTGTCGCATGGACATCCAGGTTGATACGGTTCTGTCCCTTCAGGAAGCCCCGGAGCAGATCGGCTGCCAGTGCCGGGATATCCAGCGCCTTGTGGATAGAACGGTATATGCTTCTGCCCCCGCTCTTTAGCTCTTTCTTCCAGTTGTCTATGGATAGAAGGCTGCCCGCCATCCTCGCAGAAGCCACCTCCACCATGTTAATCTCTGGGCTGATATCCGCAATTACCCCTTCCATGTGCGACATGCCTCTTGCCAGCATCGTCAGGCCGTGAGGCATGATAATCTTGTTGTCCTTCATAACCTCCATCAGGTCTTCCATGATTCTGGCGATGTCTATCTTGCCGATATCTGTCGTCCCATACTTTGTGAGCAGATTGCCGATATCTGTATAAAGCCTGCTTTGATCCGGCTTCTCCTTGAATTCGCCAAGTGCCATGACCGACTCCAGAATCTGTCCGATATCATTATCGGCCACACCCTGCACCGCGCCTGCAATCAGTTCCTTATCTCTGGCGGAGAGTCGTCCCATCATGCCCATATCAATCCATATGATCTTACCCTCCCGAATCTTCACATTGCCCGGATGGGGATCTGCGTGAAAGAAGCCGTCCTCCATGATCTGCTTTATATAATTGTCCGCCAGCTTGGCCCCTGCTTCATTCAGGTCATACCCGTTCTCCAGGAGCTTTTCCTTCTCATCGATTCCAAATCCGTCGATGTACTCCATCACGAGCACCTGTCCGGTCGTGTACTCCCGGTACAGGACGGGTACATCCACGAATGCTACGTCCCTGTTCAGCTTGCCGAACTCTTCCATATTAGATGCCTCGTTGAGAAAGTTCATCTCCTCCTGGGCCACGTTCCACAGCTCGTCCAGCACAAGGTCCAAATCTACCAGACCCTTCATATTCACTGGCGGCAGGAACCTGACTGCCCGGTGCAGAAGGCCGATGTCCCTCGACATCGTACCGTAGATGCCCTGCCGCTGCACCTTGACGACTACCTTCTCACCGCTCTCCAGCACTGCCCGGTGCACTTGTGCGATGGACGCAGAACCAAGAGGTGTCTCGTCAATCTCCTGAAACACCTCTGTCAGCGGACAATTATATGCTATTTCGATAACTTCTTTTACCTGTGAAAAAGGCATGGGGCTCACATCCGAGCGAAGCCGCATCAATTCCTCACAGTATCTCTTCGGCAGGACATCGGAATGCATGGACATAATCTGCCCGAGCTTAATATAAGTAGGTCCCAGATCCTCAAGTATGAGCCGCAGTTTTTCCGGCGTCACACCTCTGGCAATGCTGTGCTTTTTCAGGACAGACATAATCTCTTTCAACCTGTTCCCATACGCTGCCGGCGCTTCTTTACTCATCTGCCTCTTTGCAGCCCTTCTCATCCTCCGGGGCGTCCTGCGGCTTCCCGTCATCCTCCGGCTCTACTTGTGCCGGCTGCCCAAGCCCGGCCAGCTTTTCCTTCAACTGGTCTATCTGCTCAGGAGTCATCTTGTCAAGCAGCTCCTCAAGCTCTTCCGGCGAAGATGGTTTTACCTTAACCGTAACATTTTCCTTTACCGCCTTTTTTACATTGTGCTTCAGCTCTTCATTGAGCACTTTGCCCTGCTCTACCGTAAGCTCTCCCTTTTTCACGAGGTCATCCAGAATCTCTTTGGATTTCTCCGCAGTCGTGGCCAGTGCTCCCACACCTGCCAGCATTACCTTTTTCAAGCTTTCCCCTAAGTTATCCATCCTCTTTTTCTCCTTTCGTTTTGCCATGTTAGTTTAGTGCAAACAGCGCCAGTATCTTCGGGACAAAGATAATCCCTCCGATGACTGCCGCTGTAATCGCCGCAATCAGCACTGCTCCGGCAGCCGTATCCTTGGCCAGCTTGGCACGCCGCCTCTGCTCCTTCGTCACCAGATCTACCACAGCTTCCACGGCGGTATTGACCAGTTCCAGCGAGATGACGAGGGCGCACAGGATAAGACAGATGCACCACTCCGTCACAGACAGTTTCAGCGTGATTCCGAATACTACGACCAATCCAAGTGCGGAATAGTGTATCATCATGTTCCGTTCTGTCTTAAGCCCGGTTATGATACCGGAAAATGCATATTCAAAGCTTTTCAAGAGAGGGTTGATCTCCACATCCGGCTGTCCGTGAACCGCTATGCCCTTCGCAAAATAGCGTCTGGCAATCGATGTATATATGATAAGATATATAATCCCGGCAAGAAAACCTCCCACAACATCTGTCGCATAATGCACGCCGAGATATATCCGGCTCAGCGCGACGAGGGCTATCATTGCCAGACAGATAACGGTGCCTGCTGCCTTATATGTCCTGCTCTTCTTCGTCTGCCATATGAGGAACAAGATAAAACCGTAGAACGTAGCGGCCAGCATCGCGTGTCCGCTCGGAAAACTGTATCCTGTCTCTGCGATAAGCTGCTGCGCCTGAGGAGGCCGTTCCCGCATAACCCATCCCTTGGCGGACAAGTCCAGTAGTACGGCCAGAACGAGGTTGGCAAACAAGGCGACCAGATACTGCTTCTGCCGGAGCGTGTGTATCATCGCCATGCTGATGATAAGCAGCACGACCGGATGTACCATATTCGTCATCACCTTGAAGAAGCCGGTGAGGAACGGACACTGCAGCGCATGGACGGCGCGGTACACAAATGTGTCGACTGCCTCCAGGCGATAACTTCCGGCCACATCGGCCAGGAGCAGGCCGAAAGCTGCCAGCCCGATGAACAGCACCGCGAGTTTCCATATGTGAAATGTATTGTTTCCGGCCTTGTATCCTGTCATGGTATCCCACCTTTAATGTCTTCTCACTTTGGTCTTATTATACCACTCTTTTCCGTAAAGGACAAAACAAAGCGTTATTTTCCTGTCGTCAGATCATAGCTCTCGCCTATCATCCTGCATATCTCTTCCTCCGGAACCGTCCCGTCCAATATGATGGAATTCCAGTGCTTTTTATTCAGATGATATGCCGGAAGCACTGAATCAAAGGTCTGTCTCCACACCTCTGTCCATTCGGGGCTGCACTTTACATTAACCCATACATGGCCTTCTCTTTCAAAGATCCAGGCAAAGACCTTCCTGCTGTTCCTGTGTCGGATGACGCACCAGTCCGTATCCCGGAACGGATAGTCTTCATATACATTTTTATAAGTCAGACAATAAGATATCACTTCTTTTCTCTCTGTCATATCGATGCCCCCTTCTTTCGTCTGTCCTTATTATAGCAGAAAACGATGCCGGGCAGAGAGGGGAAATCAATCGGAATGTGATTCTGGTCTGACGCCAAATACCTGCCTCAATGTCGCGACGTCTTTTCCCATCGCTTCATAGACATCTTTACAGTCAGACTGAAATGCCGGCTTTCTGTAGAAGTTCTCAATGACGAGCCAGCCTTCATATCCTTTCTCCCTTAGAATATCAGCCGATTCGAAGAAATTCGTCCCGCCCTCTCCGAAGCAACGGCAGCCCTGCGTATCTGAAAGCCCTTCTTTAAAATGTACCTCTGCAATATCGGTAACCTCCAGCTGCCTCAGTTCCTCCGGCGGATTCGCTCCTGCAAAATACTGGCTGTTCTGGGTGTCATAGTATGTCTTGAATGCTTTGGAACCGACATAGCCTGCCATGTCTTTCCATCTGTCCGGTGACAGGACGGATTCTACCGCTACCGTAATGTTCATCTCTTCTGCTTCTTTACAGGTCGTACGGAGCATCTTTGCCGCATTCTCAATATCTTCTTCCGTCCTGAGGAAGCCGTCCCAACAGCAGGGCAGCATAAGGAGGGGGATTCCCATATCTGCACATGCACGTATCCCCGTGCGGATTGCCAGGAGCGAGATATCCCCTTCCGGAGTTCCGAGGCGGTTTACCAGTCCTCCCGCCCTTGAGAATCCGTTGCATCCCATGGATGGAATCTCCATGCCCCATCTTTTTGCTTCTTCTATGTACATGTTCTGTATCCGTTGCTCAGCCATGGGGAAGCTCTGGGAATAGCTCCCCCAGTCATCTACCTGTATGCCGTCCGCCCCAAGCCCGGCAGCTATGGCGAATACGGACGGCCCTTTGACAGGCATGACCCACTCGCAGAATCCTATTTTATTCTTCATGCAGCACCTCCTGCCTGTTTACCCAATGTAATGGTTCCCTGCCTTCCAGCACATCTATCACTCCCTGCGCCGTGCAGAGGCTCACATTCCTGTAAGCTTCATACGTCTCCGCTCCTGTGTGGGGCGTGCATATGACGTTGCCGCGCTCCAGCAGCGGTGAATCCATCGGAAGCGGCTCTGTCTCAAAGGCGTCCAGTGCGGCTCCCGACAGATGCCCGCTTTCCAGTGCTTCTGTCAGCGCTTCCGTATCCACGACAGCCCCTCTTGCGGTATTGACCAGATATGCACCCTGTTTCATCTTTGAAAGCATCGCTTTGTCCATAAGATGCCAGGTTGCACTTGTTGCCGGCAGATGGATGCTCAGGATATCGCTCTTTTTAATGACCTCTTCCATGTCTGCAAGCTTTACCCCATATTTCTTTGCATATTCCGCATCGGGGTTTAAATCGCAGGCTATTATTTCTGCGTCAAATCCACTTAATTTTTTTGCCACAAGTTTGGCTATCATACCAAAGCCAAGAAGCCCCACCGTCTTTCCTTTAACTTCTCTTCCTATGTACCGCTCCCATTTACCCTCTTTCATTTTCTCATGAAGCGGCAATATATTGCGCAACAGCTGTATCATATAGCCGACCGTCAGCTCCGCCACCGCATTGGAATTCTGTCCCGGTGCGTTAATTACCTTAATCCCATAATTCTTTGCCGCGTCACAGTCGATATTATCTGTGCCCACTCCAAACTTTGCTATCACCTTCAGCTTTGGTGCCAGACGGAACACTTCTTCTGTCCATTCATCCAGACCTATGACTGCCGCGTCCACATCTCCCACGATTTCTGCAAGCTGATGAAAAGTATAATATGGCATACTGCTCTCATTGATAATCAGCTTATGCCCCCTGGACTCCAGGAGCGTCTTCGCCTCAGCGCACAGTGCCGGATAGTGGGATGCCGTTATTAATATATTCCCCATCTTCTGCTTCCTTTCTATGTCAGACCAGTTTCAGAGGTATGTCCGCTTCACCGCAGAGCACCTCCAGTTCCTTTCTAAGCGCGGCGACCTCATTGGGCTCCAGGTCAAGCTGTGGCCTTCTCATTGATCCCACATCGATTCCCCTTAATTTCAAGGCTTCTTTAAAATAAGATATATTGCTTCCGCACCTGAGCACATCACAGAATCTGACGCATAACTTCTGCAATTTCTGTGCCTCTGCGAGCCTGCCTTCCTCATAGGACTTGTACACTTTGACAAATGGCTCCGGAAATACACCGGCCGTACCGGATACTGTCCCGTCACAGCCAAGAGCAAGCATCGCTACCAGAGCCCGGTCACACCCGTGCAGCACCGAGAACTTCCCACCATTTATATTGATGTAATCTATCGTGCGGTTGATATCCGCATAACTGTATTTGATGCCGACTACATTCGGACAGTCTCCGGCAATCTGCTCCGCCAGTTCTGCCTCGACATCATTAGCCGCACACTGTGGTATGTTATACAGATAGATAGGAAAATCTGGGGCAGCACCTGCCACTGTCCTGTAGTATTCTAACAGTTCCCTTCTGTCCGACATAAAAAACTGCGGAGTCACGACCCCGGCCCCGGCCGCGCCAATCTTCTGTGCATGCCGCACGAGTTCTATCGTCTCATCCTGGCACATGCTGCCACAATGTACGAACACAGGCACTTCCCCTTTGGCCGCCGTAACGACCGCTTCTGCTATCTGTCTGCGCTCCTTTGGACTCATGCGCAGCATCTCTCCTGTCGTCCCGCAAGGATACAGGCAGCTTATGCCTTTGCCGATAAGAAGCCTTGTCAGCCGCCCTGCAGCTTCCGTATCAACAGCGTCCTGTTCCGTAAAGGGCGTAATCATCGCTGCTGTGATTCCATATAGTCTCTTCATCTTTCTTGCCTCCTTCCGATGGTCAAGGTATACATGTCAACTGCATCTTCTCCATGGCTTGCCGCCAGAATCCTGACCTTGTCTTTCCCGCGTAAGACCGCTATCTGAGCAGCTCCGGTTCCCACGTCACGATAGACAAGCTCAAAGCCTGGCTTCTCCCCTCTCTCTACGCGGTACAGAGACAGCTCCTTATCGCCGCCCCGGCTGCCTCCGATAAGATAAAGGCTGCCAAATATCTCTCCCGCCCAGAGGACATGACCGAACTGGAGCGGAAGCTCGCCAATACAGCAGAAGCCGCCCGCCTGCTGCTTCAGCAGACGGATATGCTCACCGTGGAATCCCTGGATAACAGCTATCTCTTCGGTTCCGTCCCCGTCCACGTCGGCCAGACATATGTCACTCGTCTCACCTACGTTCCACAATTGTACCTTCCAGTCCCCTTCTTTTCTGATATGTAGGATTCCCTCCGCGGCCCCCGCATATATCTCCGTGCCGCCTTTTGTCTCATCAATGTACATTCCATGGTTCTTCGTAAGCCCCTCATAAAGACATGTAAGTTCCAAAGGACGGTCTTTTTTATATTCTCCTGCAAAAATGGAACCGGGTTGACTCCAGTCCTCTGTATAAGCCTTGTATGCACATAACATGGACGCCACGAGAAAGGTCTTCCCTCCTTCGTACACCAAACCGATGCGGTGTACGTACGGCAGGTTGCAGAGCTTCTTCTTCTCTGCCTTAAGCTTTCCGTCCTCAAACGCCAGCTCTGTCCTGCAGATGACGGACTCCTTTGAATCGAACACCGGGTAAAATGCTTCAATGGACAGGACAGCCTGCTCACGTCTTACCGGTACAAGAGACATCACTCCTCCAGGTCCGTCCCACACGGTAACACACTGCTCTGTCTCTATATCAATCAGAAGGCAGGTTCCATCCCGGTTCTCAGAAGCCGCCATACAATAATCTCTTCCGTCAATCTGAACTGCCGCTACTGCATATACCTTATCCAGATGCGCAATCCGTTTTTTCTGAATCTCCATATGTGCCTCCTCATAACCTTACATCGTGTTCCAGAATCCGTTCCAAGAACGCTCTACATTCTGCCTCGATCCGGAATGGATTACAATCTGCGGGACATCTGCACTCGACGGATACTCCAAGCATTACGTTCTCCTGCATAACAGCAGCCGCCTCTGTCAGTATGTCCGTACCGCATGGAACATCCAGAAAGCCCGGCCTGCCCATCCGCATATGCCAGTCGCCGTATCCGGACTGCTCTGGATCCAGAACCGCATTGGCAAGATGTATATGCCCCAGGCATGGTGCCGATACACGCAGAGATTCGCCGAAGCATTCGCCATTCAACGCTGTATGAGCACTGTCCCAGGACAGGAGACACCGTTTGCGTCCGTCGTCCGCCAGTGCCGCCAGTCGTACCGCCTCATCAGATGGGCCGATAAGATGCATCTTATGTGCTTCTCTGTCCAGCGGTTCAAGCAGCAGGACCATATGAGGATACGTTTCCACTCTATCTAATACAGACTGGAGCACTTCCTTAAGTCCCAGCCGGGCTTCCTCCCTCAACCGTTCTCCTGGATCCGGTCCGCTGACCATAGCGATGCGGTCTGCGCCGCTTTCAGCCGCCATATCCACCAGCTCAATCATCTTGGCTATCGTCTTTTGCCTTGTCTCCTTATCGACTGAAGCAGGATTCAGCCCAAGCGAAGCTATGTCGCTCGTTATCCACTGCGTGTAACCGATATGGTTCCGTTCAACCATATGCGATAGCCTGGTCCGCTGCTTTACAGAATGGAACGTGCCAGCCTCAACTCTTTTGTAGTATCCATCATCCAGCATCTTCTCTATGGCATCAAGCAGGATGTCCTCATTACTGATATATGGATAAAAACATTCGGATGCAAGGAGAGACGGATAGAACTTTTCTTTTAGCTTCACTGTACGGCCCCCTCCTTCTCCAGCTCTTTTAAGATTCTCTGTCTCATAGCTTCGTATTCCTCTTCCTTCAGGCAGACAGGGGAGCCCTCATTCATCTCGAATAATTTTCCCCAGTTCTTCTTACCCACATACTTGGGGACGATATGTACATGCAGATGCTCTGAACAGTCTCCCAATATGACGAAGTTAATCTTGTCCGGGGTGAACAGACGGTTCAGAATCTCAGCAGCCGTATATACTTCCCCGCACAATTCCAGATATTCTTCCCCGGACAGATCCGTCACCTTCTTTATGTGCTGCCGTGCCGCCAGGATGCAGCGGCCGGGATATGTCTGGTCACGGTGCAGATAGAGCGTATGCTTCTTCACATTGCCTATCCGGATGAGATCCGTGCTGATTTCTTCTTCACAATACACGCAACTCATAGACTGCCCTCCTTGTCCTCTTCCTTCTTTCTTCTTGCTGCCGCCAGTTTTCTTTTGATGGCAGGCTGGAAGAACGGATAAAAGACTGCTGCAAACGCTATTATAAGCAGCGCCAGTGATATAGGATGCTGAAAGAAAATCAGCGGGTTTCCATTGGATATGACGAGGGAGCGTCTGAAATTATTCTCAATCGTCTTACCTAGAATCATACCCAATATGATGGGCGGTATGGAAAAGTCCAGCTTCAGAAGAAAAAATCCGATAAAGCCGGCTATAATCATCAAAAACACATCATAAATGTTGTTATTCAAGGCATACGTACCCACAAAGCAGAACACAAATATAATCGGCACCATCAGCTTATTCGGCACATTTACAATCTTGGAAAATACGCGGATACCAAGATATCCGAGAATACCCATGGCAATATTCGCGACGAACAGGCCTATGATTATCGTATACACCTTGTCTGTCTGCTCTACGAACAACAGCGGTCCTGGCACGATTCCCTGGACCATCAATGCGCCGAGCATGATAGCAGTACAGGCATCCCCCGGGATTCCAAGTGTCAGAAGTGGGATGAGGGCACCCCCGCACACTGCATTGTTGGCCGCTTCCGGGGCAGCTATACCCTCGGGAACACCTTCCCCAAACTTCTCCGGATGTTTGGACCATCTCTTAGCCTCATTGTATCCTATCCATGATGCGATGTCTCCTCCTGTCCCAGGTATGGCACCTATGACAGATCCGAGAATGCTGGATCTCAAGATGGTAGCCCATATCGCTTTCAGGTCAGCTTTCGTAGGAAGCACCCGCTCCAGCTTTCCCTTAACCTTCTCCTTCGCCTTCCCAAACTGTTCTTCAACAGAGATAAGCCCCTGCGACAGGGCAAAGAGCCCAATCAGCACAGGGACGAAGTTGATTCCTCCTGTCAGGTATATACGGTCAAATGTAAACCGGTATGAGCCGTTGATTGTATCCATTCCAATGGTTGAGAGGAAAAGGCCAAGAAATGCTCCCAGAATTCCTTTCCATATGGATTTGCTGGATACGCTCGTTACGATACTAAGGCCAAAGACCCCAAGCGCAAAATACTCCGGCGCGCTAAACTTGAGTGCAACTTTCGCCAGCAGTGGTGCTGTCCACAGCAGGACAAACGCCGAAAAAATCCCTCCACAGAGCGAGGCGGTCGTAGATATGCCAAGCGCCCGTCCCGGCTGTTTCAGCTTCGTCACCATCGGATGCCCGTCCAGACAGGTGGCGGCAGAATTAGCCGTCCCCGGCGTATTGATTAGTATCGCTGTTATGGATCCTCCATAGATGGCCCCACAGAAAATTCCGAGCATCATAAGTATACCCCCATATCCGTCAAGCGACAAGGTGAGCGGCAGTGTTACCGACATCCCCATAACAGATGAAAGCCCAGGCATGACACCTACGAGTATGCCAATCAGCACCCCTCCGGCAACACACATCAGATGATATGGCTGCATGATATTAAAAAAAACATCTGCAAATGTACTCATGTATTCCCCTCCTTCCTTCTACATAAAAAATGCTTTCGGCAGGACTACATTCAGACCTACCGCGAATATTACATAGATTGCCGCAGTCACTCCGATACCCCCAGCTACAAGCCATATGACTCTTCTCTCTCCGAGCGTAAACATGACCGCCGGAATGAATAGCACTGCAGAGATGACAAGGCCCAGATACTGAAGCCCGATTCCGAACAGCAAAATCAGCCCAAATAATATGTACACTCTCTTGATTCCCTGGGACGTATATATGATTGGAGGCTCTCCTCTCTCTTCCTTTTTTATAAACGTCTCAGCCAGCAGTACCACTGATACGATCAAGATGCCGGCCGCTATGACACGGGGCCAGAATCCGCTCCCCGGCGCGCCTGCATAGTATTTGGGGAAGTCTTTCGTAAAATAAAAGATGCCTCCCGCCAATATGCACATGAGAACCGATATGCCGATATTATATTTCTTCATGCTGTTACCTCCATATGATGCAGACGGACAGGGTTCGGGAACAACATTCCCGCTCCCTGCCCGTCCACCTGTACCGATTACTCAACCTGGATATCTTTGCAAAGTTCCTTGTAGAATTCAAGCTGTTCTGCGATAAATTCCTGTGCCTCTTCTGTCGTCATCGGGATGTTCTGCATATTCAGCTCTTTCAGCGTACTCTGGAATTTGTCCGATTCCACAGCCTTTCCAAGCACATCTTCCAGATAGCCGCAGATCTCAGAGTCCGTGCCTTTATATGCCGAGATAAATACCCAACCTAGAATCTCAAAGTCAACGTCAGGATATGTCTCCTTGACCGTAGGGATGTCCGGCCATGCTTCGATTCTGTCATTTGACAAGGTGGCGATAGCCTTCAGCCCTCCTGCCTCCAGTTGTCCCATGGCAGGTGAAAGCTGAGTATATGTACCGTCGATATGTCCGCCGACAACCGCCGTCACCGCATCGCTAGAGCCGTCATACGATACCTGTTTGTAGTCCAGATCAAAATAATCGGCTACCGCAATTGCAGACAGATATGGAGCCGCGCCAACTCCGGAATCTCCAATCGATATCTCACCTGGATGTTCCTTTACATATTCCACGAACTCCTCCATCGTGTCATATGGTGCGTCTGATTTTACGACAAGAGCATACGGGTCACCGATGGAACAGGCCAGTGGTACGAAGTCCTCCGGGGACATGTCAGTCCTGCCAAGCGCATAGTTGATTGCCAGGTCTACATTGATACAGCCAAGCGTATATCCGTCCGTCTTAGATGTGGCCACCTGGTTCAGTCCGACAAGCCCTGCTCCTCCCGTTACATTGGAAGCCATAAAGTTCACTCCCGAAGGAAGTTCCGAAGCGGCTGCATCCAGCGCCGCGCGCACAGATAAATCAGTGGGACCTCCTGCTGAAAACTGGATAATCGTATTAATGTTTTGCTTCGGATAATCCAGCTCTACTTCTTCTTTCTTATCCGTTGAAGCGTCTTTTTCTTCTTTTTTCCCGCATCCTGCCGCGAGACTTCCCATCATTGCCAAAACGAGTAATAATGATATTATTTTCTTCATAATCTTCCCTTTCTGTTCTGTTGAATATATCAGGATTTTGCTAAAAATCCACCGTCTACTGCTATCGTAAAACCATTGACATAATCTGACGCATCTGATGCGAGAAAGACTGCCGCACCAGCCAGATCTTCCGGCCTGCCCCACCGCTTCATAGGTATCCGGGGCGCCGTCTCTGCCATACGCTCCGGCTCTTTGCGCATAGCGGCAGTCATATCCGTCTCTATGTAGCCCGGGGCGATAGCATTGATATGGATGCCATATTCCGCCCACTCATTGCACATGTGCATCGTTATCATCCTGACCGCCGCCTTAGAAGCCGTGTACGGTATCACTTTGATACCTCCCTGGTAGGAAGTCATGGAGCCTATGTTAATAATCTTGCCGCCTCCTCCTTGTTTGATGAACTGGCGGGCCACACGCTGGCACATAAAAAATACCGCTGTAAGGTTGACATCCAGTACGTCCTGCCAGTCCTCTTCTGTCACATCGATAGCCATGGACCTTCTCGTAATTCCTGCCGCATTGACCAGAATGTCGATTTTCCCAAATGCCTCCAATGTCTGTCTGACGATTCTGTCCGGAGACTCCTTGCATGCCATATCCGCCCGGATGTTCAGATACGTGCGCCCCAGCCGTTCTACCTCGGCTTTTGTCCCGGAATCGTCCGAACGCCCTACACATACGATATCTGCACCGGCCTGTGCCAGCCCGAGGGCAATTCCCTGTCCTATGCCCCTCGTGGCCCCTGTCACAACTGCCACCTTGCCCTGCAAGTCAAAATTCCCGTAAGTCATTTTGCTTCCTCCTTTTGATTTCTTTTTTCTTTTTAATGTAAACGTTTACTTTTTTATGAAATAATGATATCATTTAAATGTAATACTGTCAAATAGTTTTTGAACGGATAATTTCAAAATAGTTCCGACATTTTACATTTTTTTCCATTCCTCTGTTTTCATTTCAATTTTCAGCATATATAATGGAAACAGAGAAAATCTAAATAAAGTAAGAGGAGACCTTTATATGGTTACATTAAAAGATGTCGCGAAACGGGCCGGGGTCAGTATCGCCACCGTTTCAAGAGTTATGAGCAATTCAGATGCTGTTGCGGACAAGTCAAGACAACGTGTGCTGGAGGCAATCGAAGAGCTTGGTTATTATTCGAACGAGCTGGCACGGGGACTCCGGCAGGAGAAAATCAATGCGGTCGCGGTTATACTGCCAGACATTTCAAATCCTTTTTTCGCGGATATGCTCAGAGGAATTGATGATGTCCTATCGACCTGCAGCTACTTCATCTTGTTCAACAATACGGATAATAATATACAGGTAGAAAAGAAATGCCTTGAGAATATGCGCTCTATGGCATTGTCAGGTGCTCTCGTCTACTGCTGCCACAAATCGCTGGACGAACTTGCCCCTTCTCTTCCCGCCAACTCAGATACGGTGTTCCTGTCAGGCGGGAATGGTCTGCAGACAGACAATACCCACTTCCTGTCATTTTCCAGGAAAGATACTGCTTACGTTGCCGCAAAGCACCTGTATGACCTGAAACGGCAAAAGCTGCTGCTCATGTTGAGTTCTTTCCGGCAAGATGATAATGCATTTGCCGAAGGCATAAAAAAGGCCGCCGAAGAAACCGGCGGAAGCTACTGTATCGCTACCTCTGCAGACAATGAGAGAGACGCGTCCCGTGTATTTGGACAGGCATATGCCACCGAACTCCCAGACGGGGTTATCACGGAAAGCGATATCCAGGCAATGGGAATACTGAACTGGCTTAAGACCAACGGCATAAATGTTCCCGGAGATATCTCTATGGCCGGACTTGGAAACACTTCACTGGCACAATGTACCGAACCTGCGCTTACATCAGCCGCCCCGTCCGGCTACCAGATTGGCATGGCAGGAGCGAATCATCTTCTAAACTTAATCCAGAAGGACAGCAAGAACTTCCTGCGTGATACAAAAACGCTGGAACAGATGCTGCTTCCCAATATCATCGTAAGGGGGACAAGCAAATGACAGAACATATGGAAAGCCCAGATATACTGACACTAGGCGTTCTGAACGTAGATATCGTCATGGAACTGAGCCATAAGATTATAGGCGGGAAAATCATAGGAGAAGAAATCTCCCTGAACACAGGAGGCCACGGCTGCAACCAGGCCATCGGCATCGCCAGAAGAGGGATCTCTGTCGGCATCCTTGGGAAACTGGGGGACGATGCCTTTGCCACACAAATCAAAAGTACCCTTGAAAAAGAAGGTGTCAGCTTACAGCTGCTCCTGGACGCTAAGTCTACGAACACCGGGCTTGGAATTATCATGGTTGAGAAGGAGAAGCAGAATACCTATATCGACTTTCTCGGTGCCAACTACGATATGACACCGGAGGATATCGATACCTTTGAACCCTATATAGAAACATGCCGGATGGTCGTAATCCACCTTGGATTTTCAACCTATCCTGCGGCCCTGCGGCTGATTGAGCTGGCTAACAAATATGGAAAGACCGTGGTCGTGAACCCTTCCTCTTCCACCGATATGAAGGAACATCTGTTGAAGAAGATAGACTATCTCGTCTTAAATTATGCAAAAGCGTCCAGCCTTCTCGATATGACTATCGACAACCTGAAAGGAGCCCGCGTAGCTGCCAACCTGCTGCTGAACCAGATAAAGAAGGCTATATTTGTCCAAATGGATGATCAGGGCGTCCTCGTCGCCACCCAGGAAGAGTTCACTGTCCTTGACGCCTATTCCGGATCTGAGCTTGCAGACATGTCAGGCGTTACTGATTTCTTCACAGGCGTACTCTCCGCAGAGCTTGTAAAAGGAGCTCCGCTGTCTGCCGCTGCCCTCAAGGCACACAGGGCCGCTATGATATGCGCGGGGAAAGTAGGCGTGTATACAGCATTTCCTACAGAAGAAGAGATGGGAGTTTAGTAAACTAAGACGCCGCTGGGGAGGTATGGGGCAGATGCTCCGATGCGTCCGGAAACTGCGACTATCACACAGATTCCTAAGCCTGTGGGGTGTTCGCCGATAGCGGCTCTCACCCCACAAGCCAAGGAATCTGGTGAGGATTCTCCGTCCCTTCCGCTTACACCTGCGCATCTTCCCATACCTCCCCAGCGGCTATCTACTTTACTGGCATGGGCGGGGGTGGCCGTGTAACACTATTAGCTGATGGAAGGGATTTGGTTATGTCAGCATAGTGATAAAGGGCTAAGCAAGCTAAGCCCTTTGCCGAAGAGAAATCCGAATATATTCGCCAGCCTGATTCATCTGGACTAGAAAAACTCTTATCATTCATCTGCTCTTTGTGTTATTCACATTAAGCTTGTTATATTTTATCACTCAACTTACGCAGCCAGCGGCCATCCGCTGGCCAGTAACGCCACACAGCCGCACTCGCCCTTGTTAAGTGAAGTATATAGCGGGCGGGGAGCCGGGTGGGAGATGCGCAGGTGCAAGCGGAAGAGGCGGCGAATCCTTTCCGTAGCCCTTATCCTGCGGGATGTAAGCCGCTGTCGGCGCGCATTCCGCAGGGTTAGGGATACGTGAAATAGTCAGAGCCTCGGACGCATCGGAGCAGATGCCACCCGGCTCCCGGTCCGCAGCCACTTTACTTAAACCCACAGTTCATCAGTCATCTCTCTCCCAACACCACCGTCTTATAATCATGATGCACCGCCTCCAGGAACTTTCCAAACACATCCTCCGTCCGCAGCTTCAGGCTTGATGTATTCACGCACGGATGGCAGCCCACGTATTCTTCTCTTAGTATTTCTTCATCCACGAGCAGCTGCACTTGGTTGTCCGTATCATATATGAACCCCATCACGGTTGCGGAACCAGGTGCAACGTTCAGATATTTTATCATGTCGTCTCCTGATGCAAAGGATAATCTGGACGTAGGAATCTGAGCAGACAGTTCTTTCGTCTGCAATATTTTATGTCCCGGCATCATGAGGAGGTAGAAAGCCGTCTTCTGCCGGTTGCACAAGAACAGATTCTTGCATATCGTGAGGCCGAGTACCTTATCTACCTCCAGACAGTCTGCTATTGTCCCTACTGGTCCGTGGTCTGTCCTCGAATACTTGATGCCAAGTTCATCCAGCACGTCATACGTTTTCATTTCCTTTTCTTCCCGTCCTTCTGCCGAGGCAGGACGTCCATTCTGTAATATCATATTGTCATCTCCCTGTATAATCCTATGTTTTGCTACTATGATTCTACTCTATAAAGAAGCAGAAGAAAAGCAGATTATTGGAAAAACGTTGCCTTTTCAGATGGTGTGTCTCATAATAAAGACAAGCTTTCTCTGCCATTGAGCAGGAACGCTTCTATATGTAAAGCATGATATAGCAGAAAGGATATTGGAATATGGCTGAACTTATTATCACTGTAATATGTGCCCTTCTGGCTGTACTCTGCCTTATATACGGCATATTTGCCTGGCATTGCCGAGGCCCTATACTCATGAACAAGTATCTGCTCGCTTCTGAGGAAGAAAAACGTGCTCTCGCAAGACAGCCCAAAGAAGAGCAGTATGCCGATTATCGGTATGCAGCCAAAATCTCCTTTAGAATTGCGCTCATGTGGTTTCTGGCTGGTCTCGGCATAATTATCGATATCCGTCTCATATGGATCTCCGTCATCACAGCCATTGCTCTCGTCATATATGCGCTTGCGGAACTCTTTAAGAACAATCGGAGTTAGCACAGTTCTTATTCCGCCTGAAATGCCCTTCCAGGAATACAGCCGCCAAAACGATGATATCTGCAAACAATACTACCGTAATATGCTTTGCGGCGCCGTGTACATACAGCAATGTAAATATTTCCACAGATACTGCGACAAAGCATAAGGAGTTCGTGATATAATCCGCCAGGCTGTCACTATAGACCGTATGCGTATACAGCCATCTCCAGATAAACGGGCGCAGCACATATCTGATAATAATACAAGCCGCCGTGTAGAGGAATATCACGTATCGTCCTGCCAGCGAACTGGCCGCTCCATGGCTCCATTGGATAGGAATCTCGGGTGGAAGATGACGGTAGGACAACAGCGCTGCAATCATGCTTGCCACAAACAAGACGCACCACATGGCCAAGCCTCCCCACAGGTAGAGGAATCCCGCACAATCTGTCTGGCAGATGATTCTGTTATCCTTCCACTGCTCCTGCAGATCAGGCACATAATGTTCCACGTCCAGATTGCTAAAACGAATCTCTTTGTCTTGAAGCATCGCATCACACAGCCGTCTGGCATTTTCCAAATCTTCCATTTGTTCATCCAGCCGCTTTGCCTGGCTCTTGACCGCTCTATAGAGAGACTGATTTCCATCCATCAGTTCCCGGATGGTCTCCAGCGGAATACCTAATGTCCTCAGATATGCTATTTTCCTGATGTTATCTACATCGGTTTCAGAATATTCCCGGTAGCCGTTAGAGACATTCCGCTCCGGCACGACGAGCCCTTCTCTCTCATAAAAACGGATATTAGATCTGGGCAGCTTCGTTACCTCTTCCACTTCTTTTATTGTCATGTACTATCACCTTCTTCCCATTCATTATAAGGTATCAACCATGTTTACAGTCAATCAATCGTCACTATTTGGCAAAAAATTATTGACTTACACGTAGCGTGATAGTGTACCATATAACTGAAGAACAACGCAGGACAAACGCCGGCAGACTTCCGAGCCGCGTTCTTTACTCTTTACGACAAGGGGCTGATTACGATGAAAACAACGAGACAGGTTGCAAAACTGACAGGCGTCAGTACACGTACGCTGCAATATTACGATGAGATCAATCTGCTGAAGCCGTCCATGCTTACCCCATCAGGCTACCGCCTGTATGACGACGAGGCCTTGCAGAAGCTGCAGCAGATCCTATTTTTTAAAGAACTGGACTTTAAATTAAAAGAAATCAGAGACATTCTGGAAGATTGTGATTTTGACAGCATCAATGCTTTCAGAAAGCAGAAAGAACTGCTCGAATTAAAGCGGGAACGGCTGGATAGGCTTATCGCGCTTTTGGGCAGGCTGGAGAAAGGAGAACCGTGCATGAGCTTTAAAGAATTTGACTTAAGCGAATATGTCGAGGCATTAGAAACATTTAAAAGTGAAAAGGCAGACGACGTCATCAAATACTGGGGGAGCGTTGAGAAGTTCAACGAATTTATCCAGAAGATAAGGGACGATGACGGCCATATAGCGGAACTTGCGGTCAAGCAGTTTGGCAGCGTTGAGAAATACACGGAAGCCATGAAATACAATCTGGAGCATTTCTCGGAACTAATGGAGAAATCAGAAGAACTTGCGGAAAGAAAAGATGAGCTAATGCAGAAAAGCGATGCTCTCTTCACCCGTCTGACCTCTGATATGACGAGAGACGTCACCACCGGTGAGATTCAGGACATCGTCCATGAGATTATAGAAGATGTGACCAAGAACAGTCTTGGCGTAGATATGGGGGACGGGTACTGGGATATCGTAATAGAGAGCTGTTCCCATGACGCTGTCCGGGAGATATACGACAAGAAATATGGGGCAGGCGCTTCTGACTATATCGCAGACGCGCTACAGTACTATTTCCACAAAGAACTGCCCTCAAAATAGTAAAATAGCCGAGCCCTGTCTATCGTACAGATGGCAGGGTTCGGCTGTTCATACCTGTTCCAGTATCTTTCCGTATGTATATTTCATAGAATCACTAGAATACTCCATAATGAAATCATGATTCTGCGCATAGCGAATCATCAATTCATAGTATTGCTCTTTTGCCAGCTTGGGGTGCCTTTGCTGCCAATCTTCTATATCTTTGACTGCTCCTGTCGTATAGCCGAGTAAGAAGGAAAATATATCCCTTTTTATGTCCAAATCGCTAAAATCTATTTTATTATCACGTATGAAGCTGATGTACGAACATGCGATGGCATTCCATATGAGAAACTCGTGGTCATAATCTGCATCTCTCGCAAAATCATATAAGACGTCCCTGTAGTCCATATCTGTAATGTCGCCTAGCACATCACAAATCAGCTTCGTAGCTATCACAAAATAATTCGGCAGCGTCTTATGCCTCACCTTCTCTTCCATATAGATATGGTCCGGCTCTATCTCTTTTAACTCACTGTAAGGCAGCAATTTCCGGAACATCTTCTGTATACCAATGGAATTGATGACATCGGGTTTTACCGTTTCCATAATTTTATATGCCAGCTCATCAATCCCCATATCCGTTGACAAGGCGAACTTATCTGCCAGGTAAGGGCTGTAATGCAGTACATCCTCTGCTTTTATCCCATGCCAGACAGGCAGGATTATCTTATCTCGCTTTGACACTTCCCTGCTTAGCAGGCTGCGAAGTTCGTAATCGGTCCAGCCCTTTTCAAAAAATGCTTTGCTCAGTATAATGATACCAAATGTGGAGCCTGCAAGGCCCCTGTCGATAGATCTTGACAAGCTGTCCCCGATTTTGAGCTCAAATTCATCATACCAGACTTTTAATCCATATTTCTTTAACGTGTCTGCCAGTTGCTTTACAACTGTTTCTTTATCTTCTGAAGCATGCGATATAAATAAGTCCCACATATCATTCACCTTCCTTTTTATCATCCCGTATCCTGAACCAGTATTATCTATAATGCTATTATACCTTATTGAACATTAGTAGTTCAATAAGTATACCTTATTGTACGTTAGCAGTTCAATAAGCAAGACCTGTGAAATGTCAGCAATCCAATAAAGAAAGGGTGCAGAAAACCAGAGGGATATTGTAATGCAATACCCTCTGGCACATGTTTTTCTTTTTCTAGATGCAGGTCATCCCCCCGTCTACCGGAAGTATCGCTCCATTGACGAAGGAAGATTCCTCGGCCGCCAGAAATACTACCGCAGAGTTCAGTTCTCCCGGACGTCCGCCCCGGTGCATCGGTGAATATGTATTCAGATAATCTGCAAAGAATTCCTTATCCCACAGCCGTTCTGTAGCCTCAGAGCAGAAGAATCCGGGACAGATTGCATTGACAGTCACCCCTCTTCCTCCCCACTCTGCCGCCAGTGCCCGTGTATAATTGACGACTCCGCCTTTTGCTGCATGGTATGCGGAAGACGGGATGCTGAAGTTCCCTATCAGCCCATACATGGAAGCAATATTAATCATCCTTCCGTAACCGGCTTCCAGCATGGCTTTCCCAAATGCTTTGCAGCAATGGTACATCCCGTTTAGAGACAGGTTAATCGTATAATCCCAGTTCTCCGCCGGCATCTCTTCTGCCTTTGCACCTTTTCCTCCCCCGGCGTTGTTCACTGCGATATCTATTCTGCCATATTCCTGCAGGATAGTTTCGGCTGCCCTTGCCACGTCTTCTTGCTTTGTCACATCGCAGACGACCGGTAATACACGCACGCCCCTTTTTCTCAAAAGGCAGGCCTGTTCATCCAGCAACTCTCTCCGCCTTGCAAGTATGGCCAGATTGGCTCCCTGCAGAGCCAGACCGTCTGCAATCTCCGTGCCCAGTCCTGCCGAGGCCCCTGTCACGACTGCAACTCTTCCTCTTAAATCAAACATCATCGTTCTCCTTTTTTACTTTACATCATACGGATTGCATGAAAACCTTCGTGTACCGCATTGATAATCTTGCCTGGCTGTCCGGCATCACCGATTACTTTGTACTCTTTTACCTTCCCTGCTATCTCCTGTTCCAGATGGTTACGGGAACGGTAGCCTGCGGCGATGACGACGAGGTCTGCCGGAACCTCCTGTGCTCCGCCATCCTTGATGAATTCTACGCTGTCCTCATTAATCCTGCTGACCGTGGCGCCTGCATGTATTTTTATATCACTGGCGGCAAAGGCATCCCGCAGGCTCATCAGATTGTTGGCGGAATCATCGACTGTCGCAAGAATCTTATCCATCATCTCGATGATTGTTACGGATTGTGCAGTCTCTTCACAGTGCAGGGCGGTCTCACAGCCTACGAGGCCTCCGCCTATGATGACCACGTTTCCCGTCGGCCTTTCCCCGCAGAGCACTTCCGTTGAGTTCTTCACGATATGAGAATCCGCTCCCGAAATCGGCGGAATCACCGGCTCCGCTCCGCATGCGAGCACAACCATGTCATAATCGCCACGGATGATTTCTTCTGGAACCGCTTCACAGTTCAACCGCACATTTACGCCCAGCTTCCTTACCTGATTAGATGCATAGTTGACATAGTCCATGACATCCTGCTTGAAATCAGGTGCTCCTGCTGCCAGCAGGAGACCGCCGAGCCTGTCCGACTTCTCCCACAGTTCTACCTCCATCCCCCGTTTGGCGGCTGTCATTGCCGCCATCATCCCGCCCGGGCCGCCGCCCACGACGAGCACTTTCCGTTTCTGCTCGTCATGAGTTACCGGATAGTCTTCTTCATGATGGCAGTGAACATTCACTGAGCAAGTATAATATCTGCTCTTATGCCCCATATGCAGGCAGTTATTACAGCCGATGCACGGAACAATCTCATCTTGTTCTCCGTTCTTAACTTTGTTGGCCCAGTCCGGGTCAGCAAGGCTTTGGTGCCCTATGGCGATAAAGTCTGCTTTCTTGTCCCTTACCACCTCTTCTGCCAGGTCAGGATGGTTCAGCTTGCCCTGGGCGATGACCGGAATGCCCACAGCCTTCTTAACCGCCTCTGCGGCAAAGAGCTGGCAGCCCGGCTTTTCATAGACGGTCGGTATCTGCCTGTACCACACTTCATAGCAGCCGGTGTCTACATGGAGCGCATCTGCCCCCGCTTTTTCGAGCAGCCTCGCTATCTCAACCCCTTCTTCCAGTTCCCTTCCTCCCTCATAGCAGTGTACGGGCGTGAACTTCACGATGACAGGGAAGTCCTCCCCACAGTATTTTTTGATGGCCTGGATATTTTCTATCAGAAACCGGGTTCTGTTTTCCAGGCTCCCTCCGTACTCATCTGTCCGCTTGTTCCAGAGCGGGGTCAGAAACTGGTCGGCCAGATAGCTTCCGTAAGCATGCAGTTCCACTGCGTCTGCGTCCGCCTTCTGCGCTAGCTGTGCCGAATATCCCACCTTATCGGTCAGCGTGTGGATGTCGTCCACCGTCAGCTCCCTGCAGGTCAGATCCGGGAACCAGAAAGCAGGAATCGGGCTCGCCGAATACGGCGGGTCGAACGGGTTAGTCCACTGGATCCGGCCAAGCCCCGGCCCAATCTGTACGCATACCTTCGCGCCATACAGATGGCACTTTTCAATCATAAGATTCAGCCGCGGCACATGCTGCGCCTTGTCCAGAAGTGTGGTGGAATATTCTTCAAATATCGTCGTAGACGCATTCCGCCCGGTGATGATCAGTCCCGTCCCCCCTTTCGCCCGTTCTTCAAAATATCTTGCCGTCCGTGTGGAATAGCCGCCGTCCCCGTCATTCTGGGTTCCCATCGGCGCCATTACGATGCGGTTCTTTACTTCCATCTTGCCTATCTTCATCGGTTCAAATAGTTTCATGTATACACCTCATTTTCTTTTTATTTCTTTTCATTTCCCTTTTTATCCGTTCTGTCAGACAAGAAGAACATGGCGGCAATCGCGGCAATCATAAGCGGTATGTATATTTTCATGGCTGAAGCATAGGTTCCCGTCATATCGTAAAATGCCGCGATTACTGTACTCCCAATTGCAATTCCGCCTGAAAATACGCCGACGAAGATACCGATGAACGCTGCATACTCTTTGTTGCCGAAGACGCGTCTTACATGCATCGGAAGCGTGGAGCGGCCTGTCGCGATGCCCACACCGGTAAAGACTGCCACCAGATATATCATGTTCAAGCTGGAGGGCGATGTCAGCAGGATAACACACGCTATCGTAAATAATATCATCCCTCCTGTGACGACATATTTAACCGGAATGCGGTCCGCCAGCCATCCGAGGATAAACGGCAGAATCATATTCGCAGTGTACATAGGTGCCAGCGCCTTTCCGGCCGCCGCCGCGTCAAAGCCCAGGTCCTGGACATAGATGGAGATGATGCTCATGATGGAGTAGACGATGATACCGATGAGCAGCCACACGATGATGGTTGTCCAGAAGCTTACCGTCTTCATGCCCTCTTTCAGCGTCAGCCCCTCTTCCTCCACCGCTGCCGTGTCTTTCTCATCCTCTGCGTCCGCTCCTTCCTGGAATGCCGGACGCACTCCTACGGACGACGGCTCGGAGCGGAAGAAAATCCCGATGATGGCTGTGGTGATGATACTGATGACCGCGGCAATCAAAAATGACTTCCTCCAGCCATATGCGGCAATCCAGCCGCCTACCATAGGGCTGAATATGGTGCCTCCTATGGCCGCCATCGTAATCGTAGCGCCAACGAGAAATCCTGCGTGTTTTGAAAACCAGGCATTTATAATCGTCCCGCCCACGGCAGAAGCCAAGTAGGCAAATGCGATACCAGTAAGGACTGCCGCCAGATAAAGTACTCCCAGGCTGTTCGCTTTTGAATAGACGAACATGGATACGGACATGACTGCGCCGCCCATCACGAGGATACCCCGCAGGTTAATCTTCTTTTTGAACCAGCCAAGTGTCCAGTTCGCGACTGCACAGACGAGACTCATTGTCGTCAGCGTAAGGGCATAGCTTGTCCTGGATAGGTCCATGTCTTCGATGATAGAGCTTGTATACAGGCTGAGCGGATTGTAAATCATTCCTGTGAACACGAGCTGCATGATGCACGTCGTGACAAGGGCTACGCCTGCATAATAAATTGTCTTTTTCTTCATATGTGTATTCCTCCGTTATATTTGTCTCATTCCTTAAGATTCCGTACCATTTACATACACGATGGGTTTCACCACGCTGTCATCCTTATGCATCATGAGCGCAAATGCATCCTCAATCTTCTCCAGTCCGTAAAACCGCTGTGTCACGAGCTTCTCCGGGTCTAACCGACTGCAGGCTATCATGGCCAGAAGCCGCTCCAGCCGCCTTCGGCCTCCAGGGCAGAGCCCGCCTCTGACCGTCTTATGTGAACACCATCTGCCGGATTGAGCCGGTGTAATGGCAACTCCCTCTGGCTGGGCCACAAGATTCGACAGGATCCCTCCGGACTTAACCAAATCCAGGCATTGCGTAAATGTATGCGCATTACCGCCCGCCACGATACAGCAGTCAGGGGCATGTCCCTTCGTCAATTCCTGCACCTGCTCTTTGATGCCCCCTGCTTTGTAATCTACACAATCGGTCGCCCCGTAATATCTGGCGAGCTCAAATGTATGGGGCCGGTTTCCGACGGCGATGACTCTTCCGGCGCCTCTTAGCACAGAGCCTGCGATTGCCATCTGTCCCACCGGGCCGATTCCGCACACGACTACGGTATCGCCATATGACACTTCTCCCAGTTCTGCTCCATAGAAACCGGTCGTCACCATATCTCCGGTCATCAGGGCCTGAGCCACTGTGACCCCTTCCGGAATGACCGCCGTATTCATGTCCGCGTCCCGGATGATAAAATATTCTGCAAATACGCCATCTGTCCTGGATGCCCATATCATACCCGCATTTGTGCCTCCGCTGTTCTGGGGCAGGCTATCCTGCACCTCGCATGTCCGCCAGTCCGGAGTCGTGGCACCTGTGGCCACGATATCGCCCGGCTTTACATGCGTCACACCTTCGCCGACCTCCACGATTTCCGCTACCACTTCATGCCCGAGTATCCGCTCTGCCGGCATCATCGGATTCTCAAATAGATGGACATCCGAGGTACATGGCGCAAGCGCTACGGGCCTTGCCAGCGCCTCATATCTTCCCGGTCCGGGGATGTCTTTTTCTATCCATCCCATCCGCTCTCCCGGAACAGCTATTCCATATCCTTTCATCTTCTTCCTCCTCAATTATCTAACGTGCTCCCTGCAAAATATCCTTCGCGCACTGCCAGCCCCACCCGTCCGATACGGCTGCAGTCCCCGACTGTGCGTACCTTCCATCCATACTTTTGCTCCAAGGCATCTGCCAGAGCATGGTCGGGACGCATCCCGAAAGCGCTTATCACCGTATCCGCTTCCAGAATCCGGGAATTATCATCCTTATCCACTATATGTACCATGCCTTCTTCCACCTGTTCCACCCGGCAGCCTGTGTAGACATCTATATCCTGCTCTTGCAGCATCCGCTGCATGGATGCCCGGTTCATCATAATCATGTTCGGCGCCAGCTTGTCCATCATCTCCACAATGACGGGCCGTTTCCCATATTCCATGGAAAGCTCCAGCGCACAGTCGCATCCCGACAGGCCGCCTCCGCAGATGACAATCCGTTCCCCCTTCACCAGCTCTTTATGGCGGTGGGCATCGAGCACGCTGATTACATTGCTGCCGTCCATTCCTTTTACAGGCGGAGTAAACGGGACAGCCCCTGTCGCTACGATCCATCTGTCATACTGGGCAAGCAGAGGGTCATTTGCTTTTACCTCACGCTTCAGCAGCACCTGCACGCCAAGCTTCTCGAGCTGTACCTCATAATATGCCAGCAGCGCTCTTAACTGGCTTTTGAACTTCGGAGTGGCTGCTGCCGTGAGCTGTCCGCCAATCTGCCCCTCCTTTTCATATACGGTTACCGTGTGGCCGCATTCAGCCGCGACACGTGCGGCCTCCAGCCCTCCCGGCCCGGCGCCTATGACGCAGACCCGCTTGGGCAGCCTCGCCTTTTCAAGCCGGAACCACTGTTCCTGGCAGGCCTCCGGGTTGACCGCACAGCTGAGCATCGACATCTTGAACGCCGCGGTCCGTCCGATACAGTCCTCATTACATCTGATACACGGACGGATATCCCTGCGTCTGTTCTCCCGGAGCTTCTTCGGCAAATCCGGATCTGCAATCAGCCCACGTCCTATCATGGCGAAATCAGCATCACCGGCTTCTATCAGACGCTTTGCCGTCTCAGGCGTATGATTACCCGCGTTCAGCACCGGAACGGATACCGCCGCTTTGGCCGCCCGTGCTGCATAGGCCATGCATGCGTCGCCGAGATAAGCGGTCGGGAAGATATAATCTATCGTCTCATAGCTGCCTGCATCCACGTCAAACGCCGCCACTCCCTCCTGCTCCAGCCTGCGTATTATCTCCACGCTGTCCGCTATGTCACGTCCCCCGTCCGTTCTGTGGTCCATGGAGATGCGGAACAGTATCGGCATATTCCGCGGAATCCCCCTCCGGATAGCTGCGATAATCTCTCTGGCAAACCGGGTCCTGTTTTCTACAGAGCCTCCGTACTCATCCGTCCGCTTATTCCAAAGCGGCGATAAGAACTGGTCCACCAGATAACCGGCATGGGCGTGGACTTCGATTGCATCAAACCCGACAGAGGCCGCATGCCGGGCCGCTGTTGTGAATGCGTCCATCATCTGGGCTATCTCTTCCTTCGTCATCTCATGGCAGATGATAGACGAGTCCAGCGCGGCAGGGATGGCAGACGCGCTTATCGGCTGCCTAAAACGTTCCGGGAATGCATTCCGGCCCACGCCACAAGACAGCTGTGCACAGATCTTGGTCCCGTACTGATGTACCTTTTCACACAGCACGGACAGCCGCGGCAGGGAGGTGCTGGGCTCTATCGTCCCTTCGATACAGCCGGACGCCAATTCTGGACTGATGAACTGGCAGCCCAGGATTATCATGCCGACCCCGCCTTTTGCCCTTCGTGCATAATAATCAATGCGGTTTTCTGCTATCGAGCCGTCCCCATAGGCCGCATTCGTCCCCATGGGGCACATGACGATACGGTTTCGTATCTTCAAATCACCAATCTTATATGGCGTAAACAATACATCATAATTTTCCATTTTTCCCTCCTTACTGGTTATACGAGCGCCGGAAACAGCGCACATATGGCCGTCACCGTAAACGTGCTGATTGCGGTCGCTATGACTGATATCACGAACACGGCCGGGTAGCCGTCATTAATCTTCACCTTTGCATAAGCATGAGCCATCACTACCGTTCCGGCATATGGCATCGTATCTAATATCGCTCCTGCAAAGGATGAGATACGATGGACTGCTTCCGCAGATACCCCGGCTGCTTTTATGACAGGGCTGATAATCGGAAGTGCTATGGCCTGTCCCGTCGCAGATCCGCCGCAGAGCATGCACATGAATGACACGCATACGATAAGCAGCACATACGGGTTCATATCCAGGTGTACCAGACTGTCCACGATGCTCTGGAAAGCCGCCGTATCCTGTACGACAGTGGAAAATCCGATAACCGCGCAGATGCTGATGGTCGCTGTCACGCCCTGGGCAATGCCTCTTCCTGCCATGCTTTTTATGTCTCTGCTTGGGAAATATCGGTATAGCAGCATAACGCTGAAAGTACAGGTGGCTGCAAGCGATATATTGATATCCCATTTCATGATATTAAACAGTACGAACAATACTGCCACGGGAAGCAGCGCCTTCCACATATGCGGACGCTTTTTCCCTTCGTCAACAGCCCTGTCCATGTCAACCTCCGAATGGAACCTCTCGCCTCTCTTGATGCCGCGACTGATGACCAGGCTCAGCAGCAAGACCATTGCAATGATCTCCACGACAGCACCTATGATTCCCGGAACCAGACCGGCGGTGGATGAAGTTTCCAGTATCTTCATCGGTATCGTGTTGCCCGGCTGCGGGCTTCCCGGCAAGTCGTTGGCAAACCCGAGGCAGCCGCCCAGTATTGCCGCCACTATATAACGCTTAGGGATATCGGCCAGCCGGAATAAGGACAGCGCCACAGGATATATGACCATTACGATCAAAGAGGCGCCTACGCCGGCGAATTCAAGCGCCGCGCTGATGATAATCAGCACGAAGAGGACCATCCTCCTCTTCTGGCTCTCCGTAAGACTGTCACGGATAAAGAACCGGGAGATTCCAAGCGCAACAGTCAGGCCCGCGCCGGTGGCAGAGTATATCTCCGCCAGCAGCGCCCCGAAGAGAAACTGTCCGAAGTAAGTAGACAGAAAGCCTCCCATCCCCGGAAGATAGCCTTCCAGATAGGCATTTGTAACAGACATACCGTTCAGTAAAGCGACAATCAACGCACCTGCGATAGAGGCGATTGCAATATGCCACCCCCTGTAAGTCAGGACGCCCATCACGATAAAGCCAAGCAGACATCCAATGATACCTAATGTCATCTCTGTTCTCCTTTGTAATTTGTTAATAGTTGCATTTAGAATATAATTCTAGAATCTAATTCTATTTATTTGAATCTATCATATTGTGAAACATTAGTCAAGCATAAAGTAATAGTTTGCCGGTTATTTGACTAATTATTTTTGATGTAGTATACTTGGACTGCAAAAAAGGTATTATTTAGCAAATGAGGTCTTATATGGAGCACAAACATTCTGCTGAGCGCCGTCAGCATATTTACGACGTAGCCATCACGTTATTCAAGGAACAAGGATATGACAAGACGAAGATCAGTGATATATGCGAAGCGGCCGGGGTGCCGGTCGGCTCTATCTATCACTACTACAAGAACAAGGCGAGCTTTCTACTGGACTATGCCAAGACTCTCGGCACGAAAGGACATCAGATACTCGATGACAGCGCCCTGGATGAAGATCCGGTAGAAGTCCTGTCTGAATATTATACTTATAAGGCTTCTATCCTGGATGAGGCAGGCCATATCCTCTGCAGGAATATCAACGACCAGTTCAACAGCATCTGGATGAGCAACCATGAATATAACGAGTATTCAGGAGTGCGCTGCCTTACCCCTTTTCTGGAAAAAAGGATTGAAGCCGGGCAGTTTAAGATACACTATTCCGCCGAAGATGCCGCCTGGCTTATGCAGGCACTGTTCCAGGGGTGCGTCTCTTACTGGCTTCAGATGGATGGTACGATTGAATTGAAAGATATCACAAAAGAAAGGTTCCTACCGATTGTGATAGAGAACCTTACGAGAAATTAAAGCGGCGGCCCCGTTAAACGCGCCGCCGTACGCAAAGCCCCCTCACAGCGGCTGCGAGGGGGCTTTGCATCTGTATTCAGATGTAACTTACTTTTTATCATTGTTCCGTCTCAAAAATTCTACAAAGGCGAAGATGATAGATATGACGGTCAGAACTGCTACAATCAGCTCCGACATATTATTGGCATAATCCGTCTTCTCCGGTACCACCGCTCCGAGAATTAAAAAATAGATGCACCAGATGAGTCCTAACGCAAGTAAAAGCATTGTGAAAAATTTAATCACAGGTGCCGCCTTATCCATCATTTTTTTAATTTTGATTCTGCGTTCTTCCGGATAACTCTTTTTTGTAAACAACTTAATGCTGCCAATCAAAGAGCCGCCGATAATACCTGCAGACAAGCCTGCACAGATAAAATATGCTATTCTCATTCTTTCCGTATCCTCTTCACGATTTAAGTTTCCACACTCTATGTAGATTGTTTCATTCATAAGTATCTTTCAGATACTGTTCTCCCCAGTTGCACATCTCTTCCAGAATAGGAGCCAGACTCTTTCCGAAATCTGTAAGCGAATATTCGGTTCGGGGGGGCACCACAGGATATACTTTCCGATGTATCAGCCCATCCTTCTCCAGCTCCCTGAGCTGCTGGGCCAGCATCTTGTCCGTAGCTTTCGGCATCCGTCTGTGCAGTTCGCTGTACCGCAGCGTACTGTTCATAAGATGCCAGAGTATTACCGCCTTGTACTTCCCGCCAATGAGCCGGATTGTCGCCTCGACCGGACAGGTAAAGCTATTGCATGCTATAGCCATAGGCTGCCTCACTTTCTTTTTAGGTAGTATCTACCTAAATTGTGCGTTCTTGTTCTTTTATATATATTAGATATAATTATAGTATAGGTTAACCTGAATCACAATAGGAAAATGGAGAGGAAAGATATGAACTTTTTAGACATTGCAAAATCACGTTATTCTGTAAGAAACTATACGAACCAGCCGGTGGAGGATGAAAAGCTTCAAAAAATCCTTACTGCTGCACATGTCGCGCCAACTGCAGCCAATCTGCAGCCGGTGCACATCATAGCCGTCCAGGAAGCAGACGGGCTGTCACGGATATCAAAGGCCGCCAACATCTACCACGCACCTCTGGCACTCATCGTCTGCACAGACAAGACAAAGGCATGGGAACGGCCCTTTGACGGGATGAGAACGACAGACATCGATGCTTCCATACTGACCGACCATATGATGATGGAGGCAGCGGACCTGGGCCTCGGTTCCGTCTGGATCTGCTATTTCAAGCCAGATGTGCTCAAGAAAGAATTCCAGCTCCCGGAGCATCTGGAACCGGTCAATATCCTGGCTGTCGGATATGCTGATGGAGTACCGGCAAGCCCAGACCGCCATTCATCCACCCGGATTCCTTTAGAGGAACTGGTATCTTATGAAAGGCTATAAATCAGAGTTCCCCTTAACTGGGATAGTAATGCTCTTTACTATCGACGAGCTGACAGGGCTTATCAATACCCTCTGTCTCATGCGTCTTTCTAAAAGCGTGCTGGACCTGGAAGTAAAGTCGGTGAAAAAGAAGTTCAAAGATAAATTCATTGCCGCGGGCGTCAACCGGGATGTTGTCCGCAGTGGATGCGACATGCTTTGGATGGAGTTGGACGATGTCATCAGGGAGAAGATTGAGGGCAGAAAAGAAAAGGCAGAGGAAATCGGGTTAAAAGGCAACTTGTAGCAAATTGGAAAAAAGGCCTTGAACACGCTGTAATGCTTATTAGCGTGCCAAGGCTCTTTAATGGTATTATCAACAGTTGCCACAATTTTAATGATCTTACTAACCCTCTTTACTGTGTGACGGGAGGGCTTCTATGTCCACCCGATTTATGCTTCAGATGAAAAACACATCTATACTACATGATGATATAAAGGTGATATTGTTTTCAGCTTCATTAGCAAGAACGATCATGCCGTATTCATTTCTAATAACCGTTCCTACTGATGGAGGTTGAGTACTGGTGGTTATAGTAGCGTTAGGCGTTCCAACAGGAAGAAGAGAACGAATAGTTGATTCGCAATCAGCGCAACAGTCTGCCGGAGCGGGAACCGGCTCTGGCAGATAAACAATGGCATTATTATACGTTGCATTATTAATCTGAATCGAATCAATGCTGCAGGTAGATAAATATTGATCAAAATTTTGAGGATTTATCACTACAAATACTCCGGTACGCCCATTTGGCCCTGTAATCAAAGAGCCAGGACGGCCAACAACTGCATCACCACTATTCAAAGTGACAAATAAATCATTATTCCTACAAATAGTCAGATACATTTGTACCTATATCATCTTATGCTACAAAATGCAAAAGCAAATGACAGGCAATCTGCAAGACCACCTGTCACATATAATAACCTATACCAGTTCAAGACCACTTGAACTCGGCCTGTCTATTGGTATTATTAAATATATTTGTTTAGTTTCATTGGATTTCAAGACCGTTTTTTGATTCAAAATCAGCGTACCCTTTTTCTAGTTTTCAAAAATTTTTCAATGTATGCCTGGTTGTTAACCAGTACAAAACATAAATATCCAACATTTTTATGCAGTGTAGAAAGTAATACTTTACCGCCACTTCAATAAAACCTCCCTAAAATGTCTTGATTTATGAGACTATTATAGTTTTTACCAGGAACGCAACCCGTGACCAGGCGTCTGACGTTTTGGAAATTACCTTCCATTCTATAAGCTAAATTATATATCCTTTTAACTCGATGAGCTCTTATTCATTGGAAATAATTCACGGTTTCATTATATGCTCCCAGTCTTCACTGCAGCCCACCCATAAGAACAGAAAAAGACCCGCCAATGCCATCAATATGATGGAACATTGCTGAGAAATAGTAAGAACTGCTTCATTATGGGTTATGTAGATTCCAAAATCTTTTAAAAGCATATTTAAGTATTGTTCATTAGCCCCTTTTTCCATAAGCGGCAGCAATGTATCCACATACGTCTGTCTCAGAATGCTTGTAATCTGGGTGGGCGGATACCAGAATAAAATTGGGGTAAGCCATTCAGGGTAAAAATAATGGGGAAGATAAGATCCCGAAAGGAATCCGATTACTGTCCCATAAAGATTGGCAAATGTGGAAAAAGTAGTGGTGCTTTTCAAATTTTTTGCCAGACATAACAATATCCCGGCATTTATGCATGAAGAGTAAAAAGTAATCAAAAGAATTCTCAGAATCAATTCAGGCGAAAGCGTACTCTCATAGAAAATGTTAAAGAATATCTCTCCGCCAAGAACAGTCGCACAGGTAAATGCAGCGGATATTATTCCAGCAGATATCCAGTATCCCATCATTAGTGAAAATATAGTAATAGGTGCAGCAAGGAAATCCCTGCGTATGCCTGAAGCCGCATCATTTACAAAAATCTGAATAATTCCAAAGCATGTCGTTGTATTGATAACCACAAGCAATCCTGCAAACATGAACCGATCAGTAAATTCACGAACATATTCCTGGGGAACTGCAGTCTGCCCTATGATGTCTATAAGAAAATCTCTTAAGAAAAATGCATACAGTGCAATTACAATAGGTATCGATGCAAAGGATAACAATATATTTAACTTATTATTATAAAATAAATCTATATTTCTTTGCACAACATATCGGATATTACGCATGGACTGTCCCCTTCCAGCAGATTAAAGTATATTTCATCCAGTGTCGGCGCCTTTCGGTTGCCTTTCCATTGCTGCTGTATTTGCTTTAAATTTCCGCATACTAGTATCTGCCCTTCTTTCAATATGCAGATTGTGTCTGCATAGGAGGCTTCATCCAGATAATGTGTTGTATAAAATATAGTCATATTTTGATCCTTCTTTAATTCCTGCAGCACCGTCCAGACATGTGATCTGGTGACAGGATCCAGCCCTGCGGTTGGTTCATCAAGGATTAAAAGCCTGGGTTTAGGTATGATGGCTCTTGCAATTTGTGCCAGCCGCTTTTGCCCCCCCCCGAACATTCTTTGTACTTTTTATACCGGATATCCCCGAGCCCCAGTTTACGGACAATTGTATCTACTTGTTTCCTCAATTCCAAATCAGTCTTCCAGTAAAATGCTCCCCGGTATACGAGATTTTTTTCAATTGTCAAATCCTCATCCAGCACATCCTCCTGGAATACAATTCCGACCTTTCTTTTAATCTCAGATTTATGCGTATCCATATTTAGCCCATCGATAAAAATGCTGCCTTTGGATTTAGGCAGCAAAGTTCCCACCATATTCATGGTGGTGCTTTTCCCAGCTCCATTTGGACCGAGAAAAGCAAACACCTGTCCCTGGTCTACAGTAAATCCTATAGATTTCACAATTTCTTTCTGATTATATATTTTACTTAGATCTTCTACGTTTATACAATTGTTCATTGTTTCACCCCATAATATCAATATATGTATGAAGAAGTCCGTCCATACCTTTTGTGAAAACAATTCTAAACCGTATCATCCGCAGATCCGTTTCGTCATGAACCTGTATACTATTCGAACTCGCAAAATCAAAGTTGATTCTATACAATTTTGTATGGGTGTTTTGGTTCTATTTGACTTTATCTTATTTAAACTGTCCTATTCCTATGGTCTATTCAAACTAGTGTTATCAATTTGTTATCAGCTTAATGTTATCACGCTTAAAATTAGTCTACAGCTTGTTGACTAATTTTCGTCCCCCATCTTTGCCACCTCTGACTCTAATTCCTCTATTGACGGTAAACTCTTTTGGTATTCTTTCTTCAACACCATTTCAAGTTCATATTCTGCAATGCCAATAGGCTGTGCTATCTCTTCAAGTGAATATTCCGCAACCACATTATCTTTGTCTTTACATATCAACAAACCAATAGCTGGGTTATCCTCTTCTCCAGTTAGCTGCTTATTAACAGCAGTAACATAAAAATTTAATTTTCCAGCAAATTCCGGCTCAAACTTCTTCGTTTTCAATTCCACAACCACGTAACAATGCAATTTGATATGGTAAAACAGTAAATCCAAATAAAAATCTTGTTCCCCCACCTGCAAATGTATCTGACGTCCAACATATGAAAATCCTGTCCCAAGTTCCAATAGAAATTGTGTGATCTGACTTACTAATGCATCTTCTAAATCTTTTTCGTCATAATTCTCTCGCATGGACAAAAAATCAAAGCTATATGGGTTTTTGAGTGATTGTATGGCCAAATCGGAGGAAGGCGAAGGAAGTTTCTCTTTAAAATTTGTAATTGCCTTTCCTTTTCGCTCATATAATTTTCCTTCTATCTGATGAACCAACACATCACGACTCCAATTATTCTCTAGCGTATGCTGCGCATAAAAAATGGCTTCTCTAACATTTCCGCATTTGAATATAAGACGCTGATTATGGCCCCATGGAATACTTGTTATTAATTTTATGATCTCCTCGGAAGTCATTTCGTCTACAACCTGTTGACCATTTATAACATCAGCGTAAAACCGATACCATAAACGCATTGTTTTTAGGTTTGTTTCTGAAAATCCGGTCATATCTGGAAATGCTTTTTTCAAATCGGCGCTCATCTGCTTGAGTAAGCCATCACCCCATCTAGCATTTTTCTGTCGTTCTACAATATCTGCCCCTATATGCCAATATAATCCCAGTAATTCCCGATTCACTTTTACAGATGCTTTAATCTGACTGCTTCGGATTTTTTCTTTAATTGCGGTAAGCCATTCCTTATATTCGTTGGTCACTACAAAGCCTATCTCTTTTCTTTTCATAATCACCTCCGCAGTATTTTTCTTTTTGCTTCCTCGCATAGTTATCTCTTTATTATAGTTCCGTTTTTCTACATCCACTAATCGTTGTGTTTGCTACATTGAAACTTATCATACTAAGTAGGCGCACACATCCTCTACTGTCTACAAGGCTACCCTTTAATAATTTGCATAGATTCAATGTCACTCAAACTTGATATGTTCACTGGTATTACTACTCTTCAATCAACAATACTTCATAAATATAGTTTAATAACGGCGAAAAAATCTGCATTGACTTATATACGGTTATATCAGACGCAACCGCTAAAGGATTATGTACAAACATATCTAAATCTATTGCATCCAAATGATTATTTATATTTGTTTTAACATCCTTTGATAACTTTATATTATACCGACTGGAAATCTTTACAAATTGTTCTATAAATTTTTTGTCTTTCCCTTCAATATAAGTTTTATAATCAGGAGCGTCTTTATTACAACTTTGCAAATTCATAGTTCTACTAACCAAACTCGGAAAGCTAAAATGATTTTCTTCATCTTTTAGTAATTGAAAGAAAGTCTTACATGAGGATTCAATTAATATACGAATAGCCGCCATACATAAAGTAGGTGACTCTAAATAGTGTTTTGATATACCCTCAATCAGTTCTGGTATCTTAAACGACTTACTCTGTAGTAAATCTAAATTTGTAAAAAGGGCATCAATACGTGGTGATTTTGCACCCCCACCTGGCTGCTTCTCTATCTCCCTCACCTTAATGTTCATTGTTCGCTGAAAATCACCATATCTATATAATACTACATGACTTCCTATCATATTGTCTTTAGTAAAATAGTCATTTGTAATTATAGTAGACTGTGCTTGTGGTGTAATCTCAATATCTTCAACTGATAGGTCTTTGCATTTGTCCCGTGTAATATAATCTCGCAAATTAACAGTATTTCCTTTATATACTACAATAGAATCTTTTGTAAGAGCAAATTCTGGTACTTTTTCTTTATAATTTAATTTTATCTTAACAACTTTTCCGTCATATGATAGGTCAACCTCATAAGTACCAGGTTTCTTGCAACTAATATTCCAATCTTCATCCATAGATAATACTGTTTTATCATACGATACTTGTATGTCATTTAGTCCAATGTGGTTACACATTATATGGCTTGCTAAAGCTATTTTTTCTCCCATGCGCACTGTTACATTACTATCTCTAAGAGCCAGTGATTTAATAGGTGGTTTTTTTACTGCCATATCTATTCGAGTGAACGCAACCATAATTACTTCCCGCATTATTTTCATGAGTTTTCTCTGAGAAAGTGAATCAACAAAATCATTGCGTTCCTTAGATATCTTTAAACTTTCTTGATTTTCATTATAGCCATCAATATCCAAATATCCATATGTGTTTTTCAATTTATAATTTGTAGCTTTTACATTCTGACTTATTTCCGATAAATTTAACCAATCATTATCTTTATCCAGATATCTATATAAACTATAATCATTAATGTAAATTCGCACCCCCACTGGCCATTGCTCTAATTTTTCATCTTTCTTATTTCTCCATGTATAAAACACTCCCGAAAATGCTGGTACAGAAACATCCCTAAATACTTCGTCAAATACTTCCGATTCACCTATCTTTCTTATAGGCACTATCCCTTTGTCCGGCATATTTATGTCTAAAGCAAACTTATTTACACTATTTCTATCTTCTAAATCAATTACTTTATTATCAAAATTATAAAATCCCGATATATTGTCTTCATATGACAACACTATTTTATTAGCATTATATGTAAATGTTGCTTTTGCAATAAAACCCAAATCATCTCTTCTATTTTTGTCATAGAATTCTTCTAAAGTTTCAATCGGGTAGTAGCATTCTTCTAATCCGTCAATCATCAACCGTATTTTTGGTAATTGGGGCGCGTTCGTAAAAAATCTAAGTGATGTCATAAACAATTTAACTTTTTCTTCTGGTAATAAAATCATCTTTAATTTTTCATCATCTATATTTTTTAACAGGATTGTTGTCCCTACTATTTTTTCCTCAATTTCTTCATAAGTATACTTCTGTTCACCTTTTGCCCACTTTACATAATATGTTTTTTGGTCAACTGTAGAAAAAGTTCTTATTTCCAGCGAATCAGATATAAAAAATGCTGTCAACAAACCTAATCCCTTACTTCCCGTTAAAGGATTATTAATAGGTGATGTGGTTTTATTTCCAACCATTTTTGACGAATATCCAGCTCTCCCTAAATTCTGTAATTCATATTCACTAATTCCTTCACCAGTATCAATTATTTCAATAATCTTATTTGCCGAATCTATCTTTACTGTTATTGGATCTTCCTTATTCAGACAAGAATCTGCTGCATTTTTTATCAATTCTGTCAAAGCAATAACCGGACTTTGCACCGCTGCTAAAATATCTTCATACTTCCCCTCTAAAATACCTGCTTCTATCTCTCTCATCTTTAGCATCCCTTTTTTAATAATAGTGTAGTTTCTTTCGACATAGAACTTACTGATTGCCCATCTGAAAGTCTTGAAACTCTTCGTGGCATTCTTTTATTAATTATATTCCTTGTAATCACATATTCAACCTTCATGTTATACTGTTCTGCAAGGTCTATATTTATTCCAGAAAACGGAAACTCAATCCCATCAACTTTTCTATTTCCTAATGTTAAAACCATGCTCCCCCCGCCTTTCAACAGTCTCGCCATAGTCCGAAAGGAATTTTCATAATCGGAGTAAAATTGTATTATTTTTTTACGCTTGTGCGGTGAAATCTTTTCTATGTATTGAGTTACTAATGGCGAACAGTAAAATGCATTATTTCTCGATAGTGTTCCCCCTAAACTGAGAGAATCTAAGCGAGAGAAATTATCAATACATGAAATATCATATCTAAAATCAGAATTATCAATCCATAATAATTGCAGTGTTGAAAACTGCCCATATGTTACCGTTGTTCCATTATCCCCATATGGTGGAGAAGTACATATTATATCAAAAGATTCGCTATCCATTTTTTTCATAATCATATTAGAATCCCCACATTCTAATTGAAAATCCCCCAATGCAGGATATCCTATTAACTTATAAGTTTCACAAATTTTGTTCTGAAAATCCGCAAAAATATGATTTTCCATCGCATTTATCTTTTCGGCTTCTTTAGCATGCAATTTAAATGTGGATGTGCGTGTATTGCTATACTTTTTTACTATTTCGCCAAAACATAACCAATAGTAATGTTTAACACTTTTATCGGTTTCTTTTTTTATAGCGGTTCTTATTATGCTTAAATCCTCTATCACATCTCGCCTAAACCATTTATTTATATTTTCAAATGAGTGCTTCTCCCAATTTCCTCTAGCTTTAAGCTGAACGATACGACTTAAAACTCTTTCATTTATTTTTTCAACTTCTATAGGATTATACTTTTCTAATTTGGCTAATGAAATAATATGAGCATACGGATTTATATCTATTCCAAACACATCCAGCCCTACTTCTTGTCCTTCCACAAGTGTCACCCCTGTACCATGAAAGGGATCGAGTAGCCTGCGATAATCGGGGTTTTCATTTACTAACAACTGTAATAACTCATGTTGCATTGGTGCAACCATTGGCGCTGGATAATTTGCAATTTTATGAATCCCCTCATTTTTCGCATTTTTAAAATCCCAATATTCTTTACTATAAGAATCCAATATGTCCGATATGCCCATTTCAATACCTCTCACTATTTCTTGCCTTTAGTATTTTTCAAATTCTTATTAGAATAATTAAAACAATAAATGTTACCACATGGCTAATTTATATTCGTACTGAATACACATGCTCAAATTATACCACTTTTCTCTAAAAAGTGATAGATATGATTTTCTTTTATATAACATTTTCAGGCATTATTAATCAACAATATTCTCTTCTTATTGCACTATATTTTATACCTTCTTATTCTCCCCTCAAATCAAACCGCTCCCCATCCGTCCTCCCCACACCAATTATATCCCCCTGCATACTACAAGTAAACGTATACGACACCCCGTCCACTATAACCTCAATCGTCATACCATCCTGCTCCAGCATACAAAACATATCAAACTCCAGCTCCTCCCTCTCCCGGTTCAAGAACTTACTAACCGCCGTTTCTGTCTGTTCCTCCAACGCCAGCCTCTCGTCCGTCACATCCTCCCCATCACGATATGCCGAAACCGTCTCCCCTCCTGCTGTCACAACAATAGAAGAACTTCCTTCCTGCTCCTTCTCCGCACAACCACTCAACAACACTATAAATAGCACCACAATCAAAATTCTTTTCATACGCTCTCCTTTTGTCTCACTTTTACAACCAGTCAAGGCGCAGTTCTACGATAGACTTAAAGTGCAAATTATGATACAAGAAACGGGGGATTCACTTATGCCAAAACCACGCACTAAAACCGGAGAGAAAAATCTAATAGGACTGCACCTAAAGGAATTAAGGAAAGAACATCATCTTTCCCAGCGTGACCTTGCCCGCCAACTACAATTAGCCGGATTTGATATGGATAAAAATGTCATTACCCGCATAGAAACAAACAAAAGATATGTAACTGATTTAGAACTGAAAGCCTTAACTGAAATATTCCATGTTTCCTATGATTACTTAATAGACGGCTGCGAGAAGAAGCAGCCATAATCGTACATTTTCATGCAGAGATGTTTCAAAATTGTATTAAAGTTATTCATAATAACTTCAATGTCTTTATCTTCTTCGCCAACTCCCAGTCTTTCGCATATCCGCTGATAAGCATCCAGAATCTTAGCATATGCAATCTGGCACACTTTTCCCTCTGAAAATTCATTCTCAACGTATCTGTTCTCCTCTATTGCATTGTTCTCCAAGTCCAGAGATCCGTTCATCAAATCATAGAGCAACTGTTTGAATTCCTTATCCATTTTCTTCATTTCATATTTCCCTCCTCTTGTCTCACTTTTACAACCGATTATAAGACTTTTCAATAGTAAAATCAAGAAAAAGTGCAAAAACTGATACAAATCATTGTAGCATAAGGGGGAAAAATGAAGAAACTTCGCACACATGATCAGGAGAAAAATATCATTGCTTCTCGGCTGATAAAATTAAGGAATCTCTGTGGTTTTTCCCAACGTGATTTAGCCGATAAATTACAGTTGGAAGGTTTTAATGTAGACAAAAACCTCATTACCAGAATTGAGACCAATAGTCGATATGTCAGTGATTTTGAAATCAAGGCTTTTTCCGAGTTTTTCGGCGTATCCTATTCTTATCTGCTTGATGGCATACCAACAAAAGAAGATATTAAGAAATATCCCGATTTATAGACAAAAGGCTCACTGCATAGAATCAGCGAGCCTTTTGTCTTCCCTAAGTTTTCTTTCCATTATTTATACATATATCAGTTCCTTTAGCACTATTTCCTCAGCAGCGCTTCTAATGTTATTCATCATCCCTACCCACAATAACTGATCTTCCGCTTTTAACCGCTCCGTCACGCCTTGCCGCTCTGTCATCTTCACTACCAACAGTTCCATTCTCTCAGTTGCCGCCCGGTCTATTTGATTCAAATGTTCCACCATCTTGCCCTGCAGGAACATCGACATGTACAGCCCCTTTCTATGTTCTTTAAGGAATGTCCGGCGTAACATACCATATTTCCCATAAGTAGGTTTTTCTTCCTCTGGTAACGCCAAATCTGGCAAATAATAGTCCCCATACAGCGTATAACTCAATCCATTGTTTACATCGTAATTTTGCTTTTTCATCACATTTCCTACCTTTCCATATCTCTGTTTTTTGACTTCTTATTATGTTTCCTGTTTTCACGTATTTCCACATTTTCCTTTGCCTGTTCCAGACGTTTCCTGACGCTTGTTTCCTTTTTGGGCTGTTCCTGCTGTTTTGCCCAGCTAATGGCATCCTCCACCTGCCGAGAACCAAATACCGCTTTTACACGCCCCAAATCTGCCGCTGCCATCTGCAAATCGCTGTTTTCTCCCAAGACTTCTTCCAGCCTATTTGTAAGCCGCTCGTTTCCGCTCCGCTCTCTGTAATAAGCTGGTTGTAACTTTTCAAATTTACTGGAAATATCCAAATATGCAGAATATACAGACCGTAGGATTTGAACCAGTTTTGCCACGATTGGTTTGGCTTTCTTCTCCCGATATGACTTCGCTGATTCCATGATTGCAACTTCTGGAAGTGCCTGCTCCGGGTCAGTGGAAAACTCAGCCGCCAACCGCTCCATGTTCTTTACCATCGGAGCCAGCTCATTCATACGTTTTTGATACTTATCCACTTGCTTCTGTGCCTTCTCCGCTTCTTGGCGGGATTGCTCTAAATCACTCTGCAGTGAATGAATTTCTTCATCAATCCCTGTCAACTGTTCCTGAATAGTTTCATTGATTTCCTCAAAAGCAGCATTTTCTTCCTGCAATTCTGATTTCTTTACCTCCAACTCCGCTACTTCCTTTGCCCGCTCCTTTTTCTCAAAATCAAGAACAGACAAATGCTTCTCATGCGTTCCCTTCTGCTCCCATTCAATACCATGCTGCAGCATAACGGCAGCAAGCTGTTTCTTTTCAGCGGCTACCCATTGATTCCACTCCGTTTCACTCCTTGTACCGCCCCAAAACCCAAGGGTTGCCAACGCCTGTTTCAGTGATACCCTTGTTTCCAGTCCCCGCTTGCTCCCTGTCGTAAACGGCACAAAATCAATATGCAGATGGGGTGTGGCTTCGTCCATGTGGAGATGTGCCGAAAATACTCTAAGTGTTGGATTCCGTTCCCTGAAACCGCTCATATATTCGTCCAGTATCTTTGCAGCAAGCCGTCCGTCTTCTGTCTTTGCACCCATATCAGCCTTATTGCCTATCTGCAAAATAATTTCATGGAATGTCTTTTCCTGCTTACTGGATAAAATTTTTTCATAGTAATCATCAATCAGGCGATCACTTCGTTTCTGCTTGTTATTGTACCGGGCAAGGGCTTCGTCAAACAGTTCATGGTATATCTCCCGTATGTTCTCATTGTAGTATTCTATATTTAAATCACTTCGCTCCGGGTCTGTATTCTTTGCATGAAATTTTCTACTGTTGTGATTGGCAGAACCTTTTCCTACCATAACACTAATCGTCCTTTTCAATAGGCTTTTCCCTCCTTCCATTTATCAAATCAGCGCCGGATACGGCACAAGGCTTTGTTACTTTCCCGAAAGTAATATAAAAGCACTTTTGACAGCCGTTCCGTCCATCAAAAGCTGCCTTTGCGCCCTGCCGGGGTGCAAGACGTCCGGGGGACGTCTGTTCTGCACCGACCGAAGCGGAACGGAGGCCTTTCCGTCCTACGGACGGTGCGGCTGTCCCATCCGCTTTATTTCCACCACCGTTACTTTACGGATAGCCGAAAGCAGATTTGCCGTCATACTGTCCTCCCATCCCACCAGCCATACGAGCGTCCGCATCTCTGCAGCAGTCAGTTCTACATCGCCAAAGACTTCGTTAAGTGCGGCAATCCTCCGGGCTTCACTCTCATAAAAATATGGTTTACATTGCGTGTTCCCCATTTCGGTTGAATAATCATCGAGTTCAACCTTTCTCCTTGTCTGTTATCTACAGGAACGTGACACGTTCCTGTCTGTCATAATCAGGAAAAACTACCAACGAAAGCTATCTCTCACACCACGCCTAACCAGATATTCCTGTCTGGCTTTTTCACGTTCTTCTCCTGTATGCGCTGTTTTTGACCTTGCATACAGATCATGAAGCACCAACGGATCCAATTTTTTCTCTAACCCTTGCTGAATTGTGTCTATACAGTCGTCATTCCCCATCAGATGATACTGTACCAACGCCACGAACAACTCATAAGTTATCTGTACATTTTTCAAATTTGGCTCCTTTCAAGATGGCAAGATTACCTATTCCTAAGAAAATGGTAATCTTGCCATCTTCATTTACTCCTCTGGCAATTTCCATGACCAATGACCTCCCGGCTTTATAGACTGCACCCTCAGAGCTTTCTTTGCATTCCAGAGGGTTTTCCCCTTAATTCCTCTTTTTTCCGCCTCCTGGACAACCATATTCTGCTCTACTGCACCTTCCGCAAGTGTCTCTAACAAGAACTCCTTTGCCTCTTTTATCTTCTGCCCCCGGCTGCCTCCATTTAACAAATCATCTGCACCGATATCATATTCTCCTATCCAATCAAATCCCTTATCCTTATCTAATCGGAAAGCAATAGACTTTCCCTCCGGTGCCAGAGAACTTTTCACATGACATACGACTCTGACCTCCGGCTCATTTTTTATACGTCCAACCACGAGGACGCTTCTGGCCGCAGCCTGAAACTCAATCGAACCAAGTCCCCGGTAAGAGGATTTTCCGGTGCTGTTTTTATTCATATGCCCAATCAGGATAATGGCACAATGGTACTTTTCTGCCAGTACGGACACACGTTTCATCAATGGGCGTATCTCATTCGCCCGGTGCATATCCACTTCCGACCCAAGAAATCCCTGTATGGGGTCTAATACAATTAGACGTGCTTTTGTCTGTACAATCGCTTCTTCCAGCCGATTATCCATCATAGTTAGTGGCTGTTCTCCGTCATCAATGACCAGCACTCTTGAACAGTCTGCCCCTGCTTCAATCAAGCGTGGCTTTATCGTATCGCCTAACCCGTCCTCTGCGGTCTGGTAAATCACATTTACCGCCTCTGTCTCATGTTCCGGCAATTCACCTTCGTTCCCCGGATTATCCGGCAATACTTTTTCCCCTTTGGTCAGTTTCGCAATAGCCTGAAGTACCATTGTAGTCTTGCCTTCGCCGGGATCACCCTGTATAATCGTAACCTTTCCATAGGGGATGAATGGATAGAGCAGCCATTCTACCTGCTCTACCTCCACCGTTTCCATGTTAATCAGTTTTAAACTCACTTCTGCTCTCTTATTAGCCAAAATTCCCTCCATTTCCAGTTGAAAGCGTCAGGAGGCTTTGGTAGAATACCTGTAGAGATTGATTTGGATATTCCACCAAGTCTCTGCCTTTAGGTGTTTGCCGACACTTAAAGGCTTTTTATTTCTCATCTTTCATCCCCTGCATTGTAAGCGTAATCAGTTCTATTGTATCCATCAAACCTCTGGACACCTCACCTCCTCCATCTATCCTCTGCAATTCATCAAGCACTCTTGCCAGTTCATTTTTCAAAGCCTTGTACACTCTTGGATTTCCCACTACCACAACATCCTTTTCTTGCAGACGCTTAATAATATAGTCTTGTTTCGTCAACCCCGACAACCTGACTGCCGCTTCAATTTGCTCATCTTCCTCCGGTGATACTCTGAAAGCCACCGTCTTATTTCTCCAACGTCCTTGCTGGTCTAACACTTTTACTGACATACTTCTTTTCCTCCATTAGTGCTTTCTACTTCCTTTCCTGCCCGCTCAATGTTCAAGCGGTCTGCCATTTCTGTCTGCCTTGATGGGAACAGATGTGCATAACGGTATGTGATTTTTTCACTTTCATGCCCCACCCTGTCCCCGATTGCCAATGCAGTAAATCCCATATCAACAAGAAGTGAGACATGACTATGGCGCAAATCGTGAATCCGAATCCGCTTTACTCCCGTTTCCTTACATCCCCTGTCCATTTCATGGGATAAATAGTGCTTTGTCACCGGGAAAATACGGTCTTTAGGTTTCAGGCTGTAAAACAGCCTCATGCAATCCTCCATCTCCTCAGAAAGAAACTGCGGCATTTCAACTACCCGGTTGCTTTTCTTAGTTTTCGGAGTGGTTATAACATCCCTGCCCTTTAACCTCTGATATGACTTATTAATCATTACAGTCTGATTCTCAAAATCAAAATCTGAGGGTGTAAGGGCAAGCATTTTCCCTTCCCTAATACCACACCAGTAAAGCATTTCAAAGGCATAGTATGAAATTGGCTTATCCATCATGGCTTCAGCAAATTTCAAATATTCTTCTTTTGTCCAGAACAGCATTTCCTTACTTTCCTCCATACCCATCGTGCCTGCTTTCTTCGCCGGATTGATATTCAGATCGTAATAACGGATGGCATGATTGAAAATGGAACTCAACTGCCCATGAATGGTTTTCAGATAGGTAGGCGAAACAGGTTTCCCGGTCTTTCCCTTCTGGCTTCGCATCTCATTCTGCCAGTCAATCACATCCTTTGCCGTTATCTCCGAAAGTTTTCGTTTCCCCAAATAGGGAAGGATTTTACTCTGGATAATACTTTCCTTTGTCAGCCATGTGTTTTCTTTCAAACGGGGACGCACATCCGCTTCATACATTTTACAGAAACCTTCCAGCGTCATATCAATATCTGCTTTTTTCTGTAGCTGAAACTGCCGTTCCCAGTCCTGAGCCTCCCGCTTTGTGGCAAATCCACGCTGGCACTTCTGTTTCCGTTCTCCTTTCCAATCCATATAACGAACCATAGCGTACCAAGTTCCATTCTTCTCATTTTTGTAAACTGGCATTTCTAATCTCTCCTCTCGCAATTTTGTGTTCCGTAAAAATGTTCATAAAAGAATTTACGGTCAATGCGTCCGGGTATGGTAACACAGCCTGTTTTGGCAAGCTCTTTATTTAATTTGCGTATCAGTTTATAGGCATAGGATTCAGAAACACTTAATGCTTTCATTACCTCATCCACCCGCATATACATTCTTTCCATATACGTCCTCTCTTTCTTCTGTTCTATACTTTTTTGTATAGTCATATATTACTATACTTTTTTGTATTGGTCAAGTGGTTGCAAACAAATTTCTAAACTTTTTTGTATGGGTTTGTCTTGATTGTTCCTATACATTTATGCTATACTAAATCCATCAACGAATAGATAGGAGAATTGTTATGGCTATTGGAGAACGAATCCATCACTTCCGGCTCCTGCATGGTTTTACACAGAAATATCTGGGGCAGATGCTTGGTTTCAGTGATACACAGGCAGATGTCCGTATTGCTCAATATGAGAAGGGCAGCCGCAGTCCGAAAGAAAAATATCTGAACGCATTAGCCGAAATTTTTGAGGTATCCCCCCATGCACTGGCTGTTCCCGATATAGACAGCTATATCGGACTCATGCATACGCTTTTTGCCATAGAAGACCTTTATGGTCTGCATATTGGAGAGATTGACGGTGAACCCTGCCTCCGTCTGGATAAGAATAAGGGTAGCGACTATCTTTCTATGTTCGATATGTTTCAGGCGTGGCAAAAACAGGCTGCAAAACTCGATACCGGAGAGATTACCAAAGAGGAGTATGATGAGTGGCGTTATACCTATCCTCAGTTAGAAACCAGAAATAAATAAAAGGAGTTTTTATGCAAATTATGAATTATCTTTACCACTATACAAATATAGAGACCCTCGCTTTAATCCTGCGAAATCATACAATCCGTTTCAACTCTCTTGACAAAATGGATGATCTTCAGGAAAAGGAAACTGCTGACTTGAAAAATATTGGACAATTTTGTTATATAAGTTCTTGGACTGATAATGAGATTGAAAGTATACCAATGTGGAATATGTATGCTTCATTAGAACGGGGCATTAGAATTATGTTGCCCCAAAACCCTTTCATGATATATGATAATAGGGCAGAAGAATTGCAAAAAGTTACTAGTTATCCTGTTCAAGATGCCTCCAATGGTTCCCCTTTGCAAAGTATAATCCCATTAGCTGAAATGTTTTCAAAAGGGTTCTTTACAATCCAAGCAATAAATAAAAATATTCTTTTTAAGGTTGAGTATACCGATGATAAAGATAAATTGTATCCTCAATTACTAAAGGATGAGGGAGAAGGATTTTCCATAGCATTAGATGAGCTTGGAAAATACAAAAATTTGCATTGGGCTTTTCAAAGGGAATGGCGTTATATACTGAATGTTCTTCCCTTAGACTTGAACCAGCCTATTGAAAATTTATTCAGAAACTTTGAAATTACTACAAATAAAATTAGGCTTGATTCAGAAAAACAACCCTTATCATACTACGATATGCACCTGTCAGATGAAGCCTTTGAAAATATGCATATAACATTAAGTCCTCGTATAAGTACTGGAAATCGAATTATTATTCAAAGCTTAATTGAAAAATATAATCCTTCTGCTATCATTTCTGACAGTGCACTAATTAAATTGATATAAAGTAAGCAATATTAAATAATTTAAAAGTACATTGAAAATAATATGCAAAAAAGGTCTTGCCAAATTGATATCACTCAATTCGGTAAGACCTTTTTCGTTGGTTTAAATATCTTTTACTTGCTAACCACTGGCAAACTTAGAATAAATGCCTTTTTGCCAGTGTTATCAAATAGGGCCATGAACCTCGACAAACCTAGTGTTTATGCGGGTTCCCGGAACCCTGCCGACTATTCGAACTCGATCGTCGCCGGCGGCTTCGGGCTCATGTCATAGCACACTCTGTTCACATTCCCCACTTCCGCCAGTATCCTGTCCGTTATCTTCTCAAGCACGTCCCAGTCCACCTTCTCCACTGTTGCCGTCATGGCGTCTATCGTATTGATGGCGCGGATGATTACCATATAGTCGAAGCTCCGCTCATGGTTCTTCATGCCGACAGACTTGAAGTCGGGCACTACGGTAAAATACTGCCATACCTTCTCATTCAGGCCGGCTGCGGCAAATTCCTCACGGAGAATAGCGTCAGATTCCCGCACTGCCTCCAGCCTGTCTCTCGTAATTGCACCGAGGCAGCGCACACCAAGACCGGGGCCCGGGAACGGCTGACGGTATACCATGTCCGCAGGCAGGCCAAGCTCGATGCCGCAGGCGCGGACTTCGTCTTTGAAAAGCTGCTTCAGAGGCTCTACAAGTTCAAACTGCAGGTCCTCCGGCAGTCCGCCTACGTTGTGATGTGATTTGACCATCTTGGCGGTCTTCGTGCCGCTCTCGATGATATCTGGATATATAGTGCCCTGGCCGAGGAATTCGATGCCGTCCAGTTTCCTCGCCTCCTCTTCAAAGACCCGGATAAATTCACCGCCTATGATTTTCCGCTTCTGCTCCGGGTCGGCTACGCCGTCCAACTTGCCGAGGAATCTTTCTGTCGCGTCTACATATACGAGATTGGCATGAAGCTGATTCTTGAACACTTCCACGACGTCTTCGGATTCATGTTTGCGCATCAGCCCGTGGTTCACATGAACACAGGTGAGCTGATTGCCGATAGCTTTCAGCAGCATTGCCGCCACGACGGAAGAATCGACGCCGCCTGACAGCGCGAGCAGAACCTTCCTATCCCCGACCTGGCGGCGAATCAATTCAACCTGGTCTTCGATAAAATTCTTCATATTCCAGTTCGCTTCTGCTTTGCACTTTCCAAAGACAAATTCTTTTAACGTCTCTTCGTCCGGAAGAGCGTCGAGCTTCTGTTCGCACTTAGCAGCCGGATGGTCTGCCGCCATCACCGGGCAGCCGCAATCATACAGTTCCGGCCTTACTTCCACCGCCTGTCCGTCCACGATACGGTTCTCGCCGCCGTTCAATATGATACCTTTCACATTCTCAAGCCTGGCAAGCTCCTCCATCGTAATGTCATGCGGATGAATCTCGCTGTACACGCCAAGGTCTCGGATTGCCCGAGCCAGAACGGTATTCTCAGTACTTCCCATATCCAGAATCACAATCATATCCTGTCTCATCTAATGTCTCCTTCTCTCACATTCATCTTATTGTAGTCTTTTGCTTTCTATTCTTTTGTAAAACCATAATAGGTTCCTGTCGTCATATTGGCGATATCAAGATATCCCCCATCCTGAAGCATGAACCCATAATAAGATACTTCTTTCTCCTCATTAAGCTGCTCCGCACCGTCCAGCATAAATGAACGGTTCCTCGCTGTCATACATACCAGATTATCCAGAGAATACTCTTCATTGCTGTCAAATACGCGCTGCATCTCGGCTTCCGTGACGCCGTAATCTTTCAGATCTACGGTCAGATACTTTAGTGCATCATCTCCCATATAGAATTCATATGTACCGGCGTAATAATTATCATCCGTGACAGTCCTGTCCTGATACCATGCGTAATTCTCCTCATCAGTAAATGTCATCCAAGAACCGTCACGCGCTGTCCAGGACGTTCCGGATATGACAGAATTGTCGGCTTTTGTATCTTTATCTTCTGTATTCTTTTCTTCTTTTACTTCTTCCTCAGAATCATTCCCTTCTCCCTCTGCGGAATTATGTCCGGATGCATCTGTTCCGCCTTCGTCGGAATCTTTTCCGCAGGCTGCAAGAGACAGACACATCATCAGCACGCATAGAACGACAGCTAATCTTTTCACCCGGTTCACCTTTACCTTTTCTTATACTAAAAATTCTTATCCGGCAGGGGTTATGACGTATAGTTGTCAAAATATCCCTGAACGAGGATGACCGGTGTCCCCTTATCTCCTGAACCGCTTGTCAGGTCGCACAGCGAGCCAATCAGGTCGGTCAGCCGTCTCGGCGTCGTACCCTGTGCCGCCATGTCTCCGACCAGGTCCTCCTTCTTCTCCTTAATCCGGTCAGATATGGCATCCTTCAGCGCCTGCCCGGACAAATCCTTGAAATCATTGTCCGCCAGATATTTGAGCTTCACTTCGTTCGGTGTCCCTTCCAGCCCCTCAGTATTGGCGACAGATACGCACGGATCTGCCAGTTCCCATATCTTTCCGACAGGGTCTTTGAAAGCCCCGTCTCCATATACCATCACTTCTACATGCTTTCCTGTCTTATCAAGAATCTGCTTCTGTATATCCAGAACAAGATCCATACATCTGCCCGTCCTCGGAAAGAGCTTTACCGCCTCTTCCGTAGATTTATTGGATCCGAGCAGCCCATAATCTTCATTGCAGCCGCTTCCATCCACCGGGGCCGTCAAGATATCATCCATGCCACACACAACTTCAGCGCCATTTTCTTTCAGTATTCTCTTTGTCCTTTCCCTGCTGTGGATATCGCAGTTCAATACTTTTTTCGTATATGCGAGAATCTCTTTTGGATGGTTTGCAAAGATAACCTCGGCCTCCGCCCCTTCGCTCTTTATCAGGTCACTGTAGTAACGGACATAATCCACCCCGGTAAAGGGATGGATGTTCTCACCGAACAGCTCCCTGTAGCGCTTTACATCAAGTACGTCGCTATATGGATTGATACCCGCCTTGTCAAGCTGGTCCAGCGATACGAGCTCATTACCCACCTCATCGCTTGGATAGCTGAGCATGAGCACAATTTTTTTGGCCCCGCGGGCAATCCCTTTCAGGCAGATGGAAAAACGGTTCCTGGACAGTATCGGAAAGATGACTCCTATCGTACCGCCTCCAAGCTTATTTTCTACATCCTGCGCAATAGCGTCAACAGAAGCATAGTTGCCGTGCGCTCTCGCAACGACAGACTCTGTAACCGCGACCACGTCTCTGTCGTGCACGGCGAAGCCTTCGCTTTCCGCGGCACCCAGAACATTCTCTACTATAATATGTGCAAGGTCGTCCCCTTCCCGAATGATGGGACAGCGGATTCCCCTTGATACAGTACCAACTCTTCTTTCCATACCAATTTTCTCCTTACTTTGTTTTCTACATCTTTTTTTATTGTACCTTATTTTCTTTTCCCGCTCAATACCACATTTTCAACATTCCCCGCTTTTTCGACATTTACTGACAAAGAACAGCCAGGCATCTATTATACAGTTTTAATATGAAATCCGACGCATAATTGATAACAGAAGGCTTCAGACATCGAATAGCTGTAGATGTGACAGACAGCAAAGCTCTGCTCATCCGAATCATAAAAAGCGTATGCAAAAAAAGGAGGGACATTGAAATCAATGTCCCCCCGTGTCATTCTGCCGTTTGGCATCCACACTCTGAGTTACGCCCTATCTTTAAAAAGATATAAGACAGCTATTTCCTCTCCTTCACCAGCAGCGTGCTCACGATGCCGCACAAGATTCCTCCGACCGGAAACGCGACCCATGATACGTTCCATGCATTGGCAAGAAACCCTCCAAGCAGAAATACGATAGCAGCAGCCATCATGATGGAACCGCAGATTCTGCCCATCAGCCTCTTCGCTTCGCCCGGCATATTATCGTCATTATATTCATATATGCTGTACTTCTTTTTCTGCATGCCTGCATACACGAGCAATGAGACAGCGGCCGTGACGATGAGCATGAACACGCCATGCACGGCCTCCTCATTGAACCGGGGCGGCAGGGCTACGCCGTCCATGCCAAGCTCAAAGATGAATCCGCAGAAGAGAAGCCCAATTCCGGCAGCGCACATGGTTATGTACCGCTTTTGAAACGCATCCGTTTCTTTATCCGTATAAACGTTTCCTACGACCGGGTATTTTTTCGTGAATGCGCTGTGCTTCATACCTTGGACGACAAATATGAGCACGGCGGCCACAACAAAAAACATAAAGAGCATATCGCAGAGCTTTTCTGCCACATATACCCCTGACAGCAGTTCATACACCGCCGTTCCGAACAGCAGGAGCCCCACCCCTGATGTGACCGCCCTGCTGTATTCATTCATATGCCTATCGTATTCCTCATGTTCTTCCACATAGGAGGCTCTTGCATCCCCCTGAACGAGCACATCCATGCTGCACTGGAACAGTTCGCTCAGCTGGAGGAGCTTATCCATCTCAGGAAAGCTCCCTCCCGACTCCCACTTTGATACCGACTGCCTCGACACTTGAAGCTGCTCTGCTATCTGTTCCTGCGTATATCCTTTTTTCTGTCTCATAAATTGTAAATTCTCCGCAAAACCCATTTTGATTTCCTCCTTCAGTTTTTATGGATTTATCATACGATTGCATGGTGTAAACCTCCACCAATTTCATGTTGCGTTTGCGTAGTTCTGCCGCAACTAGCGTTTGCGTTCTCGGTTTTACGGGGTTTTCACTGTTTTCTTTCAATTCAGGACAGAAACTTTTTAATGTCTCCAACATTTTCCGCAATATAATCCGCTCCGGCTTCTTCCAGTTCCTCCCGGCTCCCATAGCCATATAATACGCCCATGACGTCAACGCCTGTTTTATGTGCACCGATGACATCGTGTTCCCTGTCTCCAATCATGAGCACTCTGGACCGGTCACGGATGCCGCGGCTCTCGAGTGCATACGCGATCACTTCTGCTTTCTTTACCCTTTTCTCATCCATCGTTGCCCCTGCGATAAAAGCAAAATACCTGTCCAGGCGGAAATGCTCCAGTATCTGCCTGGCGAATGCCTCCGGCTTTGACGTCGCGATGATCAGCTCCATCCCCTGATCCACCAATGCGGACAGCAGTTCTTCCATGCCTTCATACACCATATTTTCAAATATTCCTCTTTCACTGAAGTACTCGCGGTAGTACTTGATTCCAAGGAGGGCGTCCTCCTTGGAAAACTTATAGAAATCCCGAAATGATTCCGCAAGCGGCGGCCCGATAAATTTGTACAGCTTCGTTCTGTCATCTTCTGTGATGCCGAACTTTCTCAGGGCGTGCATGACAGAGTTTGTAATTCCGATACCCGGATCTGTGACCGTCCCGTCCAGGTCGAACAAAATATATCTGTAATCCATAGAGCCTTCTCCTTTGCTGTTACTCTGCATAGTTCCTGCCTATGGCGTCGGCTGCCATTATCGCCGCATATACATCTTCCGGTGTCATCGGAAACGGCATATTGCCGAGCGTATCTCCTTCTGCAGCGGCAAGTTCTGCCACTTCCATCAACTGCTCCGCCTTCACTTCTTTTATCCCGAGCTGCGCAAGCGTCGTCGGCAGTCCGACCGCGTTGCAGAAGTCCACTACAGCCTCTATCTCCTCAGAATCTGCATTCTCAAGCACGAGCTGCACGAGCGTGCCAAAGGCTACTTTCTCCCCGTGGTACATGGCATGCGTCTCCTCTATCACGGTCAGGCCGTTATGAATCGCATGTGCGCCAGCCAGCCCTCCGCTCTCAAACCCGATTCCAGAGAGGTATGTATTTGCTTCTATGACATTTTCCACTGCTTTCGTACATACATTTTCCGTTACTGCCAGCGCGGCGCTTACTCCGTTCTCCAAAAGCGTCTCATAACAGAGTCTGGCCAGGGCCATCGCTGCCAGCGTACTCATCCCCCCTACGCAGTTCACTGCAGATGACTGTCTGCACGCTCTTGCCTCGAAGTATGTTGCAAGGGCATCTCCCATACCAGCCACAAGAAGCCTGGCCGGAGCTTTGCTTACCACTTCCGTATCTACAAGCACTGCATTCGGACTGGCCGGCAGGAACAGATATCTGTCGAACACACCCTCATCCGTATATATGACCGAGAGCGCGCTGCAGGGCGCATCGGTAGACGCGATGGTAGGCACGATGATTACCGGTTTGCCCATATAATGTGCTGCAGCCTTAGCTGTGTCATGTATCTTTCCGCCCCCGACACCGGCAATCATATCGCAGCCTGCATCCTTTGCCGCCGCTATCACGCGGTCAATCTCGTTCATGCTGCACTCGCCGTTAAAAGATTCATATACCGTCTCCACCCCTGTTCCTGGCATTCCGGCCTGTATAGACGGCTCTACGCGCTTCCTGCCGGATACGCTCGTGAGGACGAATAACCTGCTTCCATAGTTGGACGCATATGTGCAGAGGTTTTTCAGCTCCCCTTTTCCCTGTATATATCTGCTGGGACTTCCTATAATCTGTGCCATGGTATGTGCCTCCATTGTTATTTTTTTAACACATCTTAATTATACATCACCTGCTTCCTTTGTCAATATCTCCGCATACATCTGTGATAATACTGAAAAAAGAAGATGCCCCGGACTTATATAGCCGTAAGGGCATCTTCTGTATCGCTGAATTCGTATTTTTAATTGACGGAACGTTTTACATAGCTTGTATGCAATGTCTCATGAGCCCTGTGGCTTCCTGGTTCGCCGAGATATTCTTCATACAGCTTCTTGATGGCCGGATTCTCATGCGATTTCCGGATTGGTTTGGCCGCGTCATTATTATACAGCACGCTCGCACGGATTCCACGTACATCCGTGAAGTTACGCACGTCGCCGGACACCTGCGGCTGTCCGCCTCCGTTTACGCATCCGCCAGGGCATCCCATTATCTCTATAAAGTGGTAATCTGCTTCCCCTGACTTCACCTTGTTGAGAAGCGTCCTCGCGTTGTTAAGTCCGGATGCGACAGCCACTTTCACATCCATTCCCGCCACGTTGTAAGATGCTTCTTTGACACCTTCCGTTCCCCGGACATCCGTAAAGTCCAGATTAGCAAGCTCTTCTCCTGTGAGCACTTCTACCGCTGTACGAAGGGCAGCTTCCATAACACCGCCGGTAGCGCCAAAGATTACGGCAGCACCTGTGGATTCTCCCATCGGGTCGTCGAACTTCTCATCCGGCAGCATCGTAAATTCAATGCCGCTTCGTTTGATCAGCCTTGCCAGCTCTCTTGTCGTTATGGCGATATCTACGTCCGGCACACCTGCCGCATCCTGGTCGTCACGTCCAATTTCAAACTTCTTAGCTGTACACGGCATGACGCTGACAGATACGATCTTCTCCGGGTCTATGCCTTCTTTTTCTGCAAAATATGTCTTCAGCATGGCGCCGAACATCTGCTGCGGCGACTTACAGCTGGAAAGGTGCTCCGTCATATCCGGGAAGTAGTGCTCGCAATACTTGATCCATCCCGGTGAACAGGAAGTGATAAGCGGCAGCACTCCGCCGTTCTTGACCCTGTCGAGAAGCTCTGTGGCCTCTTCCATGATTGTCAGGTCCGCTGCCCAGTCAGTATCAAACACCTTGTCAAATCCTACTCTTCTCAAAGCAGCCGCCATCTTTCCTTCTACATCTGTACCCATCGGGTAGCCGAATTCTTCGCCGAGTCCTGCACGGACAGATGGAGCGGTCTGCACGACCACATATTTATCCGGGTCGGCGATGGCATCCAGTATCTGCTGCGTGTAGTCCTTCTCGTATAAAGCGCCGGTAGGACAGACTGCGATACACTGCCCGCATGATACGCAGCTCGTATCTCCAAGTCCCATCTCGAAAGCAGATCCTATCATCGTGTCAAATCCACGATTGTTGGCGCCGATAACGCCGATGCCCTGGGTTTTCTCACACGTTGCCACACAGCGGCGGCAGAGGATACATTTATTATTGTCACGCACCATATGTGCTGCAGTTTCATCCAGCTCGTAGTGTGTCGTCTCTCCCTCGTAATAGTGGGCGTCATCCACGCCATATTCCTTACACAGCTGCTGCAGCTCGCAGTTTCCGCTTCGTACGCATGACAGGCACTGCTGGTCATGGTTGGAAAGCAGAAGCTGAAGCGTTCTTCTTCTCGATGCGATGAGCTGAGGCGTATTTGTAAATACTTCCATCCCTTCATTGATTGGATGCACACACGCTGCAACGAGGTTTCTTGCTCCCTTCACCTCAACGATACACATACGGCAGGCTCCGATTTCGTTGATTTCCTTCAGGAAACACAGCGTCGGAATCTTGATTCCAGCCAGCCGGGCCGCTTCAAGGATAGTAGAACCGGCAGGAGCGGATACGTCGAGTCCATTAATTTTAAGGTTAATATTTTCCATATTCTCCATCCTCCATTACTCTTTGTAAATAGCACCGAAACGGCATTTTTCCATACATGCTCCACACTTGACACATTTATCCTGGTTGATGACGTGCGGCTCTTTGACTGCGCCGCTGATTGCATCATTCGGACACGTTCTTGCACATAATGTACATCCCTTACACTTGTCGGCATCAATCTTGTAAGAGAGAAGCGCTTTACAGACACCTGCCGGACATTTCTTGTCTACGATATGTGCCACATATTCATCTCTGAAATAACGCATCGTCGACAGTACAGGATTTGGCGCCGTCTGCCCAAGGGCACAAAGAGAGTTGGTTTTCAGATGGGCTGCCAGCTCTTCCAGCTTATCCAGGTCATCCATCGTACCCTGTCCGTTCGTAATCTTCTCCAGTATCTCAAGCATCCGCCTTGTACCTACACGGCAAGGAGTACATTTGCCGCATGACTCGTCTACCGTGAATTCCAGGAAGAACTTGGCGATATCAACCATACAGTTATCTTCATCCATGACAATCAGACCGCCGGAGCCCATCATAGAACCGATGGCGATAAGGTTGTCATAGTCAATCGGTACGTCAAAATGCTCTGCAGGGATACAGCCGCCGGATGGCCCGCCCGTCTGTGCCGCCTTGAACTTCTTCCCGTTCGGGATGCCGCCGCCGATTTCTTCAACTATTTCACGAAGCGTCGTTCCCATCGGAATCTCTACAAGACCCGTATTATTGACTTTGCCTCCGAGGGCAAATACTTTCGTCCCCTTGGACTTCTCTGTTCCCATAGAAGAGAACCATTCCGCCCCGTTGAGGATTATCTGCGGAATGTTGGCCAGAGTCTCGACGTTATTTAATATCGTCGGCTTCTGGAACAGACCTTTGAGTGCAGGGAACGGCGGACGCGGACGCGGCTCGCCTCTGTTTCCTTCGATGGAAGTCATAAGCGCCGTCTCTTCGCCACAGACGAAAGCTCCCGCTCCAAGCCTGATGTCAATATCAAAGTCAAATCCTGTATCAAAAATGTTCTTTCCCAGCAGGCCGTATTCCCTTGCCTGATTAATAGCGATATTCAGACGTTCAACTGCAATCGGATATTCTGCACGCACATAGATATAGCCCTGTGAAGCGCCAATCGCATATCCGGCGATAGCCATCGCCTCCAGCACGACGTGAGGGTCGCCTTCCAGGACGGAACGGTCCATGAACGCTCCCGGGTCGCCTTCATCGGCATTACAGCAGACATATTTCTGATCTGCAGCGTTGGCCGCTGCGAACTTCCACTTCAGCCCTGTAGGGAAACCGGCCCCGCCACGCCCGCGAAGGCCGCTGTCCAGTATAACCTGGATGACTTCTTCCGGCTTCATGCTCGTAAGTACGGTGCCCAATGCCTCATATCCACGTGTTCCTATGTATTCTTCAATATTCTCAGGATTGATGACGCCGCAGTTACGCAGTGCAACCCTGTGCTGCTTCTTATAGAACTTCGTCTCCTGCAGCGGCAGGATCTCTTCGTTCTTTACAGTCTCATCATAGAGAAGCCGGGTGACAACCCTTCCTTTTAACAGATGCTCAGATACGATTTCCGGAATGTCTTCTTCTTTGACCATCGCATAGAAAGAACCTTCCGGATAGACAATCATAATCGGGCCGAGCGCACACAGTCCGAAACAACCGGTCTTTACTACGCCCACTTCATCTTCCAGCCCGTTCCTTTTGATTTCCGCTTCCAGCCTTTCCCTGATTTTCTGGCTGCCTGAGGAAGTACATCCGGTTCCACCACAAACCAATACGTGTGAACGATACATAATTCGTATACCTCCCTTTTCTATTTTTGTACAGCGCCTAATGTATATTTCGCGACTACCTGGCCTTCTTTCAGATGGAGTCTGAACACTTCCATAGCCTTCTCAGGTGTCATCTTTACATACGTCACTTTTTCTTTGCCTGGTTCCAATACTTCTACAATCGGCTCATACTGGCACAGCCCGATACAGCCGGTAGGGGTCACGCTGATCTTCTCAGCCAGGTGCTCCTCCTGGACCGCATTGGAAAGTGCAGTGAGGACGGGCCTTGCCCCACTGGCAATCCCGCATGTCGCCATACCGACGACGACTCTCGTCTGTGATGCACTCTCAGACCGCACGCCGACTTTACTTTCATTCTTCTCTCTTATTGCCTTCAGTTCTTCCAGAGACTTCATATGCATCCTCCATTCCTGCTATTTAAACTGATTTACCATCGTCTGTTTCTTCTTTGTTCGCATCCAGATACTCTTTGATGAATCCGGACACTTCCGCATCCTTAAAGGACACGCCTCCTAATATCTCTTTCATTTCTTTCGTATCCAGCACAAATTCCTTCTCGTCATAAGCATATCTATAATGAAAGTCGACAGGTTCATTGAATACGATGAGCGTCTGCATTGTCGTATTGATATCACCTAGCGGCATTCTATCTATATGGGATAATCCAAAAACTGCTTCTACTCTTGTGCCAATTCCTTTTCCAGATGTAATGTCAAACCTACCGCCCGTACTTTCGGCTGCCTGCTTGAAAAATGGGATGCCAAGCCCTACCTTCCGTGTAGTCCTTGTCGTATAGAACGGATCCGTAACCTGCTTCACCTGCTCTTCATCCATACCGCATCCATTGTCTTCAATCACCACCGTGAGCGTATCGTCCCCGCTGCTTATGAGCACCTCGACTGTTATGTAATCTGCTCCCGCGCGGATGGAATTCTCCGCCACATCCAGAACGTTCAGTGATATTTCCGTCATCATGGCTATTCATACTTAGCCAGAATATCGTCGATATCGTCTACCGTAAGCCTTCCGTACACCTCATCATTGATCATCATGACCGGTGCCAGTCCACAGGCACCTACACAGCGGCAGGCATCCAGCGAAAACTTACCGTCAGGCGTGCATTCTCCGCCGACGATGCCAAGCTTCTCCATGAGTTTGTTGTAGATGTCCCCGGAACCTTTGACATAACAGGCCGTGCCCAGACAGACCGATATGCGGTATCTGCCCTTCGGGCTTAAGTTGAACTGGGAATAGAATGTGGTAACTCCGTATATCTTTTCTAACGGAATTCCCGTCTCATTAGAAATAATCTTCTGAACCTCGATGGGCAGATAGCCGTAGATATCCTGGGCTCTTTGCAGTATAGGCATCAGGGCGCCTTTTTCATCTTTCAATTCATTGATTACTCCTAACAGTTCTTTCTCTTGTTCTTCTGTTCCGGTGAACTGAACTGTTGTTTTCTTAGAAAGCATTTTTTTACCTCCCTTTACTGTCTTATTTAGTCATGTGACTATTACGTTGAATTACCATTCCATTCTAACATACAAAAATACAAAAATCTACACCTTTTTATTGTGTATATTGTTAAATGAAAACCATTCTTGTTTGATATTTGACTAACATCCTGTTAAAAAATATACAAATTATCACTTTCATTTTTAGTTGTTTTTCACAATACGTGTTGATTTCCTTTTTTTCCGATGATATACTATATTTATATGATATTGGGTACAAAAAGTATTTTACCCTGTATTAAAATCAGAAGTGTACAGGAGGAAGATATGACAATCAGGAAGATAAAATCCTTACTGGAAGCAGATGTCTTGTGTGGGGAAGCGTATCTGGACGAAGATGTTAACTACGCATTTTCATCCGATATGATGAGTGATGTCCTGGCGTACGCGGAGGAGCAGTCCCTGCTTCTCACTAGCCTGTGCAACCCGCAGGTAATCAGGACAGCGGAGATGCTCGACATTCTCTGTATCGTATTTGTCCGCGGAAAGTACCCGGACCCGAACATGCTGAAGCTGGCGGAGGATAGGGGCATTGTTATACTTGCCACATCCCGTGGCATGTTTACGACCTGCGGCTTATTATACAGCAACGGACTACTTGGAGGTGCATAATACATGGGCGACAACCTGACTTTCCATTACATAATATCCGGTGACGACTTCACTAGGGCCGGGGAAGCAAGCAGCGATTTGAAAAACAAGCTCAAGATGATAGGGGCTGACAATAACGTTATCCGCAGGACGGCCATCGCCATGTACGAAGGTGAGATTAATATGGTCATCCACGCCGGCGGCGGAGAGATTACCGTCGACATATCTCAGGACAATATCCGTATCGTTCTGGCAGATAAAGGACCCGGGATTGCGGATGTCGAAAAAGCAATGCAGAAAGGATACTCCACAGCGCCGGAGGAAGTCCGCGCACTCGGCTTTGGCGCAGGTATGGGACTTCCCAACATGGAAAAGTATACCGACTGTATGCAGATCGACTCTGAACTGGGAGTCGGAACTACGGTAACGATGGACATTCACATGTAACTTGACAAGGAGGGGTTCCGGTTGGATAAATCAGACAAATTTTTTCATTCCGTACATCTGGACGAAGATGCGTGCAAAGGCTGCATCAATTGTATCAAATATTGTCCCACGCAGGCTATCCGGGTTCACAATGGCAAAGCCAAGATTACGCCCGAATTCTGCGTGGACTGCGGACGCTGCATCCGATACTGCCCGCACCATGCAAAGGTGGCATTATATGATTCCCTCGAGGAAATCAAGAACTACAGGTACACGGTCGCTCTTCCCGCGCCTTCGTTATATTCACAGTTCAATAACCTTACCAATGTGGATATCATATTGAATGCGTTTATTTCCATGGGCTTTGACGATGTATTCGAAGTAAGCGCAGCTGCTGAACTCGTGTCTGACGCCACCCGGAAATACATAAGCGAGCACCGGGACGACGCGCCGTTCATCAGTACTGCCTGTCCGGCCATCGTGAGAATCATACGGGTCAAGTATCCCACCCTGCTGCCCCGCCTGCTGCCGCTGAAGCCGCCGGTGGAGATTGCCGCAGAAATTGCCCGGGCAAGAGCAATCGAAAAAACGGGCTATCCTCCGGAGGATATCGGAATCTTCTTCATCTCCCCATGTCCTTCCAAGGTTACCTACGCGCGTTCACCTCTCGGCGTGGAAAAAAGCCAGATTGATAAAGTCGTAGCCATCAAGGACGTGTATCCCGTCCTGCTGCAGCACATGACACACGACGAGAGCAGGCTCTCGCCTATAGCTGCTTCCGGACGTATCGGCATCGGGTGGAGCAACGCCGGGGGAGAGTCGGCCGGTCTGATTACAGACAACTATCTGGCCTGTGACGGCATTATGAGCGCGCTCCGGGTGCTAAGCGATCTGGAGGATGAAAAGTTCTACGGCCTGAAGTTTGTAGAGCTCAATGCGTGTAACGGGGGCTGTGTCGGGGGACCGCTAACTGTGGAGAACCCATATATCGCCACAGCCAAGACGAAAAAGCTGCACCGTTATCTGCCTGTGGCGCAGACGCATGCCAGCTCCTATGAAAGTGTCGATTATCACTGGTCGGCCTATGTGGAATATGAGCCGGTATTCCGTCTCGGCAAATCTTTCCGTGAGAGCCTGGAGCTGATGGGTACGGTAGAGGATATTACGGAACAGCTTCCGGGGCTGGACTGCGGCTCATGCGGGGCACCTACATGCAGGGCGCTGGCGGAGGATATCGTCAGAGGAGAGGCGACGCGGAATGACTGCATCTATGCCTTCCATGAATATATCAACAACCTGTCCAAGGAAATCGGGTTCCTGACCCAGTCGCTGAACCTGTCGTGCGGCAACAATGATGATTCGATGAAGATATTGGAAGATTATATCAAGAAGCTGACAACGGAATTAGAGCGAAAGGAGCGTTAGTTATGACGGTACAGACATTGATTGAATCCGGCCTGTTCAAGGTAGAGGTGCCCGGAAGCACTTCCAGAGAAATCAGCAAGGTATTCTGCTGCGACCTTCTCAGCATCGCCATGGGCAAAGCGCCCGAGAATGGTGCCTGGGTTACGGTCATGGGTAACAAGAACACGCTGGCGGTCGCTTCGCTGGCGGACATCTCCTGCATCGTCCTGGCAGAAGGCATCCGGTTCCAGGAGGAAGAGCTGGCATGTGCGGTAAAAGAGCAGATTGCAGTATTTTCGACAGAACTTCCGGTATTTGACGCGGGACTTAAGATACAGGAGCTGCTGTCATGAAAGGGCTGTACTACGACCTCCACATCCATTCCTGCCTGTCCCCCTGCGGGGATGATGACATGACGCCTGCCAATATCGTCGGCATGGCGGCCATCAAAGGATTGGATGTCATCGCTCTCACAGATCACAATTCCTGTAAAAACTGCCCCGCGGCAGTTACACACGGCAGGAACTATGGGGTGACCGTCATTCCGGGCATGGAACTTACGACATCCGAAGAAGTCCACGTCGTCTGCCTCTTTCCGTCGCTGACTGATGCCATGGCATTTGACAGCTATATATATGAGCATATCCTCCCAATCAAGAATAAGGAGGATATCTTCGGAAAGCAGCAGATTATGAACGAAGAGGATGAAGTGGCAGGCACGGTGGAACGTCTGCTCATAAGCGCCACTGACATATCCTTCGACCATGTATTCGGGCTCGTTGCATCCTATCACGGCACTGCCTATCCGGCGCACATCGACAAGACGACGACAAGCCTGCTCTCGAACCTCGGCTTCGTGCCGCCGGACAGTACCTTTTGCTGCGCAGAAATCCGCGACTTCGGAAATCTGCACCGGATACAGCGCGAACACCCGTACTTCCTGAACTGCAGGATGCTAAGCAGCTCCGACGCCCACTACCTTCCTGACATACACGAGGCGGAATATCAGATACACCCTTCCGGCCGTAAAGCCGACGACGTAGTTGCCTATCTGCAAGTGCCGCCAGGTGCCGGGGGGACATAACACGGGCCGGCAGAAAGGCCTGCCCCCCATTTTTATTCACAGAACCGGTACCCTACCCCGATTTCTGTCAGTATGAAGCTTGGATCCGCCGGATTTTTTTCTATCTTCCTTCTTAAGGTCGCCATGAACACGCGCAGATTCCCTGCATCTATCTCGCCGGAATAGCCCCATATTTCCCTTATGATATAGTTGTGCGTAAGCACTTTGCCCTGGTTGGAGATGAGCAGCAGCAGTATCTTGTATTCGATGGGAGTCAGGTGTACTTCCTCTTCCCCCACTGTCACTTTACGTTTCTCGTAGTCTACCGTAAGCCCGTCTTTTACAAATACGGCATCCGTGCCTCCGGTACGGATAGTGCCGAGCTTGCGCATCCCAACCCGGACTCTTGCCATAAGCTCGCCCATATAGAACGGCTTTGTCACGTAGTCGTCCGCCCCCGCGTCCAGCGCTTCTATCTTCTCCCTCTCCTCTTGTCTGGCAGAGACGACGATAATCGGAATCTCCGACACTTCCCTTACGTTCCGGATGACTTCCATACCGTCCCCGTCCGGAAGCCCCAGATCCAGAAGGATCATATCCGGCCTGTTCGCGTAAAAAAGGCTCTGTGCCTCCTCCACCGTCCTTGCGACGAAATATCCGTATCCTTCTTTTTTTAATGTCATGGAGATAAAATTCAATATATATTTATCATCCTCTACTATCATGATTGTCATAGTTTCACTCATAGCTCTTCTGCCTGCTCTGCAGGCAGCCAGAATGTAAATCTGGCCCCTCCCCCACTTCTGTTTTCCGCCCATATCTCTCCGCCGTGGGCGCTGATGACCTGCCGGCATATAGCAAGGCCAAGCCCGATGCCCCGCTTCTGGTCCATGCTTTCCCCGGACAGAGATACGAACTCGTCAAATATCTTCTCTTCCATGCCCTCTTCGATGCCGGGGCCGTCGTCCTCTATGCACACATATACCCGTTTCCTGCGGAATGAGGCGGTGAGGATGATCTTTCCTCCCTCCTGCGTGTGCTTCACGGCATTGTCCAGGATATTGACGAGTACCTGCATTATCATCTTGCCGTCTAGTTCTGCCATGATGACCTGTTTGGGAAGCACGACACGGAAGTCTCTCTGCCCAAGACCGATGACGTGACGCTCTGCCCCGTTGATGACATCGTCAATCACTTCTTTGCTTTTCTCCACAAACTGCTGGCCACTCTCAATCTTCGTCATATTCAGGATATTGACTACCATCTTCATAAGCCACATAGACTGTTCCATTATATCCTTCAACAGCTGCTTCTCCTCTTCCCTGTCCATCTCGTCTGAGTCTAGGATAAGGCTGCAGTCGCCCAGTATTCCTGTCAGCGGGGTACGGAAATCATGGGAAATGCTTCTGAGCATGCTGCTCTTCATATGTTCCCGCTCCATCTCGACCTTCGTCCGCTCCTGCTCCGCATAGATGAGTTCCCTGTCCAGGGCAATTCCTATCTGGTTTGCCGCCGTCTTTACGAGCAGATCCTGCTCTACGGTAAATCCCTGGTTGTGGTTGAACACCTTCAATATCCCTATCTGCTTGACGATGCCGATGATTGGGAACATCACATAATCCTTGGACATATATTCCTTCGCCGACTCTCTCTTCGCCTCTTCCCCAAGCAGTTCCACCACGCTTTCATAGCCTGTGTGCTCATAGATATACCGGATACCGAGCTCTATGATATTTTCCTTGCCTGTGACGTTGATGAACCGCTCAGACATCTCATAGAGCTGCCTTGCCGTCTCCTCATTTTTCTTGGAAATGAGCATCTGCTTCTGGAACCGCACGGTCAGGCTAGAAGATATGACTGCCGCGATGAGGAAGAATCCCATGAGTGCCACGTCATTCGGGTTCATGATGGCAAAAGTATGGACCGGTACCGTAAAAAAGTAGTTGAACATCATGACACTGACGACAGCGCCTGCAATCCCATACTCGTACCCTTGTGTACATGTGCTGATGATGAGCACGCCGACCATGAACACCATAAGTACATTTTCCTTCTCCACGCCCACGTTCTTCAGGACGATGCAGACAACGCTGGCAGTCAGCACGATAAGCATCGTCCGAACCGTATATATGAACTTTTTATTTCTGATTCCTTCTTTTATCTTTTCCATGCACTTATCATAGCACCCTACTTGATATTTGCCAATATTTTATCTACGTCTTTCTTAAGGCCCACGACCATCAGATGGTCTCCGGCCTCCAGCTTCCTGTCCGCCCGCGGCAGAATCTGGAGATGTCCGCCTGACTTGATACCGAGTATGCTCACATGGTATTTCGTGCGGATAGCAAGTTCCTGTATGCTTCTGCCGACCCATGCCGCCACGGGAGGTATCTCAAAGATGGAATAGCCTTCTGCCAGCTCCACGTAGTCGAATACGTGGTTCGCACTATGCTTGACCGCAAGCCGCTCTGCAATATCCCTGTCAGGATAGATGACTTCATCCGCACCGTTTCTCAAGAGGAATTTTGCATGTATGTCCCTGTTCGCCTTGCTTACGACGTACCGGGCTCCAAGCTCTTTCACAAGGCTTGTGATCTCAAGGCTGCTCTGGAAGTTAGAGCCGATACATACAAAGCAGATGTCAAAATTACCCACACCAAGGCTTTTCAGCACTTCTTCATTCGTGCAGTCCCCAATCTTGGCGGCCGTCGCAACCGGAAGCAGATCTTCAACATTTTTTTCTTCTTTATCCACAATCATCACTTCGTTGCCTAGCTTAATCATATTTTCACAGAGATGATGCCCGAATCTTCCCAGCCCAATAATTAATACTGATTTCATTTTCCATTCCCCTTTGCTATCCTATTATGATACGTTCCACCGGTTCCTTCACCGGAGCTTCCGTCTTATGCCCCCGCAGCGACAATGCAAACGTAAGGCTTCCAACACGTCCGCAGTACATGAGAAATATCAAGATAATTTTTGATACGTCTGCAAGCCCTCTCGTTATGCCGGTAGACATGCCGACGGTGCCTATGGCGGATACCACTTCAAATGCAGCGTCTATAGCCGGTTCTGCCTGTATCGTTATGATCGCGAGCACCGCGGTCATAACGAGAAGCAGGTTCGTGCATAATACGGTGCTGGCCTTGCGGACAGCGCCGTCATCAAGCCTCCTTCCGAATACGTTGCAGTACATCTGGTTTCTCAGATTTGCCTTCATATAAACGAGCAGTACGACAAATGTGGTCGTCTTGATACCGCCCGCCGTCGATCCGGGGCTGCCCCCTATGAACATGAGTATCACCGTCAGCAGTTTGCTGCTGTCCGTCAGCGCCGCCGTGTCTACCGTGTTGAATCCTGCCGTCCTGGCCGTCACCGATCCGAACAGGGAGCACAATAACTTGCCGGAAGCGTCCATACCCTGCAGCGTATTATCTTTCTCAAACAGATACAGAAGGATGGCCCCGCCGAAAATGAGGACGGCTGTCACAGACAGGACAATCTTTGTATGCAGGCAATATCTGCTTATATGCCACTTATGTATAGAAATGTCATTCCATACAAAGAATCCGATTCCTCCGATAACGATAAGAAGCATGATTACGAGATTGACCGTCCAGTCATCATAATAACCCGTAAAGGAAGAGTAAGCCTCCTCCTGTCCCATCAGATCGAATCCCGCGTTGCAGAAAGCGGAGATGGAATGGAAGATGCCGTAGTAAATTCCTTTCATCCATCCGAACTCTTTCTGGAAACGCAGCGCCAGGATAATCGCCCCTGTCCCCTCAAACACGAGAGTCCCTATGATAATCTTTTTTGCCAGCCGCACGACACCGCCAATCTGAAGGATGTTGACGCTTTCCTGCAATGTGCCGCGTGTCCACAGCCCTATCTTCCTTCTCAGTAAAATGGCAAAGAATACGCCTATCGTCATAAATCCGAGCCCGCCTATCTGAATGATAGACAGGATTACCACCTGACCGAACATGGACCATTTCTGCCACGTATCCGCAATGACAAGCCCGGTCACGCAGACCGCCGAGGTAGAGGTAAACATGGCATCGACCATCGGCGTAGCCTGACCGTCCCGGCTTGCCGCGGGCATCATCAGAAGCAGCGTCCCGCAAAGGATAATTATCAGATACCCGAGCACAATCATCTGGGTATGGGTGAGTTTTTTCATCATCACGCTCATGCTATCGAGACCTCTTTTCCCGCAAGCAGTGCACCAAGCTGTTCCCATATCTTTCCGTCTTCTTTCAGAATACGTATATGGAATCTGTGGTACACGCTCTCATTGACCCCTTCATTACATATGCTGAACAGATATGCCGTCCCATACATCTTCCTCATCAGATTACAGATTGACAGGTTATCGGCATCCGACTCTGACAGCGCGATAACATACTGTACATTATCCCAGTTATCTCTGATACAGACATCTTCTATATATACGGCCTCCACCGCCCTGTCGTTCAGCCACTTTTCCACCTGTTTCCTGCGGCTTCCCCTTCCAAAGACGACAGCCTGGGGCAACGGCTCCCTTGTCTCTTCATCCTCCTGAAGCTTCCGCTCTTCTGCTGTCCAGCAGTCCACACGGAACATCAGGTACATTCCGTATGCCATGCCTCCCAATATGATCATTCCCAATAAAATATCAGCCAACATATCATCACCTTCTTTTCTTACATTTAGCATATACAATTTCTCATTAAGACAGTGATAATATTCATATGGCCCGCATTAAGATTGTATTTAGACGAAACAAGGCTCCATACCTTTATGATAAAAAGGCTGTCCATATCTTTTTATAGCTGGTATAATGAGAAAAATTGGGATTTGATTTCAAGAGATTATGGAGAAAAACTTATGACTTATACATATCACTATCATTCACCTTTGGGCGGCATCACACTTTCAAGCAACGGGACAGAGCTTGCAGGTCTTTGGTTTGACGGTCAGAAATATTTTGGAGATACGCTCCCGAAAGAATATGAAGAAAAATCGTTGCCGGTATTTGAGCAGGCCGTCCGCTGGCTGGATATTTATTTCAGCGGCAGGGCTCCCGGTTTTACACCGCCGCTTTTAATGAAAACAACACCATTCCGTAAAATGGTGTGGGATATTATGCTGGCAATTCCATTCGGCAAGACAATGACCTATGGTGAGATTGCCGACAAAATTGCAAGGAAGAAAGGACGCTCTAAAATGTCTGCTCAGGCTGTCGGAGGTGCAGTGGGGCATAACTCCATCTCGCTGATTATCCCCTGCCACCGCGTTGTCGGCACAAATGGCAGCCTAACAGGTTATGCAGGCGGCATTGATAGAAAAGTGCAGTTACTCACGTTAGAAAAAGCAGATATGGCCTCGTTTTTTGTGCCGAAGAAAGAACGGCTGGAGTCAGGCCCCTTTTAAAACGGGCCTGACTCCAGCCGTCTGCGGATTTCTTTTACTTTTGCAGGATTTTTCCCGCCTGAATTGATGCCTATCACGATATCATCGCTCTGGACGACAGCCGGGAAATAGAAGTCGCAGAACGTCCTGTCATCCGCAGTGTTAAACAGGATCTTTCTTCCGTATGCCTGCCCGAGCACGTTACATTCTTCCCCGATGCTCCTGTTCAATTCTTTATTGTCTGTCGCCGCCAGTACAATATGGGCCTTGGAAATGTCACCTTCCCTGTATGCTCTGTGCAGGCAGGCAATCCTGCCTCTTGCCTCAAGATCCAAAAGGGATTCGTGGAGTCCGGGAGCGATGACGGTGATATGATCCGAAAACAGAAGGAGCGTCTTTACGCGCCTCACCGCAATGCTCCCGCCGCCCACCACGACGATCTCCTTATCCGATATATCTACAAACATGGGAAAATAAGCCTTATCCATCCTTCTCCCCCCGTTCCCCGAGCATGTACAGAAACGCATTGCAGATGCATGCCGCTATATTGCTGCCTCCTTTTCTCCCCTTCGCCACGATGGACGGTGTCTCCTTAAGCTCCAGAATAAGTTCCTTTGCGCGCACGACATTGACGAATCCGACCGGTACCGCGATGACAGCCTCTGGTTTCAGCGCACCTTCCCTGACCAGCTCATAGATCCTTACAAGCGCTGTCGGCGCGTTGCCTATCGCAAATACCACCTTCTTGTCAAGGGCTGCCGCCTTGTCCATGCTTGCAGCGGCCCGGGTCGTACCGTTGATTCGGGCCGCAAGTGCCACGTCCTCATCCGCCATAAAACAGAGTGCTTCCCCTCCGTAATCCGCCAGCCTCTTTTTGTTGATTCCGGCTCTTCCCATCTCGGTGTCCGTAACGATGGATGCCCCCTGTCTGAGCGCTTCCAGCACACGTTCTACTACTCCGTCTGAGAATACAAGGCTTTGCGCATAGTCAAAATCCGCGCTTGTGTGGATGCATCTTTTCACTATCGGTTCCGTCCCCGGGATTAGCGGGGTATTGCCTAGTTCCTCTGTTATAATCTCGAAACTTCTCGCCTCAATCTCTGCCGGCAGAACTTTTTCGAGTCCAGTAAGCTCCGTCATCTCTCTCCTCCTTTTATCGACATTCCAATACCGCAGACAGCCCGGTCTACCCGTTCGGCTATATGGGCCAGTTCTGTACATATGCGTCCGGCCTGCTCTCTGTACGCCCGCTCGAACCCGTCCACCGGTACGAGTCCGCAGCCAATCTCATCCACGATAATGACTACATCAGGGTTCCTGGCGGCAAGATTGCCGGCAAGGTCAGACGTACACGTCCCCGACTCCATCATCCGCCGCACGAGCAGTTCAAAGTGCCGGATAGCGGCACATGAATATATCTCATCAAACCCGCAGCTTCCGCCGTCAATCCAGCTGTCTACTCCATATGTTCTTTCTGCATATGCCGTTTTTCCCTGGCAGGCACCTCCGGTTATCAGTATCATATGTTCACCTGTCCTTTTCCCATTTCTGTTTTCCTTTATCTCTGTCGGGATTCCACATACCACCTCCGTCACACTGTCGGCCATACGTGCAAGCCGCGTATTGATGTCCGCCAGCGTCTCCCTGTATGCCTGCATCTCGCAAGAGCCTGCCCTTCCTTCACGAAAGACGTCATTTGTCACGACCACAAGATTATGGCACATCGTATACAGTTCCCCGACTCCTCGTACCAACTCATCTGCCGTACTGCAGCCCGCTCCATCCGGGCAGTACAGCTCATTTGCCGTCAGGTTGGACATACATTCCAGCAGTACGCTGGATGGGGCACCTCTGACAGCCGCTTCATACAACGGACTTCCCTGTTTTGCAAGTGCATGGATTCCCGTATAGCATTCGATTGTCTCAAATCCTTTCTCCCGCCGCATCAGGCGGTGGCGCAGAATCTTCTTTTCCGTCTCTTCTCCATAAGGCATCATCGTAGCGATATATAGCAACGGCCCGGACGCCTGCTCGTCATTCTCACTGTGAAGGCGGCAGATGAGATCTTCTGCAAATGCAGATTTCCCGCTCCCGCTTCCTCCGGTCACAAGGTGCAGCATTGCTCCATTCCTCCCCTGCTGTTTCGTATCACTTGTTCTCTTCTACGGTATACGCATGTCTGTATTCCAGCGCGCCTGTAGCTGGAATCTGGGCAATCCCTTTTATATCCGGACGAATCAGGTTGCAGCTCTTCATCGTGTAGAGCGGTATGATATAGAACTTCTCTCCCACGGCAAGCTGCTCCGCCTCATGCATGAGCTGCGCTCTTTTTACCGGATCCATCTCCGTGTCAGACTGTTCCACCAGACGGTCGTATTCCTCGTCCCGGATCCCGCTGCAGTTATACGTACTGTTGGACAGGAGCATGGACAGGTACGTATACGGGTCTGCAAAATCGGCTGTCCAGTTCATCCTGCACAGGTCAAAGCGGCCTGCCCTGCGTTCCGTATAATTGACCTGCAGTTCCTGCGCATTCAGCTTGATGTCTATGTTCAGATTCTTCTTCAGCTGTTCCTGGATGACCTGGGCCGTATCCGAGTCCATTTCAAGGGTAGGGTAATGATATGTGAGTTCCGGAAATCCCTTTCCATCCGGGTATCCTGCTTCTGCAAGCAGCCGTCTCGCCTCCTCCACATTTTCTTCAAATGGCTTTTTGGCCCCGTCCACGAAGTATTCGCCTGTCTGCCTGTCCTTCATATACCTTGCGATAAAGTTTACCGTAGGTTCTGTGTCATCCCCGACAATCTTACAGAGTTCTTCCCGGTCAATGGCGAGATTTAACGCTTTACGCACCCGCACGTCGTCTAGCGGCTTCACGTTCAGATTCGGGTATATGTATCGCGTCGCTATCGTATCGGTAATATACAGATCGTCTGTTCCTTCATACAGCTCCATGACCGATGACTGCAGCCCCGTCGCCACATCCACCTCACCGGTCTCGTAGGCATTCGCCATAGACTGCTGGTCGGCGAAGAAGCGGTATGTAATCTTGTCCAGCTTTATCTCATCTGCATTCCAGTATTTTGTGTTTTTCTTCAGGACAAAATACTGTTCCGGCACATATTCATCCAGATAAAATGGACCGTTGGCAACGCTCGTCTCAGGATTCTTATCCCATCCGTCCGACGCGCCACGGGCATACGCGGAACAGGAAGGCGTATACACCGGCAGCCTGAGCAGATCCAGAAAATATACGCACGGCTTTTCAAGTGTAAATGTAAGTGTATAGTCATCCGGTGTATCTACGCCCAGACTTCCGGCATCCGTCTCTCCATTATATACCGCCTCGGCATTCTTGATTGGAAACAGATAGTTGGCATATCCGCTGCCGCTCTCAGGCTTCAGCGCCCTTACTATCGTATTGGAAAAGTCTTTGGATGTCACCGGCGTACCGTCGGACCAGACCGCTTCTTTGCGCAGATGGAATGTCCATACGGTTGATTCTTCATTTACCTCATAAGACTCCGCTGCCCTGTATTCCACCTCGCCATCTTCATCAAAGGTCAGAAGTTCATCCAGTGCCGAGACCGAATATGCCAGATACGTAAGCGCTATCATCCCCGCCGGATCAAGCCCCCCTGTCTCGCTGTTGATTGCTACGACTATCTCTTTTGTACTGTCTTTTACCTCTTTCTCCTGCTTCGTGCATCCTCCAAGCAGCAATATCCCGATGAGGGATATTGCCGTGAGGACGCTCACTGTTTTCTTCATGGCTGTTCTCCTTATATCTGTGATGTCATCCTGTAATCACTGCTTCTCTTTCCCGTATATTGTTCCGAGTAGAGGAAGCAGGCAACCTCCCGCCCGCCAAACCGGCAGCTCTTCGGCCTGTCCGTAAAGCAGCACTCTAACGCATAGCCACATCTTAGCGCAAACGGACACCCCTCTGTAGCGAGGGCTTCCGCCTTCTGCTCCTCCCTGCGCGGTATTCCCTTCTTCCTTCTTGCTTTTACCGGATCTGGAACGAGGACGGATGAGAGCAGCGCTTTCGTATACGGATGCCACGGGTCATTGTATACTTCTTTTGTACTGCCCGTCTCCACGATGCAGCCCGCATACATGACTCCTATCCTGCTGCTGATTCGTTTCACGACATTCAGGTCATGGGAGATGAACAGACATGTAATTTTGCGGCTGCTCTGAAGTTCCTCCAGAAATTCCAATATCTGTTCCTGTATGGGCAGATCCAGCGCCGATACCGGCTCATCGCACACGAGCAGTCCTGGTTCCAGGATAAGTGCACGGGCAATGCCGATCCTCTGCCGTTCTCCTCCGGAAAACGCACGCGGGTACTTCTGCGCGTCATCCGGATCCAGCCCTACGAGCTTCAGCATACTGTCTACCTTTTCTCTGCGTTCCTGCTCTGTGACGTCCATATTCAAGATGAGCGGCTCCTCCAGCATATCCCGCACCGTCATCCGCGGATTCAGGGAAGTGTACGGATTCTGAAAAACCATCTGGACACGCCGGTTCCCTTTCCCCGGCCGTACGGACAATGCTTCCCCCTCATATAGGACGGCGCCACGGGTAGGCGCTAAGATTCCTGTAACCATACGGGCCAGTGTGGATTTTCCGCAGCCGCTTTCCCCTACAAGCCCAAAGGTCTCGCCTTTCTGTATATGAAAGGTGACGTCCCGCACCACTTCTGCCGCAGCCTGCCTTCCGGGACCGCCGGTCCCGGTAAAGCATCTGCTCACATGGGACACTTCCAGAAGCTTCTTCTTACCTCCCCTGCAGGCAGACAGCTTCTGAAGTTCCTTTGCCCGTGCAAGAAGCGTCTTCGTGTACACATGCCGTGGGTTATAAAAGACATCTTCCACCGAGCCTTCTTCCGCCAATGTACCGTCGTGCATGACGAGGACTCTGTCACAGAGCGAGGCGATGACTCCGAGATCATGGCTCACAAAGAGAACGGCGGTACCCGTCTCCTGTACGATTCGCCGGAACAGCTCCAGCATCTGCTTCTGCACCGTCGCATCGAGCGCAGTCGTCGGCTCATCGGCGATGAGCAGTTCCGGCTCACAGGACAGGGCTATGGCTATTCCTACACGCTGGCACATGCCGCCGGACAGTTCAAACGGATACTTGCCCATCTGTGATTCACCGTCATGGACACCAGCCATATCCAATAGCTCTGCCGCCCGTTTTCTGGCATATGAACGGCTGCAGTGACTGTGCAAACGTATCGTCTCTGCAATCTGACGCCCAATCTTAACGGTCGGGTTCAGGCTCGTCTGAGGATTCTGGAACACCATGGCGATTTTATTTCCCCGGACAGCATCCATCTTCCGCTCATAATCTTTCCTGCTTTCTCCCGGCAGCGGCGGAGTGATGTCGGCATCCCCAATCCACATCCCCCCGCAGACGATCTCCGCGCGGTCCGGCAGCAGTCCAAGAACGGCCTGCATGGCCGTGCTCTTCCCAGATCCAGACTCTCCGACGATACCGACGATCTCACCGGGGGCTGCATCGAAGGACAGATGCCGTACTGCTTCCTGACCCTTCTGTCCGTCATGAAACTGTCCGTCATGAAACTGTACGTTCAGATCACGTATACGCAAAAGCCCCATCTTACCACCCTCCTCCTTCTGCCCGGCCGATGGACTTCTCAAGGCCCAAGCCTGTCAAATTGACCGAGAGAATCAGTATGCACAATACGAGCATCGGATATAACATCTGCGACGGCGCCACCTGAATCTGGCTCCTCGCTTCTTGTATGAGCGTCCCAAGGCTTGCTGCCGGCGCCGAGATGCCGACTCCTACAAAGCTCAGAAACGCTTCCGTGAACATCGCTTTCGGTATGAGCTGGGTAACGTTTACAATAATAGGACCCGCTGCATTGGGCAGGAGATGGATAAAGAGAAGCCTGCCGTTTCCCACACCAAGGAGGCGGGCAGCCGTACAGAAATCCTCTGATTTCAGCCGCATGATTTCCCCTCTTACAACGCGCGCCAGTCCCACCCATCCGCCGATGCAGATGCCGAGCAGAATACTGCCTATGCCCGCACCCATGACAAGCATAATCAAAATGACATAGAGGAGGGACGGTATCGCGTCGATGACATCCGCCGCGCGCATGAGCAGCATGTCCGCCTTTCCTCCCGCATAGCCGGCGGCGCTTCCGTACAGGATGCCTGCCATGCCGCAGATAAGGGCGCTGCCTATGCCGACTGCAAGGCTGATTCTTGTCCCGGCAAACACCCGCACGAAGATATCCCTGCCAAACTTATCCGTGCCAAAAAGGTGTGAAAAGGAGGACGGAGCGTTCCTTAATTCCGCATTCTGAGCCGTAACCGGGTAAGGGGACAATGCCGGTATGAGGACTGCAAGCAGCACCAGAACAGCCAGCAGGACGATACCAGAGACCAACATGGAATTCTTTCTCATATATATCTTCATCTGCATGTCCTCCTTATCCTCGGATCCAGCCACGCGCCGAGTATGTCCGTAATGATATTGATGCCGATGACGACGATACCCATAAATACCGTAAGTCCTAATATGAGCGTGTAATCCCGGTTCCCGATGGATGTGACGAACTCACGTCCAAGCCCCGGAATGGTAAATATGCTCTCAACGACAAAGCTGCCTGTCAGCAGAAAGGCGGCGGCAGGGCCGATATAATTAAGAATCGGCAGCCAGGCATTCTTCAATACATGTGTCAGAAGAATCCGCCGCCGCCCAAGTCCTTTCGCTCTTGCCAGCGCTACATAGCCCCGTCCCAATTCATCACCCAATGTATGATGAATCATTCTGGCAATTATTGAAGCCGGGTACAGTGCCAGGGAAACGACTGGAAGCACGTAGCTCGCCGCACCTGAGAGCCCGGCTATGGGAAGAAGCTTCAGTTTTACGCCAAACAGCAGGTCGAGCAGAAGTGCGACGGCGAAATTGGGAACGCCTGCGCCAAGCATGGTTCCCAGAAATATCCCGCCCTTAACCGCCTTCTTGTCCGTAACCGCCTGCCATATGCCTGCAGCCGTCCCAAGCGCGGCGGCAAGGAGTATGGCAAGAAAACCCAGGACGGCCGTCACCGGCCATGCCCGGCCGATCACTTCGGCCACAGATACACCTGGCTTTTTATAAGACATCCCGAAGTCGCCGTGGAGGAGGTTGCCGAGGTAGACCACATACTGCCCGGCCGCGGGCTTATCAAGACCATATTCTTTTTCCAGCGATGAAAGGACCTGCTCCGATACATTGCCGCTCTGGAACGGGCTCCCCGGCATTATCCTTGTAAGAAAGAAGGATACTGTAACGAGTACGAAAAGGGCGAGAAAACCGACCAGCATTCTCTTGAACATGTATCTTCCCATTTGGTTTCCTCCTCCCGTATGTTGTGCTTCTGCTTATCTTCCGCGGATTCCCAGATTGTCCAGTATGCATTCTGTCATGCTCTCAATCGATGCTTCTTTGGCCACGCTGATATCCATCCTGTACTTTTCGGCTTCTGCTGCCGTCTGTTCTCCGATACAGATTGCGCGTATCTTATGGTAATCAAGCCGTTCCATCGTATGTACAAAACCTTTGACCGTGGATGCGCTCGTAAATGTAACCGCATCAATTCCGCCTTGTTCAAACAGCGTTACAATCTTATCCTTTACCTGTTCATGCGTCTCATATACGGTCTCATAAAGCGGGATGTCATCCACATCAAGCCCTGCCTGGAGCAGAGGCGGGAGAAGCTCCTCCGACCCGTACAGCGCACGTGCGACTGTCACTTTGCTCCCAGGCTTTGCTTGCGCGGCGACGGCTTCTCCGAGACGTGCCGCGCAATACACATCCGGCACGACATCCGCCAATAAGCCGTAACCCTTAAGCTCCCTCTCTGTAGCAGAACCGATGGCACCGACCTTCACCTGCGCAGAACCGCAGAGTATATGCCTGATGTCCATCTTGAACTCTGCCAGCTGTTCAAAAAAGATACGGACGCCGGCCGGACTTGTAAAAAGCAGCCACTCCTGGGCAGCCCGGTTGCCAAACTGCTTTATCGCACGCTGCAGCGCGGTATTCGGGGATATTGCTCTTGTAGCTATAGAAGGGAGCTCTATAACCTGTGCACCGAGCGTCCTCAGCTTTCCGGCAAGAACAGAACTGCTCTGCCGGGGCCGGGTAACAAGTATCTGCCTCCCTCCAAGCGGGCGGTCTTCGGCCCAGTGGAAACGATCCGACAATGCACACACGTCCCCCACGATAATAACCGCGGGCGGCCTGATACCCGCCTTGCCGGCATCCTCTGCCAGGCGGTCCACGACAGATATGACACGGCGCTGTCCAAAGAGCGTTCCATTTTCAATCACCGCCGCCGGTGTGTCCCGGTCAAGCCCTGCATCCATCAGGCCGTTCAAGATTACCTCCATGGAGGTGATACCCATGAGAAAGACGAGCGTACCCTTCATCTTCACGAGGGAGGCATAGTCAATCGTGTCTGTACCTCCCTGCCTCGGATGTCCGGTTATAATATGGAGAGATGACGCATAGGTCCGGTGGGTGACCGGAATGCCCGCATAGGCTGGAACTGCGGTCGCCGATGTTATCCCGGGTACTATCTCAAACGGAATCCTGTGCTCCGCGAGAAGCTCCAGCTCTTCTCCTCCGCGCCCGAATACAAAGGGGTCCCCTCCTTTGAGGCGGAGCACCTTTCTGCCTTTCTGAGCTTCCTTAAGGAGAATCTCATTGATCTCATGCTGTGGCACGAGATGATGGCCTGAACGTTTGCCAACATTGACCACTTCTTTTCCCGGCGGTATAAGGCTCAGTATCTCCGCGCTGATCAATGCATCATAGACGATAATATCAGCAGCTTCTATCAGTTCCCTCGTCCTGACGGTAAGCAGACCCGCATCGCCTGGTCCTGCCCCCGCAAGCCATACCTTTCCTGTTCCGTCCATCCTGTCACCTCCGTCTCATCTCTTCTGCCAGCTCCAGACCAATCTGTCTCGCCTTCCTGGCTTCTCCTGTCTTTGTCTGCGTCCAGTACGTATCATCTCCGGCGTAATACAGGCCGGTGAGCTTAAGCTCTGTTCCCGCCATCTGCGCATGTGCCGCTATGGGGGACGTACATCCGCCGCCGAGCGCAGCCGTAAATTCACGTTCCGCCGCAGCCTCGGCACGGCTCTTTTCACATTCAAAAGAGGCCAGCCAGGAGTAGTCCCCGCCTTTCCTGCCCTGAACCGCCAGTATGCCCTGCCCGGCGGCAGGAACCACTTCCTCCACGCCGAATACTCTCCCGATTGCCGATTCCAGATGAAGCCGCCGGAGCCCGGCGGCCGCAAGCACAATCCCGTCAAACTCTTCCTCTTCAAGCCTGCGCAGCCTCGTCTGCACATTGCCCCGGATTCCCCTGAACATGCAGGAAGGATACAGACTTTTTAGCTGAAGCGACCTCCGTCTGCTGGATGTTCCGATGACGCCCCCTTCCCGTACTGAGGTATGCCCCGGCTTGTAGATGAGCACATCCCTTGGATCCTCCCTTTCACCGTAGGCGACGATGGGAAGGTCCTCCGGCACTTCCATGGGCATATCTTTCAGGCTGTGTACGCAGATATCGATGCTTCCTTCCAGAAGCGCTTTCTCCAGTTCCTTGACAAACAGCCCCTTGCCCCCTATCAGTTCCAGGCTCTGGTCCAGAATCTTGTCGCCCTTCGTCTTCATCGTCACGATCTTGGCCTCGGCTCCCGGAGTGTTTCTTTCCACCGCCTGCTTCACAATCTCTGCCTGCCTCACGGCCAGCCGGCTCTCCCGGCTCCCTATCCTTATTATAGAACGCATGATGCCTCATTTCCTTTCTCGAGAATGTCATAGACGGCGTCCATATCGAGGCTTTCCCTCATAATCTCCGCCAGCTTATCATACTGCTTATCCTTGTAAGCCGCAAAATCTTGCGCCTTCGCTGCATCCATATCAATCCCTTTTTCCTCTAGCAGAGAAGAAAGGAACGCGGAGGCCATCTCCTGCCGGTCGAACACGCCGTGTACATAGCAGCCATATACATTCCCACATACGGCGCCGTCCGCCTTCTGCGTGCCTGTCTTCTCATCTGTGAGATTCAGGAGAGGCTGTACCTCTTCGATTGCAGATGTAGTACCCATATGAATCTCATAACCTTCTGCCGGCATCCCGCTCATGCGGCTCAGACTGCCGCCTGTCTTGCAGACCTGTCCTTGTACCCTCGTCCTCGTCTTGCCCTGCTCAAATACCGTACGTACCGGCAGAAGCCCCATTCCCTTTACCGTGCCTTTTCGTTCTACGCCTGCCGGGTCGCAGATTTCCTGCCCGAGCATCTGGTAGCCGCCGCAGATTCCAAATACGGTCTTTCCTGCGGCTCCATGGCGTATGACCTTCGCCTCCAGCCCGCTCTGCCTCATCCAGAGCAGATCCTCTATCGTATTCTTGCTTCCCGGAAGAAGAACCGCGTCCGGAGTACCGAACTCTGCCGGGGAAGCGACATAGCGCACCGAAACCTCCTCCACACACTCCAGCGCCATAAAATCAGTATAATTTGAGATACGGGGAAAGCGGATGACGGCAATATCTATAAGCCCATCTGACCCCTTCTTCTGAAAACGTTCTGTCAGGCTGTCCTCCTCATCAATGTCCAGTTGGATATACGGCACCACGCCCCGCACCGGAACTCCGGTCTTTTCCTCCAGCATCCGAAGGCCCGGCAGAAGAATGTCCTTGTCTCCCCGGAACTTATTGATAATCATCCCTTTTATCCGCCGCTTTTCCTTCTCTTCCAGAAGTTCCATCGTACCGACAAGCTGTGCAAACACGCCTCCCCTGTCAATATCCCCCACAAGAAGTACAGGCGCGTCTACAAGCGCGGCCAGTCCCATGTTCACGATATCCCCGCTTTTCAGGTTGATTTCTGCAGGGCTCCCGGCCCCCTCTATGACGATGACATCATATGCGGCCGCCAGCTTGTTATATGCATCTAGTATACGTGGTATGAGCGCTTTCTTCCGGCGGTAATATTCTGCCGCCGTCATCACACCTGCCACCTCTCCGTTAACGATAACCTGGGACCCCTTATCGCTCGTCGGCTTCAGCAGGACAGGATTCATAAGGGCGGACGGTTCCACGCCGGCGGCCTCGGCCTGCATCGCCTGCGCCCTTCCCATCTCAAGCCCGTCTCTTGTGATATAAGAATTGAGTGCCATGTTCTGGGATTTAAATGGCGCTGTCTTCCGGCCGTCCTGAGCGAATATCCTGCACAGTCCGCCTGCCAGTATGCTCTTCCCTGCATTGGACATCGTGCCTTGTATCATAATGCATCTTGCCATGCTTTATCTCCTCCTTATCCCGCCTTGTGAAGCCTGCCCGCAGATATCCCGCAGCGCCTGCAGCAGTATGGTATTTTCATCGTGGGTCTTTACCGCGGCGCGGTAATATCCGTTCTGCAGCCCCTCGTAATTGGAGCAGTCCCGGATCAATATGTTCTTCTCCTTCAGAAGCGGGAACAGATCGTAACCACAGTACATCAGTATATAGTTCACTGCAGAAGGGTAATACGTGATTCCAATCTGCTCCAGCTCCTGCTCCACGCGTCTGCGCTCCAAAGCCACATATTCTCTCGTCATACGGACTCTCCCGGCGGAGGAGAGGGCGGCCAGCCCTGCCGCCTGCGCCGCCACGGACACGTTCCACGGCTGCGTGACACCTTCCATCCTCTCAAGAAGCTCTCTGTCGGCACTGATGCCGTATCCGAGCCGCAGCCCCGGCACTGCGTGCATCTTCGTAAATGCCCGGAGCAGCAGGACCCAGGGCTTATCAAGTATAGCCTCTACTGACAATATATCTTCCGGATGTTCCAGAAATTCATAAAAGCACTCGTCTATCACAACCCGGATGCCAAGTTCACCACATCTGTCCACGATGCGGTGGAGCAGCGGCATATCAGCTACCTGTCCGGTAGGATTGTCCGGCGTACAGAGGAATATCATGTCCACGTCCTCTGTCAGTTGATCTACATATCCTTCTGTCAGCCGGAAGCTGTCTTCCTCTCTCAGATAATGGTACGCCGTCTCGCAGCCGGCTGCTTTCAGTGCCTGGGCATATTCCGCGAAGGACGGGGCAGTGAGGAGCGCCTTCTGTGGCCGTTCGGCAAAGACGACAGAGAATATAAGTTCTGCCGCACCGTTCCCGAATATGAGCATGTCTTCCGGAATGCCATGTTTTCCAGCCAGTGCGCTCCTCAGCTTCCTGCACCTGCTGTCCGGGTATTCTCCGATATGCGCGGATGCCTTCCGCACTGCTTCCAGCACTTTATCATCCGGTCCGAAAGGGTTCACATTAACAGAAAAGTCAATCATGCCCTCATAAGTGTAGATGTCACCGCCGTGTAAATAATCCATCGTTTCCTCCTCTTTGCCGTCTGTATCGTCACAGCATCAGTATGACCATGGCTTTCACTGCCCCGAACAGCAGAAACGCAAGCAAAGCCGTACCATACATGAGCCTGCCGGCCCTTACAATATCCTCTGCCTCGACGGGCCTTATGTCATCACCGATGTATTCCTTCGTATACCGTCTGCCAAAGTACCACGCGTCCCCCGCAAGACGTATATCTAACGCCCCCGCGCACACCGCTTCTGTCTGTGCCGCGTTCGGGCTCGCATGCTTTCTTCTGTCCCGGCGGTATATCTTCCATGCCCCGGGACCGTCCATCCCAAGCAGGAATGCCGCCGCCGTCATCAACAGGGCCGACAGCCGGGCCGGGATATAGTTCAGCACATCATCCATCTTAGCGGCACATCTGCCCAGGCAGAGATATCTCTCATCTTTATATCCGACCATGGAGTCCATCGTGTTGACCGCCTTATAGAAAAAGCCAAGGGGAGCACCTCCAATCATCATATAGAACAGCGGGGCCGTCACCCCATCCGACGTGTTTTCGGCCACGGTCTCCACCGCGGCCTTTATGACTCCGGCCTCGTCGAGTCCAGCCGTGTCCCTGCCAACTATCATCGAGACAGCCTTCCTGGCACCGGGCAGGCTTCCTGCCGCCAGCTCCCTGTATACGTTCCCGCTCTCCCGGCTCAGCGACCTGGCGGCAAGAAGCTGGTAGCACCAGAAGCTCTCCAGCACATAACGTACTGCGGGATGGACGCTTTGCGCCCCGTACAGCAGCACCCACGGAACCGCTGTCGATATCGCGCCCACTACTGCCCACATCAGTACGCCGGCGGCCAGGAGCCAGCGGTCCCTGTCCCTGCACACCCTTCTGGAAAGCTGCTCCAGGCAGGAAATGAGGCGGCCGATGAGTCTTACCGGATGGTACAGCCATACCGGGTCTCCGAATATCAAGTCAAGTATAAATCCTGTCATGCAGGCCATCCATGTAATCATAACACCTCTGTCTCCGTGAATCCTTTCCTGCCATTTTTCCATTCCTCTGCATCCAGCGTCACGACATAGCCGCCGCCATTACCGGGCTGCCAGTCATAAAAACGACTCTGTCCGGGGGCATAACGGGACAGGACAGACATGACCGTGCCGCCGTGGGCAACTATGGCGGCGCAGCCGCACTTTTCCCTGATGAAGATGTCTGTCGCCTTATCAAATCCGCAGATGCAGCGGGATTTGAATGCCGTATGCCCCTCACCGCCAGGAAAGGGAAGCGTTCCCTGAGAGCCAAGCCAGTTACGGTATGCGGGCAGATCTTTCAGCTCTTCATAATTGCGGCCTTCAAACAGTCCGAAATCGCATTCCTTCAGTTCATCAAACCACAGCGGCTCCTTGTCAGGAAAGAGCAGCGCCGCCGTCTGTACGCAACGCTTCATAGGGCTCGCGGCTACACATTCCACAGCGCCTCTTGTTTCCAGGCAGCGGCGCACCTCACATACACGTGTTTCCAGACCTGCTTCAGCGAGCGCTTCGTCTGTACGCCCTATATAACGCCTCTCCCTGTTGCCCGGCGTCTCAAAGTGGCGGATCAATAGTATCTTCATAACAGCCTCCCTGCCAATACGGTACATGTAAGAATAGCGAGCTCACAGATCTGAAGGAAATAGCCGGCCAGATCTCCTGTAATGCCCCCAAACTGCCTGTAGCATACCGCTTTGTAGTAGCAAAAGCTCAATAGGCCCGCCGCTGCAGACGCAGCTCCCATCCTGACGTCCAGCCGAAGAGAAAGGGCGATAGACATTAGGAGCACGATTATCATCACGATACCGACGGTCTTTCTGCCGGCCCCGTCCTGAAACGTCCTGGCAAGCCCGGAATCTCTGGCGGCTTTGAACGTAACGACAGACAATCCGCTGAGCGCTCTGCTCGTCACATAGCCGCAGCCGATGACTGGAAGCATGTCTGCGGCCGCTTCGCTCCAGACCGCCACGCTCCACAAAAGATAGCAGCACAGGCCAAGGACGGCAAACGCGCCGGTGTGTGGATCCTTCAGTATCTCCAGCTTCTTTTCCCTGCCGCCATAGGAGCCCAGCGCATCCAGCGTGTCCATAAGGCCGTCTATGTGGATACCGCCCGTCACGAGGACAGGAAGCAGCGTCATTGCGGCTGCAAACAGAAGAGAACCTGCTCCCGCCCGCAGCAGAACTCGTCCTATGGCTATCTCGAGAATTCCGGTTACAACCCCTATTACCGGGAAAAAACACATCGCATACTTCATATTTTTCTCATTCCACTCTACCCGCGGCACGGGAATCTTAGAATACATAGATAATGCAATGAGGAGTGATTCAAATACATACATATCGGTTCCTTTATCTCAACATCTCGTATTGTTCTACATTGATTTCTTCAAAGGTGCTCATCCTGCGGTATACCTGCAGCCCCATCTCAAGCAGAGGAAGCACCGCCACTGCTCCGCTTCCTTCGCCAAGGTTCATGTCACACGTCAGGAACGGTGACATGCCAAGAGCATCCAAAAGCATCTGTCCCGCCGGTTCTTTCGACACGTGCGAGGGAAGCATATAATCCTTCGCGTCAGGAATGAGGCGAACCGCGCAGAGTGCCGCGACGGCAGAAATGAATCCGTCCACCACGACCGGCATATGCATCAGCGCGCCGCCGAGGTACACGCCAGCCAGACCTGCGATATCCAGCCCGCCTACTTTCGACAGCACGTCCAGAACATCCTCCTTATCCGGGCGGTGCAGGCGAACCGCCTGTCTGATTACCGTAATCTTTTGCTCCAGCCCTTCGCTGCTTAACCCGGCTCCTTTCCCGGTCACTTCTTCCACCGGTTTCTCCAGAAGCACGGATGCCACGGCGCTGCTCGTCGTCGTATTGCCGATGCCCATCTCCCCGGTAGCGGCAATATCATATCCTTCCGCTTTCAGCCGGGATACGATACGTATCCCGGTCAATATGGCCTGCCATGCCTGTTCCCGTGTCATGGCCGGTTCCTTCCGCATATTTTTCGTCCCGTATGCCACCTTATCTTCTGGCTTCGTTACGGAAGGCACGTCAGCCGCCATGCCGATATCGACCGGGAACAGGTCCGCCCCCGCCACTTCGCTCATAATCGCCACACTGGCGGCCTTCTTCGTAAAGTTATCCGCCACCACCGCCGTCACTTCCTGTCCGGTCTGTGTCACGCCCTCTTCTACCACTCCGTTGTCGGCACACATGATTATCAGCCCCTTTTTCTGCAGCGTGAATCCGGCATCACGCTTCATACCGGCAATCTTTATTATGGCATCTTCCAGCTTTCCAAGGCTGAGCAGCGGCTTCGCCACCGTCTGCCACCGCCTCCTGGCTATCTCCATGCTTTCCCGGTCCGCCGGCAAGATCATCTCCCGGAGCAGATCCGGCGTCATCTCTTCCGGCATCCGTATCGTCTGTTCCATATCATCGTTCCTTTCGTACCCACTCTGTGCAGCAATGTATAAACCGGTGTGCAAATGACGGGTTAGAGCAGTAATGTATGTGAGGAAACCCCGCGAACAGGTTCCCTTTTGTGTGCATGCATTCCCAAGCGCGCTGCCTGCCGGGCTTCACCGCCATGCAGCCGGTTCCGTTGTCCGTACTGTCAAAGTAGTGAAATTCATGTCCCCGAATCGTTTCTCCTGCTTTGAGTAACTTTCCCTCTCCCAGGACGGACAGCTCTATGTAGCCGAACCGTACGAGCCGGGGTGTCCAATACACCTTCCCATGAACCACGCCAGCCATCGGGTACGCAGTGCCGTCTGCGCCTTCCATCTCCTTGTGAAGATACATAAAGCCGCCGCACTCTGCCAGGCACGGAAGCCCGGCTTCCACCATGTGCCGGATATCCCGGCACATGGTCTCATTCTGCGAGAGTTCACCTGCGTAAAGTTCCGGATAGCCTCCTCCCAATATGAGTCCTGAGATTCCTTCCGGCAGCTTCGCATCATGCAGGGGACTGAACGGTACGAGCTCACAGCCCGAATCTTCCAGCAGCTCCAGGTTATCTTTATAGTAAAAGCAGAAGGCCTCATCTCTTGCCAGCGCGATTCTTACAGCCTGCCTCCCTGCGCCCTGCCGCCTTTCTTTATCCGGCTGTCCACCTGTACATCCTGCCTCCGCCATGCAGCCGGTCCTTTCCATGTCCTTACTGATTTCCAGCAGCAGATCCAAATCCACCGTCTCTTCCAGTATCTTTCCCGCCTCCTTGAACTGCCTGCGGATAAGTCCAGCCTCCTCGGGCAGGACGAGGCCGAGATGCCGGCTCTTCAGCCGGAACACGTCGTCTTCCGGCACGTATCCGACGACAGGTATCAAAAACCCTCTTTTCGAAAGCTCGCTTTCTATCATCTGCTTCATCCTTGGATACAGCATCTCTGATATGCGGTTCAACAGTATGCCGCGGATATTGCTCTCCTTTCGGAATGTAAGCGCTCCTAGTAACACAGAGCTGACGGACAGGGCCATCCCTTTGCACGGTACCGTCAGAATGACCGGAACGTCAAGGGTACGGGCCACATCATAGGAACTGGCCGTGTCGCTGTCAAGGGCCATGCCGTCATAGTATCCCATAACGCCTTCAATCACTGTCACATCCGCCTTCCCGGCATGGCGCAGGAACAGCTTTTTCAGTATATCCCTGTCCAGGAAGAACAGATCCAGATTCTCAGACTCTTCTCCGGTCACTTCCCGGTGGAACATCGTATCGATATAATCCGGCCCGCACTTGCATGCGGCCACCTTCAGCCCCCTCCCTGAGAGTGCGGACATAAGCCCGGACGATATGACCGTCTTCCCGCTTCCGCTTGACAGGGAAGCTATCATAAATCTTGGACTTACCATCACTTCTGCCCCTTTCCGTCCGATACGACATATACAGGATTCAGCGCGGTCATCATATGGTATGCACCAAGCTGTCTGGACCTGGATGCCGCAATCTGTACAATCTCAGGAGCGGACAGGAGGCCCGACCGCTCCGCTCCTATCACTTCGCCAATCGTCTCCAGAGAAGCCGCATTGATTACAATACGTACGTCCGGATTCCTATCCTTCACCGCTTTAAGAATCTCTGACAGGTTCCCCGAGCTTCCCCCGACAAACACGTGCGTGGGAGGTTCCAGATTCTGTAAACCGCCAGGGGCAGTACCTTCCACCACCTCGATATTATCACAGCCGAACTGCCTTTTATTCTCTTTCAGAATACGTATGGCTTCCGGATTCTTTTCAACCGCATACACCTTAATCTCTCCCGACCGGAGCGCCGCCTCTACAGATACAGAACCCGTCCCGGCCCCGATGTCATACAGCACCGCGTCCTGTGTAAGGCCGAGCTTCGCCAGGCTCACTGCACGGATTTCAGCTTTCGTCATCGGCACGCCGCCTCGGATGAACTCCTCGTCTTCTATGTGCGCGGCCACCCTTTTATCGGGCGAAGGATTACGGACAAATGCCACATCAAGCCCTGCGCAGTCCTCCGGCATGAGTTCACTTCCGCGCCGGCATATGATGGTTTCATCTTCATAGGAAAGCCGTCGTCCGATATGGAATTCCACATCTGCGAGTCCAAAGTATCTTATCTTTTCACACAGCTCCCGCGCACGTGCCTCCCCACCCAGAAGCAGGAAGATCTTTTCGTTGTGAGCTATCGCATATATGTAGTTCTGCCGCCGGCCATGAACGCTCATAAGCGCTGCATCCTCCCAGCTTACTCGCAGCCTGGAGGCAAGAAAGGCAACCGATGATATCCCCGGTATGAGTTCTACCTTGTATTCCTCCAGCTCTCCTGCCAGCGCTTTTGCCCCACTGTAAAATCCACAATCTCCCGACAGCGCTACCACGATATGTCCATATCCACCGTGTTCTCTGATAATCTCTTTGATTTCTTCTGCTTTATAAGCATCATACGCCGGCTTTCCAAAGTGGGAAAGGCTTTCCGTCATACGGGCCGCCCCGATGATACAGTCGCAGCTTTCAAGCGCCTCGCGGGCCTCTGCGGTCAGGGTCGCCCCGGTTCCCATCCCGATGCCCGTCAGGCTGATTCTCTGTCTCTTTTCCTCATACATTACGATACCCTCTCGGTGTCACCATGCTGCCATCTATCTGTTTTGTCTGCTCATTGCCGATGAATACGGTCGTGAACATATCGACTTCCGTCTGTTTCAGCGCTTCCAGGGACAGCACCTGGCTGGACTCTCCCTCCCGTCCTATATTGCGCACAATTCCGCAGACAGTGTCCTTTCTTTTATATTCCAGCAGCAGTACGCATGCCTTGTGCAGATAGTCTTTGCGCTTTCTGCTGGACGGGTTGTACAGGCAGATGACAAAGTCTGCCGCAGCTGCCGCCCGAAGCCTTGCCTCTATCTTCTCCCACGGGGTAAGCAGGTCACTTAAGCTGATGACCGCAAAGTCATGCATGAGCGGTGCGCCAAGTACTGCCGCCCCTCCTGTGGCAGCCGTGATGCCGGGCACCACTTTGATTCTCACATCCGGATATGCCTCCTTTATCTCATACATGAGGCCGGCCATCCCGTACACGCCTGCATCGCCGCTGCACACAAGGCACACGTCCCGGCCCTTCTGAGCTTCTTCAAATGCCATCCTGCACCGCTGTGCTTCCTGCGTCATAGGAGTGGTAAGAAATGTCTTGTCCGCATATCGGTCTTTTATCAGATCAATATAGACCGTATAGCCCGCGATAACGCTGCACTGCTCAAGCGCCGCTTCCGCCTCGCGTGTCATCTGGCCTCTGTCCCCCGGGCCTATTCCTACTACATATACGCTATTCATGGCCCTGCCCTCCATCTGAAGCCCTGCGGAATCCGGTGGAAAAGGATGGGTTATATAATTCGGACCGCTCGTATCTCCCGTCCAGCACACTGCCCGCGACGATAAGCGCAGTCTTCTTGATTCCTTCCTTTTCGGCTGTCTCGGCCAGCGTCTCCACCGTACAGCGGCACACCTTCTCGTCAGGCCAGGAAGCCTTATAGACGATGGCGGCGGGGGTATCCTTCTCATATCCGCCCGCCAGCAGCTCCTCCTGAAGCCGGGGAAGCATACCGGTGCTCAAAAAGATGACCATCGTAGCTTTGTGGGCCGCAAAGCTGCGTATCGATTCCTGTTCCGGCACCGGCGTCCTGCCTGCCATCCTTGTGATGACGACAGACTGGGAGACGCCGGGAAGCGTATATTCTGCCTCAAGGGCTGAAGCAGCGCCACAAAATGAACTTACACCCGGACACACTTCGTACGGTATCCCTTCTTCCGCCAGGGCGTCCATCTGTTCTTTCACTGCTCCGTACAGGCACGGATCTCCCGTGTGAAGACGCACCACATTCTTTCCTGCACGCACACCCTGTATGAGCACCCCGAGCACCTCCTCTAAAGTCATGCATGCACTGTTGTATACTTCACATGAATCCTTTCTTACATCCAGAAGCGCAGGGTTCACGAGAGAACCTGCATATACGATAATGTCAGCTTCCTTAAGAAATTTTTGCCCTCGGACCGTTATGAGGTCCTCTGCTCCCGGTCCTGCTCCAACAAATACAACCATCAGCCTCACTCCTTAATAATCATCAATGAATAGTATCCGGCATCATCCGGTATATCCTCGGCTCTTTCGTATACCCGCTCGTCTGGCATGCCGCAGTTCTCCACCATGTGTATCTCCATCTTCCTTGCCATCACAGCCTGCTTCACATCGGGCATCTTCGCACCCGCTTTCATAATCACCTTCGTCCCCTTAAGGCCAAGGCTATCTTCAACGCCATAAGAGGCCGGTATGATATGAATCTCTTCCCTGTTCTCTGCGAGACTCATGTTCATCCTGGCCGCGGCCGCGCAAAAGGAAGGTATGCCCGGAACGAGACATGTCCTTATCCCTTTTTCTGCCAGCCTCTTGTGCACATACATGCATGTAGAGTATATGGTTGGATCCCCAAGCGTTATGAATGCGACATTTATTCCCTTTCGTATAATCTGCTCTGCTGCATCGGCACATTCATCGTGAATCTGTCTGAGCTTTTCTTTCTCCTTGATCATAGGCATGGGAAGGAAAAGCTTCTTTTTCTTTTCCAGTTCCGGTATGACTGGAAGCACAATCTGATACGCCGCACATCGTTGCAGATACCTGCTGAGCTCTTCTGCCTTCCCTCCTCTGTCATACACCGGTTTCCGGAATGCCTTGTCCGATACCGCCAGGGCCACTACGTCACATTCCCGTATGATCCTGACTGCCTGTAACGTCAGAAGCTCCGGGTCTCCCGGCCCTGCTCCAACTCCATAAAATGTTCCTTCCATCTACATCGTCCCTTTCCGTATCTGATCCAGTATCTTGGAAGCAGACGGTGTGCTTCCAAGAATTCCTACTTCCATAGAAAACACGACCGCACCGACTGCCAGCATCTTTCCTGCACGCTGCCGGATATGATAGTCGATCCGGTCCATGACCGTCTGCATGACGGGTCCCAGTAATCCGCCGCACTTCAGGATATCCACTGCCTCGGCTGTCGTCACGCATTCCATCAGCTTCTGCACCGTATCCCGGTCTGCACCGGCGAGAGCCGCATGGGCGGCAAATACTTCCATCCGGCAGTCTGCCTGTCTTGAATGGGTATTCATCACCCCTGCCGCCAGCTTGACAAGCTTTCCGATGTGTCCGACGAACAGCAGCCCTTTCATACCGATACGAACCGCATCGTCAATCGTCTCCCCGATATAATTGCTGCACTTCACCGCTAGGCTGCCGTCATACCCGAGCGTCCCTGTCAGGAAATCGCTGCCATAGTTGCCCGGGACGGCACAGCACCACGCATGCCCGTTTTCTTTCAGCACCTTCATCTCCAGATATATCGTATCGGTAAGCGCTTTCTCACTCATCGGTTCCACGATGCCGCTCGTCCCGAGTACGGAGATTCCTCCCTTGATTCCGAGACGGGGATTGAATGTCTTTTCAGCCAGTTCCTCCCCGTCCGGGACAGAGATAACGACAGCGATGCCGTCTTTACAGCCGAATTTTCTTCTCTGCTCTTCCACTGCCTCTATGATCATGCGGCGCGGCACCTTGTTGATAGCCGCGGCGCCTATGGGCTGCTCCAGCCCGTTCTTCGTAATCCTGCCGATCCCCGTCCCGCCCTCCAGGCTGACTGCATCCCCTTTGCATCTTGACACTCTGGCATAGACAAGTACGCCGTCCGTCACATCCGGATCATCCCCGCTGTCCTTGCGCACGGCACAACTGGCATAACCCCTGCCGGTCTCGATACATTCCACGTCCAGATAGAGCCTGACACCCTTTGGGGTCAGCAGGGATACGTGAGGTACCGGTTCTTTGGACAGCAGCATGCAGACAGCCGCCTTGGCCGCTGCTGCCGCACAGCTTCCGGTCGTATAGCCGGTACGCATCCTCTTCTGGTTCTTCCATACTATCTGTCTGTTCCTGCCGTCCCGGCTGTCTCCTTCCATCTGTATGCTCCTTTCTCCATAACAGGCAGCTACATCACCATCTCGATATGTTCTACAAAGATATTGCGGATACCTTTCATCTCTCCAAGGCCCTTTATAAGCGGCTTCACCTCATACCCTGCAGCTTCAAGCTCTGCTTTCCACGAGTCTTCTTCTCCTGCCATATCATGTTTGGCATGGTCTCCTGCCACGAGCATGAACGGCATAAGCGTTACCCTTTCCGCCCCTGCAATCTCCAGCTTCGCCATCACGTTCCTCAAATCCGGAAAGCCTTCCACCGTGCCTACAAGCACCTGGCTGTATCCAAGGGAGTGGAACGTATATTCAAGCGTCGGATAGGCCGCATTTGCATGATGGGCTGTTCCGTGTCCCATCAGCACCAAGGCCTCGCCCGGCTCAAGCCTTACCTCTGCCATCACTGCGTGTATTGCCTTTTTATAATCGTCCACGCTCGTCAGCAGCGGTTTCCCGACTCTGATCTTCTTAAACCGGTCCGTGTATTCTATCAGGTCATTCATCATCTTGTCATTTTCAATGCCATTTATGATATGTGTCGGCTGGACGATAATTTGTTCCATCCCGTCCGTGGCCATCTGCTCCATGGCTTCTTTTACGCTATGAAATTGCAGCCCTTTCGTCCGGCTCAGCTTCCTTAAAACCATTCCACTTGTGAACGCACGGTAAATCCTGCATTCAGGAAATGCCTCTTCTATGTGCAGTTCAATCCGCTCTATGCTTTTTTCCAATGCATCCATATGGCTTGTTCCGAAGCTCACAACGAGTATTGCCTTTTTCTTCTTTCCTTCCATCATCTGCCCTCCGATATATTGTTCCAGCTGACCAAAGCTCACAGGCGGCCTGAGACCTTCCTCCAGAATGCCTTTTTCTACCAGACTCCTGAAAAGCTTCAGCACCGCAGGCTCCTCCTGGTTCGTCATAGCCAGCGCCTCGCGGCTCCCGCACACGGTCAATGGATCCGCCTGAAGCAGCACCTTTCCCTCATGCATGAGCACAATCTCATCCGCCCACTCCAGAGCGTAATTGATATCATGTGTCGCCATCAAGACCGTAATGCCCTCTTCGGCAAGCTTATCCACTATCTGATTCACTATCTTCGTATGTTTCGCATCAAGGGCGGAGGCCGGCTCATCCAGGATGATGACATCCGGATGCATGACAAGGACATCTGCAATCGTAACCTGCTTCTTCTGTCCTCCGCTCAGAATGTGTGCCGGGCGTTCCCGGAACGGTGTTATCTCCAGATGGTCCATCACCCGTTCTATCTCTCTCCTTATCTCATCCTCGGGTATCCCGAGATTCATCGGTCCAAAAGAGATCTCCTGATAGACGCTTGCCGATAGCAGCTGGTTATCCGGATCCTGGAATACAATGCCGATTCTGCGCCGGACAGCCATCAGCCCCTTTCTGGAATAGTCAATTGGTTCTCCGGCAATGAGCACCGTTCCGCTGTCCGGCCTGTATATGCCGTTGCAGCACATAAAAACGTAGATTTACCCGAACCGTTGGCTCCCATAAAGGCAACCTTTTTCCCTCTTCCGATCTTCAGGCTGACACCGTTCAGTGACTGCTGTCCGCCTTCCTCATAAGAATAATGGACATCTCTCGCTTCTATTATAATATCTTCCAGTACCTGTTCTGGTTCTGCAATCATGCCACTCTCCTCCATACTGTATATGCTAACAATACGAGCTCATATAAGAGAATGAGCGTAATCTCTGAAGGCTTGGCCGGTTGCTGTTCCTCCAGCACACGTATCCTGCCATCATAGCACCTAGACTCCATGGCATCATATAAATAACCAGAACGCTTGAATGCTATCATTAAAAGTCCGGCCCCCATGCTCCCAAAGGATCTTAACGCTGTCTTAAAATCCTTATTTCCAAGCCTTGCCTTCTGTGACACAAGCATGACCGATGCTGCCTCCATCAGCACGAAAATATACCGGTAGACCAGCAGCATCAGCTCTAAGATGATCTTCGGGCAGTGAAGCCTGTCCAGTACCCACATAATATCTGTCATCGTCGTGTTAAGTGACAGAAAATATAGGCAGGATACCGCTGCCATCGCCGTAAAGATAAGCCGCACCCCAAACAAGACTGATGCTTTGCTGCCTGTGATAAAAAAGGCTCCCACCGGTAGTGCATAGGCATCCAGTGGGACTTTGGAGATATTCACGATGATGGCAAGCGTGCTCATAACAAGAAACGCAAACGGCACTGCCATAAGTCTTATATACGTGCGCAGCGGGATGCCTCCTTTTCCTACGGTCACGGTGCTGTTGACCAGAAGCACGGCCAGGGAAAGCATACATGAACGGCAGACAATGCAGAACAATAGTGTCAGCATGGAAAATGTAAACTTTTCGCCGGCGTTGACATATCTGAGCTTTGACCGATAGCAAAGCTTATCTACAACAATCATCTACACGCTTCCTTCCTATCTAATCCTTCTCCGCCTCGTCGTGCTTCATCCATTTCCTTCTTTCTACGAAGCGTCCCATGACAAAGGCTATGATTCCGACGCCAATCCCTGTCTGGACGCAGAAGATCAGGCTTTCTACCTCTCCCGGCAGCTCCCCGCCGAGGAGCGTCTCGAGTACCGGAGTGAACCAAGGCGTATATTCACCATGAATCTCTTCCACCATCACGCTTCCCGCGTCGTCAGACCCGCCGAACTCGGCTCCTCTCTGCGCGAACAACGGGATAACCGCTATGCACAATGCAACAGCCAATAAGATTATTACTGTCTTCGTATTCTTCGTCATCCTACTTTGCCTCCTTCAAAAAACCAATCGCTTTCAGTTCCGGCCTTGCATAGGATTCCAGTCCGATCACTATCACGACCGTCAGAATCCCCTCTATGATGGCAAGGGGAAGCTGCGTCGGCGCGAACACTCCGAGAAATTTCACCGCGGAAGCCGCCACCCCGCCGGATTCAGAAGGATAAGCCAATGCAAGCTGCATGCTCGTCACGCAATATGTAAAGATATCCCCAAGACATGCCGCCAGAAATACGGATACTTTCCTGTTGACTTTAAGCCTGGAACAGAGCTTATAGACACCAAAAGAAAGCAGGGGGCCGGCAACTGCCATAGAAAATGTATTGGCCCCGAGCGTCGTCAGGCCTCCGTGGGCAAGAAGCACCGCCTGGAACAGCAGCACGATGATGCCGAGTATGCTGACTGCCGAAGGACCGAACAATATGGCTCCCAGTCCGGTTCCGGTCATATGCGAACAGCTCCCCGTCACAGACGGTATCTTAAAGGACGATATCACGAAGATAAACGCACCGGCCATCGCTATCAGTGTGATAGATTTCCTGTTCTCTTCCAGTCTTTTTTTCAAAGTAATGAATCCGGCAGCCAGAAATGGAATGCTGACAGCTCCCCATGCGACACAGTAGGATGCGGGAAGATATCCCTCCATGATGTGCATCGCGTTCACAGCCGGTGTGACGGCAAGCAATAGCGCAAAGACTATCGATGCCTTGAGTAAGATCTTTTCTTTTTTTGACATGTTTCTCTCTCCTTTTGTGATGTTCTGAAAATATTCCAGGTTTACCACAAAGTCAAAAGAGATTCGCAGCAAACATCTGGCTATATCCCCGTAACCATCCAAATCCATCTAAAAGCGGGTGTTCTGACTTAGGCATCATCACGGTATTCCGCCTTCCCATAAGTATCCTTACAGTGACCTCATGGAATACCACTCCTCCAATACAGCAACGGGTATTGTGCAGGATTCTCACCTGGCTTCCCCTGCCGTCTTTTTTCAAACGGCCTTCTCTTAAATTGTCTGCTGGATTTGAATTAATTCACTATGAAGTTTAACATAATTTAGCAGAATAAGCAATCAGATATGCTTTTGTCTCTTCCAGGTTCAGACCGCTTTCAGGAGGCCTTCCGATTACGACGAGTACGGCTCCGGTCTCCTTTGCGGCATCCGCCTTTTCCTCGAATCCGCCGGCCTTCCCCGACTCTTTTGTCACAAAGTAGCCAGCCTGTGCATACTGGAGCATGCCCACATTCAGCTCTCGCGAAAAAGGGCCCTGCATGGCGATAAGATGCCTGCCCCTGAAGCCGAGTCCGATACTCTCTTCTACCGCCTCTTTTGTAGACAGGACGCGGGCATAGCACCTGTCTTCATATCCCGGTATCTCTGTATAGTGCCTAAGTTCTTTGCTTCCGGTAGATATGAAGATATTGCCATCCTTCCTCTTCAGGTAATCTACAGCATCTTCCACGGAATCGACCCACACCATCCCATCGGCCGCCTCTATCTGCTGCCGTTCACGCAGACACCGGATATATCCTGTTCCACAAGCTTCACAGGCGCGCCTGATATTCTCCGTAGCCACTGTTGCAAATGGATGGGTCGCGTCGACTGCCAGTGCTATGGCATGTGTCTCTATAAACGTACGGATATCTCCTTCGTCCATCCTCCCCGCGCAGACCGTGATGCTCCCCCCCTCACCTACGCATTCCCTGCCATATTCCGTGGCAGTGCTCACATAAGCGCTGATTCCTTGTCCTCTTAGAAATTCAGCCAGTTCCCTTCCTTCGGTCGTCCCCGCAAACAGCAGTATCTTTCCGCTCATCTTCTTTCTCCTCTTCCCAGCCTTTTCTGCACGTCAAGCATGGAGGCCCGCCTCCGTACCATCGCTAAAAGCACAGCCTGCATCTGTCCCTGACAAGCGCAAATGTAGCCCCCTGTGCACATATCTTCGGCTGAATCAGCTCCCCGTCCGGACAGAGCCGGAGCGCTGCCCGCTCACATACATTATCCACCCCGGTTACCCGTTCTACAAATTCGGAGTGGGAGCTGACCGCCGCTACCGTACTCAGCTCCTGTGCGGTAAATGTATGGAACGGCACTTCGTATTCCTCTGCCAGCGCCCGTAGCCCCGGTTCGCCTTTCTTGAGCTCTATGCTGGCAAATGCCGTTATCTGGCCTGCTTCTATTCTATGTGCCTGCAGCACTTCGCCAAGTCCGGCAGCGAGCTGGCCCATCTGCGTGCCTTTGCGGCAGCCTATGCCTGCCACGATACAAGCTCTGTGCTTCAGCCGCAGCACTGTCTTTTCAGTCCCCTGGCCGGCAGCAGCTCCTTCCTCTGTAATGGCAATTCCATAAGGATACCTCTGCAGTTCTTCCAACGACGTACACGGCTCCAGTTCCTCCGGCCAGGAGCCGTCAATGGGAGACTCGCTGTACAGACCGATTTTCTTCTGATCCAGCACTGCCGCGGATATTTGTTTTGCGAGTTCCCTGCTCCCTATCTTGAGCCCGTTCTTAAGTGCAAACATATCCACGGCAAATGTTTCCTGCACATCTGTTGCCGTCGTTATGACAGGGACTCCCCCTGTGACCCCGGCGAGCACGCGGGCAAGTTCTACCGCCCCTCCCACATGGCCCGACAGGAGGGGGATAATGTACTGCCCTTTCTCGTCCATCACGATGACCGGGGAGTCTGTATACTTATCATGCACCCACGGTGCGATGAGACGTACAGCGATTCCGGCTGCACCTATGAACAAGAACGCATCCTTCCCCCAGAGCGTCCCTATCCATGCTTTCATATCCTCAGGCAGAGGGCGCAGGCTGTACCGGGCCGCGTACTTTTCCGGAGCATAGCCTCTGCAGGCTGTCTGCGTTAGGACAGGCTGCCTGCAGAGTGCAGCGCCAAGCCGGCTGCCTGTATCTGTAAAACTGATTATCGTAAGATTTTTTTCTTCTTTCATGGCTGTATTGTAAGTAAAAACCGTGCGAAAGTCAAGTGTGCCTCCGCAGCTATCCTTCCCAGACAACTATCTCTCCACACGCAATCTTCGCCCCGGATCCGCCGGATGGCTGTGTCCTGTAATCATCCGGCATATCGTGAACGACTACCGTTCTGCCAATCACCTCTTCCGGATAAAACCGTCCGCTATATACGGCCATCCAGGCAATCCCATCCTTTACAAGCAGGCTCGGCAGATCTCCCGCATGTCCTGGGTGCTCCTGGTTCTCCGGATTATAATGCGCCTCTGCATCTGCAAAAGGATCTTCTGCGTTTCCTGTGCAGGAGCCGCCTTCATGGATATGAAACCCGAGAAAACCTCCGGCATCCTTTTCTGTCTTCCCTGTTATTCCGTATACTTCCGCCACGACTACCGTGCCTCCATATGTACTGTAAAAATAGACGTTCCCCCTGATATCACCGTATCCCGGCGCGCCCATAAGCTTTGCATGTGCCATCGGCATCTCCCTTTTGAATTCTTCCAATATCTTGACCCTCCACTCCTGTGAAATATTGAACCTGCTCCAATATGATATGCGGAAACCGGCATAATGTTTCTGGTTTAGAAATATAATTACACAAATCATCGTACGATACGGAGCCATTATGAAACATCTCTCATTATACAAGAAGTGGGGAAAGATACTCCTTCTCTTTGCCGCCGCCTTTTTTATCGGCACCATGGGGGCAAAGGCTGTGGAGCACTTTACCGGGGAAGCGGTGCAGACTGCGGCAGACGGGAACTGGGGCCTGAGCTTCCAGGAGGACGGACAGCCGCCTGCTGCCAACGCTACAGCCGATGAGCTGAAACAATTTGATGCGTTTTACAAAAGCAGTACGGAGGACAAAGTAATCTACCTGACTTTTGACTGCGGTTATGAAAACGGAAACACGGCGCCGATTCTGGACGCGTTGAAAAAGCATAAAGTACCGGCCGCTTTTTTTGTCGTAGGCAACTTTATAACTGAAAATCCCGAGCTGATCAAACGGATGAATGACGAAGGCCACATCGTCGGCAACCATACATATACCCACCCTGACATGTCTAAAATCTCCACAAAAGAAGCATTTTCAGAAGAACTGGGTAAAGTAGAAACCATCTATAAGGATATTACAGGGGAAGAGATGACGAAGTATTACCGGCCTCCTCAAGGAAAATACAGCGAAGGCAATCTACAGATGGCGAAAGATATGGGGTATAAGACCTTTTTCTGGAGCCTCGCTTACGTGGACTGGTACCAGGATGACCAGCCGACCAAAGAGGAAGCCTATGACAAGCTGCTGAACCGGATCCATCCCGGAGCTATCGTCCTCCTCCACAGCACCTCTTCCACAAACGCGGAAATCCTCGACGAGCTCCTCACCAAATGGGAAGAGATGGGCTATACGTTCCAGTCCCTTGACAAGCTGCCGAAAGCGGAATGACCCGTTGCGTGACGGCTGCATGCGTCCTTGCAAAGCAGGCTTATCTCTGCTATTGTAATAATAGATGAGGAGGTATGTGTATCATGTTGGAACGATTGTTAAAGTATCCGGGATTTGTATACCGCATCGGCGGAACATACTATTATCTCGGAAAGTGGATCTGTAAAGAATGTACGGATACAGAGGTGACCGACTGTGTGGCCATGTATGAAATGTGCCGGTCGGAACACGAAGAGGCAGAGGCAGGGATGTACTTCCACAAGCTTCGCGCATACAGCGATTTTGCACTGGACGTTCCCTACAATCCGGCGCTGATCAAGGCCGGTATGACTGACCTTGTGGATGGGCTGTCTCCGGACGCCTGGAAATGCCTCGACAGCCAGATACAGCATTTTGCAGAAGATTACAGAAAATACTGCGGAGAGCTGCCGGTATAAAAGAGATAGTACAAATCCTGCACAAAGAGGCCAAATCGGCATCTGAGTGCAGGATTTATCTATGTAGCCGTCTTAATTCCCGCTGTCTTCTGCTCACCGGGCTGTCCGCAGACCGACACGATATAGCGTATAAGTGCATAGATGGTCAGCACCGCCGCGATTACGGTCTCTATGAGCACCACGTACTGCAGAAACGGCAGCGGTGAACCCATGTTCGCGAGGCATGACATTGTCATCTTCATACCGATTGCCGTGATGACGAACGGGAAGGTGAATGCCGAATAGCTCGGATAAAAGTTCATCTTCAGGAAACGGGGGAGCCTTACCAGCACCACCACATATATCAAACTGGAAAGCACCGCCAGAAACCCTACCATAGCAATGGATTTTGGCTGCACCGACTGTATGTATCCCGCCAGGCACAGGCTGGCCGGGGCAGTATAGATACAGAATAGTGGCTGCACCGGTTCCGGCATCTTTCTGTATTTCAAATAGCGGTATGTAACGAGGGCCAGAAGCACGAGAAGCGCGGCAAAGCCGAACCAGAACAGGACTGTCCCGATACCCGTCTGTCCAAAAGCCGGGGCCGTGACACTGGCAACTGCTATCCCCACATATACGATGTAATAGCTGGCATATACCTTCGTCATGTCAAGATGCACGATAAACCTCACGGTAAAATAGATTATGAGCACAATATGAAGTATAATTGCTGCATACCATATAAGATCCGCCCCTCCGTTCAGATAGGGCTTGGCATAACCGGCCAGGAGCATGAGCGCCATCGTAAATGTACCGGACACGCTCGCTATGACCGGATTCTTCATATCTTCCGCAAACAGTTTCGGATACAGGATTACTTTCAGCAGGATAAGCAGTCCTGTCACGGCAGCCACCGCTCCGCAGACGAGACGGACTCCTTCAGAATAAGACTGAAGGAGATTGCCGAGCGCGGCCATTCCCAGCATCACGCCGGTCACAGGCAAGGGTATTCGTCTAATCATCTCCATCCCCCCTATCCATCTATGTTCGTAAGGCCTTTTTCGCGGATGATCATATCCGCGACTTTTCCGGCTACCATACCAGTGAAACGGATGCACTGCTCTTTATGTTCGCCTTGTGCCATATCAAATTCTTTTGTCAGAATCCTGCAGCAGAGCGCATTCTTGCCATTTGCCGCCTTGAACCAGTCGTGCAGTTCTTTGGACAGCCGGAGCGTCTCTTCTACCTGCGGATCCTTCTGCACGGTTCTTCCGAACACGAGTCCGATTGCCATAACTCCGCCGGACACTGCTCCGCACAGACATTTGGAACGGCCGATTCCGACCGGGAACCCGGAAGCCATAGATACGACCACTTCCGGCACATCGATTTCAAAGTTGCTGCGGATGGAGCTCACCACCGCTTCGGAGCAGAAGAATCCTCCCCGGAACAAGTCTTCTGCGTCTTTCGTAATTTTAGCTACGCTCACTTCGTTCTTCAAATTCATACTTTCATTCCTCCTGTCGCGTAATATATATCATCTGTACTACATGCTTATCTTATCGTATCCAAGCCAGTCTGTCTTATTGATTAATTACACGTATGTCTGGAATTATTGATGAATTCTATATGTGCGGCACAGGCTGCAGGATCACTGTTCTGCACAGATGCTGCCGTCTGTGAATGTTATCGTATCTCCTGTTCCTGATAAAATAAAGGATGTGCCTTCTCCGGAGGGTCTTTATTACATAGAAAACGCAGCTTCCTACGTAATAAAAAAATCCCGGTCTGCTTCTACAGCTAACCGAGACTTTTTCGTTACAGGGGATGAGGGAATCGAACCCCCGCCAAAGGTTTTGGAGACCCCTATCATACCACTTGACCAATCCCCTAAGTGATATTGCTCACTAGATATTTATATCATATGACACACTCTTTTGTCAATGAAAATTTGCCCTGAATTACTCCTCCATTTCAACGAGCAGATAAAACCCTTTTTCTGTCTTTTCGATTTTCTTGATAATCCCCCGGCGCGACTTGATTCTCTCGGATGTCCTGTAGATGCCTGACATGGCGATGGATGGTTCCACGAGGTATGTATACTGTCCGGTGACAGCGCTTCTTTCGCTCACCTCGACTTCCTGCCCTTCTTCGACGAGTCCTTCTCTTTCCATCTTGAAACGTTCTGTTCTCATGTTCGGTTCAATCCCTTCTGTAAAATAATCTGATATAAATGCCCTGTGGGAATTAATTATACTCCTTTGCTATTTTAATTACAATACGATCCACGCTACGCTTCCGACCTTCCACAGGTCCTTATCATCTCTTCAATTTAATTGCTGGCGCCAGCACATAAATCAATAAACAACTGCATCAGTGGACTGATCCATTTGTTTTTATGGTGTCCGCAGACGGCAGTGATCGTCGTTTCAGTTAGCTCCGTTGGTATCTCCACAAGGCTTCCGTCGCTCAATTCTTCCTGTACGGAAAAACGTGGCAGATAAGAGATGCCAACATCATTTTTTACAAGATTTTTGATTGTTGGAATACTCCAAAGCTCAATCGTGTGGTCGAGCATGATGGACTTCTCCCGGAGGTACTGTTCAAATAGCTGCCGGAATACACAGCTCGGCTCATTGATGATAAACGGCACAGGTATCTGCTGATTGGTTGTAATGAAATCGCGATATTGTTTTTTTGTTTTCTGTGATGCTACCAGCGCCAGCGAATAGGTGCCAAAGAAATAGGTGGTAAGGCTCGTACCGAAGCCGCCCACACAGTTATAGAATACGCCGATGTCCAGAGAACCGGCCACCAGTTCATCCCGTATGTCATAGCAGTTCATGGAGCGCAGGAATAGCCGCGCTTTAGGTGCTTTCTTATGAAATTCCTTCAGAATTGCGGGCAGATGAAAACACAGCAACGTCTCTCCAACGCCAACGCGAAGATCACCTTGGCACTCAGCGAGATCATCTTCAAAATTGCGCAACCTGTCCACGGAGGATAGGACTTCATTTACATAGGGAATTAAGTGCTCGCCAGCCTTGGTGAGCACCATTCTTCTGCCTATTTTTTCAAAGAGGCTGGTGGAAAGTTCCTGCTCCAACTGCCCAATTTGAAAGGTAATGGTAGATTGGGTATAGCCCAGCCTGTCGGCGGCCTTGGAAAATCCCCCCTCTTCCACGATGACGCGAAAAGTGTTCAGGTATTTTAAGTCCATATCGCTGCCTCCAAATACTTCAATAAAATCAAATTATTATTTCGATTATTTCAATTATACAAAATTATTCTTTGGCTGTATTATAAAGGAAGAACAGGAGGGTTGCAAGTGTTATTTCAAATTATTGTTTCTTATCTGCCCTACACGCTAGTGACGGCTTTTACGCCGGGACCAAACAACATCGTCGCGCTCTATGCGGTCAGTCAGAACGGCTGGCGCAAGGGCAAGAATGTCCTTTTAGGAATTGCTGCAGGCTTCTTGTGTGTTATGGTAGTCTGTGCGGTGTTCTGCTATGAGTTGGCAAGATATGTGCCATCTATGGCAGGCGTACTCAAATATGTAGGTGCTGCTTACATTGTTTACCTCGCCATTTATGTAGCTTTGAGCAAGCCGGGAGATACGGAGGACAAACAAATATCCTTTATGAAAGGCTTTCTGCTGGAGTTCGCCAATGTAAAAATCATCCTTTACTCGATTACGGTCTACACAGGCTATGTGATGCCTTATGACAAGAATTTAAGCGTTTTGCTCATTCACGCATTTATGATAACGGTCATTGGGGTGGCAGGTACTATCACATGGGCTGCGGCTGGCGGTGCATTTCAAAAGTTTCTGACGAAATATTACCGCACGTTCAATATCGTTATGGCGCTTGTATTACTGTGGTGCGCCATATCGCTGGCATTTGATTGATTAGGGCCGGCGACAGCGTAGACTGCCGTATCATAATCTCTATCGGCAAGAACATCTTATTTAACCGTAATATCTTTCACGATTAAGGGAGGAAACGAATATGACGAAAAAAATATATTATGATGCACTTTACCAGCAAGAATTTGACGCTGCCGTTATACGGCAGGATGTACGAAATGGAAAGGTTCAAGTGGTACTAGACAAAACACTGTTCTATCCGGGTGGCGGGGGCCAGCCCTGTGATTTTGGAACGCTGAACAGCAGTCCCGTCGAGGATGTTTATGAGCGAAACGGAGAGATTGTTCATGTGTTGGACAAACCGCTCACAAGGGAAACCGCTCACGGCAAGATTGACTGGAAACGGCGCTTTGAACTGATGCAGCAGCATCTCGGCCAGCATATTCTCTCCGCTGTGTTTGTCCGGGACTATGGCCTTAATACCATCGGTCTGCGCTTGGAGCAGGATGCTTTATCCATCGATCTTGACGGCTATGTGAAAGAGGAAACCGCCGCCCTTTTGGAAACTGCCGCAAATCAGGTTATTTATGAAAACATCCCAGTCGATGTTCTTTTTCCAAGCTTGGAGGAAATACAGCGTAATTCAAGGCGGGATGTTCCGCAGACAGATAAGGCAATCCGTATCGTAAAAATCGCAGAGTTAGATTACACGCCCTGTTGTGGTCTGCAAAACAAGTACACTGGCGAGGTCGGCATTATTAAAATACAGCGCATCGACACTCATAAAAGCGGTTCGCGCATCCATTTTCTCTGTGGGCAGCCGGCGCTGCGTTGGGTGTGCACCCTCTGCGGGAATGCTATGCACTTAATGCGGGAATTGAATTGTAATGAAACGGAGCTGAAGGAGCGGGTGATGAAACAACGGAGTGAGGTACTGGTATTAAAAGACGAAAGACAGGCTCTTTTGAACCGTTTGTCTGCGTCCGAAGTGTCCGGTCTGCTCCGAAATGCACCTCATATCGGCGAGATTACTCTGGTAAAACACCTCTTGCCAGACACTACAAAGGAGGAAATGAGGCAGCTCTTTGTTCTTCTGACGGAGCAAAAGGGGGTTGCCGTGTTGCTCGGTGGAAAGACCGCCGCCGGCGCGTTACTGATGTTTGGATGCAGCAAGGCAGAAAAGCGCATCGACGTGCTGCCTGCGTTCAAAGACGCTATCGCTGAGATTGGAGGAAAAGGCGGTGGCAGGGCCTGCTACGCACAAGGGTTTGGGCTGGATACTGAACGACTCTCAACGGCCGTTGAAATAGCAGGTAAAATCATAGAAAAACAGTTGAATGGACAAAAAGGAGAAAGCGTATGAGTAAGAAAGCATATTTGGCAGAGGGCTGTGAGAAGTGTGGTTTTCCATTTTCTCATGCCACAGAGGCAGACGGTGTGGTTTATGTATCCGGGCAGCCTTCCATGGATTTAGTTACCAGCCATTTCATTGACGGAACATTTGAGGAACAATTCAAAAAATGCTTTGCCAATCTGGACGAGGCTCTGAAGGCTGCCGGACTTACCCGTGACGATGTGGTGAAGTGTACCGTGTTTTTAATCGATATGCGGGATTTCCCGGCTATGAACAAGCTGTATGCAGAACAGTTTGTCGCTCCCTATCCGGCGCGTTCCTGCTTCTCTGTAACAGGTTTGCCCATGGGCGCGCGGGTTGAGGTTGAAATGATTGCACATAGAAACTAATCGCCACGACAGAAAAGGCTTTCCGGCTATCTGTCCCTAAAAATCCGGGTTGAGGATAGCACAAAAGTTGCTGTTTTTTATAGCAACGGCGTAATTCGTTTTATTGAAAGCGTGGCATTTGTAAGCGAAGCCAGCTCAAAGGCTGCAGCACCGGTGGAACGAAACGCCAAATCAACCTGCCCGCTCAGAAATTCAATGACACTACCTTGTATGATAGTGTTACCGGTTGTAGAAAGTGTGCCATATTGCAATGTGGAGTCAATGAAACTGCCGTTTTGCCGTACTCCCCCGGTGATTGTCTGGTCTGGTATCTCTACTGAAGCTATTCGAATCATATAGTTGATTTCGTATTCCCCTGGTATATAAATCTGCAATTCATTCTGGTTAGTCCCAACATTGAAGGATGGCATAAAATAATTGAACTGTATCTGTTCAACTTGATTGCTGACAGTAAAATCAAACGATTGGACAGTGTCGGAATATAGACCGCCAAATGCAGTTTCCATTACCTTTCCATTGATTTCCACTGTAGCAGGATTGTCGTATAAGAAAATATTTAAATTGGGGGATATAAAGTTCAAATCTTCTCCAAACCTTATGGGTATTGGACCACCGTTTCCATTGATATAGAACAAGACATCTCCTGGATTAAAGGTACCTTCCGGCCCCTGCTCCCCCTGTGAACCAGGCTCTCCTTGTGGACCTGGTTCTCCTTGTGGACCGGGTTCTCCTTGTGAACCAGGTTCCCCCTGCGGGCCAGGTTCTCCTTGCGGACCTGGTTCTCCCTGCAAACCAGGAATGCCCTGTGGACCTGGTTCCCCTTGTGGACCGGATTCCCCTTGCGGGCCGGGTCCCCCCTTTGGACCTGGTTCCCCTTGTGGACCGGGTACGCCCTGTGGGCCGGGCTCCCCTTGTGGACCAGGTTCCCCCTGTGGGCCACGGCAGCACCCGCAGTTGCAGCAATCACAACTATTATTATGGAGCTTTTCATTCCTACAGTCACTGTTATTATATATATTCATGATAGTATCCTTCCTGCTCAAATGTGCAAAGCAATATGTGTATCGAATATTTAATATAAGTTTATGCTCCATTCTGGCAGGTAGTTACCGCTTACTTTATACTGGATTGCCAATGCAATCACTCCAGGCTCTCTTTCAGAATATCCCTGATTTCATCCTTTGACAGAACCTTATAACCGCCTTCCATAACAAAAGTGCTCTGTACGAGGTCATCCAGCATGTCTTCTGTCACGCCAAGTTCCTTCGTGTTCATGACGCCCCGTCCTCCATGATATTCTTGCCTCCCTCTTTTAAAATTGTAACTACTTTGTCATAGATTCCGTACTTCTTGATGGAACCGCCGTCGTACACGAGCTGAACATTCCTCCCATATTTCGGCAGTTCTTCCCGAAGATGCTCCAGAGAGCCTTCTCCAAAATAAAGTTTCGTCGGGTTCGAATATGCTATATTTCCTAACATCGCTTAATCTCTCCTTTTTTACTTGTTTGAGTCTGTTAATCTACTTCCCGCCACCATCTTGTATCATAACTGTCCGCATTATCCAGCTTCACCGTCTCACATATCATTGGCGTAACGACCGCAAGCTCTCTCTCTTCTCCCGCTTTAACAAATCTCTCCGCCGGGTCATTCCACGGATGTTCTGCCAGGGTAAATGCGCCCCAGTGTATCGGCATGGCAGCCTTTGCTCCTAGCATAGCGGCCGCCTGTATGGATTCCTCTGGAAACATATGGACGTCCGGCCACCTCATGTCATACTGCGCACAATCCAGCATCACAAAGTCAAAATCCCCGTACTTTTCATGTATTGCCTGAAAATGAGCTCCGTATCCCGTATCCCCGCTCTCAAATATCTGCACAGATTCCGTCTTGAATACCCACGATGCCCACAATGCCGCGTTCCGGTCATCAATGCTCCTGCCGGAATAATGCCTTGCAGGAGTGCATCCAATCGTAAGCCCCTGAACCTGCGTCTCTTCCCACCATGCCATATTCGTTATCTTATCCGGGGCAATCCCCCATCTCTCCAGATGGTTCTCAACGCCAAGCGGCACAACGTAGCGGTCCACTTTACTGTCCATATCTCTTAACGTGCGGTAGTCCATATGGTCATAATGGTCGTGTGATAATACGATGACATCAATATCAGGCAGCTCTTCCGCCGTGATGGATGGACGGCTGAAACGTCTGCCTCCTGCAAAAGAAACCGGTGAGCTCCTTTGGCTGAATACAGGGTCTATCAGGATATTCAGCCCGTCTGTCTGCAGAAGCAAAGAGGAGTGTCCAAACCATGTGACCTGTACCCGCCCGGACGTTCCGCCATTGTCAAATTCCGGCTGCTCGGTCGGAATGCTGTCTTCCGGTTTCGTTCCTTTTTGAGACATGATGTTGTCGTCATCCGACGTCTCCTCTGCCATAATCTGAAATGGTTCTGTATTGTGGAACACTCCGTCAGCAAAATGGCTATAAGTATACAGGCAATGATCAATAGCACCCTTATCATCTTATGTTCCGCTATATGTTTTTTCATGAATCCTCCTGTCCGTACGGGAGCCTTTTCGTCCATAGTCACACCGCTTTTCCCATCCTATACGCCTTCCCCAGTATATCGGGGCGCTCCATGATATCCTTCCCTTCTGAGACGCCTCCTGCATGCAGCACTCCTTTCAGTTCCACCTGGTCGAAGCAGGAGACAAAGCCCTCTATGTCTTTTATGGAACCCTCCGCAGCGGTCTCATCTTTTTCTGCTGAAGCCAGCAGCAGATACACTTCCCTGAAAGCATATTCCGAAGGGAACATCGGGTTCAGACGGTCCAGCAGCGTCTTCATCTGGCCGCTTACGCTGTAAAAGTACACCGGTGAAGCAAAAACAAGCACATCTGCTGCTTTTATGTGTGCAATCATATCGTATACATCATCGTGGATGACGCACTTCTGCGTCTTCTGGCAGATAAGGCAGCCTCTGCAGAACTCTATCCGCTTATCTGCAAGACCTATCTTCTGCACACTGGCTCCCGCCTCCACGGCGCCCCGGATAAATGCATCCGCCAGCGCTTCGCTGTTGCTCCCTCCATGTAAGCTCGTCGTAATTACACATATCTTTTTACTCATCCTTATCCTTCCTCTCTGATTCAGATTCTATCCGTATCTCTCCATCCAGACGCTCTATCTCGTCCGCCCCTGATATCACATCCCCGAGCTTATAGAGACCAGCGGCTCCATCACAGCGGTCATAGAACATGACCACATCTTTCCATGGCTCATAGTAGGCCAGCAGACCGGCCGGCCCCTCTGCCAGTGGCGTGCCGCCGGTGTCGAGTTCTTCGGGCGGGTAGAATATCTTCTCATTGTCACTGTAGTTCTCCACCTGCACGGTTAAGGGGAGCTGATGATAAAGGCTCTCAGCCGCAGAACTGTCATTCAGCCGGAATACGATGCTCTGGCCGTCACTTCCCCGGACGCTTATCCGCCTTACATTGTCCTTGTTTGCCGCCGGATCAGCGGTATCCGACGCTGCATCATTATAGCTTCCGGCACTGTCCTCCGACTTCTGTGCGGGGCTGCTGCATCCTGACAATGGAACTGACATCAGTACTGCCAGAAAGAAACAGGTCAATTTTTTCACTCCCACACCTCCTACGTCTCTATCATCTTAATGACCTTGGCCGGCACGCCGCCTACGACCGTGTTCATTGGCACGTCACCGGCTACCACCGCACCGGCTGCTACTACAGCACCGTCACCAATCGTTACACCCGGCAGTATCGTTGCATTCGCCCCAATCCAGACACATTTCCCGATATGCACCGGCGCCGGTATCATGTCTGCCCGGTGGGCGGGATCCATGTTGTGGTTCAACGTTGCCAGGACTACATTGTGTCCAATCAGGCACCCGTCACCAATCGTGATACCTCCCTGGTCCTGCACTTTGCATCCTCCGTTGAAAAAGACATGTTTTCCTATGCGCAGATTCTTTCCGCAGTCCGTATAAAATGGGGGAAACATGTGAAAGGTTTCATCCACTTCCTTTCCGATAAGTTCTGCAAAGATTTCCCTGATTTCTTCCGGCGTGTGATAATTCCCGTTTAATTCAGCCGTCAGCCGCAGGGCCTCTTGGGAAAGGCGAGTCATGCATAGATGCTCTTCCGAGCCTGCCACTACCTTCTGGCCGCTGTTCATATAATTCAGAAATTCCTGTAATTCCATCGCGTTTATTCTCCTTTTCCTATTTCGGCTCATCTTTCTGCCATGTATCCTTCATCCAATTTCATTGTATGTCACGATAAACAATATATCAAATTCCTATATTAAATATCATTTCATACTTGACGGGTATACATTAAACTGCTACTATTTTCTCACCAACACATATGGAGGAATGTATCTATGGATATCCGAGTACTCAATTATTTTCTTACAGTCGCCAGGGAAGAGAGCATCTCCAAAGCTGCCCATACACTTCACATGACTCAGCCGCCCTTGTCCAGAGCCCTCATGGAGCTGGAAGAAGAAATCGGAAAGCAGCTGCTGATTAGAGGAAGCCGGAAGATAACGCTGACCGAAGAAGGTCTGCTGCTTCGTAAGAGAGCTGCCGAAATCATTGCTCTTGTCAAAAAGACAGAGGACGAATTAGCTGCACCTGACTCGTCAGATCTTCAGGGGGATATCTACATCGGCTGCGGAGAGACCGATGCCATGCGTCTCATTGCTAGAACCGCGACAAAGCTGCGGAAGCAGTTTCCAGGCATCAAATACCATCTTTCCAGCGGAAACGCCGAAGATCTCCATGACAAGCTGGAAAAAGGGCTCTTTGATTTTGCCGTACTCATCGAGGCTTCGGACATCAAGAATTACGATTACATCCGCATTCCTGCAGTTGACGTATGGGGGCTGCTCATGCGAAAGGATCATCCTCTCGCAGAACGCAGCGAGATCCGCCCGGAGGACTTATGGGATCTTACCCTCCTGACTTCCAGACAGGCCGCATCTAACAATGAATTCTCGGGCTGGCTTAAAAAGGATTTCAACCAGCTGAATATCACCGGCACCTACAACCTTGTCTATAATGCTTCTCTTATGGTAGAGGAAGGCTTTGCGTGTGCCCTGACCCTGGACGGACTTGTCGATACCGGAAGTGGCAGCAGCCTCTGCTTCCGGCCCCTGTCCCCGCGAAAAACCGCAAGCATGCATATGGTATGGAAAAAAAATCAGAGATTTACGAAAGCGGCCCAAAGATTTCTGGAACAGATTCAACATGATTTTTCATTATTAGATGTGTAATATTACCCGCAGGCAAAATGCAACACATCAGAAGCAATCTCAAGACTGGCCGCCGTGCCACGCCGATGCCGCAAGATGCAGCCGGCTGGAACGAATGAGATATGCTGCCGCCGGGAACATTAAACAGTAAAGGAGGAGGGAAGAATATGAATCATTTGATAAATGAAAAATCCCCATATCTATTACAACATGCGGAAAACCCGGTAAACTGGTACCCATGGGGTGCAGAAGCATTTGAACGTGCAAAAACAGAAGATCTGCCGGTCTTTCTAAGTATTGGATACTCAACCTGTCACTGGTGCCATGTGATGGCGCATGAATCTTTTGAAGATGAGGAAGTAGCGGAGCTCCTGAACAGCCATTTTGTCTGTATCAAAGTCGACCGGGAAGAACGACCGGATATCGACTCCGTATACATGGCCGCCTGTCAGGCTGTAACCGGCGCCGGAGGATGGCCGCTCACAGCGATTCTAATGCCAGACCAGAAGCCTTTTTTTCTGGGAACCTATATTCCAAAGCATCCACGATACGGACAGACAGGGCTTCTGGAGCTGTTACAGAAAGTCCATCTGCTCTGGAGCCGGGACAGGGAGAAGCTTTTAGAGACCGGCCAGCAAATCGCCCACTTTATATCCACTTCCGGCCACACATCCGGGGAAACTCCGGACAGAGTTATATTGAAGCAGGCGGTAGATTTATATAAACAGCAATATGACAGACAATGGGGCGGTTTTGGCAGTGCGCCGAAATTCCCGTCTCCCCATAATCTCTTGTTCCTTCTTGATTATAGTATTTTGGAAGGCGACGACAAAGCACTTGAGATGGCTCTTCACACCTTGGACGCTATGGCCCGCGGAGGAATAAACGATCAGATCGGAGGCGGTTTTTCCCGCTATTCTACTGATGAGAGATGGCTCGTCCCACATTTTGAGAAAATGCTCTATGACAATGCCCTGCTCGCCATTTCTTATCTCGAGGCATACCAGATTACAAAAGTGAACTCATACGCTGATACGGCGACAAGGACACTGGATTACGTATTAAGAGAACTGACCGGCCCGGAAGGGGAGTTCTATTGCGGCCAGGATGCAGACAGCGACGGCGTAGAAGGCAAATATTATTATTTCACCAAGGAGGAAGTTCTTGAAGTATTAGGCTCTAAAGACGGTGAAGAATTCTGTCGAATTTATGACATTACTTCAGAGGGGAATTTTGAAGGCAACTGTATCCCTAACCGGATAGAGTCGGACCAAAATCCCTGGCCGTCTGATGATGCACGTCTGAAAAAGCTATATGGATACCGCCTTGACCGCGTCTCTTTGCACAGAGATGATAAAGTCATACTGTCCTGGAACGGCTGGATGATTATCGCGATGGCAAGAGCCGCTCAGACAACAAAGGACAGCCGCTATCGGAACGCTGCCGTACGCGCCTGCCAATTTATCAAACAGTATATGACCGACAGCCGTGGCAGACTTTATCTGCGCTGGCGAAAGGGTGAGGCGGCGACTCCCGGCCAGCTGGATGATTACGCCGTCTTTGGTCTGGCACTCATAGAGCTTTACCGCACGACATATGAGCCGGAGTATCTGGAAGACGCCTTACACTTTGCCGCCCAGATGACAGACCTTTTTGAAGATAAGGTAAACAGGGGATATTTTCTCACTGCTTCAGATGCTGAAGTTCTCATTACACGCCCAAAAGAGACTTACGACGGTGCAATTCCATCGGGCAACTCAGCCGCGGCAGTCTTGCTGGTCCAGTTAGCCCAGTATACGTGCGATGTACTCTGGCAGGAGGCACGGGAACGGCAGATCAGATATCTTGCCGGAAGCATAAAAAAATACCCTGCAGGCCATAGCTTTGGACTTCTGGCTCTGATAAAGGTCCTTTATCCGGCCAGGGAACTAGTCTGTGTATCGGCTGACAGCGAATTGCCAGAGACATTACGGCATTACCTGATGGATAACAATGCTATAAATCTGTCCGTCATCCTCAAAACGAAGGAAAACGCAGCAACGCTTGAGAAGGCCCTTCCCTACGTAAAGGATTATCCGATACCTGGTAAGGGGGCCATGTACTATCTATGCAAAAACGGGGTGTGCATGGCTCCGGTAGAAGATATAAGCAAGCAGTCCACACTGACCGCATATTGATATATGAGATTTCCCCCCGAAACACAGAATAGGAAAATACAGAGAAATCCCTGCATCCCCTTTATTTGGGGAAATGCAGGGATTTTAAATTTGACTTGAAAAGCAGGGCAAACATCCACTAAGTATACTTAAAACATAATTCAAACAATGTCCGATGCTGCTGTGAATCATAGCAGCTGATAGCCAAAACACACACCGCCTCCACCTGATTTTTTCACCTGGTACATAGACATATCCGCCTTGTGAAGGAGTTCCTCTGCTGTGCGCCCGTCTTCAGGGAAACATGCAACACCGATACTGGTATTGCAGAAGACACTTCCTGCCGTCAGCTTCCAGGGCTTCTTAAAACGGGTGAGGACAAAGCGGGCGAGATTCTGGATATTCTCTTTTGTGATGGATTCACCACCGATAATTGCCACGAATTCATCTCCACCATTTCGGTAAATGCTGTCCTTTAGTAAAGGAATACCAGAGAAAAATTTACCCAGCATAACCAAAAGCTCGTCACCGGCATCATGTCCAAAATTATCGTTTACTTTTTTAAAGCCGTCAATATCGAAAAACAGCAGATAACCCTTTTCATTGTCGGTGGCAAGATCAATGCGTTTTTTACAGTCGTTTACCAACATCCTGCGGTTGGGAAGATCTGTCAGGGCATCATAGTTAGCCATATATTCAATCAGAGCTTCTTTCTCTTTGTTATCGGTAATATCAGCACTGCTCACCACATGGGCCAGACGGCCGTCTATCCACCGGAATGCCGCACTGAACACACGGAACCACGATCCGTCAAAAGGGCGTTGATAATCCCAGGTATATACCTTGGTGGGTTTTCCCTGGTCATCAATCAAATTTCTTTCCGGACAAAACTCACAGGGACCATTCTGACCGGGAAAAAGAACTTCCCAGCATTTCCTGCCGTGGAATTGTTCCCGTCCCCCGTAAGGTTCAGCCATAGATCTATTCACATACAGGATATCATGCGTATAAAAATCATTGACATAAATATCAATCCCTGTATTATCAAGTATATTTTCTAGTGAAGCATGTGAGCGGGAGAGCATGTACTGATACATTCTCACGTTTATATACCTGACCAGCATGGGAATTATAACAGCCAATGACACTGTGGCATCCTCCGTGAGTTTTTCTTCCGGGCCCGTGTTAAAGAAAACGATCAGACCATAGATGCACAAGCTTTCATCTGTTATAGGCGCTATTGTCAGTGAAGAAGCCGCAAACATAGTGAGCAGTTTGGTTTCGCAAAGCGTATTATGTTCATTGCGGATGATATGAGAAACCGCTTTTTGAGTCAAATAACTGCGCTGCCCGGTCGTCAGTTCACTAGCAGAAATGCTCTGGGGAAGAGCGGTCTGGTTTAGAGCAACGTTTTCCATCAGATTAAAATGCTCAGAATGACCCGCCTCATACACGGCGCCGTATGTAAAAGAGAAGCTGTCACAAATCATTTTCAAAGATTTGCTGACAGCCTCTGTATTAAATTGATTTTCTGCCAGAAGGAAAGCTATATTCGAGAGAAGCATTTCGTATGATTCCTGCATCATCTTTATCTCCTTGTTCATATACTATTGTTTCATTCTAACATAGTCTACAAATAAAGTCGAATGTTGTATGGCCTGTAACAAAATGAGTATCAGATTATCAGCATTGCATCTCCAAACGAAAAGAACCGGTACCTCTCCTTCACCGCTTCCTCATACGCCGCCAGGACATTCTCCCTTCCCGCCAGAGCTGACACAAGCATAATCAGTGTCGATTCCGGCAGATGGAAGTTCGTAATCAGGCAGTCAAGGAGCTTGAACTTGTAGCCTGGATAGATAAAGATGTCCGTCCATCCGCTTCTTGCTTTGATGTGCCCGGTAGCATCGGCGGCAGACTCGATTGTCCGGCAGCTCGTCGTTCCGACGCATATTACCCTTCCACCGGAATCTTTCGCCTTGTTGATCTTCATCGCAGCCGCCTCGTCTATCTGGTAGAACTCCGAATGCATGTGATGCTCCATAATATCATCCACCTTAACCGGGCGGAACGTGCCCAGACCTACATGCAGGGTTACTTTCGCTATATCGATACCTCTCCGCCGGATCTCCTCCAGCAGTTCGGGCGTAAAATGAAGCCCCGCCGTAGGTGCCGCGGCAGAACCGCTGTGTGCCGCATAGACAGTTTGGTAACGGTTCTTATCCTCAAGATGATGGGTGATGTAAGGCGGGAGCGGCATCTGACCGAGGCGGTCCAGAATCTCTTCAAAGATACCCTCGTAAGTAAACTGTATGAGGCGGTTGCCTTCTTCCACCACGTCTATGACTTCACCAATCAGAATCCCGTCCCCAAAACGGATTCTCGTTCCAACCTTGGCTTTCTTTCCCGGCTTAACGAGCGTTTCCCAGACATTCTCTTCTTTCCGCTTCAGTAATAATACTTCTATTTTTGCATCTGTTCCTATCCTGGAACCGATAAGCCTTGCCGGAATCACTTTCGTGTCATTAATAACTAGGCAGTCCCCCCTATGGAGATAATCCGTGATGTCTTTAAATACACGGTGAGAGACCAAACCAGACTCCTTGTCTAATACAAGGAGCCTGGAGCTGGAGCGATCCTCAAGCGGATCCTGTGCTATTAATTCTTCCGGCAATTCATAATAAAAATCCTGACGTTTCATAATGAATCCCTTCTAATTAACAATATATCGTCTACTGTCTGTCTTCCTCATGTACAGCCGGACTATCCTGCCCCGGCCTTACCATATGATATCCCGTCTTGTGAGGAGCCTCTTGCTCTGGCATAGGCCGCTCTTCTGACGCCGGCGGTACATTTCCTGTCTCATGAGGCTGCGGCCGCTCCTGTACGGATGGTCCTGATACCGGCCTTCCAAAGCCTGTCTGTGGTCCCGGCTGTAATCCCGATTGTGCCGGGGACACAGGCGGTACCGGCCTCTGGTATACCGGATATACCTTCACCCTGCGCGCATAGATGACTCTCGTATCACAGAGGATGTCATGCAATGCCCGTTTCTGCGGGTCGATTCCGGCTATGATGTAACCGATATAGAGAATGATGCCGCTCAGGAACCTTCCGACTGTCTCTCTGTACACGACGGTAAAAAGCGTCAGCTTATTCCCCTGGTCTGAGACTACACGCAGGTTCATAGCCCTTTTCCCAAGGGTGGTTCCCGTAAAATAAGTACAAAGGATGAAATACAGCACCTGCACGATGTAGAGCACGATATCTTTTAACGTATACTGGAAGAGGATGCCGCCGCCGAGGACAGTTCCTTCCGTCATGGACATGACCCCGCTCATTATGAGACGTACGATGAGAAGGCCGAGGAAGACGATAACGCTGTCCAGCGCATAGGCTGCGGCCCTGACCCAGAATCCGGCGCAGGCTGCCTGGCCATTATCGTAGCTGTTCTGCATAATACATCAGCCCTCCATTTTCCTTCTCGCCGGCAGTCTCTGTCAGCACCTGCGCCTCTGACTTAGGTACAATCTCTTTTACGCTTGAAAAGAGAGACGCAAGTGTTGAAGTCTTTGGCTTCAGTTCATAGAATACATCTGTCCCGAGTTCATTACCCATATCTGCCTTCATATCCTCATAAAGGGATATGTTATCTATGAGCCCGTTTTCCTCTGCCTGCCTGGCGGTATAGGTCCTTCCGTCCGCAAGTTGTTTCACTTCATCCGGTGACATCCCTCTTCCGTCGGCCACGATGTCCACGAACCTGCCATATGATTCATCGACCTGGGTCTGGTAGATAGCTACCTGTTCGTCGTTCAGCTTGCTGGAATCCTTGTTCGCACCGCTCGTTATGCTGACGTACCGGATTCCAAGCTTTTCATAGAGCCCGGTCATGTCATATCCCGCCATGATTACGCCGATAGAGCCTGTTACCGTATTCGGATTCGCGTAGATATTATCCGCTGCCATGGATACGTAGTATCCGCCTGAGGCGGCATAATGTGCCATGTAGCCCCATATAGGACGTCCCGTGGCATCTTTGTACTCATTCAGCTTCTGATACAGCTCCTCACTTTCATACACAGTTCCGCCCGGAGAATCCACATAGAGAAGTATCCCGGTATTGTTAGAATCGTTCATCAGGTAGTCGATATACTCCATGGTCGTCGTGTGCTGATATCCTTCCTCAGTCTCAAACAAAGACTGGGAGGTCTGCTCCTGAATCGTTCCTTCCACTTTAACGACCGCTACATAATCCTTGACCGGAGCGTCAAGCTCATAACCACCGGTGAGAATCTGCCCTGCCACATCTGCAAGGCGGTTCTGTGCTGTTACATTGGTCAAAACACTGATAACTCCTGTTGCAATAAACAGGACGACGGCTAATATAAGACCGCCTATCTGCTTTCTATTCATCTTCCGTCCTCCTGAAATTATTTACGCAGCTCGATTCCCATGCCTTCCAGCGCCTTTAAGATACGTTCCATCGCCTCTGTCACATCTGCATCGTTAAGCGTCCGGTCCTTAGCGCGAAATACGATGGAATATGCGACAGACTTATAGCCAGATTTAATCTGTGCTCCTTCATAGAGGTCGAAAAGTGCATAACTCTCAAGGTATGCCCCACCTTTCTTCTCAATCGTCTCTTCCACCTGCCCGACCAGGATGTCTTTTGGCATGACCATGCTGATGTCGCGTGTCACAGCCGGGAATCTGGCTATGCCCGTATACTTCCTGTCAAATGTAGCGCGCTCAACTATCTCAGGCATATCGATGACCGCTACATATGCCTTCTCACCGATACCATACGTATCCGCCACATCAGGATGAACCTCTCCAAGATAGCCGACGACAGCTCCATCGTATATGATATTGGCCTGGCGTCCGGGATGAAGATAAGGCTTGCCTGCATCGGGGTCATATGTTTCTTTTTCGTGCAGGCCCGCTTTCTCGAAGAATTCTTCCACCACGCCTTTCATGCTGAAGAAGTCCCCGTCCCCATACATTCCAAGTGTAAATTGCATACGTTCCTGTGGGAGCTCTGTAAGCGGAAGAGATTTTGGCAGGTAGATATTGCCGAGTTCATACAGCCTCACATTTTTATTTCTCCGGTTATAGTTTGTAGCCAGAGAAGCCAGCATGCCGTTCAGTGGGGTCGTACGCATGATACTGTAATCTTCCCCTAGCGGATTCATAATCTCTACGGCATTCCTGAGCGGAGATTCTGCCGGAATCATCAGCTTATCATACACCTTCGGGCTTTCAAATGAATAGGTCATCCCCTGGCTGAAGCCGCAGAATTCCGCGATATTTCTCGCCACTTCCTCCACACGCAGCTTAAAGGACAGCTTTCCGGTCGTCGCCTCTCCTTTCGGAAGCGTCGACGGTATATTGTCATAGCCGTAGAATCTCGCCACTTCCTCCGCAAGGTCCGCCAAGCAGAATATATCATGGCGGAAGGTCGGAGCTACAATCTCATCTGAGGATTCGTCATAGTTCAGGCCCACCCGTTCCAGATACCCAAGCATCTCTTCTTTCGATATGTCCGTTCCGAGCAGGCTGTTGATTGCATCCGCATCGAACGGAACCCTTACCGGTTCTTTCTTCTTTCCGTATACGTCTACGATGCCTCCGACGACCTCACCGGCCCCCAGCTCTTCCACAAGCTGGCATGCCCGGTCTATGGCCGCCTGTGCGTTGTTCGGGTCAAGCCCCTTTTCAAACTTGCCTGACGCGTCGGTGCGCAGCCCCACCTTCTTGCTGGATCTACGTATATTCGTCCCGTCAAAGCACGCAGCCTCGAACAGCATCGTCTTGACGTCATCGGTAATCATAGAATTCTCGCCCCCCATGATTCCGGCGATACCGATAGATTTCTGCCCGTCGCATATCATGAGGACAGACTCATCCATCAGGCGTTCCTGTCCATCTAAGGTTACGAATTTTTCGCCGGCTTCTGCCGTGCGCACGATAATTTCTTTCCCTTCAATCGTGTCCAGATCATAGGCGTGCATCGGCTGCCCGTACTCTTCCATGACATAGTTCGTAATATCAACGAGATTGTTGATAGGACGGATTCCTACAGATGCAAGTCTTCTCTGCATCCATTCCGGAGAGGGTCCGACCTTTATGTTTTTGACTACCCTTGCGCAGTATCTCGGGCAAAGGTCCGTATTCTCTACCGTTACTTTGATATAGTCACCGGCATCTTCTTCATTACCCGTCTGTCCGACTGCAGGCGGTACGAACTCTTTACCGAACGTAGCCGCCGCCTCTCTCGCTATCCCTATGACGCTGTAGCAGTCCACTCTGTTGGAAGTCACCTCATATTCAAATACGACGTCATGCAGACCGAGCGCTTCCACGGCATCTGCTCCCACTTCCACTTCGTCAGGGAAGATATAGATGCCTTCTTCCGGCGCCTCCGGGTACATATCGCGGCTGGAGCCCAGCTCCTCGATGGAACACATCATGCCGTCGCTCTCCACGCCGCGCAGCTTCCCTTTCTTAATCTTAATACCGCCCGCCACACGGGTGCCGGGCTCATGGCCGCCTGCTACGCGCCCGCCTGCAAGCACGACAGGTATCTTGTCTCCCTCATGCACATTATCCGCACCGGTAACGATCTGTACAGACCCGTCTCCGATATTCACCTGACAGATGATGAGCTTATCGGCATCCGGATGTCCTTTAATTTTGTCAATCTGGCCTACGATAATCTTATCCAGGTCAGCATCCAGTTCTTCAAATCCCTCTACTTTTGTCCCGGATAATGTCATCGCATCCGTATATTCCTGCGCCTCTGCCTCAAGACCAGGCACATACGCTTTAATCCATGATAATGATGTATTCATTTTTATCTCCTTTCAGCCTTAGAACTGTTTCAAAAATCTTATATCATTTTCGTACAGCAGCCTCATGTCATCTATCTCATATTTCAGCAGCGCGATACGCTCCAGGCCCATGCCAAATGCAAAACCGCTGTATTCCTTCGGGTCGATACCACACATCTCAAGTACATGAGGGTGAACCGCACCACAGCCAAGAATCTCTATCCAGCCGGAGCCTTTACAGAATCTGCAGCCCTTCCCACCGCATTTGAAACAGGACACGTCTACTTCCGCACTTGGCTCCGTGAATGGGAAATGATGCGGGCGGAACTTTGTCTTAGTCTCCGGACCGAACAGTTCCTTGGCAAATACTTCAAGCGTCCCCTTCAAGTCTGCAAAAGAGATATTCTTATCGATGACAAGCCCTTCTACCTGGTGGAAGGAAGGTGAATGAGTCGCATCCACCTCGTCAGAACGGAATACCCGTCCTGGCGCTATCATACGGATAGGAAGTTTTCCCTGCTCCATGACACGGGCCTGTACCGGCGATGTCTGGGTACGTAGTACGATGTCTTTATTAATATAGAACGTATCCTGCTCATCCTTTGCCGGATGGTCAGCCGGAATATTCAGCTTTTCAAAATTGTACAGGTCATATTCAACTTCCGGCCCTTCCACGACTTCATATCCCATACCTACGAATATCTGCTCTACCTCTTCCAGAGCAATCGTATTCGGGTGGCGGTGCCCGACCATATTCTTTTTGGAGGGCAGCGTGACGTCGATTACTTCCTGCTTCATCTTCTCTTCACGGATAGCTCTTTCCATCTTCCTGCGGGTGTCTTCCATCACTTCCTCGATAGCCGCTCTCGTCTCATTTACAAGCTGCCCTACTTTCGGCCTATCCTCCGGCGCGACATCTTTCATTCCTTTCAGGACTGCGGTAAGCTCTCCTTTCTTGCCAAGGAATCTTACACGCACATCATTCAGCTTTTCAGGTACATCAGCTGATTCAATAGCTTTCAGCGCTTCCTCTTTGATGCTTTGTAATTTCTCTTTCATCTCTTCTCTCCTTTTATTCAAATAGATTGCGTATCCCCCAGAGGGTCTCTATTCACATAGGCGACTGCGTCTCTTATGTAAATAAAAAAATCCCCGTCCCAAAAGGGACGAGGTCATAGCTCGCGGTACCACCCTGATTCCCGCCGGTACGGGCGGGCACTCAATTGCGTAACGTGCACATACGGCATCTCCTACTAAAATATGCGGTACTTCAAAGATGCAGCTCGCGCGGGAAATTCGATTGCCATCTGAACCAAAGGAAACTTTCAGCCCGGTGGTTTCCTCTCTCTAATGGAAGATGGGTCTCTACTGACACGGTCATAGCTTTTGTCAATTTATACTAATATATTCTAACACAACAAATACGTATGTCAAGGCTTAAACTTTAAGAATTTGCTTTCTTCCGGGATGTACCGGTCAGTATCTTATCATACATGAGTATGTTAACCTCGCCGCCGAGCAGGATGCTATACATGCAGAAATACATCCAGAGCATGATAAGCACTATCGTCGTGAGGCTTCCGTACATATCCGAAAATCCTTTGAACAGGTCTACATACACGGAAAATATCCACGATACGATCATCCATCCGATAGCGGCAAAGATAGCGCCAGGTATCTGCTTCTTTAACGAGTCCTTCCGGTTTGGCAGAAACTTATATATGAGAAGCGAGAAAACCATCAGGACGACCGGCGTAATGTATACACGCATCCGGATGAGCCAGTCGGCGAGCCTGGACAGTATCGGGACATGCTCAGCGATAAAGATGTTGAGCGTATTGCCGAATACGGACAGTACGAGCAGGAAGATGATGACGAGGATGAACATTACCGTATATAGGGTCGCGCGGATACGCAGGAAGATATAATTTCTTGTCTCACGGCAGTTATACACACAATTCAGACCGCCCGTCATGGCGAGAACGCCTTTTCCTGCCGACCATAAAGCCACAACTACCGTAACAGGGATGATTCCCGTCGACTGATTGTACACCTGGTTCACTATGGATGTAATCAGAGAATCCACCGATGACGGAAATACTTGTATTACCGCAGTCATCACATCTGCTTTCGTCACCGGCGTATATTGGACCATGGTAATCAAAAGCAGTATGATAGGTATGAGGCACAGCATAAAAAAGAAGGCAGACTGCGCCGCATATGCCCCCACATGATCATCCGTTATTTCCTGCGATATCTCTATTCCCTTTTTATATAATCTTTTATAACTCTTCATAGCTCTCTCCTACTGCGTTCCTTTTATTTTACCCGATTTTTCCATCTTTGTCTATTGAAAAACGAAAGGCGATACGTTAGTATATGGTGTATACATAGAATACGGTAAGGAAGGTATAATCATGCAGCTTTTAAAAGAACGAATCCTGAAAGACGGAACGGTAAAGCCAGGAAATGTACTAAAGGTAGACGGCTTTCTCAACCACAGAATGGATATTGGCCTAATCAACGAGATAGGGAAGGAATTCCGACGTAGATTTCCAAGTGACAAGATTACGAAGATTCTGACCATCGAGGCGTCTGGCATCGGCATCGCCTGCATAGCGGCCCAGTATTTCCATGTACCAGTAGTATTTGCCAAAAAAGCACAAAGTATTAACATAGACGGTGAAGTATACCACACGAAGGTGGAATCTTTTACTCACAAAAAAGTATATGATGTCATCCTTTCCAGGAAATTCCTGGATGCTGACGACCATGTTCTCGTTATTGATGATTTCCTTGCAAATGGCTGCGCACTCATGGGACTTCTTGACATAATAGAAGAAGCCGGCGCAACCTTAGAGGGCGCCGGCATCGTTATAGAAAAAGGGTTCCAGCAGGGCGGACAGATTATCCGGCAGAAAGGCATCCATCTGGAATCCCTTGCCATCATCGATACGATGACAGACACGTCGCTTACCTTCCGGGAGTAGCCGTCTGTCATTCTATCGTGACATCGTGGAAAAATAAGGTCAAGATCTCCTTGTAATCCTTGCCTTGCTTTGCCATCTCGTTTGCGCCATTCTGGCTCATCCCGATACCGTGGCCAAATCCTCCTCCTTTGATGACAAATGCGTCCGCGGTCTTCTCGATGGTGAAAAAAGCGCTTGGCAGCAGTGCACTGCTGTCTATGACCGTCCCGTCCTGCTTCGTTATCTGATACCCTTTTCCTCCAAGGGCTCTGCGGATTTTATTTTCCGTGTCGACAGTAACGCTTCCCTTACTCCCGGTCGCTTTGATCTGCAGGGCCACGTCTCCGGGACCTTTCTTCGTCACTTCCACGCTGGAAAGCGTCCCTACGTCCGTACCGGTATTCAGACCGACCAGATTGGACAGCGTCTGTACCGGAACTGCTGCCTCCCATCTGTACCATGGAAGCTCTTTTTCATAATCCGCATCTCCGTCCGACACGTCCACGCTTTGCAAATATCCGTTGCTGTCGTTTGGTGCGGTTCCCCAGGCTTCCATGGACGTCGTCTTTCCGCAGGAGGTAGAATAATAGTATGTAGTCACGACTTCGCCCTGATACCTTACGACCTGTCCTGCCGTCTCTGCGACGGCCCTGGATGTAGACTCCTGTTCCTCAGAATTGCCATACACCTGATAGTCCGTACTGTCATTCACATGCGCCTCGTATTCTGGGTATCCATAGTCCGCCATCTGACGGTATGCATAGCTCCTTGCGCATACCGCCTGGACCTTCAGCGCTTCCAGCTCATATGAGGCCGGCATCTCGCTCGGCACGACACCGCACAGATATGTCTCAACAGGCAGCTCATTTATGATGACGATACCTTCCGCCGTAGTCCGAAGCTCTATGATTCCGCTGTAGGAAGGCGTTCCGTATCCTCTCTTGATACTGGACAGCGTGACATTCCCTTCTTTTGCCTGTATACGGATATTCCCCTTCCCGAACCTGGCATCGTCCGGTGCTATCGTCAGACTGTCTGATTTGTCCCAATCTTCTTTTTCTTCACCACATGTGAGCGTCAGCCCTTTTGCGGACGATATGGTGACACTAGGATGTACGATGTTGCTGTATCCGTTGTCCATGATGAGGACACGGATATCCGGGTTGTCTATAGCCGTGTTCTTTTCCTCCGGTTTGCTTTCTGCTTCGCCGGTCCCCTTTTCTGTTCCCGTCCTGTCCAGGCCTTTTATCTTGCCTGTGCCTTTCAATGCCGACACAAGGCCGACTATGATAAACAGGGTGACGAGAATCGCCAGCCCATAATACAGATATTTTTCTTTTCTTCTTCGTCTCACACTATGTACCTCTTGTCCACCCGTTTTTTTCTATATTTATGACAGCATCCATAAAATAGACCGGAATGCCATAAAAATCATCTTCTATATATGGAACAAAGAGCCCGCTTGCGGACTCTCCGCGCCGAGCGCATCCGACCTTTGGAATGATTTCTTCCGCGAAAGCGAGTGCGCATCCCCCGGAGGGTTTTGTGTCATAGGGAACGAAGTTTCCTATGATACAATAAAAAGACAGCCGTATTATATACGACTGCCCTTTATCTTTTGTAAGATCCCCAAAATGCCGGTTCCTGTATTTTGACTCCTAGCCGCAGCCAGGTGGGTGTCCGCATCTGTTTTTCTGCCTTCCCCTGCGTAATCGGGGGCCTGGCATATTTCAGAGATATAAGAGTCCCGTTTAAAGTTTTGTAGGTTCAAAATTACAGGAGTTGTCGTGCATCCCAGGTTTTCCTAAAATCATTATACTCTATTATCTCTCGTTTTTCAACAAAAATGTGCCAGCTATGACAGCTGGCACATTTTTACAACTATATGAAGCTGATTATGCTAATTCTTCTACCAGTTTGTTGAGTGCGGCGAGCGCCTCATCCGGCAGCTTATCATATCCGTCTTTTGCTGTTGCGAACTTCTCTACTGCATTGACACGGTTCATCATTGCATTTTTGAGCTGAGCTTTATAGTCCGCGTCATCCAGGTTAGGAATAAAGCCTTCCCACTCCATGATTTCAATATCTTCGAATGGTCCCCACTGTTTGAAGTCAGCTTTTCTCTCCACGATTGCTTCCAAGATGCCAAGTGTATCTTTCGGCTGTACCTTCTTGCCCATAAAATCACCGGTATTGACAATATAGCAGTCTACATCCTTCTCTTCTACAAGCTTTTTGAACTTCTCGTAATCATTAACAAGAGGATATGTTCTGAATGGGTTAGCATAAGGAACGATACGGAGCGCATTCAAATCAGTTCCTGCGGCAACACGTTCTGCAGTAGAAGTCTTGGTCGCAAGCGTCGCTCCCATGACAGAGGCAAGCGCGGAGCCTTTTAACTTAACTACCGGCGGAATCGTCGGGTCTTTCATAATCCAGAAGATAGCATTCACAGGTGCGTCAATCTTATCCACACGGTTTGGTGACCACAATTTAGACTTGATGGCGCGTCCGTTACCGTTTCTGATATCCTCTGTCACGAGCTGGATCTTCCCATCTTCGTCCAATGTTGCGGAACAGTTCTGCGCAGATAATAAGTACTTGTTGTCATCGCAGCCGGTCGGGTAATCCGCCGTCTTGTCAAAGTATGTCGGCTCTAACGCTACGGAAGCACATGTGTCTGTATTGATGATGAATGCGTCGTCATGGAGAACCGTAATCGGATACTTGCCGTCGTGTTTTGCATGTGTGAGAGTAGACTTGCCTGATCCGGAAAGACCGAATACAGATGCAACATATTTGGAACCGTCAGGAAGCGTATACTCTTTTTGTCCGCCGTGGCAGGAAGCATAGCCGTTTCTGTTGGCAATCGCCCATGCCATCGTAAGCGTACCTTTCTTGTGCTCACCGAAGTATCTCATACCAAGAATACACGCACAGTTCTCAGCGGTGTCAAAATAGCAGAGAGTAAGAGGATCGCTCAGGCAGCTGTAATCAACATCGGGACGGTCCTGCGGAAACCACTGCGGGTCGGAGAAAATATAGATATCTGGCTCTTTGCCGTCGCCTACCGGTTTGGAATTCTTGTACATCTTTACATATTCGTCAGCCATGTACTGGAAGTTCAGCATCCAGTTGTACATGATGTTTTCTTCTCCCTCTGGAATAAGAAGATGTGCTTTCACCATGAATTCCGTATCAAGACCTACATAAACGGTTGCATGGTACATTGTCTTCCAACGTGATTCATATACCGCATCCATCGTCACCTTGTCAAGCTTGGCCGCATCCACTCCAGGTTCTCCTTTTATGCGGCGTGCGCCTGCATAACGACCTGTCACTGCACCGTCGTTGAATAACAATACTCTGGCATCGCTGTCAAGACCAAATTCTTCTCCCCTATATACAGGCATATCTGTAACAATCGTTCCCGGTGAGTTCTTAGCCAGGTTATATGCCTCTTTTAATGTGTTAACCGGAACAACATTATTTCCATAAAATGCTGCTTCAATGATAGAACGTGTTTTGGAAAAACCAGTTTTTCCGGCACCAATTTCACTAATCGGATAATATGCTTTTGTTGCCATGTCTCTTTTCCTCCTTAAAATTCCAAATTTGATTCATTATCTCATTTTTCAGAAGAAAAGTCAAGACTTTAACAATGTTTTCACGAAAGTTTTTGTTTTTTATCATTCATTTATTTCATAATTGTTGTATGTATTGTATGAATAATTACAAAAAATGCAGGATTCAGTTTTTAATCCTGCATTTTCTGCATCTACACACCAAAATATTTCTTATTGCACTTTCGGACAGCCACAAAAAACCAGATGAGCGCCACCCACACGAGGGCAAACATTATGAGGAACAAAATACCTATGCCGCCCATGTAAGTATTGTATAAGTCCAGCCCGCCGTATGCGGTTACGATTATCCCGAGCGTCAGCAGCGGAGGGGACATCTCTCTGCAGTAGGCATCCACATCTTTGCATTTTTTGAACCTCGCTTCCTTCGGCAGCAGAATCGTCGTATTGATCTCTTTTTTCGTTCTCATCATAAAGTACGCATACAGACAGTATAATCCACATCCAAGTCCAAATATTCCAAATATTCCATTCAACATCTGTCACACCTCAATTATCGTATATTTAATATCTCTTTTACCGTATCTTCCATCTTATCCGCATCACACTCTGTCCTATGCAGCACGTCTGCATGAAGAATGTCTGCAATTGCCCGGGGCATCTCCACCCCTGACACTTCTTCCAGCTTGTCCAGCAGGAGGAAATCCTCTTCTGCTTCATACGTGCTGTCGATGGAGGTCATGACACTCTTAGCAAACTTATAAGGGCTGGCCGTTGAGACCACGAGGCACTTGCTGCAGTCCCCTGACTTCTTCCTGTACTCGTCACATACATATGAGGCTACGGCCGTATGCGTGTCCAGTACATATCCGGTGGATTCATAGATGCGTCTGATCTGATCTGCCGTCTGTGCTTCTGTCGCGTATCCGGCCTCAAAGTCTTTCAATCTTTCCCTCATCTCTTCCGTAAGCGCATAACTTCCTCCGTCCCTCAGTTCTTCCATAAATCTGGAAGTCCGGCCGGAATCCTCACCGGTGACAAGGTAGATGAGACGCTCCAGATTGCTCGAAATCAGAATATCCATAGACGGGGATGTCGTGAGCACGAATGCCCTGTTCCTGTCGTACGTTCCCGTGCGGAAGAAGTCGAACAGTACCTTATTCTCATTCGACGCGCAGATGAGCCTGTTAATCGGCACACCCATCTGTTTCGCATAATACGCTGCCAATATATTACCGAAATTGCCGGTCGGAACGACAACATTCATCTTCTCTCCCCCGGACAGCTCCTCTTCCCCGAGCAGCTTCGCATAAGCATAGACATAATATACGACCTGCGGGACAAGCCGGCCGATGTTGATGGAATTGGCGGAGGAAAACTGGTATCCGTTACCTGCCAGCTTATGTGCCAGCTCCGCATTTTCAAACATCGCTTTCACGCCGCTCTGGGCATTGTCAAAATTCCCATGTATCGCCACCACATCTACATTATTTCCCTTCTGCGTGACCATCTGAAGCTCCTGCACCTTGCTCACGCCGTTCTTCGGGTAGAACACGATGATCCTCGTACCCTCCACATCCGCAAAACCAGCCATAGCCGCCTTCCCTGTATCACCAGACGTAGCCGCCAGTATAACGATTTCATTCTCTACATTATTCTTCTTCGCAGATGTAGTCATCAGTTGTGGAAGTATGGACAGGGCCATATCCTTGAATGCTATCGTAGAGCCGTGGAATAGTTCCAGATAATACGTATCACCCACTTTCGCAAGCGGAGCAATTTCCTCCGTGTCAAACTTGCTGTCATATGCCCTGCCGATACAGGTCTTTAGCTCCTCCTCCGTGAAATCAGTCAGAAACAGCTTCATCACCTCGTATGCCGTCTCCTGATAGCTCATGCTTTTGAGCCTGTCCAGCGAGATGTCCAGCTTCGGGATGCGCTCCGGCACGAACAGTCCGCCATCCGGTGCAAGACCTTTCAGCACGGCCTCTGATGCCGTGGCCTTCAAGTTGGAATTTCTTGTGCTCTTATAATGTAGATTCATCTTTTCCATCCTTTCAATCTGCTTTCCTGAATGCAATAAAAAGAATTGCACTGATTGCCATCAATATCGGATAAAACAAATATGGCATTATGTTAAATGGTGTCAGCCCTGTAAGGCTTGCCGCCGAGAGCAGCTGTGCCCCGTAAGGAATCAGCCCTTGTCCTACGGACGTAAATATATCCAGCAGAGACGCGGACCGTCTCGGCGATATGTCAAACTCTTCGCTGATATCTTTTGCGATAGGACCGGCCATGACGATGGCTACCGTATTGTTCGCCGTACACATATCGACAAGAAGGGACAGTCCGGCGATACCGGCCTCTCCTCCCCGCTGTCCTCTGATGCTCCGCTTGATCAGATTTAAAATGAACTGGATGCCGCCGAACTCTTTCACAAGAGACACGATGCAGGCCACGACGATGGAGATGACCGTGATATCATACATGCCTGTCACCCCACTGCCGACGGCTGTGAACATCTCACCTGCCGCGAGGCTGCCGGTGGCTACCCCTACGACGAGTGACACGACAGTCCCGCCAATCAGGACCACAAATACGTTGATGCCGATCAGTGCCCCTACGAGCACAAGTATATACGGGATGACGCGCAGGATGTTATAGCTGCCCGCGGCCACGCTGGCGTTACCGTTCCATGTAATGACAAGGAAGATGATAATTGTGATGATGGCTGCCGGAAGTACGATGAGGAAGTTCTCCCGGAACTTGTCCTTCATCTCACATCCCTGCGTCTTGACCGCCGCGATGGTCGTATCCGATATCATGGACAGGTTGTCCCCGAACATGGCGCCGCACACGACCGCTCCGATGCAGACCGCCAGGGAAAATCCTGTCTTCTCGCTGATTCCTACTGCTATCGGCGCAAGTGCCGCTATCGTTCCCATCGATGTCCCCATAGAAACTGAGATGAAACATCCGATGACAAACAGGCCCACGACTGCAATCTTGGCAGGCAGGATAGATAAGCCGAAGTTGACTGTGCTCTCCACCCCGCCGGCTGCTGTCACAGCGCCGGAAAACCCGCCGGCGCACAGGAAGATTAGACTCATCGTAATGATGTTCTCATCCCCCACTCCCTTTGATATTACCCTGATCTTCTCCTGAAAGCTCAGTCCTCTGTTCTGTATAAAAGCTATAAAAAGCGCTATTAAGAATGCTACTATGGCAGGCATTGCATAAAAGTCTCCCGTCACGATACCCGCACCGAGGAATATTACCAGAAATACTCCTATCGGCAGCAGCGCCGCCCCATTTCCTCTCTCATTTCCCATACCAGATAATCCTCACTATTTCTTCTTACCGTTCGTATAATTCACGAGCCCTCCGGCCGCGATAAGCTTCTGCATGAATTCCGGGAACGGCTGTCCCTGAAAGCTTAATCCTTTTGTCTTGTCGTATATTATTCCACTGTCAAAGTCCACTTCCACTTCATCACCTGCCTCTATCCCCTGAGCGGCCTCCGGGCATTCGATGATAGGCAGTCCGATGTTAATCGCATTCCGGTAGAAGATACGTGCAAATGTCTCTGCAATCACGCAGCTTACCCCTGCCTCTTTCAGACAGAGCGGCGCGTGTTCCCTGGAAGATCCGCAGCCGAAATTCTTCTTAGCGACAATCATATCTCCGGGCCTGACCTTACCGGCAAATTCCGGGTCGATATCAACCATGGCATGAGCGGCCAGCTCTTTTCCGTCGAAGGAATTCAGATACCGTGCCGGAATAATTACGTCTGTATCAACGTTATCTCCATATTTAAATACATGTCCTGATGCTCTCATTATCTGTCACCTGCTTTCTCTGGATTCGCAATATACCCCGCTATGGCACTTGCCGCAGCCACTTCAGGGGAGGCAAGGTAGATCAGGGAATCCACGTGCCCCATTCTGCCTACGAAGTTACGGTTTGTCGTGGAAACACACTTCTCGCCTGCCGCCAGCACACCCATGTGCCCGCCCATGCACGGACCGCAGCTCGGCGTATTGAAAGCGCAGCCGGCATCGATGAAGATATCAACCAGCCCTTCCCTGATACATTGCTTATATATCTTCTGCGTGGCAGGTATAATCATCACACGCACATCCGGGTGTACTTTCTGCCCCTCTAATACCGCAGCCGCTCTTCTCATATCTTCCATACGGCCGTTCGTACAGGAACCGATGACTACCTGGTCTATCCTGATCGGCTCCATGGCCTCAATCTCATCTATCGTCTTCGCATTGCCGGGGAGATGCGGGAATGCCACCGTAGGACGGACCTTGGCGAGATCGACTTCTACGACCTCATCATAGGCTGCATCTTCATCCGCTTCATATATCGTGTAGCTCTTTCCAGAGTGTTCTTTCATATATGCTTTGGCGCGCTCATCGACGATAAAGATTCCATTCTTCGCTCCGGCCTCGATAGCCATGTTCGCCATCGTAAAGCGGTCGTCCATCGTAAGGCTTTGGATGCCGTCCCCCGTAAATTCCATGGATTTGTACAGGGCGCCGTCCACGCCAATCCTTCCGATAATATGGATGATGATATCCTTACCGCTCACATACCGGGAAGGCGTTCCGGTCAGCACGAACTTAATGGCAGAGGGGACTTTAAACCACAGCTCTCCTGTCGCCATCCCCGTCGCGATGTCTGTAGTACCGACACCGGTGGAAAATGCTCCGAGCGCTCCGTATGTACATGTGTGGGAATCCGCTCCGATGATGCATTCCCCCGCGACAGTTATGCCCTTCTCCGGCAGGATTGCATGTTCAATTCCCATCTGTCCCACTTCATAATAATGGGTCAGCCCCTGATTCTTTGCAAATTCACGGATGGACTTGGAATTTTCCGCGGATTTGATATCCTTGTTCGGCGTAAAATGATCCGGTACTAGGACTACCTTCTCCTTATCAAATACTTTATCCGCCATCTGGTTAAATACAGGCACCGCCATCGGCCCTGTAATGTCGTTAGCCATAACTACGTCGAGCTTCGCTTCAATCAGCTGGCCCGCTTCTACATGGTCAAGCCCCGCATGTGCCGCGAGAATCTTCTGTGTCATCGTCATTCCCATATCTTATGACGCCTCCTTCATCTACTTAGTCTTACGAGCTATTTTACCACAGGCGGTGATTGCGGTGCAAGAAAGAATGAGCAATAAGATAAGAACCATCAAATTTTCTTCATCCCCCGTCTTGACCGCCTCTGCTTTTACTGCCGGTTTTGGCGCGGGTTCTTCTTCGGGTTCCTCTATTTCGGGTTCCTCTTCTTTGGGCACCTCTTCCGGCTCTTCGGGTTCCTTCGGCGTCTCAGGCTCCTCCACTTTGACAATCTCACGGTCCCTCACCTCGTCGGCATTGTCCGCCCTCACAATCACTTCATTCTCTATCTCCCTCCCAATGACGGACGCATCGGTAATGGCTATCTGGTATTCCACAAAGAACTTCTCTCCGCGTTCGACGCTCTGGAGAAATTCCAGCGACTCGCCCGAACGGATTGTATAAGTATTCCCTTCTACTGTAATCATTGCGTCCGATACGGCCCGTTGTTGAGCGTCCAGCAAGACGACAGAATTTTTCTGAAGCTTGACCCCCTCGGTCAGTATCGTGTCTGAAATGACGACATTTTTGGCAACCGCACCCTGAATGCGCTGTGTCACTTCTATCGTATAGGTGACAATATCCCCCAGTTTATAGGACTTTCCAGTCTTATCCGCCTGCTTATCCGTGTCAAGCTCCGGCCTTGGAAGCCACGTCACTGCCAGAGAAGCAGGTGCTGTCTCGACCGTTATCAGGCTTCCGCCGCCGATATTCTGTCCATTGCTTCCAGGCCTGATTACTAAGGTCCGCCACGCCTGCCGGCGGCTGCCATACAGCGCTCCGCTCTCATACCGTTCTCCGTTAAGCGTTCCGGCATCGGCAGACAAATAGAAACGGTCGCCCCCCATCACCTGGACCTTTCCGGACTTCTTAGTCCCTTTGGTGGCATTGACAAGCCACACCCCCTCCGGAAGCGGAATCGTAATACTGTTGTCCGCATCACCGATACACGTTATCTCATCTGTCCTCTGCTGCTTTCCTTCTCTGTCAAACCAGCTTTTGAACTCCGTTCCGGAGAACGAGATATCGGGAGCCGGTATGGCAGGCCATGCTCTGATCCATGCAGCACACTGTATTACCTGGTTCTTCATCTCTTCATTCAATCCGATAAATGCATCACTGTCCCCGCTTAAGTTGTCATATACATATGACAGGACACAGTGGGACAGACAGTAGACGTTCGCTTCGGACCTCCATGCTTCTGGAAGCGCAGGCTTCATATGGGTCTCATAGCCCGGACCTCCGTAGACGTAATACATCGCTTTGCTCAGAAGCTCGCTGTTATCGATGACCTGTGAATCATAGCTTCCATCGGACGGCGGTGTCTTGCCCGGCTCGAGGCAGTATCCAAGGACACCGTCTATATAATAGTAATGTGTCGAATAGCCCTGGTAATAGACTGCCTCCCCCTGTACGAGAGAGACGGACGCAGCCCGCGCCTCCGCCTCTTCCAGCCCCGGAAGGGCGCGAAAGATTAGCATCAAAAATAAACCGGACGCCAACAGCCTCCATTGTCTGGCTACGTGTTTCATAAGCATTCTCCTTTTCTTAGTGGTTGAAGGAAAATATGGGATGATTGCTCCCATGGACGGGGAGTCCCCGTATGATGACGAACTGATTCGTTGTCTGATAGAATTACTTGACGAGTGTAATTATCATATCCGCTATTGCTGTGTTTGTCAACAAGCATTTGATGATTGACACGTCGTCACTCTATTTAGTAAAATAGGGGAAGTACCCTCGGTCTGTATGTTTTCCCGAGGGCAGCATGTTATTTTATAAGGAGTGTAGCAAAATGAACACACGAGAAAAATTTTCATCACGTCTCGGCTTCCTGCTGATCAGCGCCGGCTGTGCGGTAGGGCTTGGCAACGTGTGGCGGTTCCCGTATATTACCGGGCAGTACGGGGGTGCTGCTTTCGTACTGATTTATCTTGTATTTCTGATTCTTCTAGGGCTTCCGATTATGACGATGGAGTATTCCGTCGGACGGGCCGCACAGAAATCCGCCGCCAGATCTTTTGAGGTACTGGAACCAGAGGGCACGAAATGGCATCTCGTCAAGTTGGTCCCCCTGGTCGGAAACTATATGCTGATGATGTTCTATACGACAGTCGGCGGGTGGATGCTCGCTTATTTCTTCAAGACCGCTGCCGGCTCACTGAGCGGCAAAAACGCGGAGCAGATCAATTCGGCCTTCTCCGGTTTTCTTGCCAGCCCTTCACAGCAGGTTCTATGGATGCTCGTCGTAACCGTCATCGGGTTCTTCATCTGTTCCAAGGGTCTCAAAAACGGAGTAGAAAAAATATCCAAGTATATGATGGGTGCATTGTTTGCCGTCATGCTCGTACTTGTCGTACACAGCTTTCTTCTGAGCGGAGCAAAGGAAGGGCTTGCCTTTTACCTCATTCCTGATTTTGGAAGAGCTCTTGAGAACTATTCCCTCGGCGAGATTATCTTCGCCGCACTTGGCCAGGCATTTTTCACACTGAGCCTCGGCATCGGTGCGCTGGCTATATTCGGAAGTTATATCGGGAAGGACCATTCCCTCGTATCAGAAAGTCTGAACGTAGTCGTTCTGGATACTTTAGTCGCCCTGTTTTCAGGGCTGATTATCTTTCCCGCATGTTTTACATATGACATCGACGCAGGCAGCGGACCGGGACTTATCTTCGTCACCCTTCCCGCCACCTTTAACGAAATGGCCGGCGGAAGAGTCTGGGGCTCCCTGTTCTTTGCATTCATGGCTTTTGCCGCTCTGACTACGATTATCGCAGTGTTTGAAAATATCGTGGCATTTGCTATGGATTTTGGCTGGAGCCGAAAAAAGGCGGTTGCCGTAAATGCGGTCGCCGTCATACTGCTCTCCCTTCCATGCGCCCTTGGTTTTAACCTCTTGAGCGGATTCCAGCCATTCGGCGCAGGAAGCACCGTGCAGGACCTTGAGGACTTCATCGTTTCCAACACGCTGCTTCCGCTTGGATCGCTGCTGTACCTCCTGTTCTGCACCTACCGATACGGATGGGGCTGGAAGAAATACAGCGAAGAAGTCAACAGCGGAAAAGGGCTTAAGCTGCCCAGCTGGACAAGGGGATATATCTCTTATGTACTGCCTCTCATCGTCATCTTCATACTGGTAGACGGTTATCTGGAAAAGCTTGGTTTTCCGGCAAACTTCCTGCTTCCGGTATTCTGCCTTATCTATCCGGGGTATCTGATGGTACAGTCCTACATCGTGCACCGGAAGAAAATGTAAGTTTAAGTAAATTAGGCGGCGGGCGGGGAGCCGGGTGGCAGATGCTTCGATGCGTACGAGGCTCCGACTATTTCACGTATCCCTAACCCTCCGGAATGCGCGCCGATAGCGGCTTGCATCACGCAGGATAAGGGCTACGGAAAGGATTCTCCGCCTCTCCCGCTTACACCTGCGCATCTCCCACCCGGCTCCCCGTCCGCTATCTACTTTACTAACAAGGGCGTGAGCGGCCGTGTGACGTTACTGGCCAGCGGATGAACGCTGGCTGCGTCAGCTAGATGGAAAATGGTAGCAAGCTTAGTGTATACAACACATACAAATTAGTACGGTGTATATTATCGCAGTTAAACGTTTGCAGCGAGGCGTGCACGCCGTTGCTGGAAGAAGAGCCGGAGTCAGGCAAGGGATGTTATCTCATATAACAGCCCTGTACCTGATACCGGCTCTTCCTCATTATAATTCCATTTCGCCAAGGATTTCAACT
>NZ_KQ236743.1:80645-136123 GCF_001185345.1 Dorea sp. D27 | reverse complement strand
CGCTATCTACTTTACTAACAAGGGCGTGAGCGGCCGTGTGACGTTACTGGCCAGCGGATGAACGCTGGCTGCGTCAGCTAGATGGAAAATGGTAGCAAGCTTAGTGTATACAACACATACAAATTAGTACGGTGTATATTATCGCAGTTAAACGTTTGCAGCGAGGCGTGCACGCCGTTGCTGGAAGAAGAGCCGGAGTCAGGCAAGGGATGTTATCTCATATAACAGCCCTGTACCTGATACCGGCTCTTCCTCATTATAATTCCATTTCGCCAAGGATTTCAACTTGACGCATCTTTTATTCATATAGCCACACAAGCCAAATTCTTTCCGGCCTCCAGTATTGTCACACAGCCACCCCCGCCCGTGCCAGTAAAGTAGATAGCCGCTGGGGAGGCAGGGGACAGATGCGAAGGTACAGGCGGAAGGGACGGAGAATCCTCACCAGATTCCTTGGCCCGTGGGGTGTGAGCCGCTATCGGCGAACATTCCACAGGCTTAGGAATCTGTGTGATAGTCGCAGTCCCGGACGCATCGCAGCAGATGCCCCCTGCCTCCCCAGCGGCGTCCTAATTTACGTAACCCTCCATTTATTTCTTTAATATCTTCATCTGGAGTTCTTTCAATATATCCTTATGCTTTCTCGATTCCATTTTCGGGAAGGCTTTCAGCAGACGGTTGCTCACTTTTGTCCCGTGCTCCGCCAGTTCTCTGTATTTTTCTTTCAGATCCGTGATGCGGCTCTTCTGATCTTCTGTGGCTATCTCCAGCTTTTCTCTTATCTCTTCGGTAACTTCCATCGTCTCCATAACATTTTCATGGATATTCTCGCCCACTTTCTCCGAAAGCTCCCGCAGTTCCACGGCAATCCGTTCCATCATCTCCAGACGGCGGTTCAGCTTCAGGATGCCGGATGCCGTAACATAGATGTCTGAAATGAGCACTGCCCCAAGCACTGCTATAAGTACGATACCTGCCACTGCCGGAAGCAGGGAGAGCCCCTTATGTATAAGCGGATGGATTACCTTTACGATAAAGACGCAGGCCACGCCCCAGACGAGTGAAAATACAAGGCAGACATATCCTCCTATGTTCAACGGCTGGCTGGAATAATCCCACCACTTGTGATGAAATATCTTGTCCATCAGAAAACCCGTTATCCATTCAATCAACGTGACAAGTATAGTAGATGTAACATAAAGCAGAACCAGATTTTCCTTGACCGGGGCAAGAAACTGTACGACCACACCGACACCTACGCCATAGATTGGGCATATAGGCCCATTTAAAAATCCCCGGTTTACGAACTTATGCTGCTTTGTCGTCGCAAATGCCACCTCAGTACACCACCCGAGAAACCCATAAGTGAAAAAATATAATATAAAAAAATATACCTGCATAAATCCGCTCCATTCCTGCTCCTTTTTATAGTGTTTATAGTATACTTCACATTGCCATTTACGTCAAATAGTGGTATGATATGCAATGTAATAGATAATAATTATCAATAACAATATAGGAGCTATTCCGACATGACGCTGAAGCAAGGAAAAAACAACCAGACTTACGAGGTCAAATCGATTGATATGGAGCTTGGCCTGGAACGCCGTCTTGAGGCGCTCGGTCTGACAGAAGGTACACAGATTACAGTATTGAATAATGACAAAAAAGGATCTCTGACGGCAAAGTTCCGGGGCACCCGCTTTGCCATGGGCAGAAGGATTGCCGACCATATAGTAGTACGGGAGGTGGAAGAGCTATGAGAAAAACCATCAACGTAGGTTTTATAGGTAATCCGAACTGCGGGAAGACGACCTTGTTCAATGCCTTTACAGGTGCCAACCTCAAAGTGGCCAACTGGCCGGGTGTCACCGTGGAAAAGAAAGAAGGGCGTGCAACATACAAGGGGCTGGAATTCAAGCTTATCGACCTTCCGGGCATATACAGCCTTTCATCATATACGATGGAAGAAACCGTATCAAGGGAATGCATTATGAGTGATGAGGTAGATGTCATAATAGACGTGATAGATGCATCCAGTCTGGAACGCAACCTGTATCTGACGCTTCAGCTCATAGAGCTTGGAAAACCAGTGGTTCTGGCGCTGAATATGATGGATATCGTGGAAGAACGTGGTATGGAGATTGATCTCCACAGGCTTCCTGAGATGCTCGGTGTTCCGGCAATACCGGTATCTGCCAGAAAGAAGACCGGCCTTTCCATCCTTATGCATGCCGTCTCCCACCACAAAGAGTACGACAGGCAGGGTCCTTTGATTCACCATCATCCCGGGCTCCAGTCTTCACATCGGCACAACCACCACGAAGAATATGCCATGGTATATGAGGATTACATAGAAGACAAGATAGATCTCATCATCTCTGCGCTCAGCCAGAGTTATCCTCATCTGGATAATAAACGCTGGCATGCTATCAAGATACTGGAACAGGACAAGGGCATCACAAACGCCTATCCTCTTGATTTAGGCAACACGGTGGACCGAAGCTATGAGAAGGATATCATTAATCAGAAATATAATTTCATAGAAGAGATTATCGGCGAAGTGCTCGTGAACAAATCAAGGAAAGAGGCTTCTACCGACAAGATAGACCGGTATCTGACAAGCCGATGGCTCGGGCTTCCCATATTTCTGGGCATTATGGCACTAGTATTTTTCTTTACCTTTACAATCGGCGACTGGCTGAAAGGATACTTTGAGATTGCGCTGGAGGCACTGTCTGCAGCCGTTTCGGCCGGGCTTGCATCTGCCAATACCGGTGAAATGATGACTTCTCTCGTAGTGGACGGAATCATTTCCGGTGTAGGAGGGATACTCACCTTCCTTCCCAACATATTTATCCTGTTCCTCGCACTGGCATTTCTCGAGGACAGTGGATATATGGCACGCGTCGCCTTTGTCATGGACGATATCATGAGCCGGCTCGGTCTGTCGGGACGCGCTTTCCTTCCACTGCTCCTTGGCTTCGGGTGTTCGGTTCCTGCTATCATGGCATCCCGCGCACTGGAACATAAGAGGGATCGTTTCAAGACAATTCTTGTCACCCCTTTTATGTCCTGCAGTGCCAGGCTTCCTATATATGTCCTGTTTTCCTCCATGTTTTTCGGAAAGCATGCCATGATTGTCTGCTATTCCATGTATGTGCTCGGCATCGTCGTGGCCATCACCACTGCTTTTATCCTGTCTAAGATGGACGGAAGCAAGGCAGAACATGCACTTCTTATTGAACTGCCAGAGTATAAGGCACCGAATGCTCGCACCATTGCCATCTATGTATGGGAAAAGATAAAAGATTATCTGACCAAGGCCGGAACCGTTATCTTTATCGCTTCGGTCATCATGTGGGGCATCTTGAACTTTGGACCAGGCGGATACGTAACCGACATTACCGATAGCTTCGGTTCCATAATCGGGAAAGCAGTCGTGCCAATCTTCAGGCCGGCAGGCCTCGGCCAGTGGCAGATCATCGTAGCCCTCATCGCCGGAATCGCCGCCAAGGAAGTCGTCGTGTCAAGCTGCAGCGTACTGTTCGGCATTCAGAACATCACCACCGCCCACGGCATGGGTACGATGGTCACGACGCTTGGCTCTATGGGATTCGGCGCATTGAATGCCTACGCGCTCATGGTATTCTGCCTGTTATACGTTCCATGCACCGCCACCATCGCGACTATGCATCGGGAACTAAAAAGCTGGAAGGCCACGCTCGGAATCGTCTTCTTCCAACTTCTTACAGCGTGGACAATAAGTACAATTGTCTTTCAAATCGGCCAATTGTTTTAGAATTTTGAAAGGGGTCAGACCCCTGCACATGCAGGGGTCTGACCCCTTTCGATTATTGTAGCTTTTTCAGTATATTCAGTTTATTCTTAAATGGTGCATAACGTACAGGTATGTCTATGAGCAGCGACTTCTTCATGATGCTTTTCTGGTGGGTGAATGTATCGAAGCTCGCCTTGCCATGGTAGCCGCCCATGCCGCTGTTTCCAACTCCCCCGAACGGCATATGGGATGTTGCCAGATGTACGACTGTGTCATTGATGCATCCGCCGCCGTAGGATACGTGCCTTAAGATGTAGGCTTCCCTTCTCTTTTCTTTCGTGAACAGGTATAACGCCAGCGGGCGGGGTCTGGCATTGACCATGGCGGCTGCCTCTTTGATATCGTAGAAGGTGAGCACTGGCAGCACGGGGCCGAAGATTTCTTCCTGCATGACCGGGCTGTCCCAGTCGACCTGGTCTACTACCGTCGGTTCAATCTGCCTCGTATCGCTTCTGCTTCCTCCGCCGCATACGATATGCGTTCCTCTCATCAGTCCGAGCACCCTGTCAAAATGCCTGTCATTGATCATCTTCGGATATTCGGCATTATGGCACGCGTCTTTGCCGTACATTTTGTATATGTTCTTTTCCAGCTGCTTCAGCAGCTTTTCCTTTACACCCTTTTGTACTAATATGTAATCCGGAGCAACGCATGTCTGGCCCGAATTCAGGAACTTGCCCCATACGATACGCCTTGCCGCCATCTTGATATCTGCCGTCTCGTCCACGATACAAGGACTTTTTCCGCCCAGCTCAAGGCTCACGGGCGTGAGGTGCTTTGACGCCTTCTCCATCACGTATCTGCCGACATTCACGCTGCCGGTAAAGAATATATAATCAAAGTGCTCGCTCAGGAGTGCTTCGTTCTCCTTTCTTCCACCAGTAATTACATCCACATACTTTTTTGGGAAAAGTTCCCGAATCATCCTCGCCACGATATCAGAAGTGTGCGGGGAATAGGCAGAGGGCTTCACGACAGCACAGTTGCCCGCACATATGGCACCGACAAGAGGTGCTATCGTCAGCTGGAACGGGTAGTTCCACGGGGACATGATCAGCACGACTCCGTAAGGCTCCGGATAGATAAAGGAACGGGACGGGAACTGTGTGACCGGCGTCGGAACCCGTTTCGGCCGGGCCCACTTGCGCAGATGCTTCAGCGTATACTTTATCTCCTCTTTCACAATACCGATTTCTGTAGCATAAGCTTCAAAAGGCGATTTGTGCAGATCCTTCTGTAATGCCTCCATTATGGCCCCTTCGTTTTCACTTATCCAGGCATTCAGCCTCGTAAGCTGAGCAATCCTGAATCCTATGCTTTTGCACGCTCCTTCTCTGAAATATGCTCTCTGCCTTTTAATCATTTCCTTATAATCTGCCATATTATGCCTCCTATGCACGAATCTCATAATAGATTTCTTTTAATTTCACGACACTTGTCAGACATAAGAGAAGTCCTCTACATGTGCTGTAAAGGACTTGTCTTATTATTTCATCCGTTCCAGATATGGAATTTCTATTGGATCAATCGGATCTACCGGGTTCTCCACCTGGCCCTTCCGCCTTCTTCTGTGGCGTTTGAGCAGCTCTCCTCCCTTGTTATAGAACCAGAAAGAATATACAAGCAGCTTGTTCACCTTCCCTATCTTATCCTTAGTCGTCTTGTTATACAGGGTTCCTCCTGCTTCCACAGGCACTTTCTGGCGGATTAGGGATATGAGCTCCGTCTCGCAGGTCACATGCTCAGGCAGCACAGTATATCCTCTGCCCACACAGTCCAGCTTGTGGGAATCACTTCCCCCGATTCCGGGCTTCCTGTACTTTCGCGCAAGCTTTGCGGCTCCCTCATTAGACTCTTCCGGCTCGCATGAATTAAAGGCTTCTATAAAATCGAATCGTTTGATAATTTCCGGCGATTTATAGAACTTCTTCGTGTTCGTAAAACTAAGATACTTCTCCCCGCAAGGATGTGCCGGTCCGAGTATTCCTCCGTGCCGGTGCACAAAATCTATCAATACGGCCACAGGCAGTCCACGCAGCTCCAGCAGCCTCATCTTTACACCTTCCGGCATAATGCAGATGATGTGCCCTGCATCACATGTATCGTACTCTATCCCCTTGAGCACGACAAAATCCTCATGCACCTTGCCCTTCATGTTGTATTTCCAGTGGCGGTAGCCTTTATAGGTGTCATGGTCAGTGACGAGCATTCCATCAAAGCCTTCTTCCTTTAACTTTGTGATATATTCATCCAAGCTTACTCTGCTGTCCACCGAACCTTCTCTTACATGACAGTGCATATCTATCTTCATCAGTAAGCCCCCTTTATTCGTTTTTTATGTTTATATTATATCACATCCGCCGTAAATTACAACTAAACACCGTCCATATGGGTTAATTTGCCTTACTGTCTGAGGACAGCGACTGCAGCGAATACTTGATGAGGACGCCGCATATTACCCAGACAGCCATGTACAAATATCCTGAAATATTGATTTCTGTAAAGCCAAACATGACTACTGCCGCAGCCTGCATCGTGAACCCGGCGATAAGCAGTATGATTTTAATAATTTTGTACATCATAAAGCACCTCCCCTGCTATAGCTCATACTATAGCAGGGGAGGTGTATCATAAACAGGACTTAAATTTCTTCATCCTCATTTTCTTCTGCGTCATCGTCAAGTATCATTCTCGCCTTCTCTACTTCTGACTCTCTGGATACTTGTTCTTTGAACTTTCTTGCATGCACCTTCTCCGTCTTCCCTATCTTTCTGGAATGCATCATAAACTGGACACTGATACCGATGACCGCAGTCACGGCTCCGATTGCCAGCCCAATCCATGCATTTGCCGTAACCCCTATAAGTCCGGCTACCGCCATCCCTGCTGAGATGCCGCCTGACAGGCCCGTGACGATGATGACAATCGGCTCAATATAAATTACTGCAAGCACCGCAAATACAACCGCTGTCACGATGCTGATGATGAGCGGGATAAGAGAGTCCGGATCCAGCAGCATTGCACATACGCCGAACACATAGGCCAGCACCATAAGAAACACACCAAATTTATACAAGAAAAATGCCAGCGCTCCTAGTATGACGGCACCTGCAATCACCACAGCCAGAAAGGTGATCTTCGTCAGCCCAAGTCCAATCGCTGCGGATACTCCTATTCCTGCCCCGACGACAGCTCCTGCTACCGCTGTCAGCAGTTTCACAAGCTTCAGTCCGAACAGGCATATCAATGCGCCTATCACGGCAGCTACGATAAGCGCCGTCGTTCCCTGTGCGACACCTGAGGCCGTGAGCTTTGATGTCCCGTCTAACGCATTGCCAATCATGTCATTTAAGTTTACCATATCCATATCTTCTTCTCCTTTGTTCCTTATTAATTATCTACACCGGCAGAACATGTTATGTGCCACAGGTGTAAGCATCTATAATCCCCGAAAGAAGTCTCCTGTGCTCCCCCGCAACCTCCTCAGGTGAAATTATTATAACATCTTTTCCTAATCCTGTTAACCACCCAAAAAACTGTTCGCTCACAGCCACCTGAACCCTGGCTGTAAAAAAGTCCTCTCCATCTCTCTTAACCGGAACAGACTTTCCAAACCGGTCAAGCACAACTCCGATAAGGCGGTTTGGGAAGCGGATAGTCACCGTCTCTTCCTTTCCCGCGAACATCCCAAATGTCTTTCTGGAATATCTCGCAGGATCAAAGTCCCGGAACGTCTCTTCACCCTCCCTCTTGTCCTTCATAACTTCTATTTTCAGCATCTTGTCTACCCTGAAATGCCTCAGCGCGCATTTTCCTGCATCAAAGCCTATCAGATAATAGTTCTCCTCTGTCCAATTGAGCGCCCACGGACTGATATAATAGTACTTTCCTTCATTGCGCAGCGCCGTCGTCTTGTCTATCGTCCACTGTGTATACTGGAACTTGATTTTAGAATTTTCTGATATGGCGGCATGAATCTTATCAACATTATAATAAATGCTCTCATTCATCGTCTTGATTCGGTCGGATACAAACACCTGCCGCTGCAGGCAGGAAGCCTCATATCTGCTTGCCAGCCCCTCGATTTTCTTAATCAGGCTTCTGGACTTCTTCTCCGTTATAAAACGGGAGGACTGCACCGCGTCGACAAGCAGCTTAAGCTCTGCCAGCTCAAAATTATGGCTTGCAAGATAGTATCCTTCCGGCTGTTCTTTCCTGTATTCAATGTCCATTCCATACTGCCTGAGCGTCTCAATGTCGCTGTATATGCTTTTTCTGGCCGCCTGGATTCCATTGGCCTCCAGTGCGGACAAGATTTCTTTCATCGTTATCGTGTGTTCCATATCCGTCTGCCTGTCCAGCAGATCCATAAGATACAGCAGTTTGATTTTCTGGTTATAAGCTTTCGGCATATCATCGTCTCCGTCTGTCCACACCCCATTGTATAATATGAGTTCAATAGTCTGTATAATTACGTAACCTATTATAACAGGACATAAAAGGACAGTAAAGATGGGCATCAATTATATTATATAACGACACCCATCCTTACTTTGATTCTTCAATCATTCTTTTACCCTTTCTGTTGGTAAAATTTTTCTGATTACTCTGAATCAGATACATAGTTTAATTTTTTGGTGGTCCGTACCTTCCTTTCTTAAACTATTTCTTTGAAATCTGCTTCACTCTTCGATAATATTTTTTAATAATTTATTTTGCTCGATATGCTATACTTACTGAACTTCTTACATCCAATCAATACTTTTCTTCTTCCGAATTACATTACCAATCAATAGTATTAAAAAATTATCTCCGCATGAATGCATCTTTCAAATTTAATAATAAACTCACTTCCAACAAATGTTTTATCTGTTTTCTTATCTTGTTTATTATTTATGATATTATAATACACCACATGAATATATTTGTCAATATCTTTTTATAAAAAATAATATATTTTCTGTTAATTAACTCTTATCCCTATAATAAACGGATACTTTGTCGCAAAACAATCAAATGTTTCAGCCCTGGTAACTAAAATCAAATCAGCCATACAGAAGGTAAGCAATGAAAAAAGGGAACGTTTCATTGTGATACCTCTATATTTCCGTTCTTTGTTTCTGCCTCAATATTGACAGAAGGATTTCCGCCGACAGTGCCGTGTGTCGTCCGCCCGTCAGTAGTAATACTTTCTTTAAATGTAGTATCTACCATGCCATTTTTTGTGTTAGCTTCAAACTCAAATTCCAGGTCTTCAGGAAGCACAAGACTGATATCGTCGTTCTTATTATAGAAAGATAAATCTCCTGTGACCTTGGTATAAATAACGCTTAATGTGCCAGAATTATCCGCCTTATAGCTGCCAGATCCAATTGCTGATTTTATATGGGCATTACCACTCGTTGAAGTATAAGACACCCTTCCTGCCATCTTGTCGCAGGTAACGTCGCCGCTTGTAGTTTCTATTCTGATAGTATCAGCGGCAATGCTGCCTAATTTTAATGTTCCGCTTGTGGTAGACAAGTAAATATCAGAGGCTGCGGCTTCGGCTAGTTTTATGGTTCCATCTGTACTGTCAATACGGAGCCTGGATATGTGCAGACCTATGTCTGTCAAATCGATGGTTCCGTCGGTCGTAGTAATCGTGAGAGCTCCCGCATAAGAAGCAGGAAGAAAAATCTCGATATAACGTGTGAAGCCGCTTTTAAAAAGCGGCTTGCCGCCTTCGCTGATATGAATACTCTCCCCATCCTGATCTACGTCAGCGTGGTATCTAGTCTGATTCTCTGTCATATATTCTTTGACGATCAATTCGTCTCCGTCTGCTTTATAAAAGGTTATAGGCTCTTCATCATAAGAGAGGGTGACATCTGATATTCCCGCTAAAGGAAAATGAAGCTCGTTTGATATTTCTGAACTGTGTGAAGTGGAACAGCCTGTAACGGAGCATAACATAAGAGCAGTCATAAAACTGCAGATAAATTGATTTTTGATTTTCATGGAATTACCTCACTTTATTTTACTAAATGAATTATTCATTCATAATACATATTAAAATTAGAGGGCTTTTATGCCCGCTAATTTTTGCATTGGTATGCAGTAATTATATTATCCATACATAGCTTCTTTGAAATGCTGACCGGAATGTCCTGTGTTTCAAAAGATGTATAACGTATATCCATCGCCCACCATGATAAAATCTCAATAATCAAGGTCGTGGTCAATTCAAGATGTTCGAGGGGACGTACTGTTCCGTGTTCAATGAATGCCGCCATATATTGTGTCATCGTTTTAAGAAATCTCTGTCGATACCGTCTATAATGCTCCGCCAGAAACCTGAAGTCAAATTGATTCTTCTCGATGAACAGGCAGCCCGCCGCGTATTTTGACAGCATATCAAATGCATCTGATACAAGCGCCTCAAGATTATAGTCCTCCGCATTATCGGATAGGTGCTTGGCAAAGTCATTCCCGGTCGTTTCAAACATTTCCACAATATCGCTTTCTAAACCCGCAAATATGTCGTCCGTGATAGGCCTGTCAAATTTTCTATTGATAAAATCCGGAGCAATCGTACACTTCAAAACAAAATGCATAATCTCTTTCTTTCCTGTAAAGTCAAGATAGATTGTACCGACGGAAACACCGGCAGCCTTTGCAATATGACTGATTTGTGTTTTAGAATAGCCTTGTTGTAAAAACAGATATGTCGCTGCTTCGGCTATAGACTTAATCCGGTCATTCACGCTTCCTCCCCCCTCTCATATGAATGAATTATTCATTTATATGATACTCGTTTGTGTTCCATATGTCAATGCCCAAAATGAAAAACGGCATAGCCTTTAAGCTGTGCCGTTCCTGTATACCATGCTGAACATTAGCAGCTCAATAAGTATACATTTCCAATACCGTATTATAAGCTCCTGGAAATCTCTTCACATACCTTCATAGCCTCGATTACAGCACTCCTGAATCCTCTTTCCTCCAGCACGCGCACTGCTTCAATCGTGGTTCCTGCCGGTGAGCATACCATATCTTTCAGCTCACCCGGATGTTTCCCCGTCTCCAGTACCATCTTAGCGCTTCCGAGCACGGCTTGTGCAGCAAATTTATATGCCTGTGGCCTTGGCATCCCTCCTGACACGGCCGCATCCGCCATCGCTTCAATAAGTACGAATACGTATGCCGGGGAACTGCCACTGACTGAAACGACCGCATCCATCAGACGTTCCGGAACGATTTCGACCTGGCTGAAGCTTTCCAGGAGCATCTTCACATAAGTTATCCCTTCTTCATCCATATGGCCGTTCGGGCAGGCAGCTGTCATTCCCTCGCCCACCATTGCCGGCGTATTCGGCATGGTGCGTACAATCTTAACCGGTTTTCCGAACTTTTCTTCAAGCCAGGAGAGCGTCTTGCCGGGTGCAATCGTGATAACAATCTGATCGTCTTTTATATCATCTTTAATCTCGTTGATAACGTCCTCATAAAACTGTGGCTTTACGGAGAGGACAATCACCTCTGCCTGAGTTACCACTTCTTTGTTGCTGTCCGTCACATGAATGCCAAACTGCTTGTGGGCTTTCTCTCTTCCCGGGGCGAACAAGTCTGCTCCGATGATTTCCTCTGCCGGAATAATCTGTTTATTGATGATGCCCCCCATGATTGCAGATGCCATATTGCCTGTACCGATAAATCCTAACTTCATCTTCCATACCTTCCTCTCTGGACATATTGTAAATATTTTGTATACATTAAAATAATTTGTATACAATTTTCTATATCCAATATAGCACTACATATCTCGAAAGTCAATATGTTTAAAAATAATATTGTATTTACCTTGAAATCACGTTATAATTTGTATACAATATAAATCAATGTATACTTTGCGGGCTCGACTGCCCAGGTATATCAAATAGAAAAGAGGTATCCAATGGCTGAAAAGACCACCTCTCTGGCCGACCAGGCCTACGAGAAAATAAAATCAAATATACTGAATCTTAGCTATCCTCCCGGAATGTCCCTTACCGAAGTAATGCTGACGAAAGAGCTCGGCATGAGCCGGAGCCCTGTCAGGACTGCAATAAGAATGCTCCAGGCGGAGGGTCTTATTGTCACCGACTATTATAAGTCCATGACCGTAAAGGAAATATCAGATAAGGACATCCATGAAATCTATCAGCTGAGAGAGCTGCTCGAAGGCGCTGCTTTTAAGATGATCTTTATTTCGGAACGCTATGAAGAGTTCTCTTACCGGATCGAAGAGAAAGTCGTACGCATGTGTGCCGCAGCGGGTGATGTCTATGAATGGGAAGTGGCGGACACCGCCATGCATATGGAGATTATAGGCATATTTGAAAATGACCGCATCAATAAGATATATGAAATGAATCTGTCGGAGCTCATACGAATGGGCCAGTATTCAATAAAAAACGGGATGCATATTCCGAAAACGAATGAAAACTTGAAAAAGATGGTACGTTATATGAGAAAAGGCGATTATGAAAAATCTTTTGAAATATTGAAAGCCGACCATTTTGGAATCGGGAAGAACAGCGCACTGAAAAAAAACCAGCAATAAATATAAAAGCAGAATCAGGCCCGGAGAGGCGCCTTACGTGACATCTCCGGGCCTGATTCTGCTCTATACGTTCATCTCTTCTATATATCTGCAGGCCGCAAGTGCGGCGACAGAGCCGTCCGCCGCTGCTGTCGTAAGCTGGCGTACCTCTTTCGTGCGGCAGTCTCCGGCCGCGAATATGCCGGGGCAGGAAGTCATACAGTCCTCCGACGCCAGGATATAGCCCTCTTCATTCAGCTTTACTATGTCCTCAAACGGGTCATTGTTCGGCTTCTGTCCTACTGCGATAAAGATTCCCTCCACTTCAAGTTCTGATATCCCACCGGTCTTCTTATTCAGGACGCTGATGCTCTCAACCACATCCGCACCTTTGATTTCTGATACGACGCTGTCGAGTACAAATGTTACATTATCTCTGGCACCCAGCGCCTCAACGAGATGTTTCTCCCCACGGAATTCATCTCTCCGGTGGATGACGTATACATGGCTGCAGTATTCGCTTAGAAATACGGCATCCTGTAGAGCCGTGCTTCCGCCGCCCACGACAGCCACATCACTTCCTCTGAAGAATGCACCATCACAAACTGCACAATAGGATACGCCGGCCCCTACCAGGTCCTCTTCCCGTGGTACCCCAAGGTGTCGGTGTGATACCCCGGTTGCCAGGATTACTGTCCTGCACGGTATCTCACTCCCCTCAGTCACGACAATCTTGTTCCCGCCGTCTTTTCTTACCGCTTTTACCTTCGTATATTCCAGCTCTGCTCCAAGTGCAGACACTTGTTCCGCCATTGCTGTTGCAAATTCGCTGCCGCTCACTTCTGCTATTCCAGGATAATTCTCTACGTGAGGAGATAACGTAATTTGCCCACCGAAGGTTGTTCCTTCGATGAGCAATACTTTTTTCCCCGCACGCAGTCCATAAATCGCAGCTGTCATCCCGGCGGTTCCGCCTCCGACAATTACAATATCATACATAGGACTACCTCCTCATGAGGGTACTTCGAATCAATGCCCCTCTGTATACTTTTTAATGTTTGATGCATTTGCCAGCTTCTCTACACCATTCTCGTCTATGACAATAAGTGTAGGCGCCTGCTTAACACCATATTTTTGAACAAGGTCCGCATGTTCTTCTGCATCTACAAGCACATAGTCTATATGCGCCTTTTCCAGCATTGACTTCGCCATTGTACAGTTCGGGCAAGTCTTTGTAGTGAAGAGAATCTTCTGCGGTTCTTCCGCCGCGTGCTCTGGCACTTCAACAATATCTTCCCCTGATTTTGACGTAATATGCAGGTTAGAACGATTCAAGTCATAAACCTTCCTGTCTTTGAACTCCTGCGACTTCCCGTCATTCCAGTTCTGCACCGGACGGTAATATCCGGTGATTCTGCTGTATACTTCCGTCGTCTCGCCGCATTCCGGACATCTGTATTCTTCTCCGTTGATATATCCATGGTTCTTACAGATAGAATAGGTTGGAGACATCGTATAATAAGGAAGCTTGTAATTCTCTGCTATCTTCTTAACGAGCGAAGCCGCAGACTTCCAGCCAGGAAGCTTTTCCCCGAGAAATGCGTGGAACACTGTTCCGGACGTATATAATGTCTGAAGCTCATCCTGGATATCAAGCGCTTCAAATATATCCTCCGTATATCCAACAGGCAGGTTGGAACTGTTCGTATAATAGGGCGTTCCATCTCCTTCTGCCGCCGTGATGATGTCCTGGAACTGTGCCACATCATGCTTGGCAAATCTATAAGTCGTGGATTCTGCCGGCGTCGCTTCCAGGTTATAAAGCTCACCGTACTCCTCCTGATAACCTGACAGCCTCTCCCTCATGTGATTCAGCACTTTCTTGGAGAACTCCTGCGTCTCCACATGCGTCATATCCTTTCCAATCCACTTTGCGTTCACGCCCGCTTCATTCATGCCTATCAGACCGATAGTTGAAAAATGGTTGTCAAATGTGCCAAGGTATCTCTTTGTATACGGATACAGCCCTTCATCGAGAAGCTTCGTAATAACGGTACGCTTTACATGAAGAGAGCGCGCAGCGATATCCATCATCTTATCAAGCCGTGTGAAAAATTCTTCTTCGTTCGCAGACTGGTAAGCGATTCTCGGCATGTTAATCGTTACGACACCGACAGAACCGGTGCTTTCACCGCTGCCAAAGAAGCCCCCTGATTTCTTCCTAAGCTCTCTCAGATCCAGACGCAGCCTGCAGCACATGCTCCGAACATCGCTCGGCTCCATATCACTGTTGATATAGTTAGAGAAATAAGGCGTCCCATATTTGGCCGTCATCTCAAAGAGCAGCTTATTGTTCTCTGTCTCAGACCAGTCGAAATCGCTTGTGATGGAATAGGTCGGAATCGGATACTGGAATCCGCGTCCGTGGGCATCTCCCTCGATCATAATCTGGATAAACGCCTTGTTGACCATGTCCATCTCTTTCTTACACTCGCCGTATGTGAACTCCATCTCTTTGCCGCCGACGATAGCCGGCATGTTGACCAGGTCATTCGGCACGGTCCAGTCGAGCGTGATATTGGAAAACGGCGCCTGTGTCCCCCACCGGGACGGTGTGTTTACACCGTAGATAAACGACTCGATACATTTCTTCACGTCTTCATACTGCAGGTTATCTACTTTCACAAACGGCGCCAGATATGTGTCAAACGAGGAGAATGCCTGTGCCCCTGCCCACTCGTTCTGCATGATGCCGAGAAAATTGACCATCTGGTTACAGAGCACGCTCAGATGCTTTGCCGGCGATGAGGATATCTTTCCCGGTATTCCGCCAAGCCCCTCCTGGATGAGCTGCTTCAGCGACCAGCCTGCACAGTAGCCCGTAAGCATAGACAAATCATGGATGTGGATATCGGCGTCCCTGTGTGCCTGTCCAATCTCATCATCGTAGATCTCAGACAGCCAGTAATTGGCGGTAATGGCCCCTGAATTGCTTAAGATAAGCCCTCCGACCGAATATGTGACTGTGGAATTCTCCTTTACCCGCCAGTCTGTAACCTTAACGTAGCTGTCTACAATCTCTCTGTAATCGAGCATCGTAGAATTCAGATTACGTATCTTCTCTCTCTGTTTCCTGTACAGGATATAGCCTTTTGCCACATCTGCATATCCCGCTTTGATAAGGACTGCCTCGACGCTGTCCTGGATATCCTCCACCTGAACGAGCGAATTCTTTATCTTCGGTTCAAAATCAGCGGTAACTTTCAGCGCCAGCAGATCGATGATATCCTGGTTATACTCTTTTTCCTGGGCTGTAAATGCCCTTCTGATTGCCTCGCTGATCTTTGTGATGTCAAATTTAGCTATCTGACCGTCTCTTTTTGTTACTTGATACATGATAGAGCCTCCCCACTTATTCTTTTTTTCTTCTGTCCTTTATATGAACTTCCATCTTCATTTGTTCGGTTCTTTTATCTTACCACTCTTCTTGTGTGGCAGTCAATAAAAATAACAACATATTGTGCACAAATTTCGTTCTTTCACAACATGTTGTTATTGTATAGTTTTGCTATAACCCACGTATTTCCGCGGTTTGTACGTACTTGCTCACCACTTCGAGCGCCTGTTCCATAATCTCCTTGTTGTATCCATGCAGCCCTTCCCGAATCAAATCACCAGAATCCTCGAACTGCTGAAGGTAATACCGCTGTGCCCCTTTGATCCATCTGCCTATGGACTCAAAGTCTGAACGCTGATGAAACTCAAGAACGACAGTCGTGCGGAATTCATATGGTACGGCATCACTCAGCAGATATTGGACGCTCCGGTGTATGTTCCGTATGTCATAGTCCTGGATGCCTATTGTCTTCCCGTAGCTCTCCTGGGAATTTTTAATATCCATAGCTACATAATCCACAAGCTTTTCGTCCACAAGCTTCTTGAGCTTATCCGGAAAGCTTCCGTTCGTATCGAGCTTTACTGCATAGCCCATCTCCTTTATCCGACGCAGGAATGTCTCTATATCAGACTGAATCAGCGGTTCTCCTCCAGACACGCATACCCCGTCCAGAACTCCCATACGCTTTTTCAGGAATGCAGTTATATCTTCCAGCTTGATTTCCGCGTTCTTATAAGTGTCCACTACAAGTGAAGCGTTGTGGCAGAAAGGGCACCGGAAATTACATCCTGCCGTAAATATCGTACAGGCCACTTTTCCCGGATAATCCAAAAGTGTAAGTTTCTGTAAACCCTGAATCACCATATCTCTTCCTCTTTTCCTGAACGTATTTCCATACTGTCTCTGACATTTTATGCTTTAAAGTGCTCCATCATGACCGGCATGCATTCTTTGCTGTACTGCGTAAGAGAATAGCTGCCTTTGTTAAGGCACCAGTCGGATACGAGTGCCCGCTCGCACATGGCATAGTATTTTACAATCTCTCTCACTGTCTTATCGGTACGTATCTGCCCCCGCTTCTGCCCTTCTTCTACCAGCTTCGTTATGAGCTTATAGTATTTGCGGTTGCTGTCCAGCAGATGCACCTGCCCTTCTGCCACCAGCTGCGTGGAGTAAAGTGACGCAAGCAGGTCAAGGCTTATCTTCTCCTCCATCATGGCATGCATCTCAGCATTCAGATACAAAAGCTTCCTATAGCTGTTCATGCCGGCGTCCATGCTCTGCTCCAGCTCCTCATAGTAATCATCCAGGATAAACGCCAATGTATTGAGCAGTTCATCCTTCGTGTTGAAATAATAATAGAAAGAACCTTTCGATGTGCCTGAAAGTTCTATGATATCATCTACGGTAGTCCCATTGTATCCTTTGTCGTGGAACAGCTGCCACGCTGCCGATACGATTCTGTTCTTTACGCCTTTCTTGTCTTCGCTTTTCCCCATGTCGTCCCTCTTTCTCTCTTCGTGTCGGTAATACGTCTATCATATAGTACATTCTATCATAAAAGCGTATGTTTGGATAACTACTTTTTGCCAGATTGGTACAAGTGCTCATCTCGACTCGAAGGCAGACTCCCGTTCCAGCGGGATGTCTTCTGATTCTATCCATTCTATCTCGATAAAGCTGTTATTGTTAATGCCTGTCAGCAACTTGTTGATCAGCGTCTCTCGTCCCTGCACTTCCATCGTAACGGTCCCGTCCCACTCATTCTGCACCCATCCTGTCAGCTGAAGAGACCTTGCAAGATATTTGGCGGTGTAGCGGAACCCCACGCCCTGGACTCTGCCGCGGAACACATACCGCTTTCGGATTTCTGCCATCTTATCCCCACTTTCCACATTCGTTTTCCACACTATTGTAGACTCTTTTGAAGATAAAATCAATTAGGGACAGGGTGAAACGCGGCTGGGGACGGAGGTTTTTTTAAAAACCTCCGTCCCCAGCCGCATTTCACCCTGTCCCCAACCATTTAGTTGAAGCTCTGTTCGGTCCTCTCGATTATCTCGTCCTGCAGCGCCTTGCTCAGGTTTCTGAAGTGGTCACTGTAACCTGCCACACGCACTATCAGGTCTTTGTAGTCTTCCGGATGCTTCTGAGCCTGTATCAGCGTCTCTTTGTCTATAACGTTGAACTGGATATGGTGGCCGTCCATATTGAAGTACGTACGCACGAGATTAGCCATCTGGTCCAGGCCTTCCTCGCCTGCAACTACGCTCGGCGTGAATTTCTGGTTCAGAAGTGTTCCGCCTGTCTGCAGATGATCCATCTTGGCACATGATTTTACAACGGATGTCGGCCCGTTCGTATCAGCACCTTTCTCCGGGGAAATCCCTTCGGATACCGGCTTGTGGGCCAGACGTCCGTTCGGGCTTGCCATCATGACATCTCCAAAGTATACGTGGCATGTGGTAGGAAGCATGTTGATGCGGTACATGCCTCCAAGCATATTCGGCCGTCCTGTCACCTGGCTTCTGTAGTATTCGAATACATCCTTCATGATGCTGTCCGCATAGTCGTCGTCATTGCCGTATTTCGGCGTCTTGTTGCATACGATATTCCAGATCCTGTCGTGCCCCTCGAAGTTGTCTTCCAGCGCCTGCATCAGCTCATCCATCGTAAATGTCTTCTTTTCATATACGTTGTACTTCACAGATGCCAGGCAGTCCGTAATCGTACCGATTCCTACGCCCTGCAGATATTTTGTGTTGTACCTTGCACCGCCGCCGTTATAATCCTTGCCTTTTGAGATACAGTCGTTGGTGATGATGGATAGGAATGGAACAGGCATGTTTTCTGCATATATCTTCTCAATGACATTGCTTCCCTGCACTTTGATATCAATAAAATATTTCATCTGCTTTTTAAATGCATCATATAACTCTTCGTATGTCTTGAAATCCGCAGCATATCCAAGCTCAAGCCCGAGCTGCTGTCCGCTTACTTTGTCATAGCCGTTGTTCAGCGTCAGCTCGAATATCTTCGGAATGTTGAAGTATCCGGTGAGGATATAGGCTTCATTTCCGAATGCCCCTGTCTCTACACATCCGCTCGTTCCTCCGCGTCTTGCATCTTCCAGCGACTTGCCGGCATTGAGCAGTTCCTGGACGATAGCTTCCGTATTGTAGAACGCCGGCTGTCCCCATCCCTTACGTGATATCTCACAGGCACGCTTCAAGAACTTCTGTGGCGTCTTCCTGCTGATCTGTACGTTAGAGCTTGGCTGCAAAAGCTTCATCTCATCCATACAGTCGAGTATGAGATAGCTTACATTATTTACGCCGTTCTCTCCGTTCGGAGCGATACCGCCCGTGTTAAGGTTTGCAAAGTCCGTATATGTGCTGCTCTCCTTAAGCGTGATGCCTACCTTCGGCGGCGCGGGCTGGTTGTTGAATTTGACCCACAGGCACTCCAGCAGCTCCAGCGCCTTCTCATCATCCAGCGTTCCTGCTTCTACATCTTTTTCATAGAAAGGATTCAGGTGCTGGTCAAGGCGGCCCGGGCTGTATGCGTCCCACGGGTTCAGCTCGCTCGTTACGCCCAGATGTACGAACCAGTACATCTGGATTGCCTGCCAGTATGTCTCCGGCTTATGTGCCGGTACGACATCACAGTTGGCCGCAATCTGATGCAGCTCTTCTTTTCGCTTTGGATCCTCCTCTTTTTCTGCCAGCTCTCTCGCATAGGCGGCATATCTCTCCCCGAGAATCATGATAGCATCGCAGGCAATCTTCATGCCCTCCAGCTCGTTCTTCTTATCTAACGCCTCCGGGTCATTGAAGAAGTCCAGCTTGTCGATTGCCGCCTGGATATCTTCTTTATAGTCAAGGAATCCTTTTTCATATATCTTCACAGAGCCGACCGTATGTCCTGGTCCCCGCTGTTCCATAAATTCTGTAAACAGTCCCGCCTCATACGCCTTCTTCCACTCTGGCGTCATCTGTCTTAGAATCTTGTTCCGGATGCATCTCTTATCCCAGAACGGAATCATCACCTTTTCCTGCTTCTCAAAATCTTCTTCCTTTACCTTGAAGCTTATGAGTTCACGGTCATTCATGACATGCATATCTTCCATCGTGTGGCAGCACAGCTCCGGAAATGTAGGGGATGCCTGCGGGGAGTCGCCCTTCTCGCCGACGATCAGCTCGCCCTCGCCTATGTATAGCGTCTTAGACGCAAAGTAGTCTTTCAGCACCTGCGCGCGGAGTTCCGGGACAGACAGAGCGCCTTCATAAGCCTCATACGTCTTAGTCATGCTCTCGGCACGCTCCATGTCAATATGTGCCGGAGTGTCCAGGCTGAGCTTTCTGAGTTTCTTGATACGTTCGTTCATTCCTCTTTCTTCCATCTTCATTAACCTCCTATTTTTACGTTGTGGAAACCTGATTCTTTAAACAGCGTTACAAACTGTTCCATCTCTTCGTTTGACGGTGCATGAAGGTCCGTCCCCTTATACGTCAGTCCAAGCTTTTCATACTTTCCCGAACCGGTGTTGTGATACGGGAGAAGGTTCACGTTGGCCACCCTGATCTGCTTTTCCTTGAGATAGCCTATAATCGCGTCCATATCCTCTTTTGAGCCGTTTACTTCCCTGACTACCGGAATGCGGATATATATGCGGGCACCCTTGCCGCTTATGTATTCCAGATTCTCTAGAATCTGCTCGTTCCCCATACCCATGTACTTTTTATGTACGTCATTATCCATCGTCTTGATATCATACAAAAATGTATCTACATACGGCAGCAGCCTCTCGAAATTCTCACACGGCGCCTGTCCGCACGTATCAATCGTTACCGAAATCCCCATCTTATTAAGCCGCATCGCAAGTTCTTCCACATAATCCATGTCGGCCATCATAACCTCGCCGCCAGACAGCGTAACTCCCCCGCCGGATTCTTCGTAGAACATCTCATCTTTCTTAAGCTCCTTGATCAGCTCGCTGATGGTGTACTCTTTTCCGGCCACTTCCCGCAGATTCAGGTTACAGTAATCTACACATGTACCACAGCCCGTGCAGAGCTTCTGGTCAGTAACCATCTTGCCACCCTCTGCTTTCACCGCCTTCTGGGGACAGACCGAAGCACAGCTGCCGCAGCCTGCACACCTTTCCCTGTCGCAGAGAAGCTCAGGCTTAAAGCACTGCGTCTCCGGATTATGGCACCACAGACATTTCAGCAGACACCCTTTAAAAAAAACTGTCGTCCGTATCCCGTCACCGTCATGAATAGAATACTTCTGGATGCTTGTTATCAAACTCATCTCTTCACCTCACACGTTGTTCTTTTGCTTTTAGACTAACGTTTGTACTTTAGTCTAAACATAGCAAAAAAACAGTTCCTTGTCAAGAATTTATCAAGGAACTGCTATCCATTTCATGAAAATCAATATATTATATATTGCATTTTTGTGCACTTCTTACAATAGCCCATCTGCCGAACCGATTCCGAGCGCATAGTCAAACAGCGATATCTGCATGTCTCTGCCAGACTGCACCTTACGTTCCACGATTGTCTCATCTCCCCGAAGCCGTCCAATCAGAAGGGGCGATGCAGAATCATGTTGTTCCTTCTTCTTTCTGGCGCTCTGGGTTCCTCCCGTCGCGTAGCAATATGCGCATCCGTTGACGCAGGTATCATACATCCCGATATCAATGCTTTCTGCACAGCCACATTCTCTCCTCTGTCCCTTGTCCTTTTTCAGATCCAGCTTATAGCCGATAATGTCCCTGATCTTCTCTTTGTCGATGCAGGCGCCGTGCCGTATGCCGTAACGCTCCAGATTCACTTTCTCTGCACATGTATAGAGAGGGAGCTTATACTTCCCGGCAATCCCAGCAAGCCCTTCCGCTACAGAAATCATCTCATCTTCCTCTAATTCCGGGTAGGGATTACCTCTGTAAGCATCCACGAAACTGATGATACACCGGTCCGTATACTTGTGCAGCCATTCACACATCATCTCAAACTTTTCCAGATGATAGCCGAGCGTATATGCCCCGTTCAATATAATCGGATCGAACCTCCAGTCAACCCGTTGTCTCCCAAGGCGCTCGCTCAGCAGCACGAAGGTTGCCATCGATTCTTCCGTCGAAGGTAAGTTCTCCTCCATATCCTTTCCGTAATCCGTAACGGTCATCTGAAAATAATACCGGTATCCGAGCTGGTCGATCTCTTTGAGCTTCGGCAGGAGCGGCTCCGGATTCTTCGTCCAGAACACAATACAATCAACCGTATCCGGTGATATGGCGATACGGCTGATCTTCTTCCTGTTATATGGGTTTGGCACTAATATCTCCCCGGCCTTCAGTCGGTTGACAAACCACTCTGGATAGCATGCGGGGATATCGGTTCTTCTGCTCGCGCTGATAATCATCTCTGCTCTCCTGACTCCCTTGATTCAATAATATACTGAAAAAATAAAGTTGTCAAAGGGAGAACGTTTCCATTCTTCTCAGCATGCAGATTCTATTTTGTAATCTCTGCTTTATAATGTGCAATCTTATAATCGAACGCTCCGACCGCGGCTGCGGCGGCAAGTGCACAAACCGTCATCGGCAGGGTTATCCAGAACGGCAGCTCATAATGTAACACGAACTTTAAAGACAGCATGGCAGGGTAATAAATCAGGAAGATCATCTGCCAGGTTCTGTTGCACATGTTCCGATACTTTTCCAAACGATAGACTTTATCCAGTCTCATAATTTTCACTCCTCTCATTTTAAAGAATTCATTCTGCATATCCATTAGAGTCACATCCAGATTATCAAAGGTGTCATTCCGCTGTATCAGCTCGTCACACAGGTCCCTTGCCTCAGACAGCTCAGCCATCTCTTGCTGAAGCGCTGATTTCCTTGCTCCGATAACCTCGGATACCGTCACTTTGCCTTCCTTTACCTTTCTGATATCTTTTACCGGAACGCCGAGCACCCGCAGGAACTTTATCTTCTTCAGATCTTCCACGTCATGCATGCTGTATTCCCGATAATTATTTTCTTTATTTCTTCCCGGAGCGAGAAGGCCTTCCTCTTCATAATAACGGATATTCGCTTTTTTCATATCTACCAGTTGTTCAACTTCTTTGATGGTCAATTCCATTCCTCCTTACTGTTATTAAACACCTTAAAGTAACTTGAATGTCAACATTTCCGCGCAATGTTAACTATATTATTTATTTGGTTGACATTTTATACGGTTTCGGATATACTGCATACATACGAATTCCACAGGAGGCTGTCATGAATCATTCAAAATTATCTGTACAAGCCATCTGCACCATCGGGCTGTGCACTGCAGTAATTGCGATTATGGCGCAGATATCCATACCGATGCCTGCAGGCGTCCCGATGACGATGCAGACATTTGCGATTACGCTAGCGGCTGTCATACTAGGTTCCAAAAAGGGAGCTGCTGCCGCCCTTGTCTATGTACTGCTTGGCGCCGCCGGAGTACCTGTCCTGGCCGGCTTCGCAGGCGGATATCAATATCTTATTGGGCCGACCGGAGGATTTCTTCTGTCATTTCCTATTATGGCATATATCATAGGCTATGGAGCAGAAAAGTTCCGGCGTGTCAACATGGGCTTTATATCCTGCCTTATCCTCGGCACGGTCATCAATTATATCGGCGGTATCGTGATGTTCTGCCTCGTAACCGGCAGCAGCATATGGGCTGCATTCACTGCCTGCGTGCTTCCGTTTATACCGACAGCGGTTATAAAAGCAGCTCTGGCTACCATCATAGGATTTAGAATCCACAGAAGGCTGGTGAGCGCCGCATGCGTCTGAGACCACACCATCTGCTCTGTACGCAGGGATACTCGGGCAGAGGCTACAGCGAAGCGTTTGTAAAGAACATGGATGCCATTGTTCGTCGGCTGCGCACAGAGGACAAGACTCCCATCGAACTCGTCTTTTCCACGGATGACTTATGTTCCTGCTGCCCGGACATGCTGGATACCGACCTGTGCCGGGATAATGAAAAAGTAAAGCGTTTTGACAGGAAGGCGGCCGAATATTACGGTCTGGAAGAAAAGACATACATCTATCAGGAACTGGCTTCATACATACGTCGGCATACCACGCCGGACATGCTGGCGGATATATGCTGTGGCTGCAGCTGGTATCCGGTAAGCGCCTGCCGGGAAAAGATAACCGGAATAAAATAACGTTCAAAAGACACCGCTGTAAAAACAGGCCGGAACTTACCTCTTACGTGTAAGTTCCGGCCTGCTTCTTTCCTCTATCCCTTTAGCCGGGCAGCCTGTTATCCAAAATTCTTTTCTACGAGCCTGCAGTATTCTTCATATGCCTCCACGCCTCGGAAACTTTCTTCCAATGCATCCCGGATTCCTTTATAGTACCATCCTATCATCTCTTTATCCTTCATGCGGAACCTGTTCCACAGATTTTCACCCTCTACTGGATAATCTCTGTCTATATCCCTCATATTCGACAGCTTATCGGCAAGCCCTATCATCTGGACCTCCACCGGAGACCTCCCGATGTGCCGGATGGTGGCCCCTTTCCGCTCTACCCATGTCTTCGTCTTATCCTCGCTTTCCTGGGCAACCATAACGGCAACCCTGGCGCCAAATTCCCTGGCAAGCACTTCCTCCGTGACGCCGGCACAGTCTTCAATCGTATCGTGAAGCACCGCCGCGCTTATAATCTCTTCGTCCTCGGTCATGGAGGATACGATATCCCCCACTTCGACCGGATGAACGATATATGGCCGTTTCGTTCCCTTCCTGAACTGTCCTTCATGTGCTCTCGTTGCAAATTCAACCGCTTTGTCGATCATACTACCGTACCTCTCTCATCCTTAAGGTTCTGCAGTTTCTGCATCTTCTTCAATTTCCTCGCGAAGCCTTGCCTTTTCCCTTTTGTGGAACAAGTCAAAGATACATGGAACTACGACTAATGTTAATATGGTTCCGTATATCAGCCCTCCGATGGTCACGATTGCCATCGGCTGTACCATATCCGCTCCCATTCCGACTCCGACAGCAAGCGTAGACAGGCCTAGAATGGTCGTCAGCGCCGTCATGACGATCGGACGGAGCCTCGTCCTTCCAGCTTCCACCAGCGCCTCATGCCTTGTAAGTCCTCCGGCAATCAGCTGGTTCGTATAATCTATAAACACAATGCCATTATTCACAATAATTCCAGACAGCATGACAAACCCTACCATAGCGATAACGCTCACTGCTTTTCCTGCAATCCACAATCCGAGCAGGCCTCCCGTAAAAGCAAGCGGCACGGTGAACATGACGATGAACGGAGATCGCAGCGACTGGAACTGCGCAACCATAATGAGGTACATGAATACAAGTGCCAGGCCGAGCATCTTAAAGAGTTCTGTCATGGACTCGTTGATTGTCTCGTCTTCTCCGACCATCTTCACCTCATAGCCCTCAGGCACATCGTATGATTTGAGCGCCTTGTTCACACGGTTGCTCACAAGGCCGATATTATCCCCGTCTTTTACTTCTGAGGTAACAGACATATACCTGCTCTGGTCCTTCCTGCTGATTGCCTGCAGGCCGGAGGCATACTCAAATGAGGCGATATCGGAAAGCTTCACTTCTTCTGTCGTCCCATCCTGCTTTTCAGCCATGACGGTAAGCTCCCTGATATCTTTCCGTGTCAGGCTTTCATCAGCATCGTCTACCACATAGATGTCAAAATCCTGCGCATCCGCAGACAGGGATGTCGCGCTCTGCGCTTCTGAAAGCCGCTTGTTCAGGCTCTGGTATACCTGGGCAACCGTGAGTCCGTGTTCCGTCGCCTTTGTCTTATCGACGATAACACGGAGTTCCTCCTTGTTATCTTCCGTACCGTCGGTTACATTCTGTGTCCCTTTGATATCGGTCAGCATGCTCTTGATATCACCTGCAATCTTCTGCAGCTTATCCAGATCCTTGCCTTTAATCTGGACATTGATTCCTGAGCTGCCAAGCGCGCTCATGTCCATATTGGACATGTTGACTGTCAGCTCACCACCAAGACCTTTGGTTACTTTCTCTATCTCCTTTTTCAGCTCATTGTTGGAGAGGGAAGGCTTATCCTTCGTGATAGCGTAAAATTCCACCACATTCGTGGCTGTCGATGTCCCCATCATATCAGAGGAAGATACCATCGCTCCGATATCTTTGACGTCCTTCAGTTTTCCGACTCGGTCCATCACCTTATCCGCTGCTTTCGCCGTATCCTCAAGACTCGTCCCCTTCTCCGTCTCAAGCGTCATGCTGATCTCTGTACTCTCCATCTGAGGCATGAATTCTGTCCCTCTCGATATAGCCAGCGCACCGCTTGCCACGAACAGGACAAGCGCTCCTATGAGCACAAGCGGCTTCTTGTGAAGCGCCCTGGCGAGCAGTTTGCCGTACCAGTCCTTAATCTTTATGAACATGCGTGACTCTTTCTCTTCCGTCTTCTTTAACAGCCCGGCAGATATCATCGGCACGAGAGTCAATGCCACTATGAGGCTGGCAAGCAGTGAATATGCAATCGTAAGTCCCATATCCACGAACAGCTGCCTCGTAATTCCGCTCGTAAATACAATCGGGAGGAATACACATATCGTCGTAAGCGTGGAAGCTGTAATAGCCCCTCCCACCTGTCTTGCCCCCTCGATAGCCGCCGTCTTGGCCGAAGCCCCCTCTTCGTTCCGCATCCTGTAGATATTCTCGATAACCACGATAGAGTTATCTACAAGCATGCCGACACCGAGTGCCAGTCCCGACAGAGATATGATATTGAGCGTAACTCCCGAAAAATACATGGCCACAAGAGCGGTCATGATACTGATTGGTATGGAGCAGGCAATCACAAACGTAGGACGGAAGCTCTTCAAAAATACGAGCAATATGATAATCGCCAGTATCGCCCCATAAATCAGGTTCTCAAGTACAGAATTGACAATCAGATCGATATAGACGCCCTGGTCCATCAAAGTCACTGCTTTGATTTCCTTGTGCTCTTTCTGAAGGCTTTCCAGCTTCTCAAGCACACGGTCGCTCACATCTCCAGTAGAATAACCGGTCTGTTTCTGGATGCTCAGCATCATGCCAGGCTTCCCGTTAATCTTGGCATATGTTTCATCTGAGTTGTTGACAAGCTCTACATTGGCCACATCGGTAAGCTTTACCGGATCTATACCCTCCATATCGATAAGCACGAGATTCTTTATATCTTCTATAGTTTTGAACTTATCCCCCACACGGATGAGATAGTCAAGGCCTTCCTCTGTCACGTATCCGGCCGGCATGCTGAAGTTTTCTGCCGCCAGCAGTGTCTTCACCATATCGGCATTCAGCATGCCGCTAATATCTGCGCTCGCGGATGCTTCCCCTTTGGCCGCCTCCATCTGGGCTTCCTGGGACTGGATCATCACTTCTCCTGCCGCAAGCTGAGCAGCTCCTTCTCCAAGGCCTGCCGCCGCCTCCACCTGGGCGGATGCCAGCTGGCCCCTTGCCTGTGCCAGCGACATAGCGCCGTCGTTGACCTGCTTCTGCATTGCTTCCAGCTGCTGTTTCCCCGCAGTCACCTGCCCCTGGCCTTCCTGAAGTGACGCCTCCTGTTCGGAAAGCTGCGTTATCGTAGCCTCCAGAGCTGCTTTAGCTGTATCATAATTCGTAATCTGAGGCTGTATTTGCTGCAGCTGATTCCCCAACTGCGCAAACTCTGCCTCTTCAGCCTGCGTTCTTCCTCCGTTACCCAGCGCGTCCAGCTCATCATAACGCTTTTTCATCTGGTCGTAGCTTGCCTTCAGCGTCTTAAGCTGTGTCAGCTGTGCTTCTGCCGCTGCTTTGGATGACTGTATCGTGGCAAGTGACTGCTTCAGCTGAGTGTCCGTCACGTTAAGCTCTGCCATCTTTTCCGTAATCTCGAGCTGCGCCTGCTTAACTTCCTCCGCTTTCTGCGATATCTGTGATTCGGCCGCTCCCATACCGGAAGATGCCTGGGCTTTGCCGGCCGCCAGCGCCGCCTTGCCGGTCTCCACCTGGTCCTTGGCCGCCTGGAGGGCCGAGGCCGCCTCATCCATCTTCTTTTCTAATTCCGCCTTGACTTCTTCATTCAAGTCTTCTATCTTCTGTTCATTTACCGTAACCTGTACGGTCTCTTCGATGCTGCCTGCAGTAGAGACCGATGCCACGCCTTCTACGCTTTCCACTTCCGGAAGAATCTGCTCTTCGATGATCCGGGTCGTTTCGGCCGCGTCTTCCCCATCGGCACTGACTGCCGCAATCAGTACAGGCATCATACTTGGATTCAGTTTCATTATAATGGGATTGGTTACTTCATCCGGCCAGAAGCCGCTGATCTGATCCAGTCCTTCCCGCATCTCTATTGTGACAGAGTCCATATTGGCTGTCTGATCGAATTCGAGAATCACTGTTGAAGCATTTTCATTTGATACAGATTGTACGTTCTTTATGTTGCTTACAGTTGCCATCGTCTGTTCCACAGGCTTCGTAACAACCGTCTCCACTTCCTCCGGGCTTGCCCCCGGATATGTCGTCATTACGATGGCATAAGGCAGGTTCATGCTCGGAAGCAGATCTACCGTCATATTCCCGAATGATACAATCCCGAGAATGATAATCAACACAACTCCTACCACCACTGTATAAGGCCTTTTTACACTGAATTTTGATAACATTGATGTCCCTCTTTCTGAGTATTCACCTTGCCAGGGGCAAGTGCACCCTGCCAAGAGCCCCGTATAGGACGGGGCTAACCGCTGATACGTAAATAATAGCACTTGAGGGTTTAAATAGCAACGATTCCGGTATATAATAATTGCAGGAAAAATACGATTTAAGATTTTTTTTAGAATTGTTGTAAGCAGAGACAAGGAGGATATGCCAAATGTCAAAATATGCCCTCATTACAGGTGCTTCCAGAGGTATTGGAAAGGCTGCCGCCCTTCTTTTTGCCGCCAGAGACTATCATGTATTTCTCACCTGCAGGTGTTCCGCGGACGCGCTTGAAGAAGTAAAAAGAGAAATAATATCAACAGGCGGAGCCTGCGATACGGTTACAGGCGACGTGGGGGATTCTGCGGATGTCGATAATATCTTCTCCTTTATATACAGCAGATGCAGCAGTCTGGACGTACTGATCAACAATGCCGGGTGTGCTCACATCGGCCTGTTGAGCGATATGACCGATGAGGAATGGAACCGTGTCATACAGACGAACCTGTCGTCCGTCTTCTATTGTTCAAGGGCTGCCATCCCTCCCATGGTCCGCAGGAAGAGCGGGACAATCGTCAATGTCTCATCCATGTGGGGTACGTACGGCGCCTCCTGCGAGGCTGCTTATTCGGCATCCAAAAGCGGGGTGAATGGACTCACAAAGGCTCTGGCAAAGGAACTGGCGCCAAGCAACGTACAGGTGAATGCTCTGGCGTGCGGTGTCATCGATACTGAGATGAATAGCCAGTTAAGCGTCGAAGAACGTGCAGAACTGGCTGACGAGATTCCGGCAGGCAGGTTCGGTACTCCTGAAGAAGCTGCGGAAATGCTCTGGAACATAGCAACTGCCCCGTCATATATGACGGGGCAGATCATAGGCATCGACGGGGGCTTTTAGTGCAGATCCAGCTCTACCGGGCAATGGTCCGAACCCATGACACTCGTGTGGATCTTCGCGTCCTCCAGCCTGTCTTCCAGGCTTTCCGACGCACAGAAGTAGTCGATACGCCAGCCTGCATTTTTCTCTCTCGCCCGGAAGCGATATGACCACCATGAGTAGATTCCTTCTGTATCCGGGTAAAAATGTCGGAACGTATCGATGAAGCCGGCTTCTTTTATCTTACGGAACTTGTCCCTCTCTTCATCTGTAAACCCGGCATTCTTCCTGTTCGTCTTTGGATTCTTAAGGTCAATCTCTTCTGCCGCTACATTCAGGTCACCGCAGAAGATGACAGGCTTATCCTCTTCCAGCTTCTTGAGATAGGACAGGAACGCATCCTCCCACTGCATACGGTATGGCAGCCTTGCCAGTTCGCTCTGGGCATTCGGCGTATACACCGTCACAAAGTAGAAATCCCCATACTCCAGCGTGATGACCCGGCCTTCCTTATCATGTTCTTCTATCCCCATGCCGCAGGAATAAGACAGCGGCTCCTCTTTCGTGAATATGGCAGTCCCTGAATATCCCTTCCGCTCTGCGTAATTCCAGTACTGGTGGTAACCGGGCGTATCGAGCTCAAGCTGCCCTTCCTGCATCTTTGTTTCCTGGATACAGAAGATATCTGCATCCGCTTCCTGAAAGAAATCCATGAACCCTTTCTGTACACAGGCACGGATTCCATTTACATTCCATGAAATTAGCTTCATTTATCATCCTCCAATTATGTCAATCGTCTTTGCTTAGCTTAATAATATACTTTTCTCAGGAACAGGCCTCTTGCCGGGGCAAGAAATCCTGCCAGGCTCCGGTCCTCCGCCGCAATCACGACGGGAAGCATGGAAGCGTCCCTTTTTCCGGTTCCGATTTCCAGCAGCGTGCCGGTCAGTATCCTCACCATATGGTAGAGGAATCCCGTTCCATAGTATGTGATGCGGACCTTATCGCCCGTGCTTACGATCTTGATATTCGTAATCCTGCGGATAGGATCCCCGCAGTCTTTGTCGTCCGTAAAACTCGTAAAATTCTTCACGCCGACGAGATACTCGACCGCACTCCGCATCGCCTCAATGTCCAGCTTCTCCGGATAGTGGTAGCAATATCTGCGTGAGAACACATCCGGCTTTTCCCGGCAGTCAATATAATATTCATACTTTTTGCCCTTTGCGCTCTTTCGGGCATGGAACCCGTTTTTGACCAGCTCTGCTTTGACAATTCTGATATCTTCGGGCAGATACCTGTTCAGAGAATCTTTAAACTCCTGTGGGTCATATAGTTTGGACAGTTTGACACTCACCACTTGCCCCCTGGCATGTACACCGGCATCTGTCCTTCCCGAGCCGTCTACATGAACCCTGTAGCCAACCAGTTTTCCTATGCTCCACTCCAGTACGAACTGTATCGTATTATCTGTCGTGGCCTGTCTCTGCCACCCCTGATATCTGCTCCCGTCGTATGATACGGTTAATTTATACGTTCTCATCTGCATCTCACCCAATCTGAATCTACGTCTGTTCTCTGCTACTTATCATCATCTGTTTCCGAGATAATTATGTATACTAATTGAACTGTTGCTGCCCGGAAAACAGTAAAAAGGAAGAAGCAAACATGTTCCTTTGCTTCTTCCTTATTCTAACACTATACGACATATTTCGTAAATACCTTCTTGCACGTATTCCTAATTATCCAGGATTTTTTTCAGCTCATCCATAAAGGTATTGACGTCTTTGAACTCCCTGTACACGGAAGCAAATCTGACGTAAGCCACCTCGTCCAGCCCTTTGAGCTCTTCCATGACAATCTCTCCAATCGTACTGCTCGGAATCTCCTTTGCCTCCAGGCTGAAAATTTTCGTCTCGATAGAGTCCACAGTCTGCTGTATCGCATCTGCGGATACCGGACGCTTATAACACGCGCGAAGGACACCGTTCTCAATCTTCTTACGGTTATACTGTTCTCTGTTGTTGTCTTTTTTAATGATGATGAGCGGAATAGTCTCTACCTTCTCATATGTGGTAAACCGCTTGCCGCACACATCGCAGGAGCGTCTTCTGCGGATGGAGCTTCCGTCCTCCGCCGGCCTGGAATCTATGACTCTTGTATCTAGGTGGTTGCAGTATGGACACTTCATCTTGACCCAAATCCTTTCTTCTGTAATACATATAGTATATCTGCTGTTTCGGCAGAAGTCAAACAACATTACCAGTTTTTCCCTTTATTTTGTCTCTTCGTGAATTTCTACCAGTATGACATCCGGACCTATTTTTTTAATGCATTTGCACGGAATGATGTACTCGCTCCCATCGCCGAAAAATCCACAGAATTTGCCGGATTTTGGAATAATGATAGCTTCTACGCGGCATCCGCAGTCATCCATTATCAGGTCTGCCACGTATCCAAGCCTTTTACAGTCACAAGTATTGATTACTTCTTTATTCTGAAGCTCACTCAGTCTCATACAGCGTTCTTCCTCCCGAATCGTGCAGAATGCACAAAGGGGCCAGGCCCCTTTCGAAAGGGACCTGGCCCCTCCGTCTGCATCTGCTTCTTATTGACAGTATATGCAGACAGATGTAAAGTGTCAGACGTTCATTACCTTTTCACTCCGGAAGGCCCTGACGATGACACCCAGGAGCACGCCGCCGATTGCAAGCGTCTCGATAAGGGTTATGCCATACTGCAGCATCGTCACGTTCTGACCCAGAATTCCCTTCATCACAAGCGCACTGTTATACAGCGGTATATAGTAGTCTGTCTGTGTCGGGTCACCTGTCGTGAACATCGTAACGAGCCCTACAATAAGCACGAGCATATACACTGGCATCACATATGTACTTGCCTCTTTCGTAGACTTGGCAAATACCGAGATAAGCGCTATGATGCTGGAATACAGGAATGCAATCGCCACAAGCAGCGCGCCGAGCATCACTACCTGTTGTACACTCAGGTTGATGTTCAGGCTGTCCGCCCCTGAACCAACCATCGACTTCATCATCAGAGGTGCACACACGACCATCGCAATCACATATATAAGAGAGGATATCCCGGAGATCGCCATAAGAGAGAACACTTTGCCAAGAACGATAGAACTTCTCTTGACCGGGGAAACGAGCAGGCTCGCCATCGTTCCTCTCTCCTTCTCTCCTGCAATCATGTCGGTTCCGATACCCATGGCTCCTGCAAACAGAAGGATTGTGATAAAGTACGGAAGCATCATTCCTATCGCCTTGCCGCTGGCTTTCTCATCGTCCTGTATAATCATATCTTCATTATCTGAATTCACCGTAAACACAGTGAGCTGTGCCAAATCTCCTACACGCCCTGCAAGCAGCGTCTGCCGGTAAGCTTCCAGAACACCCCCTGAGATATTATCATATGCCGCCTGAGAGTAGTCCTCGGAAGGGTTATAGTATGTCTTTACCTGAGGAATCTGCCTGCCGGCCTCATAATCGCTGACCGCGTCTTCAAATCCATCTGGAAATTCTATAATCAGATCGGCCTTGCCGTCGAGGATATCCTTTTTCGCCTTATCCATCCCGCTGCCGTCAATGAGCCTGGATTTGAATGCCTGCTTGCTGTCACCGAGGAAGGCTTTAAAGCTGGCAGGCTCGTTTGCGACATATACCACGGATTCGTGGGACTCTATATCATCTTCCATGTTGGATACAAGGCCGCTGACGATGGTCATAATCAATATCATGATAAGTACGGGGAGAAAGAATACGGAAAACACCATCTTCTTGTCTTTGAAGATTCTGGCCATCTCTTTCCCAAATATCTGCTTGATTCCGTTCATCTTACAGTTCCCCCTTTCTTTCCTTATACAGCTCGAAGAACGCATCTTCCAGATCATCGGTGCCGGTCATCTGAAGCAGTTCCGTGAGCGTGCCCTCTGCCACTTTATTTCCTTCTATTATCACGCCGATACGGTCACACAGCTTCTCCGCCTCTGACATGATATGTGTGGACACGATGACTAGCTTCCCGTCATCTCTCAGCTTCCTGAGATAGTCGGTCACGCTTCTGGCAGTAATGATATCAAGCCCGTTGGTCGGCTCATCGAAGATTACGATGTCCGGGTTATGGACGAGACTCACCGCTATCGCCGCCTTTTGTTTCATACCTGTAGAAAGTTCTTTAATCTGCTTGTGGGCAAAATCTTTGATACCAAAGTATGTAAACAGCTCCTCTTTCCGTTCTGCCAGCACATCCTGCGGAACATTATGCAGGCGTCCGAAAAAGCCGAACATATAATCTACATCAAACTGTTCATCCAGCTTAATGTCACTTGTAAGAAATCCGATACTTTCCCTTACCGCTTCAGGTTCCTTCTGGACCTCATGCCCGCTGACGTAGATTTCTCCTTCGGAAGGCTTGATCAACGTTGCAATGCATCTGAGCGTCGTCGTCTTTCCTGCACCGTTAGGTCCCAGAAGGCCGTATATCTCACCTTCATGCGCGTTCAGGCTCAGATTGTCTACAGCAGTCTTCATTGGGTTCTTCGTCTTGGATTCCAACATCTGCTTCTTATTCAGTTTATAGATTTTTGTCAAATTCTTAATCTCAATCATAACTGCGCTCCTCATATTATTTTGTACTACTATGCTAATACAATAATATTTCTTTTTTCTCCATTTGTCAACCAAATTATAATGAACGGGACATAATAATTTTCATCATACCGCCGCACACTGCCGAAAAAGCCGTGACAATCATGAGCGTACAAAATACCGTCGTATTATAATATCCGGCTATGATCGATGCAGTCATGAATGCTATAAGGCACAGCCTGTATGCCTTGGCCTGGCCTTTCGTGTATATCTCAAGCGTCCGTTCATCATGCTCTTTGATGTACAGCTTCCGCAGATATTCCCTGTTCCTGAGCGCTTTGGCCGACACGAATATTCCATAGAGCATCACTCCCGCCCACACGGTAAACATCCCCGCTTGAAATCCTTGAAAAAAACTCCCCGCATGTTCTGACGCATCCATGGTGCTTGCCCTCATATAGCTTAAGACAATTACTGCTACTGACACTGCCGCAAATATGCTTTCGAATATAATACCGCGCTTTAATTTGTTCCTGTAATCTTCCATACCTATATCTCCTCCACATCAGAAAAGTCAAACACCTCTTCTATCTTCACTCCAAAGAACCGTGCTATCTTATACGCCAGCACGAGCGAAGCTGTATACTTCTCCCTTTCCAGCGAGATGATAGTCTGCCGTGTGACCCCGACCGCTATCGCCAGCTCTTCCTGGGACAGCTTATGCATTTTTCTCAGTTCCTGTATCCGGGTTTTCATAACATCTGTCCCTTCCTTCTTATTGTATAGCACACTTTACATTTATAGTATAGTATGCTTTACATCATATGTCAAGTTGATTTTACATTTTAATTATTCGGAAGCGCTAAAACGGGAAGGCGCTGCGCCTTCCCGTTAAATGTGTCATGTACGTACCTTCTATTCTTCAATATCTATAACAGACACCGGACATCCGTCCCTTGCATCTTTTGCCGTGCTTTCATATTCCGGCTCCACATCGGCATATGCCTCCGCGATACCGTCATCATCAAAACGGAACACCTCCGGGCAGACGGCTACGCAGGCGCCGCAGGAAATACATCCTTCATTTACTCTGGCTTTCATCGGTCACTCCTCCTCGCATTTTTCCTTAGTATGACCCGAGAAGCTCCATGTTATTCAATAATTATTTTATGACAGTCCCAGTCTTTCCTTTCAGCGCTGCATCCAGTTTGTCAAATGAAGTTATAAGCGCGCCACGACCTTCTCTCTTTTCGATAAAGGCCACCGAAGCGCTGAACTTGGGCAGCATGTTGTATTTTCCGAAATGTCCCTCATCCATATATCGCTTAGCCTGTTCTACCGTAATCTCGCCGAGTTCTTCCTCCTCTGGCCTGCCGATATTAATCTTAACCTTCTCAACGCTTGTGAGGATAATAAGCTCATCGGCATCTATTTCCTCAGCCATCCTGCCAGCCGCAAGATCCTTTTCGATAACCGCACTGGCTCCTTTGAGGTGGTTGTCCTGCTGCAGTACAGGGATGCCGCCGCCTCCGCAGGCGATGACAATCTGGTCAGCATCCATCAGGGCTTTTATTGCGTCTATCTCTACGATACTGACCGGATTCGGAGCCGACACGACACGCCGATAGCCTTTTCCCGGCTCTTCCACAACGTAGTTTCCTTTTTTCCTCTCCACATTGGCTTCCTCTGCCGTCATATAGCGGCCGAGCACCTTGGTCGGCGTATAGAATGCCTCGTCATATGGGTCTACGACAACCTGTGTCAGTATCGTGCTGACCGTCCTGTATATGCCACGGTTCAGCAGCTCTTCCCGGATGCCGTTCTGCAGATCATAACCGATATATCCCTGACTCATGGCGGAACACACCGACATGGGCGCCGCCGTGTAATCCTGATGCGCCCTGCCGAATTCATTCATAGCCGTGTGGATCATGCCGACCTGGGGCGCATTGCTGTGTGTAATTGCCACCTGGTAACCTGCTTCTATCAGCCCGGCTATCGTCCTTGCCGAATGCTTTACCGCCTCTTTCTGTTCCGGCAGCGTTGTTCCAAGTGCTCTGTGCCCCAATGCTACTACTACTCTTTTCTTCATAATCTATCCCTCTTCTTGATTTTAAATTCCGCTTTCTCCTGCATAAAACATAAGAAAATTATAGTATCATTCAATATAAAATGCAACGTTTTTATTTCCATAATATCACAGCAGAAATGACTTTCACTTTCTCTCTCAGCGTGTTATAATAACGCTGTTATTACATATCAAATATAGAATAGGAAAGAGAGGTCGAAATTATGATTGATTTCAAAAACAGCGAGTACGTCAAGCTCAAGGAGACAGATCCTTCTGTCGTGATGAAAGACATTGCTCCACTACTGATTGATGGGGAACAGGTAATCGGAGTGTATAAAGGCATCCGTGACTACTGCCTATTTACGGATAAGCGGGTTATCTCTGTCAATGTCCAGGGGATGACCGGAAAGAAAAAAGATTTTACATCCATGCCGTACTCAAAAATAAGCGTATTTTCAGTAGAAACGGCCGGCGTACTCGATATGGACAGTGAGCTGGAAATGTATTTCAGCGGATTAGGAAAAGTGAAGTTCGAATTTACAGGCAGAAGCAATATTGTTGAGATTGGCAGAATCATCGGCCATTATGCACTGTAATAATATTATGACAATGTTATCAGGATTGAGAGGTTTTTTATGAAATGTCCAAACTGCGGCGGCAATATGGAGGGATATACATGCCCCTATTGTGATACACAAGTAGAGCCGTCTGAAAAGAAGAATGAAGATTCCAGGGCGTACAAGCCATTTAACTACACAGATTCATCCTATCAGTACACCGTGGAGAAATGGTATACGAAAACCTGGGTAATCATCCTATTCCTTATCTTTTTCTTCCCTGTAGGACTTTTCCTTATGTGGAGATATAAAGAGTGGGGGAAAGTTACAAAGATAGTAATCACCGTCATCATTGCCCTTATGGCAATCTGGGGATTTTTTTCACCGGATGCGCCTAAAGAGGACGCTTCCCCGGCAAATGTCCAGCCGGCTGCGCCTGCAAAGCAGGAGGCAAAAAAGGAAGTTCAAAAGGAGGCTCTTGTGGCTGAGCCATATGAAAGTGAATACAGTGCAGGCATCTATACGGCAGGCATCGACTTTCCAGCCGGAACTTATACGCTGACGGCAGTAAGCGGAAGTGGAAATGTATCATCCAGCAACATGTTCTCCGGTGGCCTGAACGAAGTCATGTCCAATCCGAAAGATGAGTATTCCATTGATTCGTTCAATAATGCTGTTTTGAAACAAGGTGTCGAGCTCTCCATCGGCGGTACGGCAATTATTCGTCTGAGCAGCCCGGAAGCTGACGTTTCTGCCTTGAAGCCGCGCTCTGCGGTACCGGAAGAGACCGTGGATCTTGGAAGCGGCAATTTTGTCGCAGGTACCGATTTCCCGGCCGGCGTATATAATGTAATCGGAACAGGAGGAAATGGCAATGTCTCTTCTTCCAATCTGTATGATGGCGGTATCAATGAAATTATGGGACCCGGAGGTGACGGCTTTGGTATACATGAATTCAAAAACGTGAGCCTTCCGGAAGGTACGACACTGACCGTTTCAAGTACATCTATTCAGCTTGTACCTGTCAGATAAAAAATAAAATTCATTCCTTGATTTTTTCTGGCCTATGGACTATAATATTTCTTGTGCAGATATATGTGCAGATGTAGTTCATCGGTAGAATGCCAGCTTCCCAAGCTGGAGAGGCGGGTTCGATTCCCGTCATCTGCTTTTCGTGGGAATGAATTTCAACAAAAAAGCAATCAGATTTTTTATGAGAGTCTGATTGCTTTTTATCATCTGGCCATAAACTGCCCCATCCGTATATTTATCCCAATTCTCCGCACACTAACAGCGGAGGTGATTCCATGGCATCTTATGTTGCCCCTGCAATCAGGGATAAGTTTGAATCATTGTCTATCAACTTGAAAAACTGTATCCTCGAGCGTGACGTACGGCTGGAGAATATCCATGACCTGATTCATGTACTTGAGGATATAGTAAAAGATGGGGAAGCAGAGTAATCTGTTTCCTCTTTTTGTATATGTTCTCGTCGATTTAGGACTATTCTTATCTGTTTATTTCTATTTTCATCTTTTCCATTCCCTTTATCACTATTTTATTGTTAAATTAGATACAATTACTTATTGCCCTCAATTTCAATGGAAGGAGGAAGAAGTGTGGAAGAAATCAACAACCTCATATTTAAGCTTGGGATACGCTCAACATACCAGGGGTTCTATTATCTGCAATATGCTCTTCATCTGTGTATGCTTGACGAACGTTATCTGCTTTCCGTATATAAATCCTTATACGTAGATGTAGCAAGAAAGTATAACACGAGCAGAGATAACGTCGAGCATTGCATCCGTACCGTAGTGTCAAACTGCTGGTATAAGGGTAATCAGGCTTTTCTAATAAAGATAGCCGGATATCCGATTACCCAAAAACCTACCAATGGAGAATTTATCGACATCCTGTTTCATTATTTGAAGGCACAGGACAATTGACTGTATTTAGAAGTAAATTCAGCGATATCTGCCCAATGCATGAAGCTCCAGGAAACCATTAAATTGTCAGGCACAAAAAAGCGGCGGTAAGCGCCGCTTTTTTAGTACATCATCTTCTATTCCACCAGCCTGTACACTTCCTCCAAAGCCCTGTCGGCATCCACCGGATAGTCCGGTTTCAAAGGCTCTGCGTCTTTTAAAGAATCAGGCCTGTGAAAATATTTGTATGATACCGCGAACAAAAGCTTTGCATTTGGTGTCTGGAACTGTACCAGGTCTCCATATGTAGACGGCATTCCTCCTGACATGCTCCCTACCACATATCCCAGCTTATTGTCTGCAACTGCCACGGCAAAATCAGTAGCCGCGCTAAAGGTACCGGAAGAGGTAAGTGCATATACGTTTCCGTCAAAAACAAGTCCATCTTCCTGCTCGTTAATAATCTTCTCTTTTTCATCTGTAAGAAGAAACGGTCCGTATCTGACATCTACATCCCCGAAAATATAATATTCATCTATATCTATGTAACGCAGGAATTCGTTAATTACATAAGAATTTCCACCTCCATTGTATCTCAGATCGACTGCAATGGTGCCAATCTGTTTTTCCTTTACAGCCTTGAAAAACTCTTTCAAGGTATCTATGTATTCGTCATTATAGTTGCATTCCTTCAAGGTTAGTACCGCCACACCTTTCTCCTCATCGAGCGCAAAGCTGATGAAAGGATCTTTGTCGAGAGCCGAGAGGTCTCTCTCCTCGAAGCGAAGCGTTTCTTCCACTTGTCCGTCCGGCGTGTCCATTACGATAGCTACATCCGTATCCGCATCGACGCCCAAAAAATTCAGGTAGTCCTTTCTGTCAATGTGATTGGCATACAAGACAGAGGCAAACTCCTCAAGTTCATAGGAAGACTGCCGGAGAAAGGTTCTGTACAATTCTTCTTCACTGACTCCTCCTATCGATCGTATACGGTTTCCGTCAAACTCACCGCCATCACATGTAAGGATGTCTCCGTCTTTTTTGCATCGGAACGGCAGCCGGGGAACCCCGCTGGAATAATTAGGCCTTACAGCAGTATGTCCGTCATCCATAAGAGCCATAATCCTGGCTATGGACTGCCACAGGCTCAGTACGCTGACGCTGCCGCCCATCGCCTCCTTCTCCTTATCCCCCTGCTTCTTCACCGCATCCGGCAGTCCGTCCATACACGCAGGATGCCGTGATTCTATATGATCCAGCACATAGTCAATATCTGATACCGCCTGTTGCTTTGTCAGCATCGCGTCTACAGGCAGTGACTCCTCTGCTTTTTCTACCTCTCCACGGTGCGGATCTGCCCATAGCCGATAGGCGGTATAAACGAGGAACAGCACTGCGACGACAACCAGAAGCAGCTTCCCCATCGTTTTTCTTTTATTATCCATATTCCTCTCCCTGCCTTTCAGTTATGGAGCAGTCATATACTGCCGATGGCCTTATCAAGCGATTGATATAGAGTTTTTTCAATATCATATATATGCTTGATTGAATGTGACATTTTCTCTAGCAGTCCTGTGTCTCCCTTGAGAGATAGCTGCCACAAATCATCTGCAATATCATCCCACAATTCAGAGACACGGATAAACTCCTGGCCCAGAAGGGCAATCGCATCATTTTCTAACATATGCGCGGCCTCTGTCAGAAAACGGCCATACATGTTGCGGAAGATGCCTCCCCCTGTCCCGCCCGCCTCGTCAATCTGGAAATAGTTTACGATTCCCGCCTGCCGTAGTTTTGCGGAATCGAACTTCTCCCATTTTAATATTTCTTTTGAGAACTTCATGATTCCGTTTATTCCAAGAAGCTGTGCCGGAGGATTCAGCATCGTCTGGCATGTCTCTTCAATCGCTTCCCGCAATACCTCTTTCCCTGGTCTTTTATAACCGCCGAAATCAAATGTCAAGTATTTGTTGTTGGCTGGAAACGGCCTGTATGAACTGCTGCGCGCCTTTTCAAGCTCAAGGTAATCAACGAGATGATAATCTTCTGCTATCTGTCCCGCCGGAACCCTTATCGGATGATCATGATTATCCCTGTCGCTTATCCAGAACTTCCTCCTCACATCATCGTAGCCGAACAAGACAACCGCATGTCCTCCAAAATGGCTGTCCTGGTCCATGCCAAGATATCCCATATAAGGCATATCTACATAGATTAAGACCGGATTATCGGTATCTATCATGCGCTTTGCCGCAGAACAGATACGGTCATATTTTTTGCCGGACCGACATCCAATCTTAACGTTCAGACGTCCCGCCAGCTTTTTCTCAAACTCAAATACTTTCGTCCTTCCATTTATCATAGGAGATGCGGACTGGTTGATGTACAAAAATGAAAGGCCGGACGCCAGCCCAAACATCATCTCCTCTGACATCGGGAATCCATAATAGGCGAAAATCTGCTTCAGTGAATTCGTGATGCAGTGTTTTCCTCCCTGTGGTTTAAAGTTCTTTACAATCTGTTCCATTTTCTTGCTCCTTATCAAATACTTCGATATCAGCAATCTCCATGCAGGCCTCGCCATAATAGCAGTTAAAGTGATTACCATTCCTGTTATGGCTCACCGATTACTACCGTATCAATCCTATATTCATTATACTCCTGTCTGTCCTTCTGGGGAATGATGTTCTTGCTGATTTTTCGTATGAGCTCCTTCTCCCTGGCAATATTGCTTTCAATAAGCTTAGCCTTCTCCTGAAGTATACATGCCAGCTCCTCCTCGCAGGAAAGTCAAGCATGTATTCGTCCGAATCAGACGGGTATTCTAGACGAACTTTTCCCGGATAATCTTTCTCATTATATCACAGCTAGCCTGGAACCGTTCTTTTTCCTGTTCTGTCATGTCCATCTCCGGCAGCGGTCTGGCGCCATTCTTGGACACGATACACGGTATGCTGGCGAAGCAGCCGTCCTGACCATAATACCCTTCTGGATTGACAGAACAAGGGAGGACCCTGTTTTCATCCCCGCATATGGCCTTAATCAGCTCGGTCGCCGCCATTCCAATACCGAATTCCGTACTTCCCTTACTGACTGCAATCTTGCATCCCGCCTCTATCGTATCCCGTTCTATTTCTTCCATCTGCTCCCTCGTCAGCAATCCAACCACGTTTCTGCCACCTGCTTTCACCTGGGACCACACTACGGTCTGGCTGTCCCCGTGCTCACCGATACAGTAACCTTCGATGCTGGAGGGGGCAATATCGAGAGCTTCCCCTACCCTGCTCCGCAGACGTGCAGAATCAAGTGCTGTCCCTGTACCTATCACTGCCGCATCAATCTTACTGTCGAGATAGTAAGCAACGAGATCACACGGGTTTGTGAGCACTACCGCGATACCGGAGAACTGATTCTTCTGTATTTCCGGGATAATCCTATCTAGGACTGCTATGGAACCATCCAGTTCTTTCAGACGGTCTTCATCACATATCCTGCCGCTGGCCGTGATAACCAATACCTCTGCATCTTCTAAATCGCTGTAGCTTCCACTTCGAATCTTACACTGTCTGGGAAGATAGGCCGCCATATCGGCCAGGTCTCTGGTTTCTCCATACTCCTTCTCTTTATTGTAATCAATCCCAACAACTTCATCTGCAATTCCTCTGAGCGCCAGCATCTGCATTACATGCGCCCCTAAATGCCCCAGTCCGACTACAACTACTTTTCCTTTCATATTTAAACCTTCCTTTCTGTTTTTATAAATAGTTATCCTTCTTATTTACGAGATAAGCCGGTTAGCCGTTTTGTATATGCTTATTCATCAACGTACGGACTTCCTCTTTCTGGTTCTGTTCCAGATAAGTTCTGTCAGCGACTACTTATACACAATCTGTTTTAGCTTCATCATTTCACCTCTTGTTCCTGCTATTTCAATCGTACCATCAAAACAAGTTTGTATCCAGAATAATACATGCACTATTATTTATCAATAATAATTCACATAACTGTTAAAACAATATAAAAGAGGATCTGTTTCCAGACCCTCTTCGCTTACATCTGTTAAATCTATACTTTTTTAGTAATATGTAAAAGCTGACATATGGATTCCTGCATATGTACTGACAAGAAGCACTCCACTGTGATATCAAGATTGTCGGCTATGTTTACCGGTCCCAGATCTATTTTGTTATCGCGTATCAACCGAATCTAATATGTAGTAACATTTCTGTTATCGTCATTTTTAGACTATTTTACATTATTTTAGTCTATTATAATCCGTTTATTTCCACGATTCTCTTTTCAGCGGCTAAATGCTTACAATATAGCCGTAAGGTCGTGAGGAGGGGGCGCCACCATGGTCAAACAACAAAGGGCTTTATTGCTAAAGCTCGGGATACGTTCTACACTGAAAGGGTTTCATTTTCTGCTGTACGCGCTGCAGCTGTGTATGTCAAATACCGAGTATCTGCTGTCCGTCTACAAGACGCTGTATATCGATATCGCGACACATTTCAGTACCTCAAGGGACAACGTAGAGCATTGTATCCGAACTGCTATTTCAAACTGCTGGTATAAAGGTAACCGGGAACTTCTGATCAGCATTACCGGCTACGAGCTAAAGCAGAAACCGGCAAACGGAGAGTTCATAGACATTCTCTACAATTACTTGTATCAGGAAGGGTAGCCCGCTTATGCGGGCCTTTTTCCTTTCTGCGGCTATATACATTTGAAGGTCGTCTCATACCAGCAGCATCTTTTGTTGTATTTAAACATACTCTCTATAAAGGCTGCATAAAATTTTAGTAAAGCAAGGAAAATGTGACAATATGAATGAAAAAAGTAGAAGCCCATTGATCATTTCTATTCTTATTCCTCTTGCAGCAGGGTCTTTATCTGCTTTATTAAGCAGAAGCATGACAACGTATTCTTCTATCACCAAACCCGACTTCAGCCCTCCGGCGTATGTATTCCCGATAGTTTGGACGATTCTATACGTCTTAATGGGAATCTCATCGTACATAATATATAATTCAAATAACCCTGCTAGTGGCAAGGCTCTGAAAATATATATACTTCAATTATTCTTCAACTTTTGCTGGAGTATTATTTTCTTCAGATTTAATCTTTACTTATTCGCACTGATATGGCTTGTAGTATTAATTGTACTTATATATATGATGATTCGGGAATTCTACAAGATAAGCCCTTGGGCAGCATATCTGCAAATCCCCTATCTATTATGGTGCATATTCGCCGCCCTGCTTAATTTTTTTATATTTAAAATGAATTCTTGATTATAAGACAACAGAAAAGCTGACATGCTTTAACTATTGCAGGTCAGCTTTTTACTATATCCTTATTCAGTCAATGCTTTGATTTTTCCCTCATTTTCTTCTCTTGTGATGAGTCCCATGTAAAATTGCTGTTCGGCTCTCCTGATTTCTTCAAAATTATCCAATCTCATTTGTAGCATTGCTAATTTAGACGTGTATTCTTCCTGGGTCAGAACCTCCATAGAAAGTGCCTGGTCCATTTTCTGCTTTTGGTTACGGAATTCTTCTTCTGCCAGTGCCTTGTCCCGAAGAAGATTCTTTTGCTTAATCTGCTTTTCTAATTCAGTTATCCTTTGTTATTGTTATGCTATCCTCTTCCACATATAACAAGTAATATAAGGTTGTAAATTGTTGTGTGGCACATTGTTTCCTACAAATGCTGTCGATATATCTTCGTCTGATATATTTGTCCAGCTTCTATCCCCTGATGTTTGACTCGGACCATAACCGGTACCGCCGGTAGAAAAAGTAGTCGCGTATCGTTTATTAACAATAGGGTGATTATGATAAGGGAGCTCATTAGTAGCCAGTACGTGTGATTTCTCTCCTCCGGCTTTTTCTATAGCGTTAAACTCTATCTGCTTTTCATCCAATCCTACTGGTACTCTTCCCTTTCCCCATGCAGACCATGTACCACCGAACAAATCACCTGGATTTTTTTGGGCTGTTTGTATTACTATGCTTCCAACTGGATGCATTAAAAGGAATAGCTTTTGAACATTAGGTGAAATGGTAGAAAAATCTGATACTACCTGACTAATCTTTTCATCGAGCAGTTTCCCCTGCCTAGCATCAAGGGCACTTCCTTCTTCTATCGTTTCAAGGTTGTTTGCGATATTCACCGGGCCTGCCGGGCCCGGGTCTCCTTTGTCACCTTTTGGCCCCTGGATTCCCTGTGGGCCTTGTAATCCAGCCGCACCCGTATCGCCCTTCGGGCCTGTTGCACCGGTCTGTCCCTGTGGACCAGCCGCCCCGGTATCACCTTTCGGCCCCATTGCTCCCTGTGGACCAGTTACACCCGTTGGGCCCTGAGGCCCCGTCAAGCCCTGTGGGCCCTGCGCCAGCACTTGGGTATCCACGTTACCGATAAACCAGTTGCCATTAGTACCAATGTGTGGAGTAATGCCATCCTCCCCCTGCGCTTTTGCACCGGTATCAGTATCGTTAATATACCAGTTACCATTTGCACCTACATAGACTTCAAAAACAAATTTACTATTACTCATTTATTGTTCCCTCCTTTTATTTGATAACTGTATTCTATCAAATGTGGCTGGGACATGGCGGGACAATGCAGATAATTATATAATAAGTAAAGTACGTATATCACATATTAACCATTGAAATATTCCGCAACAATTTCATCATAACTTCATATACAAGTATTCTTCCTTTTTCTACGTTCAATCTCTCATGCTTTATAGTTCGATACCCTCTTTTTTCATATAAATGACTTGCTGGCAATGAGGCATCTAAATAAACCGTATCGTATTGTAAACTGATTTGATTCTCTAAACATTGCATAATGAAACTTCCGTAGCCTTTACCTTGGAATTCTGGTTTTACATATACCCTTGTAATATGGTTATCCTTATAACAGCCTGTTCCCACAATCATATTATCGTTTCGCAACATGCCAACTAAACCATTTTTTATATCCTTAGATATATTTTTTTTGCAATGAAGTTCACAAAAAAAGTCAACAACTTCTTTTGGATAGTATTTCGGGTAAACGTCCCGTATTGTATCTTGCACTATCATTGAGATTTGATCTATGTCTTTTTCAGTCGCTTTTACATATTCCATAATGCTTTGTCACCTTTTCCACTAATTCCATTATTACAGCCATTGATAATTTGTTTAACTACCGCTACTCACAGTATAATTCGATTTTATAACATGTACAAGCAAAAAGGCATGAGAGACTTCCACAACTCTGCATACCCTTTTATTCCTTTCTGCATATGTGTTTCAAGCAATTCTGGACTGATGATAAAGTTCACCACATTCATTCCGCTTCTCCTGTACCAACCAAACCTTGTATTAGCTGCTTTATATCAAGATAATCATCCTTATATTATGCCTCATAGAAGCGCTCTCCTATGATTAGTCCGCCTTCATTTCTTTCATTTCAACCTTATTGTTTATAAAGTCCATACATGATTTTACAGATTCAGCAATTGCCTTGTCGATATCATCTTCTGTCACTCCAAGGAAATCACTTCCCTCGGCTTTGTCAATATATGCTTTATCGTATTGCACGTCAGCTAATTTTACTGCATCCATTCCACTTTCTAAATTTTTACTTTTCTGTTTTGCCATCAGCTTTTCGCTTTCCACAACACACCTATGCCTAGGAACGTAAATCAATTTCTGGCTGGTATGACCCATGCATCTCTGCATTATCTCAACCATATCCTTCCATGACATATTATAATATCCAACCGGGTAGCAGTGTCCGCCTCTGTTGCGTTCCATGGCTCCGGCCACGGCCTGCCCTACCTGACGCACCGTCACCACAGCCGTACCGCCATCTATATAAAGCGTTACATTTTTCATCTTTGATATCGTTTCTATCAGAAATACCCACACTGGTTTTCTGCCAGGCTGTGTTCCGAAAATATACGGCAGCTCCAACACCGACACATCAAAATTCTCATCTGCATATTCCATAGCTGCATTCTCCTGATCAATCCGGCTTTGGATATAAGGATGCCAACGTGTCAATTCTTTTTCCGGCCATTTCTTAGCTAAGTAAGCAAGATAGGAGCCACAGATGACAGAGTGCTTCACACCGCATCCCTTTGCAATCTTAAGCAGCTTACGTATCGGGTACACATTGTGCTTTTTATACAATTCGTAAACTGGAGGAGTGCTTATCACACGTTCGTCTATTCCTGCGGCAAAGATAAATCCGTCATACCCCTGAAATTTCTTTCTTAGTTCTTCCTCTGTCATTTCCAAATAATTCCCTTGCTCAACCTTCATTTCCTGAGGCAGTCCTCCATCGGATGGAGGGATGGCGCGTGCAATCGTTGTTACTTCATGACCTCTTGCAATCAATTCTTTTGCTGCCTCACTCCCCAACAATCCAGTTCCGCCAATCATAAATATCTTCATATACATGCCTTCTTTCATTAATGATTCAAGGATAACATCTCAGAAATGTAATTGACAATAAATATATCTATATTGTTAGTTTATTAGCAAAAAATGTACACTTGCAGTTAAACAATCCTCCATTATCAACCAACAATTCAGCTTTTCCATCAGAAAAATAGAAGAATAGTAATATGGTTTACCATTCTTCATAAAATCCCCCTTTCAAAATAATAAGACCAGTATACATGTTCTGCATATACTGGTCTTATCATTAAATGTATTAAAAATTAGATGTCTGATAAAGTATCATGTTACTAATAAATCTACTGACTACTCTGTTAATGTCTTGATTTTGGCTTCCTTTTCTTCCCTTGTAATAAGCCCCATATCGAATTGCTGTTCAGTTCTTCTGATTTCCTCAAAGTTGTCCACTTTCTTCTGAGCAGTTGCGAGTTTTTTGTTGTAATCATCCTGTGTAAGTACCTCCATAGATAAAGCCCTGTCAAGTTTTTGTTTCTCATTACGGAATTCTTCTTCTGCCTGCTCTTTTTCCCGGAGAAGATTCTTCTGCTTAATCCGCTTTTCCAACTCTATAATTTGTTTTTCCAGTTCCTTACGCTTTTCCAGTTTAGATTCTGCCATCCGCAAAGTATCTGATACGTCAACTTGAGGCATTTCCTGCGTTTCAATGACGTATTCTACATACTTTCTCCCAATTTGAGCGTATGCTGAGTTCAGCTCTTCCTCGATTACGTTCACCTGCATTTTTAATCCTGCAAGTTCTGACTGTTCCTGGACGGCAACTCCTGCGTTAGAACCTGCGTTAACTGCTGAATTTGCTACCGAATTGCCAATGTTTTTGGCCGTCTTAAGTGCTTTGTCAAATAATGCCATTTTGTTTTCCTCCTTTTGTTTGGGTTACTTAGTTTTATATTCAACATCTATGTCTAAGCTGTAATTTCATCCTCTTCCGCGGGAAGTGTATTTACCTTATCTGTTGGTATATATTTTATATATTTAGGATATTGCTCTTTTTCACGTCTATTTGATATTGGCTGTGTATTTTCCAATTTATCCGTCTCTTCATACCCCATTGCATCAATAAAACCTTGCATTTCCCCAATTGTATTTTCTGCTATACCGTCAATAGATGGCTGAATTATTATGCTGAAAAACCAAGTCTTTCCGGCGAAAAATTATATGGATTATCGGTTGCTTCTGATGTTGTTTTCTTTTTTTCTCCTTTTCATTTTCTTTCTTGTTTCTATTATCTTTAGAACTCTCTTTGCAAGTATTTTTCTGTATTTTCAACTTACAATCCATTATATCAGCCATTACACAATTATGCAATATATTACATTGCTATAGCAATTCATTAATTTGTTTATGCAATGTGTTTGATTGGTTAAAATTATAGTAAAAGAAAGGAGCGCATATGAAGAATAATCTTAACCATGCAGACGACTATATCAAATTAGGTTTAAATATTGCGTATTACAGGAAACTCGGTGGACTTACCCAATTGGAACTGGCGGAAGCAGTCAATATAAGCCGCACCCATCTTAGCAATATTGAAGCCCCGAATATGCCCACCTCTGTTTCTTTAGATACCCTGTTTCAAATTGCTAATGTACTGGATATCCCTGTTTATAAACTTCTTATGTTTAAAGACTAAAAGCCATTGTCAACATGCATAATGATGACAATGGCTTCTAGTTTTTAGCAATTATTAGTCGCTTTTACCCCCTTTGCATCAGGTCATGACTCATCCTAATCGCTGGCATGACGAATTTTAGCGGCTTATGAGAGTGCTCTGCCCATTTCTTTGGGAAACTTTCCCCTTTCAAGCTTATACCTGGCAAGTTCTTTTCCGTAAATATCTTGGTTCATACCGCAATCCCATCCTTTTCAAATTCATAAAAAATGGATATGCTGTCTTCCATTTCTCGTATACTTTTATGCTTTGTATATTAGGATTAATTTCTATTTGAAATCTTAGTTCAAACTTGTAGGCAATGTCAAAAGCCTTATCTGCATAATAGCTGACCTCTTCCGGCTCTATGTCTGCTAATATCATAATATCTACATCCGAGTTTTCCCTCTGCTCCCCACGTGCATAGGAACCATACAAAATTATCTTTGTCAGTTTATCCCCAAACAACTGCCTGACCTCCTGCGAAAATTCCAATAATATGTCATGTATGTTTTTCATTGCCATCACTCCTTACCTGTGATTCTTACCATGAGCTGATTACTTTTATTCAATCTTCCTGCTTTTTATATCCCTATTATAGTATACCAGTTAGGAATACTCCATTTTATCCAGGAGATATAAAGTGTCTACTAACTCTTTCATTCCAGTCGCCGCAGAGGAGCCACCCAGGTGTAGCCGCATCTTCTTATAAAGATTTTCTTATCCTTATCTGTACCAATGCTTTTATCGGAGTTGAGATATCCTCAGAACATAGAAAAAGGCACAACTCCTGCCTCAAGCAGATGTTGTGCCGATAATCGGGGTAACAGGATTCGAACCTGCGACCTCACGGCCCCCAGCCGTGCGCTCTAACCAAACTGAGCCATACCCCGTCACTTTTATCATTATACTCGAATCTTGTCGTATTTTGCAACCCTTTCGTCCATTTTTGTACTTCTTTTTTCATTATGCTCATATTCTGAAAAATCAAAACCAAAATCGCAACATATTTCACATATATGTGTTAAAATATATTCATTACAGCATGCACAAAATTATATTTATTGATGTTCAATAAGGTATGCGAAAGGAGTATGCAATATGAAAGTTATTGTTGTAGGCCCAAGAGGAAAAATGGGAAAATTAATCACGCAGATTGCCGCCGGCCGGGAAGATATGGAACTCGTTGCAGGTGTCGCGCCTAAGGGCAGAGAGTATATAGGGCGCGACCTTGGACAAGTGGCCATGACAGGCTATGATTTAGGGGTATCCGTCGTAGACGATCTGGCATCTGTTATTGATTTCTGTGATGTCATCATAGATTTCTCCACAAAAGAAATGGCAATGGAAGTATTGAATCTTGCAATCACACATAAAAAAGCACTCGTGTGCGGTACAACAGGTTTCAGCGTGGAAGAAATGCAGCGTTTTAAAGATGCTTCTGGCTCCATTCCAATGCTTTATGCGGCCAACACTTCAAAGCTTGTAAATGTAATGAACAAGCTTCTGGAAGTGGCTGCTGCTGCCATAGGAGAAGAGGCTGATATCGAAATTTTAGAAATGCATGACCAGTGGAAGAAAGATGCTCCAAGTGGAACGTCCAAAGAGATGGGTGAGATTATGGCACGTACACTGGGCAAGGAACTGGAGGATATAGCAGTATATGGCCGCCATGGCGTCTCCCCTCGTGAAAATGGGACTATCGGCTATCATTCCCTTCGGGCAGGCAATATACCGAGCAGCCATACTGTTTTTTTCGGTTTTATGGGGGAGCGTCTCGAAATTACTCATCATTCCTATAACTGGGAATGTTTTGCCCGGGGAGCATGCGACTGTGCTGTTTATCTGGCTGATAAAAAGCCCGGTTTCTATACTATCAAGGATGTCTTGAATCTTTAAATAAAATAACTCAAACTGCTTGCAATAATGAGATTCAAGTAGTACAATTGTATTAATTCAATAATACAATCAATTTTTCAAGGGGGTAAAACAATGATTTTAGTTAACACAGATTATATAACGGGAAAAAAATTTGAGATGATTGGACTCGTCCGCGGGACTACCATACAGTCGGTACATATGGGCAAGGATATCATGAACAGTTTCAAAACGCTTGTAGGAGGAGAGCTTACTTCCTACACCGAGATGATGAACGCGGCAAGGGCTATCGCTACGAAGAGGATGGCTGATGACGCAGAGGCCATGGGCGCGGATGCAATAGTCAATATCCGATACGCTTCCAGCCAGGTAATGCAGGGAGCAGCAGAAATTATGGCATATGGAACAGCCGTTAAATTTATCGACTAGGGCTCTTCTGGTTAAAAGGGACACGTTAAATGCAGTTGGGGACGGAGGTATTTGAAAAATACTCCGTCCCCAACTGCATTTCTAAATCCTATCTTTTACAAGGCTCATATCTTTTTCTGCCATGCGTATCAATTCCAACCGTCTGATTCTTAAGTCCAGATCATTTCCCGTCAAATATTCATAGACACTTTTCGGTACGAGATGGGCCCATTCCTCATCTGTAGCAATACAACTCCTTATCCATGATGCTGTTATGCCCTTCTCTTCCGGCTCTCTGCGCCACAGTATCTCTATCTCAAGACCAAGACTTCTCAATATCTTGTACTTCTCTTCATCCCAATCGTCACAGATTCCCATATAGTATACAGCGTCTTGTGGCGCATACTGCAGTATATACTCGGGCCGGTTGATAGGAAACGGAATAAATTCATATTCTACATCGGGTACGTTAAACTCGCGGAGCGCACCGCGTATCATCTGGCATCGTTCGTAATAGGTCAGCGGGTTTGCAGATTTTGCGGAACGGTTCTCATCGTTGACCGTTTCCCTCACATAAGTATTATCGGGATTCGTCAGCCCGATATATAGCTTATTGCAGCGCATTTTCGCCGCAAGCAGATATTCCATATGTTTTAGATGAAATACCTGGAACCTTCCGTTAACAACCCCTGTTGCTACCATATACTTCTCCCCTTTTTATCTGTACACGTTCAGCCTTCTACCCTCATAGTATACTCTGTTATCCGTTTAAAATGCAAGTATTGTACAAGTTTGCTATTTGCGGTTTGCAGGCTCCACTTCTACTGCTTTGCCCTTAATCTTCGTGTGGTTGACCGAGCTTAGGACCTCTTTTGCATACTCTCTCGGAACTTCCACAAAAGTGTACTTGTCATACATATCTATTGTGCCCACAACCTTACCCGGCATTCCACTCTCTCCGGCTATAGCTCCCAGAATGTCTCCTGGTTTTGCCTTATGCTTTTTCCCAATATTTATAAAGAGGCGGACCATTCCAGGTTCCTCTGCTCCTGTATCTTCAAAATTCTCTGCATCATTCTCTTCAGCTGTCCCCGTACACATCTTAAGAAGTGCCGCTGCGATGTCCATGCTCGTGTAGTCCGTATCATTGATTTCTTCCTGAACGAGCTGGATAAAAGTGCCTAAATCTTCCTGTTCTATGATACGTGAAGCCTCTTCCATAACCTTTTCCATCTTTGTATTGGCCACGTCATCAAGAGACGGAACCTTCTGTGCATATATCTTAGTCTTGCAGTAACGCTGGATTTCTCTCAGCTTATAAACTTCTTTGCCTGACACGAAGGAAAAGGAGCGCCCCACACGACCGGCACGGCCTGTTCTTCCGATACGGTGTACGTAGTATTCATCGTCCTGCGGAAGATCATAGTTAAACACAGCCTCCACTTCTTCAACATCAATCCCTCTGGCTGCAACATCCGTAGCCACAAGAATATCTGTCTTTCCACTTCTGAATCCCTGCATGACACGGTCACGCTGCGCCTGTTTCAAGTCACCGTGAAGTCCAGCAGCAAAATACCCTCTGCCAAGCAGACCATTTACGAGAACATCGACCTGTCTCTTCGTATTACAGAACACGACCGAAAGCTTTGGATTATAGATGTCCAGAAGTCTTGAAAGCACTTCCTCTTTATTCTTTGGCTTCACCTCATAATAAAACTGTTCAATGTTAGGAACCGTCAGTTCTTTTTTTGTCACCTTTACAATTTCGGCATTCTTCTGAAACTTCTTCGTTATTTCCAGAATCGGTTTCGGCATAGTGGCAGAAAACAGTACTGTCTGACGTTCCTCCGGAACACCCTCCAGAATCGTCTCAATGTCCTCACGGAATCCCATGTTCAGCATCTCGTCTGCCTCATCCAGGACAATCGTGTGCACATGCTCCATTTTCACAGTCTTCCTCCGCATATGATCCATGACACGACCCGGCGTCCCTATCATGAGCTGTACACCACTCTTCAGCGAACGTATCTGCTTCACTATCTCCTGGCCGCCATAGATTGGAAGCACCTTGATTCCATGCATATAGCCAGCCAACGTACGTATCTCATCCGCCACCTGTATGGCAAGCTCTCTCGTCGGGCAGAGGACAACTGCCTGCAGCTTCTTGCTCTTCGGGTCAATCTTTTCCAGCAGCGGAATACCGAATGCCGCTGTCTTACCCGTTCCTGTCTGTGCCTGGCCGATGATATCCCTGCCCTCCCTGACAAGCGGGATAGCTTTAGCCTGAATCGGAGAAGCCTCCTCAAACCCCATCTTCTTCACTGCCTTCATAATCTCAGGGCATAAATTTAATTCTTCAAATCTTACTGTATCCATCTACAATTCCTTTCATTTTCCAAAGGGGTCAGACCCCTGCTGCGATAGGGGTCTGACCCCTTTGGAAATTCTTTAAGTTTTCTGATAATTTACTGGTACAAGGTCTCTTATTATCATAAAAATACTCCTTACTTGCTAACCAAGTAAAGAGTATTCACAAAGTCCCGAGTGTTATCATAACACATTTGCCTTTTATCTGTCTACACTTTTTTTCAAGTGATCTTTCGTTTTATGTTGCGTTCCTACATTTCTATTACATCTGATTAGCGACGGTACCGGCTTCTCCTTCTGGTTTTTCAAAGTACCTTGTGAGCAGTGTATCGTCTTTTAACAAGTCATCTACCGTTTCAAAACCGAGTTCTTCCAGCACTTTTCTTACGTAAGGATTCTCAAGAGGTGTTTTAAAAGGGGATTTCTTGCCATAATCATCTACAAGCCTTGTCCCTTCTTCCTTTTCCAGGACCGCTTTCGGGCCGCCGACACATCCTCCTATACATCCCATCCCTTCAAAAAAGTTCGCATCTGTCTCTTTGTTTTTAATCCTTTGAATCATAGCCATGCATTCCTTTGTACCGTTGGCCTGTTCACTCTGTACCGCAATGCTTCTGTCAGGTCTCAGCTGTTCTACCATCTCAGAGACCGCACGGCTTACACCACCGGTCCGTGCATAGAGGCGTCCGGCCTTGGAGGCATGTTCTTTTTTGCTGTCTTCCAGTTCTTCCGGACGGATGTCCGCCGCCCGGAAGATATCCATAACTTCCTGGAAGGTAAGCACATGGTCCACCGCGTCACAGATATCCGGTTCTCTTGCCTCTTTCTTTTTAGCAAGACACGGTCCTGCGAATACGGTGACTGCATCCGGGTGGATTCTCTTTATCATACGTCCACAGGCCACCATCGGAGATACCGCCCCAGGTACATGCGGCATCAGCTCATGGTATATCTTACGTATCATAGCAATCCACACCGGGCAGCAGCAGCTCGTCAGCTGATAATCCCCCTGCTTCTTCACGTGCCGGTCAAATTCCAGTGCTTCCTTCAAGGTAAGAATGTCCGCAAAGAGGGCAACCTCTACCATGCCGGTGAACCCCAGCGCCTTAAAGGCCTTCCGCAGCTGTCCCGGGGATATCTCCTCGCCGAACTGTCCGAGAAATGCAGGGGCCACCATCATATAAGCAGGACCTTCTGCTTCCCTCACCGCCTTCATGGCAGGGAGCACATCCCTGCCTGCGCTCAGGTGCTTCTCTTCACATGCATCAATACACACGCCACAGCCGGTGCACAGGGAAGGATTGATTCTGGCCTTTCCATCTTCCCCAATCTCAATCGCGTCAAATATACAGCTCTGAAGGCATGCCCGGTCATAAGCACATTCTCTGCACTCCACATCTTGGATTACAGGTGCGTACTTCTCAGGATGGAGCAGACAATCCAGATGCTGTGGATCATATTCTGCCGGCAAAGGTTCCTCAAGTGTTATCTTACGTTCAAGAACCGCCTGGTAAAGTTCCTCAAATGTTTTCATATCTTATCCTCTTCCTTATCCGTTGTGGCAGCTGTCAAGACTGCCTTTACAGACATTATTGACGAAAAACTGGCGTTTCATCCATCAGAGGCTTCTAACATTCCCGGTATTTTCGGCATAGCCTTACCATTCAGTGCATTAAAGACAAAATGTAAGTTTAAGTAAATTAGGCGGCGGGCGGGGAGCCGGGTGGCAGATGCTTCGATGCGTACGAGGCTCCGACTATTTCACGTATCCCTAACCCTCCGGAATGCGCGCCGATAGCGGCTTGCATCACGCAGGATAAGGGCTACGGAAAGGATTCTCCGCCTCTCCCGCTTACACCTGCGCATCTCCCACCCGGCTCCCCGTCCGCTATCTACTTTACTAACAAGGGCGTGAGCGGCCGTGTGACGTTACTGGCCAGCGGATGAACGCTGGCTGCGTCAGCTAGATGGAAAATGGTAGCAAGCTTAGTGTATACAACACATACAAATTAGTACGGTGTATATTATCGCAGTTAAACGTTTGCAGCGAGGCGTGCACGCCGTTGCTGGAAGAAGAGCCGGAGTCAGGCAAGGGAT
>NZ_KQ236743.1:50476-80388 GCF_001185345.1 Dorea sp. D27 | reverse complement strand
TTAAACGTTTGCAGCGAGGCGTGCACGCCGTTGCTGGAAGAAGAGCCGGAGTCAGGCAAGGGATGTTATCTCATATAACAGCCCTGTACCTGATACCGGCTCTTCCTCATTATAATTCCATTTCGCCAAGGATTTCAACTTGACGCATCTTTTATTCATATAGCCACACAAGCCAAATTCTTTCCGGCCTCCAGTATTGTCACACAGCCACCCCCGCCCGTGCCAGTAAAGTAGATAGCCGCTGGGGAGGCAGGGGGCAGATGCGAAGGTATAAGCGGAAGGGACGGAGAATCCTCACCAGATTCCTTAGCTTGTGGGATGAGAGCCGCTATCGGCGAACATTCCACAGGCTTAGGAATCTGTGTGATAGTCGCAGTCCCGGACGCATCGCAGCATATGCCCCCTGCCTTCCCAGCGGCGCCCTGCTTCACTAAACCCCCATTTATTTCTCATCATATAATTTTATCTCAATCTGCTTTTCTTCAAAATCTATGAACAGCTGGAAGGCATATCCATCATCGCTCGTATCCCAGATCTCTACATATTTCGGAATCACCTCTATGAGAATCTCCGTGTCTTCATGGCTGTATTTATTATAACTCTGCCACAGATATTTCTTATAGCCTGCTGCGAACCGCTGCCCCGGCTCTTCTGTCACAAGCCCCTTGTTGACAGCAATGCCTTCTACCTGCACCCCGCTCCAGCACATCGCCACTTTCGGGTTCTCAAGCAGCTGCTTTGTCTTGCGGAAATTCTTGTCCGTCTTGAAATAAATCTTCTCGTCATAGAACAGGCAGCTGACGTTCCTTACCATGACATAATCGTCCAGGCTTGAAGCCAGTGCCATAATCTGACAGTCACCAAGCATCTCAAACATACGGTCCACTGCCTGCTCATAAGTAATGTTCCTATCTAACGTAAACTTCATGATTTCTCTCCTTTATCTGCTGATAATCCCTTTGATTACTTTGCTCAGCCTCTTATATATAATAAATGTAACCAGAGATGTAACACCGTACTTAATCAGGTTGAACGGCAGGATGCCGAACAATGCCATCGTCACCGCATTCTTCATGGCCGGATTGACTGTGCTGCACATGGCGATAATATCATCCATGGACATGCCGAATAACTTGACATAGAACGGAATGATGAGATACAGATTGGTAAATACTGCAACGACAGCGACAAACGCGGAGCTGACCGCCATACCCGCAGCCGCCATCCTCTTCGACTTGTTCCGGTGATAGATAATCAGGGCCGGCAGCACGTAGGCACAGCTCAGTATCAGATTCTGCAGTTCACCTGTGCCAAGAGAAAAGCTTCCCTGCATGACAAGCTGCAGCATAATCTTCACAACGATGATGCACACGGCGGCTACCGGACCGAACATGAAGCCGCCAAGCATCTCCATCAGGCCGGAAAAGTCAAACGACAGGAAAGGCGGCATGAAGGGAATCGGGAACCTGAACAGCATCAGCACTGCGCTGACCGCGCCCATAAGGCCGATGAACGCGATTTTCTTCACCTTCATCCTTGCATCCTCACGGGCCTGTAATTTCTTGCCCGCTGTTACATTCATTGTTTCATTTGTCTCGTTCATACTGAATCCTCCTCAAAAAAATAACCCGGCACATCAAAAATCATGTCCCGGGCGTAATTACGCAGAAAATGCCTTTTCTCATCCGGACTATACCGTCGGTTCTGGAATTCCCGCTGAAGGGGTCACCAGATCAGCCGCTTAACGCGGGTCATGGACTATACCATCGGTAGGGACTTGCACCCTGCCACAAAGACTTCTATATTCTTTTTTGAATAGGTGATTGCAGTAACATCATCTGCTGGTTACCATTATATACCTGTCCTATGCACATGTAAACAACTATTTTCCACAGGCTGACATAGACAGGACACGATTGCCGGGTCAATCCTGCGCGATTGCCCACACCCTTACCGGCAGCCCTGTAGCACCCTCAATCGGGGGATACGCAGTGATGATGATGGCTCCCGCCGGGGGTACCTGATCCAAGTTGCAGAGCACTTCTACCTGAAGCTTCCCCTTATCCAGTACATACCTTTCGCAAGCAAGATCTCCGGCCTGCCCGGCCAGCACAGAGGCATCGGTATCCAACGTCTCATGCCCGTTTGCCGCCGCGTTCCGCACTTCATAGATATATTTCAGCGCTTCCATCGACCAGCCGGGCGTATGCTCTCCTCCCTCCTCATCAAAGTTGCAGATGGCATCCATACTTGGCCAACGTTTGCTCCAGTCCGTGCGAAGCGCGACAAACGCTCCGTCAGGGATATCCCCATACTTCTCTTCAAATGCCTTGATATCCTCCACAGTAACCGCATAGTGGACATCTTCCTTTACTTTTTCTGAAATGTCTATAACTACGAGAGGGTAGACCATATCCCTGACACCATATTGCTCCGACAGCTCTCTGCCTTTGATAAAATGTCCCGGGAAATCAATATGTGTACCAAACTGTCCCGGGAATTTAAATGTCTGTATGAGGCAGTCCAGCATTTCATTGCCCCAGTCAAACACCGTGCTGGACAGTTCCACCGCACCGTCAGGAATTCCTCCCCAATATGGGCTGTCATTATTCAGAGGATGGGACAGCTCCACCCACCGGCAGCCTTTCAGCCTCTCCAGGTCTTTCCATAATTCGTACATAATAACGCACCTCCTTTATCAAGCATTATACCTTGATTTTGGAGGTGCGGCAAGTATCAGACGACTCTTGTCATTGGCAGCCCGTTATTAATTCCGTTTGTCATAACAATCTGGTGCAGATCGATAATTCCATTGTGGAAAGTAGCCGCACAGGATGCCAGGTACAGCTCCCACATACGCATGAACTCTTTCCCGTAACTCTCTGTTATCTCTTCCTTATGCTTCAGCAGGTTATCCCGCCAGCAGAGCAGCGTCTTCGTATAATGCCGCCTCATGCTTTCTACGTCGACCGTATACAGCTTCTTATCTCCCATGATATGGATGATTTCCCGCAGGCTTGGAATGACGCCTCCCGGGAAAATATATTTCTTGATAAACGCGTCCCCGGGAAATTCCTGCAGGGCGCTGATGTAATGCAGCAGGAACAGGCCGCCTGTCTTGAGGACGGACTGTACACATTCGAGGAACAGGGGATAATTGCCTCTTCCTACATGTTCAAGCATTCCTACGCTCACCACCCTGTCAAACGCAAGACCCGATGACTTCAGCTCACGGTAGTCCATCAGCCGTACCTCAAGGCTGTCCTGGAGCCCCTCATCCTCTATATCCTTCTGGAATTTGGCATACTGTTCCCGGCTCAGCGTTATGCCGACTCCTTTCACGCCGTACTTCTTCACGGCATGTTTGAGAAGAAAGCCCCATCCACAGCCGATATCCAGCATATTCATCCCCTCCTGGAGATACATCTTATCCAGTATATGTTCTACCTTGTTAACCTGCGCTTCATAAAGCGTATCAGAAGATTCCTTAAAATAGCCGCACGAATAGCTCATCGTCTCGTCCAGCCAGAGCTTATAGAAATCATTACCTATATCATAATGGGACGTCACTTCCTGCTCCTGGCTTCGCATATTTTTCGATGTATAAAGAATCCGGCGAAGCGCTCCCCGGTTGACGCTGAACTTGCCCATCTCCCCGAGGAAGCTGTCCAGCACCTCGAACAGATCCTTATCCACATCGATGTCTTCCCGCATATAGGCTTCACCAAGCGCCAGCGACGTACTGTTCAGAAGCTCCCGCTTCGGGATATTACGGTTGATCTTCAACGTAAATGCAGGATCCGCGTCCCCAATCGTTATAAACTCCTCCGCCGTCTCCAGATTAAAGCTGACCGGTATGATCTTCTGCAGATAGCCTGTAATAAATTCATTCATCGTTCTCCACCCTCCAGTCTGAATCAGATACGTAATGATTATTTCCATTTCTTCCAGAAAAATACATGACACGGTTGACATACATCTATCTTGTGATACAATATAGTAAAGAACATTGTATTGCAAGGTAGCGGAAGGATGTGATGTAAGATGGACAAATCACAGCTTATGAAAGGAATACTGGAAGGCTGTATCCTGAAGATAATAGACAAGTCCGAGACATATGGGTATGAGATTGTCGTGAAGCTTCAGGAAAATGGATTTCAAGATGTAAGAGAAGGCACTCTGTATCCACTGCTTCTCAGGCTGGAGAAAAAAAAGCTGATTTCTGCCACATACAAGCCAAGCCCCCTCGGCCCAAGCCGAAAATATTATGTTCTGACGAAGGATGGAAAAGAATATCTGGACAGCTTCCATAACAGCTGGAAAGAGACTTGCATTTCAGTAAACCGGATTTTTAACGAAGAGAATATGAAGGAGGAAAGCATATGAATCCATTTAGAAATGAACTTAAAAGGTTAGAGAAAGAAAACAACGACATGGCTGCCGATATCGAATGCAGAGACAATTATGTGGCTGTCCAGAATATGGTCCGTTACCTTTCATCTTTTTCCCTCTCCCTCTTTCAGATACAGGTTATCCGTAAAGACCTGATCGGCATGGCGCTGGAAGCTGACAAAGAGGGGCTTGCTCTTCAGGATAAGCTCGGCGTGGCGCCGAAGGAATTCTGCAATGACATTATCCAAAGCGGGGAAAGCAACGCGCGCAGCGAACATCTGCTGAATGCAGCCGTAAATACTATCCAGTTCGCTGCCATATGGCTCTTCATAAAGTACTTCATTTTTTCTCCTTATACAATAGCTTGGAGCGATCTGCTGTCCGTCTTCTTATACTACATGGGATGTAACTTTCTGGCATCCTACATACGCAACCGGCTCTCCATAGCTTCTAATCCAATAGTGCGCTGCCTTCCATATCTATTCGTTTTCTTCATGTTTTTAAGCGCCTACATGTTATCTATCAGATTTTATGCACCTATTAACAGGCCGATTATTATAGCTGACGGCTGGATTGTCATATCTATCGCGGCCGTGGCTGCCGCAGCCGCTACCATGCTGTCTAACATATATTGGCACCGCTGCTCAAGAAAATATACGTGCTGATCATTTCCAGACCGTTTTTTTCATTCTTTCCGGTGATTTGTGATATACTGTTTTAAACAGAAAGAATACGATACGAAAGGATGGTTCTATGCTGACACAACAAGAAGATAAAAATTTACTGAAAGAAACGCTTACTTTCTGGAACCAGCTTACGCATACACAGCAGGATATGCTTATCGAAAGCGCGGCATCCGGATCATACGAGAAAGGGACGATACTTCACAGTGCAGACTATGAATGCATCGGAACGCTCATCGTCAAATCCGGCTCTCTGAGAGTCTACATGCTCTCGGAAGATGGAAGGGAGATAACCTTATACCGTATCAATGAAGGAGAGGTCTGCGTCCTGTCTGCCTCCTGTGTCCTGCAGTCCATAACATTTGATGTCTACATCGATGTCGTATCAGACTGTGATTTGATTCAGCTCTGTTCCAAGGCATTTGCTTCCATCATTGAAGGCAATGTCTATGCGGAGGCCTTTACATACAGGCTCACTACGGAACGGTTCTCAGATGTCATGTGGGCCATGCAGCAGATACTGTTTATGAGCTTTGATAAAAGACTTGCTATCTTTCTCCTCGATGAAGCCGCATCGCTGCACTCGGATGAAATCAAGCTCACACACGAACAGATTGCAAGGCTTATGGGCAGTGCCAGAGAAGTCGTGACGCGTATGCTCAAGTATTTCTCCTCTGAAGGTTATGTAGAACTCTCAAGAGGAATCGTTAAGATCATGGATAAAAACAAGCTCAAATCTCTCATCTGAAATTCTGGATGTCGTGAAAGTGTGTTTTTATGATAGAATCATCCGTCACATAAGAGACCTGTCGTATCCATGCGGACCGGCAGGTCTCTTATATATCGCAGAAAACATTTCGCGCTAGATGCACTTATATGATATCCTTGATATAACAAGAACGAGAAAAGGAGCCAGAATATGAAGGTTGTAATTGCTGTGGATTCATTCAAGGGGAGCCTCTCATCCATGGAGGCCGGACTTGCTGCGAAAGCAGGTATACTTGCCGCCAGGCCGGACGCTTCTGTCACTGTAAAGCCTCTGGCGGACGGAGGGGAAGGTACGACCGACGCCCTCATAGAAGGACTGGGCGGTAGAAGAATCGACGTAACCGTAACCGGCCCTATGGGGCAGCCCGTCGCTGCCTGCTATGGATATCTGGACGGCTCTTCCACGGCTGTGATAGAGATGGCTGCCGCTGCCGGCATCACGCTTGTTCCCCCAAAAGAAAGGAACCCTCTTATTGCCAGTACGTTTGGGGTCGGGGAGATGATCCAGGATGCGGCTGAACGCGGCTGCCGTAACTTTATCATCGGTATCGGGGGAAGCGTCACAAATGACGGTGGCATCGGAATGTTAAAAGCGCTCGGCTTCCGGTTCCTGGACAAAGATGGACGAGATGCCGGCGAAGGAGGCCGGGCGCTCGGCAAGATAATGTCCATCGATACAGGCGGACGTAACCCGCTGTTGTCCGAGTGCCGCTTCCAGGTTGCGTGCGATGTCACGAACCCTCTCTGCGGAAAAAACGGCGCAACTTATATCTACGGCCCGCAGAAAGGAGTAACGGAAGACTTGCTTGAAAAGCTGGATGGAGACATGGCCCACTATGCAGCCGTCACAGCCGAAGCACTTGGGGTCCATTATGCCGGTGTTGAAGGCGCCGGAGCGGCAGGAGGGCTCGGCTTTGCTTTTCTTAGTTATCTGGGTGCTTCACTTACGCCGGGTGTTGATCTGATTCTGGATGCAGTCGGTCTGAAGGATGTGCTGCCTGGCGCCGATATCGTCGTCACCGGGGAAGGCCGCCTCGATGCACAGACAGCTATGGGAAAGGCGCCGGCCGGCGTCGCCCGGATGGCGAAAAGATATGGTATCAAAGTAATCGCGTTCGCCGGGAGCGTGTCGAAAGAAGCGCCGGCCTGCAACGAAGCAGGCATCGACGCCTACTTCCCTGTCATCCGTGGCATCACAACTCTTGAAGAGGCCATGAAGCCCGATACTGCCCGAGAAAATATGGCCGCTGCCGTGGAGCAGGTGTTCCGGCTTCTGGACTGATAAAGATATGTGCACCCCCGGAAGGATTTTGTCACATAGGAAATAGATTTCTCCTATGTGGCAAGAAAACAGACCTCTGCATCTATACAGGGGTCTGTTTTCGCTTTCTTCTACACTTCCAGCATTGCCTTGAGCTCTTCTTTAGACTTTGCTCCCACTTCTGATTTGACTTTCTGTCCATCTTTGAATACCATAAGCGTGGGTATCGACATCACACGGAATTCTTTTGCCAGTTCCTTCTGTTCGTCAACATTGACCTTGCATATCTTAGCATCCTTGACTTCTCCGGCCAGTTCTTCGACAATCGGCAGAACCATCTGGCACGGTCCGCACCACTCGGCCCAGAAATCAACCAGCACCGGTACCTCTGATTCTAAAACCTCTTGTTTAAAATTGTCCTTCGTTAAATGTATTGCTGCCATAATATTACTTCCTTTCTATGATTAATCTTATTTTGTTTTGATGTTGTCTTTATTATACACTATTTGAGGATCCTTTCTGTGATTTGGTCACAATTATCTGCTGATAAAAATGATTGGCACGTCCGATGACTTCCTCCGGAAATCCTATCCTCTCAAGCAGCCTTATGGCATTTGTATTTTTGCTGACTCCGCTGTGGATCTTATAATCGAAAATGACATCTTCATCCTCTGGCCGCTCACTGAAATAATAGTAGTCATAGCCGCTGTCTTTCAGCATTTCCAAAAGTTCCAGGTCATGCGTGGCCACGAGGACGATGCTGTTCTTATCCTGCAGATACTGGAGGATAGACGCTGACGCGGCCAGCCGCTCATCGGTATTCGTTCCGCGCAGTATTTCGTCAATGGCACAGAATACGGGCAGCCTGCCGTCCGTACTCAGCGCTGTTCTTTTCAGAGACTTGATCTCACGTATATAGTAGCTTTCTCCTTCCATCAGGTTATCCCTCACGGCCATCGAAGATTTTACATAGGTCGGGGGAAGCACAAACTTCCGGGCCGTACATGTATGAATCGTCTGGGCAAATATCTCGTTTATCGCGGCCGCTTTGATAAAAGTCGACTTTCCTGACGCATTGGAGCCAGTGATGATGGTATTTTTCCGCAGCTTGACACTGTTGTAAACAGGATTGTCGATAAGCGGATGATATATGTCCTCCATCTCTATGGACAGCGCTTCATGGAAATCAGGTACGCAGCAAGCCGGAAGGCTTTTCCGGAACGACGAAGTGCATATGAGCATGTCCAGCTCTCCAACCAGTTCGTACAGCCAGATGAAAGCATCCATCTTTTCGCTTATCTCACCGATAATCTTGTTATACACTGTAAAATCAAGAAGGAGTGCACCCGTTATATACGAGGCTGCCATCTCCATAAAGTCGCCGGACGCTGCCGTCCTTTTTCTGCCGAGCAGATATAAGAACTTTTTTTCCGAAGGTTTCAGCCCGGCAGCAGCACGGGAGAGCTTCTGGAACGCTTCTACACAGTGTCTCGTCTTGCTTCCTGTCAACTTCCTGGCCGCCAGCATCAACCCGTATATGCCTTCGATTACTTCTAACTGCGTGTCATATTTCCCCTTCATCGTACCGTGGATGACAAGATTGATAAGAAACACAAAGAATGCGCCGGCAAACATCCACTTCGTACGAAGAATCAGGCCAAAGAGCAGACTGAGCAGGAACACGCTCCGCATCAACCTGTAGCACCAGACGTGGGACACCTCAAAAGCGTCTATATTATTGAAAAACGCAGGCAGGTAATAATAGCTCGGCCGCTTTCCAATCTTGTGGAGTTCATACTGGATTTCAGCGCGTTCTTCTGGCCGTTCCTCAAAGTAAGCCATCAATCGTTCGTATCTGGCAAACCTTTCCTCATCCTGCGACAGGATTCTAAGCGACGCATACAGATACTGTTCTCCTGCAAAGGAACAGGTTGTATTTATCCTCTGGAACACTTCGGACATGTCAAGGTCGTTCCACGTCTCATCGTCAACCAGTCCGTAGGCATCGCCGTGTTCTGCCTCCGTGAAGTACAGACCTGCCAGCTTGAAATCAGTCTCCTTTTTCTCCGGCTTCTTCCCATACTGTTTTCTGATTGATTCGCGCAGCCTTTTCTGGCCTGCTTGTCTTGAATAAACCGCAATAATAAAAATAGAAACTATCGCCCCTGCGACAAGGGCCAGCGTATACACATCCATAACTCAGCTCTCCTCTGTGGTCATCCTGTCCATATCACTGTATTAGTTTTTTAATACAGTTTATCACCACCTTTGCGGAAAGTCAACCGATGTACAACGGTATACGTACTTTTATCCGCGCCCCTCCTGTTTCTGGCGAATTATCCGCCTCCATCGTTCCTCCCTGCTGCCGGATAAAGCTGTCTGCAATATAGAGCCCCATTCCGTAATGGCCTCTTCTGTGCCTGCTTCTGTCTCCCTGGAAGAACTGGTCCGACGCGGCTTTTAGTTCCTCCTTGGTAAATCCCGGTCCATTGTCGGTGACAACCGTTTCGAGCCATCTCTCTGATCCGGTTCTTTTCACACGGGTGTCTATAAAGATACTTCCACTATCCGGCGTGTATTCTACAGCATTGGCAAGTATGTTCATAAATGCACGGTACAGCTTTGCCTCCTGCACCCACAGGTCTGTCCCTGCCGCATCTATATGTGTCTCTACTTTTATCTTTTTACCTATGCCGAGACTCTCTGCTTTTTCTGAAAGCTGGCCTATGAATGCCTCGGTGCAAAGCCTCTTCTTCTCCTCCTGTCTTCCTCCTTCAGAACGTAAAGTCTCCTGTAATATAAGGAGATACTCTTCTATCTCCTTTACGCTGTCCGTTACATACCGGTTATATTCTTTCACGTCCGGGTCACATGACGTTTCATGGATCAATTCTGCGTTGCCCCTGATGACAGTGAGAGGTGTCTTGATATCATGTGCTAGTGCGGCTACCTGCTCCTTTTTCATCTCTTCTGATTTCCACTGTTCTTCCAGTGATTCCTTCAGTGCCTCTTTCATCCTGAACAGGGATTCCAGCACATCGTCAATCTCACGGATATCCGAGTATTCCCTGCCAAATTCCAGATTGCTCTCCTTAATCCTGTCTGTCGCCTCATTCAGCGTCTTAAGCCGCCTCGAAAGATAGCTTCCAAAGCTTCTCGCCGTCCACGCCGTCTGCAGCAGAAATACTGCGAGTATGACCGCACAGAACAGCCACTCTGCATTCGGAAGCCGTTCCCTGAGCGAAGGGTCTGCAAATTGGGCGAGTATGTCGTAGCGGATGATACATGTCTCTCCTCCTTCTCTCTCGATGAACCGGTAAAAGGTCTTGAGGCCCGGCTGCGTATTGCCGCTTTCCTTATATTTCCACGCCTTTTTCTGTTCTTCTTTTCCATAGCTGCCGTACAGGTAATTCCCTTCTGCATCATAGACACCATATCCGGCGCCGTCTGGAATGATATCTTTTCCAACATTTCTGCTCTCCCTTATGGCACCTGACGCTGCTTCCAGCTGATTCAGCGTGTATACGGCAGGCTGCAGGAATCCCGTGTTGATCATTATATTGAGGGCAATATAAGCTGCCGCTGCCAGGAGTGCGCACTGTCCAAGGAACACTGCCAGATAGGTGATAAAGATCGTATCTATTTTTTTCTTCCTTTTTATTTCCATCGGTATCCTATCCCCCACACGGTTTCTATCGGTGCCGCTCCCACTGCCTGGCATTTTGACCTGATATTCTTTATATGCTCTGTTATCGCCGTGCTGTCGCTTTCTTTTTCATAACCGAACACATGCTCATAGATACGTTCTTTGGAAAACACCTGTCCCTGATGCAGAGCCAGATATTCGCAGATGGCATATTCGCTCTTCGTAAATGGTATCTCCTGACCTTCAAACAGCGCTTTCTTTTCCCGAAGCAGGAACTGCATCCCTGCGACAGTGAGCAGATGCCGCTTCTTCCGTCCCTCTCTCCGCAGGTGTGCCTGTACCCTCGCGCGCAGCTCACCGATGCCGAATGGCTTTGCAATATAATCATCCGCACCGATGCCAAGACCTTTCATGATATCTGCCTCGTCTGTCTTAGCTGTCAGAAACAGGACAGGACAGTCGGTTCTACTTCTTATATGCTCACACAACGTATACCCGTCTAGTCCTGGCATCATCACGTCCAGCAGTACGAGGCTGTATTGCGGCAGTGCGAGCTTCAGTACTTCTTGTGAATCGGACACCGTATCCACCACATATCCATCCTTTTCCAACGCATTTCTTATAAGCATAAGAATATTTTTTTCATCGTCCACTGCCAGGATCCGTTCCTTCACTATTCTTCACACCGCCTTCCTTCATAATAGTGAAACCAGAGAAGAATCCCGGACGTAATGAGGGCTGCTGCCGCCGCGCATACTGCCAGCTCCGTCGGCAGCGCCCCTGACACTTGGTTCCATCTCTCCTGGTTTCCTGTTTCATATAATAGCAGATAACTGCTCCATCTGCCACTCCAGGCGAAGGGAATAATCGGCCAGCATCCGTCTCCGAGCCCGGTCAGCATGAGCGCAGCCAGGACTGTTCCGAGAATGCCTGCTGCCAGAGCGGCCGCTTTCGCATATTTGAGGCTTAAAAACAGATAGACCGAATACAGTACCGTCTGCCCGAGCCACAGCAGAAGAGTGCTCACCATGTAGTATCGCAGTGGAATGGGATTCTGCCCTATCATCAGCTCATATCCCGCAGCAAAGCCAAGGACGGCAAGTGCACAAGCCGCAAGGGAACTGAGATTCAGCGCCAGCCATTTTCCAATGAAGGCGCAGCACTTCCTTCCACTCACTATAAGAAAGGTCTGCATATTACCTTCCTCTTCCAGCTCCACGGACATCGAACAGATGAGACCCGCCAGAAAAGGATAGACGACTGCCAGCGCTTCCACATATGCCTGTACCTTGGCCGCCGCGTCCCACGGTGCAAATGTATAATAGAGTAAGAATGCAGCCGCACCTGCGCCTGGTACTAGCAGATGTATCCAAAACAATTTCGTATGGCGCATCTTGATAAATTCACTCTGGGTGAAGCGTAACAGATCTCTCATATCGTCTCCCCTCCCCTTTTTCCGTACCATCTCCTCCCTGCCGACCAGAGGAGTGCAAGCCACGCCAGGCAGACAAGCATCCCTGCCGGCACTGCTTTCATATCCATCAGCCCCGGGTAATACGTGAGGCTGCCTTCTTCTGCTATCAGTCCGTTCGGCAATACTTTAATCAGAGGGCACATCAACCTGGCCGTCACGGAATACGGGCTTGCAAACCAGAGGCTTCCAAGTGAAACGACAATCGTGCTGTATAGATTCAGCGCCAGGTTGACAAGCAGCGTCGGATACAGGCCGAACCTTTCGTTTGCCCAGAGGCAGAGCGGTATCTGCCATATGCAGCCTATCGTCATGACGAACACGGCTGACGCCCCCTGCACAAGCGTTATATCCGCCAGCTGCATCACCCCTGCGGCATGCGCCGATACAATGGCTGCCACCATGGTGAGCAGATAGAGGATGATATTTCCAAGTATCACGGATTTTATACAGAAGAGCACTTTCGCATCCCACACACGTCGTACGTCTAACGGAAGAACTGCGACAGCGCGGTTGTTCAGCTTCTTGTCTGCCTGGCCGGTCATACAGCACACAAGCGTCACCATACCGGGGAGAAGCGTCATATACCACCAGTTATAGGCGTCTATCGTCCCATAGCTGCTGGCGAGCAGAAACGCCATGATTACGGTAAGCGCAGGCATGATAATGTATAGTTTTGAGCATATCGTATGCCTGTGTTTCAATTGCTCCGCGGGATAATACGTCTGGAATAGTGAGCCCATCCTACCACTCCTCCTTCCGGTATCTGCCCGTAATCTTCATGAACTTTTCCTCCAGATGTCCCTTTCCGGGCATCCCTCCCTGAAACCCGAGCACCCCGTCCGCCAGGATACCGATATGATCTGCCATCTGTTCTACCTCGCTGAGAATGTGGCTGGACAGGATGACAGTAATCCCCTGCTGCGGAAAGGAACGTATCATTTCCCGCAGCTCCTGTATCCCATACGGATCCAGACCATTGGCCGGTTCGTCTAATATCAGCAGCCTGGGGCTGTTCAGAAGCGATGCAGCGATACCGAGGCGCTGTTTCATCCCGAGTGAAAAATGTCCCGCTTTTTTTCTCCCTGTATTTTTAAGGTTTACGCTGAAAAGCACCTCATCAATCCTTTCCTCTGGTATCCCCAGTATCTTCGTGCGAACAAGCAGATTCTCCCTCGCACTCAAGTTTCCATAAAGCGGAGGCGTCTCAATCAGTGCACCTGTCTCCTTCAGGTTCTCCCTGCTCCATGGCCTTCCGTCATACAATATCTCCCCTGCCTCCGGGCGCATCATGCCGGTAACCATCTTAAGAAGCGTAGACTTCCCTGCCCCGTTCGGTCCGAGAAGCCCATATACACACCCCTGCGGCACCTGAAGCGACACATGCGACACCGCCTGCTGTCCCTTGAACTCCTTACATAGATTCCTCGTTTCCAACAATAATCGTACCATAATCAAAATCCTCCTTACGAGAATTAAGATAAAAGATAAATCTAAGGAATTTATAAGGAATACATATAAAAACGCATTTGGGTACACCACAAAAGTCAATTTGGGACGTAACCCTTTTGAAAAAGATCACGTCCCCAATTGACCAAAACTACTTCCCAAGGCGGCAGACCGCCCGCCCTTGTTTAACGTCGAGCATAAGCTCTGCCCGGCAGTCTGACACGTCATACAGCTTTATTATCTCATTCAGCTCCGCATCTTCCGGCCACAGTTCGGGGAAGATATCCCGGTGCTGCTTCAGCAGCTGCGGCTGGTAGCACCTTGTCTTGCTGTTCTCGTTGATGGCCCCGTAGTAGACGTCGGCTTCCACGAGATCCTGGAACATGTGGCTTCCGTAGGAGAGCTCGGGGTGGTATCCGACCTCGCTGTAGGCCACCTCGCAGATGGCGCAGAATTCGCTGATGTTGGCGTACACGACCGGCACCCCGAGCTCCGGGGAGGAAGTGCCGATGCGCCCGGGCACGAGGAGGAGCATCTTCTTCTCCTCTTCTTCAAAATGCTTGTTTATCTCGTCTATCTTACGTGCCACGCCAAACTTTTTTGCATACGGATATTCATAATACTTTCGCGGATCAACCCAGACGATGAGGTCCAGCTTCTCTGTCTTGGAGCGGCGCATGGATGTCCTGCGCACGTCGAACAGGAATTCCTGCGTCTTGTCTTCCGGGATATGTATCTCCTCCGATACGCTTGCCTGTAGCGGCCTGCATTGGAGCAGGTTTACTTTCCATTCCTCTTTTGCACGGCTGTTGACAGCAAATTCCACGTCCACAGGTCTTCCGTATTCCTCTTCCAGCATCTCCAGGATATGCTTCATCAGCTGGATGAAATCATCATTGTTCACCATCCCCTGGCAGTCGGCAAAATATACTTTCTTATAGACGCCCCGCTGTGCCAGCATGTCCTCCGCATCGGTGTCATGGCTTAAGACAAGCTTCTTCTGCCATCCCGGCAGCGCCTGGATTACTTCTTCCAGCCGCCGCGTGCCAAGGGAATTCGTCTCATAATCCATCACATCCACCTTCCGCTGCGAATACTTATGCCGTTCCGCTACGGTAGTCCTTAAGTTCGCCTGCGCCCTGTCCAGACACACGAGCCTCGGATAATCGCCGGGCGTGCGCTCTACCGCCCGTGTGCCAAGCCCCATGACCATTCGGAGCATTCCGGCATCGGGATTCATGTTCTCCATCCATTTGTATGGATTGTAAGAACAGCCCATCCCGGCAGCCACGGGCATATAGAACCCGTCGTACTTCTGCCCTTCCACCTTCTGGATGAGAAGTGCCATCTGCTCATCCGTATCGAGCAGCTTCCATCTTCTCCGGTACTCGATGGCGGACGGATTCATCGTGCTGGCATACACGCTCCGTATCGCATCCATCAGTTCCTCGAGACGTTCCTCCTCACTTCCCTGGTTCATGCAGAAGGTAGATTCATATTTCCCCGAAAATGCATTGCCAAATCCATCCTCGAGAAAGCTGCTGGAACGGACGATTACCGGACTATCTCCGTAATGCCGGACGATCTTCCTGAGCTCTTCCATCAATTCTTCGGAAAATGCCCCTTGGCTCAAGCGGGCACGCAGCTCATCTGCATCCTTAAACCGCTCCTTCTCCTCCATGTGGCGTCTGCGAAGTTCCATACAGTCATTTTCCACAAGATACTGGTAGAACACGTCCGAACCCACAAAAAATGAATCGTGGGGCTCCATATGCTCCATATACTGGGGCGTCCGCACCGCAATCAGCTTCCTCGCAAGAAGAAGGCCGCATGCCTTGCCCCCAATCCTCCCGCCTCCGATGCAGCGTTCCTTGACACGGCAGTAATCCTCCGGCGTAAAATGTTCTACGATCAGCCGTTCCATCCGCATGTCCGTCGTCATCAATTCATTGCATATATATTTGCTCTCCTTCGCCGTCAGGCTTTCCCTGTTCCTGATCTCTTCCCAGTTCACCATCCACGCCTCCCTTTTCTCCTGCACATGGCCGCCATGGATGCTACTGCCGCTTATTCTGCTGCCTCCGCATCAAGATAGCCAAATGCCTATACTTCTTATACAAATATAAGTATTTGCTTCTATCATAACATTTTACCTATAATGAAGGCAAGAAAACAAAGGCCTTTAAGGAGGAACGCACATGAAAGATACATCGAACAATATCACATCCCTGAAGCAGTTACAGGACGCGTACGAGGACGCCAGGGGAAAGCATCTGAAACTAAATATGTCCCGGGGAAAGCCTGCCCCTTCCCAGCTTGATCTAAGCAGCGCACTGCTTGGGGCTATGGACAGCTACATGACCGCAGACGGGACGGACGCAAGGAACTATGGCATTCTGGATGGCATCCCGGAATGCAGGCAGCTGTTTGCAGACCTGCTCGGCCTCAATCCGGACAGGATGATTATAGGCGGCAACTCAAGCCTGAGCCTTATGTTCGACGTAATGGCCGCCTTATGCCTCTTCGGTACGGGCGGGAACCGCCCGTGGCAGCACTATAGATACGCAGGGACTCCGGTCAAGTTCCTCTGCCCTTCACCGGGCTACGACCGCCACTTCAGAATATGTGAAGAACTGGGCATCGAGATGATACCCATACCGCTTACTGAAGAAGGCCCGGATATGGATCTTGTCACCGCCCTTGCCAAACAGGATCCCCTTGTCAAAGGCATATGGTGCGTACCGCTGCATTCCAATCCCGAAGGCGTCTGCTACAGCAGCCGGGTGGTAGAGCAGCTCGCGTCCATGGAAACGGCAGCGCGTGACTTCCGTATCTTCTGGGACAATGCATACGGCATCCACCATATATATGAAGAGGTTGCGCTAAAGAATATACTGGATGCATGCGAGAAGCACGGCCATCCGGAGCGGGCCTATTACTTCTTCTCCACCTCCAAGATTACATTCCCCGGCGCCGGTGTGGCTCTCATAGCTTCCGGTCCGGAAAATGTCCGGGAGCTGAAAGGACACATGTCCGCACAGACAATCAGCTACGACAAGCTGAACCAGCTGCGGCACGTACAATACTTCAAGACACCGGAAAATATCCGGGCGCATATGGCGAAGCTGGCAGATGAACTCCGCCCTAAGTTTGACCTCGTACTATCCAAACTGGAAGCAGAACTCGGGGGCACGAACCTTGCATCCTGGAGCCGTCCAAAAGGCGGATACTTCATCTCGCTCAACACACGGCCAAGCTGTGCAAAACGGACGGTGGCACTTGCAAAAGAGGCCGGAGTCGTACTGACAGACGCGGGAGCGACATACCCTTACGGAAGGGACGAGAGGGACCGCAATATCCGCATCGCTCCTTCTTACCCGACACTGGAAGAGCTGGACGCAGCCATGGATATCTTTATCCTATGTATTAAAATCGCAGCACTGGAAACGAATAACAACAAATAAACCAAAAAAGGAGAACGGCAGTTATGAACCACACATACAATCCATATGACAATGTATTAAAAGTAGTATCGGAAGCAGCTAATATCTTAGGCTATACGGACAGCGATATAGAGGCGCTGAAATATCCGGAACGGGAACTGAAAGTGGCCATTCCGGTCCGGATGGATGACGGCAGCACAAAAGTATTCGAGGGATACCGCATACAGCACTCCACCTCACGGGGACCCGCCAAAGGAGGAATCCGTTTCCATCCTGACGTCAATCTGGACGAAGTCAAAGCGCTTGCAGCGTGGATGACCTTCAAGTGTGCGGTCGTGAATATCCCTTACGGCGGCGGCAAAGGCGGCGTCGTATGCGACCCGAACAAGCTGTCCGAAGACGAGATCCGTGCCATCACAAGGCGGTTCACGGCGGCAATCGCTCCTCTGATCGGACCCGAACAGGATATTCCGGCTCCTGACGTAGGAACGAACGCGGCTGTCATGGGCTGGATGATGGACACTTACAGCATGCTGAAGGGCCACTGCGTACACGGTGTCGTGACAGGCAAGCCTATCGAGCTCGGCGGAGCCCTCGGCCGGAGCGAGGCAACCGGACGCGGCGTCATGTTCACGGCAAAAAACGTGCTGAAGAAGCTGGACATAGATCCGAAAAACACGACGGTTGCCATCCAGGGCATGGGAAATGTAGGGAGCATCACAGCGAAGCTGCTCCACAGGGAAGGAATGAAAGTCGTGGCAGTCAGTGACGTGTCCGGCGGCATCTATAAAGAAAGCGGCCTGAATATACCGGATATCCTGGACTATCTGTCACAGAACCGGAAGAACCTGCTCACCGGCTACGAGGAAGACGGCATGACACGCATCAGCAACGCAGAACTGCTGGAGCTGGATGTGAAGGTCCTCATTCCTGCCGCCCTTGAAAATCAGATAAACGACTCCAATGCGGAGCGCATCCACGCCGATATCATCGTCGAGGCGGCCAACGGCCCAATCGCTTCTGAGGCCGATGACATCCTGGCGGAAAAAGGGATCCTTGTCGTACCGGATATCCTGGCAAATGCCGGCGGTGTCGTCGTATCTTACTTCGAGTGGGTACAGAACATCCAGTCTGTAAGCTGGACCGAAGAGACGGTAAATGAAAAGCTTAAGAATATCATGGATCCTGCTTTTGAAGCCGTATGGGATATCTCCCATAAGAATAAAGGGACGCTCCGAACCGGTGCCTACCTTATCGCGGTCAAACGTGTCGTAGAAGCGAAGAAAGCAAGAGCCATCTGGCCTTAAAGATTCCCATCCAGCAATGAAGCAGCACAATGTACGCCATCTATTTCGCGCACATTGTGTTGCTTTCATCTGAAAGCAAAGTTATAATATTATAATAGCAGGGCAGCACGCAGCACCTTTTACGCCCGGCATCATATGATAAACAGGAAACCGGAGGAATCTAAGCATGTTCAATTCCATGAATTACGTATATGAAGTGTATAAAGAACGCAGCTTTTCCAAAGCCGCGGCCAATCTCTACATAAGCCAGCCGTCTTTGAGCGCAGCCGTCAAAAAGGTGGAGGAGAAAATCGGCGCCCCTATCTTCGACAGAAGCGTAAGCCCGATAAAGCTCACCGATTGCGGGCGCCATTACATAAAAGCCGTAGAAGAAATCATGGATATACAGAACCAGTTTGAAACCTATATGACTGACATGAACGAGCTTAAGACCGGACAGATTGCCATAGGCGGGAGCAATCTGTTCGCTTCTTACATACTGCCTCCGATTATCACGAGGTTCACGAAGAAGTACCCGCTCGTAAAGGTCCACCTCATAGAGGACAACACGCCCCAGCTCATCGATCAGCTCTTCCACGGCTCACTGGATCTTGTGATAGACAACTCCTCTTTTCCGGACGCAATCTACCAGCACCATCTCTACACGAAAGAGACGCTTCTCCTTGCCGTTCCGAAGGCATTTCCTTCCAATAAAATGTCCTCCGGATTCCGGCTTACGATAGAAGACATTCTGGCTGACCGGCATCTGAAGGAGGAGACGCCGTGCGTCCCCCTTGAAAACTTTAAAAAAGAGCCTTTTATCTTCCTGCGCTCCGGCAATGACACCCGCTCCCGGGCGGATAAAATCTGCCAGGCACAGTCGTTCTCTCCGAATATCATACTGAAGCTTGACCAGCAGGTTACGGCGTTCAACGTATGCTGTTATGGGATGGGCATTACTTTCGTGAGCGATTCTCTCCTGAAGCACATGCCGAACGAAAGAGACTGCTTCTACTACAAAGTCCATGGCAGCCACACCGGGCGCAATATTTATTTTTACCATAAGCAGACAAAATACGTGACAAGGGCGATGGAAGAATTTCTGAAAGTTGCCCGGGAGCAGTCGGAAGAGCTCATGCAGATACAGAATAATTCATAATATCGAAAACAACCCTCCGGGATGGTAAGATACGACTTACCATCCCGGAGGGTTTCATACATGGTTTCTGATATGCAGGATTTGGAAGCTCCAGCAGTTTTTTCCCCTTTTCCTTGCTCTTTCAGCTTGCAGACTACCCGGCCCCTGCTTATCAACGGATCCACTGGTCCTCATCGGAGTATGGAATAATCGGCAGGTTGATATAGGAATTGTGTATGCTGTCGACGAATATCTTATACTCAATATCCTGGCTGTTCGGCAGCTGTACCATCCAGTGGTACGGGTTTGCATCGTAGTTTTTCACTTCAACTTCTATACGGTGGCCTTTTCTGAACACATTGGACGTATTCATGACCTCTATCGTGTATTCGTTAATCTCGCCCGGTACGACCGGCACCTTTCTCGTATGGTCATTGTTGAACTCCCACGGCTTCAGCTCTTTCTTTTCCAGACCTCTGTGAGATGCCCGGAGATTCCCTGTGACAAGATTCAGCGGACGTCCCTCGCCTTCCGGCGGAACATCGTTCAACATGATGGTGAAGTTGGCATCTGTCTTGTCGATGGCACACATGAGGTGCATGACAATCGGGCCGGTCACTTCTACGTCCTCTTCCAGCACAGGCGTGCGGAATACAACGTTCGGCACTGCGTAAGTCTCATTAGATCCACCCTCATACGGGCTCTTATGGTTGAGGATGGTCGGCTGTACATGCTCATCCTTTTCCTTCTCTGTGGAGAGCAGCCCTCCGTCCCTAAGGTAATATTTCGTCCACTCCGTGCGTGCCAGCGGCCATTCGTGTTCGTAGCGGAACTTGTTGATGCCTCTTACGAGCAGCTTCATCGGGGGCTCATCCATGACTCCGGTGTCAATGCCCTTGAGCCAGTAATCATACCAGCGCAGGTATTCCGGCGTCATAATCCGGTGCGGCAGATGCAGGGCATCATGCTCTTCCGGTGCGGCCAGCTTCCTCGGTACGGACATGTCGCCGTGTGTGAACAGGAAGAACGGCCCTTGTGAAAATCTTCCAAGCTCATAATATTCAGAGATTAGGTACATCGGCACTTTGATATCCTCCGGATGGCTCTGGATAGAGCGCTCCTTCCAGAAATCACTGTCATCATCGTGCAGCAGCATATCAAAGAAATATGTCTGGTTTCTCGGCGGCCAGCAGCTCAATATGCCGGAGTAGAGAGCACTGTGGCTGATGTCCGGATCGGACAGCCTCTTTTCAATGCGCGCTTTCAGCTCTTCCGTCGTATAGGTGCGCTCCGCAGTAGACATAGAGTTCACGTCCGGGCAGAAATCCGTGTACATAAAGGAACGGTTCACAAAGACTCCGCCCGGATAGTTATGGTGATACATGTTGTCTACGACTTCTACCATCATGATAGCCTTCAGATGCGGCGGCTGGAGGGCTGCCACTACCGGCTGCAGTATCGAGAAGTATGAGATGCCTATCATACCTATGTTTCCATTACAGTAAGGAAGCTCTGCCACCCACTCTATGACATCATAACAGTCTTCCTGCTCCTGTCTTCCATAAAGGCCGTCCCATGCCCCCTCGGATTTGCCGATTCCTCTCGGATCCGGCACTGCTACGATATAGCCGTGCTTAACATATTCGTATATGTCTCCGGCTTCTATCGTATGGTCAAATAATACAGTCTTGAACTGCATCGAGATACGGTCCATCGTCTGAATCGATTTCCCATATGCGGAAAATGCCACAAGCCCCGGGAATTTGATGTCTTCATCTGTGTCAGGGCGGTAGATGTCAACTGCAAGCGTTATGCCGTCCCTTACCTGCATGAGCACATCTTCTTCCTTGATGACATCATACATGCGCGGCGTCATCTTCTCGATACCGTCCATATACCGTTCATCCCAATATTTTGGCTTTTCGTCCAGACCGACGATTTCTAATTTTTCTTTATTTTCCATTGTGTCCTCCTACTTTACTCCACCCAGTTTTTTTCACCATCTACGATTGGAAGCTCGATCCAAGAGGCGGCATCGCCGTCTACATGAATCTCAAAGTTCACTTCCCTTGCAAGTGGATGCGGTCCTGCCACACGTCCGGATGTATACAGTCTAGGCAGGCTGGCCATTTCATGAAAGTCAAAATACTGCTGGTCCATCGTCTTAAATTCCACTTCAATCTGATGCCCTTTCTTGAACAGGTTATCGACAGGTGCCAGTTCAAAGATATAGTCATATACTTTACCCGGCTCTACGGGCACATCCTTCGTATGGACATTTTTTGGCCTGTGCTCCGTACCGGACGGATCCAGCTCTCTGTGAGAGCATTTCAGATATCCGCAGGAGAGGAGCGTACGGTATCCGGTCTCCGAATCCTTATCCCACAGCTTCATAGCCAGGTGGGCATCGTCCGTGTCGATTGCAGCCTGTATGCAGCCTGTAACCGGTCCGCATACTTCAACTTCTTCTTCCAGCGGTGCGGACGTATAAGTCAGCGCCGGCACATCTTCCGGCATCTGGGACAGACGGGTCGGCGGTATATGTCTGATGAAGTCCGGTGCAACGCTGCCCGTTTCTTTTTCTTCCGTCAGGCGGTTCTCTTTCCTGAAATACATCTTCTTATATTCCGTGTCTGCCGACGGCCACTGCGTATCATAACGGTACTTGTTCTCTCCCATGACAAGCAGCTTCATCGGAGGCTCATCCAGAATGCCGTTCTCGATGCCCTTCAGCCAGTAGTCATACCACCTGAGCTGTTCCGCCACTGGTTTTTCATACGGAGAGGTCTTCGCAGAAGCAGGGTCTATCATCATTAGTTTCTTAGGCACTTCATCACCAATCTTATTATAAATGTCAAAGGCTGAAATGGTCGTATAGCCGTATTCGTAGTAAAGCCCTACAATATAGGAAGGTATCGTCACCTTGCGGTCCTTGAAGCTCCTTCTGTCCCACCACTCGCCGCTGTATGGATGCAGCATGACATCAATGTTCCAAGTATAATGTCTCGGCGGGAAGCTGTCCAGCCCTCTGTAATAATAAGAATTGGTTGCAATCTCCGGCTGCCTCCTCGCTTCTGCAAGCATCTCTTTTAAATCTTCCGGACTGTTTTCCATCTCAGCTTCTGATATCGTGTTCGTATGTGGAATATAGCTGCAGAGCGGATAATTGATATCACTTAATATACCGCCCGGATAACAGTCGAGATACATGTCATCGATGACGTCCACGGGCATGATTGCTTTCAGATAAGGTGGATTCATCGCGGCAACGAGAGGCTGAATCTTCCCTGCATAGCCGCATCCAATCATACCGACGCTTCCATCTGACAGATAATGGCCCGCCCACCGGATGACCTCGCAGCAGTCAATCTGGTCCTGCCTGCTTAAGACCCCGGTCCATACGCCTTCTGAATTCTGGATTCCTCTTGGGTTTACCACCACCACGGTATATCCCCGGGATGCAAAGAAATCAATACCCCCGATTTCAATCCCCTGCTCATACATGAATTTTCCAAGCTGAATCGGATCCCGCCTTCTGCCTGCTTCCTGAGCCACTTTTCCGAAAGGGGAAAAGCCCACCAGCACCGGATGCTTCTCTTTGTCATCCGGCCTGTAAACGTCACAGTAGAGGCGGATATCATCTTTCATAACAATCGGGCGGTCCCTCTCCACCCTGATTTCATATTCTGGTTCTCTAATAATTCGACTGTTCACATTTTACCTCCAATCACATTACCTTATTGAGCCTCAGCAGCCCAATAAGCATTTATTATTTCTTCTCTGCCAAGGCTATTGTACACTTTCCCCTTCGGGGCAATGTCAAGACCTAAACGTTCAGCAGCAGATACAGATTTTCTGCAGTCTGCCTCACATCCTCAAAGCTTGCGAAAAGCGGTGAAAATGCTATCCTCACCTGATTATTCCAGGATGCCTCAACGCCAGATTCTCTTTTTTCCGTCACTGCAGCGGCCAATCTGTCCGTCAGCTGAGAGCCGCTGTCGAGAAATTCCGTTATCTCTTCAGAGGCCGCATGCAGAATCGTCACATGCCCGCCTCTACCTGCCTCCTCGCGGGGCGTGAGTATGCTGACGCCGCAGCCGGACAGCATAGCGTCCACAAGCTCCATAAAATATCCGGTCATGGCAAGAGACTTTTCCCGGATAGCGTCTATGCCTGCCTCGTTTATCATATCCAGAGCGCCCTCAAGAGGGGCCATGTTCAGGATAAGCGGAGACCCGTGCTGCCACCCTCCAGCGCCTGTCTCCGCCTCAAAATAAGGGAGCTTCTGGAACTGGCGGCTCTTCACATAGCCGTGCCAGCCAGGCATCGCAACAGGGATATCAAAGTTCTTTTCATGTATAAAGATGGTGGCCGGACATCCAAGGCCTCCGTTCAGGTATTTGTAATTGCACCACACGGCAAAGTCAACACCCCAGTCATGGAGCTTATGTGGTACGACGCCCGCGGAATGGCTCAGGTCGAAGCCGGCACGTATGCCTCTTTCTGCCGCTGCGCTGGCAAGTCGTTCTACATCAAGCAGCTGTCCGGTGGAATGCACGACGGAGGGAAGGAATACAAGCGCCGTCTCCTCCGTCATATGGGCTATCAGTTCATCTTCATCAAGTATGGGGCTGTCCCCTCCGGCAAGCACGAGCCCGTCCTCCGGGTCAATCCCTTTGAGCCTTATCTGTGCCTCCACCGCATATCTGTCAGACGAAAATATCTGGCTGTCGCACAAAAGCTTCGTCCGCTTTCCTTCGGGGCGGTAAAATGCAGCGAGAACGCTGTGGATATTTGTCGTAGTCGTCCCGTTTATGATGAGCTCCTTATCTCTTGCCCCCACGATTGCTTCTTCCATGGCGGCAATCCGTTCCGGATAATAGAACCACGGAATCTTTCCGCAGAACCATCCGGCCACAAGCTGATTCTTCCACTCATCCGCCACCCGCAGAAGCGTCTCTTCCGAACGGCGGGACATAGGTCCCAGGCCGTTCGCTTCATAATACAGGTAATCTGGCAGGTAAAACTCTTTTTTGTACTTGCCTAACTTATCTTCTGCATCCATGCTGGCTGCATATTCTCTGCTTGTTATTTCTGCCATCCTATAACCTCCCAGGCATAGTGCCGTATCTGAAATATTCTATTCCTCTTCCCAGCTGACCTCTACCTTAACCTTTCCTGATTTATAACGCACTACCATAAATACAAAGGTCAATACAAGAAGTATGATATTGCCGATGATGATTTCCGGCGTATTGTCTTCAATCAGCAAGTAATTCTGAAAGACAAGCAGCGCGCCGCACAGATAGCAGATTACTTTCAGGGCTCCGTTGGATATCCTGAACGTAGACTTCGCCCACGCGTCAGGAAGCAGCTTCGGCAGCCGTGCTGTTGCCACTACGACAAGGAATGTAGTGATATTCATAAGTATCATGGACATATTGGCGATGCGGTCTATATCAAGTCCCGCAACTACCGGAATGAGCCCTACGATGTAGAACAATATCAACAGGTAATGAGGCGTGCCATACTTATCGTTGATCTTGCCGAGCTTCTTCGGAAACCAGCCGTCAACACAAGCCTGCAGCACCGGTTTCGTCACCCATCCGAAGGTGGCGTTCAGCGTCGTGGACAGCGCAAGGAGCGCTCCGCCTGTCACGAAGAACACATACAGGGCTTTCGGGAGAAATGCGCCTGCCGCTACGCTTAACGGCTGGTACATGACCTCTTCTACCGGAAGCACTCCCGCTGCCACGAAACCGATGACCGCATACAGTGCGGTGACTATCAGCGTAGACAGGACGATTGCAAACGGTACGTCTTTTGTAGGATTCTTACATTCACCGGAGAAGTTGACAAGGTTTCCGCCGCCGGTGGTGGCAAACGATGTGAAGATCGCCGCCATGGCAAAGCCTTTCCAGCCGCCCATGAATAGCGGAGGCTCTACGCTTGAAAAATATCCAGGTTCTACATTGAACACACCCACTGCCGCAAATACAGCGAGAGCTGCCGCAAGGATGATAACAAGTATGTTCTGAATAAACGCGGCATCTTTTACGCCGAACAGGTTGATGACAAAAAACAGGGTCAGCGCGGCTACGGCCAGCGGTACTCTTGGAATTCCTGGTACCAGCGCCAGCAGATAGTCCGCAAGGGACAGGGCATACATTCCGATAGATATGTTGCCGACGATATAGATAATTATGTAAAAACCAGAAAAACGTTCACCGAGCAGCAGGCTTGCCATCGTATACTGTCCGCCTCTCAAGCGGACCGCGCTTCCGGCAAAGATGCTTGGTATCGTTACCGCCAGTGAAAACAAGGCGCCAAACAGAAACGCGAACACTACAGAACGCCCCGTAAATCCGATGGCTACGCCTGTCAGTGAAAACACGCCAGAGCCGATAATCTGTCCAAGGCCCATAGAAATCAGTTCTTTTTTCCCCAATACACGCCGCAGCTTTTTGGTCGTATATTCTTCCGTTACATTAGCCGTTGCTTCGTTAGAATTACCCATAAAATTACCCTCCTTCTCTCTTTATCCTTCTATTCTTCTGTCATACATACCGCACGTACCGGCGATCCGTCTGCTTCCATCAGTTTCAGCGGCAGGAAGGAATATGTGGCCGCTTCCTTCGGCAGCTGATCCAGATTGCACAGATACTCTACTATGAGGCACTCGTTTCCAAGCAGGGCCGCATGTGCGTCGTTCTTGATGTTTTCCCGTTCTATATTCTCCAAAATCTCTGAAAATGTGGGATTTTCCAGCCGCTTTGCCGTTGAAAACCCGTATGCCGCATCCGCGGAGCTTCCGTCTGTCCCGACAATCTTGATTCCAAGCTCGACCAGCGCCAGTGCCGCATCGCCGCTCAGGTAAGGATGGCGGAAGAAATCCCATGTGCCGTAATACGGTGCCCAGCCCGTGTTGAGGATTGCAAAATCCACTTGCTTCAGTTCCTCTGCATAAGCCATGATATCTTCACGGGTGATTTCGTATATCTCTCCTCTATCGCTGAAGTCCAGCACAATGCCTTTACCGATAAAGCGCTCCACCGGGAAATCGTTCAGCTTCCTGCCCTCTTTGCTGATGTGGTATGGAGCGTCAATGTGCGTCGATGTGTGCGTTCCCATCTTCATGAACTTGACATTGACACCTTCCTCTTCCGTCGTTGCATAATCCTCTACAACCGGTACCTTGTCACAAGGGCACACCTGTGTGTTATTGTTGATCTCCCTCGTCAAATCGATAAACTTCATCTTATATCCTCCTTTCTATCTGACAAATTCCTCTCCTCTTTTGTGGACCGGAATCTGTATTTCTGTTACAAATTCTTTCGGATCGTCTGTCGTAAAATCATCCATATGGAATTCCTCCCGAATATTTCCCACGACCTTATATCCATTCTCCTCTATCCACGTAAGTATCGCTTCATAGGAGTCAATCACGCTCTCATGTTCCCCCGTATGCAAAAGATATGCGACCTCTTCATAGCCTTCCTGTCTCTTATACTGGATCCGTTCCGTTTCCGGAAATGGGGCCAGTACCCTTTTCAGAATCTCTACCTGGATCTCATCACTTTTGTATACGGAATCATAATAGATGGTATATCTTTCGTTTCCAATCTTCGCCCTGCATTTGTTCAGATAATCAAGCAGCTCCGCCCACAGCGCCTCTTGTGTAGAATAAGTGCTGATAGAAGCTTTCAGGCTCGCCACCTGCATCTTTTCGACCTTCTTGATTCCCACTTTGAAGGATGACAGTTCAATCCCTCCTCCTTTGTCCAGCTTCTTTTTCAGCAGTTCTATCGTCTGCTTCTTCTCATTCAGTTCCTGAATCTGCCTGTCGAACTCCAGCTGCTTAAGTTCCAGCACTCCCTTCAGCAGGGTATGGTCTTTATCAACCTCCTCTTTCATCAGATAAGTAATCTCTTTTAAAGAAAGCCCCATCTCCTTAAGCAGGAAGATTTCGTTCAATACAGGTATCTGTGATGACGTATAATACCGGTAGCCTGTCGCCTCATCTACATACTTGGGCCGAAGCAGCCCGAGCTCGTCATAATACCTGAGCGTCTTTCCCGAGATTCTGTAAATACTTGCCAACTGTCCAATCCGAAACATATCTTCGCCTCCTAGCGCCTGAATCATATGTTTAAATTGTCTGATCACATTGTAAAAGATTTCCCCAAGGGCAAAGTCAATACATTCTTACAATTTAAACTATAACCCTAAAATTTACGGTATTTTTTAGTGCATATTGCACAAATTATTCTTCACATTTTTACTTATTCTTTCTAAAAATGGAAATACATACGCTCCTGCTATTCTAATCTCTTATTGACCGTATGTCCTTATATAGTTACATTTTGTCTCTTAGTAGTCAAATTGTACACAAAAATATTTTCCATTTATTTGTAACATATTGAATTCTCGTGCGTCTAATGGGCATATCAAGTATACTTGTATTACTTACAGATGGCAGACACTATAAGGAAGGGGGAAGATAGTTGGACATTGATTTTGAAGAAATATATAACCGGTACTTTAAAGACGTATATCTCTTTGTACTGACGCTGAGCAAAAACCCTACGCTTGCAGAAGATATCACACAAGAAACATTTTTTAAGGCTTTGAAAGAAATCAGGCACTTTCGCGGCAGCTGTTCCATGAAATCATGGCTCTGTCAGATAGCAAAAAATCTATATCTCTCACATTTGCGCAGACAGAAATACACTGTCGACAAAGAAATGCCTGTACTCCCCTCTTCCGTGGACATCGAACGGTCATTTCTGAAGAAAGAGACGACGCTTTCTATATACGGAGCGCTGCACACCTTAGATGAGCCATACAAGGAAGTATTTCTGCTGAGGACGCTCGGCGAGCTCACTTACCGTGAAATCGGAGATATCTTCTGCCACAACGAAACATGGGCCAGAGTCACTTATCACAGAGCCAGGCTTAAGATACGGGAACTGCTGGAGGACGAATAAAAAGGAGGATTATCATATGAGTAGACTACATTGTGATTTGATAAAAGATCTGCTGCCACTATATACAGATAATATCTGCAGCGAACGGACGAAGACATCCGTGGAAGAGCATCTTTCTACCTGCGAAAGCTGCCGTGAATTGTATGAGGCCATGCAGGAGAACGTGCCGGAGAAGCCGGAGATTGCACTGGATCCGGACCTGAAGGATGATATCGCGTTTATCCGCAGCGTGAAACGGCGCTTCACCCGCCGTCAGATGATCATCATCTTCATACTGGTACCGATATTTGTCCTATTGCTCATATTGGCGCCATTTGTACATTCCGAGCTCTCGGCCATACGTACCGATGATATCAAGGTCACGGAACTATTCGAACTATCGAACGGGGATATCTTTTGTACGATAGAGAGCAGCAAAGCCATATCGGCATTATCTGCGGGAAATCTTATGTCCGGTGAGAAAGACGCTGAAGGCAGGGAGTACTGTGACGGTGTGATAGCGGCTGGTTCTCCTTCTCCCCTGACAACAATACTTGACAGCAGCAAGAAACGGTTTCCTGTTCTAATCCGTTCCCAGAGCTTTATATTTACTACGGCTAAAAAAGTAGAGTACGGCGGCGTGACCGTAGAAGGAAAAGACGTTGACAGCCACTGCCGTACCATCAAATACGAAGGACGGTTTGATGAAGAGCTTATCATCTGGAAGGAAGGGCAGACGCTTGAACCAGCGCCGGAACGTATTGAAAAGAAGCTGAGCGAAAGCCAAGTACCAGATTACTTCCCATCCGTCTCCACGGAACAACTGAAAGTCGGAGACGTGCTGGTTATCTATTAAATGTGAGTTTAGTAAATTAGGCTGCGGGCGGGGAGCCGGGTGGCATCTGCTCCGATGCGTTCGAGGCTCCGACTATTTCACGTATCCCTAACCCTCCGGAATGCGCGCCGATAGCGGCTTGCATCCCGCAGGATAAGGGCTACGGAAAGGATTCTCCGCCTCTTCCGCTTACACCTGCGCATCTCCCACCCGGCTCCCCGCCCGCTATCTACTTTACTTAACAAGGGCGAGGACGGCTATGTAGCGTTACTGGCCAGCGGATGAACGCTGGCTGCGTCAGCTAGGTGGAAAATGATTGTAAGCTTAACGTAAATAACACATACAGTTTAGAACGTTGTATATTATCGTAGTTAAACGTTTGCAGCGAGGCGTGCACGCCGTTGCTGCAGGAAGAGCCGGAGTCAGGCAAGGGATGTTATCTCACATAACAGCCCTGTACCTGATTCCGGCTCTTCCTCATTATAATTATAATTCCATTTCGCCAAAGGTTTTCACTCGCTCAGCTTTTTTATTAATATACCGGCACAGATAAATTCCTTCCGGTCGCCAGTAA
>NZ_KQ236743.1:21418-50269 GCF_001185345.1 Dorea sp. D27 | reverse complement strand
ACCCTCCGGAATGCGCGCCGATAGCGGCTTGCATCCCGCAGGATAAGGGCTACGGAAAGGATTCTCCGCCTCTTCCGCTTACACCTGCGCATCTCCCACCCGGCTCCCCGCCCGCTATCTACTTTACTTAACAAGGGCGAGGACGGCTATGTAGCGTTACTGGCCAGCGGATGAACGCTGGCTGCGTCAGCTAGGTGGAAAATGATTGTAAGCTTAACGTAAATAACACATACAGTTTAGAACGTTGTATATTATCGTAGTTAAACGTTTGCAGCGAGGCGTGCACGCCGTTGCTGCAGGAAGAGCCGGAGTCAGGCAAGGGATGTTATCTCACATAACAGCCCTGTACCTGATTCCGGCTCTTCCTCATTATAATTATAATTCCATTTCGCCAAAGGTTTTCACTCGCTCAGCTTTTTTATTAATATACCGGCACAGATAAATTCCTTCCGGTCGCCAGTAAAGTCACACAGCCACCCCCGCCCGTGCCAGTAAAGTAGATAGCCGCTGGGGAGACAGGGGGCAGATGCGAAGGTATAAGCGGGAGGGACGGAGAATCCTCACCAGATACCTTGGCCCGTGGGATGAGAGCCGCCATCGGCGAACATTCCACAGGCTTAGGAATCTGTGTGATAGTCGCAGTCCCGGACGCATCGCAGCAGATGCCCCCTGCCTCCCCAGCGGCGCCCTAATTTACAAAACCCCCATTATTCAGAGGACACCGAGGTATGTTCCAACCATTTCAAACTCATCCTCATACATACAGTGCTTTAGCGTACCGTCCGTAATTCTCTTCCTGCATTCTTCGTAGTCTATCCATATTACTTCTTCCACCTCTGATTCCTGCAGCTTCAGCTTATCACTCTGCACCGGCCTGTTGTACACATAGACGGCACTCAGCTCATCGTCCTTGAACGGCTTTCCGTAGAACACATCTTCAAAGCCTCCGTGGTGGATGCCGACGAATTGAAGCTCTTCTTCCTCTGCTGTGATTCCAAGCTCTTCTTCAAGCTCCCGGACCGCAGAAGGGAGGTAGTCGTCCCCTGCTGCCAGGTGGCCGGCGGCAGAGATATCGTAATAGCCGGGATTTGAGTCTTTGCAGGAACTTCTCTTCTGCAGAAGCACATCATATCCGCTGTTGCTGTTTTCACGTACTACCCATATATGGGCAGTTGCGTGGAGGCTTCCTTCCCGGTGCACGACGCCCCGCTCTCTCACGATACCGGAAGGACTTCCGTCCGGATTGCGTACGTCGAACAGTTCCATCGGCCTGCCGTCAAGGGAAGCCGATACGAGTTTGTCGTGACCGTCGTACACGAGCTTCAGCGAGAAGAACTCTTCCCGTTCATCCATGAGCCTGAAAAAAATCTTATCGCCTTCCCATATGTTCAGGTTCCAGATGTCTTCAATATCGACCCATGCAAGCTCTCCTTCATCACACGGTATCGGATTACCCTCAAAACCGTCTGCGGTATACAGTGACATATACTCTGTCACACCGTTTCCTGACACGAATGTGACGATGCCGCGGTATTTGTAAGATGTCAGCGTATATCCCGTCTCCTCCCTCACTTCCCTGAGCAGGCACTCTTCCGGACTTTCATCTGCCTCAAAATGCCCGCCGACACCAATCCACTTGTCTTTGTTGACGTCATTTTTCTTTACTGTCCTGTGAAGCATCAGATATTTACCATCACGTTCCATGTAGCAGAGCGTACTCAGACTTGTCATCTCTGTTCCCTTTCTGCTTCCTGCCTGATTCTGAAGCGCTTGTAGATGATTAACCCGAGAGATACGACGGCGATTATCCCGGCCAATATCTGGGATACCGGCCATCCCACGCCCGGAAGCAGCAGCTGGTCGGTGCGCAGCCCTTCAATCCAGGCTCGGCCGATGCCATACCCGAGCATATAGACAAGGAACACTTCGCCGTCGAATTTTTTATACTTGCGGTATATGAGCATGATGACGAGAACCATCAGACACCAGAGCGACTCATATAAAAAGGTAGGATGTACCTGTATATAAGAGACGCCGTCAACTTGTTCCATATGCTTTCGCATAAGTTCCGTGATATCTGAACCACGCACGGCATCAACCGGCAGCTTCATGGCAAACAGATTATTCGTATATTCCCCGAATGCCTCCCTGTTGAAAAAGTTGCCCCAGCGGCCAATCATCTGCCCCGCCACGAGGCCAAGCCCTGCAGTATCGAATATAAGAGGCGCCGACATCTTTTTAATACGGGCATATATGATTACCGTAATAACAGCGGCAATCACTCCGCCGTATATGGCAAGCCCGCCCTGCCTCGTGTTGAAGATGCTGAGCAGGTCATCTTTATACATATCCCATGAGAATATGACGTAATAGATCCTGGCCCCTATAATAGAAAAAATAACGGCGTAGATGGCCAGATCGAAATAGTCTTCCGAATTCTGCCCGCTCCGCTTTGCTTCAGCGGCAGCTATAAATATACCTGCCAGAATTCCAAGACCGATAAGCATGCCATAAAAAGTAATATCAAATCCAAATACTGTTATGTGGTCACCGACAGACTTCAGATGAATCCCAATATTTGGAAAGTCAATCGTCTTGTGCATTTATAATCCCCTCTTCCCTCTTATACATTAAACCGGAATAACATGATATCTCCGTCCTTGACAATGTAATCTTTTCCTTCCAGCCTGACCAGTCCTTTTTCTTTGGCAGCCGCATGGCTCTTACACGCCATCAGGTCATCATAGGAGACTACCTCGGCCCGGATGAACCCCCGTTCAAAATCCGTGTGAATCTTACCTGCCGCCTGAGGCGCCTTTGTGCCTTGTGTTATCGTCCATGCCCGCACTTCGGGCTCTCCTGCCGTCAGATAGCTGATCAGTCCAAGAAGCCTGTAGCTTGCCTTTATTAATTTTTCCAGGCCAGATTCCTCCAGGCCAAGCTCCTCGAGAAACATCTTCTTCTCCTCGTCATCCAGCTCGGCAATCTCCTGCTCTATCTGGGCGCAGACGACGAATACTTCGCTCTCCTCTTTTGACGCGTATTCACGGACGGCCTGGACTCCCGCATTTTGGGCCCCGTCATCCGCCAAGTCGTCTTCCGCCACATTCGCAGCGTATATGACAGGCTTGTAGGTAAGAAGATTATAGCTTTTCAGCCAATCCTCTTCTTCCTCATCCTCTGTACCGTCAAATGTCTTAGCCAGCCTGTTGTCTTCCAGATGCGCCTTTATCTTTTCCAGAAGCGCAAGCTCCTTAGCTGCCGGCTTGTCATTTCTGGCGGCCTTGGCTGTCTTGGATATTCTTCTCTCCAAAATCTCCAGGTCAGAGAAGATAAGTTCCAGATTAATCGTCTCAATATCCCGCAGAGGATCTATATTACCATCAACGTGTACGATATTACCGTCCTCAAAACAGCGGACAACGTGCACGATAGCATCCACCTCCCGTATATTTGCAAGAAACTGGTTGCCAAGTCCCTCGCCTTTGGAAGCTCCTTTGACAAGTCCTGCGATGTCTACAAACTCTATGGCAGCCGGAATAATCTTCTTCGTGTGGTACATCTCCCCAAGCACGTTCAATCTCTCGTCCGGCACTGTCACGACTCCTACATTCGGGTCTATCGTGCAGAATGGGTAGTTGGCCGATTCTGCTCCTGCCTTTGTCAATGAATTAAATAATGTACTTTTCCCGACATTAGGTAATCCTACAATTCCTAACTTCATCTGTTATGTCCTCTCTTTGCAAATAGTTTTAAAAGGGGCCTGCCCCCTCCTGAAAAGGGTCAGACCCCTTTGCTGTCTCTAGTCTCCATAAGTATAACCGTGCCGCCGCCAAATTCGATTCTGACTTCCTCCGCATCTATCTGGTTGCTGACGCACAGGCTGTCATACGGAGTCAGCGTATGGTCCTTCAACGGATATTTTGCTCCGGTTATATTAAATCCATACACGGTCTCGCCTAGCGGGAACACGGAAAAGTAAGGTCCGTACGCGTCTTCCTTTTTCAGACGCGTCTCTCCGCCGATAAGGCTGATCCGGTTCTGCGTATCAATGATATATGCTTTGATTCCTGCTTTAAAAGGCACCGTAAGCGTCTGTACATTCGCCCACAGGTGGTCGATCCGTCCGCCGGTAGCCCCAAGGATAATCAGTTCTTTCCCTCCCAGCGTCATGGCAAGCCTCACTGCAATCTCTGTATCAGACGCGTCCTTCACCGGGTTAAATTCTCTTACAGGCACATTCGTCTGCGTGCGATAATACTCTGCTATCTCAGGATTGACGCTGTCAAAGTCCCCGACAATATAATCCGGCGCAATCTCATGGCTGTAAAGAAACTCCATCCCCTTATCCACACCTATGACATAGCTGCCGCTCTCTTCGTCAAGATAGGATAATGCCAGCTGTTCATCCAGTTCACCGCCGCTCACAATCACAATCTTCTTACTCATAGCTTTTTAATATCTCCATAAATTCCCTAGTGTTCTCTTCCGGGTCTCCTTTGAATATGGCGGAACCTGCAACGATAATGTTCGCGCCGGCATCCAGTACTTCACGCACATTGCTCACATAGATGCCGCCGTCTACCTGGATGTCCAGGTCTCTGCCTTGCTCCAATGCCATTTTGCGGATAACTCTGATCTTATCAAGAGATTCCGGAATAAATTTCTGTCCTCCGAATCCAGGGTGTACGCTCATCACCAGCAGCATGTCTATGTCCGGTATATATCTTTCTACCGCGCCGGCTTCCGTCTCCGGACAGATGGACAGCCCCGCCTTCATCCCGCACTCTTTGATCTTCTTCAGCGTGGCGTCCACATCTTCACATGCCTCCAGATGGACCGTTACGATATCAGCACCGGCATCCTTGAAATCTTCTACATACCTTACAGGCTCCTGTACCATAAGATGTGCGTCCATCACCTGATCCGTCACCTCATGGATAGATTTAAGGACCGGCATGCCGAAGGAAATGCTCGGCACGAACATTCCGTCCATCACATCAAAGTGCAGATATTTCGCCCCATTATCTGCCGTACGCTTCATCTCTTCCCCCAGCACGGCAAAGTCAGCCGCCAGGATAGACGGCGCCAGAATGTATTCCATAAATCAGTACCTCCTCTTATTCTTTAGTTCCTCATACATTTCTACATAACTTTTATAGCGGACATGGTGGATAAGGCCCTTTTCCAGCGCCTCCTTCACACCACAGCCCGGCTCATGGATATGGTCGCAACCATTGAACCGGCATGTCCCTTCAAAAGGAGCAAACTCTGGAAAATACTGTTTCAGCTCCTCTTTATCGAAATCATTCACATACAGGGAGCTAAAGCCCGGGGTGTCCATGATATAAGCGTCATCTCCCACCGGAAACAGTTCTGTATGCCTGGTCGTATGTTTCCCCCGTTCTATCTTGCTGCTGATTGCCCCGGTCTCCATGTTCGCCTCAGGCTGCAGTATATTGATGATGGAAGACTTTCCCACGCCTGACGGCCCTGCAACAGCTGTCGTCCTGCCCCTGAGCACTTCCCTCACCTGATCCAGATTCTGTCCGGACCGCGCGCTTGTGAACAGAAGCGGGCAGCCGCATCTTGCATATATCTCTTCCAGCTCTTTTACCTGAGGATCTGTCGCGATATCTTCCTTGTTGAAGCAGAGGATGACTGGTATGTCCTTGCTCTCCATCATCACGAGGAATCTGTCCAGCAGATTAAAATGCGGACTCGGCCTCGTAACGGCGAAGACGACCAGCGCCTGGTCGATATTGGCCACGGCCGGCCTTACCAGTTCATTGCGCCGCGGATATACCGTCTCTATGTTACCCGTCTTTTCCTGACCACTCAGTATCTCTATCTCTACGTCATCTCCAACAAGAGGCTTTATCTTCTCTTTCCGGAATATGCCTTTCGCCTTACACTCATAAACACCGGATTCTACTACGTGAACGTAGTAGAATCCGGCTATACCTTTTATTATCTTTCCTCTCATGCTCTTCCTTGTCTGGCTCCAATGTTGACTGCTACTCTGTCTCACCGCCGTCGGGGCTTTCTGTCGGAGGCTGCTGCTGCGGTCCTGTACTTATGACGAGATTGATTTTCGTCCCTTTGGATACGCTGCTTCCGACACCAGGATCACAGCTCACGACAAGTCCCGCTCCTACATTGTTATTCGCCTGGTATGTGACCGTTCCGACAGACAGGCCCGCATTGCTTATGAGCTGTCTGGCATTGTTCTCGGATACGCCGGCGACGCCCGGCACACTGATCTTCTCTTCCGGCTTCTTACCATTGCTGACCGCGAAGTCTACCGTCGTTCCCTTGGAAACCTTCTTGCCACCGTTCAGGCTCTGCGACACGACATTTCCCTTTTCCACGCTGTCATTGTAGTCGTAGGTCACTGTTCCCACCGTCAGGCCTGCATTTGAAAGGGCATCTCTGGCTGCACTCTCACTCATGCCGCGGATATCCGGCACCGTCTTTCTCTCGGCTCCTTTGCTTACCTTCATGATTATCTCGGTATCTTTAGTCACCTTCGCATTGGCTGACGGCGTCGTTCCGATGACATCACCTTCCGCCACATTGTCGTCATAGACAAATTCCGAACTGCCAACCTTCAGCCCTTCATCCTCAAGCGCCCTCTGGGCATCATCTTCGCTCATGCCGCTGACGTCAGGCACGGTAATCTCATCCCCCACAAGGTCAGAGCTTACGACTACTTCAACGGTTGAATTCTTCTTGACCTTTTTCCCGGCCTCCGTCTTCTGTTCACTGACCGTACCCTTTTCATACTTCTTAGACTCTTTGCGGGCCACTACTTTCATTCCAAGTCCTTTTTTCTTAAGCGCCGCCTTCGCGTCATCCTCTGTCATGCCGACGATATCAGGAACTTTGACCTTGCCGGTATCGGTTTCCTCTGTATTGATATTCGGGCCGAACTTAAAGATACCTGCGGCCTTTCCAATCGTAAATATCAGGATGAAGACGATGATTACCACGACCACGATCGTAAGAATCTTCATGATCTTGTTCATCCTCGGATTTACTTCATCGGAGTTCTTCCCTTTTCTGCCCCGTTTCGCGCCTCCCCCGTCCTCATCGTATTCATCGTCGTACTCGTCCTCATCATACTCGCCGTCGCCATATTCATCGTCGTATTCGTCATCATCATATTCGTCATCATCATACTCATAGTCATCTTCATCGTACTCATCTTCATCGTCGTAGGAACTGCGTATATCATCCAGTTCTTCGTCAGTAATTATGACCGTATCAGCATTGCGCAGCGGCGGAATAACGACAAAATCCCCATCCGGATCCACAAGCGAACGCTTCAAGTCCTGGATGAGCTCCGTTGTGCTGCCATATCTTCTTTCCGCATTTTTCTGCGTACACTTCAGGATAATCTGTTCCAGGCTGTACGGAATGTCCGGAACAATCTCAGAGGGCGGTGTAATCTCTTCCTGCAGATGCTTGATGGCGACTGCGACTGTAGATTCCCCGTCAAAAGGCACTTCTCCCGTAGCCATCTCAAATAACGTGATACCTATCGAATAGACGTCACTCTTCGCATCGCTGAAACCGCCCCTGGCCTGCTCGGGAGATGTATAATGCACAGAACCCATAGCATTGGAGCTGATCGTGTTGGATGTCGTCGCCTTGGCGATGCCAAAGTCGGTTACCTTAACCTTACCGTCCCTGGAAATGATAATATTCTGAGGCTTTATGTCCCGGTGGATAATATGGGCGTTATGGGCCGCCCCGATTCCGGTACACATCTGTATCGCGATACTTATGACTTCCTTGTGGGACAGTCTGCCCTTCTTCTCTATATAATCTTTTAACGTAATCCCTTCTACCAGTTCCATTACCATATAGTACAGGCCCCGGTCCTCGCCGACATCGTATACGTTGACGATATTGGGATTCATAAGTCCGGCCGCCGCCTGAGCTTCCGAGCGGAACTTGCGGACAAAGTTATCATCTTCTTTATATTCTTTCTTCAATACCTTGATTGCCACGTAGCGATTGAGCATATGGTCTTTGCCTTTATAGACATCGGCCATCCCCCCGGCACCAATCTTGCTAAGCACCTCATAACGTTTACCTAAATAAATTCCATCCTTTACCATGTACTCACCTCATCTGAAAGTGGCTCTGCCATAACAACCCCTATGTTATCTCTCCCGCCATTACTGTTTGCCTTTTCAATCAACATCTGCACCGCTTCCACAATATCTCTTGAACCTTTCACGATGTCAAACATATCTTCGTCTTCCACCATGTTGCTAAGCCCGTCTGTACACATTAGTATTGTGTCCCCCTTTTTCAGACGGTACTCATATACATCTGCTTCTACATCCGGCTTCACGCCAATGGCCCTTGTAATTATATTTTTATCCGGATGATTCTTTGCTTCTTCTTCCTTTATTCCTCCAAGCCTTACCATCTCCTCCACGAGAGAGTGGTCCTTGGACAGCTGCCGTATTTTATCATTGATCAGATACAGGCGGCTGTCTCCTACATTGGCAAAATACAAGGTATTGCCTACCACCGTGGCCGCCACCAGCGTCGTACCCATTCCTTCCAGCTTTACATCCGTAGCAGCAGCTTCTATCAGCTTATTGTTGGCGGTCGCCACCACTCCCCGCAGAATCTCCTCCGGACGGTCGATAGACGTCTGCTCCAGCTCTTTCCTCAGCACCGTGACCGTATATTTGGACGCAAAGTCGCCGGCTTTGTGCCCGCCCATTCCATCGGCCACCGCCAGCAGATTCGGAAAAGGCCCTATGGGCTTATCCGTCACATATACATAGTCCTGATTGACTTCGCGTTTTCTTCCCACATCAGTCATCGCATAAATCTTCATCTGATTCTCCCTTATTGCCCGCAGCATGACGTCTGCGAAGCTGTCCGCAGGCTCCGTCTATATCCGAGCCTCTTTCCCTTCTTATAGTAACATTAATTCCGTTTTTTTCAAGTTTATTTTTAAATTCAAGGGCATTTTTACTGTCCGGGCGGACAAAATCACGCTCCTTTATCGGGTTCACAGGAATCAGGTTCAGATGGCAGTTCCGGTGCTTCAGTATTCCCGTCAGTTCTCTTATATCCTCAGGTCCGTCGTTTACCCCGTGTACGAGGCTGTATTCAAACGTGATTCTGCGGCCTGTCTTTTCAAAATAGTAGTCACATGCTTCCAGCACTTCCTTAAGGCTGTACTTATTCGCCACAGGCATGAGGGCCTTGCGCTTCTCCTGGGTGGAGCCATGCAGCGACAGCGCCAGCGTAATCTGTAGATTTTCATCTGCCAGCCTCCTCATGTTCGGCACGATGCCGCATGTGGAAGCGGTAATATTCCTCTGGCTGATATGAAGACCGTGTTCGTCACTGACCATGTGTATAAACCGGAGGAAATTCTCATAATTGTCCAAAGGTTCTCCTGTCCCCATCACAACCACGTTGGAAATACGTTCCCCTATCCTCTTCTGAATCTGATATATCTGCCGGAGCATCTCGGAAGGGGTCAGGTTCCTCATAAGGCCATCCAGCGTGGACGCGCAGAAACGGCAGCCCATACGGCAGCCCGCCTGCGATGAGATGCAGACGGAATTCCCGTAATTATAACGCATAAGAACACTCTCTACCATATTGCCGTCCTGCAGCTCAAACAAGAACTTCTCCGTCGGGTCTACTCTGGATATCTGGTGTTCCACCGGAATCACTTTCCGGATCTCATACTTCTCATCCAGCTGTCCCCTCAGCTTCTTTGAAAGACTGGTCATCTCTTCAAAGCTGTCCGCCAGCCTGACGTGAAGCCATTCGTATATCTGCCTGCTCCGAAAGCTCTTTTCTCCTAAAGCTTCTATTTCTTTCTTCAATTGTACGTATTCATACGAACAAATATCCTTTTTACTCATGGTTCTCCTTCTGGAAAAGCGCAATGTAAAATCCGTCTCCTTCATCCAGACCGGGAATCATCTGTTTTTCCCGTACAAGGCTGAACTCGGGGTACGTCTCTTTCAACCATCTTGCATTCCCCTCATTCTCTGCCCAGCTGACCGTGCATGTGCTGTATACGAGCTTTCCGCCAGGTTTTACATAATTCTGTACAACTGACAGCATCTTCCTCTGAAGCTCTGCCAGCTCTGTCTGCATCTCCTCTGTCATCTTATATTTAAGGTCAGGCTTCTTTCCAATCACACCGAGCCCCGAGCACGGTAAATCCGCAATTACGATATCGGCGGATTCCACAGCAGATCTGTCAAGAATCGTGGCGTCCCATTTCACCGCTTCAATATTCTTAAGACCGCTGCGTTCGATATTTTCTTCAATGAGGCTCACCTTATAGCCGGTCAGGTCCCTTGCCTCCACATGGCCGGTTCCGTGCAGCTGCTCTGCCATATGCAGCGCTTTGCCGCCCGGAGCGGCACACACGTCAATTACCACATCTCCCCTTTTTGGGGCGGTCCAGTGCACGGTACGCATAGAATTGATATCCTGTACATGGTAATAGCCCTTGCGGAAGCTTTCAAGTCCTCCGAGATAGTTGTATCCGTATATATGAAGCGCCGCGGGAAAGTCCGGTATCTCCTCCGTGCGGACTCCTTCTTCTTTCAGCATCTGTTCCAACTCTTCCCTGCTGACACGGTCGGGGTTGAACCGGATTGTCATCGGCTTCTCTTTCAGGAAATCTTCAGCCATGACGAGGACATTATCCTCTCCGTACCGCTCAAGCCACTGTTCCAGAATCCACTTAGGCATGGAATATCTGATTGACATGTGTTCTATGTAATCCTTCGGATAGCCAATCTTATTGATATTGCGGCTGACATTACGCAATACGCCGTTCACAAACGCCTTGAGGCTTGAAAAGCCTCTCTTTTCCGCAAGCTTTACCGCCTCATTGCACACTGCGCTGTCCGGCACGCTGTCCATATACTTCAGCTGGTATACGCTGCTCCTGATGATTGCGCATATGACCGGTTTCATCTTGTTTACTTTTACTTTGGAAAACTGATTGATTATATAGTCTATCTCTATGAGATGTTCCAGCGTGCCGTTTATCACCCTTGTGATAAACGCACGCTGCTTCTTATCCAGATACTGGTACTTCTCCAACACATTGCGCAACGCGATATGGCAGTATTCGCCTTCCCTCGTAATCTGCAGCAACGTGTCCAGTATCAGTTCCCTTTCATTTACCGATGATGCCATATTGCATTCCCCCTCATATGGATTAATCGCTTCTTCTTCCTCCTGTGAGAACGAGTATTCTCAACAGCTGCAATATTGCAGACGCCGCTCCCGCTACATAGGTCAGGGCCGCGGCGGTCAGTACCTTCTTCGTATCGGCAACTTCGCTGTCGTACAGCAGGCCCGTGCTTCCAAGCAGCCTGATTGCCCTTCTGGACGCGTTAAACTCTACCGGCAGCGTTATGATCTGAAACAGCACAGCCAGGGAAAACGCGATGATGCCAAGGTTGAGCAGCAGGGCGGAAGAACTGCTGTTTATGAGCAGGCCTATCAGTATGAGAGGCCAGGCAATGGCACTTCCGAAATTCGCCACAGGCACAAGGGCACCGCGCAGCGTAAGAGGCGCATACCCTTCCGCATGCTGTATCGCATGGCCGCACTCGTGTGCCGCCACGCCGATGGCAGCGACAGAAGGAGAATTGTATGTCGCATCGGAGAGTCTTAACACTTTGCTTCTCGGGTCGTAGTGGTCTGTCAGGTTTCCTGAGACATGCTCCACCTTGACATCATAGATTCCCGCTCCCCTGAGAACGTGCTCTGCCGCATCCCTGCCGGTCATCCCTGTATGGCTTCGGACACGGGAATATTTATTAAATGTGGCGTTCATCTTTGCTGACGCTATCAGGCAGATGATGACGCCGATGATAACTAAATAGTACGTTGGATCGAAATACATCATTGGGTATATCATTGATTAGCCTCCTTTTACATGTATACTAGCTATTATATATGAAAAAGAGGAAAAATAGCGGTTCTTCATAAAATTTTAACACTTTTTAACCAAGTTCGCAGCCTTCTTCTATCTTATAGCCCCTTAAAAAGGCATCCGCTTCCATCCGCTTCTTCCCTGGAATCTGAAGGGAACGCACTTTAAGAAGGCCGTCACCGGTCTGCACAGAAAAGCTGTCTTTCTCTACTGACACTACGGTTCCCGGCACGGCCTGCCTGTTCTGCGCGACAACATCCGCCTCCCACAGTTTCATCACCTTGCCGTCCCACCTGGTATACGCGCTGGGCCATGGGTTCAGGCCGCGAATCAGCCGTTCGATTGACTGCGCATCTTTCTTCCAGTCGATGCTGCCCATATCCTTATGAAGCATACGGGCGTATTCTGTCGTCGTCTCCCCCTGCTTTTCGAAGGTAGCGGTTCCCTCTTCGATGGCTCTCAGCGTCTCCACGCACAGGCTTGCACCTGCCTCCGACAGTTTGTCGAACAGACTGCCGCCGGTCTCTTTTTCATCCAGCGTCACTTCTGTCTTCAAAATCATATCACCGGTATCCAGCCCTTCATCCATCTGCATCGTCGTAACACCGGACACTCTTTCCCCATTGATGACCGCCCACTGTATCGGAGCCGCCCCTCTGTACTTCGGGAGCAGTGACGCATGTACATTGACACAGCCATAACGGGTCATCTCCAGAATCTCCTTGGGAAGTATCTGGCCAAACGCGATGACGACCATGATGTCTGCCTCATATGTGCGAAGCCTGTCAACGCACTCGGCCTCCCGTACTTTCTTTGGCTGGAATACAGGTGTGCCATGTTCCAGTGCCTTCTCTTTTACAGGAGAATACTGCATCTTCCCTCCCCTGCCCTTCGGCTTGTCGGGCTGCGTAACCGCAAGTACGATATCATGCCCGGCAGCAATCAGCGCCTCGAACGTGCCGACAGAAAAGTCCGGCGTTCCCATGAATATAATCCTCATCTTATTCTTCCTCCTCGGACCCTACGTCATGGAGCCCGTCTTTTGTGAGCGCTACATACATATTCCCGTCCAGATGGTCTATCTCATGGCAGAATGCACGGGCAAGAAGCCCCGCTCCTTCCAGCTCACGCTCCTGCATGTCTTCATCCAGCGCCCTTACTTTGACATAATCCGGCCTTGTGACGATACCATATTTTCCAGGAACGCTTAAGCAGCCTTCCTCCCCGGTCTGTTCGCCGGATGTTTCGATAATCTCAGGATTGATGAGCACGATCGGCCCCTCTCCCACATCTATCGTCACTATCCTCTTGAGCACCCCTACCTGAGGTGCTGCCAGCCCAACGCCATACGCTTCGTACATCGTGTCAAACATGTCGTTAATCAGCACTTTCGTACGCAGCGTCATCTTATCTACTGGTTTACATGTCTTCGTCAATACTTCTTCACCAAGTTCCCGAATCTTTCTTGTCGCCATATGTTTTCCTCTCCTTAAAATACATTCATGGGGTTGAAGTCAAACTGAATCCTCATCGTCTGAAATCCCCTGTTGATTTCTATATATTGTTCCAGCCTGTTCTTTGCTTCCGTGAGCAGGCGGTACTCTTCACTTTTGATGTACAGCACCTTGCGGTATACGTCATTGACCTTCCCCACATAAGGGCTCGCCGGACCGATTACCTGAAGCCTTCCGGTGCGGTCTATCCGCACGACATACTCTTTCAGATAGCCGGCTGCCCTCTCGAGCAGCTGTTCATCCTGACCTGTCATGAGCACGGCAAGCAGCTGTTCTACCGGAGGGTAGCCCATCAGTTCCCGGTATTCCATCTCAGCCTCATAAAACCCCTCATAGTTCTGTTCTGCCGCCATTCGGATACTGTAGTGGTCCGGGCTGTACGTCTGGATGACAACCTCTCCCCCGCCGCTTCCTCTTCCTGCCCGGCCTGCCGCCTGTGTAAGAAGCTGAAACGTCCGTTCTCCCGCCCGGTAATCATTGGAATATAATGACATATCCGCCGCAAGAATGCCGACAAGCGTAACGTTCGGGAAATCGTGTCCCTTTACAATCATCTGGGTACCAATCAGTATATCTGCGTCCCCGTCTGCAAATGACTCAAGTATCTTCTCATGCCCGTCTTTCTCCCGCGTCGTATCCATGTCCATCCTGAGCACTCTAGCCTGAGGAAATGCTTTCTTAACGATATCTTCTATCTGCTGCGTCCCTGCCCGGAACCCGCCTATGAATGTGGATCCGCACGACGGGCATGCGCTGACCGAGGGCTCCTCATGGCCACAGTAGTGGCATACAAGCCTTCCGCCTCTGTGCGAGGACAGTGACACGTCGCAATGAGGACATTTTACTACATATCCGCACGCTCTGCAAGAAATGAACCCCGCATATCCGCGGCGGTTGAGGAACAGCATCGTCTGTTCCCCCCGCTCAAGCCTCGCCGCCGTCATCTCCTTGAGCCTGTCGCTTAAGATGGAGCGGTTGCCGGCTTTCAGCTCTTCCCTCATATCTACCGTATACACTTCCGGCAGTTCCAGGCTTTTCGTCCTGTTCTTCAGTTCCAGCAATGTATATGCTTTGTTGCGGCAGCGGTAATAGGACTCTAATGACGGAGTGGCTGAACCTAGCATGACGCTGGCTCCCTCCATCTCGGCCCGCTTGATGGCCGTCTCTCTCGCATGGTATCTCGGAACCTGCTCGCTCTTATACGTCGGTTCATGTTCCTCATCAATCACGATCAGGCCCAGATTGGAAAAGGGTGTGAACAGTGCGGAACGTGGCCCGATCATCACATCTACCTCCCCGGCCTTGACCCGCTCCATCTGATCGTAACGTTCCCCCTGGGAGAGCCTGGAGTTCAAGATAGATACACGGTCGCCGAACCTCCCGTAAAAACGCATCACCGTCTGATACGTGAGCGCGATTTCGGGAATGAGCACGATCGCCTGTCTCCCTTCCTGTAAGACTCTGTGTATCATCTCCATGTACACTTCTGTCTTGCCACTTCCTGTCACGCCATATAGCAGATATGTCCCTCTTATCCCTGTCTTATAGTCTCCCCAGAAAGCCTCGATGACATTCCGCTGTTCCTCCGTATATGCTACTTCCTGCCTTTTTCCTGCCCTGCGCCGGACTGGATTGCGGAACTCCCGCTCCGACTCAAGGGCGAGTATCCCCTGTTCTTCCAGCGCCCGGATAACTGCCAGCGTGATATTCAGCTTCTTAGTGACCAGAGCATACTCCTGCTCCGGCCGGTCCAGAAGCGCTGCCAGCAGACGTGCCCGCGCCTTCTGGTTCTTGTGGAGATATTCGTCCAGCTGTCTCTTCCCTTCCTCCTCATCAAGAAGCAGCCTTACATATCTCTTTTCTCTCGGCTGCTCTTTCCTCTTGATTGGAAGTACGGTCTTAAGCGCCTGTATCATCGTACCGCCGTAATAATCGTGCATCCATGCGGCGAGAGCGACCAGTTTTGATTCGATGGCTACACTCTCATCTGCAACCCGGATAATGTCTTTCACCCTGGACAGTTCATAATCCGTCTTATCTGAGAATCCGGTGACATAACCTCCCGTCTCCCTGTTCCCACGGCCGAAGGGAACGACTACTTCCGTTCCGACTTCAAGCTGTCCATCCAGCTGCTCCGGAATCCGATAGCAGAATACTCTGTCCAGTTTTTCATGTGTAATGTCGACAATGATATCAGCGAACATGTGCGCCCTGTTCCTCCAGTATCTCTGCAATGAGCACCCGGTCGTCCATATCGTACTTCACGCCCTTTATCTCCTGATATGTCTCATGCCCCTTGCCCGCCAGTATGATGACATCTCCTGCACGGCCGTTTTCAATGGCGTACCGGATGGCTTCTTTTCTGTCACAGATGGCGATATACGTTCCATCGGTCTTTTCTATGCCGGTTATGATGTCGTCTATGATAGCCTGCGGCTCTTCAAATCTCGGATTGTCGGATGTGATGACGGTAAAGTCCGCAAGCCTGCCGGATACTTCTCCCATCTCAAAACGGCGCGTTCTGGAACGGTTGCCTCCACAGCCGAACACGGTCACAAGACGACCCGGGTTATAGTCCCTCAGCGTGTCAAGCAGACTCTCAAGACTCATGGCATTGTGTGCATAATCAATCATAAACGTAAAGTCATCAGACACCTTGACCATTTCAATCCGGCCCTTTACCTTCGCCACTTTCAGCGCTTTCCTTATGTCCTCCGCCGGAACATCGAAGTGCCTGCATACTGCAATCGCCGTCAGTGAATTATAGACGCTGAATTTACCTGGGATGTCTATCTCGACATCAAAATCCATCAGCCCGCCGACATGATATCTGACACCCAGGTATCCGGGTCTCGAGACATGTTCAACATTCGTGGCTCTTAAATCTGCTTTTTCAGAAAATCCAAAGGTCTCCGTCCTGCACGTCGCATGTCGGAATACATCCTCGAACCACCGGTCATCCACATTGGCGATGCCGAGCCTGCACTGGGTAAACAAGATACCTTTGCAGCGCTTATAATCCTCAAAATCTTTGTGCTCGTTCGGCCCGATATGGTCCTCGCCCAGATTTGTAAAAATACCGATTTCAAACGCTATCCCCGCCGTCCTGTGCAGCATCAGCCCCTGGGAAGATACTTCCATAACGACACTGTCACAGCCGGCTTCTACCATCTCTTTGAAATATTTGTGTATCGTGTACGACTCCGGAGTCGTATTGTCAGCAGGTACCGTCTTATCTCCGATAACCGCCTCTATCGTCCCGATAAGCCCAACCTTATGGCCCACGCCTTCCAGTATGGATTTCACCATATAAGTCGTCGTCGTCTTTCCTTTCGTACCTGTGATTCCGATTACTTTGAGCTTCTCTGCCGGATACCCGAAGTATGCCGCGGACATTAGTGCCAGCGCATAGCGGGTATCGTCCACATGTATGACCGTCACCGTGTCCGGCGCTTCCACCTGCTTCTCTACGACAACCGCGGCGGCTCCTTTCTCCGCGACCTCTCTCACATATGCATGCCCATCTGACACCGCGCCGCTGATACAGACAAACACGCTGCCTGGGACTACCTTGCGGGAGTCGTTCGTAAGTTCGGTGACTTCCGTCACATCGCTCCCCTGCACAACTTCATATTCTAAACGTTCCAATAAATCGGTTAATATCATGTTTTTCCTGCCTCCTGGTTTAATCTCATCAAGGGTATTATAACATTAAATATTTTCAAATGCCATACCCTCCGCCGACAAAGGCATGCTTGGTCAGCTAAGGGTGGATTTCCGACCTCATCTGCGATACAATAGAGTCAAACTGTTGAAAGGGGAATGAAACTTTGAAAGCTTATGAAAGACTGCTGAAGTACGTAATAGTACGTACGCCGAGCGATGAGGACAGCGGGACCGTGCCGTCCTCACAGTGCCAGTTCAAGCTGGCGGAAATACTGGAAGAAGAGATGAAAGCACTCGGCCTTGCCGACGTCCATACGGACAGCCAGTGCTATCTGTACGGGAAGATACCGCCGACACCGGGTTATGAGGACAGATCTGCCATCGGTTTTATCGCCCATATGGACACGGTGTCAGATTTCTGCGGCCACGAAATCAAACCTGTCATTACAGAAAATTATGACGGGGAAGATTTCACGCTTGGGGAAAGTGGCCGCGTACTGAGCACAGATACGTTCGGACATCTGAAAGGATTGAAAGGATGTACACTTATCACCAGCGACGGGACTACCATTCTCGGGGCGGACGACAAGGCAGGCATTGCAGAGATTCTGACGATGGCTGAGCGTCTGAGGGATGAAAGCATTCCACATGGTCCAATCAGCATCGCCTTCACACCGGACGAGGAGATTGGGACAGGGGCCGCCCATTTTAACGTGGAAGACTTTGGTGCGGAATATGCATATACGCTGGACGGCGACACAGAAGGCGAAATCCAGTATGAGAACTTCAATGCGTGCAAGGCGCGGTTTGATATCAAAGGATTCAATGTGCATCCCGGCTCTGGTAAGGATACAATGATCAACGCAAGTCTGGTCGCTATGGAAATCAACTCGCTTCTTCCCGGGATGGAGACGCCAAGGGGGACGGAAGTCTACGAAGGCTTCTACCACCTCGTCAGCATGTCAGGGGAATGTGGCAGCGCACAGCTTAACTATATCGTCAGGGATCATGACAGCAGCTTCTTCGAGTCCCGTAAGAACACGCTGCGGCTCATTGAAAAGAATATGAATGACAGGTGGGGGGAAGGAACGGTCAGACTGACGATTACAGAGCAGTATAAGAATATGGCCGGGATAATAGACGGATGCATGCACCTCATCGACAATGCGAAAGCAGCATGCGAAAAAGCCGGCGTGGAACCGATCATCCTGCCAATCCGCGGAGGTACGGACGGCTGCCAGCTCAGCTACAAAGGGCTTCCATGCCCGAACCTTGGCACCGGCGGGCACGCCTACCACGGTCCGTATGAGCATATCACCGTAGAAGGCATGGATAAAAGCGTAGATATCATCATCGAGCTGGTGAAGCTATATGCTGGTGAAGTCCGGCAAGTAGAATAGGATAATACGCAGCGCGGCTTACGGACCCACTCCATAACGTAAAAAATGCTGCTCCACCTAATCATGGAGCAGCATTTTTGATTACAATTCTTTAATTTCTTCTTTAAACCCTTCCCCGACGACTTCGTTGGACTCCATTATTATCGTAAAGGCCTGCGGATCAATCTTATGCACCATTTTCTTAATCGTGTACATCTGCTTATTGTTACATGCACACATGACGACGTCTTTCTTCTCCTTGGAGTAGCTGCCCATTCCTTTCAATATCGTAGAGCCTCTTCCGGAGTACTCGTCAATCTGCTCCGCCACGTCCTCCCCGTGCTCCGTGACGATGAATGTCATCTTGCCTTCGTCGATGCCGTACATGATACGGTCCATCACGATTGCCATAAGGTAGGTGACAATCACACCGTAGATAAACCCGTCAACGTCCTTGAACACGAGTACGCTTCCGAGGATAATCGTCATGATATCAAGGGCAAACGTGATGATGCCAAGTGTCATATGCGGTCTTACCTTCTTGATTGCAACACTGATGAAATCCTGTCCGCCTGTGGACGAACCGCGCATGAAGATCATGGCATAGCCTATACCGCACAGCACCCCCATACACAGGGCCGCCAGCAGGCGGCTGCCTTCGTATACAGGCAAAAGCGGGGCCACGTAGTCCATAAGGACAGAAGATATGATCATGGACTTCAGTGATTTCAGAAAGAAATTACGCCCCAGGAACTTATAGCAGAATATAGCTACCGGAATATTCAGTATGATTGTTCCCAAGCCGACCGGCAGTCCGAGCAGGTGGTACATGATGATCGCGATTCCAGAAAATCCTGCCACGGGAAAATTTGCATTCAGGGCAAAATTATATACGCCGATCGCTATGACCATACCGGCTGCTATATCAACGAGGATATCAATTCCGGTCTCTTTCCAGTTTATTTTTTTCATCTTTAATTTACCTCTCTTTCCCTGTCTTTATCTTCATGTCAGCCCTCACATTTAAGCTTCGGAATTCCCAATTACACGCAAAAAAACAGCCACAAACTATAAAAATATAATTCGCAACTGCTCTTATGTTTATAAGTATATCTACAGAATATTTTTTTGTCAACACATCAGCTGAAAATATTTCTGTTAAAACGTACTGTTATGGAAGGTTCCATTTTCTGCACTGCTCTATCCTGCGCCCATCGTCTCCCTGTTTCTCGTCATATGCAAACTTCGTCAGCAGATCACAGGGAAACTGTACGCACTGCCCGCAATGTTCGCTGCTCTTTTCCTCGCAGCACGACTTGACCGGGCAGGCCTCTCCCCAAAACGGCTTGTCTATGCTGCAGCAGCCACCGCAGTTCATCTGTTCCCTGTATCCGCACTTGCTGCACTGCAGCCCGCATCTTGATTCAATCATATGGTCCACACTCCTTTTTTATAAAAGCATAGCACGACTAACATGACATCTGTATGTCAGCATTATAATTAATTTTGTGCGGTTACATGATATAACGTCACAGGCTGTCAGTATCCTTTTCCCTGGCCTCCAGAAAACGGCCCCGCCTGACCGCGTCCTTCCCATACTTTTTCTTTATCTCATCCAGTGCCTTATCGAGCTTTTTCTGTTTCGCACCTCTACCCGTGTCTGTTTTTCTACGGTCATGTTCCACAGGCAGGTCAAAAATGGTCAGCTGCTCCGGCTCATCCTGCTTGACGAGCTTCGAGCTTCGTATGCCAAGCAGACGGATTGGCACTTTCGTCCACAGTTCCCGGAACAGCTGTACCGCAGTGTGATAGATGTCCGTATCGCTGTTTGTCGGTTTTGTCAGCTGCCGCTGGTGGGACGCCGTCTCAAAGTTGTAGTATTTGATTTCCACACTGAGCATCCCCGCCTTCTGTTCCGCTTCACGCAGTCTGGCGCCCACGCTCTCAGCAAGTCCAAGCAGCACCTTTCTGGCTTCCTCCTCCGTCGCCACATCCTTAGAAAGGGTCGTGGAATTGCCGATTCCTTTGGCCTCCGTCTTTTCCGTTATCACTTCGGAATTATCAATACCATTGGCATATTCCCACAGTTTCCTTCCGTGGCTTTTCAGATGAAGCTCCAAAATCTCCGGATCTGCCTGCGCCAGATTGCCTATCGTACGTATCTCCAGCTTCTGGAGCGTCTCTACACTAGAATGGCCTGCCATATACAGCTCCCAGACAGGCATCGGCCACATCTTCGCCTTTATCTCTTCCGGAAACAGGGTATGTACTTTATCCGGCTTTTCAAAATCAGAAGCCATCTTCGCCAGCAGCTTGTTCGTAGAGATTCCTATATTGACCGTGAATCCGAACTTCCTGTATATCTCGTTCTTTATCTCCAGCGCTCCTGCTACAGGTGAGGCATATTGTCCCGCTATCCCCGTGAAATCCATATAGCACTCATCCACGCTCACCTGTTCGATATCCGGTGTACAGGACCGCAGATATTCCATCAGCCGACTGCTGTACTCGTGGTACAGAGCATGGTCGGGCGGCTCCATATGCAGGCTGCCACACTTGCGAAGGGCATTCACAACAGGTTCTCCTGTGCGAATGCCGAACTTTTTCGCAGACAGCGACTTTGCCAGAACTACACCGTGGCGTGACTCCTGGTTTCCACCGATAATGGCAGGTATCGTTCTGATGTCTGTCTCTGCACCATTCTTTAGTTGTTCTACTGCCGTCCAGCTTAAATAAGCCGAATTGACATCTATATGGAATACGATACGACGCATGCCCTGGCCTCCTGAGATTCCGCTTACTCCCGTGCTGTCTCTATTTTATCATGCAGAACATATGTTTACAAGAGGTTCTTCCGGGTGCTTGCGGCGAGCTTTCCACTTTCCACGTCGATGACAATCGTCTCTCCCGCTCCGATATCCCCCTGGAGCATCAGCTTTGCAGCCAGCGTCTCCACATTCTTCTGCAGGTAACGCTTAAGAGGCCTTGCACCGTAGGTAGGGTCGTAACCGCCCTCCACCACAAGATTCTTTGCCGCTTCTGTGAGAGCTATGGATATCTCTTTGTCTGCAAGACGTTTATTCACATCGTCTGTCAGCAGATCGATGATACTGTAGATATCATCTTTTGTCAGCGGTTTGAACATAATCATCTCGTCGAGCCGATTCAGGAATTCAGGCCGGAAGTGTGCCCTCAAGTCATCCATCACCGCGTCCTGGCTCTCCTGGCTTATATTGCCGTCCGCATCGATTCCGTCCAGCAGATAGGCGGAGCCGATATTGGATGTCATGATAAGAATCGTATTCTTAAAATCTACCGTGCGTCCCTGTGAATCAGTGATACGACCGTCATCCAGCACCTGCAGCAGCACGTTGAACACATCTGGATGTGCCTTTTCTACTTCGTCAAACAAAACGACCGAATACGGTTTCCTTCTGACGGCCTCTGTGAGCTGTCCTCCCTCGTCATAGCCGACATATCCCGGAGGAGCTCCTATCAGCCTGGACACGGAATACTTCTCCATATATTCGCTCATGTCGATACGAATCATATTGTTCTCGTCATCAAAGAGGCTTTCCGCCAGCGCCTTCGCAAGCTCTGTCTTGCCGACTCCCGTAGGGCCGAGGAACAAGAAGGAGCCTATGGGCTTGCCCGGATCTTTGATACCTGCTTTGGATCGGATAATCGCTTCCGTGACAAGCTCCACCCCTTCATCCTGGCCGATGACGCGCTTATGGAGCTCATCCGCCAGATGAAGCGTCTTGCTCCTCTCGCTTTCGTTTAGCCTTGAGACAGGTATTCCGGTCCATCTTGATACGATTCTGGCAATCTCTTCGTCGGTCACGCTTTCGTGGACAAGAGAACGTTCTTCATCTTTTATCCTGGCTTCTTCCTCTTCCAGCTGTTTTTTGAGCTGCGGCAGCCTGCCATACTGAAGTTCGGCCGCCTTTTCCAGATCGTATGACTGCTGTGCCTTCTGGATGTCTTTGTTCACCTGTTCTATCTCTTCGCGCACCTTTTGCACCCGTTCCACACCGACTTTCTCATTATCCCACTGGGCTTTCTTTCCGGCGAACTCTTCCCGCAGCTCAGCCAGCTCCTGCTGCAGATGCCCGAGCCGGTCCTTGCTTAACCGGTCTTCTTCTTTTTTAAGCGCGGCTTCTTCAATCTCCAGCTGCATAATCTTGCGCTGCAGTTCATCCAGTTCTGCAGGCATGGAATCCAGTTCTGTCTTGATCAGCGCACATGCTTCATCTACCAGGTCGATGGCCTTGTCGGGAAGGAAGCGGTCCGAAATATACCGGTCCGAAAGCGTGGCAGCCGCTACAAGTGCCCCGTCCGTAATCTTGACACCATGGAATACTTCATATCTCTCTTTTAAGCCACGGAGAATCGATATCGCGTCCTCTACTGTAGGCTCATCCACAAGTACCGGCTGGAAACGACGCTCCAGAGCTGCATCTTTCTCGATGTACTGGCGGTATTCATCCAGCGTGGTCGCGCCGATACAGTGCAGCTCTCCTCTGGCAAGCATCGGCTTGAGCATATTTCCTGCATCCATGGCCCCGTCCGTCTTGCCCGCACCTACAATCGTGTGCAGCTCATCTATGAACAGGATAATCTTCCCGTCACTGTTCTTCACTTCTTCCAGCACCGCTTTCAGGCGCTCTTCAAACTCGCCGCGGTATTTGGCCCCTGCCACGAGCGCACCCATATCCAGCGAAAATATCGTCTTATCTTTTAAAGCCTCCGGGACATCTCCTCTTACGATGCGCTGGGCCAGCCCTTCCACGACCGCCGTCTTTCCGACACCCGGCTCACCGATAAGGACAGGGTTATTCTTCGTCTTTCTTGACAGGATACGCACAAGATTCCGAATCTCGGCATCTCTGCCGATGACCGGATCCAGCTTCTGGTCTCTCGCTCTTTCTACAAGATCGGAACCATATTTATTCAATGTGTCATAAGTTGCTTCCGGATTATCGCTCGTAACCTTCTGGCTGCCCCTCACAGTTGCAAGTGCCTGAAGAAAAGCATCTCTCTTGATTCCAAGTTCACGGAAGATCAGCTTCAGTTCTTTATTCGGATATTTCAACAGAGAAAGGAACAGATGCTCTACAGATACGTACTCATCCCCCATCTGCTTCGCCTCATCTTCCGCGTGGATAAGCGCCTTGTTCAGATCCTGGCCGACAAAGGGCTGCCCGCCCTGTACTTTTGTGCGCTTGCGGAGTCCTTCTTCCACCCTGTTTATAAAGACTGTTTTTTCTATCCCCATCTTTTCCATCAATTTCAGAATCAGACTGTCATCCTGTACGAGCAGAGCATAGAGCAGATGTTCCTGCTCAATTTCCTGGTTGCCGTATTCCACCGCGGCGCGCTCACAATCCTGTACCGCCTGAAGTGACTTCTGTGTAAATTTATTTATATTCATAGTAGCTGCCTCCTAACGTGCATGATTTCAATTTGTTCTATACGTACTATAACAAATATTATCAGCACTGTCAACCATTGAGTGCTAATTATTTGAAACTAAATGCCACTTCACTCAAAAAACCTATGCCATCCAATCCACGGCATAGGTTTTTCATATGATAAAATCTTCCACATCAATTCACACCACACTCCATGCCGTCTCATTGCAAGCGGCAGACCATTATATATTCTTCGTCATTTTCATCCACAATTTCAAAGCCCAGTTTCTTATACATGTTCACGGCATAATTTGTTTTCTGCACTGCAAGTGAAGCCTGATTATATCTTTTCCGCTTCAATATGCAGAGCATCTCCTCCATCAGAGCAGTTCCTATCCCTGCTCCCCGGTATGCTTTGTACAGGGAAACGGCAAAGGAAGGGGTCTTGTCATCGATGTGTCCATAATCATCCATAATGCGGACCCAGACAGCTCCCACCACTTTCCTGTCCACTTCTGCTACAAGGCCTATATCATCCTCTCTCTTTCCAAAGCCGGTGATATATATCTGCAATTCCGGCTTCTTCGTTATTGTCTTTGGCGGCGAGGCTGCGCCTTCTGGAATAAAGATTGCCTCATACAGGAAATCCTCCAGCAGGTCATACTCTTCTTCCGATATTTCCCTGATTATATACTCCATAACCCCTCCCGGTTCCAGCCCCGGCTACAGGGAATAGACCCACATGGCCGCTATCTGGTCCTGAATCTCGGTGAACTTCCATGTCCGGCTGCTGTTCTTCTGGCTGAACGGGTCGTTTATCGTCAATTCGCCGTTATTGTAGCCTGTCAGCACGATGAAATGACCGTTATCTGTAAAATCCCCCGGCCCCACGCTGCAGATGACCGGATGTCCTGCCTGAAGTTCTGCAGCCACCTGCTGTTCCACAAGCGGAAGTTCCCTCGCAGACACGTTCCAGTTGGACGGCGCCTCTTCCATAAAACGCCAGTATGTATTGTTATTCTCATCTACGAATCCATTCTCTGAACCGTAAGCCGCAACTTTTGCCGGCGTAACCGACCAGTCTCCTGTAAGTCCGCTGACTACCATGGACAGGCATGTCGGACCACACCCGCTCACAGCTACGATACTTGTGCCATAGGGCGCGTATCCCCACCGCTCGTCCCACTGGAGCAGCAGTGGAATCTGCCCCTTCGTATATCCGCTGCCGACGGTATCGGCATTCGGGCCGTCTTTTTTCTTCCCGTAATCTTCTACGAACTGTACGGTCTCCTCATTCTTATCGAGAAGCTCTATTACACCTTTCGGATATCCGGCTGCCGCCGCTTGTTTCTTTACACGGGCCAGCTGCTCCGCGGCTGTCTCCTCTTTTGATTCTGTGATTTTCTTCTTTGCCTTTCGATTGTCGTCCTGTGTACCGTCTGCTTCTATTTTTGCCGCCGCCAGCGTCCCATCCTTTTTGGATTGCTGCATTCCAAAGCCGTAAACGGTTGCCGCGATTAGTACGATAAAGCCGCCAAGAATAACGAGCTGCCTGTGTACCTGCTGTCTTCTCCTTCTACTGCTACCCATGTCTTCCCCTTCTTCATATGTATGTAAATATGAAACAATAAGTTCAATGCTGTTATCCATTTCATGCTGTTAATTATACAATAACGGGAAAGGTGCCGCAACTTAATACACCTTAAGATTTTATTATAATTCTGTTCTATAATAATCGTAAAGGCGAAGGACAACAGATTCGTACCCTCCCTGTTTATGCGGCTTTGACGTATCTTCCGGCTGGTTGTCAAGCTCCGGCTTACAGTAGGATGCAAGGCTTTATTTCCATATATTCCCTCGAAAAGCCGACCGTTGAAAATGTATGCAATCCATGATACTATTGTGACACTGGAAGTTAATTCATTCAATTTTGCGGGAGGTATGTATGCATATAGTATTTCTGGATGCCAAGACTATTGGCGATGATATCGATTTATCAGGATTTGAAGAACTCGGAACTGTTACCAAGTATCCTTTTTCTACTTCAGAGCAAGTGCCTGAACGGGTAAGAGATGCAGACGTTATCGTTATAAACAAAGTGCAGGTCAATGCGTCCACTGTCGGGGACGCCAGACGGCTTAAGCTCGTCTGTGTTACCGCGACGGGAACGAATAATCTGGACAAGGATTATCTGGACAGCCGTCATATCGCCTGGCGCAACGTGGCCGGTTATTCTACCGAGTCAGTCGCTCAGCACACATTTGCCATGCTGTTCTATCTGCTGGAGAAGCTGCGCTACTATGACGATTATGTCAAGGAGGACCGCTATACGAACGACACTATCTTTACTCATTTTGAAGAAGTGTTCTACGAATTGGCTGGCAAGACATGGGGGATTATCGGGCTCGGGAACATCGGCAGACGTGTCGCTTCCATCGCAGAGGCTTTTGGCGCGCACGTCATCTACGCTTCGCCTTCGGGCAGCGCCCCCCAGGAAGGCTACCATCAGGTGGATATGGATACATTGCTCCGGGAATCAGATATTATATCCGTCCACGCCCCGCTGAACGAATATACGCAAAATCTCATCAACGCTGAAAAGCTGAAGAAAATGAAAAAAAGCTGCATCTTCCTGAACCTTGGCCGGGGCCCTATCGTCGTGGAAGAGGATTTATGCAATGCACTGGAACAAGGCGACATTGCAGCAGCAGGGCTGGATGTGCTGTGCGAGGAGCCTATGAGCCCTGCCAATCCGCTGCGGCGTATCAGAGACAGCCGGCGGCTGTTTATCACCCCCCATGTAGCGTGGGCCAGTGTGGAGGCGAGGACGCGGCTGATGGGTATCATACTGGGGCAGATAAAAGAATATTTTGAGCAAATGTGAGTTTACGTAAAGTGGCTGCGTACAGGGAGCCGGGTGGCATCTGCTCCGATGCGTACGAAGCTCCGACTATTTCACGTAGCCCTAACCCTACGGAATGTGCGCCGGTAGCGGCTTACATCCCGCAGGATAAGGGCTACGGAAAGGATTCTCCGCCTCTTCCGCTTACACCTGCGCATCTCCCACCCGGCTCCCCGCCCGCTATCTACTTTACTTAACAAGGGCGAGGACGGCTGTGTAACGTTACTGGCCAGCGGATGAACGCTGGCTGCGTGAGATGAATGATAAGATTTAACAAGCTTAACATGTGCAGCATAGAGAACAATTTAGTCGTTATTTAGCGTTTGCAGCAAAACGCAGATATGGCGGATATTTATGTTATGCACACCATTTGGCTTTGTAGGCTTCTAGTCGTTTATATTCAGCAATCGGGTAATAGCGCTGAGATACAGCTTCTTTCCGGTATCGGGAATTTTAAATTCTGTTACATCCGTAGCCCATTTTTCATTAGGCTTTCCTGTATTGAAATCTCTTCTGAGCTTATTTTCAGCAGTAGCTTCCGCCTTGGAAGAATGGTATGTTTTCTTGTTTTTTCTGATAGCAGAATGTATTCCAAGTTTCTTCATAATCCTATGAATCCGGTTCTTGCTATAGTTCGTGTGATTGAAATGATTTATCCAACTTGTCATTCTCCGGTAGCCTAAGATGCGGCAAAAACGTTCATCGTACTCTTTTGTCAGTTCTGCCAGCTTTAAGTTCTCTGCCTCCTGTTCAGGAACTGGGCGGTGCAGCCGTTCCACTTCATCCACTCCGTCATCTGCTTTATGGTGCCCGCGCCAATCTAACAAGCCAGTTCCACAATTCGCATCATGTTTTTTTACTCAGGAATAAACCTGGCTGTATGAAACATCATACAAAGAAGCTGTTTCTTTGTAATCTCTATCATGGGCAATGCAGTATTTGACAATTTCTTTTCATTCTTCCAAAGATGTTTTTCTCCGCGCTTCTGCCATATGGACCTACCTCTTAGGATTATAATCCTTAAGCTTTCTATTGGCATTATACAACGAAACCCAATGTAACAAAACAACTGCTGTACTAATTTTGTGTTTTGCAGCAAGGTCAACTGCGGAGCCTTTTCCAGAAAGATACTCTTCAACCACTATTGTTTTGAATTCCGCAGTATAAGATTTATTACCTGCTGAACACAAGAACCCCTCTGCTCCTTGCTCTTGATACTGCCGTACCCATCGTTTAAAGCACCCCGGTGCTGCCTCATATCCTAACTTATGTGCTTTTTCCTCCAAGGAAAAAAGCCCATTCAGATATCCTTCCACAATATTCAATTTTTCTTCAGAAGTATATTTCCTATACATAAAATACCCCCTAAGTAGATGTTGGTTATTTACCTTGTCTACTTAAGGGGTATCATATCAGATTCCGGCTCTTCTTATATTAGGATTTCTTTTCGTCAAAGGACTTTAGCTTGCTTAGCCCCTTATCACTATGCTGACATAGACAAAGCACTTCCATCAGCCAATAACGTCACACAGCCGTCCCCGCCCGTGCCAGTAAAGTAGATAGCCGCTGGGGAGGCAGGGGACATATGCGAAGGTGTAAGCGGAAGGGACGGAGAATCCTCACCAGATTCCTTGGCCCGTGGGGTGTGAGCCGCTATCGGCGAACATTCCACAGGCTTAGGAATCTGTGTGATAGTCGCAGTCCCGGACGCATCGCAGCAGATGCCCTCTGCCTCCCCAGCGGCGTCCTAATTTACTTAAACTTCCACTTCTTTGCCTGCTCTGATAATTCTTTCAATTCTGTTTTTGACATCTCTTCGAGATGTTCTAGTTTGTACAGGAATTCCTCTGCACTTTCTTTTGCCCGGATTTTGACAATTTCCATATAGTAGCTCACCACAATGCCAGGTATGATTGCCAGGACGATGACTCCGTATATGCCCAATATGACTGTGGCAGTCCTTCCGAGTACCGTGACTGCCGTAATATCTCCGAATCCTATCGTTGTCACGACAGAGAAGCAG
>NZ_KQ236743.1:0-21250 GCF_001185345.1 Dorea sp. D27 | reverse complement strand
CCTTGGCCCGTGGGGTGTGAGCCGCTATCGGCGAACATTCCACAGGCTTAGGAATCTGTGTGATAGTCGCAGTCCCGGACGCATCGCAGCAGATGCCCTCTGCCTCCCCAGCGGCGTCCTAATTTACTTAAACTTCCACTTCTTTGCCTGCTCTGATAATTCTTTCAATTCTGTTTTTGACATCTCTTCGAGATGTTCTAGTTTGTACAGGAATTCCTCTGCACTTTCTTTTGCCCGGATTTTGACAATTTCCATATAGTAGCTCACCACAATGCCAGGTATGATTGCCAGGACGATGACTCCGTATATGCCCAATATGACTGTGGCAGTCCTTCCGAGTACCGTGACTGCCGTAATATCTCCGAATCCTATCGTTGTCACGACAGAGAAGCAGTACCAGACAGCTTCACCGTAACGGTGGATTCCCGGCTCCATGATCATGATAAAAAGAGCGCTTGCGAGAAAATACAAGCCGAAACCGGCTGCAATCTTGTCTGTATTCGTCCGCTTTAATATAGACCAGAAAACCTTGCCTTTTTTCATATGCACCTCACAGGGGTCAGACCCCTCTTGAATGGGGACCGGCCCCTGGTAATAAACTGCCCAGGCATGACAAGACAAGACCTGCCACGATAAATATATCCGCCAGGTTTACCGTCAGTCTGGACAGGAAATCATTCTTGCTCCTGAATCCTATGTAATCTATAACTTTCCCTCTCACAAGGCGGTCAAATATGTTGCTGCATGCGCCTGCACTGAATATGGCTGCACCGAGCTTCTCGACACGATGCCCCTTTTTCGCAGACAGCAGTACATCATAGACAAGGAGGGCTGCTCCCATTGCCCCAGTAACCGACTTTATCAGACGGGGATGCCTATCCAGCGTATGCAGCATGAAGCCTTCGTTATACACCTTTCGGAGTACTATCTTCTCTCTTACAAGCTCTTTTTCTTCCCCGCTGTCCAGATTCTCCTCCACGTGCTGCTTCAGCAGCATATCTGCGCTGAACAGCAGCGCCAATATACCAATTGCAAGTACGGTCATCTATCCTTCTCCTCTGATTCTTGCTATTTCCTCTTCCTGTTTTTCTATCTGCATATCGCGTTTTTCAATCTCTTCGCAAAGCGCAATACAGTCTGTTTCATTCAACTCGCCTTTACGGAACTTATCATATATCATTTTGCCGATGTCCATAAGGTCTCTGTCGCTTGCGCGTCTCAAAGTGCGGATTTCACTTCTCCGCTTTTGGATTTCCAGCGTATCTTCCGTCTTTTTCCCGATGTCATTCGCCACGTCGGATATTCTCTTTCCTAAATCCTCAAAAAAATCTGCCATATGTGACACTCCTTCGTTTTTCATTCTACCTTTTCACTATAACCGTCTCAGCCTGTCTAGCGACTGGTACACGTCTAGTGTCCCATAGCCCCACTGACGGTTCGGATACTCTAACAGAGGCTTCTGCTGCGCTCCTAGCACGAACAGATTTCTGACCTCGCTAGCTCCCGCCCCAAGGTTCAGCTCCTGCTCCCTTACGAGCCACTCCGCCATAAGGGCGGATGCACCACCGGTCAATCCAACCGCAACGCTTGAGCCCGTTCTGGTTACAAATCTTCCGCCGGGCATGGCCCCGGTCACGCCCACACCGGGTGCTGCAAAATCCGGTTTGATGTATCCATCTCTAGTATACCCCCTCCCGGAATTTATATCAATACTATTGTCGATTCCGTTGTAGTAAGCTACCGTCATACTATAGGTTGTGCTGCCCGGCTCCGTGATGGTCGTCTCTGGGTCTGCTTCCAGAAAGAACACTTCCCCACTCAGGAACTCCTTCACAGGAAGCCACATATGAAACACGCCGTCAGAGAGCTGGAGCGGCTGTACCGCGACCCTCCATATTCCCTCGGAAGGGCCGTCGAAGCGCAGGAAGATAAGCTGAGAGTCATTGTTCTCTGTAAGAAGCCTGTATTCTACCGTAACCCTTGTCCGGTCAAATGTAAACGTAAACACATATCTGCTTCCCTGCCGGATGGAGATGACCGGGGTGCGCTCTCCTGAAGGAGATATGATGGAAACGGTCATCACGTTTGGAATCGAAGTCCACAGTTCCGTGACAAATCCACTTACTCCTGCCCCCACTCGGATTTCAACCTCACTCTGCTCCCTCATATTTCCTAATGTGCCAGAAAAATGATGCCGTTCATTCGCTTCATTTCCTCCGCCGATTACGACAATCCGGTTGATTGTTGTGGAATACCTGTTAAGTACGCTTGAAAGCAGCGTGGCGCTGTTATGGCCTCCAAAATTCGTTCCAAGCGCAATACACATGACAAGGGGCATATTCCGTTCTGCTGCCAGCAGGCTTAGATAGCGGAGGCCGAGCATGACGTCATTTTCCTGATAGCAGATTGCATCCGGCCTAATCTTATAAAATTCCTTCAGATAGTCCTTTGCCTCTTTAAGTTTTACAACTGCAAGGGTGGATTCCGGAGCTGCCCCAAGAAACTGGTTTTCCACATCTGCCCCCCCGGCCGCTACACTGGCCAGAAACGTCCCGTGTCCATTTGTATCCACAGTCGGTACGAGCTCCTCGGGTGCACTTGACCGAAGCGCCTCATTAATCAGATCTTCACGGTATTCGCTGCCGAACGCGAACCCTTCCGGCGGTGTGCCCTCCTGAATCGTCTGATCCCAGATTCCTGCAATTCTTGTGTTTCCGTCCAGATTGCGGAATACAGAATTCTTATAATCAATTCCCGTATCCACAAATCCAATCATTACGTCAGTGCCCATAAGCTGAAGCGCCGGATAATTCTGCGCGGCAGTTATCCCAGATTCGTTCAATGCCGCCATATCCAGCAGGCAATAGCAGTTTGGGATGGAATTGTACCAGTATCTTTCAATGCTTAAAGGTTCCATTTCTTCGCTGTCTACGTATATCGCTTTATATCCAAAGTCCATATCCTGCATACAATACTGGTCTCCTTCGAGTCCCATATCGCTAATGCTGCGGAAACCCGGAAAAATAAAATCCCAGTAATCCTGGGATAATATCTGCTCCTTGCATGTTGCATCATCCATAAAAAAACCTCATATACTTTTTTATAAAGTATATGAGGAAAGTATGCTTCTATGTGCAGAAAGCTATTTTTCTTCTCCCCGCAGGATAGAGGCCCCTTCGTAGTAGCTGGATACTTCCTTCTCCTTCGCCACCGGAAGGTCCGGCCCTTTCTTGAAGATGATTTTCAGGAGGACGGGGGTGATTATCGTCGTAAACACGACCATGATTACTACAGGGCCGAGGAATGCCGAACTCATGAGCCCGACCGCGGTACCCTTGCTCGCTACGATCAGGGCAACCTCGCCACGCGATATCATGCCGACGCCTATCCGCTTGCACTGATATGGCTTGTAACCACATACTTTGGCTCCAAGGCCACATCCGATGATCTTCGTCAGGACCGCGACGAGCATCAGCAGCAGGGCGAACGCGACGATAATGCCACTCATCTTGGGAAGCACGACTTTCAGGCCGATACTTGCAAAAAATACAGGTGACAGCAGCATATACGACAGCGTATCAAACTTCGTCTGTATAAATACCGAACGCTCCGTGTTGGATATAATCAGCCCGGCGATAAATGCTCCGGTTATATCCGCAACGCCAAAATACTGTTCTGCAATATATGCCATAAGGAGGCAGAACACGAACGCGATGATAACATGCCTGTGCAGCCCTCTGGACGCGCCTTCTGTCCATGCCTTGTATACTTTATAGAAGAGGAAGCCCGCCACGGCCGAGAAAATGAAGAAGCCGGCAATCTTCAGCATGACGATGCCGATATTTACAGACGGGTCTGCCATGCTCGTCACTACCGTCAGCGCGATGATACCGAGTATATCATCAATGATGGCTGCCCCGAGTATCGCGTTCCCGGAACGGGTCTTCAGCTTGCCCATCTCCTTGAGCGTTTCAACCGTGATACTCACCGAAGTAGCCGTCAGGATAATTCCTATAAAGATGTTCTGAAGCAATATGCTTGCTTCTGCATCTGATGCTATCATACCCGGCCTGTTGAAAAAGTAAGCCAGTCCGAAGCCGCCAGCAAGCGGTACGATTACACCGCATAGGGCAATGACGAAAGATGCCTTCCCGCTTGCTTTCAGTTCCTTGATATCCGTCTCAAGTCCCGCGCAGAACATGAGAACGATAACGCCAATCTCGGCGACCTCATGGATGAAGCTCGTCTCTGTAAGCACACCGGCCACCGCAGGGCCGAGCAGAAGCCCTGCAAGCAGCGCTCCCACCACCTGCGGCATCTGTACCTTCCTCGTAGCCAGTCCTAATAGTTTCGTACACAATAAAATAATTGCCAGATCCAGCAAATAACTATAACCATTCATTATCTCAACCTCGCAACTTCCTGTCCTCTGAGCATGATGACAGGTCCTCCCGTTCCTTCTATGTATTCTTTGGTAATCGTCACTTCTCCGATATTGTCATCTTTCGGAATCTCATACATGATATCCAGCATGAATTCCTCGATGATGGCACGCAGCGCTCTTGCACCGGTGTCTTTCTCCATCGCTTTTCTGGCGATGGCGCTTAAAGCCCCTTCATCAAAGTCCAGCTTGACTTCATCCAGAGCGAGCAGTTTCTGGTACTGCTTCAGAATCGCGTTCTTCGGCTCCTTTAATATCTTGACGAGCATATCTTCGTCAAGGCCGCGCAACGTGAATATGATTGGAAGACGGCCGATAAATTCCGGTATCATTCCAAAATTACGCAGATCCTCTATCGTCACCTTTTCTAAAATCGTCTTATCGTGATCATACTTATCTTTCAAATCCGCTCCGAACCCGATGGAAGACTGCTTCGACAGACGCTCTTTGATAATGCCGTCCAGATCCGGAAACGCACCGCCGCATATAAACAGTATATTTCTCGTATTCACCGTGGTAAGGGGAACCATGGCATTCTTGCTGTTCGCCCCGACAGGCACTTCCACATCGCTCCCTTCAAGGAGCTTAAGCATACCCTGCTGGACCGATTCTCCGCTGACGTCCCTCTGGCTCGTGTTCTTCTTCTTGGCAATCTTATCTATCTCATCAATGAATATGATTCCCTGCTCCGCCTTCTCCACATCGTTTTCGGCAGCAGCCAGAAGTTTGGATACGACGCTCTCTATATCGTCTCCTATGTAGCCCGCCTCCGTAAGGGAAGTGGCATCCGTTATGGCAAGCGGTACATCGAGAAGCCGCGCCAGCGTTTTCACAAGGTAGGTCTTACCAGATCCGGTAGGCCCGATCATCAGCATATTTGACTTTTCAATCTCAATGTCATCCATCGTGTCCGTGGCAACCCTTTTATAGTGGTTATACACTGCGACGGACATCACTTTCTTAGCGTACTCCTGACCTACTACATATTCGTCCAGGCTCGCCTTGATCTTATGAGGCGCCGGAATCTCCCTGATATCAATCAGAGGCTTTTTCTCCCCGCCTTCTTTTTTCTTCTTGAGCTTCTGCTGTTTCGGGACATCCTGCTGCTCCATGTCTGACATGTTGAACACCTGGACGCCCGGCATGTTCATAAGCTGGCTGTAATCTATCTGGCCGTTGCTCATAGCATCAAAGCTCTTCTGCATACAGTCGCTGCACACGGATATATTATTAGGCAGTTCTATCATCTTGCCCGCGGTGCTCTCCGGTCGATGGCAGATAAAGCAGACTTTTTCATATTCATCCTCTTCCTTTTTCGTGTCTTCCACTTCAACGTGAGCATCGTCTACCTTTTCTATCTCTGTCTCGTTCGTTTCCTTATTCTTATCCTTATCAGTCATTTCTACCCTTCTTTCTGTCAGCCCTCACTTTCACCGAGCATTTCCATGAAATCTTTTTCAGATATGATGGGAATCCCCAGTTCATTGGCTTTCTTATTCTTGGATGATGTGGATGCCACATCATTATTTATGAGGTAATTTGTCTTGGAAGTCACGGAACCAGTCACTTTTCCGCCGAGGCTTTCTATCCGTTCCTTTACCTCCCCACGGTTAGCGAAGTGTTCCACACTCCCGGTTATAACAAAGTTAACGCCTGTAAATCTCTGATCCTGCTGCCTTGTCTCCTCTTCAGGTATCGACAGCTCTTCCAGAAGTTCGCGGAATATACGCACATGCTTCTTATCCGAGAAGTAGTCTACAAAGGTCCCGGCTATCACGTCTCCCACGCCTTGTATCGCGCTGAGTTCCTCCACCCCGGCCTGCAGCATCTTATCAATATCATAGCCGAATTCTCTGCATATCATCTTGGCATTGGCGAGACCGATGTTGGCTATGCCAAGTCCGAAGATGACTCTGGGCAGTGTGGTGGTCCTTGCTTTTTCTATGCTCTCTATAAGATTCCGATATGATTTCTCCCCAAACCCTTCCATCGTCTGAATCTCTTCCTGGTAACGGTCAAGATGAAATATATCTGCATACTCTCTAATATACCCCTTCGCGATGAATTTTTCCAGTGTTGCTTCAGATAATCCTTCAATATTCAGAGCGTCCCTGCTGACAAAAAGGGCAAATGACTTCAGATGCTTTGCCTGGCATTCCGGATTTATACAGTACAATGCCTTGGCATTGCTGACCTGCCTCACTTCCGTATCGCCACCACACACCGGGCAGTGCGCGGGAATGTCCTTTACGCCGCTTCTCGTCAGGTTTTCTGCAATCTGCGGGATAATCATGTTGGCCTTGTATACTTCTATCTCGTCGCCGACACCAAGCTCCAGCTCTTCCATTATGCTTAAGTTATGGACGCTGGCCCTGCTGACTGTAGTGCCTTCAAGCTCTACAGGCTCAAATATGGCGACCGGATTGATCAGTCCTGTCCTGGACGGACTCCATTCTATCTCAAGCAGCTTCGTCTCCTTCGTCTCATCCGCCCATTTGAACGCAAACGAGTCTTTTGGAAACTTGGAAGTCCTGCCCAGTGACCGACCGTATTCCACATCATCATATACTAACACAAGTCCGTCCGATGGGAAATCATTTCCGGCTATTTTTTCCGAAAATTTAATAACTTCTTCCTCCAGCGTATCCTTGGTAACTACGTGATATTCTACTACTTCAAATCCCTGTCCTTTCAGCCATTCCATCTGACAGACTCTCGAATTGTGAAAATCAACCCCGTCTGCCTGCACGAGTGTAAACGCATAGAATCTGACATTGCGCCTGGCCGTAATCTCATTGTTCAGCTGGCGTACAGAGCCGCTGCAAAGGTTGCGGGGATTCTTATATCTAGCGTCGGCGTCCTCTATCTCTTTGTTGATTCTCGCAAAATCTTTATAGCCTATCACCGCCTCGCCCCTCAGTACGAGTTCTCCTTTGTAGGCTATCTGGACCGGAATGTTCTTGAATACCCGGGCATTGTTCGTGATAACCTCTCCGACTTCCCCGTTCCCTCTCGTTACCGCTTTATATAACTCCCCGCCCCGGTACGTAAGCACTATCGTCAGGCCGTCCAGCTTCCATGACATCATTACCTTCTGGTCGCCGGCAAATTTCTTGAGCTCCTCCACATCCTTCGTCTTGTCCAGTGACAGCATCGGACTGTCATGCCGCTCTTTCGGCAGCTCGCTCAGCACCTCATAACCGACATTGGCCGTGGGACTGCCTGAAAGAGTAATGCCAAGCTCTTTCTCCAAAGACAGCAGCTCATCATACAGCCTGTCATATTCAAAATTGCTCATGATTTCTTCCGCGTCCTGATAGTAAGCTTTCCCTGCTTTATTCAGCTGTTCTACCAGTTCCTGCATTCTTTCCTTTTTCTGTCTGCTCATATAATCCATTCAACTCCTGCTCTGTCAGTTTTCGATAAGCACCAGGTTTTAAATCCCCCAGCTCGATATTCATAATCCGTATTCTAACCAGCCGCTTCACCTTATATCCGAGCGCGTCACACATTCGTCTGATCTGCCGGTTCAGACCCTGGGTCAATATGACAGTAAATACATACGTACCGCACTTTTGTACCGTACATGGCCTCGTGGTCTTATCCAGGCCTTTCTCCCTGTCTATGATTCTTACACCTGAAGACATCCGGCTGATGAATTCATCTGTCACCGGTCTGTCCACCCATACTTTGTATTCCTTCTCGTGCCCGTACCTGGAACGCATCATGCCGTTGATTAGCTCTCCGTCATTTGTCATGATGAGAAGCCCTTCCGAATCTTTGTCCAGCCTTCCCGCATAAGTAATACGCGCGGGATATTTTAAAAAGCGGATAATATTGTTCTTTACCCGCTTGTCTTCCGTACATACGATACCGGCGGGCTTATGCACCGCCAGCACTGTCTTTTCGTCTCTACTTCTTATGAGCTTCTTACCAACACGCACTTCATGGGAGGAATCCACCTGCATGCCGGTCACAGCTCTCTTTCCGTCCACCGTCACACGGCCCGCCTCAATCAGCTTGTCGGCCTCACGCCTGGAACAGACACCCGCCTCGCTTATAAACTTATTCAGTCTCATTATTTTTCAGCACTCCACTTATACTGTTATCTTCTACAAATGTGTTCCCATTATACAAGAATAAAACGCTCGTGATATTATTTTCTTTCATAACCTGATGGATATCGCCATAATAATACCTTGGGTCAATAATTATAATTTCCCTGAAGAACGGAGTCAAGAAGGGGACAAGGCAATTCGCATAAGAATCTTTAACGAGCAGCAGCCGGTTTGACGTCTCTGCAGTCGTCTTGATATCAATCATCGAATAATTGCCCCCCAGGAACAAGGCATACTGATCCTTTTCTTTGAGTTTTGAGGAGTCATAAAGGCTCGCCGACTTTCTCTGCTCATCCACATAGCTGACGGCAACATCCGGAGACTTTTCCCCTTTTTCCGGCACATAGATGTAAATCGGCTCCCGGTATCCCTGTTCATACCCGCTGGAAGCCGATAATGTACCGTTAAAATCATTGCTCACCGCATAACGTTCCCATTTCGGACCGTTCGCCGTATCAAGTCCCATAGCTTTCGCAAGTTCTTCATATGCATAGCTTGCTCCAAGTGTCGTCCAATGGTGGTCCGTATGATAATAGATATTCTCATCCTTATGCTTAGCGAGCGCCGACTGGACATCAACCCAGTTGACCTTGTCCCCCAGCCCTTTACGGATCCTTTCAAACTGCTCCTTCTGGTCTTCCGTCTCCGCAAGGCCCGGCAGCTTTTCGGACATGATATTCGCCGCATTGGGAACGAGCGCGAAATAGACAGGGATATCTATATAAGCTTCCTCAAACGCTTTGATTGCCTCAATGTTCTCTTTCATCTGCTCTTCATCCGGCTTTGCAATGTCTTCCAGCAGATAGCTGTCCTTCCCCTTAAACACACCGTTGGAATCCCGCTTTCCCATCAGAAGGTCCGTATTGGTCTTCAGTGCGACCCAGAGGTTTCTTGCCGCAAACTGATCTGACTTGTATGACTCGTACTGCTTCATATAACGGCCGCCCGTAACGCCGGTCATGGTCAATGAAGGCTTCTGTTCCAGCATGCGGTTTTCCTTATCTGAAAACTCTTTGTCTCTGTGTACGAGATTGACAAGACAGATGACTGCAAGCAAGCAGAGGAACAGCAGCGCGGCCGCTTTCTTTATATGCACTTTTCTCTTTCTTCTGTCCGATTTCCGCTTCATGGCATGCTCCTAAAATCTAAAATATAAAAATGGGTTATACGTCTCCGTGACAAGATATGCGATACACAACAGGAACAGGATTCCATACACGGCACAGTTGATGACCGCCCTGTTCTTTCCCTCTCTGTATATAAAGCGTTCATACAGAACATGGACGGACGGTGTGGAACCTATAAGAGCAGCTGCCCAAAGCACGAGGTTCGTCACAAGCAGATAAAGCCCTTCCTTATCCACGATCCCGCTTCCTCCTCCGAACATGAGCCTCAGATACTGCACCGCGTTTCCAAGCGACGGACTGAAGAAAAACACCCAGCCGATCATGACAAGCACGATACAGTAGACATGTCTCAGGATACCTGGTATCCTGTCCAGTACCCGGCCCAGGGCATATTTCTCAATGAGCAGCAGGATACCGTAATACAGGCCCCACATGACAAAGTTCCAGCTCGCGCCGTGCCAGAGTCCCGTAAGCAGCCATACGACCAGTATGTTGCGCACGTGCTTCATCGTACTGACGCGGTTCCCGCCGAGAGGTATATAAACGTACTCCTTGAACCATGAGCTCAAAGATATATGCCACCTCCGCCAGAATTCTGTTATGCTCTTTGATATATAAGGATAATCAAAATTCTTCAAAAACTGGAATCCGAACATCTTGCCGAGACCGATAGCCATATCTGAATAGCCGCTGAAATCAAAATAAATCTGGAACGTGTAGGCCAGGCATCCAAGCCACGCACTGAGCGTCGAAGTCTGGGCAGGTCCCAGCTCTGTCACTTTCGTAAATATCATACCTGACGTATTGGCAATCAGCACCTTCTTGGATAGTCCCCGTACGAAAAAGAGGGCTCCGTCACCAAATTTGACCCAGGATTCCTGTCGGATGCGGAGCTGCCTCTGTATATCCGTGTACTTGACGATCGGCCCTGCAATCAGTTGCGGAAACATGCTCACATACAAGGCAAAGTCCAGCAGATTTCTCTGTACCCTCACATTCCCTCTGTACACATCGATGATATAGGACAGTGTCTGGAACGTATAAAAGGATATCCCTATGGGAAGTGCCAGCTCCCGGTACGGGATGTCAACTGGGAGCACTGCATTGATGCTGTCCAGCACGAATCCTTCATACTTGAAAAAGCCGAGGATGCATAAGTTCACAGCAATAGTAAAAATCAGGCTTCGCCTTGCCTTATGCCCATGTCCCAAGTGCCTTGCTATATCCAGCCCGCTCATATAGTTGAACAGGATAGAAAGTATCATGAGGAAGATATAGACCGGCTCTCCCCAGGCGTAAAAAACCAGGCTGCCTGCAAGAAGCACCGGATTCTTAAACGGCCGCGGCACGATATAATACAGGATTAATATAATTGGTAAAAACGTAAATAAAAATACAATACTGCTAAATAGCATTATCCTTATATCCTTTTCTATAAACTCTTTCTGTATGCCCCCTGTACTGCATCTGCCTTCTTCGTCACCGCCAGCAGCACATAATCCCCTCTGCTCTCCAGCACGGCTGATCTGATCAGCTTTGTCTGGGCTGCTCCATATCCCTCAAAGCTTTCCTTCTGCGTATCGAGCCTTGCCTGAGCTGCCTGTTCCACACTTTCCGCCTGGCTTACATCCGTAAGCTGCACGATGAGCAGCTCATTGACTCCCATGACGTCATCAGGGATATACAGCGTCACTCCTTTGTAGTCATCCGCATTCAGTCCGTAGTACTTCTTCAGATCCTGGGTCGTCCCTTTTTTCATCCCTTCCGTCCCCATGACCGAAAGGACATTTTTGTTCACTGTCTTTATCGGTGTATTCGTGCCGCCTTCTTTTGAAATCAGCAGGATGACATATGCAATGAGCAGTAAGACGAGAAGGTATTTACATATATTGATGAAGTCCAACATACTTTTTTCTTTGCTTTTCATTATAAATCTGCCGCCTCCGCCATGTTCTCTACCCAGCCCGGATAGTAGTCCGGAGCCTGATGTATGCCATCATCCGCATAATACTCCTCTTTCACAAGTTCTGTGTTATCTATATAGATGACATCTTTCTTTTCACACAACTCTTTCAGCTTCTCATTATAATCCGGAATATTGCCGTACCATTCGTTGTTCTCTACGGCCTGCTTGTCCGCCGGCAGGACACAGTTGACATACACCTTCGTGTCCGGCATGGAGGACTTGATCTCATCCAGCACCTTCCCATATCCTTCTGCAAATGCCGAAGCATCTCCTCTGGCGGCATCTACATCATTCATGCCGAATGCAAGGAACAGGTATTTCGGATTTGCCTCCTCCGCTTTTTTTATCATGTCTATCGTACCCGTATCTTCCGGTCTCGTCACTTCCGCCCCTTTTTCCGCGATCACGAGCGACTGGTCCATAATACCAAATTCATAGAGCCCCTGCGTAATCGAATCACCCAGTACAAGACAATTGGCAAACCGCTCGTTGACAGGGCGGCTCTTCCGTTCCTCGTCGGCCGCACGTTCCGCCTCTTCCAATTCTTCTATCTTGCTTTCCGCAGTCTTTAGATCAGCCTGCTCCAGCTCTTTCAGCTTCTTTGTGCCCTCTGTGATGTCTACGCGGGGATTCAGCAGCTTTACAGCGACGATAATTCCACCTATAATTAAAAGAACAACGACAACGATAACCGCCATTCGCAATATCTTGTCCTGTTCTTCCCCCTTACTCCATTTTTTTCTGTTTTCATCTTTCACGATAACCATTTCTCCTTCGTGCAGAATCTTATGAAAACCTGCATTGCTTCACACGTCTGAACATACATGGTTATTGTAATGTTTTCATCTGTAAAAGTCAAACTTATAATGCATTATGAGACGGGAATTGATATAATATTACTGTCCGCAGGCTGACGGAACATTTAGAGCCGCCAGCGGATATAAAATACAAAGGAGCGCTACCCATGATTACATTGACACCTGACACAAAGGCCTGCATGTCCCATCTGCTTTTAAAAGACACTTTCGATTCCCTTTCTCTTATAGAAGGTGAAATCACAACATATAACAAATTTACGGTTGACGGACATATCCACAAGGATTTCTATGAGGAAGCTCCTGACAGGGAATATTCTCTGTGGAGCGAGCTGAGGAGCTACTGCCTGTCCATTATTAAAGGGAAGCGTACCCCCCTGGATTTCAAGTTTGTCCTCTCCCTCAGCAGAGAGGATTTCACCGGCTTTCTGGAACAGGAGGGACAGGACGGCCTTCCATACCGGCCGGAAGAAATCCAGGGCCTGTATATGAACCTGAGATATGACGGTACCCGCCTCGTCTGCGTGACAGGCACTTCCATGAATACCTTTACAATGGACAAGTCGCTGGATGAAGCCTGGGACCGGTGGGTGCGGGCATTCTACGCTAAGGCAGGGATTGCATTCGAGGCTGGCCGGTAGATATCCGGCGTCACTGATGTGGACGCTCCGACCGGAACCGGATGCACAGATGCTATCCCACCGGACATCCGAAAAGACCTCTGAGGAGAGAAATCTTTCTGATTTCCCTCCTCAGAGGTCTCGCTGCCTGCTGCCGTGCCGTCTTTTCTCCGGCTGCAGGTACACGGTTGTGTTTTATTTTGTCAAAAGCATCATAATCTCATTACTTCTCTGCATGAACGCTGTCATCTCTTCCGGACTCAGCGGCTTGTGTGCCAGCATAGCCAGGTCGTACAATTGCCTGCAGATAACAGGTACGCTCTTGGCACGCTTATGCTCTACCACGAACTTCACGAGCGGATGGTTGGCATTGAGTATGAGCGTACTCTCCCCGCCGAACATTCCGGCGTCCATTCCAGCCATACCGTACATCTTCATCATTTCCTGCATACGGCGGTTCTGCTCGGACAACGTAATCATCGCTGCCGTCTTGTCATCCTTTAACTTCTCCACCTTCACATCCAGCTTCTCATTTGCAAGCTCCTTGCGGAATATCTCCACAAGGCTGTCCGCTGTCTTCTGGAATTCTTCTTTCTCCTCCTCAGCAACTTCTTCTTTGGCTGAGTCTGTCAGGTCTGCGTCAATGCGCTGGAAGCTCAGGTTCGGATTGCGCTGCTCCATCTGGGTGATGAACGCGGAATCAATGTTGTGGTTCAGGATGACCGCATCCTGGCCCTGTGACTTGAACAGGTTGATGTACTGGCTCTGCTGCTGTTCGTCAGTTACATAGTAGATTGTCGTCTTCTCTTTCTCAGCCTCTGTATCTTCTGTTCCCTCAGAAGCGGTGTCTTCCTTCTCCTTCGGCTCTTCCAGCGTGCCTCCGTTCGCTTCGGTACATTCTTTCAGCGTCAGATACTTATGGTCAATGTTCTTAAATAAGATAGAGTCTTTCATCTTATCGCAGAACTTCTCATCCTTCAGGCAGCCGAACTTCACGAAGGGGCTGATGTTATCCCAGCACTTCTCGTATTCTTCCTTCTGTGTCTTGCACATCCCGTTCAGCTTGTCGGCTACTTTTTTAGAAATGTAGTCTGCAATCTTGTTTACAAACCCGTCGTTCTGCAGCGCGCTTCTTGACACGTTGAGCGGAAGATCAGGACAGTCGATGACTCCCTTTAATACCATAAGGAATTCCGGGATTACCTCTTTGATATTATCTGCAATAAATACCTGGTTGTTATACAGTTTAATCGTGCCTTCGATGGAATCATACTCTGTATTGATTCTCGGGAAATAAAGGATTCCCTTCAGGTTGAACGGATAGTCCATATTCAGGTGGATCCAGAACAAAGGCTCCTTATAATCCATAAACACCTTGCGGTAGAATTCCAGATAATCCTCCTTCTCGCATTCATTCGGATGTTTTGTCCAGAGCGGATGGATATCGCTCAGGGAAACCGGACGCTTGTTGATCTTCACCTTCTCTTTGGCCGGAGATACCTCAACCATCTCCTTCTCGCCGTTTTCATTTTCCTTCTCTTCCATCTTGGCTTCTTCATGAATGTGCTCAACTACAACATCATCCTCTTTCAGATCCGCCTCGTCTATCGTCTCGTATTCCTGTTCTGCATCTTCATTAGAAAGGAAAATCTCTACAGGCATGAAAGAGCAGTACTTGCCGATGACCTCTCTTACCCGGTATTCATTGGCAAATTCCACACTGTCCTCATTCAAACACAGCGTAATCTCCGTGCCGACACTTTCTTTTGTGCCGTCTTCCATCTCGTACTCCGTTCCGCCCTCGCTGACCCAGTGTACCGGGGCTGCGCCATCCTTATATGAAAGCGTGTCGATATGCACTTCATCCGCCACCATGAACGCGGAATAAAATCCAAGACCGAAGTGTCCGATCATATCATCCTCTGTTGTCTTGTCCTTATACTTTTCAAGAAATTCTGTCGCTCCTGAAAATGCAATCTGCGTAATGTATTCTTCTACCTCATCTGCGGTCATGCCCACACCGTTATCAATGAACTTCAGTGTCTTTTCCTTCGGATTTACAATAACCTGAATCGATGGCTTGTAATCGTCAGGTATCTGGTACTCTCCCATCATATCGAGCTTTTTAAGCTTTGTTATTGCATCACATCCATTAGATACCATTTCACGTACAAAAATATCATGGTCTGAATATACCCATTTTTTTATAATCGGGAATATATTCTCACTGCTGATAGATAAGTTTCCTTTTTTTCCTGCCATTTATATCACTCCTATTTTCTAATAATAAATGCTCCGGCTGAAACCGCCATTTTTTTCTGTCTAACAGTTATAATAATACGGTGTTTTTTAAAAGTCAATAGAAAATTAGCACTCTTTTTAAAAGAGTGCTAACAATCGTGCTGTTTCTATTATTCTATGCTCTTTAACGACTCCACCATATCTATCCTTTTGAGCTTAAAATACATGACCCAGTTGACAAAAGCAGAAAATGCCACTGTAAACAGAAGGCTGTATACATAGCTTGGAAAATTGATGTTTCTGCCGAACATCGCTGCATCTACTTCCACTGTTCTTATAATAAAGAGATGGAGGAGTCTTCCCATGACCATGCCCACTCCGGCTCCGATAAACGTCAGAATGACATTTTCACGATATACATAAGCTGCCACCTCAGGATCATAAAAGCCAAGCACCTTGATAGTAGCCAGTTCTCTCTGCCGTTCCGTAATATTGATGTTATTCAGGTTAAAGAGTACGACAAATGCAAGCATTCCTGCCGAGACAATCAATACGACGATAACAAGATTCAGGCTTTTGAGCATATCATCCAGCTGCTTCTGGATGTCACGCAGATAGCTGATGCTGAGCACACCGTCCTGTCTGAGTATCTTCTGCCCGGTCTTCTCGAGCGCACTCTTGGAGGAGTCCTCCGCTTTGAAGAAATAGCAGTTATACGCCGCCCTTTCTCCGTATACATCCTCGTACAGACCGGGCGTCATATAAATGTAGTGCCCCATGTAATTCTCACAGATGGATGCAATCTTCACCGGATGGTTTCCTTCCTCTTCATCCTTGACATAAATCGTGTCCCCTGCTTTGGCATCCAGAAGCTTTGCAGTCTTCTCGCTGATTATGGCGCCTTCGTCGGTAAGCTCATATTTGTCATGGCTTCTCCGGTCTCTGAAATGAATGAAGCTGCCAATGTCTTCTACAGATTTTGGTACACATTCATAAGCATCCCGTTCCCTGCTGCCATTTACGAGCGTTATATTCCGCATGTTTACTTCCGTGTACTGTTCCACATCAGTGTCACGTCCCATAAATTCTGCCGTATTCTGCTGCTTTTCGTCTGATATATCCTCTTCAAGATACGCCATTCCGTCATACACCTGTATCTGGCTGTACTGCAGTTCTGATATCGCAAATACAGAATCTTTGATACCGAAACCGACGAGCATAAGGGCCATACATCCGCCGATGCCAAATACTGTCATGAAAAACCGTTTCTTATATCGCATCAGGTTCCGCACCGTAGACTTCCAAGTAAAGCTCAGCCTTTTCCATATGAACGTCACCCGTTCCATGAACACCCGCTTTCCGTTCTTCGGCGCGGGCGGTCTCATAAGCACGGCCGGCTGTGCAGACAATTCCTTATAGCAGGCTGCAAGCGTGGCGCCGATAGTACAGGCAAGCGCCGCCAGCGTAGCCGCAGCAGCATAGGTCATGTTGTAAGGCGTAAGGATATCAGGTATATGATGATACATGATTCCGTATGCGTAAATGATGATATACGGCAGCACCTTCTCTCCAAACAGCACGCCGAAAATGCTTCCTCCGAGCGTGGCAAGCAGCGCATAACCAAGATACTTGGACGCGATGGTCAGTTTATGATAGCCAAGCGCTTTCATCGTTCCGATTTCCGTGCGCTGTTCCTCTACCATACGCGTCATGCTCGTAAGGCTGATCAGCGCCGCCACAAGGAAAAATAATACAGGGAACACTTTTCCGATAGCGCGCATGCGGTCGGCGTTGTCACCATATCCGGTATATTCCGTCAGCGTGCTCCGGTCATACACATACCACTTCGGGTTCTTGATCTTCCCTATCTCCTCTTCGGCATCTGCAATCTTCTGTTCCCCGTCTGCAATCTTCTGATCTGCCTCCGACTTCGCCTCCTCATATTCCTTCCTGCCGTCTGCAAGCTCCTTCTCGCTGGCGGCCAGCTCCGCCTCGGCCTTGTCAAGAGTGTCCTCCTGCTTCTCAAGTTCGGTCCATCCGTTGTCTATCTGTGTCTGTCCGTCCTGTATCCGATTCCAGGCAGAAGCCAGCTCTGCTCCGCTGCTGTCCAGCTTCGTCTTTGTGGCGGAAAGCTTCGCCGCCCCGGCGTCGAGTTCCTGCTGCCCGGCAGCCAGTCTGCTGTCCGCTTCATCTTTGGCAGCGTCATAAGCCTTTTTAGACTGCTCATACTGAGTCTGGTACCCCTGAAGTTCTGCAAGCGCAGCCGGAAGTATATTATCTCTCAAATCGTCCCGGTCAGCCTCCGCCTTCTGAAGCTGGTCCTGTAAATCCGGCAGCTGCGGATCCGCGGGATTCATCCCGCTTATCTGTTGATTCAGATTGTCAATCGTAACTTCCAGTGTGGAAAGCTGAGCTTTTTTCTGGGCAACATCCGCCGCCATACGATTACATAAGTGATTTAACTGGTCAAGCTGTTCCTTCTGCTGTGCGAACTTCGACTCTGCCTCCGCCTTCTGCTTATCAAACGCCGCCTTCTGCGCGCCAAAGTCCGCCATCCCCTGTACATAGGCAGCTTCCCCGTCCTCAATCTGCTGTTTGCCGGATGCATACTCTGCTTTTGCATTGTCCAGTTCTTTCTGTTTTGAATTTAAGGTAGCTCTGGCTTTCTCCAGCTGTGCGCGCCCGTCGGATATCTGCTCTCTTGCATCCGCCAGCTGCTCTTCTCCGTCTTTGAGCGTCTGCTCCGCCTCCGACAGTTCTTCCTCCGCCTCTTTTTTTCCGTCATCCAGTTCTTTCTTTGCCTTGTCTAGCTCCTCTTCTGCATCGGCAGTCAATTCCTGCCTGCGGATCTGGCCTCTTTCCCCGGTGATAGCCTCTATATTATCCTGTATCTCCTTTACCCTGTCCTCATACGCATCCGTATAAGCAGTCAGCTCCTTCGCTCCCTCTGCCTGGACATAAGCCTCTGTATACACATCCATGTCAAATGTGGAATCTGCCACGACAAAAAAACCGCTTAATGCTCCTGTCCCGATGGTCGTATTCCCTCTGCTGAAGGAAATGTAACACGGTGTGTTCCCTGTGCCCACCACGGTCAGCGTATCCGTCGTAAGCGTATCCGTAACCTTCTTGCCGTCGCCGGCCTTGAGCTTGATCTTATCCCCGACTTTATAATGCATCTCATCGTCGGTCAGACATTCTCCGGGCTTCTGCGGCAGACGCCCCTCTGTCACAGTTACTTTGTTCATAGACGGCAGCATGGACATGATATGTACCGCTATCTCCCTGTCCTCGCCCTGGCAGAGAAAGTCAGCGCTGTACCCGCCTTCCACCTTCTCCACCCCGTCCACGTTTCCGATTGCGCGGATATCGTCTGCAGTAATCCCAAGCGTACTGACCGTCTTGATATCCATCAGATCTGCCCCATCAAAATAAGCGTCCCCCGTAGCCCGCATATCAGGCTCTGAAGAACGTATTCCTGAGAAGAACGCAACTCCGAGCGCTACGATAAAGAAGATAGAAAGAAAGCGCCCAAGGCTTCTGCGTATTTCCATATAAAAATCTTTACGTGTCGCCTTTGTCCCCATTTAAACCCCTACCACTCTATAGAATCTACCGAAACAGGATTATTGTTTTCAATCATCCTGGACACTCTTCCGTTTTTTATCTTTATGACACGGTCAGCCATCGGAGTGATGGCCTGGTTATGCGTGATGAGAATGACCGTCATCCCTTTCTCCCTGCATGTATCCTGCAGGAGCTTCAGAATCGACTTCCCCGTATTGTAGTCCAGCGCACCGGTCGGTTCATCGCACAACAGCAGCTTCGGATTCTTGGCAAGGGCCCTCGCTATAGAGACCCTCTGCTGTTCACCGCCGGAAAGCTGTGCCGGGAAGTTGGACAGCCGTTCCCCGAGCCCGACGTCAACAAGAACTTCCTCTGCATCCATCGGATCCCTGCATATCTGAAGGGCCAGCTCCACATTTTCAAGAGCTGTAAGGTTCGGAATGAGATTATAGAACTGGAATACGAACCCAATATCATCTCGTCTGTATGCCGTAAGCTGTTTCTGGCTATATTGGGATATGAATGCTCCATCTACTTCTACACTGCCTTCTGTGGCGGTGTCCATCCCTCCAAGTATATTCAGCACTGTAGTCTTCCCCGCACCGCTCGGTCCCACGACTACCGCAAACTCGCCCTTTTCTATCTGAAAGTCGATGCCGTCGGCCGCTACAATTTCCACCTCTCCCATATGATAAACTTTCCGAACGCCATCCAACGTCACAAAACCGCTCATATAAGTCCTCCTAAACATGCCGCATACGCATGGCAGAGGCTTTCAGGTAATGCTTCTGCCATATAAAAATGAAATTCATTATTGTCCGTTTTTATTATATCACTTATAATAACACATGGATACTATTGATTTAAAGTTGACGAAGAGAAAAATACAGGAGTGAGAGATATGAAGCAGACAAGATTTGTCCCCGTCGGATCGGACAGCGAGATACAGGATATCGCCGTGCTTGCAGAAGAAATCTGGCACGAACATTTTACAGATATTATCGGGGAAGAGCAGGTGGACTATATGGTGGACAAGTTCCAGTCATTTCCGGCACTGAAAGAACAGATCCAGAACGGTTATGAATACTTCCAGATATACAGCTCCCACACGATGGCAGGCTATACGGGTATCCATGAAGAGGACGGCTCGCTGTTTCTGAGCAAGCTCTACATAAAGAAAGCGTTCCGCGGACAGCACCTCGCTTCAGAAGCGTTCCAATACCTCGTACAGCTCTGCAAAGACAGAGGAATCTCCAAACTCTGGCTTACGTGCAATAAACACAATGCCAACACGCTGGCCGTCTATGATCATCTCGGATTTAAGATTACAGATGAACAGGTGGCGGATATCGGGAATGGGTTTGTGATGGATGACTACATACTAACCTTCCAATTGGGGGGGTAAGTAAAGTGGGCGGCGTGCGGGGAGCCGGGTGGCAGATGCTTCGATGCGTACGAAGCTCCGACTATTTCACGTATCCCTAACCATGCGGAATGCGCGCCGATAGCGGCTTACATCCCGCAGGATAAGGGCTACGGAAAGGATTCTCCGCCTCTCCCGCTTACACCTGCACATCTCCCACCCGGTTCCCCGCCCGCTGTCTACTTCACTTAACAAGGGCGAGAGCGGTCGTGTAACGTTTCTGGCCAGCGGATGACCGCTGGCTGCATCAGCTAGATGGAAAATGATAGCAAGCTTAACGTAAGCAACACATACCGTTTAAAACGTTGTATATTATCGTAGTTAAACGTTTGCAGCGTGGCGTGCACGCCGTTGCTGCAGGAAGAGCCGGAATCAGGCGGGAATGTTATCTCATATAACAGCCCTGTACCTGATACCGGCTCTTCCTCAATATAATTATAATTCCATTTTGCCAAAGGTTTTCACTCGCTCAGCTTTTTTATTAATATACTGGCACAGATAAATTCCTTCCGACCGCCAGTAACGTCACACAGCCGTCCCCGCCCGTGCCAGTAAAGTAGATAGCCGCTGGGGAGGCAGGGGACATATGCGAAGGTGTAAGCGGAAGGGACGGAGAATCCTCACCAGATTCCTTGGCCCGTGGGGTGTGAGCCGCTATCGGCGAACATTCCACAGCAATGTCATTAAGATAAGGTTGTTTCCTGTCTTGCCGGCATATATAGGGACAGTGAGATTGTGTACTTAATCAATCCCACTGTCTTTCTGCAACTATAAAAAGACAGATTTACATCTGCCAGAAAAGCATGTATGATTGATTGTGATGTATGATTATCGATAGCAGAAGCTATGTACTTTGTTCCCATCGCTCTCGGGGAAAATTTCGTCCGGGCCTCACCGGCAACCGGAACTTCCCTATCAATCTTCTACATCTG